>CBDBCR010000002.1:0-163875 GCA_965203465.1 Nitrosopumilaceae archaeon | reverse complement strand
GAGGCCGCGAGCACGACTCGGAGAGCTTGTCGGAGCAGCGGCGCGCGTGCCCCGCGTCCTCTGCGGACACCTCCGTCTCCCAGCCGTCCAGCACCGCCCGGGCTATCTGGCAGCACAGCGACAGGTGCTCCCAGTACGGGTGGTGCTCGGCGGTGTCCAGCGCCAGCGCGTCGAGTTCTTCGAGGGCCGCGCGGGCCCGCAACAGCGGCGTGGAGCCTGGCGGCACCACCTGCACGGAGCCGGGCATCGAGACGGTGCGGACCTCGAGGCCCGCCGAGCGCGCGGCCTCTTCGAGCACCGAGGCCAGCTCGTCGATGTTCATGCGGCCAGCCTCGCGTGCTCGGACATCATGCAGCGGTCGAAGACCACGTCGATGCCGGCGGATCGAATTGTTTTTTCGGACGCGGGATCGTGTATGCCCCGCTGCAGCCACACCGCCTTGGGGCGCGCCGAGAGTATCGACGGGACGAGCTCCCGCACCCTCCCGGAGGGGCGGAACACCACCACCGTATCGACCGGGCCGGCCCCCGAGACGTCGGGCAGCGCCCTTTTTCCCAGTATGCTGCCGGCGTTGGGGTTGACCGGGAGTACCGAATAGCCTCGCGAGGCGAGGTAGGCCGGGACGCGGTGCGCGTCCTTTGCCGGATCGGACGACATGCCGATCACCGCGAGTCGCCTGCCCGACAGCACGGCTCGGATCTGCCCGTCGGTATGGCCGTCGGTCTCCACGGCGCGCGGCCAATCCTGCCACGTATAAACCGCCCCACAACCGAGCGGCGCGGGCGCCGGCGGAGGGATCGCTCGGACGGAGCCCTGCAAGAACCCGCAGCGGCGCGAAAAAACCCGGGCGCGGCCGGCCCCGACCAGAACATGCCGGCGCGTTGGCCGAATTTTCGCCGCTCTTTTTCCGGCTGCCGCATGCGGCAGATTCGGATCTGCGGCAGCGGCCGCGGACGATGCGCATCCCCGCATCCCTGGAGGCGGCGCGGGCCAACCGGGCGCGCCCGCCTTCCGGACGCCGCCGTTTTGCCCGCCGGAGGCGGGCTAGTGCCGGAGCCGGCCAGGTCAGGATTAAATACGGCCGGGAGCGACAGGTCGCGTGCTGATAGACAGGCGCCTCCTAGCCGGCGGGCTCGCCATGCTGGCCGTCGGCATATCGCTGTCCGCGTACATCGGCTCCGCCTCCCCCACTGCGGGGCCCGGCATAACCGAGGAGGAGGCTCTCGAGCTGGTGATGCGCCAGCAAGAGATGCAGGACATGGGGACGCTCGCCGGCATCGTGGCCGGGATAGGGATGCTGCTGGTCATCATATCGTTCGGCGCGCGCAGGCGCAAAAAGGGGGCCGCCGACATGCGCAAAAAGCCCGAAGTCGGGGTGTGACTTGATACACGCCGAGGTCAGCATACACCCGGCCGGCGCGACGAGCATGGGCTTTTACGTAGCGCGCGCGGTCGAATCAGTCGAGGGCATGGAGGGCCTGCGCCTGCAGCTGTCGCCCATGGGCACGCTGCTCGAGTCGGACAGGCTCGAGACGGTTCTCGAGGCGGTCGGAAAGATGGTCTCGGCGGTGCGCGCCCTGGGGGCGGAGCGCGTCGGCGCCCAGTTAAAGCTGGACTGCAGGTACGACCGCGACGCGTCGCTCGAGGACAAGGTGGAGTCGGTCCGGCGCCACCTCGCCTCGTTCAGAGGCTCCGAAGGGGCCTGAAGAACGTGTCTCGCTGCACCGGGCGCCTGCCGGCCGCGCGTATGAGCCCGGCGAGCTCGTCTATGGAGGATTCGGCGGGCCTGCCGGCCGCGCGGTAGATCTCTTCGGAAAAGGCGGTCCCCACCATGTCGTTGCCCCCGTGCGAGAGGGCCACCTGCGCGACCTTTTTGCCGTACGCCACCCAATATACGGAGATGTTGTCCAGGGCGCCTGCGAGCAGCAGGCGCGAGAGGGCCACCACGCGCAGGTCGTACAGGCTGGAGCACTCGTGCTCGACGTGGTGCTCTCTTTCCAGATCCGTGTTGTCCTTGCTGAACTTTAGCGGTATGAACGTGATAAAGCCGCCGGTCTCTTCCTGCAGCCGGCGCACCCGGAGCAGGTGGTCCACCACGTGCTCGGGCTTTTCGATGTGGCCGTACAGCATGGTCACGTTGCTGCGCACGCCCTGCCCGTGCGCCTCGCGGACCGTCTCGAGCCACTGCTCCCCCGTGCACTTGCCGCGCACTATCTGGCCGCGCACGTCGGGGTGGAACAGCTCGGCGCCCCCGCCCGGCATGGAGCCGAGGCCGGCCGATTTGAGGCGCGATATCACCTCGCGCACGCTGTTGCGCGTCAGCCTCGCCATGAAGAAGACCTCGGCCGCCGTGAACGCCTTTACGTGCAGGGACGGGCTGCGCGACTTTATCGAGCGCAGCATCTGCTCGTAGTATTCTAGCGGGAGATCCGGGTGGAACCCGCCGACGATGTGCACCTCGGTGGCGCCCATCTGCTCCGCCGCGACGGCGCGCCCTTCTATCTGCTCGGGCGTCAGCGTGTACGCGCCCTCCTGCCCCTTTTTGCGGTAAAACGCGCACATCTGGCAGCTGGCAGCGCAGACGTTGGTGTAGTTCATGTAGTACGAGGCCACGAACGTGACGTCGTCGCCGCAGCGCGCCGCGCGGGCCTCGTCGGCCGCCGCGCCGAGCGCGTGGACGTCCTCGCTCAGCGCCGCGGCGCCCTCGCTGACCGAGACCCGCTCGCCTGCCACTATCTTGTCGAGCGCGTGGGATCTGGACTGCAGATCCCGCAGCGCGCCGCGCGCCTCCAACGCAGGGCGCGGCCCGGCCTTGCTATAAATACGGCGCGAGCCGCGCGGATCCCGTGGTCATGCCCCTCTCGCGCGAATCCGAGCCAAAGTGCTACCTGTGCCACGCCGGCTTTGCCACCATGGAGCAGTTGCGCTGCCACCAGGAAAAGGAGCACGGCGCGCGGCCCGGCTCGGAGCGCGGCGCGGCCCCCGGCGACGTCTCCGTCTTTTAGGAGGAGGCGCGGTCGCGCGGCTCGAGGCGCAGAGATTCGGCGAAGCATTTTTCGGCCTCCGAGACCAGGCCCAGGCTGCGCAGCGCTGCCCCCCTCGCGTTCCACAGGTCGGCGTTTCCGAGGTCTGCGCGCAGGGCCTCTTCCGCCTCTTTTGCGGCCAGCTCGAACCTGCCTTCCATCAGCAGCCCCCGCACTCCCGAAGCGTCCACAGAACGGGGCCCCGGCCAATGCTTAAATAGATTTTACGGCCCCCGCTTCCCGGTGGCCAAAGCGAGAAAGCCCAAGAGGCGCGTCCCCAGAGAGTGGGCCGGCGACGAGGCCGACATGAGGATACTCAACACCCTGACGGCCGACGGGCGCATGTCGGCTAGGCAGCTGGGCCTGAGGCTCGGCATGTCCACCGTCACGGTCATCTCCAGGGTGAAAAAGATGGAGGAGGCCGGCATCGTGCGCGGGTACACGGTGCAGCTAGACCACGAAAAGCTGGGCTACGAGCTGACCGCCGTCGTCGAGGTGGCCACGAGATCGGGCATCCACGCGGTCGAAAAGAGGCTGGCCACCATGGAGTGCGTCTGCGGCGTCTACGACGTGACAGGCGATACGGACATCGTCGTGATCGCAAAGTTCAGGGGCAGGCCGGAGCTGGACTCTTTCGTAAAGGGCCTCGCAAAGGTGCCCGACATCACCAACACGGTCACGCGCTTGGTGCTCAACACGGTAAAGGAAGACTACAGGCTGACCTGAGCCATGGATCCTGTGCAGGCGGCGGTGCTAGCCGCGTTCGGCGCCGGCGCCTTCGCCGTCGCCGTATACCTCGCGCGCGACGCGATACTGCGCCGCAAGACCGACTACGACGAAGAAGAGCTCGAATCGCAGAGGGACCGCGACCGCGAAAAGTACGCCTCGGACTGGGGCGGCGACGAGCAGATGCGCCAAAGGCCGCGGTGGGCCTACGAGGCGCTGGGCCTGGAGCCGGGCGCCACGGCAGGCCAGGTGCGCGAGAGGTACCGCCGGCTCGCGAGGGAGAACCACCCCGACAGGGACAGCTCGGAGGGCGCGGCCGAGCGCATGGCCCGCATAAACTCCGCCTACGAAGAGCTGTCCGGCTAGCCGTCGACGACGAGGCGGAGGCGCACCGCGCCGCCCTTTTCCACGTAGCTTGCAAGGTGCGCCCTCACGCGCCTGCCGCCCGGCGATTCTGCCACGATCTCCTCAAAGTCGGCGCTGGGGCCGAGCATCGCGCGCGTGAGCAGCGGCAACACGGCGGGGTCGCGCACGGTGCACTCGAGAAGCTCGGCATCGGTGCCCGAAAGGTACGCGCCCCCGCGCAGGCCGGCCTTTCGCACCGGCGTGGGCCCGATCGACGATCCCTCCAAAGAGGCCTCGAAGCGCCTACCCCCCACGCTCACCGTCCAAGGCACGCGGGGCGGCGGGCGCCCGAGGTATTAAAACGCATTACTTTTAAGGGCACGGGGGGCCCCGGCCCGCATGCAGAGACTGGCGGCGCGCCACGCCCTGCTCGACAGGATAGACGCCCTGCGCCCCGAGTGCGGGCTGGGCGATCCGTGCTACGGCCTCATGCTCGACTACACGGCCGACCTGTTCGAGTCGCGCGGCATGGGCTCGGGGTACTACGGGTACCACAACATAGACCACGAGCTGGAGGTGGTGTACGGCACCCTCGTGGTCTGCCGCCACTACATGCGCGAGGGGGAGATAGACGAATACGAGGCGCGGCACCTGTTCGTCGCGGCCCTGCTGCACGACTTCGACCCCGAAAAGAGCGTCGACAAGCCCCACGAGGAGAGCGTGGTTCGGTACATGTCGCAGGACGCCGACCTCGGGGAGCTGATGCGATCTGCACACATAGACCAGGACGTGGTAAAGGCCATGATAATGAGGACCACGTACCCGTGGCACGACTCGCCGCGGGCCTCGGCCGAGCGCGCGATAAGAGAGTGCCTCGACAGGTGGGAGGCCGGCGGCGGCGAGCCGGCCCGCCGCCAGAAGATAGAGCGGCTCGGGTGGGTGCTCTCGGTGGTCGACAGGGTGGCGGGGTACGCGATGGGCGACTTTGCAAAGGCCATGGAGATGGCCAAGATGAACGCGCACGCCTCGGCCTGGCACCCGGCCCTCATCGTGCGCAGGGCGGTCGCGTATTTCGACGACCTGCTCAACGCCGAGGCCCGCATGTGCCAGTACGTGCTGCGCGCCATGCCCACCCCGATGCGCAGGAGTTTTTTCGACACCGTCCAGGCGTTCCTGCGCCTCAGGCAGGAGGAGATACGGATACAGTCCGAGTACATGTTCGACGACCTGAAACTGGTGCCCAAGATAGAGAGGGCCGACGAGCGCTCGGAGGCCGGGTTCGCCGACCGGCTGCTGTCCATATACGACGAGCTGCCGCGCCCGCTGCAGATCACGCGCGAGACGTTCAGTGAGACTGTCGCCGATCCGCGCTACGTTCTGAACACGCTCAGGCGCGGCGGGCCCGCCGGCCCCGTGATAGGCTTCGCAAAGGGCGGGCCGCTGGAGGCATACGACCTGCGGGAAAAGACAGGCGACGAGAACTGCGGCCTGGGCAACACGCTGTTTCTGGAGCCGATAGCGCTCAAGATGGGCTACTGGGGACTGCGCGGCGGCAGCGAGATGCGCCACCTCATAGTGATGCAGGCCTCCTCGATGGGCTTCAAGTACATGACCAGCTTTGGGCTCAGGGACGTCATAGAGAGGAGGATGGCCGTCGAAGAGGGCGTGGAATTCGTGGCAAAGTTCGATCCCGAAAGGTGGGACTACTACAGGATCGCGCTATGACCCCCCTCGCCCTGGCCCTGCTGTGCGCCGCCGTACCCTGCGCGCTCGCGGCCGAGCACGGCTGGCCGGTGGCCGTCTCGGGGACGAGCCTGACCAACTCGTTCGGCGAGGCGCTGGGCACCACGGTCAGCTCCAACACGGCCCTCAACGTCTCTTCGCACATATCGAATTCGGGCGGCTCGGGGCAGGACCTGCTGTACATCGTGCAGATAAAGGACGGGGGCGGGGCCGTCGTGCAGCTGAGCTGGCTCGGCAACAGCCTGGCGCCGGGCGGCTCTGCCAACATGGCGCTGTCTTGGACTCCCCCGGAGCCGGGCCAGTACCGGGCCGAGATATTCGTCTGGCAGGACCTTGCCACACAGCTGCCGCTCGCCGACGTCTCGTATTTGGACATCAGCGTCGGCTAGCGCCAGCCCGGGTCTATCCCCGACCACAGCCTGCGCAGGGGCGCCGGGTCCTTTCCGGTCTCACCCATCACACGGTTGCCGGCGGCGAAGAAAAAGTTCTCCATGGCGTCAAGCCCGCCGTCCTCGTGGAGAATCTTGCCTATCTGGGTTATGCGCTCCTCCTTTTTGGCGTCGCCCGGATTCTGCAGGCACTCGGTGATCAGGTCCACCAGCTCCTCTTCGAGCATAAAGTCCACGCCGGCCCCGCCGGGGCGGGCGGATTTAGCCCTTTGGTTCTGCCGGGCTTTTCCTGCGCGGGCGCGTCCGGAGTGCGGCCCGGATCGCCGGCTTCGCAGAGAAGTTATTGCGCGCTGCGGCGTCGCCCGGACATGGCGGAGCCGGACGCGCAGTCCAACAGTCCCGCGGTCGTGGAAACCAAATCGTCCTAATCTGAGCCGTCGATACTGGATCTGGCCTTGGAGATGTGCTTTGAAAACTCCATTACGCCAGAGGCCGGCGCGACGCGCTCCCGGGTGATCGAGCACGTCCAAGCGTGTAGGCGCGGCAGGGAAGTCAGGGGCGGAGCGCGGCTTTGACGAATACGTCCGCACGGTCAGGCTAGTCGAGGTCGGGCGAAACGCGCACCGCAAGCCGCTCTACAAGCTGTCCGAACGCCCCGACTGAGGCCCGCGGGCGGATAGAAACGGTTTTCAATGGCCCCCCCGGGGCGCTTCCGTGGAATCGGCCGACATCGTAGACGAGGTCAACGAGCTGCTCCGCCTCGGGGTCGGCGACGTGTTCAGGCTGGAGCACATCAAGCAGTCGTACATACACAACAAGACGCTGTGGGACAGCGACCAAAAGTACCTGGCCGAGCTTAAGGAAAAGTACCTCGTCAGGATAAAGCCCGAAGAGGAAGAAAAGGAGGATCACCTCACCCTGATACACTGCTGGAAGTGCGGCAAAAAGAACCAGGTGGGCGGCAACTACTGCATGTGGTGCGGGGCGGCCCTGTTCGACATAGGCAAGGAATCGCCCCCGGCCCCGGAGCCGCCCGTCAAAAAGACAGAGGCGCCGGCGCGGAGGCGCAGCGTCGGCAAAAAGTGGATAATACTGGCGGCCGCAGCGGCCGCCGTGGCGGCGGGCGGCGCGCTCGCCTACACGCAGATCGACCTTTGGGGGCCGGAGGCGCCGGGCGTGCTGCAGGATTCGAGGTGCGGCCTCGGCCTCGTCATGGAGGGCGGCGTCTGCACCCGCCCCTCGTGCGGGAGCGGCGCCATACTCGACGAGGAGTCCGGCTCGTGCATCGCTCCCTCGTGCGGCCCGGGGCTCGCGTACAACCCGGCCACCGGCACGTGCGTCGTGCCGCCCTAGCCGAAAAATGAGAATCGCCCGATCCTACTGGAACGGGTCTATGAACGGGCAGTTTACGATGTGATCGCTGTCCATCGGGCGCGCGATCTCGATCGAGACCTGCCCTGATTGACGGTACGCGTTGATGTCCCCTACGGTTTCGAGCAGCGCGGCTTCGGACGGGTCTTCCCACCCGACCACGAATATGCGCCACATCGGGCTGTAGTTCTCGTCTCCCGGCGCCCCCGTGGCTATGCCCGGCTGGAAGCCGAGCGGCCCGGGGCCGGCGATGCCGTTGCGGAACTGGTACAGGTCCACCGCGGCCGGGCTGGCCACGAGCGCCGCAGCAGAGGGCGCGTCTACGACCCCCATGGCCTCTGCGGGCCCGCTGGGCGTGGCGTCCGTCACGATGTAGTAGATGGTGCGGCCGTCGGGCCCCCATCCCCTGTGCGCTATGAAGGTCACCTCCATGCCGTCGGTGTCGATGTCGAGCACCTGCCCGCCGCCGTACGGCGAGTCGTCTGTCAGTTCGCGGTCAACGGTCTGCAGCTGGCCGCCGGGCCAGACTATCTGAGGCATGTTCATCACCACGGGCAGATCCGTAAGTATGACCGCGCCGTCGTCGGCAGCCTGCATTACCTGCGCCGCGGATGTCAGCTCGCGCGCCTCGTCCCCGTCGTTCCACGTCACGTGCACGTGCGAGGTGAGGGCGCTGTAGCCTTCCTGCCCGGGCACCGACGTAAAGACCTGGTTCTGGTACCCGTGCACGCCGTCGCCTTCCACGCCGTTGGTGAAGAAGTAGACGGGCGAGAGCGCCGAATCCGGCGTCTGCGCCAGGGGCGGGGCAAGCTCTACCTTCCAGCCCTGCATCTCCGTGACCGTGTCTGCGTGGGTCTGCTCGCTGGAATCGGTGACGATATAGTAGACCGGCTCGCCGTCATAGTAGCCCATGTGCATGGGCATGACCGCGGGCACGCTTGCCCTCCCGAGCGTCAGTTTTTTGGCAGTATCCACCATGGCGTCCTCCGTCATGGAGCCTTCCGTCATGGCGTCCTGCTCCATCATGGCTCCGTCCATCATGGAATCTTCCGTCATGGCGTCCGTCTCGGACGGGACGGCCATGGCCTCGTCGCCGACCTGGGGCGAGGATCCGCGGCCGGGCGGGGACGTCTCGCCCCGCATCATGGCCTCGAACGCCGCGCGCCCGCCCGGATACTCCGAGCAGAGGCGGTCGCCGCAGACGACAGAGTTTGCCGAACCGTAAGAGCTCAGCGGCGCGCCGCCCGACTTTGCCGCCTCGCCGGCCTGGCCGGCCAGCAGCGCGACTGCCAGCAGCGGAAGCATCGCGTATAATCCGTACTTTGTAGCATTCATTGGGCTGGCTGGCCCGGGAGCGGTTAAAAGCATTTGTCCCAATCCTGTAGAACAGGCGCCCCCGGAACGGGCTAGATGGACAGCTGGTCGGCTTCGGCGCCGCCGCGCCCCGCGTCCCGGGCGGCCTTGCTCCCGAACCTGGCGCGAAGGGCCTCGAGGGCGCGCGCGTTGTCTATCTTTTCGACCTTGTCGCCCAGCGCGTTGCCTATCTGCTCGGCCTTGTCCGAGAGCGTCCCGACCAGAAACTCGTCGAACGTCCCCCGGCCCACCAGATAGTGCGAAAAGACCGCGCGCTTCTGCCCGATGCGGTGCAGCCGGTCCTCGGCCTGGATGTGCACCGCCGGGCTCCAGTCCAGCTCGGCGAATATGACGTACGCCGCGCGCGTCAGGTTTATGCCGAGGTTGCCCGCGCGCAGGCCGCAGATTATGGCGCGGCAGTCCGGATCCTCCTGGAACGAATCGATGGACGCCTGCCTGGCCCTGTCGGTCTGCCCCCCCATTACCTGCACCGGGCTGGCCTGGCGCAGGCCGCGGAACAGTATCCGGCGCACCTCCTTGTGGTGGCAGAACACGACGAACTTTTCCTCCTCGTGATCCGAGAGCAGCATGTTGAGGTACTCGACGACGTGCGGCGCCTTTGCGATGCCGGCCACCTGCCTCTCCTGTATCCTCATCTGGCGCGCCTCCTGGTTGAACTCGGACATGAGGCTGCTGCGCTCGGCGCCCGAGGCCGCGTCGGCCAGTGCCTTTGCGGCCTCCATCTTTTGGTACATGGCCTCGACGGCCATGTCGTACTGCTCCTCGTCTATGTCGATGTTCTGGACCAGGCGGTTCTTGTCGGGCATGTCCGACATGACCTCGGACTTGCGGCGCCTCAGCAGGATGCTCCTGCCGAGCACCTCCGAGAGCGGCTTGCGCCTGTCCCTCGACGTCGACGAGGTGTCCCTGTCGCAGTACTTGCCGACGAACTCGTAGCGCTCGCCGAGCACGCCCGGCTTTAGCACGTCGGATATCCCGTGCATCTCGATGCCGTGGTTGTATATGGGCGTGCCCGACAGCCCTATGCGCCTGTCCACCCCGTCTGCCCCCGCGAGCGCCTGGCACGCGGCGAACCGCTTGGACGAGGGGTTGCGCAGGTGCTGTATCTCGTCGAACACCACGGTGGCCGGCCCCGAGTTTACCAGATCCTTTATGCGCTTGCTGACCAGCTCGTAGTTTATCAGGTAAATGTCGGCCTCGGGCAGGGCCTTGCGGGCGCCCTTGCGGATCTTGGCGATGCGGGGCACGGCCGGCTCGCCGCCGGCCCCCGGCGTCCTGAGGAACCTGCGCACCTCCCTTGCCCAGTTGTCCAGCGTGATGAGGGGGGCCACCACGACGGCCGGCATCGCCTCTGGGTGGCCCGACAGGTACGCCAGCGTCTGGACGGTCTTGCCGAGGCCCATCTCGTCTGCCAGCAGGGCCACGCCGCGCGTCTTTTCGAAAAAGTCCAGGCCCAGCTTTTGGAACTCCATCAGCTCGCCTCGGAACATGTCCGGATCGGGCGACCTGTGCTCCAGCGACGAGAGGCGCCCGGCGAGCGCGAGCTCGGCGTCCACCCTGCCCTGGATCTCCTCCCACTTTTTCGGGGTGTTTATCTTCATGGGGTAGCGCTCCAGCACCTTGCGCAGCACGAGCACGTTGTCTATGTGAGGGGAGACGTGCACGGGCGGGTACGCGGCGCAAAAGACCGATCTGAGCAGGTGCATTTCCAAGACGTAACCGCACTCGACTATGATCCACTCCTTGCCCTTTATGGCGCGCACCGTGATCTCGCCGTACACCGACTGCTCCGGCTCGATCTTGCGCTTGCGCTTCTGCGTGGACGATCGCACCCTCTTTGCGCGCTCGGGCTTTTCCTCCTTGGCAAGCAGGCGCTGCAGAAGCGATCCGTACTCGGCCTTCTCCATGCCGGCGCGGCTAGACGCCCCGTATATAGGTCATTGCGCCGCGGCGGAGATCGCGCACGGGTGAATTGGTTTAGACAAGGGATCAAACTCTTTTGCTGCGCGGGCGGACGGATCGGGCGGGGTCATGGCGGGCCGGCCTCGATGGCCAGCGTCCCGCGCGCGCCCGGATCCCGGAGCGCGGCGACCATGGAGCGCGGCACCGAATCCGAGGCGCGCGTGCACGAGACTGCCAGCGTGCGCGGGCACGCGTGCGTGCTGGTCCTCATCACCATGTCGCGCGGATCCGAAAGTTCCAGCGCCGGCGACCCCCGCCCCTCGAACGAGAACTCGTGCGGGCCGGCCGAGAGCGTCAGGCGCACGCGCGAGGAGCCGTCGCGCAGCGTTTCCTTGAGCGGGCCGGGCAGGCCGGCGCACCCGCACGAGGCCGAGACCCCCACTATGCAGTCGCCCGCCGGCGTGAGCGAGCCCGAGCCGGTGATCTCGACGGTCGAGCCGTGCGTGGAGCGCACGCACG
The DNA here is from genome assembly GCA_965203465.1 of Nitrosopumilaceae archaeon. GTDB lineage: Archaea > Thermoproteota > Nitrososphaeria > Nitrososphaerales > Nitrosopumilaceae > JAWVZS01. Next base: position 152,483 of record CBDBCR010000002.1, on the reverse strand, counting down.
GGTGGCCGCGGAACCGGACCTCGAACCTCACCTGGCGCCCCTCGCGTGTATGTGCTCCAGTATGAGGCGCGCCTTGTCGCGCTGGTCGAACTGCTCGGCGCCCTCGTCCAGAATGCTGTCTATCTCGTAGCTCTTGTCCACCAGGACGCCGGCCACGTGCTCGTCGAGCGTGCCGCTGCCTATCAGATAGTACGCAAAGACGGTCCCCTTTTGGCCTATGCGGTGAAGGCGGTCCTCGGCCTGCCTGTGGACCGCCGGGCTCCAGTCCAGCTCGGCGAAGACGACGTACTTTGCGCGCGTCAGGTTTATCCCCACGTTGCCGGCCCGCAGGCCCGCTATCATCAGGCGCGACTTGCCGTCCTGGAAGTCGTCCATGTTGCGCTGGCGCTCCTCGTCCCTCTGCCCGCCTATTATCGACGAGGGCGAGAACGACGAGAGGCTCTCGTGGAGCAACGAGTGTATCGTCCGGTGGTGGCAAAAGACCACGACGCTCTCCTCTATCTCCATGATGTTGCGCACGAACTTTATGACGTGCGGCATCTTGGCGACCGCGGCGGCCTTGCGCTCCCCGGCTATGGCCCGCTGGTAGGAGGCCGACTTGTCGAAATCGGCGCCGCCGGCGCGCTGCTCCTCCTCGAGCCTGCGCCAGATCCGGCCCAGCTCGGATTCGTAATAGTCGGCGTCGGATTCGATGACCTCCTTGTACCTGACCTTGTCCTTGAGCTCGAGGGCCACGTCGGACTTTTTGCGGCGCAGCATCACGTGCTGCTGCAGCACGCGGCGCAGCGACTCGCGCCTCTTTTCGAGCACGATGGCCTTGCCCCTGTCGTTGATGTAGCAAAAGTACTGGCAGAACTCGCGGTAGTTGCCCAGCAGGCCGGGGCGCAGTATGTTGACGATGGGCCAGATCTCCGAGCCGTGGTTGTATATGGGCGTGCCCGAAAGGCCTATCCGGTACTCGACCGACGGCAGCGATGAGAGTCGCCGCACGGCCCGGTACTTTTGCGTGGACTTTGATCGCAGGTTGTGCACTTCGTCGCACACGATCGTCCGCAGGTTCGCGCGCGCGAGGTCGTCGGCGCGCTTGTACACCAGCTCGTAGTTCGTGATGTAAATGTCGGCCGGCGGCAGCGCGCCGCGCCTGCCTGTCCTTATCGTCACCGATTCGGGCGAGCCGGACGCGTTTATCCGGCCGTTCCTGCTGCGCCTGCCCATGAACCTGCCTATCTCGCGCCTCCAGTTGCCCAGCGTGACCAGCGGGGACACCACCAGCGCCGGGAACGGCCGCCTCTCGGTGGAGAGGTACGCCAGCGTCTGGACCGTCTTGCCGAGGCCCATCTCGTCGGCCAGCAGCGCGTTGCCCGAGGACTTTATCAGAAAGTCGAGGCCCTGCTTCTGGAAGCCGAGCAGCTCGCCGAGGAACTGCGGGCCCGGCTCGGCCTCCTCCAGGTCGGGCAGCGGCTCGTCGGGCCGGCGCGGGGCCGCGCGCGCGGCGCGCCGCCGCCAGGCCACCTTTGAGAGGATCTCGAGCGGGTGCTTTTCGTTCATCCATTTCAGGTGGCCCACGTTCTCGGGGTTGTCAGGGATTATGACCGCGTCTTCCCCGTCGCCGTACCAGGAGCTTGGCACCAGCCGCGAGATCATGCCGACGGCCCCGTCGCCGGTCACCTTCCAGCACCACGACTTTGAGTACCTGTCCATCACGTACTCTAGACTGCCGAACCCGTCGTCCATGGATCGCCGCACGGGAAGGGGTTTTTGCTTATGAACTTTGGCGGCATGGCATGGTTTTTTAACCGCCCGCCGGCTAGTGCCCCTCCACCTCGTGCGGCTGGGTGTTTTCGTCGTGGCACTCGCACCCGCACAGGTAGGTGCTGTGGTTGCTCTTGCAGTCTATGCAGGCGAAATGTCGCCTCTTTTCGCACTCTGCGCAGATCACGGGGGCGCCGGGGTGCGGCCGGTTTTTACTGTTTCGAAGGTTTTTACGCGGCCCGGCCGCCGGGCCCCCCGTGAAGTACCTGCTAGTGGCCGCAGTTGCCGCCGGCGGCGCGGCTGCCGGCATCCTGTCGGCCGGCCTGCTCGCAGGCGAGCCCGGCGGCCTGACGCCGTCGGCCATAGAGGAGGGCGGCTCGCCCAGGATGGGCTCGGCCTCGGCGCCCATAACCATAGTGGAATACGGAGACTACCAGTGCACGTACTGCTACCGGTTCCACCGCGACACGCTCCCGCAGCTGATGGGATACGTAGAGGAGGGCAGGGCCAGCATCGTCTTCCAGGACTTTCCGCTCAACGGCGAGGATTCCGTCCTGGCCGCGCAGGCCTCGCGCTGCGCGGCCGAGCAGGGCCTGTACTGGCGGTACCACGGCCTGCTGTACGAAAACTGGGGCGGCGAGAGGACCGGGTGGGTCACGCGGCAGGCGCTCGGCTCGTTCGCCTCCGAGGCGGGCGCCGAGCTTGCCCCGTTCGAGTCGTGCATGGACGAGGGCCGGCACCGCCCCGCCGTGCTCGAATCGTACGAGCGCGGCGGCTCGATGGGCATAGACGCGACCCCCTCGTTCCTCATATTCGACGGGCAGAGCGTGGTAAAGGTGCGCGGCAACCAGCCGGCCGAGGTCTTCCACAGGGTGATGGAGAGCCTCGGTCAAAGTTAATATGCCAAGATCGGCCGCGTGGGACATGGCGCACGACTCGGTCCGCATGTACCAGATACGCAGGACCATACAAGAGCTCTCGCTAAAGTCCGGCAGGGGGACCGAGCTGATAACCGTGTACATACCAAAGAACAAGCAGCTCCACGAGATCATAGGCACGCTGCAGCAGGAGCAGGGCACGGCGGACAACATAAAGTCGGACTTGACGCGCACGCACGTGGTCGCCTCGCTGGGCAAGGTCGTCCAGCGCCTAAAGCTGCTCAAAAAGACTCCCGAGCGCGGGCTGGCCGTCTTCTGCGGGGCGCTGCCGCCCGAGGGCGGCGGGCCGCTGGGCAGCGAGACCGTGCAGATATGGGAGATAGACCCGCCCAAGGACCTGCGGCAGTACCTGTACAGGTGCGACGACCACTTCCACACCGACATACTCAAGGACATGCTAAAGGACGACGACGTGGTGGGGTTCCTGGCCATCGACGCAAAGGACGCCGGGTGGGGCCTGCTGCGCGGCGACCGCGTCGAGGTGCTCGACCACACCTCGTCGGGCGTGGCCGGCAAGCACAGGCAGGGCGGCCAGTCTGCCAAGCGCTTCCAAAAGCTGCGCGAGATGGAGATGACCTACTACTTTAACCGCGTTGCCGACACCACGCGCCGCTACTTCGTCGACATGCACCCCGTCAAGGGGCTGGTCGTCTCGGGGCCGGGCCCGACCAAGGAGGAGTTCGTCAACGGCGGGTACCTGGAGTACAGGCTGCAAAAGGCGGTGCTTGCCACCGTGGACGCCTCGTACGCGGGGCCGGAGGGCATCAGGGAGGCGTTCGCCAAGGCCGCCCCGGTGCTCTCGGACTACCGCATGGTCGAGGAAAAGGCGCTGGTCGAGGAGCTGTTCAGGCACGTCAACTCGCGCAGCGGCCTGGGGGCCTACGGGCTGGCAGAGACGGTCGGGCTGCTCAAGAACAGCGTCGTTGCCACCCTGCTGGTCACCGACTCTACGGGCCTAGTGCGCGTCTGGGCCAGGTGCCGCAAGTGCTCGGCCGAGGCAGAAGCGATCGTAGAGCAGCCGCGCGCCATCGCGGAGGCCGCCCGGATGCAGTCCGAGCCGTGCGGCTCGTGCGGATCCCCGGATTCGGAGACGGGCAGGCAGGACATGGTGGACCACCTGGCGCTGCTGGCCGACAAGACCGGCGCCAAGATAGAGGTCATATCCGGCACGTCGGAGCACGGCGCGATGCTGGCCAGCCTGGGCAGCGTCGGCGCCATACTGCGCTACAACCCCGCCTACGGCTCTTGAGAGCGTATCTTGGAGGCGAGGCTCTCCAGCTCGCCGTCCCCCGTTATCCTGCGGCCCGTCCAGACGGCGCCCCGCCCGCGGTAGCGCGGTATCACGTGGACGTGCACGTGCGGGACTATCTGGCGCGCGTCGCGCCCGTTGTTCTGCGCTATGCTGAACCCCGACGCCCCCGTCGCCCGCAGCGCCGCGCGCGCCACGCGCGGCACCAGCTCGAAGAGGCGCGCCACCTCGGGGCCGGGCATGTCGGTTATGCGCTCGTAGTGCCTGCGCGGCACCACCAGCAGGTGGCCCAGGTCTATTGGATAGCGGTCGAGGAACGCCACGTGGCCGGCGTCCGAGTGGACCTCGTGGCAGCTCTGGCGGCCCCGCAGTATCTCGCAGAACACGCAGGCCACCGGCGGCGGCCGGCCGGCCCCGTTTATTTCGGTTGCGGGCGCGCCCGGCGCCGGGGTGCGAACCATTAATTAGGGAACTCGGGGGGCCGCAGCCGGATGGGCAAGAAGCACCAGCGCGACCGCGAGGAAAAGCGCGAAAGGTACGCGGCCCGGCAGGCGCGCCAGAACAACAAGAACAAGATCATAGCGATCGGGGCGCTGGCCGCCGTGGCGGCCATCGTGGGGTACGCGGGGTACACGTTCACCACCATAACCGTCGACGCCCCGGGCGGGCCGGAGGGCGCCGGGCCGCTCAACAGCGACCATGCCCACGCCGGCATACTGGTCAAGATATTCGGCGACACGTTCGACTTTTCGCTGCCCGCATACCAGATAAAGACGCCCTGGATACACTTCGAGGGCCAGAACGGCGACACCATACACAGGCACGCCACCGGCGTAAAGACGGGGTACCTGTTCGATTCCATAGGCATAGTGGCCGACGAGAGCTGCTACGTGTTCCCCGACGAGCGCGAGTTCTGCACCGACGACACGTACTCGCTAAAGTACTACGTCAACGGCGAGAGGCGCGATTCTATATCCGAGTACGTTGTGCAGGAGGACGACCGGATACTGATCTCGTACGGGGACGAGACCGACGACGAGATAGGGGCCCAGCTTGCGGAACTCGACTCCATAGTCCTCGACATCAGGGGTTGAATTGCCCGGCTCCATATCCAGCAGGAACGTGCTCGAGGGCCCCGCGCGGGCCCCGCAGCGGGCCATGTACAAGGCCATGGGCCTGTCCGACGAGGACCTGGGGCGCCACATGGTCGGCGTGTGCCACACCGGCAACGAGGCGACCCCGTGCAACATACTGCTGCCGTCCCTGGCCGAGAGCGCCAAGGAGGGCGTGCTGTCAGGCGGGGCCACGCCGCGCGTCTTTTCGACCATCGCGGTGAGCGACGGCATAGCCATGGGCCACGAGGGCATGAAGGCGTCGCTGGTCTCGCGCGAGGTCATCGCCGACTCGATAGAGCTGATGGTCAGGGCGCACCAGTACGACGCGCTGGTCGGCATAGCCGGCTGCGACAAGAGCCTGCCCGGCACCATGATGGCCATGGCGCGGCTCGACGTGCCCTCCGTCTTCGTGTACGGCGGCACCATAATGCCCGGCGCGCTGGACGGGGACGAGCTTACGATAGTGGACGTGTACGAGGCGGTCGGCGCGCACGACGCTGGCAGGCTCTCGGCCGAGCAGCTGAGCAAGATAGAGGACGCCGCGTGCCCCGGCGCCGGCTCGTGCGGCGGCATGTTCACGGCCAACACGATGGCGTCGATATCGGAGGCCATCGGGATCTCGCTGCCCGGAAGCGCGAGCCCGCCGGCCGAGGACGCGCGGCGGGCCGAGGCGGTGCGCGCGTCCGGTGCCGCGTGCGCGCGCCTGCTCGAGACCGGCGTCCGGCCGAGGGACATAATGACGTTCGAGGCCTTCGAGAACGCGATAGCTGCCCTGAACGCGGTGGGCGGCTCGACCAACGGGGTACTCCACCTGCTGGCCATGGCTCACGAGGCGGGCGTAAAGCTCTCCTACGACGACTTTGAGAGGGTGCGCAAAAGGACGCCGCACATAGCCGACATGAAGCCTGGCGGCGGCTACGTCATGAACAGCCTCGACAAGATAGGCGGGGTACCGGTGGTGCTCAAAAAGCTGCTCGAGCGCGGCCTGCTGCACGGCTCGTGCGCGACGGTGACCGGCAGGAGCGTCGCGCAGAACCTGTCCGGCGTAAGGCCCGCCGACCACCCGATAGTGCGGCCCGTCGAGCGCCCGCTGCACCCGTCCGGCACCGCGCTGATACTGCGCGGCTCGCTGGCGCCCGACGGGGCCGTCATAAAGACTGCCGGCGTCGAGATGGACAGGTTCGAAGGCTCGGCGCGCGTCTTTGACCGCGAGGAGGATGCGTTCGCCGAAGTGGCGCGCGGCGGCATCTCGGGGGGCGAGGCGGTCGTGATAAGGTACGAGGGACCGCGCGGCGGCCCCGGCATGCGCGAGATGCTGGCCACCACGGCGGCGCTCGTGGGGCAGGGCCTTGGCAAGAAGGTGGCCATGGTCACCGACGGCAGGTTCTCCGGCGGCACGCGCGGGTTCATGGTGGGCCACGTGGCCCCCGAGGCGCATTCGGGCGGCCCCATAGCGCTGGTGCGCGACGGCGACAGGATAACGATAGACACCGATTCTGGAACCATCGACCTGTGCGTCGGGGACCAAGAGATTCAGAGGCGCAGATCCGAATGGAAGAGGCCGGAGCCCAACTACGCGTCGGGCGCCCTCGCAAAATACGCCTCGCTGGTCGGCTCGGCCTCGCTCGGGGCCGTCACCTCGCCGGCCTAGTCTATGTGGAAGTGCCGGTGGCAGAGGAGCGCCAGCCCGTCGGGCATCTGCTTCGCGCTCAGCCCGACATCGTCCAGGCCGCGGCCGCAGAGGCGGCACTCTGCCGGCCTCATCCGCGAGGTCGTCAGCGGCGGATATACGTATGCCATGGGGGGCGGGTACGGCACCGGCTTAATAAATGGTACGGTACCCTACAGTATGGTCTTAAAAGGCGGCGGGGCCCCCGGCCTCGCGGCCGGCGTCTCGGCCGGATTCCTTCCTCAGATCCGCGTTTTCCTTGGCGAGGCGGTCGTTTTCGGCGCGCAGCGCCGCAAGCGAATCCTGCCGGTCGTGCAACGGGTGGCCCGGCGGCGGCACCTGCCGCGAATCCGGATCGAGCAGCCTAGAGGCAAGATCCGAATGCGCGCGGCGCGCCTGCTCCATGTCCGGTACTGCCGGCTGCGCCGGCCCCCGAGGCGGGACCGCAAATGCGCTGGCCAGCTGGTTCATGCGGCCGGGCGGCGCGCGCGGAAAGCGGAGCGCGGGGTGCAGCCCGTCGAGCCCCCAAAGGGCGCGCAGGTGTGCGAGGGCCTCGTCCACGGCCCGGCTCGCGGGGCGGCATATTTCTGCCTTGCCACGGCGCAAAAGCGCGCCGCCGGGGGCGCGGCCGCGCGCTTTGAACCGTCTTTTACGGTATCGGCGGGCCACGCGGCGGGCACTATTTGTCAAAAAAATATGACACGACCGCTTATTGCATTTTCGGGCGGAATACAGGCATGGAAAAAAGGTGCAGGCTGTGCAAGGGCCAGATAAAGGACGACGACTTGCACAAGATCGTGATATACGTGGTGCGCGACAGGTTCACCGAGCACCACTACGAGCACGTGGAGTGCCCCGCGTTCGGCGTCTAGCCGGAGTGCTCGTACACCTTGTAGAGCTCGCCGGTGACGCGGGAGCGGTACTTCCATTCGCCGTGCTTCCAGGCCACCTGCCGGAACTCGGCCTGCACGTCCGGGTGCAGGCGCGCGTAGACATCGTCGCCGACCAGTATCTGGTCCGGCTTGGCCATGCCCTGTATCTTGGCGGCGATGTTCATCACCGGGCCGATGATGTCGACGTGCGACTTTTCGGGATCCGCGCCGTACCTGGCTATCACGTTCTCGCCGTAGTCCATCCCTATCTTGACGCGCAGCTCCGGGTAGTCGTGGCGGGCCAGCACCGGGTTGATGCCTCCGCGCACGACCGCTATGGCCGACTTTGCGCACGTGACGGCCGCGTCCGAGGCGCGCAGCGGGTTGGGCCCGGCAAAGTAGCCTATCACCGCGTCGCCGACGAACTTTAGCACGTACCCGTCGCACTTGTGTATGACCGAGGCCATCTCCTGGGCGAACGAGCTGATTATCACGGCTATCTTTTCGCTCGGCAGCTCGAGGGTCATCTGCGTGGAGCCCACCAGGTCCACGTAGACGGTCACCATCGAGACGCGCGACCAGACGTTCTTGCGCAGGAACTTTTCGGACTCGTTGGTCGGGCCCTTGTACTCGTAGCCCCGCACCAGGGCGTCGCGCACGCGCTGCTGCGTCTCGCGTATGAGGGTGTCCGAATCGACCACGCGCTCACCCCTGCGCCCGCCCATCATGTCCAGTATGTTAGGCATGCCCGTCCATGCCCGGGCGGCCGCCGTCCTCCGTATTAAGGCCATAGCTTGCGGCGATTCCGGGCATCTGCTCCCTCCGGGCCCGGCAGTACTCGCCCAGCAGGCCCGAATTGAGCTCGTAGAACGTGTGGCCCCACCGGAATCTTGCCAGCAGCGCGCCCGCGCCCGCCGCGTCGCCGAGTATGTACAGCGCGCCTGCCAGCGCCTCGGCGGTGCTCAGCAGGCCCTGCCGAGAGTAGTTGAGCGGGTTGCCGGCCAGCAGCGGCGGCAGCCTGCGCGCGGCGCCCGGAAACCTGCCAAAGACGCCGCCGGCGAGGCGCCACGAGCAGTCGACCGCCGTGACTGTCCGGGAGCGGCGCGCGTCGGACGGCGCGAGCGTCTGCGCGGCGAACGGGTCGAGCACCAGCGAGCCGCGCGGCACCCTCTTTACGGGCAGGGCCAGGCCCAGCTTTGCGAGGCGGGCCGCGGTGCACTTTGCCGGATCGTCCTGCCTCATCATCAGCACCCTGGTTCTGACGCGGGCCAACGCGCCGCCCGCCCGCGCCCCCCTTAAGATCTTGGCGGTGCGGTATTTATCGGGGCGCCGGGCCGGCCCTCCCGTGAGAGTCGGGGCAGGTTCGGGCAGGCTGGGCGGCCTGGAGGGCGCGGCCGAGCGCGTCCGGTCCGCGTTCCTAGCCGGGGTCTCCGCGCGCGCGGCCCACGTCGACGTAAAGGTGATGATGCCCGACTCTACGGTGTCCGACCAGTCCACGTTCGATCCCGCCCGGGTCTTGGAGTACATGAACTCGGTGCTCGGCAGGCTGGAAGGGTGGGAGACCGACGGCGTGCAGGAGACGCGCAACGAGGACGTGCGCAGGGCGTTCGCAAAGTTTTCCGCGAGCAGCGGGGAGCACACGCTGTACTGCCACCTGTCGGTGCAGTACCACGTGCTGCTCCACTACCGGCCCGACGCGCGGGTCGCCGGCGCCCGCAAGGAGCTGGCAGAGGTAGTCGACTCTCTGCGCTCCGTCGAGGGCGGCGCGGCAGAGCAGTCCGACGCGGTCGTGGCCCGCATGCTGGAGGAGGCGGGGTACGGCGGCCTGGACGAGCAGGGCGTCTTTGAGGCCCTGTACAACGACGACGGGCTGCGCGAGAGGATACAGTCCGAGACGGGCGGGGACGAAAGGCACCGCGAGCTGTCGGCCCGCAGGCAGGAGCTGGTGGGCGAGCTGGACTCGCTTTTGATGGAGACGTACCAGACCAGCTGCGTTCTGATAGACGAGGCGCGCCTCGTGACCGGCGAGGAGGGCCTGGTGTGCTCTGCGGATCTGGAGAGGACCGTGGGCGGGGCGCGAGAGGGCCACTTTGATCAGTCCGAGATACCCGACGCGGCGATGGCCTGGATCGAGAGATCGCTTGCGGAACTGGAAGAGGCGATGTTGGTGGTCAATCGGGAGGCCGATACTGAGGAGGGTCTCAGAGGGAGATCAGGTCCTCCCGATTTGCCCTGATCGCCCGGCCCTCGTTATTTGAGTTTTTTGGGCCTTTTCACGCCTAGAAACTCCCCCCGCCGGCCGAAACCGACCCCCCGGGCCCGATCCATCCCGGGCTTTTGCGATCGCGGCGGACAACATATAATCCGGGCGCCGGCGCGGGCCGGCAGTGGAGCCGACGCTGGAGGACATCCAAGAGGCAGACCGGATGCGCGGCGCCCAGGTGCGCCGCACCCCGCTGGCGTACTCTTCGATGTTCAGCGATCTGTCCGGCTCGGACGTGTACCTAAAGGCCGAGTACGCGCAAAAGACCGGCTCGTTCAAGATACGCGGCGCGTACCACAAGATCCGGATGCTTTCGGGCCCAGAAAAGTCGCGCGGGGTGGTGGCAGCGTCGGCCGGAAACCACGCGCAGGGCGTCGCGTACGCGGCGTTCGCCGAGGGCATCCCCTGCACCATCGTCATGCCAAAGACCGCCTCGCCGGCCAAGGTGGCGGCCACGCGCGGGTACGGCGCCAACGTGGTGCTAGAGGGGTACAACTACGAGGAATCGTACGCGCACGCGCTAAAGATAGCGGAGACGGGCCCCACCGTGATACACGCATTCGACGATCCGCACGTAATAGCGGCGCAGGGCGTCATAGGCCTGGAGATACTCGAGGACTTGCCGGACGTGGACGAGATATACGTGCCGGTCGGCGGCGGCGGCCTAGCTGCGGGCATCGCCATCGCGGCCAAGGGGATAAAGCCGTCGGTGCGCGTCGTCGGCGTGCAGTCGTCCGCGTTCCCGTCCATGAAGGCCTCGCTCGAGGAGGGGGGCGTCACGCAGGTGTCAGGCGGGCGCACCATCGCCGACGGCATATCGGTAAAGTCGCCCGGCAGCCTGACGTTCAAGATACTGCAGTCAAAGCTGGACGAGATGGTCACCGTCGACGACCGCCAGATAATAAAGACGATGTTCCTTCTCATGGAGAGGAGCAAGACGGTCGTGGAGCCTGCCGGCGCCGCGCCGCTCGCGTACCTGCAGGCGTGCAGGCCGGCCCCCGGAAAAAAGGTGGCGGCCATACTCGGCGGCGGCAACGTGGACATGTACCTGCTCGGCCAGATAGTCGACAAGGGCCTCGTCTCTGTGGGGCGCCTGCTAAAGGTCGAGATAGTGCTGAAGGACAAGCCCGGCGCCCTCAAGGACGTGGTGGACGAGATAACGGCGGCCAACGCCAACATCGTCGAGGTTGTCCACGACCGCATAAGCGTGGACGCCGGCTACGTGGGCGTCACGCTCAGCCTCGAGACGGAGGGCAACGAGTACGCCGAGCGGCTCATCGGGCACATGCGCAGCAGGGGCATACAGTTCCGGCTGCTCTGATCAGGGCTCGAACCCGGCCAGGCCCGAGCCGCGCATGCGGTCCGATTCGGAGACGACCTGCCTCCTCTTCGAATCCTTGTACTCTGAAAGCTTTGCGCGCAGCTCCGGCGAGCCGAGCGCGAGGATCTTTGCCGCGTAGATGGCGGCGTTGGCTGCCTTGTTGACGCCGACGGTCCCCACCGGCGAGCCTGCCGGCATCTCCGAGATGGACAGCAGCGCGTCGAGGCCGCCGAACGCGGACGCGCCGCCTGCCGGACCCCCCTTGTCGCTGTACGACAGTATGGGCACGCCCACTACCGGTATGTGCGTGAACGAGGCCACCATGCCGGGCAGGTGCGCCGCCCCGCCGGCGCCGGCGATTATCACCCTCATGCCGGCATCCTCTGCGTGCCGCGCGTACTCGGACAAGCGCTCCGGGGTCCGGTGCGCCGAGACGACCATGTCCTCGTGGTCTATGCCGAACTCGTCGAGCACGCGCGCTGCCTCCTTCATAACGCGGCTGTCCGAGCCCGATCCCATGATTATTCCGACGTCCACCGCATGTGCCGCCCGAGGGAGCCACTTAACTATAGCGGTGTTTGGGAATCTTGGCCCGATCGCCGCGGCTCCGCCGTCCGGCCCGCCTTTCGGCGGTTCGGGAAAATCCAGACGCCGGAGTTCAGGGTGTCTTAAAATATGCCCATGCTAAGGGGGGCCTGCATGGTGCTCATTAGCTCTGCACGGCTCTGCACGGCTCTGCACGGCTCTGCACGGCTCTGCACGTAAAGCCGATCTAGCATCATCCCTATTCCCCGCACGTAAACGTGGGAGGGGGCCGTGAATGCCCCCTCGGCCCAAGACGTTCGACGATGTGCTGGCCAAGATTCGGGCCGAGTCGTTAGACAAGGACGGCGCGGTGAACAAGGTAGAGTTGGGGAAGCGGTTCGAGAGGGTGACGAGGGACTTTCTATCTTCGGACAATCACTACCGGAACAGGTTCGCCAAGGTGTGGATGTGGATGGACTGGCCTGGTAGGGACGGAGTAGACACCGGCATCGATCTGGTGGCAGAGCAACACGACGGTGGGCTGTGCGCAATCCAATGCAAGTGCTACGCTGACGACGGCAGCTTGGACACAAAGCAGGTCAGCAAGTTTCTGGCAAAGGCTGCAGGACTCCGGATGCCGCACCGGATCCTGGTCTATACCGGCGAGGCGATAACTTCCAACGCGAGGAGGCTGCTGGAGCAGAACGACTGCAAGATAATTGGCCCGGATCACTTCCGCGACAGCGGGGTGGACTGGAGCGGGTTCCCAAAGCTCTCGGCCAAGCGCCCCAAAAAGCTCCGCCCCCACCAAGAGGCGGCCGTCTCTGACGCGGTGAAAGGCCTGGCCAAGCACGACAGGGGACAGCTCATCATGGCCTGCGGGACGGGCAAGACCCTGGCGTCCCTGCACGTGGCCGAGAAGCACTGCCGCAGGGGCGGGATCGTGCTGTACCTGGTCCCGTCAATATCGCTGATTCTGCAGAGCATGCGCGAGTGGTCGGACAACTCCAACATGCGCCACTACTATCTGGCAGTATGCTCGGACAAGAGCACGGGCGAGGACGGCTCCATAACGGAGCTAGAGTCGCCCGTCTCCACCGACGCGGAGGCCCTCGCCGAGTACCTGGAAAAGAGGCCGGCCGACGCGCTGACCGTGGTGTTCTCCACCTACCATTCGCTGTCGGTGGTGCGCAGGGCCTTCAAGGAGCCGTTCGACCTGATACTGTGCGACGAGGCGCACAGGACTACCGGGGCCGAGGACAAGTCGTTCTTTACCGACGTGCACAGCGACTCCAAGGTGCGCGGAAAAAAGCGCCTCTACATGACCGCCACGCCCCGGGTGTACAGCGACGCCATACTTGCCCGCACGGGCAAGGTAGTCTACTCCATGGACGACGAGGGCAAGTACGGCCCCCGGCTTCACCGGCTCAGCTTTGCAGAAGCCGTCCGGAAGGGCATCCTGTCAGATTTCCGCGTAAAGATAGCAATAGTGCCCGCAGACAGGGTCGACAAGGAGTTCCAGCAGTCGGTGGGCGGCAGGGAAAAGTCCATGCCGCTAGACGAGCGCACCCTGCTGGCCGCCGTCTGGCACGGCATCAACCACCCCGACGACGGCAAAAAGCCGAAGATTCTACAGCGTGTGATCGCGTTTGCCAACCGCATAGACAGATCCATGATGTTCGCCGGCCATGTAAAGGACGAGGAAGGCGCCGACCGCAGTTTCGAGAGCGTGGTGGCAGAATACGAAAAGTGGAACCCCACGGGCCACCGCGCAGAGGTGGATCACATAGACGGCAAGACCCGGGCGCTGCAGAGGCGCGACCGCATGCGGTGGCTGGACGGGAGCGTCGGCGATCCCAAGACATGCAGGATACTGTCCAACGCGCGCTGCCTAGCAGAAGGAGTGGACGTGCCGGCGCTCGACGGCATAGTGTTCCTCAATCCCCGCAAGTCGAGGGTAGACGTAGTCCAGTCGGTTGGGCGCGTCATGCGCCGGGCCGCCGGCAAAAAATACGGATACGTGATACTCCCGGTGGCCATACCCGCCGGCCTGCAATACCACGAGGCTCTCAACGACAACAAGACTTTCCGCGTCGTATGGCAGGTCCTCAACGCCCTGCGATCCCACGACGAGGATTTCGGCCACGAGATAAACCAGCTGATTCTGGACAAGAATACAGAGGCCACCGGCCCTCCCCGCGTCAGCGTCTCAGTCTTGGACGAAACGGTAGACGGCGAGCCGCTCACCAAGTTCTTTTCCAGCATAAAGTCAAAACTGGTCGAAAAGGTAGGCGACATCAACTACTACGACAAGTACGGGAAGAAACTGGGTGATGCCGCGACCACCATAGAAGGCAGGATACGAAACCGGATGAAAAAGAACCCTGCAGCTCGGAAGGAGATCGAAAAGCTTCACGCAGACCTGAAGGAGATGGTAGGAGATTCGGTCACACAGGACGCAGCCGTACAGACCGTATCCCAGCACATCGTCCTCTCGCGCGTCTTTGATCAGCTCTTCTCCGGACAGTTCACGTCGCACAATCCAATAGCAAATGTGCTCGACGCGGTAGCCAAAAAAATTGGAATGCAGGAAGAGCTGCGCGATCTGGCCGGATTCTACGAAGATGTCAACCGCGAGCTGGACGGCATAAAAACCAGAGAGGCACGGCAGAACTTTATCAAAAAGATATACGGCAACTTTTTCGAGAGCGCCGATAATCAAAGTGTCAGACGGCATGGTGTGGTCTACACGCCAGTCGAGATAGTCGATTTTATCATACACAGTGTGGAACATCTGCTGAGAAAGCACTTCGGTGTATGCCTAAACGACAGGCCTGTCAAGGTGCTGGATCCATTCGCAGGAACTGGTACGTTCCTCACGAGACTGTTGGAATCAGATCTGATAAGAGACAACTTGTACGAAAAGTACAAGAATGATTTGTTTGCAGACGAGCTTATCCTGCTTGCATATTACATTGCTACGGTAAACATCGAGACCACATATTCCAGTTTACGCCGGGGCGGCAAATATGTGCCGTTCGAAGGGATCAGTTACACGGATACACTCCGCATAAACCCTCGCTACAGAGAAGATGCCGAGCACCGTGGCGAACAGACCAAGATGGACAGCCAATTCAAGGCAGCACACGAACGAATCATGGCGCAACGTGGATCGCACGTACACGTGATCATCGGCAACCCGCCGTACTCTGCCGGCCAGAGCGACTACCACGATGAAAACAAGAACCTCAAATATCCAAAGTTGGATAAAAGAATAGAATACACGTACTTGCAAAAATGTAACGTGACCCAGAAAAGATCAATGTACGACTCATATATTCGATCTCTTCGCTGGGCTAGCGACAGAATAGGCGACTCTGGGATCGTTGCGGTGATCACCAACGCAGGATTTTTGAAGTCCGAAGCAGGCGCAGGAATACGCGCATCTTTAGCTGAAGAATTCAACGAGATCTGGTGCTTTGATCTGCGTGGCAACCAGCGAACGCAGGGCGAGATGTCTAGGCGCGAAGGAGGCAAGATATTCGGATCCGGTTCGAGGGCCGCAGTAGCCATCACACTCTTGGTAAAGAGCCCCCGCATGAAAGGCTGCACCGTCAGGTACAAAGACATTGGAGATTATTTGAACAGGGAACAAAAGCTTGAGATCGTACGAGATTCAAAGTCCATAGGCGGCATTAAAGATTGGATCATCATAACACCCGACAGTCACTATGATTGGCTGGATCAGCGTGGTGGTGATTTTTCAAAGTATCGTGCGCTTGGAAATGTGTCATCCAAAAACGAACAGACGATATTCAACACCCAATCATTGGGCGTTGGGACCAGCCGCGATGCGTGGGTGTACAATTCATCCGTAGATAAACTTGAAACAAACATGAAAACACACGTTAGTTATTGTAGCAAACACATCTCGGCTAAACCGTCTCCAGTAGATTCCAAACAAGCAAAATGGAGCACTGATCTCTCAAAAAGGCTCAAAAAACACGTCCCAAAATTCTCCGCCGGAAATATACGCAAAGCGTGCTACCGCCCTTTTTTCGCTCAGTATCTGTATTTTGACAGAGTGTTCAACGAACGGATCTCGTTAACACCAGAATTTTTCCCCTGCAACGACACTAAAAACCCCACCATCTGCGTACCGTACAAGTTTGCAGGGAGATTTTCAGCTCTCATAACCGACATAACTCCAGATCTGCATATAATCGCGGCCAACCAATGTTTTCCATTGTACGTCTACAAAAACGACATAAAACAAGACAACATTAGCGACTCCACACTGTCAGAATACCGTAACCACTACGGTCTAAAAATTTCAAAGTTTGATATATTCAACTACATCTATGGACTTCTGCATCATCCAGGCTATAAGGAAAAGTTCGCCAACAACCTGACCCGAGAGCTTCCCCGCATCCCCATGGCGCCAGACTTTGCCGCATTCCGCAACGCAGGCAAGTCTCTCGCAGATCTACACCTCAATTTCGATTCCTGTAAGAGGCACAGCCTCGGCAAGCCAAAGTTCAATCCCACGGGGTTTGCAAGACTGTCTTTTGGGAGAAAGAGCTCAGGCGAGGATCGTACGATCATTCGTGCAGACGGTGCCGTGCTGTTTGACAAGATACCAGAAACCACGTACCGCGTCAACGGCCGCACGCCGCTAGAATGGATCAAAGATCGGTACAAGAAGGAAACGCGCGAGGACATAGGCATCACCAACGATCCGTGCACCGGCACCGACATAGTGGCCGTCATAGAGCGGGCCGTACACGTCGGCCTAGAGTCCGAGCGCATAATCAAGCAGCTCCCCAAAGAGTTCGAACCGGGCCCCGGATGGAAGCCGGAAAGCGACAGCCTCGAAAAATACATGAAGGGCGCGTCCTACCAGTCGATGATCTGACTCTGGCCGAGCGCGGCGTCTCGCGCCCTACTGCGCGCCGGCAAGGTACCCCGATATCTGCGCCTCCAGATCCCTGTGCACGGCCTCGGCCGGCCGGTTGCCGTCCACCGGCGTCAGGCCGTACTTTTTCTTGAGGTGCTCGAACTCGCGCGCCAGCCTCTGCTGGTAGGCGATGAACGACTTGAAGACGTCGTCGTAGATGCCCATGTCGGCGCCCGACTCGTAGTAGTCGAGGCTCTGCCGCTTTTCAAAGACCCTGTGTACAAGGTTGTACGGATCCACGTCGAGGTAGAACACCAGGTCGGGCACCATGGCAAACCCGTACAGGTCGTCGGACCACCTGCGGCTCATCCCGCGCACCGTGTTGCGCGCCATCAGCGTGTACACGTACCTGTCGGCCAGCACCACGTGGCCCGACTGGAGCGCCGGGATTATCTTGTGCTCGAGTTGGTCGGCAAAGTCGGCCGCGTAGAATATGGCCAGCGTGCGCTTGCCGAGCGTGACGTTGCGCTTGGCCTCCAGTATGCCGCGGCTGACCAGGTCGGATCTGCGTATGCCCGTGTTGAGCACCGCGTGCCCGTCGGCCTCCAGTTTCTCGGTCAGCAGCTGCACCTGCGAGCTGCGCCCCGAGGCGTCGGGCCCCTCTATGACGATGAGCCTCCCCTCGATCTCGAGGTCCCTCAGGTACGGGGCACCGCGCGAGCGCCCGCTGCCGTACCACGACGGCCTGCGCGCCATCCTAGGGCGCCCCCCTGAGCCGGCGCGCTACCGAGGGCGGCAGCACGCGCAGCACCTCCGAGCGCATCAGCGACTGCTGCTGGCGTATCCCGCGGGTGCCGTCGATCACGGAAAACCCCTCCGCCTCGACCATCGAATCGTACTGGCCCTGTATGCGGCTCTGGAATATGCGGTAGCTCTCGTACGTGTCGCCGCTCAGCCCCAGGTCCATGCCGGCCTCGTAGTGCTTTAGCTTGGGCCTGCCCGACAGTATCCGGTCCACGGATATGTCGACGGGCACGCGGAAGTAGAACGCGATGTCCGGCTTTATGGCAAAGCTGTACAGCTTGCGCACCCAGCGCGGATCGCAGCCCCGCGTGGCGTCGCGCGCGTACGCGGTATAGACGTACCTGTCGGCCAGCACGACGTACCCCGCGTGCAGCAGCGGAGATATGTTGCGCTCGAAGCGGTCGGCAAAGTCGGTCGCGTGCAGCAGGCTGAATGTGGTAGGCGTCAGGTTGGCCTTTTTCTTGCCCCTCGAGGTGACCTCCTTTACCAAGTCAGACGAGTTCCACTCGGTCAGGAACACGTCCAGCCCGTTGAACTTGAGCCACTTTTCCAGCAGGCGGATCTGCGTGGACTTGCCCGAGCCGTCTATCCCCTCGACCACCACGAGCCTGCCCGGCATGCCGTGGCCGCTGTGTGCGCTCGCGCCGGCCACCTTCAGGCCTCCTGGGCGCGCGCGCCCACGACCGACTGCTCCACCCCTATTCCGAGATCCTCTCGGAGCTTGGCGCAGGCCCGCCCCATCAGCGCCTCGGGGAATGCGCCGCCGGGAGGCATGACCTCCAGGCGCACGCCGTCGGCGCCGCCCTGCGCTTTCAGGCGCGCCCCCGTCCTGTGCAGCAGGTCGCAGACCGCCACCACCGAGCCCATGCGCCTCGCGGACGCCGCGTCGCCCTCCCCGAGCAGGCCGGCGTGATCGGAGGCGAGCGCCCCGGCGCGGCGGCGCTTTTTGGAAGAGACCAGCGAGAGGGCCACGACGAGCTGGTCGCGGTGGTCCAGGTGGCTGTCGTCGTCCATTATCGACGAGAGCACGTTGGCCGCGTCGCGGAACTCCCAGAGCTTGCCGGCCGCGCCCAGCGCCTCGCGCAGCAGGCGCGCCTCGCGCTCCGAGACGGCCCGCGCCGCCCAGAGCGCCCCGAGCAGCGCCTCGGAGGTCTCTGGCAGCGCGCGCTCGGGCCCGACGAGCGCCTGCTCGTACTCTGACCCCTCCCTGCCGGCGGGGTGCCCGCACAGCGCCGCTGCTAGCACGCCCTCGCGGAGCCCCTGCGCGCTGACCGTGACCGGGCCCAGCTCGCGCGAAAGCTCGGCGACCACGCACGCGCCCGCGGCCATGGTCTCGGAGCGCCCGCGCCCTATGGTGCCAAGCTGCGCTATCTGTTCCGGCTCCATGCCCGAGAGCGAGCCGTAGATGTCGGAGACCGAATCGGGCTCCAGCCGGTAGTTGTGCGCCTTTGATAGCTTGTAGCCGCGCAGGTGCTGCTCGTGCTTTGCGAGCGCCCGCACCGCCCCGCCGACGCCGACCAGCGGCAGCCCTTCGGCGCCCAGCTCGGCAGCCGAGGGCAACACGGAGCGCACGCGCTCGCGCATCTTTTTGGCGCTGCCGAACTCGCGCGTCAGGCGCAGCGATCCCAGCGGCAGCGACCTGACGTCCGTTATGCGGCCGTCTTCGGACCTCACCAGCTCGAGGCTGCCGCCGCCCAGGTCGAACATGACGCACGAGGGCACGTCCAGCGAGCGCATGGCGCCGACGAACGAGTACTCTGCCTCGTGGCGCTCCGAGAGCACGCTGAACGAAAACCCCGTCTTTTCAGATATCTCTGTGAGCATGGCCCCGCGGTTGGAGGCCTCGCGCACCGCGCTGGTGGCCACGGCCACCACGTACTCTATCTGCTCGAACTGCACCACGCTGCGGAACATCCTGAGCGCCTCGACGGCCCGCTCGGCGTACTTTGGCCTGATGGCCCCGTCCTGCAGGCCGTCGCCGAGGCGCACCTCTATCGATTCGTGGTGGTAGGGCTTGTAGCTGTTGTCGGGCCAGACGTAGTAGTTTGCCAGCTTTATCGAGTTGGAGCCCATGTCGACCACGCTGGCCCTGCCCTGGGGAGGCCCGCCGTGCACCGCGCCTCACCTTGCGCACGCGCGCAGCGCGCGCGGCGAGAGCAGAGCGCGCAGGTGGCCGTGCGGCCTGTGCGAGAACGACGAGACGCGCACGTGCGCAAGCGCCCCCTTTTTGATCTCCAGCTGCGCGCCAGCCCCTGCGGAGACGGCCCGGCCTACCAGGTGCGCCAGGTGCGGCAAATGCCCGACTACCATCACCGAGCCGTCCGGCTCCGATCCGGACAGGCGCGCCATCGCGCTCTGCGGGTCGGCCTCCGGCACGAGCTCGTCCCACACCTCGATGGTCGGCCGCTTTGCCTGCGGGGCGGCGGCCACGACGGCTTCCGCGGTCTGCCTAGCCCTCTTTAGCGGGCTCGAGGCCACGCGCCCCGGCCTGTACCCGAGCCGGTACAGCGCGTCTGCGATGCGCGCCATCTCCTTGGCGCCCTCCTGCGTGAGGCGCCGCGCCGCGTCGCCGCGCGGGCCCGGCTCTTCCGCCTTGCCGTGCCGGAGGGCGTACAAGTCCACGCCCGCCCAGCCCGGCTGCGATAATTAAGCTATGCGGCGCCCATGGCCTCGCGCACGACCTCTACCACTTTCTCTGACGCCTCTTCGAACGGCGGGGGGCCGCCCGGTATGAACCGCTTCAGATCGCGCTTCCAAAATTCTTGTTTCTCAGATACGGTTTTTGTAAACTGGTCCATGTTGAACTCGCCCCCGTACACGTCCCTGATCTTGGTCTCCACCCATCCTGCGTTGAGCTTGACGCCTTTGTTGTGCAGGAAGTAAAGATCGTTCAGGTGCCTCGGGTGCCCCGTGTATATGACGGCTCTGACCTTTTCTGCCATGATCTCCTCGGGAGACATGACCGGCATGCGCAGATCGTGCCGAAATTCGTAGCCGTGCAGGATGGGCTTGGTCTCGGCCCTGTCCAGTATGTCCCCGCGCAGGCTCATGTCTATCCTTATGCTCTCGCGCGTCCCGTTGCACTGGACGTACCGCATCTTGAACCTGAAACTGTCTTCCCTCCTCACTCTGCCCGCGATTTTTTCGAACTTTACGCTCAGTCCGGCCATGCTGTTTTCTACGAAATCGCAGAATTCTGCCGAGACGTCCTCCGTGCAGGCAAAGTCGAGATCCTCGGAGAACCGGGCGTCTTTGTAGTGTATTTTGTTGATCGCGGTGCCCCCCTTGAACATCATGGAGCCGAGCTTCGGGAACTCGGCCATCGTGCAGAGGATGCACGTCAGAGTGTAGTCCTTTTCTATGGTTCCCATCGGCACGTCGTGCTTGGCAGACAAGCTCTGCAGCTGGCTCTTGTTCAAGTGTCCATCCACCCCAGCAGGTGCTCCGAGTCCATATTGACCTTCAGCCTGTACCTGCGGGATGTCTCGACCGTTTCGCTCAAAAGGTAAGGATCCAGACGCTGGTAAGGGCGTCCCTGCACCTTGGAGCTGATAGATTCGGCGATGTTCCCTTCCATCTCCAGCTTTTCCAGCAGGTAGCCCAGCCTCTGGAGCACCACGCTTACCCCCGTGCGCTCGGCCATCTCGAGCACCGCGCTCCAGTCGGCGTCCTCCCGAATGTCCCACATGGCCTTTGCCATCTCCGATATCCCCCCGCAGTACTGCGGGTGCATGAGGCCGTCGACTATCGTCTTTTCCCTGCTGGAGACGTTGAACTTCAAGTCGCCGGGGGACTCTACGATGCCGAAGAACTTTTTCTGCGCCAGCGTCACAAACTCGTACCTCACGCCTATGAACTCGATGGCCGGGTTCTTTTTGCGCTTGGGGGTGGCCACGTACACCACGCGCGAGATCTGCTCGGTCATGTCCCAGAAATCCATGGCGGTGGCAAACGCCACATAGTATTCGTCGGCCAGGTGCGGCACCACCGCCCCGTAGTAGTCCGTCCAGTACCCCTCCATGCCGGCGCGCGCGGGGACCAGCAGGTACCTGCCCCTCGTTATGCGCTTGACGCGCCCCTTTTTGTTCAGTCCGCTGAGCACCAGGTTGACCGCCGCCGGCCCGGTTCCGAGTATCCTTCTGGCGTCCTCGGTCTCAAAGACGGAGAACTCTTTCTGCTCGAGGCCGAGCATCAGCTTGGTCTCTTGGGGGCCGAACTGGAGACTTTGTGCAACCATGCTGTCTTGTGGGGACAAGTAGGTACCATAAAAATCTTCAGGCGCAGAGACTTTGTGCAACCGTACTGTCTTAGAGGGACACTTTGGTATCACAGGAATTTTTCGGGTCGTGTACGGAAAGTAGTATACCCCCGCGTGGTGTACGGATAGTATACCCCAAGCGCCCCGGGCGGCCGAAGCGATAAATTGAGAACTCTGGGGGCCGCCTGCGTGACCGTGCTGGGCATCATCGGAGGGGGCCAGCTCGGCATGATGCTCACCGAGGCGGCCTCCAGGATGCCCCAAGTGTCCGAGGTCGTGGTGCTGGATCCGACGCCGGACTGCCCCGCCTCGCAGGCGGGCGCGCGGCAGATAACGGCCGGCTTTGCCGACGGGGCCGCGCTGCAAGAGCTGGCGCGCCGCGCCGACGTCATAACCTACGAGATAGAGTCTGGGGACAGCTCCGTGCTCGCCGGCCTGCAGGGCGAGGCCCGCATCAGCCCCCCGCCCTCGACGCTCCGCACGATACAGGACAAGCTGCTCCAAAAGCGCATGCTGGAGGAGAACGGGATACCGGTCGCCCCGTTCGCCGACGCGCCCTCGCCAAAAGAGGCCAGAGAGGCCGCGCGCTCCCTGGGCTACCCGGTCATAGCAAAGTCGAGGCGGGGGGGCTACGACGGCAGGGGCAACTTTGAGGTCTCCTGGGACGGCGTCGTCGAAGAGGCGTTCGGCGCCCTCGCGGGCCCGCTCATGCTCGAAAAAAAGATACCATTCTCCATGGAAGTCTCGGTCGTGGCGGCGAGGGGGGCCGGCGGCGCGCGCGCGGCCTACCCGGCCGTCGAGAACGTCCACGAGGCCGGCATACTGCGGACCACGTTCGCGCCGGCGCGCGCGGGCCCGCAGGTTTCGCGAAAGGCCGAAGAGCTCGCCGGCCGCGTCATGGGCGCCCTGGAAGGCGAGGGCGTCTTCGGCATAGAGATGTTCGTGCGCGGCGACGGGCTGCTCGTCAACGAGATAGCGCCGCGCGTGCACAACTCGGGCCACCACACGCTCCAGTCGTGCGCCGTCTCGCAGTTCGAGCAGCACCTGCGCGCCGTGCTCGGCATGCCGCTCGGGCCGGCCCGCATAGAGAGGCCCACGATAATGCACAACGTGCTCGGCAGCTTCGAGGGCCCCTACGAGGTCTCGGAGCCGCGCGGCGGCAGCGTGCACACAAAGATGTACCGCAAGGCCTCGTCAAGGCCCGGGCGCAAGATGGGCCACGCCAACATCGTGGCGCGCGGCGGGCAGAGCGTGCGGGATCTGGAGCCGGAGCTGGAGCGGATCAGGGCCCACGAGTTCATGGTTCCGGCCAAAAGCTGACCTGGGCCACGCCGAAATAGTACCCGGCGGCGACCAGCGCCGTGCTCCAGGCGCACGATCCGGCGAACGTGTACAGCAGGAACTTGGCCGGCCTCATGGCCAGGATCCCCGCCGGCACCGAGATCAGCGAGCGCACGCCGGGCACCAGCCTGCCGAACAGCACGGAGCGGTCCCCGTGCCTTTCGAACCAGCGCTCGGCGCGCTCCACGCGCTCCTCGCCCACGCGCAGCCTCGCGGCCAGGCGCACCACCGCGGCCCTGCCAAGCACCCGCGAGGCGGCGAATATGACCAGCCCGCCGGCCGTGGCCCCTCCGCCGCCGGCCACGCCGGCCCCGATCACGTGGAGCTCGTGCAGGCCCCCGTGCAGTATCGTGTACCCGGCCAGCGGGAATATCACCTCGCTCGGTATGGGCGGAAAGACCGTCTCTGCGAACGCGGCGGCGAATATCCCCGGGTACAGGTTCTCCGAGACCAGCGATACCACCCAGGCAGACCACTCTTCTATCATGGCTGCGTCATCTCAAAGTGCAGGTCCTGGTAGCATTCCCTGCAGAGGCCGGCCGTATGATCGCACTCGTAGAGGCGGCCCGCCTCCGATCCGCACCCGGGGCAGCGCGGCATCAGCCCTTGGAGCTGCGCAGCACCAGCGCGCCCAGCGCCGCGTGCGCGGCCCCTCCGCCGAACAGCATCCCGGCCGCCGAGGCCGGATCGCGATCGGGCGAATCCGCGCCCAGGACGGCGGCCCCGCCGGCCATGACCAGCACGCCGGCCGCCACCAGCATGCCCCCCAAAAGGGCCGACTTTGACTTTCTTCCCACCGCGTAGGCGGCGAACGGCAATACCAGCGAGGGTATCCCCAGGCCCATGCCCCGCTCGGCCTCGCTGAGCGGCAAGAACCCGGCGCCCGACTGCGATGCCGCCACGTCGGCGCCGTACACCGCCAGAAGCGCTATGGCTATCCCGACCAGAGCGATCGCCACCGACGGCATGCGCGCCGGCGCTGCCAGACAGTTAATAAAGTTGGCGAAAAAAAGCGGGGCATGACGGCGGGCGCGGCGATACTGGCCGGCGGGCGCGGCGTGCGCCTAAAGCCGGTCACCGACTACCTCCCGAAGCCGCTCGTGCCGGTCGCCGGCGCGCCGGTGCTCGAATGGCAGGCAGGATACCTCAAGAGTCACGGCGTCGGAAAGCTGGTCGTGTGCGCGGGGTACCGCGCAGACCAGGTGCGCGGGTACGTCGAGGCGCGCGGGGGGTTCGGCATGGACGCCGAGGTGCTCGCAGAAAAGAGCCCCCTCGGCACGGGCGGGGCGGTAAAGAGGGCCGCGCCGCGCCTGCCCGACCCGTTCTTCGTGATCAACGGCGACACTTTCACCGACATCGACCTTTCAAGGATGGTGCCCGATTCGGTGGCCTGCGTCGAGATGCGCACCGGCTACGGCACAGTGGAGACGGACGGCCCGCGCGTGACCGGGTTTTTCGAAAAGAGGGTCGTGCCCGGGGTCTGGATGAACGCCGGCATATACTGCATCTCGCAAAAGTCCGCGAAAAGACTGCCGGCGCGCGGCAGCATAGAGCGCGACGCGTTCCCGGCCATGGCGGCCGCGGGCCTTTTGAGGGCCGTAAAGTTCGGAGGCGCCTCGTGGATGTCGATCGACTCCCACAAGGACTTGGAAGAGTGCGGCCGGATCATGCGCCGTGCCGGTGTAGCGTCACCATCAGGTACGCCACCTCGCCGAGGAACGCCTCGTCGTCGCGGCGCGAGGCGTACCGGTCCACGCTCCGCCAGAACCGCTCGTTGACCGATGCCATGGTACAAAAGCGCCGAATGCGCATTTAAGCTATATGCGCTTGCGTATCCAGTCGGCGACTATCCTTTTGGCCAGTTCGTCCTGCTCCATGCCGCGCTTTTCGGCCTGCCTGTCGAGGAAGGTGGCCTGCCTCTTGGATAGCACGACGGGCACCTTTTGCTGCGTGCGCATCTTTTTGGCCCGCTTGAGCACGGCCGCGTGCCCCATGCGCGGGTTGTCGGCCAGTACCCGCACGTACTGGCGCCGTATTGGCGGCGGGTACTTTGCTATGCGCTGCGCGACGGCCACCGCCCTGGTCGTCGACGGCATCGCCACGTGCAGCCGGGTGGCCTCGTCCCTCGATATGGTGCCCGGAACCAGGCTTTTCAGCTTTTCCGGCACCCCGGCGAAGCCGTGCAGTTTTTTGAAGGTGGGGACGGACATGCCGAGGGTGCGCGCGGCCTTTGCCTGCGTGCCCATCGTCTCTGCCAGAAAGACGCACGAGGATGCCAAGTCGCGCTGGCTCATCCCCTTGCGGTGTATGTTTTCGATGACCGAGGCGGCCTTTGCGTCGCCTATCTCGTACTCGGTGGCCTTCGTTATGACCAGCACCGGGACCGTCTTTGCGCGCAGGTGCTTTAGGGCCGCCAGGCGCCGCTGGCCCGCCATGAGCTTGTACGTCCCGCGCCCCTCGCGCTGGACCAGGGGCGGGTTCTGGAGGCCCTCGGCGCGTATGGACTTTGCAAGCTCTGCTATGCCGTCGCGGTCGAGCTTGCGCGCCTGGGCGTCCTTCCAGACGATTATGCTCTTCACGGGTACGTGGCGCAGCCTGTACTCGATCGGCGAGCGGAACCTCTTTGCCATGGCCGATCCCCCCAGGCGGTCGTTGTTAAGTGTTGGTGGTCTGTTTTATTTTACAAGATGTGTAGATTTTTTCACACAATCCGCAAGGGTAAACTAGGGGGCCCCGGCCCCGGCCGGCGTGAGGACCGCCCTGAGCCTCGGATCGCTGCTGGGCGTCGAGCAGATACTCGAGTGCCTCGATTCCCTAGAGTCCGAGCCTGACCACGTCTGGGTGCCCGAGACGTGGGGCATGGAGTGCTTTTCTGTCCTGGCGGCGGCCTCTGGGCGCACGGGGGCCCGGATAGGCTCGTCGGTCGTCAACTCGTACTCGCGCAGCCCGGCGCTGGCCGCCATGGGGGCCTCGACCCTGGACAGGATATCTGGCGGCAGGATGACGCTGGGCCTCGGCACGAGCAGCCCGGCCATCGTGGGCCGCCTCCACGGCGCCGGCTTCGAGGCCCCGCTGGACAGGATGCGCGAGTACGTCGAGGTGGTCCGGCTGGCCTGCTCCGGCGAGAGGATAGACTACGAGGGGCGCCATTTCAGGCTGTCCGGGTTCAGGCTGCTGGTCAGGCCGGTCCAGGAAAGGATCCCCATATACCTGGCGGCGGTCAACCCCGGCATGATGTCCCTCGCCGCCGAGGCGGCCGACGGCGTGATACTCTACCTGCGGCCGCTCGGCGAGGTGCCCCGCGCGGCCGGGAGGTTTGCCGGCACCGGGACCGACGTGGCCTGCCAGCTGATAACCGCGGTGTCGGACGACGCCGGCGCGGCGCGCGCCCGCGCGGCGCGCACGCTGGCCTTCTACGTCTCGGTGGGCTCGATATACAGGAAGTTCCTCGAGCCTTTCGGGTACGGCGTGGAGGGGATAGCGCGCGCGTATTCCGAATCCGGCCTGGACGCTGCGGCCTCGCGCGTGACCGACGCGATGCTCGACGAGCTGGCCGTGTGCGGCTCGCCGTCCGAGTGCAGGGCGCAGCTGGAAAGGTTCCGCGCGGCCGGCATCGACATGCCCATACTACAGTTCAACCCGGTCGGCGACGTGCGCGAATCGTTCGAGCTTTTGGCGGGCGAGTTTTTTTGAGGAGGGTGGCGGTAGCCGGCGCGCGCGTCGAAAAGTTCTCCGAAAAGCCGGCGGATCCGGGCGCCGCCATGCTCGAAGCTTCCGCGCGGCTGCTCGGATCGTGCGCGATCGAGCGCGGCAGGATAGGCGCCGTCGTCTGCGCCGGCGGGGGGACGTACTCTGGCGCGATACTCTCGGAGTGCCTCGGGCTGCGCCCCGGCTCGAGCCACGGCGTCGAGAGCATGTGCTGCTCGGGGGCAGACGCGCTCGTCTCCGCGTACGCGTACGTGGCCTCTGGCCTGGCAGACGCGGCCCTGGTGGCGGGCGCCGACTCCGCGGACGGGCCCGGCCACGTGCTGGAACGGGACGCCTCGCGCGGCGGCCTTTCCAGCCCGCTGTACTGGGGGTCGCTGATGACGCGCGCATACCGCCGCTACTCGGGGGCCACGAGGGAGCAGATAGCGGCCGTCGCGGCAAAGGCCCACGCGCGCGCGCGCGACAACCCCGCGGCGCTGCCCGGCGCGGCGGCCGGCGCGCAGGACGTGCTCGGCTCGCGCCGGGTCAGCGCCGACCTGCGCCTGCTCGAGTGCTCGAGGCCGGCGAGCGGCGGGGCGGCCCTGCTGCTGGCCTCCGAAGAGCTTGCGGGCAGCGGCCCGGCCCTCGTGCGGGGCGTGGGGCGCGCCACGACGGGTGCGAGCTTTGCGAGCGCCGGCAGGCTCGACAGGCTCGAGTCGGCCGAGCTTGCCTCTTCGAGGGCCTACGAGGCCGCTCGGATCGGGCCCGAAAAAGTGGACGTGGCCGAGATCCACGACGCGTTTGCGGCCCTCGAGGCCATGGCAGCCGAGGCGTGCGGGCTGGCCCCTGCCCGCGGCGGCGCCCGGATGCTGGAGAGGATGCACGAGGCCGGCGACAAAAAGATAAACCCGCGCGGCGGGCTGGTCGGCGCGGGCCACCCGTTCGCGGCCACCGGCATAGCCCAGGCGGCCGAGATATACTTCCAGGTCTCGGGCACGGCCGGCAGGCGGCAGGTGGACGGGGCGCGCACGGGCTTGGTCCACACGATGGCGGCGGCAGGCACATCCTCGTCGGCGGTGGTGATCGGAAGATGATGCTGCGCGGCTGCCGCGCGTGCGGGGCGCGCTGGATCCACGACTCGCCGACGTGCCCGTCGTGCCTGGGCCGCGGCGAGCTGGCCGAGGCCCCGCGCCGGGGCACCGTCGTGGAATGCTCCGAGATGGGGGGCAGCGTTTTTTGCGCAGCGGACTTTGGGGGCGTGCGCATCATCTGCCCCGTCTCGTCGGGCATGCCGGCCCCCGGCAGGACGGCCGAGCTTGTCGGCGACGGCGCCGAGGTCAGGATATTGCCAGACCCGTAGGCCGTTTTTCGCGCCCCGGCGTTTAATGCCGACCCGGATCGCGGCGCGAACGGCGTCTTTCCGTAGTCGAGACGCTGCTCGGCCCGCAGCGTCCGGTGTACAAATAGCACGCACTGCCGGAGGCCAAAGTAGCAGCCAGCAGGGGACGGGCGCAGCGGGGTGCAGGAGCGGAAGAGGGGCGCGTCGGCCGTACGCAAGAGCGGCAGGTTCGAGCGCGGGGGGTCGCCGGGCGCGCATCATGCGCAAGTTGGGCGAGGGCCAAGCCGGGCGGACGATGCGCGAAAAGCGCAAGGGCCAAAAGGCCATAGCCGCACCCGCAAGTCTCCGGAATCCGGTTCAAGCCGCGGGCGGGGTACGGGCACGCCAAGATTGGCATGCGGTGCCCCCGGCCCACGGGCAGGCCGGCCAACGGGCCGCACGGGCGCGGGGCACTCGGCCCGCCGCGGCGCGGGCGGGCGTAGACGCCAAGAAGCGAGCGATGGACGCGCGGGTAACCAATATACCGCGCGGGATCGTGCGCAGGACGATGGGGGAGTCCGGCGACTCGTGGGCCGAGTCCGAGACGGGGCGGCGCAAGCAGGCCAGGCACGATCGCAAGTACTCGAACTCCATGTGGCACGCCGGCTACAAGATGATGGGCGACGGGAGGTGGTTCATCGCCTACCAGGACGACGCGTCGCGCAAGATAGTGGGGTTCGGCGCGTTCAAGGAGGCCACCGGAAAACACGCCGTAAAAGTCCTGAAAGAGGCCATTTCCAGCCACGGAAAGCCGGCTTCCGTGATGACCGGCCGCGGACCGCAGTTTTACGCCAGCGGCAAAGAGAACGCCGCGGGGGGCGCGTCGCAGTTCGAAAAGGAGCTGATCGCGCTCGGCATCAGGCACGTACGCGCGCGCGCCAACAGCTCCCAGACCGGCGGCAAGCTGGGACGGTTCTACGGCGACATGCAGCGCAAGCTGCCCAGGTTCATAGACGCCTCTGCAGGCAAGGCCGTCCGGCAGCGCGGCGGCTCTGCCGTCCACGTGGGCGGCCCGTTCTGCGCCGACAAGCCCCGCGATCCGGTCGAAAGGTTCGTAGAATGGTACAACGGCAAGCCGCACCGCTCGCTCGACTGGGACAACAGCGAGACGCCGGCGCAGGCGTTCGTGCGCAAGGCCGCGCCGGAGGGCGACGTCGTCTAGCCCGCTCCCGAAAGGCGCCCGGTAGCCGGGCCCGCGCCGGAGGCGCACCGTCGCAAACCCGAGCTCGCCGGGGCCCGCGCCGGGCTTTTTTACCCGCACGGCGAGGGCCCCCCGTGAGCAGCGCGACAGAGAAGGCCTCGCGTGCCAGGAGGAGCCGCGGGTACGCGTGGGAAGACGCCCTGGTAAAGCGGCTCAACGGCTCGGAGGGCTGGCTCGGCTTCCGGCTCGGCTCGCCGAGCGTGGCGCTGCCCGACATACTTGCCGTCAACAACGGCTCAAAGTCGCTGATCGTGATAGAGGCAAAGTCGGGGACCGGCACCACCCTGCAGGTGCCCGCCGACCAGGTCACGAGGTGCCGGCGCTGGACCGACGCGCTCGGCGCCTACCGGGACCGCAGGGTGGTGTTCGCCTTCAAGTTCCTCTCCAAAAAGAGGACGGGCACCGGCACTTACACGGGCCGCAGGCTGCGCGAATTCTACAAAGAGTGGGACCGCTCGGACGAGCCGGTCTCGTGCGTCTGCACGTACGACGGCCAGACGTACGCGCTCCTGGAGGGGCAGAGATCAGAGAAGCGCCTGCGCGACTTTGAGATGCCTTTCGTCTCGAGGTGGGCCTGCCGCCCACCCCAACTTTGAAATACCAACCGCCGGCCGGCGCCTCGGTGACCACCGGGTACGTGCTGATAAACTGCGAGCTGGGCGCGGAGGAGGAGATCATAGAGCAGGTGCGCGCCATACCGCAGGTCTCCGACGTGTTCGGCACCTTCGGGGCCCACGACATCATGGTCCGGGTGGAGGGGAGCCACCTCGAGGATCTGCGCGGCGTAATAGCGTGGGAGATACAAAAGCTCGCAAAGATACGCTCGACGGTGACGCTGATCAAGAAAGATCCGGCTTAAATACGGAGTCGGAGATCTGCGCCGTGCCCTACGAGGAAGTGTACATACAGCGCATGCGCGACGAAGAGACGGAAGGCCGGGTCAAGAAGACGGGCCGACCATCTCGGAGGGATCGGTCTGCTGATCCCACTTGCCGCGCGCGCCCCTGACGAGGAACACGGCGCCGGCGCCTATCAGGCCGACGACGAGCGCGAAAAAGGCCGACTTTTGCGCCTCGAGCTGGGCGCAGTCCACCTGCACGGGCGGGGCGTCGGGCGAATAGTCGTAGCAGTCGGAAAACTCTTCGGACTCTATCGTCCCCTCCACGTACGGCGCGCCGAACGCGCCGAGCACCACGAACCCGGCAAAGACGAGGGCCACGCCCGCCATGAGCTGCCGCGTGTCGCTCATTCGAGGATCCCAGCCAGGGCGCGCAGAGACGCGGAGTAAAAGTCGCCCATCCCAGAGCGCGCGGCCTCGAACCGCGCGCGCGTGGTCTGGCCGCTTGCCATGTACGACCTCCAGGTTATCGTGCAGCCCCGCCGCGACGGCCCGACCGACATGGTGGCCACGTACGCGCGCAGGTCCAGGCCCGAGACCGCCGCGTACGTGTACGAGCGGGGGCCCCATTCGGTAAAGTGCTCCTCTATCCTGCGGCCGTCTTCGAACCGGACCAGCCGCCTCGCGCCCACGCCCCTGCGCGGCCCGGCCAGCGCGGTGCACGAGACCACGCCGTCGGCCCCAGCCGGGCATGCCGGTTATGTCCGAGAGCGCCCTCCACGCCATGCGGGGCGTCTGCCGCACCGTCACGCGCCTCGCCACCGCGCCGGCGTACGTCGCCATGCCCGCCCGGGGAGGGCAGCTCCTCTTAAAGCGTTGGCCGCGAGTGCCGAGCGCGGGGCGCCGACACATTTAATCAACTCTCGGCGGGCGCACCGCCCGTGTTCGGCTGGGGGCGCAAAAAGCAGGAGGAGGCCGTCGAGCCGCGCGTGCTGGATCTAGGCGAGGTGGAATCGGAGATAGACCGCGTGCTGGGCCAAGAGGCGAGGCGGCTGGTGGACAGGACGCGCAGCCTGCGCGACGCAGTGGAAGCCCACATGTCCGAGATGGTCAGGGTCGCCGCCCAGATGGAGTCCGAGCCGCTCGGCGGCGACGTCGACGCCAGGGTGGCCGCGGTGGTCAGGCGCGGCAAGAAGCAGGTGCTCGATTCCATCCGCAAGCAGGCCGGCCACGGGGTCCCCCCCGTCTCGTCGGTGGACGAGGCGCGCGCCTTCGACAAGGCCTCTTCCCACGCGCTGGCGCACGTGGGCGACATGCTCGGCAAGCAGACGCGGGTCATACACGTGTTCGCCAAAAAGCACGCGGCGCGCCTCAAGGAGATACTCGAATCCTATTCGGAGGACGCAAAGAGCGCCTCGGAGCTGCTGAAAATGTACGAGGCCTCCGAGTCCGAGCACGCCAGGGCCTCGGAGCTGCTCCGGCAGATACGCAGCGGCCAGAGCGGCGCAAAAGAGGCGCGCGCCCGCGCGGAAGCGGCGTCTGCGGGCGCGGTAAAGCTCGACGCCGAGGCGGCCGCCAAAGAAAAGGCCGCATCCAGGTTCATGGAGACGGACACGTACAGGAGGTACGCCGCCGTACTCTCGGAGATGGAATCCCTCGAGGGGAAGCGCAAAAGCACGGAGAGATCGATAGGGGCCGTGACGGCCCCCATATCGAAGGCCGTCTCAAAGTACAGATACGGCTCGTCGCTGGACAAGGATCAGCTTTCTCTTGCCGGCGCCATGCTCGAATCGCCGCTCGAGGCGTTCGTGCAGGAAAACAGGGCCGACATAGCCCAGATACTCTCGAACACGAAAAAGGCTGTCGAGAACGGCCACATGTCGGTAAAGGATCCGTCAAAGACCGCCTCTTGCCTGGACGAGGCGGCCTCGCGCCTGGACGAGATGATATCCCAGGTGCTAAAGTATTTCGGCGAAAAGCGCAGGCTGGAATCCGAGCTGGAGGAGGCCGACATAGGCGAGATGAAGAGGGACGAGGCCGCCGCGGCAAAGGCCCGTGCCGACGCCGAGCTTGCAAGGACGCGCGCGGCAGAGGCCCTGGCCGAGGCCGAGGCGCTGGAGGCAAGGAGGCCCGGTCTCGTATCGGAGCTGTCCTCGGCGGCCAGCCGCCTGTGCGGCTCTGCCTGCCGCGTGCAGTTGACCCAATAGCCCGATCGGGCCCGAAAAGCGATCGCCTGCAGGACCCGCCGAAAGATCCGAAAACGGGCGTCTTGGACGGCGCCTCAGCCTGCATGAAAAGGAACCGCCCGGGACAGGCCCGACGGGATACAGTCATAGAAGACATCCGGGCAAAGACGCGCAGCAGCCTCCACGGCCCGAGGGTGCTGTACGTGGCGCTGACGATGATGCTGTGCAACGTGTTACAGACGCGCTCCGCCGCCCGGCCTGCGCCGCGCAGGGGCCCGAGCCTGCAATCCCGCTGCGCTCGGCGCTGGCGGCGATGCCGTTCTTTCTGTAGTCCGGACCCGGGCCGCCCGGCTGATCCGACAAGACGGCCCTGGACGGGCGGGGACGCTGCGCGCCGGCCGGCTCGGGCAGCGCCCGGAACGGAGCCGGACGAGCACGCCTTTTGGAGATTGCCGCCGTTCTGCCCATTTTGGCCGATTCGCGATCGGAAATTATCCGCCCGCCGGCGGAACTTTGTGGTTAACTGGAGATTCCGGAAAAGCACATTAAGACAACGGGCGCCCCCGCCGCGTTGGACATACTGTACGTCTCGCCCGCGTACAGGCAAGGCGCGGGGCAGATAGCAGAGCTCGAGCGCCAGATGCGGGCGCGCGGCCACTCGGTCTCGAGGCTCGAGGCGCCGCACCTGCCGGCAAGAACCCTAAAGAGCGCCAGCTTCGCGCTGTCGAGCTCGGCCCTCGCAGTCTTGGGCAAAAAATACGACATCGTGCACGCCTTCAACGCGCCGTCGGCCTTTGCCATGCTCTGCTCGCGGGCGCGCAAAAAGATCCTCACGTCCGACGCCGTGTGGAGCCGGTACATACGCGAATCCCACTCGCGGCCGCTGGCCGCGCTGGCCTCTTTTGTAGAGCGCAGGGTGATGCGCTGGGCCGACGCGCGCACCGCCGATTCCGAGTTCACCGCCTGCGCGTACGAAAGGATGCTCGGCCTGGAGTTCGTCCGCCTGCGCCACCCGATGGATCCGGGCATGCTGGAACGGTTCGACTCGGTAAAAGAGGTGCCCGGCAGGGTCTGCTTTGTCGGCCGCGACAGCCGCGAAAAGGGCAGGGACGTGTTGGAGGCGGCCGAAAAGCGCATAGACGGCCGTGTCTCGTACGTCACCGACGCGGGGTGGCCCGAGGCCATGTCGCAGGTAAAGTCCTCGCAGGTGCTCGCCGTCCCGTCCCGCATCGAGTCGCTGCCCCGCATAATCATCGAGGCGTTCTTCATGGGCGTGCCCGTGGTGGCCTCGTCGGTCGGCGGCGTGCCCGAGCTGGTCGAGCACGGCAGGACCGGCGCGCTGGTCCCGCCCGGCGATCCAGCCGCGCTGGCAGACGCGATCAACGGCGCGCTCTCTGACCGGCAGGCGTCGCTCAAGATGGCGCGCGCCGCGCGCGCCGAGGCGCAGCGCATGTTTTCCTCGGAGAACGTCATGCCCGGGTACGCCCGGTTCTACGAAGAGCTGCTGGCCTAGCGCCTGTTTGCGAACATGGCCTCGTAGAGCAGCGCCGCGCGCTCCTGCTCGGCCAGCAGCGCCTCGCCCAGCGCCTCGTCGGACGAGCGGTCCGAATAGGTCTGCTCGTGGTACACCAGGGGCGCGGGCGCGCCGAACCCTGGGTTTTCCAGCGGGGCGTCGCGGGTAAGAGAGGCGAGCACCTCAAGGGCCGCCAGCTCCTCCGAGGCCAGCTCGCCGGCAAAGCGCGGATCGTGCCGGTCGTAGCCGCCCATCGGCTCCATCCCGTTTGCCTGCAGCCATATGGACTCGTCGGCGGTCCTGTACAGGGCCGACGAGTTCGTCAGCGGCCGGTACTGGCCGTCCGGGGCCAGCCTGTACAGCTGGCCGTCCCCGTCTGACATGACCGTCACGTGGTCCGAGCCGGCCCTGATGGGGTACAGCCTCATGCCGTCGACCAGCATCCCCGGTATCTCGTTGAGCGATTCGCCCTCGATGTGTATGCCGTGGTTGAAGTAGTTCTGCCATGCGTTGCGGTCGGCGTCCCAGACGTTGGTGCCCACGATGTCGTACTCTAGCGGGGCCCGGAACGTGTGGCGGAACTCCAGCCGCAGGCACTGAAGAGAAGAGCCGGCCGCGCACTCTGTCTCCGAGGCGTCCACGCCCAAGCTGGCGCCGTCGATGGCGTTGTGCGGATCGAAGAGCGTGACCGACTCGGCGCCGGCGTGGTCACGGTTCCACTCGATGGCAGCGGTGCTCTCCGATATCACCTCGCCGGAGCGCAGCCCGAAGGCAAGCGAGGCGTGCCGCACGTTGTCGGGCCCGCCGTTTTCGTATATCTTTACGACGGCCACGTTGGGCGAGCCCACCTGCGTCTCTATGCGCGGGTACGCCGTGAAGAACGTCTCCACGTTGACCTCGCGGCCGTTGTAGGTGAACCCGCCGGCGACTACCAGATCGCCGGCCTCGTTCCTGCCCAAGGTGGGCGGCGTGCAGTCGTCGCACGTGGAGCCTCCCGACGAGGACGGGTTGGGCAGAGACACGCCGAACGCCGAAAAGTGCATAGTCCAGATTACGTTGAAGTCCTTGTCGACGCATGCGCCGCCGTCTACCGTGGCAGACCCCAACGGAGCGACAGACGATGTTATGAAGTCCAGCGCGGTCGCCGAATCCTCGACGCCGTCGCCGCACTCTAGCACCTCGCGCGTGGAGCCTGCCGCGTTTATCGTGAACACGGTGGAGCTGGGCAGTATGTCGCTCTTTAGCGCGACCTGCACCGGCGCGCTGAAGGCAAGGTCAACGTCGGGCCTGCCGAACTCCAGTATCAGCGAAAACTCCGGATCCACGTGCGGGTGCAGTTCCGTGAACTCCGAGTCTGGATCCTTTTGCGAGACGTCGACGGTTATGGTGCTGCCCGCGTCCGCGCCGTCCTGGTTGGGGAAGCCGCCCGCCTGCACCATCGGCTGGAACGTCACGGTGGCCATGTCCGTATCGACGGTCAGCTCGCTGCCAGACGGGAATTGGACGCGGTTGCCTCCGGCGCCGGCCACGCCGCCGTGCACCGAGCCCGGCTCCTTGAACCCCGACACGTCTATGACCGGGACCGTCCCCGGCGTGGCCACGACCGTGCGCACCAGCGTGTCGTGCGGCAGCGCCACGCCCGAGACGCCGCTGTCCGTCGTGTCCAGCTGCAGCCGGCTGACCGCCTCGAGGTTCTCGGGCGGCGGCATGGTCTTTGCGCCCGAGTTGGACAGTGCGTTGCCCGCAAGATCCGTCACCGACGAGCTGATCGTAAAGTCCACGTCGGAGCGCTCTGTGTCCGGCACCTCCGTGGCCCACGACACCAGCACGTGTGAGGACGGTCCCGGGTTGGACGCGGACGAGGCGGGCTGCGGCGTGCAGTCGGGGCACCCGATGCCGATGCCCGTATAGTCGGAGGCGGACGTCTTTACCGGCTCCGAATAGTGGACGTGTATGGACTGCATCCCGGCTAGCGTGGCCGACAGGTACCGGGGCGGCGTGGTGTCCACCGTCACGTTGCCGCCCGACGTAATGTCGGCCGCCGTAAAGGCAGATATCGCGTCGGTTGTCTCCACCGCGACCACCAGGTCGAGCGGGCCGTCGCGGTCGGACTGCTGCACGACGTAAGTGGCCGTGAACCCGCGCGCCGTGACGTTCGAGATCGACGCGGCGTCGTTTAGGTTGAACAGCACGCCCGTCTCGTTTGCGGGCAGGATGTCCACGTCGGCCCTGAAGGTCAGCGTTACGGTATCGCCGGCGCGCGCGTACACGGGGTTGGGGTTGCTCGAAGACACGGTGAACTCGGCCACGTCGGCAAAGACAAGGTCGTTGGGGGCATCTATGTAAATTTGTGCGACGGCCCCGTCGAGCACGTTGTCCTCGGTGTCCGAGACGCTGCCCGTCACCGAGACGCGCACGGTCTGGCCCGACGTGTTGTCGATGCGCGTGGACAGCTCGATGTCCACCGTGCCCTTTGTCTCCTCGACGCCGGCGATCGCGTGGCCGCGCACCGCAAAGTCGGAGGCGTCCACCGACGAATTCAGCAGATCCTCGCTGAACTGCACGCGTACCGAATCGGGGCCGGTGATCGCCGCCGAGACCAGCGCCGGCGGGACGGTGTCAGCTTGGACGGAGAGCGGGATGTCCGAGCGGGCCTGGATCGGGTTGGCCGACGTGTCCTTTACGGCGCCCGCTTCGATGTCCAGCTGCGCTGCGCGCTCGAACGCCTCGACCCACCCCAGCTGCTCCTCGGTCAGGGCCACGGTGGCCGAGGCGCCGTCCGCGGTGGTCAGCACCGAGGCCGAAGTCGTGTCCGTCTTTAGCTGCACGAACGCCTGCGGCACGGGCGGCGGCGCGGTCGGCGGGGTGCACAGCTGGCCGTCGTTGGGGCCGCCTGCCCAGCGGTAGATGTTTTGCAGATCCGGCGTGCACACGCCCGGGCCCGTGTTTTCGGGCGCCTCTACGACCACCGCGATCTCTTGTATCCTCAGCTTTGCAAGGTCTATCTCGGATACGTCCACCGTCTCGCCGAACAGCATCTCGAGGTTGCCGGTCCCCCAGTTCAGGTACGCCGAGAGCAACCCGGGCACCAGCGTGTCCGTTCCGGTTACGTTGACGGTCATGTCGCTGGTAGCCGACGACGGGTTGTCCGCCGAGTCGCGGACGGCGCCGGCGGCGATGTCCAGGAACGGCGCGCCGCCGTACGACAGGGCCGCCTGCCTCTGCGCCTCGGTGAGCTTTAGCTCCAGCGAGAGGCGGTCAAACTCGGAGACCTTGGCCGACGTCAGCGCGGTGCGCACGGCGTCGGCGCCGCCCGACGAGTCGCGGATGGAGAACTTTGACGTGTCGACCTTCGATGCTGGCGTGGCATCGACGGTCTCGTCGAACGTGACCGTCATGGTGCCGGTGCCCGTCTCGAGGGAGACTGAAAGCGCCGTCGGCCCTCCCAGATCCAGCGACGTGCCGACCGGCAGCTCGCTGTTGGCCTGGACAGGGTTGTTCGAAAGATCCCGGACGGCGTCGGCTTCGAGCGAGAGCAGCAGCGTGGCGCTCTGGCCGGCTGCCAGCGCCGATCTCTGGCTGGCCGTCAGCGTGATGTCGACCCGCGGGCCGTCGGCGGCGGTGGTCACCGTCGCCCTGTCCTGCCCCGACGAAAGGCGCACCGCGTCGGCCTCGGCCGTCTGCGGGGCGCGCAGCGACATCTTCGACAGGACGACCTGGCCCGACGGGGTGGCGTCGACTGTCTCGCTGAAGACCAGCGCCAGATTGCCGCTGCTCGGATCCAGCGATGCGCGGACCAGCGACGGGGCGGTCCTGTCCCGCGCCACCTCGATGCCCGTATCCGATTCGGCGATGCCGTTGCCCGAGACGTCCTTGACCGCGCCGGTTTTTGCGTGCAAGAGCAGGTCGGTCTGCATGTTGATGGCAGCCTCCCTGTCCCGGTCGGGCAGCGTCAGTATCACGGTCTTGCCGTCCGAGCGGACGCCGGCGTTCTCCAGCGAGACGCTCCCGTCGAACCTGTCCTTTATCGCCATGTCGTCGAAATCGACCGCGCGGGCGTTGACGTACTCGTCGAACTCGAAGCGCAGCACCCCCGTGTCCAGGGCCAGCGAGGGCGCCGGGCTGCCCAGTACCGAAGGCGCCGTCGCGTCGGGGGTCGCCGGAATCTGCCCTTCGACGGCCCGCGAGAGCGCGATGCCGGCCAGATCGCGGAACGCCGCGGGGTCCACTTTCAGGTGCGTCAGCGCGGCGCCCGGCGGGGGCTCCCTGATGACGGGCAGCATCAGATCTGGAACCGTCTCGGGGGGCGCCCCGGCCGGGAACGCGGCCGGGTTGATTATCTGCGCCCGCTGCAGGTCGGTCAGCTGCACCGAGACGCCGTAGCCGTCGTCCTCCTCCAGGACGGCGCTGCCGGCCAGGCTGAACCCCGCGCCTCCCGAGGGGTTTTGTAGCCGCACCGCCGACATGTCCGCCTCGGACACGTCAACGTACTCTGTGAACAGGAGCTTCATCGTGCCGGTGCCCAAGTCCAGGCTGGAAGAGGCCAGCGACAGCGCCGGGGGCGTCGTGTCTTTTGTCAGGGATATCTGCACGCCCGAAGCGGGGCCCGACCGGTTGCCCGCCGCGTCTGCAAGCGCCGCCCCGGCAAAGTCGGCCGTCAGGCCGGCGCCGTCCTGCAGCGCGGCCAGGCGCGACCTCTGATCCTCGGTGATGACGATCGATACGCTACGCTCGCCGCCCAAGTCCAGCGCGGTGGCGCTAGAGAGGTTCACGCCGGCTATGGTTATTTTTGACGGGTCGGTGGCCGACTTTTGCAGATCCTCGTTGGCCGTGAACGAAAAGATGCCCGCGTTCAGATCCAGGGACGCGCCCGAAGACGCCAGGCCCGGGCCCTGCCCGTCGTGGACGGTGACCGTCGCCGCGTCGCGCGTGTGGCTGTGCTGCGAGTTGGTCCAACTCACGGAGCCCGACGAGGCCACGCTGAGCGAGCCGGTCGCGTCCGGAGACGGCACGCTGCCGGACAGGTGTATAAAGTGCGCGTTGTACGCGCTGTACGAGACTCTCGCGATGCCCATGGCCCCGCCCGGGTTCATCGACACGTCCGAATACCGCGAGGCCACGTTCCAGACCGTCTTGTAGCCGGTGAACGAGCAGCCGAACGCGCCGTAGCACTGCGACTGCGGGACCTGCCTGGAAGAGGGCGGCGCGATGGAGCCCGAATACGTTACCAGTATCGTGTTGTGGTTGGTCAGCACGGCGTTGGTGATGTGGATCTTGCCCGCGTGAGCCTCGGCCTCGGGCAGCAGATCAGGCCACGCGCCGGACATGTCGAGGGCGCCGCATACTGCCAGCGCGAGCACCGCCGGGGCCGCCAGCGCGAGCAGCTTGTCCGCGCGGAAGAGCCCGCGCCTCGCCGATTCGCACCGTTCTGCCACCCCCCCCCCCCCGCAGCTTTTGGTATATAAGACATGTGTCGCCCAAACCGTACGCCCGCGCGCGCCTCGGGCGCGGCCGCCCGCCCGCGAGCGCACGCTTTTGCGGTACATCCGCGTTCGGCAAGACATCCGTCCAGTCGGCCAAAAAAGCCGTCAGATCGCGTCCGGCGGGCGCAACCTGCCAGTCCAGACCGCCGGGGCGCGGAAAAGCGCCGCGCGCGGATCGGTTCGCGTCCCAAGACCGGCCCGGCAGGCGGATCGCGTCAGCGCCCGGCCCCTACCCGAACAGAACCTCGTAGAGCAGCGCCGCGCGCTCCTGCTCGGCCAGCAGCGCCTCGCCCAGCGCCTCGTCGGACGAGCGGTCCGAATAGGTCTGCTCGTGGTACACCAGGGGCGCGGGCGCGCCGAACCCTGGGTTTTCCAGCGGGGCGTCGCGGGTAAGAGAGGCGAGCACCTCGAGGGCCGCCAGCTCCTCCGAGGCCAGCTCGCCTGCAAAGCGCGGATCGTGCCGGTCGTAGCCGCCCATCGGCTCCATCCCGTTTGCCTGCAGCCATATGGACTCGTCGGCGTTCCTGTACAGCGCCGACGAGTTCGTCAGCGGCCGGTACTGGCCGTCCGGGGCCAGCCTGTACAGCTGGCCGTCCCCGTCTGACATGACCGTCACGTGGTCCGAGCCGGCCCTGATGGGGTACAGCCTCATGCCGTCGACCAGCATCCCCGGTATCTCGTTGAGCGATTCGCCCTCGATGTGTATGCCGTGGTTGAAGTAGTTCTGCCATGCGTTGCGGTCGGCGTCCCAGACGTTGGTGCCCACGATGTCGTACTCTAGCGGGGCCCGGAACGTGTGGCGGAACTCCAGCCGCAGGCACTGAAGAGAAGAGCCGGCCGCGCACTCTGTCTCCGAGGCGTCCACGCCCAAGCTGGCGCCGTCGATGGCGTTGTGCGGATCGAAGAGCGTGACCGACTCGGCGCCGGCGTGGTCACGGTTCCACTCGATGGCAGCGGTGCTCTCCGATATCACCTCGCCGGAGCGCAGCCCGAAGGCAAGCGAGGCGTGCCGTATATTGTCGGGCCCGCCGTTCTCGTATATCTTTACGACGGCCACGTTGGGCGAGCCCACCTGCGTCTCTATGCGCGGGTACGCCGTGAAGAACGTCTCCACGTTGGCCTCGCGGCCGTTGTAGGTGAACCCGCCGGCGACTACCAGATCGCCGCCCTCGTCGCGGCCCAGGGTGGGCGGCGTGCAGTCGTCGCAGCTGGATCTTGCCGACGAGGACGGGGACGGCAGCGAGACGCCGAACGCCGAAAAGTGCATAGTCCAGATGACGTTGAAGTCCTTGTCGACGCATGCGCCGCCGTCGACCGTCGCGGATCCGAGCGGCGCGACCGACGAGACTATGAAGTCCAGCGCGGTGGCAGAGTCCCGCACGTCCGAGCCGCACTCTAGCACCTCGCGCGTGGAGCCTGCCGCGTTTATCGTGAACACGGTGGAGCTGGGCAGTATGTCGCTCTTTAGCGCGACTTGGACCGGCGCGCTGAAGGCAAGATCCACGTCGGGCCTGCCGAACTCCAGTATCAGCGAAAACTCCGGATCCACGTGCGGGTGTAGTTCCGTGAACTCCGAGTCTGGATCCTTTTGCGAGACGTCGACTGTTATGGTGCTGCCCGCGTCAGAGCCGTCCCGGTTGGGGAAGCCGCCGGCCTGCACCATCGGCTGGAACGTCACGGTCGCCATGTCCGTCTCCACCATGAGCTCCCTGCCCGGCGGGAACTCTACCCTGTTGCCGCCGGCGCCGGCCACGCCGCCGTGCACCGAGCCCGGCTCCTTGAACCCCGACACGTCGATGACCGGGACCGTCCCCGGCGTGGCCACGACCGTGCGCACCAGCGTGTCGTGCGGCAGCGCCACGCCCGAGACGCCGCTGTCCGTGGTGTCCAGCTGCAGCCTGCTGACCGCCTCGAGGTTCTCGGGCGGCGGCATGGTCTTGACGCCGTGGTTGGACAGGCCGTTGCCTGCAAGATCCGTCACCGACGAGCTGATCGTGAATTCCACGTTGGAGCGCTCCGTGCCGGGGACTTGCGTGGCCCACGACACCAGCACGTGCGAGGACGGGCCGGGGTTGGACGCCGAAGAGGCGGGCTGCGGCGTGCAGTCGGGGCACCCTATGCCGATGCCCGTATAGTCGGTCGCCGAGGTCTGCACCGGCTCCGAATAGTGGACGTGTATGGACTGCATCCCGGCCAGCGTCGCGGACATGTACCGGGGCGGCGTGGTGTCCACCGTCACGTTGCCGCCCGACGTAATGTCGGCCGCCGTAAAGGTCGATATCGCGTCGGTCGTCTCCACCGCGACCACCAGGTCCAGCGGGCCGTCGCGGTCGGACTGCTGCACGACGTACGTGGCGGTGAACCCGCGCGCCGTGACGCTCGATATCGACGAGGCGTCATTCAGGTTGAACAGCACGCCCGTCTCGTTTGCGGGCAGTATGTCCACGTCCGCTTTGAAGGTCAGCGTGACCGTCTCGCCGGCGCGCGCGTACATGGGGTTGGGGTTGCTCGAAGACACGGTGAACTCTGCCGCGTCGGCAAAGACCAGATCGTTGGGGGCGTACGCGTGGATTTGTGCTACGGCCCCGTCGAGCACGTTGTCCTCGGTGTCCGAGACGCTGCCGGTCACCGAGACGCGCACGGTCTGGCCCGACGTGTTGTCGATGCGCGTGGACAGCTCGATGTCCACCGTGCCCTTTGTCTCCTCGACGCCGGCGATCGCGTGGCCGCGCACCGCAAAGTCGGAGGCGTCCACCGACGAATTCAGCAGATCCTCGCTGAACTGCACGCGGACCGAATTGGGGCCTGTGATCGCCGCCGAGACCAGCGCCGGCGGGACGGTGTCGGCCTGCACGGAGAGCGGGACGTCGGAGCGGGCCTGGATCGGGTTGGCCGACGTGTCCTTTACGGCGCCCGCCTCTATGTCAAGCTGCGCTGCGCGCTCGAACGCCTCGACCCACCCCAGTTGCTCCTCGGTCAGGGCCACGGCGACCGAGGCGCCGTCAGACGTGGTCAGTACCGAGGCCGAAGTCGTGTCCGTCTTTAGCTGCACGAACGCCTGCGGCACGGGCGGCGGCGCGGTCGGCGGGGTGCACGTCTGGCCCGCATTCGGGCCGGTGAGCCACCGGTATATGTTGTTTAGATCCAAGGCGCACACTGCGGTGCCCGTGTTTTCGGGCGCCTCTACCACCACCGCGATCTCTTGTATCCTCAGCTTTGCAAGGTCAATCTCGGATACGTCCACCGTCTCGCCGAACAGCATCTCCAAGTTGCCGGTTCCGCGGTTCAGGTACGCCGAGAGCAGCTGGGGCACGAACGTGTCCGCGCCGGAGACCGCCACGGGCAGCCCCGCGGAGGCGGACGACGGGTTGTCGGCCAGATCCCGGACGGCGCCGGCGGCGACGTCCAAGACCGGCGCGCCGCCGTACGACAGGGCCGCCTGCCTCTGCGCCTCGGTGAGCTTTAGCTCCAGCGTAGCGCGATCGAACCCGGAGACTTTGGCGTTCGCAAGGGCCGTGCGCACCGCGTCGGCGCTGCCCGACGAGTCGCGTATGGAAAACTTTGACGCGTCCACTTTGGATGCCGGCGTGGCGTCTATGATCTCGTCGAACGTGACCGACATGGTTCCGGTGCCCGTGTCGAGCGTCACGGAAAGCGCCGCCGGCCCGGCCAGGTCCAGCGACGCGCCGACCGGCAGCTCGCTGTTGGCCTGCACCGGGTTGCCCGAAAGGTCTCGGACCGCGTCGGCCTCGAGTGAGAGCAGCAGCGTGGAGCTCTGGCCGGCTGCCAGCGCCGATCTCTGGCTGGCCGTCAGCGTGATGTCGACGCGCGGGCCGTCGGCCGACGTCTCGACCGTCGCTACGTCCTGCCCCGACGAGAGGCGCACCGCGCCGGCCTCGGCCGTCTGCGGGGCGCGCAGCGACATCTTCGACAGGACGACCTGGCCCGACGGGGTGGCGTCGACCGTCTCGCTGAAGACCAGCGCCAGCTTGTCGCCGGCCAGCGACGCGCGGACCAGCGAAGGGGCGGTCCTGTCCCGCGCCACCTCGATGCCCGTCTCCGATCCGGCGATGCCGTTGCCCGAGACGTCCTCGACCGCGCCGGCCGGCACGCTCAAGAGCAGGTCGGTCTGCATGTTGATGGCAGCCTCCCTGTCCGGATCCGGCAGCGTCAGCATCACGGCCTTGCCGTCCGAGCGGAGCTCGGCGTTCTCCAGCGAGACGCTCCCGTCGAACCTGTCCTTTATGGCGACGTTTTCTAGATCGATCGCGCGTGCGCGGACGTACTCGTCCAACTCGAAGCGCAATATTCCGGTGTCGAGGGCCAGCGAGGGCGCCGGGCTGCCCAGTACCGAAGGCGGGGCGGAGTCGTCCGTCGTGGGCAGTTTTGCGCCGTCAGGCGCGCGGGACAGCGGGATCCCGGCCAGATCGCTGAACGCCGCCGAGGGCGCCTTTAGGTACGTGAGCGTGTACGCCTCGGGAAGATCGCCGACGGCGGGCAGCTGCGCGCCCGGGACGGCGCCGGGGGAGGCGCCGGGCGGGAACGCGTCGGGGTTTGCTATCTGCGCCCTCTGCAGGTCGGTCAGCTGCACCGAGACGCCGTAGCCGTCGTCCTCCTCAAGGACGGCGCTGCCCGCGAGGCTCAGTCCCCTGCCTCCCGAAGAATCCTGCAGCCGCACCGCGGACATGTCCGCCTCGGACACGTCCACGTACTCGCTGAACGCGAGCCTCAGGGCGCCCGTGCCCAAGTCCAGGCTCGAGTCGCCTAGCAGCAGCGCAGGGGGCGTCGTGTCCTTTGTAACGGATATCTGCACGCCCGAAGCGGGGGCCGACCTGTTGCCCAGCGCGTCTGCGAACGCCGCCCCCGCAAAGTCGGCCGTCAGGCCGCCGTCCTGCAGCGCG
This sequence comes from Nitrosopumilaceae archaeon, assembly GCA_965203465.1. Classification (GTDB taxonomy): domain Archaea; phylum Thermoproteota; class Nitrososphaeria; order Nitrososphaerales; family Nitrosopumilaceae; genus JAWVZS01. The sequence goes on along the minus strand of CBDBCR010000002.1, from coordinate 108,292 downwards.
GCCAGGCGCGACCTCTGATCCTCGGTGATGGTCACGTACACGCCGCGCTCGCCGCCCAAGTCCAGTACGGTGGCGCTCGAGAGGCTCACGCCGGCTATGGTTATTTTAGACGGGTCGGTGGCCGACTTTAGCAGATCCTCATTGGCTCTGAACGAAAAGACGCCGGTGTTGTTCAGATCCAGCGACACGCTCGAGGGTACCAGCCCGGGCGCCTGTCCGTCCTGCACCGTGACGGTCGCCGCGGCGCGCGTGTGGCGGTGGTACGAATTCGACCACGGGCCGCCCGACGCCACGCTTAGCGAGCCGGTCGCGTCCGGCGCGGCGCCGCTCCCGCCGAAGGTGATGCGGTGCTCGTTGCCGCCGTACCCGTGCCGGTCGCGGGAGGTGATCCCCACCGAGCCCCCCGGATTGATCACGATGTCCGAATACCGGCCCGCGTCGGTGATGACGGTCTCGGTGCCGGTCCGGATGCAACCGCCGTAAAAGCACTGCACGGTGGGCCTCGTCTGCTCCGGGGCCCCGACGACGCCAGAGTACGTGATCACGATGGTGTTGGGGCCGGTCAGCGCGGCCCGGGTGACGTGTATCGTGCCCGCGTGCGCCTCGGCCTCCGGCAGGACGGCCTGCCAGCCCCCGTCCAGCGCGCCGTATCCGACCAGCAACGCCGGAACCAGCGATACGAGCACGACCTGCGCGATCCTGCCCTTCACAAGCATCGCCGCTCGCCTGGTACGTAAGCCCGCTCAGCCATGGAATCTACCACCCGTCCCCGAACAGCGCCTCGTACAGCAGCGCCGCGCGCTCCCGCTCGGCCAGAATGGCGGCGCCCAGCGCCTCGTCGGACGAGCGGTCCGAATAGGTCTGCTCGTGGTACACCAGGGGCGCCGGCGCGCCAAAGTCCGGGTTCGACAGCGGCGCGTGGCCCGTCAGTTCCCCGAGCACCTCGAGGGCCGCCAGCTCTTCGAGGGCCAGCGCGCCGGCAAAGCGCGGATCGTAGCGGTCGTACCCTCCCATCGGATCGTCGTCCACGTTGGCCGTCACCCACCACAGCTCGTCGGCGCTCATGTGAAGGGCAGACTGGTTGGTCAGCGGCTTGTACGTCCCGTCCGGCGCCAGCCGGTACAGTTGGCCGTCCCCGTCTGTCATGACCGTCACGTGGTCAGAGCCTGCCCTGATGGGGTACAGCCTCAGGCCGTCCACCAGCATCCCCGGAATCTCGTTGAGCGATTCGCCCTCTATGTGTATGCCGTGGTTGAAGTAGTTTTGGCGCCCGTTGCGGTCCGCGTCCCAGACGTTGGTGCCCACCATGTCAAAGTCCAGCGGGGCCCGGAAAGAGTGCGTTATGGAGACCGAGAGGCACTGGTCGGTCGAGCCGGGCCTGCACTGCGCCTCCGAAGCGCTCACCGACACGGCCGAGCCCTCGAGGGCGTTGTGCGGATCGGTCACCGTGACGGTCTCGGTCCCGGCGTGGTCCCTGTCCCAAGCTATCTCGGCCCTGCTCTCCGAGATGGACTGGCCCGAGCGCAGGCCGAACGCGATGGCCGCGTGCCTCACCTGGTCGGTCCCCCCCTCGTCGTACACCTTTAGCACCGCGGTGTTTTCCACTCCCACCTGCGCGGTTATCTGCGGATAGTCCGTAAAGAAAGAGCCCACGTCGGCGGCGTGCCCGTTGTACGAGAACCCTCCCGAGACTATCCGCGCCCCGTCGTCGCCGAGGCCGAGCGTGGGCGCGGTGCAGTCGTCGCACTCGGAGCTGGTCCGGACAGGCGAGGCCGAGCCGAACGACGAAAAGTGCAGCGTCCATATCACGCTGCGCTCCCGCTCCACGCACGCGCCGCCGTCGACCGTCGCCGGCTTTAGCTCGGCCGGGTCGCTGCGCAGGTACTGCTCGGCCGCGCGCCTCTCGGCCTCGTCGCGCTCCCGCGGGTCGGACTGCGAGGCGCCCGCGTCGTACACCTCGTTGCCGCAGTCCGCTATCAGCAGCGTGCTGCCCGCCGAGTCTATCGAAAAGACCGCGTCGGCGCGCCCGATGCCGGCCTGAAAGTCCACCTTTACGGGGTGGCTGAAAGTCAGATCCACGTCGGGGTGGCCGAATTCGAGTATGTGCGCGCTGTCCGTGTCTATGTGCGGGTGGGCCGCGACAAAGTCGGCGTCGGGCTCGCGCTCCGAGACCTGCGCCCTTATGGTGTGGCCCAAGTCTTCGTCGAAGCCAGCCACGTGGACGTCGGGCGGGAACGTCACCGAGCTGGTCTGCGTGTGCACCACGAGCGGATCGCCGGGCGGGAAGGCGATGTGATCGGACGGGTTTCCGGGAAGGTGCGAGACGCCCGGCCTCTGGAAGTTTTCGACGTTGAGCGTGGGGACGGTGCCGGCCCCCGCGTGCACGTTCCTGATCAGCGTGTCGTGCGGCATGGACAGCTGGGCCTGGCCCGACGGCCCGCTGGTCAGGTGTATGGTGCTCAGCGCGTCCGCGTCGGTGACGGCAGGGACGGTGTACCTGGCGGGGTTGGCTATGTCGTTGCCCGCCAGATCCGTGACGCGCGGGCCCACCGTGAAGCCTATCTCGCGCCCTATCACCCTCTCGTCGTAGTTTGCCTGCCACATGACCAGTATGTGCGAGGACTCGCCCGAGCCGGACACCGAGGAGGGCTCGTGCTGTGTCCCGCCGCCGCTTATCTGTATGTCCGAATAGTCGAATTTTTCGGTCACGACCTCCTCGGTATAGTGGACGTATATGGACGCGAACCCGGCCAGCGAGCCGGACAGGAATCGCGGTGCCGTGTTGTCCAGCGTCACGTTGGGCGAGGGCCCCGCCTGTCCCTCGGAGTCGACCGACCACAGGTCCGACTCGTCGAACACGGCCACCGTGGGGTTGTCCCCGGGCGTCTTTATCTGCGCCTCTATCTCCAGCGGCCCGTCCCCGCCGGCCACCGCGTACGTCGCGGTGAACTCGTCGGCGGCCACCCGGGTGAGATCCAAGCTCTGCGAGTTGACCGTCACGGTGCTGCCGTCGATGTCTATGGCCGCCTTTGCCGCGAACTTTAGGGTCACCGTGTCGCCGCTCTTTGCGTACTCGTTGTTTTCGTTGCTCGACGTGACTGTAAACTCCCTGATCTCGGCAAAGTCGAGGTTGTTGAGCACGTCGTGGTACGCGCCGGCGGCCAGCTCGTTGCCGGCCAGATCCGAGACCGGGCCCGACGTGGTCACGCGCACCGTCTCGCCCGAGTCGGGCGATACGGGTTCGGCCAGCCCGATAGTGACCGCGCCGGCGCTCTCCGAGACAGAGCTTACCGTGTGCGCGCTGACCTCAAAGTCGGACTGCTGCACCGACGAATCCAGCAGATCCTCGCTAAAGAACACCCGTACCTCCTTGGGGCCCGAGAGCGAGGCAGAGACCAGCGAGGGGGCCACCGCGTCCAGCCTGTCTCCGACCTCGGCGTCCCGCGCGGCCTCGATCCCGTTGCCCGACGTGTCTGCCACCGCGGACGCGTCCAAGTCCAGCAGCAGGTCCGCGAACGCCAGCGCCGCCTGGCGCTGGGCGCCGCTGAGCGTGACTTCGATCGATTCTGCGTCGTGCGCAGAGACCGACGAGGCCGACGAGAGGGATAGGCGCGCCGCGTCTGCCGAGCCCCTGTCCTTTAGCCACATCTTCGACGTGTCGGCCGCGGACGCGTCGGCCGTCTCGTCGAAGAGCAGCGTCAGCACCCCGGTGCCGCCGTCGAGCGAGGCGGCGGACAGCGACGGCGCCGTCTCGTCCTGCGCCGAGACGGACACGGACAGGCCGGCGGTTCTCGCCGCCATGTTGCGCGCCGCGTCGTGCACGGCGCCGGCCTCGAGCGTGACGGCCAGCCCCGAGGCGTACGAGACGGCCTGCTGTCTCTGGCTTTCCGTAAGTGTCACGCGCACAACCGGGCTGTCGGCCTCGGAGACCTGCGCGCCGGAGAGCGGCAGCATCGCAGCGCTACCCGCCTCGTGCAGTTTCACCCTCGAAAGGTCCACCCTGTACGCCGGCGTGGCGTCGACTGTCTCGTCGAACGTCACCGAGAGCTCGCCCGTGCCGAGGTCTATCGAGGCCGACTGCGCGGAGGGGGCCGTCTTGTCGGCCGACGCGTTGAGGTGCTCGGAGAGCTGCGGGGACGGGTTGCCCGACGTGTCGCGCACCGCCCCGGCGTCCATCTCCAGCACCAGCGAGCCCGAATTGTACGCGGAGACGGCCGACCTCTGCGCCTCGGTGAGCGTGAGCCGCACGGTCGCCGCGTCGGCGGCGGTGCCGAGGACCGTCTGCCCCGAGAGCCGGACTGCGTCCGAATGCCCCGAGGCGCAGATGCCGAGCCTGTTCACTGTCGGGTCTGCGTGCGGGCCGTCCGCGGGCCGGGCGGCGTCCGAACGCCCCGAGGCGCAGATGACGATACCGGACTGATCCACCCTGGACGCGGGCGTCACGTCTATCCTTTCGTCGAACGTGACGGTCAGCACGCCGGTCTCGTCGTCCAGCGAAGCGGACACGAACGACGGGCCCTGCCCGTCCCGTACCAGCGAGAGCTGCGCGCCGGAGAGCTGCGCGATCGGGTTGCCGGCCAGATCGTTGAGCGCGCCGGCCCGCACGCCCAAGTCCACGCGCGCGCCCATGCCTATCGCCGACTGCCTCTGCTCCTCGGTGAGCGATATGCGGAGTTCCTCGCCGTTGGACTTTAGCGAGCTGGCCGCCGATAGGCTCACGGACTGCCCCGAGCCGGACAGGCTCACGCCGGTCAGGTCGGCCGAGCGGGCCCTGACGTACTCGTCCAGCGTTATCCTCAGCTCGCCGTCGTTGCCAAGGTACAGCGACTGCGCTAGCACGCGCGGCGCCACCCTGTCCTCGAAGCCGTGGTCGAGGTGGACGCTGGCGATCGTTCCAAAGTAGTGGTTGACGCGGGCGGCGATTCCGGCCGCGTCGCTGAACGCGCCGCCCGACATGTTGATGTTCCGCAGGCTGTTGGAGAACCCGTGCGAGTCGGGAAAGCTGGCCTGGTCCCGGAACCCGTACTGTATGCGCGGCGGGAACGAGCCCGGATCCATGATCGTCGCCTTTTGCGACGGGGTGAGCTGTATCGTGATGCGCTCCGAGTACGGCGCGCTCTCCTGTATCGAGGCGCCCGCCAGCGTCATGTACGCGCCGGAGTTGAACATACGCGTCTTGCCCAAGTCCGCCGAGGTCGAGACGGGCTCGTCGAACCTCAGTTTGATGAGGCCGTGGCCCAAGTCGAACTCCGAAAAGAGGAACGACAGCTCCGGCGGCGAGGTGTCCTTTATGACCCGCGGCGTGAGCGTGACGGCCTCGGTGGCGTGGCCGCTCGCGCGGGCGAACGCGCCGGCTGCCAGCACCACGCTGCCGGGCACCGGGGCGCCGCCCTTTGTCAGTTTCGTATCCTGCACCTCGGCGAGCGCCTCCCTCTGTCCGCCGTGCAGCGTGAGCGAGACTGCCCCCGTCGTGGTGGTGTGGTATGCGCCGGCCATGTTGACGCCGCCGATCGTTATCTTTGACGGGTCGGTGAGGGATCCGTTGGCGCCGGGGCCGTCAAAGTGGAAGAACACCCTCCCGGTGTTCACGTTGACCAGCGGGTTGTCTAGCACCACCGGCGGGCGGCCTTCTATCACGTGGATCGTCGCCGCGTTGATGTCGTGGCCGTGCGTGCCGATCCAGCCAAAGCTGAAGTAGTCGCCCGGATTTTCCGTATAGTTGAACTGCCTGTTGTACACCGAGTTTGGGTGTGTCCCGTACGAGGCGTCTGCTATGTGCAGCGTGGCCGTCGCGCCCCTCGGGATGTTCTCGCACGGGTTGAGGTGTATGCGGTCGGTGGTTATGTTGACCGGCTCTACGAGGTATATCTGCTTGGCGCCGCCAGGCGAGAGCACGACGTTGCTGTAAAAGAGCTGCGAGTACCTCGCGCCCATCGTCTTCAATTCAGGGCACGCCGAGCTGTCTCCGCCGACGGCCCTGTTGTACAGAGCCTTCATCTGGTTGTGGATGGCCGGCGCGTGCGCGCTCGGATCGTTGCTGTAGAGCGCGTTTTGCTGGGCGTCGGTGCCGTCGCGGACGTACCCTATCCTGTCGGTGAACACGACGTCTATGCTGTGCGGGCCCACGATCGCCGCCGACGAGACGGTGATGGTGCCTTCGTGCGCCTCGGCCCCCGGCAGCGCGAGGGCCGCTGCCGCCAAGGCCGAGATCGCCGCCACAGCATAGAGCGCGCCGCGCATGCTTGACGCTAGCCGGTCGAGTTTATTAAGATATCTCCGGCGGGCCGGCGAATCTGGTCTCGATCCAGGCACGCAAACCCGCGGCGCCCGGCGCCGTCCGCCCCTGCGCCCCGATCCGGGCGCGCCCGCGGTCGGGAACCGTCCGCACGTCTGCCGCGATTCGGAACATCAGTTAAATCCTCCCGCCTGCAAGGTTCGGCGTGATAAAGACGGCGGCCGTGGCGGCCGCGGTGGTGGCCGTGGCGGTGGCCGCGTACGCGCTCAGCCCGTACTTTACGGAGACCGAGGTGGACGAGGCCGCGCCGCAGATGGGGAGCGCCCCCGCCACCGCGTACAGCGGCACGTTCGTGGGCGTGGGCGACGGCATCCACGACGCGCAGGGGACCGCCTCTGTCCTGGAGGCGGACGGATCCCGCGTGCTCCGCCTGGAAGACTTTAGGTCCACCAACGGCCCCGACCTGTACGTGTACCTGGCCACCGACCAGAGCGCGTCGGACTACGTGAGCCTCGGCACCCTAAAGGGGAATTCTGGCAACCAAAACTACGCCATACCCGACGGGACGGACCTGGAAAAGTACGACGAGGTCCTCATATGGTGCAAGGCGTTCGGCGTGCTCTTCGGCAGCGCCCGGATCGCGTAGGCCCGTTATCCGGGCTTGGAACAGGCGCGTGCATTCCGCCCATGCTTTATTATCTACGCGGGCACGCCGCCCGCCATGAGCCAGGAACAGAAGCCGTGGGTGCTGATCTCTGTGATCAAGGACGGCACCACGCGGGAGGAGTTGGAGGCGGTCGCACCGCGCGTCAGGGAACTCGTCGACGAATGGCAGTCGAAGGGCAGGATCATGTGGTCCGGATCGTTCGACGACGGAGCCACCGGCATGGCGGTCTTCGAGGCGGCCAAGGACGAGGCGGACGACTTTTTCAAAAAGTACGACGAGGCCTGCTCGGACAAGCTAGAGTACACCATGTACGGGTGGGACGCCATGCCCGTGCTCTCGCTGCTGTCCGGAGGGGCCGCGCCCCAGCAGTAGTGCCTAGCCGCCTTTTTTGACGCGGGCGGGCCGCTTTGACGGGCGTTTTGTTTGGTTTACTGCACTTGCGAAGGCGGGCGCGGCGCCGCATCCGGCCGGACGAACGGCCGCAGACGCGGCATGCACGCGATTCAAAAATCCCGACGCGCGTGTAAAACGCGTAGTTGGAGACAGGTTTTCTGCCAAGCGCCCGCCGACGCGTCGGGCGGCCGCATGCGCGGCGCCGCCGCGGACTTTGCCGCGATCGAGCCGCGCGCCCTAGTTTTGATCGTTGATTCCCTGGTACCCGAACAGCTCCTCGAAGAGCAAAAGCGCCCTCTGCTGCTCGGCCGCCACGGCGGCGCGCAGGCGCGCATCGGCGGCGGCCTGGTCTGGCGCCTCGGACGGGGCCTGCGGCGGGTACTCGTATTGCGACGGCACGAGCGCGTCCATCACCTGCTGGGCCGCCAGTATCTGCGCCTCTAGGTGCTCCCTGAACCGCGGATCGGAGCGGTCGTACCCCTGCATCGGCATCCCGTCGGTCAGGTACATCGATTCGTCTATGATGTGGTACAGGCGCGACTGGTTGGCAAGCTCCCGGTACAGGCCGTCCGGCGAGAGCTTGTACAGGCGCCCCGCAGAGTCTGCCATGACGTCCGTGTTTGCCGAGCCGGGCGATATCGGGTAGAGCACCAGCTGCCCGCCGTTGGCCTCCATTCCGGGCTGCGGGTCGAGCGGCTCGCCCGACACCCGTATGCCGTGGTTGAAGTAGTTCTGCCACGCGTTGCGCTGCGAATCCCACACGTCGGTACCCACGATGTCGAACTCGAGCGGGGCCCTGAACATGTGGCCTATGGACACCCGCACGCACAGCAGCTCCGAGCCGGGCGAGCACTCGACGGTCTCGTGCTCGGCGCTGAGCGTCTCGAGGTCTATGGCGCCCTCCGGATCTACGACGGAGGCCGTCCCGGAGCCGTCGTGCGAAATGTCGTAGTTTATGACCGCGAGGCTCTCCGATATGACCTGCCCGGAGCGCAGGCCGAAGGCCAGCGAGACGTGCGACAGGTTTTGCGGCCCCTCGTTTTCGTATATCTTTAGCACGGCGGTGTTGTGCCTGCCCACCTCCGATTCGATGAGCGGGTAGGGGGTGAAAAAGTACTGCACGTCCGAGGCCAGGCCGTTGTACGAAAAGCCCCCGTCCACCAGCCTCGCGCCGTACTCGTCGTAGCCGAGCGTCGGCGGGGTGCAGTCGTCGCACTCCGAGCCGCCGCCGGAGATCCGCTGCGAGACGCCGAACACGGTAAAGTGGCCCGTCCAGACAGAGTCCGAGTCGGCATCGACGCAGGCGTCCGTGTCGTAGGTGCCCTGCGGCCAGCCGTCGGGGACCGCCTGGCCTACGGGCAGCGACTTTGCGTCCCACGACGGGTCGCACGGCGGTATGGGCAACGGCACGCCGTCGGTCCCCACCGAAAAGACCAGCGCGCCCGAAAGCCGCGAGTCGAACTCGAGCAGCACGGGCTTGCTGAACGTGATGTCGCGGCTGGGATGGCCCACCTGGACGGTCGTGGCCAGGCCGTCCAAGAGCAGCGGGTACGCGCCGCGCAACTGCTCGGCGCCAAGGTGCGCCGTCGACGAGCTGGACGAGACGAGCAGCGCCTCGGCGAACGTGGTGCCGCCCGACGTCAGGGGGCCCAGTCCGCCCACCTCGGTGCCGGCCGGCAGCGTGACGTCTGGCAGGCCCGGCGTCTGCGTGATCAGGCGCAGCTGGGTGTCGAAGACGGCCGTGCCGCCGGCCGCGGCGAGCACGCGCGCGTCGGTGACCGCGCTGGTGAGCGACGAGACCCCGATGGTCGGCTCGATGCCCGGGCGCGCGGTGATCTCGTTGACCACCGTCCCCTTTGCGAGCGGCAGGGCGCCCGAGTCGAGATCTACCGACGCCTTGGCGGCCGCCACGGCCACCCGCTGCGGGGATGCCTCGTTGCCCGCCGCGTCGGCGACGGCGCCGGACGTGAAAAAGACAGTCGAGGGAACCGTGCCCGAGCCCGAGCCGGCCCACGTCACGAGTATGTTGCTGCCGCCGGAGCCCTCGATGCGCAGGGCCGAGACTGGCGGCGAGCCGTCCGCGGATATGCCCGTATAGTCGGAGGCCGACGCGGTCACCGGCTCGTCGTACGTGACGGTGAACGAATCGACGCCGCTTATCGTGGCGTACCTGACCTGTGGGGGCGACGTGTCTATCACCGCGTTGGGCCCGGTAAGATCCCTTTCTGAAAAGTCGGTCGGCGTGCCCGCGCTCGAAAAGACCAGCACGGACAGCGCCAGCGGCCCCTCCCGGGCGCCCTCGGGGACGGTGTACACCGCGTCGAAGCCTCCCGGCGTCCCGGTGGTGGGCACGCGCTCGCCGTTGACCAGCAGGACCGAGGCGCCGGCCAGTATCTGGCCCTGCGCACGCAGCTTTATGTCTATCTGATCGCCGGCCTTGGCGGGCCCGTCGCTCGATGTGGTGAACCGCGACAGCGCGACCGGCGTTATGGAGTTGTCTGCCAGCACCGACGGGCCCGGCTCCAGGATATTGCCAAACGTGTCCGAGACGGGCCCTTCCACGCTCACCGCCGGCGTGTCATCCGACGAGAACGGGCTCGCGTCCCTCAGCGCTATGGTGACGGCGCCAGACGACTCTTGTACAGAGTGCACCGTCCGCCCGGAGACGCCAAAGTCGTAGGGCTGCACCGTCCCGTCGTCCAGGTCCTCGCTGAACTGCGCCACCACGGTGTGGGGGCCGACGACCGAGGCCGACACCAGCGAAGGCGGGCTGCCGTCCTCGACGTACACCCTGCCCTGCACCGACTCGCGCTTGACCACGTTGGACGAGGTGTCGGTGAACAGCGGGTCGGCGCCGGGCACCTGCAGGTACAGGTCTCCCGGCTCGAGCTGCGCGCGCGCCACCTGCACCGTCGAGTTGGTGCCCGGCACGGGCAGCGATATCGGCCCCAAGTCCAGCGGCGCGCGCTCCGCCCGGAGCGTCGAGTTGGTACCCGGCCGCGGCACCACGAACGTGTCCTGCATGGAATCGAGCAGCGACAAAAACACCGGCGAGGCGAGGCTGACCGTCACGCGGGTGCCCTGCGCCTGCGCGGTCCCGGACAGCTGCACCCGCCCGTCGGGCGTGGCGACGGCGACCCTCGAGATCTCGCTTTCGACAGACGACGCGTCCATGGTCTCGCTGAACCCGAGCACCAGCACGCCCCTGTCCGCGTCTAGCGTGGAGGATTCCAGGCTGGGACGCAGAAGATCCGGAAAGACCGGATCCAAGACCGTCCCGGCCGACGAGGCCATGGTCCCGGAGACGTCGCGCAGGCCGCCCGAGATCACGTCTATGGCCGTCGGGCCGGCCGCGATGATCGCCTGCCTCTTTGCCTCCGTCACCGCGACGGTTATCACAGTCGGAGCGTACGGATCGAGGCGCGCCGAGGCGATGTCGGCCGCGGCAAACGTGACGGTGCCGCCCGCACCGGTGAGCCTGATGCCCGCCGCCTGCGAGGCCGTCGGCTCGGCCATCCTCTCGTCAAAGTCGAGCCGCAAGGTGCCGTCGCCCTCGTTGAGCTCCGCCCCCCTAAGCGCGGGCCCCACCACATCGAGCCGCACGTTGATCCTGTTGTCCAGCATGATCCCGATCGGGTTGCCCGCTAGGTCGCGCACCGCCCACCTCCAGACGTCGAGCTGCGGGGACTCCATGGCGATGACGGCCTGCCTCTGCCTCTCGGGCAGCGCGAATTCGAGCGTCGCCGAATCCGACGCGGTGGTCAGCAGGCCGGAGAGCGGGACCCCGCCGTAGGCGTATCCGCGCTCGCGTATGTTGAGGTTGTCGCCGTTGACCGACGAGATCTCCACGGCCTCGCTGAACGTGGCCGAAAACACGCCCGTGCCCTCGTTGAACGAGGCGTGCAGCAGGACCGGATCGAGGTCGTCGGAGACGCGCACGTGTGGCGACGCGGTGGACTTTAGCTGGTCGCCGGCCGCGTCGGCTACGTCGCCCGGCCCCCTCACGTACTGGAGCCGCACGTCGGGGCTCGTGTCGGGCAGGTCGCGCGACAGGCCAAGCACCAGGGTGCTGTTGGACGGGGCCGGGTACTTTGAGACGGTTATCCCCGACGCGTCGGGCCCGTGCAGCACCCACGTCTCCGAGGGGCTCGTGGCCGTGCCGAACACCGCGTCGCTGAACGTCACCTCGATGGAGCTGGGCGAGCCGGCGCGGGCAGACAGTATGGTCGGCGCAAATCCCGATGTCGTTATGGGCACCGTCACAGACTCCATTGGCACGCCGACGCCGTCCGCCAAATCGCCTACAGCGCCGTCGTAGCTCACGGTGACCGATCCGAGGGGTTCTGCAAACGGAGGTGAGACCGTCAGCCGTATCTTGTTCGAGTCTGCCGCGCCGTCGTACGCAGTGACCGTGCGGCCTCCCGCGTCGGCACCCCCCAGCGTCCACGTGGTAGCAGCGTCGGTCGCCGTGCCGGTGGCGTTCTCTGAAAGGACTATATCGATCCGAGCGGGGTCGCGCGAGACGGCCGACAGTATGACTGGCGCGAGGCCGTCCAACACCGTGAACCTGCTCTGCGAGATCTCGTTGCCTGCAGCGTCTAGCACATCGCCTCCCCTGGAATGGTATTGGACGATGAATCCGTATATCCTGTTTCCGTGTACGAAATCTTGCAGGTTGGTGCTTGGAAGGTCGCCGTCCAGCGTGATAACCATGGTGTCGGACGGTGTAGGCAAGTCGGAACGCGACGACACGCCCAAGCCGGCGCCGAATACTGACCAGCCCGAGACATTCCAAGGATATCTAGGGGTTCCGGTGGTCGTCACGTCCTCGCTGAACGTGACCACGATCTTGTTCAGCGCCGTTGCCCGCGCGGTGAACGTCGGCGCGATGCCGTCGGACACCTGCACGGACGCGCGCGCAGCCAGGGCGTTGGACGAGGCGTCCGCCAGGGCCCCGAAGCCGGATCCGTCGTCGGTCCCCACGTCCGTGCCGGACGTCTCGTAGCGCAGCACCACGCCGTCCGGCGCCGTGCCCGGCAGGTTCCCGGAGAGCGTCAGCACCACGGTGGTCGAGCCCGACGATATGTCGGAGCTGCCCGTGACGTGGCGCTGGGCCGAGCCGGCGCCCGACACCGACCAGCCCTCGCCGGTGGTGTCGGGGCTCCTTACCGCCTCGCTGAACTCCACCGTTATCTGGTTGAGCGAGGTGGCCGCCGCCGAGACTATCGCGGGGGCAGCCGAGTCGGGCGCGACCGACGCGGCCGTGCCGGCGGCCTCTATGCCGTTGCTGGAGATGTCCATCACCGCGTCCTTTACTACGTAGACGGTCGGCGTCGCCATGGCGATCACCTTCTGGCGGCCCGCCTCTGAGAGCGCGCCGCTCGACGAGACGGTCAGGGACGGCAAGGCCAGGGGCACATCTTTCGAGGAATTGTAGGCCCCGCCGCCGGCCTCGCGCACGTACATCGCGGTGCCGCGCGCCGAGCCGGGCGACACTATCTCCGAGAACGTCACCGTCCACGCGCCGGTGCCCTCGTCGATGGTCGCGGACCGGATCACGGGCGCCTCCTCGTCGTCGGTCGCCATGATGCGGGTGGCCGAGGCAGAGGCGGCCATCGCGTTGCCGGAGAGATCGTCCACGGCGCCCGCCCCGAAGCGCAGGTGGGGCGCCGGATACCCGATGGCCGCCTGCCGGAGCTCCTCGGTCAGCACCACGGTGACGGACGCGTCGGTGTCCACCGTCGAGGTCACCTGCGAGCCTGTAAGCGCCGTGCCGCCCGCGGCGAACCGGCCGTTTGCGACGAACATTCTGTCCAGATCCACGTTGGCCGGGCCGTCCTTTACCGACTCGCTGAACGTGACGGAAAGCGTCCCGCTCCCCTCGTCGAGGACCGGCGCGATCGTGGCGTGGACGGTCGGGGCCGCGTCGTCCGGCGTGGATGTCAGAAGAGCCGACGAGTTTTGTATTATTGGCACGCCGGACGTATCGACCACGGCCTGCGCGCCGGCCATCCGGTAGTGCGGTGCCGTCAGCGCTATCGCATTTTTGCGCGCCTCTTCGTCGAGCTGCACGGTGACCGTATCCGAGACGCCCGACGAGGCGACCGCCGAGCTTCCCAGATCAAAGCCAGGGGAACCCTGATCGTGCAGACGTATCTGGGTCTCGGCCACGGTGCCGGCCCGCACCATCTCATCGAACGTGAACTCCAGCACCCCGGTCTCCTCGTCCAGCGAGGCCGAGGTTACCACGGGGCCCGTGGCGTCGGCGGTCACGCTGCCGGCCGGGACCGACAAGTCCCCGTCGCCCACGGCCGCGAGCGGCAGCGACGTGTCCGCCGACTTGAAGGCGCCGGGGCCCGCCAGTATCTCGAGGTCGCCCGACATGGCCCGGACGGCGTCCTTTTGCTCGGCAGAGAGCGCTATCGTGACGGTGCCGGAGCTGAACGAGATCGAGGCGGCCGAGCCCAGCTCGGCGGACGGCGAGTTGTCCTGCTCGCGGACGGTTATCTTCGAGAGGGAGTCGGCCCCGCTCGCGCCCGCGGCGACCGGCCCGCTGAACTTGAGCACCAGCTTGCCCGCGCGGCGGTCCGAGCCGTCGGCGTAGTTGTTCAAGTCCACCGAGGCCGATTCCAGAAAGATCGAAGAGACCAGCTGCGTAGAAGACGCGGGGGCGCTCAGCGCGGCGCCCGAGGTGCTCTTTACCGCGCCGGCCTCAAAGTACACGTGCGGCTCCGAGTACCCCGTCACCGTCGAGACCTGCCCCGCGGTCAGCGACACGGCGACGGTCGCCCCGTCGCCCGCCGAGGACACGGTCGAGCCGGTCAGCGCCGTGCCGCCGCTCGTGCCGGGCCCGTCGCGCACGAATATCTTGGACTGGTCGACGTCGGCCTCGCCCGTCTTGACGTCGGGCGAAAAATCCAGCGAGACGGCGCCGGCAGAATCCATCTTTGCGGCGTACAGGCCGCCTGCCACCGACAGCTGCCGGGACTTTTTGACGTTGGCCGCGCCGTCCGAGTCGGTCACGGCCCCAGCCTCCAGGTGCAGGTACGGCGACGGCATGGCCAGCACGCGCGCCAGGGCCGCGGCGGTCAGCTCCGCCGAGCCGGCGGCGCCCGAGACGCTCAGCGTGCCCGAGACGTCGGTTGCCGGATCGTAGCTGCCCGCGGCGCTGCCGCGTATGTAAAAGGCGCCGGTGCCCTTTTCGACGGGCTCGTCGAACGCGACTGACAGCGAGGACGACAGGCTCGCCGAGGCGATCCCCGGCAGGTAGTTTAGACGCTCCGACACGTACTCGTTCTCTTCGGTGGAGAGCGAAAAGTTGGCTATGCCTTCGAACGCGCCCGCCTCCACGTGCAGGTGCGGATCCGAATAGCCGGCGACCTCGGCGAGCTGCCGGGCCGAGAGCGCAAAGCGCATCTCGTGCGCGGGGGAGCGGTGCACGCTCGGATCGTTGGAGGCGGACATCCCGACCCCCGACGCGGCGGACGGGCCGTCGCGCACGCTGAACTTTGTGGCGTTGCTGGGGGAGGTCCCGTAGTCCCTGCTGGGCGGGGTTTCCGTGGGCAGCGGGTACACCCCGAACGCCAGCGACTCGTCCGAGACGACGTACAGCACCCGGCTGTCCCTGTCGATGGACGCGCTGGCCACCCGCGGCGCGGCCGAATCGTCGGACCACTTTACGCGCGTGCCAGAATCCGCCGCGCGGTTGCCGTTTTCGTACTTTTCAAGCTGCCCGAACTCTGCCATGGCCGTGCCCGTGTCTGCCGACTTTAGCGCCGTGCCCGAGACGTAGAGGGACGAGTTGCTCTCCGTTATCAGGCGCAGCGTCTCTTCGGCCGGCGGCAGGTAGAATATCTTCACCGCGTTCCCGTCGAACCCTATGGCAGAGCCGGTCGCGCTGCCGTCGGTGTTTGCGCTTGCGACGCCCGGCTTGATCAGGATCTCTTCGAGCGCGTCTGACTCGCTGGTGTGGACGGCCATCGGGGTGTTGAACGTGATGGTCAGCACGGCGGCCCACGTGCCGTCGTTGCTCATGTCCAGGGACGCGGCGTACGTGTTCAGCCCGCGCACGCCCGGCTCGGTGAACGCCGATATGGCGGGCACCGTGGCCTCTGCTGCCGGCACCGCGCCGGCGGCGCATATGCCCGACGCCAGTATAGCGAGCGCTGCGAGCCCCCGTACGCTGCCCATTATTCTGCCACCGCCCCCCCCCCCCCCGCCCATATAAACCAAGTATTGTTTACGCCGGCAGCCGGCTAGCGGACTCTGGCGGCCGCGGCCGATGGGTCGGGCGAGGGCGCTTCGTGCCGCCCGCATCCGCAGCTAACGCTCACCGCAGGCACGGGTTGCTTCCGTCCACGGCTTCGATTCCGCCGATCCGCCGGCAGGCAGGAACTTGTCATTTGGCCGCACGGCGGGGCAGGTTCCGCGCGTAGGCACCGAACCGAAGCTGGTCGGGCGCGGCCGCCGGATCGGCCCGCGCCCGAACCCGGCTAGTCCTGCGCGTTGATGCCCTGATACCCGAACAGCTCCTCGAAGAGCAGCGCGGCCCTGGCCTGCTCTGCCAGCACCGCCTCGCGCAGGTGCCGCTCGTGCGCCGCACGGTCGGGCGCCTGTTGGTCTGGCTCGGACGCCTCGGCCTCGGGGGCCGGCATCATGGCGTCCAGGATTTTCTGCGCGGCGAGCACCTGCGCGTACAGGTGGTCCCTGAATTCGAGGTCCCCGCGGTCGTAGCCCTGCTTCGGGATGCCGTCGTACAGGTACATGGATTCGTCGATGTCGTGGTACAGCCGCGACTGGTTGGACAGCGGCACGTACTGTCCGTCGGGCGACATCTTGAACAGGCGGCCCTGGGCGTCTATCATGATGTCCGTGTTCGAAGAGCCCTCAGATATGGGGTACAGCACCAGATGCCCGCCGTTGACCTCCGTTCCGGGCTGCGGGTCCATCGGCTCGCCCGACACCCGTATGCCGTGGTTGTAGTAGTTTTGCCAAGAGTTGCGCTCCCTGTCCCACACGTCCGTGCCCACGATGTCGAACTCGAGCGGCGCGCGGAACGTGTGCGTTATGGATACGGAGAGGCACTCCAGCGAAGAGCCCG
Source organism: Nitrosopumilaceae archaeon (assembly GCA_965203465.1). Classification (GTDB taxonomy): domain Archaea; phylum Thermoproteota; class Nitrososphaeria; order Nitrososphaerales; family Nitrosopumilaceae; genus JAWVZS01. The sequence continues at coordinate 91,897 of CBDBCR010000002.1, read as the reverse complement.
CCGAGCAGTCCACCGTATCGTGCGAGGCGCTCAGCGTCTCCGGGTCGATGGCGCCGTCCGGATCTATCACGGAGACCGAGCCGGTCCCGTCGAACGAAATGTCGTAGTTTATCACGGCCCTGCTCTCCGATATGACCTCGCCGGAGCGCAGGCCGAAGGCCAGCGAAATATGCTCTACGTTGCCCGGCCCCTCGTTCTCGTATATCTTGAAGACGGCCGTGTTTTCCTTGCCCACCTCGGATTCGATCAGGGGGTACGGGGTGAAAAAGTACGCCACGTCCGAGGAAAGGCCGTTGTACGCAAAGCCGCCGTCCACGAGTTTGGCGCCGTACTCGTCGTAGCCGAGCGTCGGCGGGGAGCAGTCGTCGCACTCCGAGCCGCCCGAGGACGGATACGCCACGCCGAACACCGAAAAGTGCAGCGTCCATACAGAGTCTTCCGATACGCACGCGAGCGGATCGTACGTCTCGGCAGGCCACCCTTCCGGCACATCCTGCAGGAGCGGCACGGCGCCCCCGTAGCCCTCGGCGCACGCAGGTATCGGGAGCACGGTGCCGGCCGCGTCGACCGAAAAGACCAGGCCCGAGAGCGGTATGTCGAACTCCATGCGGACCGGCTTGCTGAACGCGATGTCGGATACGGGGCTGCCCACCAGCACGGCCGTCGCCGGGTTGTACAGGCCCGGGTACGCGTCCAGCGCGGGCGAGCCGGCCGGCACCTCGTACTCGGACGGGGCCACCACCACGGCCGCCTCCAGGCCGACTTCGGCCACCGTGAACCCGGCGAGGCCGCCCACCTCGGTTCCCGCCTGGAAGAACAGGTCGGGCAGGCCCGGCTCCTGCGTGATTATGCTGAGCGGGTTTTCGAACGCCGCCGTCCGGCCGCCGGCGAACGCCACCCTCGGGTCGGTGGCCGAGGCCGAGGAGAGCTCCAGCGCCGGCTCCACGCCGGCGGGCGCCGTGACCGTCCGCAGGGTGGTGCCCTTGGCTATGGGCATCACGCCGGTCGGGCCCGGCGAGGCCGAGCCGACCGACGGTCCGGCGCCGACCGGGCCGCCGGAGCCCGCGTTGCCGGCCATGTCGTGGACGGCGAGGCCGCGCAGCACCGCCGAGGCGGGCACCGAGCCGACCCCGTCCCAGTACGCCAGTATCGTCTCGCTGCCCGAGCCCAAAAAGGACGCCGAGTACGTGGCCGAGCCGACCGTGACCGTGGCGCCCGAATTGCCCACCGCGACGCGCTCCGAATAACGCACCGTGACCGAATCGATGCCGCTCGCCGAGGCCGAGACGACGGCCGGCGGCACCGTGTCGGCCGAGACGTTGGCGCCGGTCAGATCGCCTGGTCCCAGCGACGCCCGGAGCCCGAACTCGTCGGTCGTGCGTATCGCGAACTGAAGCGGGCCCTGCGCCGCGTCGGGGGGCACCCGCAGCGAGGCGGACAGCCCCAGTCCGCCGCCGTCGACCGACGCGGCCGCCGAGGCGCTCGATATCTGCAGGTACGCCTGCGCGATGCGCGCGCCCGACGGGTCGGCCTCGAGGCGCAGCGTCACCGTGTCGCCGGCGCGCACCAGGCCGCGCTCCGCGCCGTCCGCGTTGGACGGGTTGCGCGCCGCGTTGTCGCTCGATATCGTCAGGGCCCTGACCGCCACCCGTATGGGCTCGTACTCTGCGGTCAGCGTGGTCGGCGCCAGCGGGTTGCCGAACATGTCCCGTATGCCGGCGCCGGCGGCCACCTGCACGCTGCGCCCCTCGGCGAACGCGCCGGCGATCGTTATGTTGACGGTGCTGCCGTCCGGGCCCAGCGAGACCGAGGCTATCCGGTGCCCGGACACGGAAAAGTCCGATGCGGACGGGGCCGCCAGTATGTCGTCGAAGACGGCGCGCACGACCGAATCGGATATGATGGTCGCCGAGACGAACGCCGGCGCGGTCTCGTCGGTCACTACCAAGTCGGCCGACGCTGCCCGGGCCGGGTTGCCCGACGTGTCCGACACGCCCGAGCCGGCCCCGATGCTGGCGCGCGCGCCGGGGCCTATCGCGATTCCCAGCTCGGCGAGGCTCAGATCGTACGATACCCGGGTCCGGTCATCCAAGGACTGCGGCGTCGCGTCGGCAAGCCTCGTCTGGGCGCCGCCCGAGACCAGGCTGGCCGAGCCGGACGGGCCCGCCTGCACGTACTCGTCGAAGACCAGCACGAGGACCCGCCGCGTCGCGTCGACGAGCGCCATGGTCATCTCGGGTGGCGCAAGATCCGAAGAGTCGTCGATCTCGGCGCCGGCGGCCGAAGAGCCCCGGTCCGACAGGTCCCTCACGGCGCCAGGCTCGAGGCGCACGTGCGGCGTGCCGTACCCGATGGCGGACTGCCGGAGGGCCTCTGTCAGTTCCACCGTGATCTCGGCGTCGGTGTCCGCGGAGGACGTGACCGCCGAGCCGGTCAGGGCCGCGCCGCCGGCGCCCGGGCCGTCGCGTATGAAGATCTTCGTCAAGTCGACGCCGGCGCCGTCCCGCACGGATTCGTCGAACGTCAGCGTCAATACCCCGGTGCCCTCGTCGAGCGCGGGCCTGTCGTTCCCCGTCGTCTCGAGTGCCGGGGCGGTCGTGTCCAGCGTCTGGGAGACGTCGACGACTGTGGTAAAGAACTGGCCGCTTGCCGGCTCGCCGATGCCGTTGAGGGCGATGTCTTCTATGGCGCCGGCGGCGATGTACAGGTGGGGGTCTGCCAAAGCTATGGCGTCCCGCCTGCTGGCCTCGGACAGCGCGAACTCGAGCGCGGGGCCGTCGGTCTGGCCGGGCTTTATCTCGGCGTCCGACAGGACGACCTCGCCGGCCGAGCCTGCCTGCGCGCCGGGGCCCTCGCGCAGCGCAAAGCTTGCGCCCTCGTTCGCCGCGCTGGACACATCGACGGTCTCGTCGAACGTTATGATCAGAGATCCGGTCTCCTCGTTCAGGGCGGCGGACGAGACCTGTGGGGGATCGGTGTCGGTGACTTTTCTGATCGCCGTGCCGGCGGTCGACGCGGCGATGGCCTGGTTTGAAAGATCCGAGACGGCGCCCGCGTCGAAGCGCAGGTAGGGCGTGTACGCCTGGGCGATCACCTGCAGCCTGAGCGCCTCTGGTACCGTTATGGATATCTCGGCGTCCGTATCGTCCGTCGAGCCCACCGTCGAGCCGGTAAGCGCCGTGCCGCCCGAGACGGATGTGTCGCTGCTGATGAATATCTTGGCCAGATCCACGTTGGCCTGGCCGTCCTTTACCGATTCGTCGAACACGATCGTCAGCGCCCCGGTGGGCACGTGGAATACTGGCGCAGTCTCCGAGCTGAGCTGCGGGGCCGCGGTGTCGGCGGTGTCCGTTATCTCGGCGCTGGCGGCCGCGGCTATGTCTTGGTTGGACAGATCCTTGACGGCGCCCGCATCAAGGCGCACGTGCGGCGTCGTATAGCCTATGGCGGACTTGCGCAGCTCTTCGGTCATGTCTATCGTGATTTTGGCGTCCGTGTCTGCGGCGGACGTGACAGTCGAGCCGGTCAGGGCCGAACCGCCCGAAGTGAACGCGCCGTCGTTTATGAAGATCTTTGCCAAGTCGACGTCAGAGTCCTTTACAGATTCGTCGAACGCCAGTGTCAGTATCCCGGTCTCCTCGTCGAGTGCCGGCCCGTTCGCGCCGCTCGCCACGAGCGTCGGCGCGGCCGTGTCGGCCAGATCGTTGATCTCGGCGCTGGCGGCCGCCGCGATGTCTTGGTTCGACAGGTCCTTGACGGCGCCCTGCGCGAGGCGCACGTGCGGTACCGCGTACCCGATGCTGTCCTTGCGCAGCTCTTCGGTCAGATCTATCGTTATCCGGGCGTCCGTATCCTCAGTAGAAGTCACAGCCGAGCCTGTAAGCGCCGTGCCGCCGGAGGTGAACGGATCGTTGGCCACGAAGATCTTTGTCAGGTCGACATCGGCGCCGTCCTTTACCGACTCGCTGAACGTCAGCGTCAGTATCCCGGTCTCCTCGTCCAAGGCGGGCCTGTCCGAGCCGGCCGTCACGAGCGTCGGGGCCGTCGCGTCTGCCAGATCGTCGATCTCGGTGCTGGCGGCCGCGGCTATGTTTTGGTTGGACAGGTCCTTGACGGCGCCCGCATCAAGGCGCACGTGCGGCGTCGCATAGCCGATGGCGGACTTGCGCAGCTCTTCGGTCAGTTTCACGGTGATTTGCGCGTCGGTGTCGGCCGTGGACGTGACAGTCGAGGCCGCCCCGGAGACAGACAGCGCCGTGCCGCCGGTGCTGAACGAGCCGTCCCTATGAAGATCTTTTCCAAGTCGACGTCCGATCCGTCCTTTACGGACTCGCTGAACGTCAGGGTCAGTATCCCGGTCTCCTCGTCCAAGGCTGGCCTGGTAGGCCCGGTCGCCACGAGCGTCGGCGCGGTCGTGTCGGCCGTGACGGTGAACCTGTACGAGACGGCGGAGAGATCGCCGCCGGCGCCGCCCGAGACTAGGCCGGCCGGAAGGCGCGCCCACAGCGTGGCGCCCAAGGCTATGACCTTTTTGCGGTCCGGCTCCGAGAGCGTGAAGGCAAGCTGGCTTCCCGAGACGGTCGTGTCCGAGACGGCCACCCGCACATGCGCGGATGGATCGTACGCGGCCGAACTTGTCTGCGTGATGTCCATGCTGCCCGCGCCCGCAGAGACGCCGTAGCTGAACGTCAGGGTCACGGCGCCGGTGCCGATGTCGACGGCGGCCGAGGACACTACCGGCGCGGTGATCGCCAGATCCACGGAACCTGCCGCGTTGGCCAGGCCCGACACTGTCGCGGCGTTGGCCTCGGCGTACAGTTTCGGGTCCGTCATGGCCAGCACCCTGGCGAGCTCGGCGGCGGTGATCGTCGCAGAGTGTGAGGCGGCGGTGCCCGACAGCGGCAGCCGCACGTCTGTCCCGGACGTGAACCCGTTATTGTCCCCCGCCGAAGCCACGTACACGTTGCCCGGGCTCGTGGCCGGCACAGAGACCTGCTCGCCGAACGTGGCGCTCAGCGCCCGGGTCGCCGGCACCAGGGAGGCAGAGACGAGCCGCGGCGAGAGCACGACGTCCTGCCCCGCGGTCAGCGCGGCGTTGGGCGTGCTCGAAGAATCGACCACCGCGGAGGAGTCGAGGTACACGTGCGGGCTCGTCATGGCGTTGACTTTCGCCAGGTTTGCCGAAGAGAGCGTGAACGTGACGGACGAGCCGGACGCGGACACGGAGGCGTCGCTTGCGGGTATCCGCACATCCCTCGTCGCGTTGTGCGTGGCCGAGCTGCCCTCGCGTATGTCGATGTTGCCCGTGCTCTTTGTGACGGACTTGTCGAAGGTGAGCGTGGCCGCGCCGGTGGCCCGGTCTATCGTGGCACCGGACAGAACTGGCTCGGACGTGGTAGTCAGCGCCACGGCCTTTTTGGCGTTGGGCGCGCCGCCCGAGTCGGTCACCGCCCCGGCGTTCAAATGCAGGTGCGGCGTGGCCATGTTCTGCACCTTCGTGGCATCCGAGGCCGAAAGCGTCGCCGTTCCGGCGGTTCCCGAGACGGAGCTGAGCGTTCCCGAGACGTCGGTCGACGCGGTATAGCTGCCCGTGGCGCTGTTGCGTATGTAAAAGGTGCCCGAATCCTTCGTTACCGACTCGTCGAACGTGAGGGTCAGAACACGCATGGACGTGTCCAGCTGCGCAACGGTGAGCCTGGGCAGGTAGTTGAGCTGCTTTTTGATGATTGCGTTGTCGTGTTTGGCGAGGGGATACAGCGAATCAGACACGCCCGAAAACGCCTTTGCGTCTACGTGCAGGTGCGGGTTTGCGTATGCGAGGAGCGTGGAAAGATTGCCCGTAGTGAGCGTGAAGCGGATCTCGTGGATGGGCGAGCCGTGCGTGCTAATGGTGTTGAAGGATGCGTCCATCGTGATGCCACCGCTCGATGCAGTCGCGCCGTCGCGCAGGTGGAACTTTGTGGCGTTTGAGTTGGTCGTCTCGCCGGCCGAGTTGAGGGTAGTCGGAAAAGTCACGGCGTCGCTGCTCGTCTGGTAGGTGCCGTATGCCAGGGACTCGTCCGCGACGATGTACATGATCCGGCTGTCCCGGTCGAGTCTGGCGCTGGCCACCTTCGGAGTAGCGCCGTCGGCGGTGGCCGACTGGATCGTACCGGTTCCGCTCGGGCTCGTCGTCCCGACCTGCGCGAGGTCGGTGCTGGTATCTACGGACTTTAGCGCCGTGCCGGATATGTAAAGATGGCGGGTGGTCGGGCCCATCAGCCGCAGATTGTCTTCGGCCGGCGGCAAAAAGTGCACCTTTACGGTGCTTCCGCTGATCTCTATCCCAGAGCCCTTCACAGAGGCTGCGCCCTTTGTGTTGGATGTGCCGGCGCCCCTGTACACCACGATGTCTTGGAGCGTGTCGGCCTCGCTGGTGTGGAACTTTACCGGCGTGTTGAAGTTTATGGTCATGGTGGCGGCCCATGTGCCGTCGTTGGTCATGTCCATGGACGCAGAATAGACGTCTGTGCTGACCGGGTCGGTGAACTGGGTCACCGTCGGCGTGGTGGCCTCGGCTTCATGTATGCCGGCCGCGCAGGCGGCGATCGCCGCTACCGCCAGAACGTAAAAGCCCAGATATCCTCCCAGTCCTAAGCCACCGCCCCCCCCCCCCGACTATATATATCGTCATCGGTTCCGGCTCCCCGTGGCCCTGACCAGGAAGAGGACGCTTGTCCTCAAAAAGATGGACGAAAATGAGCTCGAGGAGCTGATCGAGAGGAAAAAGACCGGCCCGTTCAGATCCCTGCTGTCCAGGCCCAAGAGATCCGAGGTCTCCGTAAAGTCGGTCTCGCTAGAGTACGAGCTGACCGTGCGCGTCTCGGGCAGGTACCGCGCGGCCTACTACCGGAGCGCTGTCCACACGCTCTCCGTCGACGGCAACGTAGACGAGGTGGTCTTCGGGGGCGTGACCTTCCCGTCCAGGCGCGGGGCCGGCATAGGCAGGCTGTCGGTGGGCAGAAGGGCCGACATACCGCTCGAGGAGCGCGTCTCGGTCTCTGAAAAGGGCGCGCGGCACTTTGCGCCCGACGGGGCCGAGGTCGGGTTCGCGCACGATACGGGCGCCGGCGACATCGAGCACTATCCGAAGAAGGTGCTGGCCGCCAACGCCCACACGCCCGACTCGCAGATCCCGCCCGACAAAGACGCCGAAAGGATGCTGCGCGACGCCCTGCGCCCCGAGATGGAAAAGGAGGTGCGCGACCTGCAGGAAGAGACGAGCGTCTCTGAAATATCCATGATATACGCGCCCGTCTATACGGTGTCCCTTGCCGGACCGGACAGGCGCACCGCCTCGTTCAAGATAGACGGCGTGGGCGGCAGCGTCCTATAGCTTTGCCAGTTTCCTGAACTTTTCGGACTGGCGCAGGCGCGCGAACGACTTTTCCTCGCGCATCCACGCCCTGATCTGCTTCGGGCTGGCCTTGACGGCCCGCTCCAGCAGGGCGAGGGATTCGCCGTCGCGGCCGAGCGCGGCCAGGCTGCGCGCCTTTGCGTACGTCACGTTGGTGTTCGGCCCCCCCGACAGGATCTGCTCGAATATGGGCAGGGCCAGCTCGTGCTCGCCCAGCTCCGCGTGCTCTATGCCGCGGTGGAAGAGCGCGTCGCGGTGGCCGGGGAACTTGCGCCCGACCTTTTCGAAGCACTCCAGCGATTCGCGGTGGCGCCCCGACTTTGCCAGCACTATGCCCCGGTAGAACAGCGGGCCCTCGGCCGACGGGTCCAGCCGCACGGCCTCGTCCATCATCTCGAGCGCCTTTCGGTGGTCGCCGAGGCGGTCGTAGAGCACGCCCCTGTTGAAGCGGGCAGGCGCGGACCGCGGGTCGGCCGCCATGGCGCGCTCGTAGCTGCGCGCCGCCGACTCGGTGTCGCCCATCTCGGCCATCGATATGCCCCGGTTGATGTGCGCCCGCACGTCCTGCGGGTCCAGCGAGAGCAGCGCGTCGAAGCAGGTGACCGCGTCGGAGTACTTGCGCAGCCGGTTGAGCAGCTGGCCGCGCCGGTAGAGCGCCTCGCGGTTCCGCGGTTCGGCGCGCAGCACCCTGCCGAGCAGCGAGGCGGCCCTCTTGGGGTCGCTGCCGGCCGCCTGCGAGGCCTGCCGCATCAACTGGGCCGGATCGTCCCTGCCGAACACGCCGCGCGCCGGAAAGGCCCCACCTAAATGCGGATCGGCCAAGCCTCATATTGGCAGGCGGGCGCCCGCGCCCGTTGGGCGAGCAGGAGGGCATCACGGCCTCAAAGTCGGGCGACTTTGCCGAATGGTACACGCAGGTCGTCATCAGGGCCGAGCTTGCAGACTACGTCCCCGTAAAGGGCCTGGTGGCCCTGCGCCCCGACGGGTACGCCGTGTGGGAGGCGCTGCGCTCCAGGCTCGACGCGCGCTTCGCCGAGCTTGGCGTGCGCAACGGGTTCCTGCCCACCCTGATACCCGAATCGCTGCTGAAACTGGAAAAGGAGCACTTTGCCGGCTTCGACCCGGAGGTGTTCTGGGTCACCCGCTCGGGCGGCGCCGAGCTTGGCGACAGGCTCGCGCTGCGGCCCACCTCCGAGACGCTGGCCTACTCGCTGTACTCCAAGTGGGTGCGCAGCTGGCGCGACCTGCCGCTAAAGATCAACTTTTGGAACACGGCCCTGCGCGCCGAGATAAAGTCCACAAAGCCCTTTTTGAGGACATCGGAGTTCCTCTGGCAGGAGGGGCACACGGTCCACGCCGACAGCGACGGGGCCGAAGAGCAGGTCTCCGAGATGCTCCGGGTGTACGCCGAGACCGTCGAGGAGGAGCTGGCCGTGCCCGTGGTGGCAGGCCGCAAGAGCGAGGCCGAAAAGTTCGTCGGGGCCGTGTACACCAGCACCATAGAATCGATGATGCCCGACGGGCGCGCCCTGCAGATGGGCACCTCGCACTTTCTGGGGCAGAACTTTTCGCGCCCGTTCGGCGTAAAGTTCGCCGACAGGGACAACGCCGAGCGCTTCGCGTGGCAGACCTCGTGGGGCGTCTCGTGGAGGCTGATAGGGGCCATGATAATGGTGCACGGCGACGACAGGGGCCTGGTGCTGCCGCCAAGGGTCGCGCCCCTGCAGGCGGTCGTCATACCCATAGCCTTCAAGGGGCCCGACAGGGGGCCCGTCGCCGAGGCGGCCGGGCGCGCCCTCCGGAGCCTCGGCGAGGCGGGCGTGCGCGCCTCGCTCGACGACAGGGACCTGACGCCCGGCTACAAGTACAACGACTGGGAGATGCGCGGCGTGCCCCTGCGCGTGGAGGTGGGCCCGCGCGACCTGGCCAGGGGCGAGGCGCTCGTGGCGGTGCGCCGCGACGGCTCCAAGCTCGGCGTGCCGCTAGGCGAGCTTGGCGCGCGCTCCGCTGCCATGCTCGCCCGGATCCAGAAGGACATGCTGGAGGCGGCGCGCGCGGCCCAGGAATCCATGACGCGCTCTGCCTCCTCGTACGGGCAGCTCAGGGAGGCGGCCGGCGCCGGCTTTGCCAGGGCGCCGTGGTGCGGCTCGCCCGCGTGCGAAAAAAAGGTAAAGGACGAGACGGGCGCGGACATACGCGTGGTGCCGTTCGAGCGGGGCGAGCCGGCGCCGTGCGCCGTCTGCGGGAAGGGCGGCGGGCGCGAGGTCCTGTTCGCCCGCGGGTACTGAAAACGGTTATAATCGGCGCGCCGGGCCTGCGCCGCGTTGCTGCGCGCCGAGCTCCACTGCCACAACTCGTTCTCGAACTTCCACGTGGGGGACAGGGAGCCGCCGTACGACTGCAACGTCGGCGTGCGCGACCAGCTCGAGGCCGCCAGGGCGGCCGGCATTGACGCGGTGTTCGTGACCAACCACAACACGCTCGACGGGTACTCGCAGATGCTCGAGTGCGCCAGGGACCACGAAAAGTTCGCCGGGATATCGGTCTTTCCGGCAGAGGAGATAACCATAGACACGGGCGCGCACGTGCTGGCCTACGGGCTGCGCGATCAGATCAGGCCCGGGATGGGCCTGGACGAGACGCTCGAGCAGGTGAGGCGGCAGGACGGCGTCTCGTCTGCGCCCCACCCCTTCAGCATACTGGACGCTCTGCGCGAGCGCGCCTCCGAGTGCGACATGGTCGAGGCGTTCAACAGCAACAACGTGGACCTCGTGTCGAACGCGCGCGCCTGCGAGTTCGCCCTCGAGAGGGGCATGACGGCCGTGGCCGGCAGCGATTCGCACGTGCTCTCCACGATGGGCAGGTGCGTCAACGAGATAGACTCTGGCGGCTCGCTGGACGGGGCCCTGTCGGCCATGAGGCGCGGGCGCGTGCGCGTGGCAAGGACCGGCTACGCGGCGCGGGCCGAGGCGCTGGAGCACCTGCGCTACAAGATAAGCAGCTCGCAGGAATACCTGGCAGAGTACATCAGGACCGAATACCCGGGGGCCCGGTGGCTCCTGTCTCTGCTGCTGCGCGCCTACAACGCGGCCCCCGAGAGCCGCCTGTGGGATCTCGTCTACGAGGTGGCCGTCCGGCTCGCGAGGCGCCTCTCGCGCGGGATCAACGGCGGGCCGGGGCGGGTTCCGGAGCGCAGGCTGGGCGGCATGCTGCGCATGGCCGTCGCGGGTGGCTAGGGTGGAGCTGGACGCGCGCCCCGGCGCCAGGATAGTGATCGTGCCGGACGTGCACGACGAGCACGCAAAGGCCGAAAGGATTCTGGAAAAAGAGGCGCCGGACACGGCCGTGTTCCTGGGCGACTACTTTGACAGCTTCGAGGGCGGCGATCCGGAAGAGACGGCCCGGTGGCTGGCCGGATCCATGGAAAAAGAGGGGCGCGTGCACCTGCTCGGCAACCACGACGTCCACTACATGAGCCCCAACCGGGAATTCCGCTGCAGCGGGTACGACGAGCTCACGCTAGACGAGATACGCGCCGCGCGCGTGCCCTGGCAGCGCGCCGTCCCCTACTGCTGGCTGGACGGGCGGTGGCTCTGCACGCACGCCGGGCTGTCCGGCGCGCTGGTGCGCAGGTGCTCCGGGGCGGCCGGAAAGGCGGGCGCCTCAGAGGCGCTGTCCGGCGCGTACGCCCAGATGGAGTCTGCACTAAAGGGGGGCAGCGCGCCCCTGTTCGAGGCCGGCAGGAGCAGGGGCGGGCTGCGCGAGGTAGGCGGCATCACGTGGTGCGACTATTCGGAGTTCGAGGACGTCGCCGGGGTGAGCCAAGTGTTCGGCCACACAAAAGACTACGAGGTGCGCAGCGGGAAAACCGCGGATTCGGAGCACCACTGCATAGACACCGCGCTTCGCCACTACGCGGTGTACGAGGACGGCGCCGTGTCCGTAAAGGAAGCCTAGGGCGCGCCCCGGGCCGCGCGCGACCGGCAATTCTTCGGGATCCGCTTCGAATTCAAAACACAAGGCGCGGCCGCCCCGCTGCGGGTTTGCAGGCGGCCGGCCCGCGGGCTAGAACCTGCGGCGGGCGCCGATGCCCACCGCCGCGGCCGTAGCCGAGGCCATCACCAGGGCGGCCATGACGCCGAACTCTGGCACTATCTGGGCGACGGTGTCCATCCTGATCAGTATCGTGTCTATCTGGGAGCTGACCTCGTCGGCCGGCGCCCCCTCGCGGATCATGGAGCGCAGCTCTTCGCGGATCATTATCTCGACTTCTTCCATCAGCTCGCGCTCGCCGGCCTGTATCAGGGGCGCCTCTAGGAACTCGTAGTTGTCGAGGTACGCCTTGGTGGCGAGGCTGAGCGCCTCGTCGGTGTTGCCGGCGGCGTATTCGGTGCGCGCCTCCTCTAGCAGATCGCGTATGTTGGCCACGTAGTCCAAGAGGTCGGCCTGGCTCGAGCCGACCACCGAGTCTATCTTGTCCGTTATGGCCGCGGTCAGGTCGGCCACTCTGGAGGGATCGACGCGCTGATCGTAGGCCGACTTTACGGCCGCAAAGTCAGAGGCCATCGCGGGGGCGTCGTCGATCTCTGCTAGTATCTGCTCGGCCCTCCACACGAAAGCCGAGCCGTCCTGGAACTCGGGCAGGTTGGTTATCGCGCCGTTCTCGACGGCCTCGCCGTACTCGGCCACCGAAGTCTCCAAGAGGCCGCGCATGAGCATCAGCTTGGTCCCCGACTTTTCGGAAAGATAGTCGCCGACCACGGTCGTGCGGGCCGTCTCCACCACCGCTCTTGCATCGTCGATCGCGGCCTGCGCCTCGGCCCTGGACGCGTCCGGGCCGGTCTTGTCGCCCAGCTGGTTCAGCGTCGTCCGTACCCGCTCGTCGAGCGCCCTGTCGGCCGAGGCAAGCTGCGGCTTCATCGATTCGTACAGCTCTGCGATCGGGTGCGTGGCGTGGATCAGCGCCGAGTCCGCGTCCCCGTCGTCGAGGTTGTCCTCGAGGGCCTTGAAGTGGCCTAGCGCCTCTTCCAGCCCTCCGGCAAAGTCTATCCTGTTTTGGTGCAGGGCGTCAAGCTCCGCCATCAGGTCGTTGGTCGCCGATTCTACCGCGGCAGGCGAGGCGGTCCTCGCGTACGCCTCGTTCACCGCGTCGTACGCCCCCGACAGGCCGGCGCCCTCTTGCCCGAGCGTCATGGTTATCTGCTCGGCCCTCCACACGAAGGCCGAGCCGTCCTGGAACTCGGGCAGGTTGACTATGGTGCCGTTTTCCACGGCCTCGCCGTACTCTGCTATCGACGTGACGAGCAGGCCCTTTGCCAAGTCTATCTTGAATGCCGGATCCGCGCTGAGCTCGTCGCCCACCACGGCCGTGCGCGCCACTTCCACGACGTCTTTTGCCGCATCTATCGCCGACTGCGCCTGTGCTCGCGAGACGCCCGGGCCGGTGTCCCTGCCCAGCTGCTGCAACGCCGCCTGCACGCGCGCGTCGAGCGACGGGTCGGCAGAGGCAAGCTGCGGCTTCATCGATTCGTACAGCTCTGCGATCGGGTGCGTGGCGTGGATCAGCGCCGAGTCCGCGTCCCCGTCGTCGAGGTTGTCTTCCAGAGCCTTGAAGTGGCCGAGCGCCTCTTCGAGCCCTCCGGCAAAGTCGGCGGCATCCTGCATGGAAGCGCCTGACGGCACGAGCGCCGCCCCTACGTCGTTCATTCCTGACAGCACCGAGTCTATCTGGGAGCTGACCGCCGCTGCCGCCGAGCCGTTGCGTATCATGGAGCGCAGCTCTTCGCGCATCATTATTTCCACATCCTCCATCAGCTCGCGCTCGCCGGCCTGTATCAGGGGCGCCTCTAGGAACTCGTAGTTGTCGAGGTACGCCTTTGTGGCGAGGCTGAGCGCCTCGTCGGTGTTGCCGGCGGCGTACTCTGCGCGCGCCTGCTCGAGCATGGCGCGTATGTTGGATATGTAGTCTGAAAGGCCCGTCTCGCTGGAGCCCACAACGGAGTCTATCTTGTCGGTGATCTTTGCAGTCAGATCCGCCACCTCTGACGGATCGACGCGCTGCTCGTAGGCCGCCTTTACGGCGGCAAACTCCGACGACATGGCCGGCGCGTCGTCGATATCGGCGAGTATCTGCTCGGCCCTCCACACGAAAGCCGAGCCATCCTGGAACTCGGGCAGGTTGGTTATCGCGCCGTTCTCGACGGCCTCGCCGTACTCGGCCACCGAAGTCTCCAAGAGGCCGCGCATGAGCATCAGTTTGGTTCCCGACTTTTCGGAAAGATAGTCGCCGACCACGGTCGTGCGGGCCGTCTCCACTACGCCCTTTGCCGCGTCTATGGCAGTCTGGGCGTCGGCTCTGGATACGCCGGGGCCGGTCTTGTCTCCGAGCTGGTCTAGCGTGGCCTGCACGCGCCGATCAAGCGCCGGATCGGCCGAGGCAAGCTGCGGCTTCATCGATTCGTACAGCTCTGCGATCGGGTGCGTGGCGTGGATCAGCGCCGAGTCCGCGTCCCCGTCGTCGAGGTTGTCTTCCAGAGCCTTGAAGTGGCCGAGCGCCTCTTCCAGCCCTCCGGCAAAGTCTATCCTGTTTTGGTGCAGGGCGTCAAGCTCCGCCATCAGGTCGTTGGTCGCCGATTCCACCTCGGCCGGCGAGGCGGTCCTCGCGTACGCCTCGTTCACCGCATCGTACGCCCCCGACAGGCCGGCGCCCTCTTGCCCGAGCGTCATGGTTATCTGCTCTGCCCTCCACACGAACGCCGAGCCGTCCTGGAACTCGGGCAGGTTCACAATGGTGCCGTTCTCTACGGCCTCGCCGTACTCTGCTATCGATGTCTCCAAGAGCCCCTTTGCCAAGTCTATCTTGAACGCCGGATCCGCGCTGAGCTCGTCGCCCACCACGGCCGTGCGGGCCACTTCCACGACGTCTTTTGCCGCATCTATCGCCGACTGCGCCTGTGCTCGCGAGACGCCCGGGCCGGTGTCCCTGCCCAGCTGCTGCAACGCCGCCTGCACGCGCGCGTCGAGCGACGGGTCGGCAGAGGCAAGCTGCGGCTTCATGGCGTCGTACAGCTCTGCGATCGGGTGCGTGGCGTGGATCAGCGCCGAGTCCGCGTCCCCGTCGTCGAGGTTGTCTTCCAGAGCCTTGAAGTGGCCGAGCGCCTCTTCGAGCCCTCCGGCAAAGTCGGCGGCATCCTGCCCGGAAACCATGGCTGTCATGGCCATGGCGCCCGACGGCACGAGCGCCGCCCCTACGTCGTTCATTCCGGACAGCACCGAGTCTATCTGGGAGCTGACCGCCGCTGCCGCCGAGCCGTTGCGTATCATGGAGCGCAGCTCTTCGCGCATCATTATTTCCACGTCCTCCATCAGCTCGCGCTCGCCGGCCTGTATCAGGGGCGCCTCTAGGAACTCGTAGTTGTCGAGGTAGGCGCGTGTGGCCAGACTGAGCGCCTCGTCGGTGTTGCCGGCGGCGTACTCTGCGCGCGCCTGCTCGAGCATGGCGCGTATGTTCGATACGTAGTCCGAAAGATCTGTCTGGTTCGAGCCGACCACCGAGTCTATCTTGTCGGTTATCTTTGCGGTAAGGGCCTCCACCTCGGACGGATCGACGCGCTGCTCGTAGGCCGCCTTTACGGCGGCAAACTCGGAGGCCATCGCGGGGGCGTCGCCGATACCGGCAAGTATCCGCTCTGCCCTCCACACGAACGCCGAGCCGTCCTGGAACTCTGCTACGTTGACTATGGCGCCGTCCTGGACGGCCTCGCCGTACTCGGCCACCGAAGTCTCCAAGAGGCCGCGCATCAGCTTTAGTTTGGTCTCGGGTTTTTCGGACAGGTAGTCGCCGACCACGGCGGTGCGCGCCTCCTCGACTATCTCCTTTGCCGCGTTGACCGCGGACTGGGCGTCGGTGCGCGAGACGCTCGAGCCGGTGTCCCTGCCCAGCTGCTTTAGCACGGCCTGCACGCGCGAGTCGAGCGCCACGTCGGCCGAGGCAAGCTGCGGCTTCATGGCCTCGTAGAGCTCCTCTATCGGGTGCGTGGCGTGGACCAAGACAAACTCCGCGTTGCCCTCCCTGAGGTTGTCCTCGAGGGCCTTGAAGTGGCCCGAGCGCCTCTTCGAGCCCTCCGGCAAAGTCTATCCGGTTTTGGTGCAGGGCGTCGAGCTTGTCCATCAGGTCGTTGGTCGCCGATTCTACCGCGGCAGGCGAGGCGGTCCTCGCGTACGCCGCGTTCACCGCGTCGTATGCCTCCGAGAGGCCCTCGCCCTCGGAGCCGAGCGTCATTGTTATCTGCTCTGCCCTCCAGACGAAGGCCGAGCCGTCCTGGAACTCGGGCATGTTGGTTATCGCGCCGTTCTCTACGGCTTCGCCGTACTCTGCTATCGAGGTCTCCAAGAGCCCCTTTGCCAAGTCTATCTTGAACGCCGGATCCGCGCTGAGATCGGATCCCACCACGGCCGTGCGGGCCACCTCGATTATCTCCTTTGCCGCGTCGATGGCGGCCTGCGCCTGGGCGCGCGACACGTTGGAACCGGTGTCCCGGCCCAGCTGCTGCAACGCCGCCTGCACGCGCGCGTCGAGCGACGGGTCGGCAGAGGCAAGCTGCGGCTTCATGGCCTCGTAGAGCTCCTCTATCGGGTGCGTGGCGTGGACCAGGGCAAGTTCGGCGTTTCCGTCGTCGAGGTTGTCCTCGAGGGCCTTGAAGTGGCCGAGCGCCTCTTCGAGCCCTCCTGCAAAGTCGGCCTGGCTCTGGGCAAAGGCGGACTGCGAAGCGATGATGGCCAAGGCTGCGGCCGCGGCTAGCGTGAATTTCACGAACAGGGCCCAAAGCGGTCTCGATATAAGGCATGAGCGCCTTGCACGCCGGTGTTCCAAAGGCGTAAAATCGTGCAAGCCATGGGTTAAATCACGCCGGGCGCCGCTGCGCCCGTGGAGTCTGCCAACTTTGCGTTCCTCGGCGAGCCGGATCTCGCGCTGTCCCTGGGCAAAAAGGGGACCAGCACGGATCTGCGCATGTACGACCGCAAGGAAGGCGGGGTGCTCAGGACTTTTGTGGCGCCGGCCGGATTCCCCGAAAAGATACAGCCGCTCTTTTACGCGATCAACATGTCAGAGGCCGCGATACTGTACGTCTCTTCCCTGGACAGGTTCGCAGGCGAGCAGATAATCGCCCTGGACTTGATGGGCGCCAAGAGCGGCATACTCTGCCATTCGGAGGCCGTGGATCCGGGCGCGCTGGAAGCGGCGGTGCGCGGCACCGTCGCTGAAAAGTACGCGAGGGCCGAGCCGGACGGGCTGCGCGAGGCCGTCGCGCGGGCGGGGGCGCGGGCGGGGGCGCGCGCCGAAGGCGGCCCCGCGCGCGTGGCAGCAGACCACGTCTTCGACGTAAAGAGCGTCGGGACGGTGGTGCTCGGCAGGGTGGTCTCGGGCACCGTGCGGCAGCACGACACGCTGAGGCTGCTGCCGGCCGGCGCCGACGTGCTGGTAAGATCCATACAGATGCACGACGATCCCGTCGCGGAGGCCTCAGCGCCCGCGCGCGTGGGGCTGGCCGTAAAGGGAGCAACGGTGCAGCGCGGCGACATGCTGTGCTCCGGCGAGCTCCCCCCGACCTTCTCGTCGGCCGTGCTGGACTTTGAGCCCACCAAGTACTACAAGGGAGGCCTGCGCGAGGGCCTCGCGTGCGTCGCGGTGTGCGGCCTGCAGTCGAGGGCCGCGCGCGTAAAGTCCCTCGATCCGTTCTCCCTCGAGTTCGACAAACCCGTCGTCTATGCGGGCGGGCCCGTGGCGGTCCTGCGCCCCGAATCCTCGCCGGTGCGCGTGGCCGGCGGCGGCCCGATTCAGTGCGACTAATATTGCCCCTCCCGGAAAGCGCCCGCGTGAAGGCGTCCTGGAACGGCCGTGTCGTGGCCCAGAGCGATCGGACCGTCGAGGTGGACGGGTACTGCTACTTTCCGGCAGATTCGGTGCTGCCCGGCGTGCTAGCAGAGACCCAGACCAGGTCGCAGTGCGGCTACAAGGGGACCGCCACCTACTATACGCTCACCGTGGACGGCCGCTCCAACGAGGACTGCGCCTGGTCGTACCGCGAACCCAAGGACGGCGCGGCGCAGATAGCCGGCATGATAGCGTTCTGGAGCGGCGTGCAGGTAAGCAGGTCCTGAGCGCGCGGGCCGCGGCAAGCGTTGCGATCGAGCTAGCAAGACGCAGTGGCGCGCCGGAATCTCGGTCGATTTTGAGTGTTTATATATTCCATGTCCGGCTCCAGACAGCATGTCAAGCACGCGTCAAGTGTCCAACCCATTCACGAGTCTTCCAGAGGACAAGCTTGGCATCATACGGGAGTATTTTCTAAAGTCGGAGTTTGCAGGCACTATGGACTTTGAGCAATACTTGGATTTGCTCCACGAGGACGATCTCAGCCCCGAAGAAGTATTCGACATCATTGAATCCTACGATTCTGACGACGAAAAGGAGTATTCTTCTGTAGAGGAACTGCTGGCAGACTTGAAAAGAGAGTAGGGCTGAAAAGATCCCACGGCCAATTGGAAAATTGTTAAAAAACAGACTTTTGTGCGCCAGTACAAGAACATGGGCGGCCTACGGCAATCTCGCGTAGATCTAGCAATGAAGGATCTCGCAGAGTCAGACGACCCCGCGGTCATGGGCCGCTACAAAAAGTCGACTCGCGCATTTGCGTACGAGATCGGCCAGTCAGACAGGATGATCTATAGGATCGAGCGCGACCACCACCGGATAGTCTTGACGCGCGTCTGCGATCACAAGTCAGTCTACGGCAAGGACTAAGCTCGCGCTTGGGCGGCGAGAGATCTCCGGCAGGCGCGCCCGCCCCGGATCAGCAAGTCTTTAATGTGCGCGGCCCCCCCAAAAGGCGTGGCCGCCTACACGTACCTGCTCGTGCTTGCAGGCGCGGCCATCGCGGCCGTCTCGGGGGTCATCGTCCTCAACATGGCCGACGTGGCCATAGCCACGCAGGACCACGACCTTTACGTAGACGCGCTGCTAGACGAACAGAACCTCTTCGTGACCGGCAGGGTGACGGTCCAGAACACCGGCGCCCTCGGGCTGACCGGCGTGCAGGTCAACTTTGGCGGCGGCGACTCGCAGGAGATCGGCTCGCTCGATCCGGGCCAGAAGATCATAGTGTCCCCGCCCGAGGGCAACCCCATGTCGTTCGT
Source organism: Nitrosopumilaceae archaeon (assembly GCA_965203465.1). Taxonomy (GTDB): domain Archaea; phylum Thermoproteota; class Nitrososphaeria; order Nitrososphaerales; family Nitrosopumilaceae; genus JAWVZS01. Next base: position 73,305 of record CBDBCR010000002.1, on the reverse strand, counting down.
GATAGTGAGTTCGGACGAGGGCCTGATGGTCAGCAAGTCCTACAGGACGCCACCGAAGATGGTCGGCATGATGGGCTCCTAGCCGGACAGCGCCGATGCCAGCTCGGCGATCGCGCGCGCGGGGCTCTTTGCCTTGACCACGCCGCTCGCTACCAGCACGCCCGACGAGCCCAGCTCGCGAGCCCTTTCGGCGTCGCGCCCCGAGACGATGCCGGCCCCGCACAGCAGCCTGGCCCCGGTGCGGGCCGACGAGACGGCGCGCGCGGCCTCTTCTATCAGCTGCGGCCTCTCGGACGATACGGCCCTGCCCGAGCCTATCAGGTCGGGCGGCTCTATGGCCACGTAGTCGGGGTTGAGGCGCGCGGCGGCCCTCGCCTCGCGCGCGGTGCGGGCGCAGACCACCGAGACCAGGCCCAGGCCGCGCAGGCGCGAGACCGCGCATTCGATCTCGGCCGGCCGCACGCGCCGCTCGCTGTGGTTTACCAGCGAGCCCCAGAGCCCGCAGGCGCGCATGATCTCGGGCACCGCGTACCCGGTGGTGCCGCCCGGCTGCGCGCAGTCGGCGTGCTGCGCCAGGACCGGCGCGCCCTTCCCGGCGCACAGGGCGGCCAGCGGCGGCGGCGGGGCCACGGCCACCCTCACGCCGCGCCTCTTTTTTGCAGAGGCGGCCGCGCGCATTATCGAGCCCAGCCGGCGGCCGGATGCCTCTGCGTAGTTTTTGCAGTTTACTATTATCACGCGCGGCCGGGGCCGGCGCGCCCTTATAACCCTCACTTCCAAAAGAACTCGTCTAGTCCCGACTGCTTCGGTTTCCCCAGTATCGTGTCAAAGTCCAGGTCCATCGACGAGACTATCTGCTCCAGCGTCGACTCTATGAACTCCACGTACTTTGAGGGGTCGATGTCGCCCTGCCTTGCCAGCTCGAGCGGCTTGACCCCGCCGCCCAGCGTCTTGATGTACGCCACCGTGTCGCCCCTGCCCAGCTTTTTTGCAGGCTCGAGCATCTTGGCGGCCCGTATGTGCTGCGGTATGGTCTTGCGGTACTCTGACGGATCCTTGCTCAGGGTGTACCGGTACGCCAGGTCCTCGACGGGTATGTCGCGCTCCTGCACGCGCAGGGCGCACGCCGCTATGCGGGAGCTGACCTCGGCCCGGGCCTTTTCGAAGCCGTCGGCGTCCTGCACCCCCGAGAGCACCCCCACGAGGTCGTAAAAGAGCGCCTTTATGAACCGCGGCGTGTGTGATTTTTTGCCGGTCAGCCCCTTTACGTCCACGCTGCCAGACTTTGTGACACCAAAGTAGTTCTTTTTGCGGTTGCTGAGCACCACGTACCTGTACTCTTTGTCGACTTCCAGGTCCACGCCGTGCTCGCGCTTTGCGGTCTCTGCCAGCGAGTCCATCTGCTCGCGCGTCGGGCCCTTTAGGAATATCGAATCGGTGTCGCCGTAGAGCACCTCCATGCCGGCGCCCTCGCACGCCCGTATGGTCTCCAGTATGGTGTGCCTGCCTATGGCCGTCGTGGCCTCGGCGGCGGGCAGAAAGTACAGCGGGAAGATGTCCGCGCCCATCACGCCGTAGCTGGCGTTGAGTATCACCTTGAGGGCCTGGCTGACGGCGGTGTACTGGCGCCGCCGCTGCTCGGGTATGCCCGGGTCGCGCGCCAGGCTCTTGTAGTAGCCCACGCGCAGGTCGCGCAGCGATCCTATCAGGACCGCGGTCAGGCCGTTGCGCTCGGCGCACACCCAGTGCTCGGTCTGCGGTATGGCGTTGGAGCGGCACCCCGGATGCGGGCAGCGCACCGTCTCGTACGACAGGTTGCGCACCTTTATGATGCTCGGGTACAGGCTGGCAAAGTCCATGACCGTCACGTCAAAGTGGACGCCCTCCTTTGGATCCATCACCAGCCCTCCCCGGTACTTTTTGTTCTTTATGACCGCGTCCTCGGAGACCTGCGCGCTGTGCCCCTCGAGGTCCTCGCGGCGCGGTATGAGCGCCCCGCGCCTCCTGTGCTCGTAGTACAGGAGGCTGCGTATCCACTGCGAGACGCCCAGGCGCGCGATGTCGTCTACCGGCATGCGCCCTATGCGGGCGATGACCACCAGCAGGTTCATCAGCAGCGAGCCGTCGAAGGCGGTCAGATCGTATGTGAGCAGCGCGTCGTTGTAGCAGTAGTTGGCCGTCTGGTGCAGCGTCAGCTCGCCCAGGTCCACCCCGTAGTCCTGTTTGCCGCGGCCCAGCAGCGCCTGCGAGACGCTCTCGAGGCTGAAATCCGAGTAGGCGTTGCCGAACGCGTATATCTGGAACGACCTGTTCGATACGGTCCGGTACAGGTCGATGTGGACGCCGTGCTTTAGCGTCGCCGAGTCGCGCATCATGTACAGCGGGTTCTGCTCGTCGGGCACGCCCAGGTTGTGCGCCCGCTTGTACATGTAGGGCAGGTCGAACTCGTCGCCGTTGTAGGTGAGCACGAACGCGAACGAGGCCATGGCCTCGAAGGCGTCGAGGATCATTTTTTTCTCGTCGTCGTAGAATTCCGGCTCCAGGTCCATGTCCGGCTTTCCGGCCTGCGCGCCCGACCTCAGCACCAGTATCCGCGCGTATCCGCCCGTGCCCGCGAGGCCGACGGCGGTCACGCGCCGCTCGGCCTTTTTCGGATCTGGTATCTTGCCCTCCTCGGCCTCGACTTCTATGTCTACGGCCACGCGGCGCAGCTCCGGTATGGGCTCGCCGAGCAGGCCGGCCCACTCTTGCAGGTACTCTTCGAACTCGGCCCTGTCGGCCATGTCCCCCGGCTCCAGCGAGGTGAGGCGCTCGCGCACGTCGGGCGGCACGCCCGACGAGACGGGCGTTATGGAGCCCTCGCCGAGCTCGTAGTGGCGGCCCACCACCAGCTGCCGGTCGTACAGGTACGTCTCGTAGTATTTTATGTCCGATTCCCACGTCTCCATGGTATTGCGTATGCTGCGCTCCGAGGCGCCCCCGATGGCCAGCGGGTCGGCCGCGCGAATCCTGGTCATCTTTGCCTTTTTTCCGGTGAACATGTCTAGCAGCTCGACCTCCTCGATCCCCTTGACGTCGTCCCTGCCGGCCACGTGGCCCAGCTCCGAGGGCGGCAGGCGCGAATAGCAGTACGGCAGGTGGCCCGTCTCGTCCTCGCGCAGCACTATCTTGCCAGATTCGGGCTCGTAGAACTTTAGGACCGCCCTGCGCGAGGCCCCGTTGTACGCGGCCGAGACGAGCATCGCGCGCATCAGTATTCACCCGATATCTGCGCGGCCCAGCGCGCCACGGCCCCTCCGTCCATCACCTCGAGGGTCGCGCCGGCCTCGTCGAGCATGCCGCGCGAGGACTCTGGGTACTCGCCGAGGCAGACGAAGCGGCGCACCCCTATGGTGAGGGCCAGTTTGGTGCACTCGATGCACGGCGAGAGCGTCGTGTACATGACCGCCCCCTTGCCGGCCTCTATGCCGAGTATGGCGCAGTGCATGACCGCGTTGGCCTCGGCGTGCGTGCACATGCACCTCTCGAGGGACTGGCCCGGCTCCAGCCTGCCCTCCTTCCTCATGGCGCAGCGCTCGCAGCCGCCCTCGTAGCAGTTGCGCAGGCCCGGCGGGGTGCCGTTGTAGCCGGTGGCCAGCTGCCGGTGGTCGCGCGCGATGACCGCGCCGACCTTGCGCGAGACGCAGTTGGAGCGCAGCTTTGCAAGCTCGGCCTGCAGCATGAAATACTCGTCCCAGCTGGGACGCTCGAAGCCGGGCATCACGTGTACGAGTAGAACGCCCAGCCGGCGGCCAGCGCCGTCAGGCCGATCAGCGCGTACCCTATCGCCTTGAAGTCTTGGCTCATTGCGGCGGCCCCACGCCCCCTCCCTTTATTATGATTGGGCCGCGCTTATATTGCAGCGCCGGCCGGCCCCTCCCGGTGCGGTTCCTCAAGGAGGGGGCGATCGAGGCCCGCAGGTACCAGCAGGACATGGCGGCCCAGGCCGTCTCGGAAAACTGCATGGTGGTACTGCCCACCGGCCTGGGCAAGACGGCGGTCGCGCTGCTGGTCATAGACAGGATGCTCGAAAAGGGCGGCGCGCTGTTTCTGGCCCCCACGCGGGTGCTGGCCGGGCAGCACCACGAGTTCCTGTCCTCCAGGCTGACCATATCGGACATATCGCTGGTGACCGGCGAGGATCCCGAAAAAAAGCGGGAAAAGGCGTGGGCCGCCAGCGTGGTCTGCGCCACCCCCGAGATAGCCCGCAACGACATAGGCAGGGGCATCCTTGACCTGGGCCAGCTCTCGCTTGCCGTATTCGACGAGGCGCACCGCACCGTCGGCGACTATGCGTACAGCGCCATCGCCGGCGCGCTGCCGCCCTCCGTGAGGGTGGTGGGCATGACGGCCACGCTGCCAAGCGACATACAAAAGGCCACCAAGATAATGACCACGCTGCGCATAGCCTCGGTGGCGCAGAGGAGGGACGACAGCCCCGACGTGGCCCCGTACGTCCACAAGACCCGCACCGAGATAGTAAAGGTGCGCCTGCCCCCCGAGATGGCCGCCATGCAGGCGTCGGTCAAGAAGGCGCTGGACAAGAGGTACGACCGGATGCGGGCAGCCGGCGTCATGCCCGAGCGCAACCTCTCGTCGCTGCTCAGGATGCGGCCGCGCGTGCTAGAGGAGCGCAAGGCCGCCATAAAGCCGCTCTTTTCGGCCATACGGATACACCAGGCCCTGGCCCTGCTCGAGGCGCACGGGACCACCGCGTTCGCAAAGTACTGCCAGAGGGCGCGCGCAAAGGGCGCCCGGGATCTGTTCGAGGATCCCGACTTTGCGCGGGCCGTGGGGCTGGCCGACGATGCGCGGCGCGGCGGGCTGGAGCACCCAAAGATACCCGAGCTTGTCCGGATACTCTCGGGCCTGGAGGGCAGGGCGCTGGTCTTTTCCAGCTTTCGCGACTCGGTGGACGCGATACGCGCAAAGCTCGCCGAGGCCGGCATAGAGTCTGGTATGCTCATAGGCAAGGCCGGCGAGACGGGCCTCAAGCAGGCAAAGCAGGTAGAGGCCGTCAGGCGCTTCCGCGACGGCGAGTACCCCGTCATGGTGGCCACGCGCGTGGGCGAGGAGGGCCTCGATATCTCGGAGGTCAGCCTGGTGGTCTTTTACGACAACACGCCCAGCTCCATAAGGTACGTGCAGCGGCGCGGCAGGACCGGCAGGAAGGACAGCGGCAGGATGGTGGTGCTAATGGCCGAGGGTACCGTGGACGAGGCCTACCACTGGATAGGGTACAGGCGCGTGGGCGCCTCGAAGGGCATGGGCGAGCGCGTGGCGCGCGGCATTCAGCAGACGCTCTAGGCGGAGCGGCAAGGTACTCGGCGGCCGCCGTGCCGTGTACAGAAAAGGCGCGGGAAAATTCAATGTTCGGGCGGATGCGTGTGATTTGCGTCTGCTGGCCTTGCGCTAGCCTTTGGCCGCCGCCACTATTCCTACCGGGTACGATCTCGTGCTTGATGTAGGGCAGATCCTGACCCCCTCGAGGTTGATCTGGGCAGGCAGCTCCCAGCAGACGTAGATTACACGCACACGTGCAGTGCGCCACGGTAAGAAACAGCTGGCTTCCCGCGCATCCGGACGGGCCTAGGCGAACCGCTTTATGACGTGGTACCCGTACTCGGTCTTTACAGGCTGCGAGACCTGGCCGACGGAGAGCGCGAACGCGGCCTCTTCGAACGGCTTTACCATCTTGCCGCGCCCGAAATACCCAAGGCTGCCGTCGCGCCGCGCGCTGCCCGAGTCCAGCGAGAGCTCGCGCGCGAGCTTTGCGAACTTTTCGCCCTTTGCGAGGCGGTCCAGCGCGGCCAGCGCCTCGCCCTGCTTTTTGACCAGTATGTGCGAGCAGCGTATCTTGTCCACGGGGCCATGCCGGACCGAGCCGCTTTAAGCGTTGCCGGCACACGTTATATCGGGCGCGCCCGGCCCCGCCGGGCGTGAAGGTCATGGTCATAGGCTCGAGCGGGCTAGTCGGGTACAAGACGGCCCTGGCCGCCGGATCCGAGGCCGTCGGCACGCACAACGCCTTTCCGGGAGGCTCCCCGTGCAGGACGGTAAGGGCAGACCTGCGCGACGCGGCGGCCGTGAAAAAGATCCTCTCAGACGAGTCCCCCGATGCGGTGGTCAACACGGCCGCGCTCCACAACGTCGACTATTGCGAGTCGCACGCGGGCGAGGCCTGGCTTCTCAACGCAAAAGCCGCCGGCGCGCTGGCCGAGTTGTGCTCGGATGCCGGGGCCAGGCTCGTGCACATCTCGACCGACTACGTATTTGACGGCTCGAAGAAGGAGCCGTACTCTGAAAACGACGAGCCGTCTCCGCTCAACGCGTACGGCGCCACAAAGGCCGAGGGGGAAAGGCAGGTTTTGGCGCGCGGGCATTCCGTAGTGAGGACGGGCGTGGTGTACGGCCTGTCCCCGTCGGTTCTGCGCGAGCCGGGCGCCGGCAGGCACCACGGCTTTGTTCTCTGGGTGCTACAGTCGCTGCGCGGCGAGGGCCGCCCGCGCATCGTGGACGATCAGTTCGTCACGCCCACGCTAGCAGACTCGCTCGCAGGCGCGCTGCTCTCGGTGGCCCGCTCAGGCGGCGGGCTGTACCACGCTGCCGGCGCCTCGTGCGAGAGCAGGTACTCGCTGGCCGCAAAGGCCGCCGAGGCGTTCGGGTACGATCCGGCCGTGCTGATCCCCGTCAAGAGCTCGGCTCTGAGGCAGCTTGCGAGGCGCCCGCCGTACGCGTGCCTCGACAGTTCTCGGATCGCCTCGGAGATGGGCGTCGTCCTGCCGGGGGCCTCCGACGGGCTACGCGAGATGCGGGCACAGGCCGATGCCTGGTACCCCGGCGTCTGGAACGCACGCTAGGATGCCGATCTCGTCGCATAGTGTACGGGCGGCGCCACGAGCCATCCCCCGCGCTTCCGAAGTTTTCCCCGACCAAGACACGCCGGTAGCGACCGCTCCTGCCGCCGCCCCGTCGGCGGTATTTGGAACAGCCGCCACAATCCGTTCTAGCGGATCTGTCGGAGTCGGTTCCGTACAGCAGATGGATCACGATTGATTCTGAAATTTCAAGACGATCGATCGTCTTGACTTTCAGTTAACCCAAAAGTAGGCTGATCGGACACGAAAATCGATCGCCGGCAGGGCCCACCGAAAGATCCAAAAACGGCCGTCCCCGGACGACGCCTTAACGGACATGAAAAGGAACCGCCCGGGACGAGCTCGGAGGGGCGACCGCCCCACATATGAACGGATGATGGGCGAGTTCGCCGAGGCCGTGGGCCGCCCGGGGTTCTCGGCCGCGCCCAACGCCAAGTACGGCCCCAGGGACGTTGCCCGCTACATCGTGCTGGCCGCTACCGGCGGCAAGAACGTCGCCTCGGTGTCCGAGGCCCGCAGGCACGCCGCGCTGGCCGCGAAGCAACGGGCAGACGTGCCGTCAGGCGAGTGGCTGCGCACGGCCGGAGTCTCGGCGGAGGCAGTCGAGCTGCTCGACCTGTTCGTCGAAGAACTGGCGGCGGAGCTCCGAAAGCGCGGCCTGCTGAAGGGCAGGATAGACATGGCCATCGACTTCCACTGCATCAAGAGGTACGACAAAAAGCCCAAGGAGCTGATACGCGGCGGCGACAAGAAGAGTATGACAAAGGCGTTCTACGAGACGTACGCCACGATCCAGTGCGTCGTGGCCGGCCAGAGGCTCATCGTGGGCATGATCCCGTACATGCCGAACCAGACGCACGCAGAGGCAGTCTCCAAACTTCTCGAAATATGCGCCGGCCACGGCCTCCGGATAGGCGTGCTGACGCTCGACCGCGGGTTCTCCACGGCCGTCATTTCGTGTCTGCAAAAGGCCGACCTTAAGTGGATCATGCCGTGCCCCAACACCCCGCACGGCCAAGGACGAGTGCGAGTACGACATGATCATCGTGCAGCGCAGGGCCAAGCGCAAGAAAAAAGAGGACGAATAGTACGAGCCGTGGGAAAAATACATCGCGTTCGCTACCAGCGATCCCGAACTCGACGTTGCCGAGTACGCCAAGCGCTGGTGCATCGAGACCTGGTACAGGCAGATAGAAGACGCCAGGGCCAAGACGCGCAGCAGCCGCCACGGCCCGAGGGTGCCGTACATGGCGCTGACGATGATGCTATTCAACAGAAGTCATGCGTAAACGCCCACGTTCGCGTTTTCTAGGCACGGATACGCAAACTGAGAGTAATTACGCATGACTTCTAACGTGTGGATCGTCATAGACGCGCTGCACCGCATGGCCTGCGCCGTGCAGGAACCGGAGCCGGTGATCCCGCTGCGCTCGGCGCTGGCGGCGATGCTGTTCTTTCTGCAGTCCGGACCCGGGCCGCCCGGCTGATCCTGGAATCCGACAAGACGGCCCGGGACGGGCGGGGGCACTGCGCGCCGGCCTGCTCGGGCCGCGATCAGTACGGAACCGGACTAGCCCGACTTTTGGAGATCGCCGCCGTTTTGCTCATTTTGACCGATTCGCGATCGGAAATTATCCGCTCGTCGGAGGAACTTTTGGGTTAACTGTAGTGCGGGGCTGACATATATTTAGGTGCAACGCCGCGCGGCACCATGCTCTTCAGGCGCCGCAAGGAAGAGCGCAAGATATTGATTGCAGAAAAGGCCCGCGACGGCATAATCACGTACTGCAAGATGAACCACCCTCATGAGTCGATACTGATACTGAAGGGCAGGTACAAGAACGGGCAGGTGCACGTGCGCGACCTAGTGATACCACCGTTCGCCGAGACGGGCACCACGTTCGCCGGGTTCCCCCACTCGTTCCTGCCGTTCGACAGCAGCTACGTGGCCACCATGCACTCGCACCCGCGCGGCAGCGCGCGCCCGTCCATAGCTGACCTGCACAACTTTTTCGGCCTCGCCTCAGTGATAGTGCAGGCCCCCTACGAGGACGAAGACATATTCGCGTGGGACAGGGACGGCAAGGCCATACCGGTGGAGTTCGAATAGCGCCGGTACGCCGTTTCCGGGCACGCGCCCTCCGCTAGTTTGCAAACCGCGCTTTTGTCTAGGATACGTCTTTTTCGAGTTTTGTGAACATGAAATCCATCATGCGCGTAAGCGTCGATGAAGGTCTCGTACCGCCGTGGTCGTCTCGTCCTGCCTTTCCAACATCCTAGCCTGGTTTTTCACAAGACCGTGTATCACGTCAAGCGTCTTGTCCTGCCTTTCTCCAATGCTCCGTATCTCGTCAAGCGTCTTGTCCTGCCTTTCTCCAATGCTCCGTATCTCGTCAAGCGTCTTGTCCTGCCTTTCTCCAATGCTCCGTATCTCGTCAAGCGTCTTGTCCTGCTTTTCCAGCGTCTTGTCCTGCCTTTCTCCAATGCTCCGTATCTCGTCAAGCGTCTTGTCCTGCTTTTCCAGCGTCTTGTCCTGCCTTTCTCCAATGCTCCGTATCTCGTCAAGCGTCTTGTCCTGCTTTTCCAGCATCTTGTTTATGTACGCTGCTCCGGTTCCAAACCCCGCAACCATTTCCTGTGCGAGGTCGCCCGCGATTATTTCGAATTTTGTGAGACCTTTGGCGTCAGAGTACGTGGTCTGTACATCCCGAACTTCTATGGGCGGCGCCAAGACGCGTATACTTTCAATCAGCGCATCTATGGCGTCCTGGCCGCCCTCGCACACTATCTCCACCGTGCCGTCGTCCAAGTTTTTGACGTGCCCAGTCAAGCCCAATTTCCGTGCGATCATGCTTGTCTGATAACGGAACGCGACGCCTTGAACCGTCCCGCTCGCCACCATCTGCGCGTGCTTCACCGTGTGCGCCTCGCGGTAATCTCTTATATACCTTCAAGGCGGCGTTGCCGAACCGCCGTCCCTGCCGGCGCGCCCGGAACTTGCCACCGTAAGGATCGGCGCTTCGCAATCTTTTTATGTTTTCAGCCGTCCCGACGGGCGTTGCTCAGCTACAAGGGCCACCTCATATTCCTGTTCGCCTCCCTTGCCATAAGCATAGGCCTCCAGATCATACTGCCCTTTCCGTACGGCCTTGTCATAGCCCTGGCCCTGTTCATCGCGTTCCCCATGTTCATGAGGCGCAGGTACATGAGCAGGATGCGCGGCTACGGCTCCGGGCAGGGCACCGGGCTGGGCGGGTTCTTCGGCATGGGGCAGGGCGGCGGCAGCAGCGTAAGATACGTCTGCCTCGCGTGCAACCACAAGCACCGGGGCGGCTCGTGCCCGAGGTGCGGCTCCAAGATGCAGCGGGCTGACTTTTGATGTCGCTCGAGGCGCTGCGCAGAAAGGTGCTGTTCCACAACAGCATAGATGTCTGGATAGCCGCCTGCGAGGACGCCGGCCGGCGGTGGGACGACACCGACGGGTACCGCACGTTCATCGGCAAGCTGCGCGCAGGCGGCATGGTTCTAAAGCCCTTCAACATATGCGCCCACGAAGCCGGCGCGGTCGAAAAGGAAAAGACCGAATTCGCGGAGAGGCTCGCCGCACTAAAGGGGGCGGATCCCGACTGCGCCACGTACACGGTGCGCCTGACCGACGGCGCGCTGGAATCCCTGCGCGCGTCTATTTCCTGAGCCGCGGGTTGGCCACCGGGTCGAGCGCGTTCCCTATCAGCACGAACGCGAGCCCCGTGACGGCTATCATCAGGCCGGGCGGCACCACCCACCACCACAGCCCGCGCGCGGCCGCCCCGTACGAGCTCGCGTCGTGCAGCATCTGCCCCCACGTGGGGTACGACGGATCGCCGAGGCCGAGGAAGCTGAGGCCGGCCTCGGTGGTCACGGCTGCCGGCACCGATATGGCGATGCTGGCGAACGCGTACGGGAGCAGCTGCGGCAGCATGTGGCGCAGCATGACGACGCGGTCGCGCTGCCCCATCGCGCGCGCGGCCTCTACGTAGCCGCGCGTCCTCAGCTGCATGGCCATGCTCCGCGACACCTTGGCTATCCCGACCCACCCGAACAGCATCAAAAACCCGACCATGACGAATATGCTCGTGCTCACGGCCGCGGCCAGTATTATCAGGAAGGGCAGGGCAGGCAGGGCGTACACCACGTCGTTGGCCCGCATTAGCGCCTCGTCGGTCAGGCCGCCGCGGTACCCCGCGTACAGCCCGTAGGCCAGGCCGGCGGCGACCGAGCCCACCGAGACGGTCACGCCAACAAAGAGCGCAAGCGGTGTCCCCCACAGCAGCCCGATCGCGAGGTCGCGGCGCAGCTCGTCGGTGCCCATCAGGCCGAAGGCCCTGCCGCCGAGCACCAGCGACGAGGAGCGCACCTCCAGCGGCCCCTCCGAGAAGATCCGGGCAGTGAACAGGTACGTGCCCTTTAGCACGCCCTCGCCGTCGGAAAAGACCGCCTCGGCCGGCGCCATTCCGGACGGATCGAAGCCTAGCTTTCCTGACTGCATGGCCAGCCCGCTGCGCACGGCCGGATCCGTCGAGAACGAGCGCTGCGCGTGCGCCTGCGACGGGGCCAGCTGCGAGCGCATCAGCTCCAGCTCAGTCCCGTCGGGCCGCTCGACGCTGAGCACCATGAGCGGCGGGTCGCCGTAGCCGGCCTCGAGCACGTGCATGAACCCGCCCGGGTACGAATCGTAGTCAAAGTCGATGCGGTGGACGGCCAGCGTGTGGTGAAGCGCCCCGCCGGCGGAGCCCGAGACGGCCCCGTCGACGACCAGGTGTTCGGCCGCGCGCTCCGCTTGGAGGGCGTTGGCCCAAGCGGGCATCGCCGCCTTGGGGTAGCCAAGCCAGGCGGACGGATCGTTCCAGTCCGACATGGCCTGGGGGGGCACGGCGGCGACGGTCAGGGCCGAGAGCGCGGTCAGCGCGGCCAGCAGGCCGGCGCCCGCGATGCCTTGGCGGCTTTGCAGAAGCGCCGGCCTCAACGCCCCGACCTCACGCGCGGGTCGAGGTACCCGTAGAGCAGGTCGGCTGCCAGCACGCTGGAAAGGAAGAACGCGGTCAGCACGTACGTCGAGCCGATGATGACGGGCAGGTCCATGACCGATATGGCCTCAAAGTACAGCCTCCCCATGCCGGGCCAGTCGAAGACGGCCTCGGTTATTATGGCCCCGCCGAGCGAGCCGGACAGGCTCAGCGCCATGACCGTGGCTATGGGCGGCGCGGCGTTTCGCAGCGCGTGCCGGTACAGCAGGCGCCTGCGGGGCACGCCGGCCGCGCGCTTTGCGGCCACAAAGTCCTCCTGCATTATCCCCACCATGAAGTTGCGCACCAGGTACGCCCACGAGCCGAACCCTATCAGCACGAGGGTGATGAGCGGCAGGGCCATGTGGTAGAGTAGCGCCGGCACGTACCCCGGATCGCCGGGCGGCAGATCCGGCGTGGCGCGGGCCGGGAACACCTGGTAGGTGAACGAGAACGCGAATATCATCAAGAGGCCCACCCACCAGACCGGAAAGCTGGAGCTGAGCACCGCAAACGCCGAAGTCGCCCTGTCTGCGGGCGAGCCGGGCCGCGAGGCAGAAGAGGCCCCGGCGAATATCCCGATGAGCGATATCACGACGGTGGCCGTGGTGAAGAGCAAGACCGTGCGCGGCAGCTTTTCGTAGATTATCTCGCGCACGTCCGTAGAGCCCGAATCGCCGGTCAGGAACGTCGCGTGCCCAAAGTCGAGCACCAGTATCCGGTACATCGTGGGCCCCACCCTCTGCGGCGAGTACCACGGCTCGTCGAGGCCCAGCGCGGCGGTGCGCGCGTCTATCAGATCCTGCACGTACGCCTCGAAGGCGGCCGTGTCCTCGAAGCCGGCCGCGATGGACGGGTTGGACGAGACCTCGGCGCGGACCTGCACGGCGACCCCGTGCTGCAGCACCGAATCCATGTTGGAGCCGACCGCGAGCACCGTGACCAGCAGCGTGGCCAGCAGCACCGCAGCCATCGTAGCCAGCCGTACCGAGACGAACCGCGCTAGCCCCACGCCTCCGGCACGCGCGCAGGCGTTATAACCCTAACATCCTTACGGTTGCCGCCCGGGACCGTTATTATACGAGCGGCGCGCTACGTGTTCCATGTGGCCCGCGGTGCGCCGGCTCGATCCAGACCGGCTCTACGGAAGGATAGCTCACTACTACATGGTGCGCAAGAACCGCAGCAGGGAGGACGCCAACAGGATAGCGCGCAACGTAGTACGCAAAGAGATCTCGAGGAGGACATGCTCGGGCGAGGGGTGCGCGCACCCGGATCACGAGCACGCCCGCGGCTCGGGGGCCTGCACGGTCAGCGGGTGCGGGTGCGCCGCGTTCTTGCCGGCACGGACATAGGCGAAGCGTCTATGCCCTGCGAGCGCAGGTGGGCGGCGAACTCATCGACGAAGCCGTGGACGGTGCGCACTTTCTGCGCGCCCGAGCGCACCACCATCCTGACCAGATCCGGAAAATCGCAGTGGTCGCTGAGGGGGAACGAATAGTCGCACCTGCGCCCGACGCCGAACCGCCCCGAGCTGTACCAGCCGCTGAACCCGACGGTGACGGCGCCGTACGACCTCATGGAGCGCACGAACGGATCCTGCTCGCCGAGCACCGGCGAGACCATCACCCACGGCCGGCGGCGCAGCAGGCCCCGGGCCCGCGCCTCAGAGTACCCTATACGCTCCCTGAGCGGCGCGCCCAGCCTGCGGTGCAGCTCGTGCATCTCGAGCACCGAATCGTGGAGGTACATCGGATCCCAGTGGCCGAACAGGTCTGCCAGCGTCTGCGACTTGCCCAGCTGGTAGCCCATGAGGACCACGGGCGCGCCGCGCGAGTACATGCGAGATATCAGCTCGTCGACCAGCTTGCGCGTCTGGGCCACCGGCGGGAAGACGAACTCGGGCAGGCCGAACGTGCACTCGGTCAAGAGGGTGCGGCACCGCGGGACGCGCGCGCCGCGCAGGAACCCGCGGTCGCGCGTGCATATGTCGCCGGTGTAAAAGTCGCCGTCCAGCAGCAGCCCCCGCGATCCGAGCACGTGGCCGGCGTCGTGCAGCGAGGCCTCCGGCATGTCGCACCGCGGCCCCAGCGAGCGGCCGCGCGCGGCCGCCAGTTTTTCGGTCTGCTCGGAGCACACCGTCATGCCGCGCGCCCCGCGTGGCAGGTGGTCCGCGTGCGCGTGCGAGACGAAGTTGTAGCCCACGCCCGAGGAGGCCGGATCGAGCAGTATTTCCAGATCGCCGCTCCTGCACGCGATGCCCAGCGGCGATGCTTCGAACACCAAGAACGGCCGAGGCCCCCGGGCGGCACGATATAAACGGGTAGGTTATTTTACCGGCGCCGTCCGGGGCCGGCCGTTGCGCCTCGGAATACTGATCTCTGGGAGGGGCAGCAACATGTCGGCCATACTGCGGGCCGTCAGAAAAGGCAGGATACGCGCCGAGCCGGCCGTAGTCATATCCAACAGGCCGGAGGCCGCCGGCCTAGCGCGCGCCGAGAAGATGGGCGTGCCGGTTCGGGTGGTCCCCTCCAAGGGCTTTGCGGGCACGCGCGAGCGGTACGACCGGCTGGTATCAGAAGAGCTGTCCTCGTTTGGCGTGACGCCGCGCTCAGGCCTGGTCTGCCTTGCAGGTTTCATGAGGGTGCTCGGGCCGCGCTTCGTGGCAAGGTACCGCAACCGCGTGCTCAACGTGCACCCGTCTCTGCTCCCCGCGTTTCCGGGCCTCGGGGCGCAGAGGCAGGCGCTGGAGGGAGGCGCGCGGGTGAGTGGCTGCACTGTCCACCTCGTAGACGAGGGCACCGACACGGGCCCCATAATATCGCAGGCGGCGGTGCCCGTCAAGCATGGCGACACGCCCGATTCGCTATCCGCCAGGATACTGCGCGCAGAGCACCGCATATACCCAGAGGCGGTCGGGCTGTTCGCCGACGGGCGCGTGCGCGTGCGCGGCGGACGCGTCACTGTACTACCGGCTCGAACTCTGAGAGCCGCGGCGGGCCGTCCATCAGCGAAGTGAGTTTCGCGTGCCAGCGCATGTGCTCGGGGCTCTTGCGCATGGCCTCGAGCGTCTGGCGGCTCTGGTGTTCCACTATGACCATGTACGAGCCGTCCTGCCCCCGCAACAGGCGCCTGCCTAGCAGCCCCTCGCTGGAGCCTAGGGCCTTTTGCGACTCTGCGAACGCCGATTCGAGCTGCGCTTCGGATCCCGCGGAGGCCCGGAACCGGCCAGTCACCACTATCACGGGGCGCGCCGGGGGCGGGCGGTTTAACAAGCTTGCGCCTTTTCTAGAAGCAGAGATCGGTTTTCGGATCCTGTCCGCCTACGGCAGATCGGGTCGGCAAGATCGGTTCCTAGGCAGTGGCTTTGTTCGGTAATTCTTCGATCCGTGTCTGAGCGGAGCCGTTTTTTGGCCGATCCGTCTACGTAGGCACGAAAATACGAATTGTCGAATAAAGCCTAGACAGTTAAACTATTCTAGATGATATTGAAAATTAGCCTCTCCCTCCACGTATCAGACAGGCGAGGAGAAATCGCACACGGCCAGAAGAGTCAAAATCGATACTGTTTTGAATCGCACACCATTCATCTTGATCAGTCCAAAAATCGCTCTTTCAAGTTGTCCTCGAATAGGGGGATGTTTTGAAATTTTTGTGTTCTCAAGATTGTCTCTGCTATGCCTACCACCAAACCCCGAACATCTTTGTGAAGCGCCTCCAGGATATCCGTGTCGCCGGTCTTTATGTACTCGATTATAGCGTGTAGTATGGATGTGTAGCCCTCCGACTCTGGTTCCCAGCTCTTGGCGACATAAAGGAGCGCCTTATTCACCTGAGATCGTTTATCGACTCTGTGATTTTACACTTTCTTACAACTGCATCGATTCCTATCGATCCGCAGACCGCCATCCTGATCCCGTAGGAATTGCGCACGTGCCTGAACCAATACAGGAACGTGCGCGCCATTTTTACGTCGTCCGTCATGCGGAGTATCATGGTGGGCAACTCGTCAATCACCAGTACCGGCTTGTCCGTGCCGTCTTCCGACAAGCTCTGAAAGATCTCGTCGCCCTAGCGTTTCCAGTCTTTGCGGACATGCTCGCGCAGTTGAAGTTTGGCGCCTGCAACCTCGAACCCTTTTACTGTACTTGCAAATGACGAAATCAACTTCTGGATTCTGGATTCGATCATACCGACCTTTTCCATGACCGCGACCACAAAATCGTCCGGGCGGGTCATGTACTCTACGTCCACGTACAGCACCCGATATCCGACCCGGGGGCGCTTTTGCATCTCCGTTACCATGCTATAACACCACTCAGATGTATTTCCCTCCACCCTAGCCTACGCCCGAAGTACAAGAGGGAAATTGTTTTGGCGTGGTGTTATAGTCTTGCCAAAGCACCTAGGCGAGATCAACAGGACGCTCCCGTTCTCTGCCTCATCCCACAGGTTCTCCATGTCACGCTCCCTGCCGATCAGATCTTTGCCCGAGACTGGCGGGTCGATTATGACATGGAGCTGATACCACATCCGCCATATAACTAGTTTGTCATAAGACAAAACTGGTATCAGTGACAGAATCAAGCATGGGCTCTTGGCAACCACCCTCCGACCGATGGTGCGGGTTCAGATTGGCGTCGCCTCGCGCGCACGGTTAAATATGCAGAAGCGGCCGCCGCCGGCCGTTGGCGACAAGAGTGGACGGCAAGGCCATCGCGGCCTCGGTGCGCCAGACGGTCTCGGCCGCCGTGGCCGAGCTAAAGTCGCAGGGGACGTTGCCCTGCCTTGCCACCGTCCTTGTCGGGGACGACGGGGCCTCGGCCACGTACGTGCGCAACAAGCACAGGGCGTGCGCAGAGGCCGGGATAGACACGCGCGACCACCGCCTTGAGGCTGGCACACCGCAGTCCCGCATAGACCAACTGGTGTCTGAGCTAAACCAGGATCCGTCGGTCCACGGAATACTGGTGCAGATGCCGCTGCCCGCCGGCCTCGACGGGGACAGGGCCGCGGCGGCAGTCTCCCCGCTAAAGGACGTAGACGGGCTGACCCCGCACAACGCCGGCCTGCTCGCCTCGGGCAGGGCGCCGCTGATCCCCTGCACGCCCCTCGGGGTAATGGAGATACTCGGGCACCACGGCGTAAAACTGCGCGGCAGCGACGTTGTGATAATAAACCGCAGCAGGCTGGTCGGCATACCGCTGGCCCACCTGATGCTCGCGCAGGACGCCACGGTCACGCTCTGCCACTCAAAGACTGTGAACCTGGAGGAGATCTGCAGGAGGGCCGACGTGCTGGTGAGCGCCGTGGGCAACAGGGAAAAGTTCACGCTGACCGGCGATATGGTAAAGAAGGGCGCGGCCGTCATCGACGTGGCCATATCGCGCCTGGACGGCGGGCTGTGCGGGGACGCCGACTACGATTCGGTCGCCCAAAATGCGTCGCTTGTCACCCCGGTGCCCGGCGGCGTCGGGCCCATGACAGTCGCCATGCTGCTGAAGAACACGGTGACCGCCGCCTCGCTGAGCCGCCTTGGCCGATGAGCGCAAGGCGGCCCTCCGCAAGACCATGCTGGAGAGGCGCGACGCGCTCTCGGACGACATGGTACGGATATGCTCAGAGCGGATACGGAGCGCCCTGCGCCGCGTCCCCGAGTTTGCCGGCGCCCCGACGCTGGGCGCGTACTATCCAATAGGCAGCGAAGTCCGCACCCAGAAGATGATACAGGACGCCCTTGCGGCGGGCGCGCGCGTCTGCCTGCCGCGCATCGACGGCGACGCCCTGGATTTCAGGGCCATAGCCGGCTTTGCTGACCTAGAGCGCGGCAGGCTCGGCACCATGGAGCCCAAGGAAACCTGCCCGCCGGCCGAGCCCGGCGCCGTCCTAGTCCCGGCAGTCTGCGCCTCGCCGGATCTGTACAGGCTGGGGTACGGGCGCGGCTTTTACGACAGGCACCTCGAAGGCAGCGGCGCGTTCAGCATAGCCGTCTGCGCCCAGCAGCAGGTGGTAAAGTCGGTGCCGCGCGAGCCCCACGACGCCCGCATGGACGCGGTGGTCACCGACGAGCGCGTGTATAGATAAATACGGCCGCCGCGCGGCGCGCTCAGGTTGCGGTTCGAATCCAAGACGGCCCTGATCACGGGCAGCGGCACCGGCATAGGCCTTGCCATCGCCAAGAGGTTCGCCGCCGAGGGCGCAAGCCTGGTCATAATGGGCAGGCGGCGCGGGCCGCTCGAAGAGGCCGCCTCCGAGCTGGAAAGCATAATCAAGGACGCCGGCTCGGGCGCCTCGGTCCGCATATTCGACGGCACCGACGTGAGCGACGAGGGCGCGGTCAACGCGATGTTCGCAGAGCTGGAAAAAGAGCGCAAAATAGACTACATTGTAAACAACGCCGGCGTCTCGGGGCCGGTCAGGTGCTTTGCCGGCGGCAGCCGCGAGGAATTCGAGAGCGCCGTGTCCATACACCTGACAGGCACGTTCTGGGTATCGGCGCGCGGCCTGTCCGCCATGGCAAAAGGCGGCAAGATAATAACGATATCCACCTTTTTCACCGAGGAGCGGCCCCTCGAGCAGCGCCCCTACAGGTTCCGCTCGCCGTACACCGCAGCCCAAGGCGCAAAGAACCGCCTAGCAGAGGCGCTCTCGTGGGACCTTGCCGGCCGCGGCATCGCCTCGATAGCGACCAACCCCGGCCCCGTCCACTCGGATCGCATATACAAGACGGTTTATCCGAAAGCGGCCGCCGAGTTTCTGCGCGTGGGCGGCTTTGAGGAACTTGAGCCGTCCCGCGTGGCCGAAGCCTGCCCACTGATACTGCCCCTGCTGGGCGAGGACGAGGAGGCGGTCTCGGAGGGCCTCGGCTCCGCCGCGCAAAACACCGGCATCGGCGCCAAAGCCCTCTCGCGCATGCTCGAAAAGATATCGTCCATAGCCGAAAAGATACAGGCGAACACCTCGCACATGATAGCAGACAGGCAGTTTCTCTCGCAGGACCAGGTGGCCGAGATGGTCCTGAACCTGTGCGGCGAAAAAATGTCGCAGATGCTCAACGGCAAGGTCATACCCGGCGACAGGGTCTTTTACCCCGTAAAGCCGCACGTGGGGGCCGGCCCCCCCGGCGCGCACCGCCCCGACCTTGCCGGCAGATCCGTCGTCATAACAGTGGACGCGCCCGAGGCGCGCGCGGCGGCCGGCAAGCTCGCCTCCCACGTGCAAGAGTGCGGCGGCGGCGAAGTCGTGCTGATCTCCCCGGAAGCGGGCGACGGCCTCGACGGATTCCACAGCCACCGGACGCCCCTCGACGATGTGCCGCGCTGGCTCTCGACGGCCTCTTCCAAGAGGGGAAAGGTCGCAGCGGTGGTTCACCTGACCGGCGACGTGCCCGACGTGGAATCGCTTGTAGGATTGGGGCGCCGCCGGTGGGACGCCATGGTGGACAGGTTCGTAAACAGGCCCGCCTCGGTGGCTAGGCTGTCCTTCGAGTTCATGGTGCCCGGCGGGGGGGCAGATCCGCGCCTGTACGGGGGGGCCGGCGGCCCCGTGATCATAGTGGGCCCCTCGCTTCCGTCCGGCAGGAAGGTGGGCGGCGCAAAGAGGGCCCACGCCGAGGTATTCCGCGGGGCCCTGCGCCCCCTGGCCGCGACCGTGAACCAGGAGATGTCCGACGTGCTAAAGTCCGACGCGCGGCTCTTCGTGGTGCTGCCCGGCTCGGTCTCGGGCGCCGAGCCGGATCCGGCAGGCGCCTGCGGCGCGCTGGACTTTGCGCTCTCGCCGCAGGCTGCATCCTCCCAGCAGGTGGTCTTTTGCCCCGACGAGTCTAGGGCCTGAGAAAAGCCATCGAGGCCGCAGCGGCGAACACAGAGCAGGCCACCGCCCAGCGCAGCGGCCCCTCGCCTATCCCGCGCGAGGCCGCCGCGCCGGCAAAGCCCCCGAGCAGCGCCCCGGCCGACAGGTACGCGGCCGCCACGACATCGGGGTGACCCATGGCGTAGTGGGCAGCTGCCCCCGACGAGGCCGCAAAGAGTAGTATCACCTGCGAGGTGGGCGCGGCCCGCCGCAGATCCATGCCGAGTGCCACGACCAGGAGCGGCACGAAGACCACGCCGCCGCCGACGCCGAAAAACGCAGAGACGGCGCCGGCGGCAAAGCTGGCAGCGGCGGTGCCCGCGACGGCGCGCGCGCCGGAGGCGCGCGAGGGCCTCAGGCGGTGTCGCAGCAGCACGTACGCCCCCGAGGCGACCAGCAGCGCGGCAAACAGAACCCTGAACTCGGCCGGCGCGGCCTCGGAGGAGGCGACAGCGCCGGCCACGGTCCCCGGCGCGCTGACAAGGCCGAGGCGGACGCCGGCGGCGTACTCTGCGCGGCGCTGCCTCCAGTACGCGGCGCTAGAGCCGGCCGCGCTTGCCAGCACCGCGAACAGGCTGTTGGACACGGCCGCGACCGGCGGCACGCCGGCGGCGGTCAGCGCCGGCACCATCACGATGCCCCCTCCGAGGCCGGTCACCGAGCCGACCGCGCCGGCGGCGGCGCCGAGCCCCACGAGCCACAGCAGTTCCACGGCGCGCGCGCTGCCAAGGGTAAATATATTCAGCAGTGGGCCGGGGCCCATGGTTGTCTCGGCCGTCGACGTGGCCTCGGCCGCCAGGCTGATGAAGATCCACGTGCCCGACGCCTCGGTCCACGCGGGGCGCGTCAAGGAGATGCTCGAATACTTTGACATACTCGACAGGGCCGACGTGGAATCAGACGAGATCCGTCCCCCCCAGATAGGCCTCGAAGAGCTGCGCCCGGACGAGGCGCGCCAGTCCGGCGTTTCGGTCGCGCTCCACCACGCCAGGGACGGGTACGTAAGGGCCCCCAAGATCTGAGATGGACCTGCGCGTCTCGGCCGAGCAGTACGCCGCCGGCGTGGCCGACGGCTCGATATCGGCAGAAGAGTTCGTGGCCGCCACCGTCGAGCGCGCGCGCTCCAGCAGGATACACGCGTACCTTCACATAGACGAGTCGGCCGTCGAGCGCGCGCGCGCCGTCGACAAAAAGGAAAGAAAGGGGCAGTTCTGCGGCATGCCCGTCTCGGTAAAGGACAACATATGCACCTCAAACATGCCCACCACGTGCGCCTCCAAGATGCTAGAGGGGTACGTCTCACCGTTAGCCGCGACCGCGGTCGAGCGCCTCGAGGCGCAGGACGCGGTTGTGGTGGGCAAGACCAACATGGACGAGTTCGCCATGGGCATCACCACCGAGTTCAGCGCCTACGGGCCCACGCTCAACCCTTGGAACCTCGAATACGTCCCGGGCGGCTCCTCGGGCGGGGCCGCCGCGGCGCTTGCCGCGCTACAGTGCTGCGCCTCGCTCGGCTCGGACACGGGAGGCTCGGTCCGGAATCCAGCCAGCTTTTGCGGCGTGGTCGGCTTCAAGCCCACCTACGGGGCCGTCAGCAGGTACGGCCTAGTCCCGTACGCCAACAGCATAGAGCAGATAGGCCCCATGGCGCGCACCGTCAGGGACGCCGCCTGGGTATTCGACGCCATATCCGGGGCCGATCCGCGCGATCCCACCTCGCGCGCCGCGCCGGCTACCCTGGAGGGCGTAGAGGACGGCGTGGAGGGCAAGAAGTTCGGCGTCGTAAAGGAGATGGGCGGCGCCGACCCCTGCGTCGCGCGCGCGCTGGGATCCGCCGTCTCGGATCTGGAAGCTGCCGGCGCCGAATTCGCCGAGATATCGCTGTCCATGATAGAGTATTCGGTGGCGGCCTATTACGTGATCACCTCGACCGAGGCGGGCAGCAACTTGGCAAGGTTCGACAACGTCAGGTACGGCTACGAGATGCCGCTGGAAGGATACGAGTTCAACGCGTACGTCTCGAGGGCGCGCGCGCGGTTCGGCCCCGAGGTCACGCGCAGGATGATACTCGGGGGCTTCGTCCCGTCGGCCGGCCACGCCGGAAAGTACTTTCTCAAGGCGCTCAAGGTAAAGCACCGCCTCGAGAGGGAGGTGGAGGAGGCGTTCGGGCGCGTCGACTACATGATCTCGCCGACCGTCCCCGTGCCGCCTTTCAGGATAGGCGAAAAGATAGACGAGCCGGTCACGCTCTTCAAGCTCGACGCCAACACCGTCACGGCCAACCTGTCGGGAACCCCGGCGGTCTCGGTGCCGTATTCGGTCTGCGGCGGGCTGCCCGTCGGAATCCAGATATCTGGAAAGGGCGGCGACGACGCCGGCGTGCTGCGCGCCGGGCGCGCCCTGGAGCTGCGCGCTCGGTTCCCGGAGGTGCCCGGATGAGCCGCATAGGCCTGGAGATACACTGCCAGCTTGCCCTGCTCAACAGCAAGCTGTTCTGCCCGTGCAGGGCAGACTACCGCGGCATGGCTCCCAACACCAACGTCTGCCCCGTCTGCTTGGGCCTGCCCGGCGCCCTCCCGATGCCCAACGCCGGCGCCGTGCGCGCGGCGGTCTCGGTGGCCTCGGCGATGGGCTGCTCCGTTCCGCCGCGCATCGCGTTCTTCCGCAAGAACTACTTTTACCCCGATCTGCCCAAAAACTACCAGATAACCCAGCTTGACGCGTACGGCCAGACCAGCGTCGGGTCCGGCGGCACCGTCCGGGTCGGTGATTCGGACATACGCATACGGCGCGTCCAGCTCGAGGAAGATCCGGGCAGGCTGGTGTACGAGGGCGCCTCGGAGAGGACGGCCATGACGCTGGCAGACTACAACAGGGCCGGCACCGCCCTGGTGGAGATAGTCACGGAGCCGGACTTTGACGGGCCGGCGCGCGTGCGCGCCTTTCTGAACATGCTCTCGGACACGCTCGAAAACCTGAACATATCCGAGCCCGGCATGGAGGGGGCCGTGCGCGCAGACGGCAACGTCTCTGTCTCGGACGCGCGCGTGGAGGTGAAGAACGTGAGTTCCTTCCACGACTTGGAAAAGGCGCTAGAGTACGAGATCACCCGCCAGGAGAGCCTGGCCTCGCGCGGCATGGAGATAGTCCAAGAGACGCGCCACTGGGACGAGCGCCGCAGGGTGACGGTCCCCTCGCGCGCCAAGGAAGGCGAAGGGGACTATCGTTACTTTCTGGAGGGCGACATTCCGTGGATAGCGCTGCCCGCGGGGGCCGTCGATGAGATACGCGGCCGGATGCCCGAGGGCGTCTCCCAGAGGCGGAAGAGGTACCTCGGCTACGGGATCTCGGCGCAGGTGGCCGACGTCATAGCGACCGACCCGCGCCGCTCGCGCCTGTTCGACGAGGCGCGCGACGGGCGCATAGACGTAGAGCTTGCCAACATGGTGGCCACCGATGTGGCCGGCTCGCGCAGCTGCATCGGCGCGGCCAACCTGGCCAGGATAGCCGGCGCGGTGCTGGACGGGACGATGACGCGCTCGGCCGCCCGCACGGCCCTCCAAGAGTCCGCCAGGACGGGCCAGAGCCTAGAGCAGATCTCGGCCAGGATGGAGCTTGGCGGCATGGGCGCCTCCGAGACCGAGGAGGCCGTGCGCCGCGTCCTGGAAAGCGAGCCGGGGGCGCTCGAGGAGGCGCGCAAAAACCCAAAGGCGGTAAACTACCTGGTCGGCAAGGTCATGTCGGGGTGCGGCGGCAGGGCAGATCCGGCCAGGGTGCTGGAAATCCTGCGCCGCTCACTCTAGCAGCCGAGCTCTTCTGCGACGGCCGGCAAGAACGCGCCCGCGTCGGTGACCACGCCGAGCGCCTGCCACGTGCCCCGGTCCATCAGCTTCGTGACCGTGGGCTGGTTGATGTCTATGACCACCACCTTGACATCGGCCGGGATCATGTTGCCGACCGCTATGGAATGGAGCATCGTCGAGACCATCAGCACCATCGAGGCGCCCTTTAGCACCTTTTTGTAGCGGCGCTGCGCCTCTGTTATCTCCGTCACGACGTCGGGAAGCGGCCCGTCGTCCCTTATCGAGGGGGCCAGCACGAATGGCACCTTTTTGCGCACGCACTCGTACATTATTCCGGAGCGCAGCTTTCCCGAGCGAACCAGTTTCGGTATGGAGCCCGCCCGGAACACCTCGTTTATGGCGTACATGTGGTGGCGGTGGCCGTGCGGGGCCAGCGTGCCGTCCAGCACGTTCATGCCGAGCGAGGTCCCCATGAGGGCGCGCTCGACATCGTGGACCGCCAGCGCGTTGCCGGCCAGCACCCCGTGTATGTAGCCCGATTTCACCATCGAGGCCACGCAGGGGGCGGCCCCCGTGTGCACTATGGCCGGGCCCCCGACGAGCACTATGCGCCCGCCGGCGCGCGCGATCTCGGCCATGTCGCGCGCGACCCTGGCCGCCAGCCGGCGCGTGGGCCGCTCGCTGGAGCTGCTGCTGGACATGAACTCGAACACCCCGCCGGCCTCGCGCGGCCTTTCGGGCGGCGAGACGCGCACGCCCGCCTCGCCTACCACCACCATGTCGCCCCGGCGCACTTCGCGTATGGGCGCGCACCTGGCCCGGCGCCCCGAGACCACCACGCACTTGTCCATCATCATGTCCTTCACCTCCAGCCAACGTCCGCGCACGAAGACGTAGGTGCGGTTGTTGGTGGTGCTGTAAAACCCGTCCGGCAGCACCATGTCGCGGGGGGCCGGCTCCAAGGCCGCCTCGCCGTGATCCGACGGGACGGCGCCCTCGCGCGAGACCGCGTATATGATGCCGTCGAGCTTTTCGCGCGTGCCGGCGCGCACCGACAGGCGCGCGTACGAAGGGTCGGACTTGCGCCTGCCTATCCGTATTTCGCGCACCTCAAAGTCGGCGCCGGCCTCGATTATGGCCTCGAACACGCGCGTCAGTATCAGCGAGTCTACCAGGTGCCCCTCCAGCTCCACTTCGCGCTCGAAAGACACGGCACCCGGCATATTCGGCGGCCGAATAAAGGTTGCGCGGAGCCCAAAAGACGGCCACGTGGCAAAGGCGGCGCGGGCGCGCGGCAAAGGCCGCCGGGGCGCCCAGCCTGCCGCGGGCAGAAGATGGCTCAGTACATCTCGAGGCTCAGGTCGGCCGATTTGGCAGAGGCGGTCAGCGCGCCAGACGACACCGCGTCCACGCCCGAGCGCGAGTACCGCGCCACGTTGCGCTCCGTGATGCCCCCGGAGGCCTCGATGAACAGGCCGCGGCGCAGGCCCAGCTCCGAGAGCCTGCGCACTATGCGGGAGGCCTGCCCCGGCGTGCGGTTGTCTATGAGCAGTGCGCGCGCGCCCGCCTCTGCCGCCCTGACGGCCTCGGAGACGGATTCGACCTCGACCTGCGCCCGCCCGCGCACGCGTCGCACCATGTGCTCCACGGGCGGGCCGGCCGCGATGTGGTTGTCCTTTATGAGCACGCCGTCGCACAGGTCCATCCGGTGCGCGCCGCCCCCGCCGGCCACCACCGCCTCCTTGTCAAAGTGCCTCAGGCCCGGCGCGGTCTTGCGCGTGGCGAGCAGCTGCACCGAGCGCGGCATCAGGGACTTCATGCGCCGCGCCCCCGTGGCTATTCCGCACATGCGCGACAGAAGGTTGAGCGCGGTGCGCTCGCAGGCCAGTATGTCGCGCGCCTCGCCCGACACCCGCATGATCTCGGAGCCGGGCCCCGCGCGCGCCCCGTCCCGGACGCGGGCAGAAGACGAGCACCGGCGCAGAGCGAACAGGGATCGCGCGTGCCGCGTCCCCGAGACCGTGCAGGCCTCGCGCGAGATTATTCGGGCGCGCGCGCGGCCGCGCGGAACCAGCGCGCCGGTCACGTCGCCGCGGCCGGCGTCCTCGGCCAGGAACCGCTCGAGCTGCCGGGCCGGCGTCATGTCACTTTCAGGGCGTATTTGCCGTCCTTTGTTATGCCGAGCGTGCGCGCTATCTGCGAGTGATCCGGCTCCACGACTAGCACTATGCCGGTCCAGTCAGGCGTGAGATCGGACGACCTGCACTTTGGGCAGACCTTGCCGGTCGTCACGTGCTTGCACTTGCGGCACGCCATCTCGCGCATCCTATTCGGCCTCCTTTTTGCTAGTCTCTTCCTGTATCCACTCGTCGGCGCCCAGAAACGGCTGCCTGCACGTTATGCCTATCTTGCCCATCGTGGAGCCCTTGCCGAGCGAGACCGCCGTTATGCGCGCGCGCAGCGTAGAGCCCACCTTCAGCGTGCGGCCGCTCTGGTTGGCGACTATCATGCCAGACTTTACGTCGCTCTTGAGATAGTCGTCCATCACCTGCGAGAGGTGGAGCAACGCGTCGGCCGGCCCTATCCGGACGAAGGCCCCAAAGTCGGTTATGTCCACGATCTCTCCTCGGATGATCTCCTGCAGTTTCGGGTAGAACGTCAGGGCGTTGAACTCGACGCGGTGGTGCGTGCCGCCGTCGCCGGCTATCATGCGGCCCATCTCGTCGACTTTTGCGTCCATTATCATGATGATGTAGCCGAGGTCGGAGTTTATGGCGCTCTCGTACTTTTCCTTCAGTATGCTGATGGCCGCCTTGCGGAGGGTCTTGCCGAACAGGTTCGGAGGTATCCGCACCACGTCCACTAGGGTGGATATTGAAAACAACCGTCGCGCGGCCCCGCCGGTCAATTTATGAACGTTTGCCGCCCCCTTTCCAAGGCCCCAATCTAGCTATAAATAAGACGCGGCGGCCCCCGCGCCCATGGTCGGCGTCGATCAGGTGCTCGAAAAGCTGGCCACGGTCATAGACCCCGACCTGAAAAAGGACATCGTGTCCATGGGCATGATAAAGGACCTCGAGGTGGACGGGGGCAGCCTGAAATTCACCCTGGAGCTGACCACGCCTGCCTGCCCGTTCAACGCCGAGATAGAAGAGGACGTGCGCAGGGCCGTCGGCGAGCTGGAAGGCGTCGACGCCCTGGACCTGAACGTGACGGCCAAGGTCATGGAAGGCCGCTCGCTCGAGGACGACGCCGGCATGGCGACGGTCAAGAACATCATAGGGGTGGCAAGCGGCAAGGGCGGCGTGGGCAAGTCGACGGTCGCGCTCAACTTGGCGCTGGCCCTGACCAAGAGCGGCGCCAAGGTGGGGCTCTTGGACGCGGACATTTACGGGCCGAGCATACCGCTGATGCTGGGCATGAAGGACGCCCACATGGAGGTCGAGGACAACAAGCTTCAGCCGGCGATCCACGAGGGCATGAGGGTCGTCTCGTTCGGGTTCTTCGCCGAGCAGTCCCACCAGGCGGCCATATACAGGGGCCCGATAATCTCCGGCATACTGCGCCAGTTCCTGGTGGACACGAACTGGTCGGACCTGGACTACCTCATAGTGGACCTGCCGCCTGGAACCGGCGACATACCCCTGACGCTGGCCCAGACCATACCGATAACCGGCATACTCGTGGTCACCACGCCGCAGGAGGTGGCAAGCAACGTGGCGTCCAAGGCCATCGGCATGTTCCAAAAGCTCAACATCCCGCTCCTGGGCGTGGTGGAGAACATGAGCCATTTCGTGTGCCCCGACTGCAGGTCCGAGCACCGCGTCTTCGGGGGCGGGGGCGCCGAGCGCATCAGCCAAAGCTTCAGCATGCCGCTGCTGGGCTCCATACCGCTCAACTCTTCCATAATGTCCGGCTCCGACGAGGGCAGGCCGATCATGATCTCGGATCCGGGTTCGCCCAGCGCGGCCGCCTTTGAATCGTCGGCCAAGAACATAGCCGCTCAGTGCAGCATACTGGCCGCCAAGCTGCGGGCCGAGGCTCCGGAGACGCAGGCGTGAGGCTGCCCGGGCGCATGAGGGCGGCCCTCAAAGAGCCGCTCGGATGCCTGATGCCCGAGCCGTCCATAACGCGCAAGCTCGTCCTGTCCAAGGTCTCTGCACCCGCGATAACGGTGGGCGACCGCACCACCGAGAGGCTGCTCGGGTGGCAGGTTCCCGTACGCCTGCAGATCGTCGACGGGGCCGAGCGGAGGGGCGCCAGGGCGCCGCCCCCGCTGCCCCCCGGGACTGTCCAAAAGAGGTGCTGCAACCCGGCCGGCACGCTCTCGGACGAAGCGGTGGCGGCGGTGCGCGAGGGGCTCTTGTCCGAGGCGCCGGTCCGGATACTGGTGGAAGGCGAGGAGGACCTGCTGGCCCTGCCGGCCTGCGCGCTTGCGCCCGACGGCGCCTCGCTCTTTTACGGGCAGCCCGGCGATGGCATGGTGGCCGTCCGGGTGGACGCGGGGGTGCGGCGCAAGACACAAAAGATAATGGACGGCATGCGGGCGGGGAATGATGAAAAGGTGGCTGTATGATGCGTGATTTCATCCAACGCGACTGACCCCAGGGTTAAAGCCGTTTTCGGCGAGCGACGTGCGTGAAGCTCGACCCGGCCCTGCGCGTGCGCGTGCTCGAGATGGCCGGCGTGTACGCCGCGCGCCTCTCCGTGCGGGAGCCGCTCGTGCTGATGACCCAGAAGGAGGTGCTCGAGGCCCCGCGCGAGCACACCGCGGGCCGCAGGACATCGGCGTACAAGTACTACGGGGTCTCTTACCTGCGGCACAACACGATATTCGTCAACGTGCGCAAGATACCCGACGAGGCGGAGCTTGAAAAGACCGTCGCGCACGAGATGGTCCACATGAGGTTCCCGTACCTGTCGCACGGCAAGAGGTTCAACTCGCTGGTAAGGCGCGCCATGCGCGGGGGCCGCTTCGCCCCGTACAGGAGGCGCAGAAAGGCCGCCTAGGATCGGCGCGCGCGCCTGCCGGTGCGCCGGTAGGCGTGCCTCAGGAGCGGATCGGGGATGTAGTACATGCCGTCTTTCTTTGCTACGAATCCGGTGTCTATCAGCACCGCGAGCAGATCGCAAAAGTTCTTGTCGTGTATCTTTTTGTCCAGATCGAGGTGCACGAAATTGCGGAGGGCGCGCCAGTTCGATCCTTCCGGCCACAGCCCCTTCATTATCGACTCGTACCTGCCGCTTGCCGTGCGCGTGGACAGGAACCGCTCGAATTCGTCCTTTGCGAGCTTGGAGCCGGCAGCCCTTACGGATCTCAGTTCGGCCGCGCCCACGGTTCCGGTCTTTACGCACTCGAGGCCGAACCGGTTCAGCCATCCCATCACTCCGCCCAGCTCCGAGGCGGCGGATTGTATCGCGTCCTCTGCGCTCTTGTCCAGGCTTGTTCCGAGTTCTTCGAAACCGGCCCTCAGGAATTCAGAGCTCTGGCGTGCGGACAGAGGCTTCAAATCTATGAATTGCACGTGCCTCCCGAACAGCGGCGATCTCGGATCGTCGAGGGCCAGAAATTTGTGCAGCAGACCGATCTCGGATCCCGCAAGCACCAGCATGGTGTTTTTGCAGTTGTCGTAGACCGACGCAAGCATGCCGTTTATGTTGAGGTGTCTTGCTTTGCCAAGCTCTTGAGCCTCGTCTATCGAGACCGCGATGTTTGTGCCGTTGTCCTCTGCCCACAGATCCAAGTGCCTGAAAAGCCCCGCCATATCCAACTTTTTTTTCTCCTGCCGTCCCAAATCTATTCCGGTCCCGGCTATCCGTATGCCGCGGACTGTCCGCAGCGTGTCAAGAATCTTGTCCCTGCTAGATGCGTTGCGCCGGAGAAACACCGAGACGCCGGCGGCCAGCAGGCCGGCGATCTCCTCCTTCGTAGCTTGGCGCTTTCTTTCCAGGCTACGCATGTCCAGCCGTACGACGCTCTCTTGACGCTCTGCCAAAACGGAGCAGAGCAGCGATGTCTTGCCGGTTCTCCGCAGGCCGGTTATCACCACCAGCGGATCGTTGTTCTGTATGACGGAGCGCAGGCGGCGGATTTCGTCGCTTCTGCCAAAGAGGGCACGAACGTCGTCCCTCGGTCTGGAACTAAACATGACCACTAGTTACTAGCGGTCATACTCATATAATCTTGACCTGTTTTCCGCGACAAATTGCGTCCGCCCCGTACTGAATGACCGCTAGTTACTAGCGGTCATTTGGGCGGCTTTTCCGCGCCTGCAGGCCGGCCCCCGCCGCGGCCCGCCGCTAGTTGCCGGCCGCCGTCGGCCCCGCCCGGTACGGCATGACCGCTAGTTACTAGCGGTCATTCATGGTGGGTTTTTGGCGCCTGCGTGCCGGCGCTAGGCGGGTCTGCCGCTAGTTGCCAGCGGTCATCAGCCCCGCCTGTACTGAATGACTACTAGTTACTAGCGGTCATTCATGGTGGGTTTTTGGTGCCTCCAAGCTGGCGCCCCGGCTGGCCTGCCGCTAGTTGATAGCGGCCGCGTGCGGCTTCCGGTTCGCACCCGCCGGCCTCGCGGCGGGCCGCGCCTCCCGGCGCGGGCGGGCCTTGCAGGCCGAATGAATCGGCCCGCCCCGCCCTTGATTTATATTTCAAGTGCCGGGCGGCGCGCGCGTAGGATGGATTATCTTGCGCAAGTGCTGCCCATAGCCGCCGCCGCGGCCTCGTTCGCCGTCGCGGCCGCGCTGGCCATTTGGATATCGAAGCAGAGCCCAGGCACCGCTGCCATGCAGGAGATATCCGAGGCGGTGCGCGTGGGGGCCGCCGCGTTCCTGCGCCGCGAGATGAAGATAATAGTGCCCGTCTCCGTGGGGCTCGCCGCCGTCATCGGGGCTTTGCTGCAGCCCTCCAACGGCGTGGCCTTTGCCGTGGGCGCGGCCCTCTCTGCGGTGGCAGGCCTCATATCGCTAAAGATAACGGTAAAGGCGGCGGTGCGCGCGGCCAACCTGAGCGGCAGCGGGCTGGGCGCCACCTTCGCCATGGCGTTCCGCGGCGGGGCGACCGTCGGCCTGGCCGTGCCGG
Source organism: Nitrosopumilaceae archaeon (assembly GCA_965203465.1). GTDB lineage: Archaea > Thermoproteota > Nitrososphaeria > Nitrososphaerales > Nitrosopumilaceae > JAWVZS01. The sequence continues at coordinate 42,611 of CBDBCR010000002.1, read as the reverse complement.
CCATGGCGCTGCTGGCCATAACCGTGCTGTACATGATATACCAGGATCCGATAGCCATAGCCGGCGTAGGGATAGGCGCGAGCCTCATAGCCCTGTTCATCAGGATAGGCGGCGGCATATTCACCAAAGCGGCCGACATGGGAGCCGACCTAGTCGGCAAGGTCGAGGCCAACATACCCGAAGACGATCCGCGCAACCCCGCCACCATCGCAGACAATGTGGGCGACAACGTGGGCGACGCGGCCGGCATGGGCTCGGACGTCTACGAGTCGTACATCGTGACCATACTGGCCTCGCTGCTCATAGTGGCCCTGATCGGGGCGCCCGAGCTGTTCATGTACCCGATAATGGTGGGCGCCGCCGGCATGATAGCCTCCATAATAGGGGTGGCCGTGGTCAGGGCGCGCGGCGTGACCGACGTGATGGCCCCGCTCAACAGATCCTTTTACGTCTCGGCTGCCATAGCCGTCGGGCTCAACTTTGCCCTCACGCAGCACCTGCTCGGATCTACCCCGGTGGCCACGGCGCTGTTCGGCTCGACGGTCATAGGCGTGGCGCTGGTCCCCGTGATACAAAAGATAACCGACAGGTACACCAGCTACAAGTACGGGCCCGTAAAGCAGATAGCAGAGGCCGCAAAGTGGGGGTACGCCTCGCTGACGCTCGCCGGCATCATAAAGGGCCTCCAGTCGACGGGCCCGTTCATGATCGCCCTGGTGGCGGCCATCATCGTCTCGTTTTCGATATCGGCGGCAGCCGGCACCGCGGTGCCCGGCGCGGATCCGGTCCTGTACGGGATACTGGGAACGTCGCTGACTGCCATGGCGATGCTGAGCCTCGCCGGCATCGTGCTGAGCATCGACGCGTTCGGTCCCATCGCCGACAACGCCGGCGGCATCGTCGAGATGACCGGCATGGGCGAGGAGAACCGCAAGGTGACCGACGAGATAGACGCGGTCGGCAACACTACAAAGGCCGTCACAAAGGGCTTCGCCATAGCCAGCGCGGCCCTTGCGGCCCTGGCCATGATACAGGCGTTCCAGTTCGAGGCGGCCCACGTCTTCGAGGGGCTGATGGAGCTGGACTACAGCCTCACCAACCCGGCCGTCGTCGTCGGGCTGCTAGTCGGCGGCTTGGTGCCGTTCATCATCACAGGGCAGCTGATAGGCGGCGTCTCGCGCGCCGCCGGCCGCATGGTGGACGAGGTCCGGCGGCAGTTCAAGGCCGACCCCGGCATACTGGACGGCTCTTCAAAGCCCGACTACGCCATGTGCGTCGATATCGCCACCGTCGCCTCGATCAAGGAGCTGTGGAAGTCGGCGGCAGTCGCCATCGCCTCTCCCATCGTGCTGGGCGTGCTGCTAGGGCCCACCGCGGTCGCCGGCCTGCTGATGGGATCGGTGGTCACCGGCATATTCCTGGCCTACCACCTCGCCAACACGGGCGGCGCCTGGGACAACGCCAAAAAGCTCGTCGAGATGAGGGGTCAGAAAGGATCCGAAGAGCACAAGGTGGCAGTGGTCGGCGACATCATAGGCGACCCGTACAAGGACACGGCCGGCCCGGCGCTCAACACCGTCATAAAGCTGCTCAACACCATCGCCATCGTCTTCGTCTCGGCGTTCGTCGCGGTGCTGTCCATCTAGCTGCCGTCGAGCACGAGCGTCATGTCCAGCTCGTCTATCTGCGAGTTTATCGCGCGCGCCAGCGTCTCGTCGTGGCCCGGGCAGAATTTGAAGTACCCGTCGATGGTCTCAAAGCAGCCGCATATCCATTCCGTCTTTTTGTCCCCCTCGACGGTCAGGCGCGAGTACTGCATGTCCACGGAGCCCGGCCGGCGGGCCCCGTAAAAGTTTCTTTCGGGCGCATCCGGCCGCGGCGATGGCCGCAGACCGTACGGTACGGCGGTTCGGGCCGGCCGGAAGCGCATCCGCGGGCGGTTCGCGCGACTCTTCTGCCGGCCGCGGGCCGGGCTCTTGCAGTCCGCGACGAGTCCGGGCGGTTGCGGCCTAGCCGGCGCGATCGCAGGGCGGAGCCGCGCGCCGCCGGGCAGTCCGCGGATCCTGCGAAATGCGCGGCGCCCCGCATTCACATAAATACGGACCACGCGGGCCTCGCCCCGTTGTACGACAAGGAATACGCCGAGGCGTGGATAAAGCACTACGAGGAGGGCGAGGACGAGTTCAAGCGCGACCACCTAGAGCCGCACCTTGCGCGCGAGCTTGCCAAGGTGCCCGCCGGCTCCAGGTTCCTCGACATGGGGTGCGGATGGGGCGCGGCGCTGGAGTTTCTAAACCCCGCCGCCGAGTACTGGGGAGCCGATCCGGTCCCCGAATTCTTCGACTACATCAGGTCAAAGCACGGCTCCCGGCCGGGCGGGCTGCGCCTCCAAGAGGCGTCGCTTCCGGGCGGCGGCAGCCTGCCGGATTCTCACTTTGATTCCGTTCTGTGCTCCATGGTGCTCCACACCGTCTCGGACATGCCCGGCGCCGTCGAGACCATATTCTCAAAGGCAAAGAGCGGCGCCGAGGTCATGCTGGTCGTGTTCAACGACGGGAGCATGGGGTACCTGCGCGACCGCTTCGAGAGGGTCGACGAGGAGCGCCCCGGGTACATACGCGGCCTGTTCGTGCTGCCGTCCGGCACCAAGGTCGAGGTGGAAAACTACCTGCACGGCGAGGCCCGGTACGAAGAGCAGATATCGAGGCACGGCAGGTTCGAAAAGGGCGGCGTGGGCCCCATATTCGCCTCGTACAGGTGCGTAAAGTCCTAGGGCCCGACAAGAGAAGATATGGCCGACCAAGCAGCATAGATTCCTATAGCCACGCCTGCCGCGCCGACGGCCATTGCCAGCAGCGCGAACCCCCCTTTCACGCGGTCGGGCCGGCGCGGGGCCAAATCAGCGTTGCGGCGCGTTGAGCATGGCCAGCGTGCCCAGCAGCGCCTCTTCGAGCCGGACCGTCTTTGTGCGCTGGCCCGGAAAAAAGTCCAGCACGCGCGCGCCCGGCACCGACGAGGGGTCGAGCATGTCGTGTATGCCGTGCCTCGACGAGCCGTACGCGACCAGCAGGCGCCGCGCCCGGCGGCACCTGCCTAGAAGATCCGATGTGACGGCCCTGCCCTTGCGCGAGGTGATCACGATGTCGCCTGTCCACGACGAGAGCGACGAGGCCAGGCTGCCGCGCCTGCGCACCGCGTACCCCCGGTACCCGGGCGCCGACGAGCTTGGCACCTCGCGGTACTCGGTGGCAGACGAAAAGCGCGCAGTTATGCGCGAGCCGGGCGGCGAGCGGCCCCGGTAGGGCAGCGGCCCGAACCCAAAGTCGGCTCGCCCGCCCCTGACCACGACCCCGTCGCGGTACTGCCCCGGCGCCGGCCTGCCCGAGACGTTGTGGCTCGGTATCTGTAGCGGGGCGATCGCGCCGGCGCAGCGCAGCTGGTCGGTCTTTGGGAAGAGCCGGCGGCGCAGGAACTGCGGCGCCTCGGCGTACCGCAGCAGCGAGGCGAGCAGCTTGCCGTCGTCCCCGCCCCCGTGGTCGTACACGTATATGCACGAGACGCCGAATATGGAGCAGGCGCGCGCCATCTGCGATATCTTGCGCGTCTTTTCCAGGAGGGATTCCTCTTCGGCCAGGCACGAGTCCGGTATGGCCACCGACGTGCCGTCCGGCTCAGCCGAGGAACTTTGACCTCGCCGCATCCGAATACCCCCGGACGCCTTCGGGCGGCACGAGGGAGAACTTTCCGGTGGACGCAGATACCTGCGCCATGCGCACGCCGTCGGCCGGCCCCCCGTCCCCGGCGAGCAGCGTAGAGGCGGCTGCTAGCACCGAGGCGTCCTCGAGGGACATGTCCTTTTTGTACTCTTTTTCCAGGAACGGCGTCACTCTGTCCGAGCCGGCCCCGATGGCGACGGCCTCGTACGAGATGTACGTGCCGCTCGGATCGGTCAGGTACAGGCTGGGCGAGCCCCGGTTGACCCCCGCGATTATGAGCGCAACGCCGTTGGGACGCACGCCCGCGTACTGGGTGAACTGCTGGCTCTGATCCGCAAGGTGGCGCGCCACGGTCTCGACATCGACGGGCTCGTCGTAGATGAGCCGGTTGCTCTGCGAAAAGAACCTGGCGTTGTCCACCTGGCTGCGCGCGTCGGGTATGTAGCCGGCCGCCGCCACGCCGACGTGCTCGTCTATCTCGAATATCTTTTGGGCATAGTCGGAGACCTGCAGCTTGCGCGACTTTTCCTCGACTGCCATGACCGATCCCTCCGAGCAGAGCACGCCGACCGCGATGGTCCCGCGCCGGACAGTCTCTATGGCGTACTCTACCTGGTATAGCCGCCCGTCTGGCGAGAACACAGTTATCGCACGGTCATAGCCCTGCTGCGCCGGAAGCAATCGGCGCGTGCCGGCCCGGGCTTAATTTAAAGGGTGGGCGGGCCGGCTCCCCCCGTGGAATGCGCGATAATGGATACGAGCTGCGTGGTCTCGGTGCTCGAATCGTACCGCAGGCTCGGCAGGGGGCCCGGCTGGTTCGAGAGCCGCCTGAAAGGCGAGATATGCATCCCGCGCGCGGTGGAATCCGAGTTCAAAAAGATCCAAAAGTCCAACAGGCGCGGAAGAGGCAGGCATCCTGCCCTCTCGTGGCTCGCCCGGCTGCCCGGCTCCCAGAAGGACTGGATATACGGCCTGTACCGCGATCCGGGCACCGACGCCGAGCTGCTGCGCCTGATGGAAGAGATGCACGGCGGGGCCGCCGGCTCGCCCGAATCCGAGGGCGCGCGCGCGTGGATGGCCAGCAAAAAGACGCGCGTCTCGAGGATGGGCATCGTGGGGCGCGGCGCTAAGGCCGCCCTCAGGCGCCTGTACATCGAGGCCGCCCAGGACAGGGTCATAATGGCACAGTCGGTCTCCATCGCGCGCGCCTCGGGCCGCGCCGTGCTCGTCTCGCGCGACGGCGACTTTGTCTCCTTTGCGGGCAGGCTCGAAGAGATCTCGGGCGGAGCGATGCGCGTGCTGCGCCCCGAGGCAATGCCGTAAATATGGGAACGGCGAAGCTCTTGCGTGGCAAGGACACGCAGGGTCAACAGGTACTGCGTGGACTGCGGCGCGCGGCTCGTGTACTATCCGCGCCTGTCCAACCCAAAGGCCCCCAACGAGCACAGGGTGCTGGTGTACTCGTGCCCCGACTGCACGCGCGACTTTGAAAAGCCAAAGCTGTTCTCCATAAGGCGCGGCGTCTCGGACGATCCACTCGAGTCGGTCGAGATAGACATAACGCAGGAGCGCGCGAGGGGCCCGGTGGGCAGGCCGCGGGACGGGCCGTGAACTACTGGTACCTGCTGGCCGCGTGCGCCGGCGCGCCCGGCGGGGTGGTTTCGTACTTTGTGCTCAGGCGGCGCGATCCGCGCACGGGCCTGCGCTGCCTGTACGTGGGGACGTGCGCCGGCGCCGCCCACGCGGCGCTCAACGCGCTCGCGCTAGGCATCCTGGTCACTTGAAGCGGTCTATCGGCAGGTTCTGGTAGTCGCCGTTGGGCAGCACGCGCTTTATGACTATGGGGATTATCTTTTTTTCCAGCTCGTCCATGGCTATCTCGAGAGAGCGCTTCGCCGTGGCCGGTATCTCCACGAACGGCGGGGCGCCCAGCGAGAGCTGGAGCGCGCGCGCTCCCATTATGCGCGCCTTTTCGAACCTGGTGAGGACCGGCGGCCCTATCTGCACGCGGTCGGGTGAAAGCTCGGCGGGCTCGTGCGCCACGTTCTCGCCTATTATCTCGCGCTCGGTCATCGCCTTTACGCGCTCTTCCATGGCCGACTTTTCCGAATCGGTCAGTTCTTGATCCTCTGCCAGCTTGCGGTAAGTCTCTATCGCCTTGGCAAGGCCGTCGTCGCGCTCCGGTTCGATCTTGTTTTCTGCCTCGGACAAGCGCCGGCTCCCCGGAAAGCGGTTATATAATCCAATGAATCTTTGCGCCGCCTTGGTATCCGGCGCAGCGGTGCTTGCGCGCATCGGCGGGCGCGAGGCGTCCGCGCTCCTAAAGAGGCACCTTGCCCCCAGAACGGTCGGGGCCCTGCTTCGCGCCCTGCCCCTCGAGGGCAACGTCCACGGCATGGAGGGCGCCGTGTACGTGGGCACCCCGGTGGCAGGCGCGCTCGAAAAGCCGAGGCGCGAGTTTGCGCGCGGCGATGTGGCGTTCAGCCCGCCCGGCGGCATGGTGTGTTTTTTCCTGCGCGAGGCCTCGCCGGGCAGGCCCATGGTGCTGGTGGGGCGCGTGGAGTCTGGCATCGAACTGCTTGATTCTGCGCGCCCCGGCGACGCGGTGAGGCTCGAGGCTCAGGCGGGCCTGTAGAGACGGTGGCCGCTGTAGCCGCCCGCGTCTGCCACTTTGCCTTCCGCGAGAGCCCGCTTTAGGTACGCGTTGGCCGCGGACACCTTTACCCCGGTCTGCCTTGCAAGTTCCTGCGGCGTGAGAACCTTCGCGCCCTTTAGCGCGCGCTCGGCCTGCCCGTCGTCAAGATACACCGGTATCTCGGCCCTAGGTACGCCGCCCTCCTCCTTGCCTGGTTTTTTCGAGGCCATGCCGTCCGGCCCCGCGGGTCGTGTTATAAACGATCTCCGGCCGGCAGATTCGGCGGCCTCGGCCCCGAGCGTCAACCGGGCGCACCCAAGGCGGTCGGCGCCGGCAGCTGCCCGGCCCGTTCTGCCGATGCCGATATACGTGGGGGGCCCGGCGCGGGCCGTGCATGTGGTGGACATGGCGGATCCGTCCCGCGTGGAGCGCGGCCCCGACCAGTCGATCCGCATAGCAGGCGGCGTGCGCTACGCGCTCCGCGGGCTGTCGGTGACGGGCCTAGAGCTGCGCCTGTACAGGAGCGGCGGCACGTCGCTGATCACAGCCGTCCTGTACGCCGACGAGGGCTCCGCAGAGTGCGTCTACGACGAGGGTCTATTGGGGCCTGATCCGCTCGGCAGCGCCGCCCGGTTCGTCAAAGAGACGGGCGCGGCGGCCATCGTGGAGCGCCTGTCCATATCGCTCGCCGGTGCGCTAGACATTTAATCCCAGCCGTCGCCTGCGCGCGCGATGAGGGTTCTGCAGCTTCACTGCGACCGCGCCGCGTACGAGCCGGTAAAGAAAGAGATCGGGTCGGCAGAGGACGTCTCGGATCCGGGCCCCGTGGAGCTGCGCGAGGTGGTCGTGGCGCTCGTCTCGGTCGAAAAGGGCGACGGCGAGAGGGCCGCGCGCGCCGCCATGGCGGCTGTCAAGGAGGCCATGTCCAAGGTCGGCTGCGCCCGCCTGCTGCTGTACCCGTACGCGCACCTCAGTTCCGAGCTTGCCCCCCCGCGCGAGGCGCGCAAGGTCCTCGACTCCATGGCCTCGGATGCGGCGGGGATAGAGCTGCACCGCGCCCCCTTCGGCTGGACAAAGTCGTACTCTGTGAGCGTAAAGGGCCACCCGCTCGCGGAAAGCCACATGTCCTTCTCGGACAGGTCGGAGCCGGGGGCGCTGGCAAGCGAGAAAAAGATAGAATCCGAGTGGGCGGTCATGGAGCCGGACGGCACGCTGACCCCCGCTGCTGACTACGACTTTTCGGGCAGCGCGAGCCTGCACGCGCTCGCAAGGTACGAGCAGGCGCGCAGGCGCTCGGCCGACGAGCCGCCCCCGCACGTGGCCCTGATGAAGAGGCTGGCCATCGCCGACTACGAGCCGGCCTCGGACCGCGGCAACATGCGCTTCTACCCCAACGGCCGCCTCATAAAGTCTCTCATCGAATCGTACGTGACGGCCCGCGTGCGCGGGTACGGCGGCTACGAGGTGGAGACTCCCATAATGTACGACTCTGACCACCCCAGCATGAGGAGTTATTTCGAGCGGTTTCCGGCGCGCCAGTACAGCGTGGACTCGGACGGCAGGAGCCTCTTTCTGAGGTTCGCCGCCTGCTTTGGGCAGTTTTTGATGGCCCGCGACATGCAGATATCCCACAAAAACCTCCCCTACCGCCTCTACGAGCTTACAAGGTACAGCTTTAGGCGCGAGCAGTCCGGCGAGCTGGTCGGGCTGCGCAGGCTGCGCGCCTTCACCATGCCCGACTGCCACGCCTTCTGCGCGGACATGCGCCAGGCCCTCGGCGAGATGCTCGAGCGCTTCGACCTCTCGCGCTCGGTCGTCTCCGAGATAGGGATACCGCCCGGCTCGTACGAGATGGCCGTGCGCGTCACGCGCGAGTTCTACGAGGAGAACGAAGACACGGTAAAGGAGCTGGTCAGGCGGCACGGCAGGCCCGCCCTGGTGGAACTGTGGCCGGACCGTTTCTTTTACTTTGTGCTAAAGTGGGAGTTCAACTATGTCGACGGGGCCGGCAGGGCGTCTGCCCTCTCGACCGACCAGATAGACATAGAGAACGGCCCTCGCTACGGGATAGAGTTCACCGACGATTCGGGCAGGCCCGTGCACCCGCTCGTGCTGCACAACTCGCCGAGCGGCGCCGTCGAGCGCGCCATGTACGCGCTCCTGGAGGAGGCCGCCTCGGCGTCGGGGCGCGGCCAAAAGCCGTCGCTGCCGCTCTGGCTGTGCCCCACCCAGGCGCGCATAATCCCGCTCAACTCCGACTTTGCCGGCAGGTGCCTAGACATCTGCGGGTCCATGGAGGGCGTGCGCGCCGACGTCGACGACAGATCCGAATCGGTCGGCAAGAGGGTGCGCGACGCCGAGCGCGAGTGGATACCCTACATAGCCGTGGTCGGCCCCAGCGAGGCCGAGTCGGGCGTGCTCAGCGTGCGGGACCGGCGCTCGGGCGGGCAGCTGCGCGCGGGGCCCGCAGAGCTCTCAGAAAAGATAAGGCGGGAGACAGAGGGCATGCCGTTTGCCCCCCTCAACGCGCCCCGCTCCGTGGCGGCCAGGCCGGTGATGACGTGAGCTACTCGGACCTGTACCTTTCCAAGAGCCCCCTGATCTCGTCGCCGCCGGGCGAGCCGGCCGTCTCGGTGGTCGGCGTGCCGTTCGACTCCACGCACTCTTACAGGCCCGGCTGTAGGTTCGGCCCCGACGCGCTGCGCGACTCTTTGAACAACATCGAGGTGTTCTTCCCGGAGCTGGGGGCCGACCTCGAATCGATCCCCATAGACGACATGGGCAACCTGGCGCACACCGTCGACGCCGAGCAGATGCTGCAGATGGTCGGCAGGGTGGCCGGCGAGGTCTCGGCCAAGCGGCCCGTGCTGTTCTTCGGGGGCGAGCACCTCATAACGCTCGGATCGTACATGGCGTTCCCCGAATCCACGGGGTACGTGGTGTTCGACGCCCACTACGACCTGCGCGACTCGCTTGCCGGGGCGCGCCTCAGCCACGCCTCGTACCTGCGCAGGATAGTCGAGGAGCGCGGCGCCGGCTCCGTGCTGCACGTGGGGGGCCGCGCGTGCGCCGCAGAAGAGGCCGAGTTCCTCAAGGAGAGCGGGATCCGGTGCGTTACCGACGCGCAGGTGCGCGACGGCGAGGGCCCGCGTCTCTTGAAGGAGTGGATCTCGGGCTTTGGCAGCGTATACGCCAGCTTCGACATAGACGTGCTGGACCCCGGGTTCGCCCCCGGCGTGGGGAATCCCGAGCCGGAGGGCCTGACCCCGCGCGAGCTGTTCGCGATGGTGCGCGCCATGGGCGGGGCCCGCATAGCCGGCGCCGACATAGTCGAGCTGTGCCCGCCGCAGGACAACGGCTCGACTGCCGCCGCGGCGGCCCGCATAGCGGCCATGCTGGCGGCCATCGCCTCTCGTTAAATCCCCATTCGGCGAGCACGGTGCATGGACGAGCCATGCCCTTCGTGCGGAGGCGGGGCCAGCACGTCGTGCTCGCTGGACGGGGACGACTCGAAGCGGCCCTGCCTGTGCGGCGACGCTCCCACAGAGTGCGCCATAGACTAGAGGAAAAGATCCTGGCCGGCGGGCCGCAGCGCCGACGAGGCCGGCGCGTCGCCCGAGACCGCCACGCCCCGCACGACGGCCGCCGGCACACCGCCCGACTTTGGCCTGACCAGCTCGGCGGCCGAGCAGACCTGGTCTGCCACGGCCGTCACCGACGAGCGCAGGGGCCTGCCGTACGAATCCTCCGAACCCCGGAGATCCAGCAGCGGCTCCATGCCCGAGGCCCCTACGGCGCAGTCGGTCTGGCCCATCCGAAACGGCCTGCCGAACGTGTCCGATACGAGCACGGCCACCGAGGCGCCCGACAGCTCGCGCACACGCAGCCGCAGGCGCCGGGCCGAGCCGTCCGGATCGAGTGGCAGCAGCACCGCGGCGCCAGGCCCCGCGTTGCTCTCGTCGACCCCCGAGTTTGCGCACACCAGCCCGTGGCGCGTGCGCGTTATCAGCACGCCGTGGCCCATCCGGACTATGCGGTCGGCCTCGGAGAGCACCAGTTCCACCACGCGCGGATCCTTGCCGTACGCCGATGCGATGCCCGAGGCAAGCCGCGAGGGGCGCACATCCGAGAGCCTCACCGTGCGGCCCTCCTGCTTCGATATTATCTTGTGCGAGACCACCAGTATGTCGCCGTCGCGCACGTCCGCCGATTCCAGCATCATGGACGCGATGTCGTCGCCCTCCGAGACCGGGCCCATCCGGACCGGCGCCACCTGCAGCGTCATGCCAGCGGCGGGCGTATCCGGTAGTACCCGCTTATTATCGGCAGTATGCCGGACAGATCCTTTTCCTCGAGCACCGCGTCGGCAAGATCCTTGACCACGTCTTGGGCCCTGTAGGCGATGCCCAGCCCGCACATGCGCAGCAGCTCTACGTCGTTGGCCCCGTCCACCACGGCGACCGTCTCTTGTGGGCGCACGCCCCACTCTTCCATCTTTTCGCGCGCGGGCGCCGCCTTGTCGGCGCCGACCCCAACCCGCACGCCCTGCAGGCGGCCGTCCTCGAAGACCAGCTCGTTTGAGTACACGTGGTCGAGTTCCAGCTCGCGCTGCAGCCTGTCGGTCATTATGGTAAAGCCGCCGGAGACCGCCATCGTCTTCCAGCCGGCGCGCCGCAGCGCCGAGCAGGCCTTGCGCGCGCCGGTCATGACCGGCAGGCCGTCTGCCACGCGCACGCAAGTCTCGTAGTCCATGCCGCGCAGCGCATCGACGCGCTCGCGTAGCCCCCGCTCCCAGTCGATGTCGCCGGCGATGCCCCTGCGCGTGATCTCCCAGATCTCGGCCTCCTTGCCCACCTCTTCTGCGAGTATGGGTAGGTACTCGGCGTCGAACAAGACGCCCTCCACATCGAATATGGCCAGCAAGATTGCGCGCGCGCGGCGATCTAACAATATTAAACTAGTGGTACGATCGGGGCACCGGCTTCGCGGGATCCGGCTCCGGCCAGGGCACCGCGTGCGCCTCGGCCGGCTCGTGTAGCCAGTCCTGCCAGACGTTGTACCCGACGTACGCGCCCGTCACCACTATTATCGCTATGACGAGGCCCTCCAGCACGCCCATGCGCGCGGGGCCCGCGCGATCGCTATAAATGGCTAACCCGCGTCCATAGCAATAAATCACGCCCCCGGGGGGCGCGCCGCGTGTCGGATGAACCGTCGTACAAGTTTGAAGTGGAGATACACTCCACCGAAGAGCGCCAAAAGATCCCCCTCCGGGTCAAGGAGAGGCTGCGCGAGGCCGGCATGGCCGACGAAAAGGGCAAGCTGAGCATAAAGGGCGTCAGCCCCAAGATGTTGCGCAGGATGAAGAAAGAGTACGTGCAGTGCCCGGTGCTCGAAGAGCGGGCCCAGTTCCTCATGTGCTTCATGTGCTCCAACTTCCAGAGCAGGGTCATGGGCAAGGTGCTCTGCAGGGGCCGGCCGCTTTCAGTACCCGAGGCGCAGGCCGTGGCCGATGGGGCAGGGGCCCGGATGCCGAGCACGCGCGCAAGAAAGGCCCCGGGGCAGGCGGACATGCTGTACTCGTACAGGGACGGCGATCCGGCCGACAGGCGGCTCTTGGGGGGCAAGGGCGCGGGCCTCTGCGAGATGACCCAGATGGGGCTGAACGTGCCGCCCGGCTTCGTCATAACGACCGAGGTCTGCAAAAAGTACTACGAGGCCGGCAAAAGGCTGCCGCCGGCCCTGATGGGCAAGGTGATGGGCGGCATCGCGCAGCTCGAAAAGGAGACGGGCAAGTCGTGGGGGTCGGCGGCCGATCCACTGCTCGTCTCGGTCAGATCCGGGGCGGCCGTCTCTATGCCCGGCATGATGGATACCATACTCAACCTTGGCATGAACGAAAGAACCGTCGAAGGACTGGCCAAAGCGAGCGGCGGCAGGTTCGCGTGGGATTCTTACCGCAGGTTCGCGCAGCTGTTCGGCAAAGTGGTCTTTGGGCTGCCCGACGAGGAGTTCGAGGCGGCCCTTTCGGCAGCCAAAAAAAGGCAGCGCGTCAGCGACGATGCGCAGCTGGACGAGGGCTCGCTCAGGCGGGTGGTCGAAGAATACATGCGCGTCTATGCGCGCCACGGAAAAAACTTCCCGTCCGAGCCGCGCGCCCAGCTGGAACTGGCCATAAAGGCGGTCTTTGAGAGCTGGTCGGGCGAAAGGGCCGTCGTCTACAGGAGGATGAACGGCATAGGCCCCGAGACCGCCGACGGCACCGCGGTCAACGTCGTGGCCATGGCGTTCGGCAACATGGGCGATGACAGCGCCACCGGCGTGGTGTTCACGCGCAACCCCGGCGACGGCACTCCGGGGCTGTTCGGCGAGTACCTGGTCAACGCGCAGGGCGAGGACGTGGTGGCGGGCGTGCGCACGCCGCGGCCCGTGCAGGAGATGGAATCTTCCATGCCGGGTCCGTACGCCGAGCTGGTGCGCACGTGCAAGAGGCTGGAAAGGCACTTCCGCGAGCCGCAGGACATCGAATTCACCGTCGAGCGCGGCAAATTCTACCTGCTGCAGACGCGCAGGGCCAAGATGAACGCGGCGGCCTCGGTGCGCACCTCCGTTGACATGGTCTCCGAAAGGATGATCAGCAGGAAAGAGGCCCTCCTGAGGCTGGACGCAGACCAGCTTGAGCAGCTGCTACACGACACGCTGGATCCGCGCGCGGCAAAGTCGGCCGAAGAGATGGTCTCCGGAATCGCCGCCTCGCCGGGCGCTGCCAGCGGCAGGGCCACGTTCGACGTCGAAAGGGCGGTCAGCTTGGGAGAGGCCGGCGAGAGCGTCATACTGGTCAGGGAGGAGACAAAGCCGGAGGATGTGCCCGCCTTTTTCGCCTCAAAGGGCGTGCTGACCAGCAGGGGCGGCAAGACCTCGCACGCGGCCGTCGTGGCCAGGGGCATGGGCATGCCCTGCATAGTCGGGTGCGCGGGCCTGAAGATAGGCGGGCGCGGCGCCTCGGGGGCCACGCGGATACGCGACGGCGAGACCATAACGATAGACGGCAGCACCGGCGCCGTGTACAGGGGACGCATAAAGACGGTCGGGCCCAAGATGACCGAGGACTTCGAGACGGTCTTGGGCTGGGCGTCGGAGGCCAAAAAGCTTGGCGTGCGGGCCAACGCCGACACGCCCGAGATGGCCGAAAGGGCGCTAAAGTACGGCGCCGAGGGGATAGGCCTGTGCAGGACCGAGCGCATGTTCAACGACAGCGACCGCATAGAGCCGTTCAGGGACATGATAATGGCCGCCGACGAAGAGTCCAGGCGCTCCATACTCGCAAAGCTGGAGCGCCTACAGAAGCGCGACTTTGCCAAGATGTTCTCGGTCATGCGCGGCAGGCGCGTGACCGTGCGCCTCCTGGATCCGCCGCTCCACGAGTTCCTCCCGTCGCCGGGCGGGCCCGCCTCGGCCAAGGACAGGGCGCTGCAAAAGAGGGCCGCCGAGCTTGCAGAGACCAACCCGATGATGGGCCACAGAGGCGTGCGCGTGGGGATCACGTACCCCGAGATATACGAGATGCAGATACGCGCCATACTCGAGGCCGCGGCCGACTGCGCGGCCAAGGGCGTGAGCGTCATGCCGCAGATAATGGTGCCGCAGGTCGGATCCTCAGAGGAGCTGGGGCGCGTCAAGGAAATGTACGAGAAAGCCCGGGCGCGCACCGAGGCCGAGCGCGGCGTGCGCCTTGACGTGAGCTTTGGCACCATGATAGAGGTGGTGCGCGCGTGCGCGACGGCCGGCAGGCTGGCGCGGGACGCGGAGTTTTTCAGCTTTGGCACCAACGATCTCACGCAGGCCGTGTTCAGCTTTAGCAGGGAGGACGCCGAGGCCAAGTTCCTGTCCAGGTACCTCGAGGACGGCATACTGGAGCGCAACCCGTTCCAGACCATAGACGAGGAGGGGGTGGGCAGCCTTGTCGCCGAGGCCGTCTCGGCGGGCCGCGGGGCGCGCCGCATGGAGATCGGCGTGTGCGGCGAGCACGGCGGCGATCCGGCCTCGGTGAAATTCTTCCACTCGGCGGGCCTGGACTACGTGAGCGCCTCGCCGTACAGGATACCGACCGCGGTGGTCGCCGCGGCCCAGGCGGCCCTCGGGTAGCATTTTAAGCGCCCCCGACGGGGGCAGGCCGCATGCTCCCCCGCATAGAGACCATACGCGAGATACGCACCCGGATAGGGGCCACGCAGAAAAAGCTGGCCTCGGCTGCCGGCGTGAGCACATCCATGATAAACCAGATAGAGTCGGGCCGCAGCAGGCCCAGCTACGAGACTGCCAGGCGCGTGTTCGACGCGCTAGCCAGGATGGAGGGCGAATCCTCGTCGCACACGGCCGGCGACTTTTGCAGCACCGACGTGGCAAAGACCTCGCAGGACAGCACCCTGCAGGAGGCCATAGAAAAGATGCGCGCCATGTCCATAAGCCAGATGCCCGTCTTCGACGGCCCCGATCCGGTCGGCATCGTCTCGGAGGACGGGATACTGCGGCACCTCTCCGATTCGGGCGGCTCGGACCTGAAAAAGACGCGCGTCTCGGACATCATGGATCCGGTGCCGCCGGTAGTCGATCACGGCACCCCGGCCAACGTGCTGGTCCCCCTCATCAGGTACTCAAAGTGCATCCTAGTCTCAAAGGGCGCCCGCATAACCGGCATAATAACGGCCTCTGACACGCTCAGGATGATGGAGTAGATTCCAAGTCCCGCTCTATCTGCTCGCGCTGCTCCCTGAACCTCTTGAACCTAGGCGCCCAGTCCGAGTAGAACATCGATTCGCGCAGGCCCACGTACAGCACCAGCAGCGAGATGCCGGCCATCGCGCCGAGGAACCCCGCCAAGGCGGACGTGATGTCGGTGGGCGGCCCGTCCCCGTCCGAGGCCAGGAACAGCGGCGTGCCGTCGTATTCTGGAATGTACACCACCTCGTATCCTGCCTCGTCGCGCTCCAGCAAGCCTGCAAACCCGTCGGGATCCTCCATGCCGTAGAACGCCCCGCGGAACGCCCCCTCGAACGTCCCCTCGTACATGCCAAACGAGTCCGAGCCCATGCCGTCGCCAAAGTACTCGAACCGGCCGTCGAAAGAGCCGGAGAACTCGCCGGACATGGCCGCCTCCCGGCCCCCGAAAGAGCCGACAAACTCGCCGTAATACGGGCCGGCAGAGCCGTCGGCCTCGCCAAGGAGCCTGCCCTCGAACGTCCCCTCGTAAGAGCCGAGCAGGCCGCCTCCCGGGTACAGGGACGGATCGCCTGCGATGTCGGGGTAGAACTCGTAATCGGGGCCGGTCGCCGGCACGCCTCCGGGCGCCAGCATGAGGCCCATGAACGCCATGGACGTGATGGCCGAGGCGAACGAGGCCACGATGAGCAGCACGTACAGGCGCCTGCTGCGATCCATGTGCATTATGAGCCTCTCTGCTATCTCGGCTATGCCGGCGCTCTCTTTGGACACGCGCTCCGGATCGGGGCGCCGGTTAAAATCCCTATGTAACATTGTTATCCCTCGGGAACATCTGCTCGTACGGCTCCAGCACGCGGGCGCAAAACTCCAGCCCCTTTGGCGTGACCGAATAGACCGTCGTGCGCGAGCCGGCCTCCCCCGAGACAGTCTTTGATATGAACCCCTTCTGCTCCAGGCCGTCGAGTATGTCGCGGTGCTTCGAAGAGTTGAGCCCGCAGTAGTTGAACAGGCGCGTCTGGTTTAGCCTCCCGTACTCTGCCAGTTTCAGTATGACGTCCTTGCGCATGAATATGCGATCTCGGTACCCGGACGCCACGCGCTGCGCGGCCTGCCCGGCGAATAACAATGTTGTGAAAGAAAAAAAAAGCGGGGCGCCTGTCAGTGCGGCCGCTCCGAATCGTGCAGCTGCTCGTAGAGCTGCTCGAGCTCGGCCCGTAGCCTTTCGGCGTCCTGCTCGGAGAGATCGGGCGTCTCGATTACGAACCCGTACCCGCGCAGTATCCGCTCTTCTGCGGCCCCGGCCTCGGCGTACAGGCGCGCCAGCTCGGCCGCCTGCTCGGGAGTCGGCACAGAGTACCCGTCGTATCCGGACAAGGCCGCGCGCTCCGTCTCGGACCACAGCTCGTCTAGCTCGGAGTCGAGCGCGGCCTCCCGCTCTTCGGACAGGTCCGGCTCCTCGTATACGAACCCGTATCTTGCCATGACCTCGTCGATCTGATCGTGCACCAGATCATCTGCGGCCGAGTGGGCCTCGCATCCGCCTTCCAGGGCGTCGAGCCGATCGTAGAGGGGCTCAAGCTCGGCGTCCATGCTTTCGGCGTCCTGCTCTGAGAGCTCCGGTATTTCGATTACGAATCCGTACTCTGCCAGAAGCGATTCGTACTCGGCCTCGGCCTCGGCGTACAGCGCCGCCATCTCGGCTGCCTGCTCCGGGGTCGGGGCGCCCCAGTAGCCGGCCTCGGGCATGCGCTCTTCGAGCCTCGCCTCAAGTTCCGATACGGCCTGCTCCAGCGCTGCCTCCTGCACTTCGGACAGTTCCGGCTCTTGGTATACGAACCCGTACCCGGCCATGACCTCGTCGATCTGATCGAAGATCAGATCCGCCTCTGCTTCGTCCTGCTCGGACCAAGCCGGGCACGCCTCGTGCTCTGCGTAAGAATCGGTCGCCAGCGCGCCGCCGGCGGCAGCGGCCGCCGCGACGGCTGCCAGCGCCGCCATCGTCGTTTTTCTCATTGGATACGGTACGTCGCGGCGGTAATAAAGGCCGAGCAAACAATGTAAGTTAACAATGTTCGGGCGGCGAGCACAGCTCGGCTAGCACCCCGCACAGCGACTTTGGGTGGACGAAGGCTATCCGGGTGCCCTCGGAGCCGTCGCGCACGCCCCCGATGAGGCGCACGCCCGATCCGGACATGCGCTCTGCCTCGGCGTCGACGTCGGGGGTCTGCAGCGCCACGTGGTGTATGCCGGGGCCGCGCTTCCGGAGATAGTCGGCGATGGGCCCGTCTCCGGAAAGAGGCTGCATCAGCTCCAGGCGGCCCTCCTCCAGCCTGAATATGGCAAGGCGCACGCCCTCGGATTCGACGGTCTCGTACTTTACGTCCGAGGTGCCCAGCGCCGAGCAGTACGCCTTTGCGGCCTCTTCGAGGTTCTCCACGGCGATGGCCACGTGATCCAGCTTCACGCGGGCGCGCCGGCCGGGCCCCATATATCCCTAAAAGACCTCGCGCGGCCTGTACTCGCCGAACACGCCGCGCAGCGCCCCGCTTATCTCGCCGGTCGTGGCGTACGCGCCGGCCGCCCCTATTATGGCAGGCATCAGGTTGCCGTCGGCCTCGGCGGCCGAGGCAAGCTTCGAGAGCGCCGATTCGGCCTTTTTGCCGTCGCGCCCCGAGCGCAGCTCCTTCATGGCCCGGCGCTGCGCGCGCTCCACCGAGGCGTCTATGCGGAGCAGATTTGGCTGCTCTTCTTGTTCCGCGTACTTGTTGACCCCGACTAGCACGCGCGAGCCCTCGTCGGCCTCTTTTTTGAGCCTGTAGGCGTTGGCCCGTATCTCGGACTGGAAAAAGCCGCGCTCGATGGCCCGCACCGAGCCGCCCATCCGGTCTATCCTGCGCAGGTACCGCCAGACGCCCTCCTCCACGCGGGAGCACAGATCCTCCATGTAGTGCGAGCCGGCCAGCGGATCGACCGTCTTTGTTATGCCGCTCTCGTGCGCCACTATCTGCTGCGTGCGCAAAGCTATCTTTGCCGATTCCTTGGTGGGCAGCGCGAGCGCCTCGTCGCGCGAGTTGGTGTGGAGCGACTGCGTGCCGCCCAGCACCGAGGCCATCGTCTGGATGGCCACGCGCACCACGTTGTTGTCCGGCTGCTGCGCGGTCAGCGATTCCCCGCTGGTCTGCGTGTGGAACTTTAGCTGCATCGAGCGCGGCTTGCGGGCGCCGAACCGCTCGCGCAGTATCTTTGCGTACACGCGCCTGGCCGCGCGGAACTTTGCCACCTCCTCGAAGAACTCGATGGTGCAGCAGAAAAAGAACGAGAGCCGCGGCGCAAAGTCGTCTATCTTTAGGCCGCGCTCCAGGCACGTCTCGATGTAGGCTATCGCGTTTGCCAGCGTGAACGCCACCTCCTGGACGGCGGTGCAGCCGGCCTCGCGCATGTGGTATCCCGATATGGAGACGGGGTACCACTGCGGCACCTCCCTCGCGCAGTACTCTATCATGTCGCCTATGAGGCGCATCGACGGGCGGGGCGGGTAGATGTACGTGTTGCGCGCGATGTACTCTTTGAGGATGTCGTTCTGCGTGGTGCCGCGCAGCTGCGAGCCCTCAAATCCCTGCGAGCGGCCGACGGCCACGTAGTAGGCCAGCAGCGTAGAGGCCGTCGAGTTTATCGTCATGGACGTGCTGACCCTGCCCAGCGGTATGCCGTCGAAGGCGGTCATCATGTCCTTTACGGAGCCTATGGAGACGCCGACCCGGCCGACCTCGCCCTCGGCCCGCTCCGAGTCGGGATCGTGGCCTATCTGCGTGGGCAGGTCGAAGGCCATGCTCAGGCCCGTCTGGCCCTTGTCCAGCATGAACTTGAAGCGCTCGCGCGTCAGGGCCGCGTCGCCGAACCCCGAGTACTGCCGCATCGTCCAGAGCCGGTCGCGGTACATGCCCCTGTGTATGCCGCGCGTGAACGGGTACCTGCCGGCGTCCTCGCCCTTTGGGCTTCGGTATATCCTCTTTACGGGTATGCCCGAATCTGTGACCGGCCCCAACGGATCACCCCAGCACGGCCCTCGTGACGCGCTCGGCGGCGGTCATCGGATCCAGCTTGCGCGAGCGCACGCCCTCGATGTGCCTCGCGCACTCTTTGGAGGCCAGCATGCCGTCGACCCTCTCTGAAAGGTTGCTTAAAACGATGTCGCGCACCTCCGATACCAGCCTGTCCGGATCGCGCCCGCCGCGCCTGTCCGACGACATCTTGAGGAGCAGCGAGGCGAGATCCGATATCCCGGTGCCCTTTTTGGCCGAGGCGCGCACCACCTCGGCGCCGCCCTTCCCCCCGACGTACTCGCGCACCGAATCGTAAAGCCTCGACGAGCCGGGCAGGTCGGACTTGTTGACCACGTACACGTCGCCTATCTCGGTCAGGCCCGCCTTGAGCGCCTGTATGCTGTCGCCGGTGTGCGGCGTGAAGACCACGGCGACCGCGTCGGCTATCTCCGATATGGCGATCTCGGTCTGGCCGGCGCCGACGCTCTCGATTATGACCGGATCGAAGCCGGCGTATTCCAGTATCCGGGCGCTGTTGCGCACGGAGCGGGCCAGCGCGCCGGCCGAGCCGCGCGTGGCTATGCTGCGTATGTACGTGCCCGAATCCGTCGAATCGGACATGCGCGTGCGGTCGCCCAAGACCGCCCCGCCGGTCACGTGGCTGGACGGATCGACGGCCAGCACGGCGGGGTTGGCGCCGGATTTTTTCATCTCGACGGAGAGCCGGTCTATGAGTGTGCTCTTGCCGGCGCCGGCCGGCCCCGTTATGCCCACGATCCCCCCGAGGCCCGTCTCCGGGAATATGCGCCGCAGCAGGGCGCGCGCGCCGCGCGGGTCGTCCTCCATCACCGATATGGCGCGCGCGACGTCGCGTCGCTGCCCCCGGCGCACGCCGTCTGCCAGTTCCTTCACGGGCGCGGGCCCCCCCCAGCCGCAATAAATCTGTCATGGCCGTTATATACCGACACGGCAGGTAAAGCCATGAGAACAGCGTTCAAGGTGCTCATAGGCGTGGCGGCCGCGATCGTGGTGCTCGCCGCGGCCGGCGTGGCCGTGGTGGCGTACTTTGCGGCCCCGTTCATCGAGATGGCAGACGAGATCAACGCGATGAACGAGATGATGGAGGAGAGCGGGGCCGACATGGAGGCAGGATTCATGGCGCTGCCCGAGACGGCGGCCTTTGTCGAAAGGCACCCCGAATACGAAAAGCGGCTGGACGACTTTGGCTTCGACTACGGCTTCCGCCTCTCGACGCCCGACGGCGAAAACTCGCTGCAGATAGACGTCAACAAAGAGACCAACCAGAGGACCATCACGTACAACTGCACCGCGCCGGACGGCTCGTCCGACGCGTACATGGGAGACGATCTGGCCGCCAGAATGCCTACAATGTGCAACTGACCTTTTTTCCGATCACAGGGGCCCGAACACGAGGGCCTTGGGGGGCTCGCCGGGCCCCCGTACCTCGGTCTTTACCCCCACGCGCCCCAGATCTGGGTGCTCGACGGCGACTGTCACCGGCGAGACCTTCCAGCCCAGCTGCGGCGGCTGCCCGTAGGGCACGTCGGCCTCGAACGAGCCGGAGAACTCGCGCTGGAACGATTCGCGCATGCCCAGCACCTCGAGCACCGCCCTTCCGGCCTCCCCGGTGCGGTCCACGAACGTGACGCGTATGGTCCCGTCCCGGTACACGGCGTCCAGGTCGAACGCCTCCCTGTACGCAGAGTCGTCGGGCGGCACGAGCACGGCGGCCGCCGAGACTGCGAGCACGGCCCCCACGGCGGCCGCGGCGAGCTTGCGCCTCACGCGCCAAACTCCCTTTTGGCCGACTCGCGCAGGCGCGCCCTGGCGCGCATCCTCTCCATCGCCTGCTCGAGGGCCCGCTCGGTGCCCGGCACCGGGTGGGACTTGAAGAACCTGCGCACCCGCGCCTCGTCCTCCGGCCCCGAGGCCGTGCCCACGCTGGAGACCACGCGGGCCAGCAGCGGGTTGCCCCGGCCCACCTTGCCGGACAGCTCGGTCCAGTGCTTCCTGACCCACGGCCAGAGCACCTTTCTGCCGCGCGGGTTTGCCGCCACGCGCATGACGGGCAGGTGCATGTTCTGCGAGCGCACCTCGGGCGTGCGCGAAAAGTCCAGCGTGCGCCGCAGCAGCCCGGCGTCGCCGAACGAGCACATCGCCGAGAGCACCCGCACCTTCTGCTCCTGCGTGCCGGCCCGCCGGTGGGCGCGCTCCAGGCCGGCGTGCATGCCCCTGCCGCCGGCCCACGCGGCGGCGGACATGACCGGCTCGTGCAGGTCCGGGTGGAGTCCCGACCTGCCCCGCAGCAGCGGCCCGAGCAGGCCCTGCGCTCGCTCGGCGACGCGCGCGTCCCCCAGGCGGGCCAGCATCGGTATCAGCGAGGCGCGCAGCAGCGCCTCGGTCTGCCTTTCGCCCCTGCGCGGCTCCCAGCCGAGCCTGGCCAGCGACTTGGAGGCGTGTATGCGCGCGTACGCCCTGAGGGCCTCTGCCCACGGCTCGCCGAAGCAGGCCATGTACGCAGAATACAGGTTGCGCGAGACGTCGCCGGCGACCAGCGGCGAGGCGTCCCCCAGGCACGCGTCGGCAAAGTCGAGGTATTCGCCCACGCGCGCCTGCCCGGCCAGGCAGAGAGCGTACAGGTCGTTCTGCACGGCCCAGCGGTCCACGTGCGGCATCTTTTTGGAGTCGGCGAGCATCTTGAGGTCCAGCATGATGCCGCCGTCGTACTTTGCGCGGTAGAACCCGTGCCTGCCCGGGTTGAGCAGCACGTCGGAGTGGCGCGGCGCGCGCAGCGCGCGCGACTTTTCCTTGAGCAGTATCCTGCGCCCGGCGACCTCTACGGGTATCTGCCAGGTGCCGCCCGCGCGGCCCGGCAGGAGGCGGAACCTGCGCTGCGAGAGTGTCACGCGCGGGCCGGACTGGCGCGCCTCGACGAGCGGAAAGCCGGGCCGCTCCAGCCAGCCGCGCACCAGCGGGAGCACCGACGAGCCCGAGGCGCGCCCGATGGCGCGCCACAGGTCGTCGCCCGAGGCGTTGCCGTACCGGAACCGGCGCAGGTACTCGCGCAGGCCGCGCCGGAACTTTGGCTCGCCCACGTGGCGCTCCAGCATCCGCAGTATGCACCCGCCCTTGTCGTAAGATATGGCGTCGAATATTTCGCGTATCTGCGCGGGGCTCTTTACCTCCACGTCTATGGGGTGCGTCGATTCGAGCGCGTCCAGGTCCATGGCCGTGTTCATCGCGTCCTCGAGGAACTGGTCCCACAGGTCCCACTCCGGGTACAGCTTGTCTACGAACTTTGTGGCCATGAACGTGGCAAAGCTCTCGTTGAGCCACAGGTCGTTCCACCACTCCATGGTCACCAGGTTGCCGAACCACTGGTGCGCCAGCTCGTGAGAGACCACCTCGGCTATCAGCTGCCGCGTGCGCGAGGACGACGTCTTTGGGTCGTACAAGAGCAGCGTCTCGCGGAACGTGATGGCGCCCCAGTTCTCCATCGCGCCGGCCGCAAAGTCTGGCACGGCCAGCAGGTCCAGCTTTGGCAGCGGGTACTTTATCCCGAAGTATTTTTCGTACTCTGCCAAGAGCCTGACAGCGAGGCGCAGCGCGAAGCGGCCCCGCTCCCCGTTGCCCGGAACCGTCAGGACGCGCACGCGCACCTTTCCGTGGCGCGCCGAGACCTGCTCGAAGCGGCCCACCGCCAAGTACACCAGGTACGTGGACATGACCGGCGTGGTCTCGAAGCGGTGCACCGTCCTGCCCCCTTTTTTGCGGCGCGAGGCCACCGGCATGTTGGAGACGGCCTCGAGGCCCTCTGGCGCGGATATCGATATGTCGAAGGTGGCCTTGGCGGCCGGCTCGTCTATGCAGGGGAACGCCCGGCGCGCGTCTGCCGCCTCGAACTGCGTGGTGGCCATACGCTGCTCCACGCCCTTCTGCCGGTACCGGCTCAGGTAGAACCCGAGCAGCCTGTCGTTGAGGATCCCTTCGAAGCGCAAGTGCAGCTCGAACCTGCCGCGCACCGGGCGCCGGGGCGAGACGTGTATTTTTTCCGACTTTGGGTCGGCGCGGAAGCTGCAGGGTATCTGCTCGCCGCCCTGGCGGACGGAGCACGAGGATACGTCCAGCTCCGCGGAGTGGAGCCAGAACGGGCCGGCGCGCCCGCCGGCATCGGCGGTGAGCACCTCGGAGCCGGAGAATTTGGCGCGCTTCAAGTCCGGCTCGAACTCGAGCCGGTAGTTGACCGGCGTTATCTCCACGGGCCGCGCGCCCCCGGCGGCCCTTAAGTAGTCTGCGGCGCCTACGCTATATACCAGCGCGCGCCGGAAAAGGCCGTGGACGCGCGCTCCGTATCTGCCGCGGTGGAGTCGGCGGCGCGCAGGTGCTGCCCCGCCGACGTGGCCCTTTCGGGCGGGCTGGACAGCAGCATAGCGGCGTGGTGCGTGCGCGACAGCGATCCGGTGGGGTACACGCTGGACGCGTGCGGCGCGCCCGACGCCGGGTTCGCCAGAGAGGCCGCCGAGCACATCGGCATAAGGCACGTCGTTGTCCGGGCGGGCGCGGCGGACCTCCTGCGGGCCGCGCGCCGCACCGTCGGGGCGCTGAGAAACTTCAACGACATCGAGATACGCAACATGTCGGCCATGCAGCTGCTCTTCGAGGGCGCCAGAGAACGGGGCGCCTCGGCGCTGCTCACCGGCGACGGCGCCGACGAGCTGTTCGCCGGGTACCGCTTCCTGGAGCGCGCGCGCCCCCGCGAGCTCGGGGCCCAGCTGCGCCGCCTGGCTGCCGGCATGCGCTTTCCGGCCGGCAGGATAGCCGGGGCGCTGGGGATGAGGGCGTGCGCCCCGTTCATGGACGTGGAGGTGCGGGAGGCGGCCTCCGCGATAGAGCCGCGCCTGCACGTGCGCGGCGGGCGGGGCAAGGCCGTGCTGCGCGAGGCCTTCGGGGGGGCGCTGCCCGCCCGGATA
The DNA here is from genome assembly GCA_965203465.1 of Nitrosopumilaceae archaeon. GTDB lineage: Archaea > Thermoproteota > Nitrososphaeria > Nitrososphaerales > Nitrosopumilaceae > JAWVZS01. The sequence goes on along the minus strand of CBDBCR010000002.1, from coordinate 18,505 downwards.
CTGGACAGGCCCAAGACGCCCATGCAGGACGGGGCCGGGACGGCCTCGATCGCCGGGGCGCTCGAATCGGAGTACAGCGACGCCGAGTTTGCCGCCGGGGCGCGCGCTGCCCTCGCCAGGGGGGTGCGCATACGCAGCAGGGAATCGCTGTACTATTACGAGGAGTTTGCCAGGAGGGGCATCTCCTACGAGCGGGTGGCCGGCGGGTGCCCCGACTGCGGGCACCCCGCGTCGGGCTTTTGCAGGATGTGCGGCCGTTTCCCGCTCTGACTCCCAATCCGGGTTTATATGGACAGGCGCCCGAGCTGCCCGTTGGCGTACGAAAACGTGCACCTCGACGGGATGGACGGGAGGGAGTTTGAGCACCTGTGCGCCCGCATATTCGAGAGGGCGGGAATGGGCCGCGTCGAGGTGCGCGGCGGGGTGCGCGACGGCGGGGTGGACCTGCTCGTCCGCGGGCCCTCGGGCGAAAAGACAGTAGTCGAATGCAAGCACTGGCGTGGCACGGTGGGCAGGCCCGTGGTGCAGAAACTGTACGCGGCGATGGTCTCGGAGGGCGCCGTCAGGGGCATAGTGGTCACGACCGGCAGGTACTCGGCGGACGCTGTCAGGTGCGCAAAAGAGTTCCCCGGCGCCTCCATCGAGCTTTACGGGCACGCGCAGCTTGCAGACCTGGCCGATTCGGCCCGCATCAGGCTGGTGCGCGACGGCCACCAGCCGGTCGGCTATTTTCCGGCGGCCCCAGAGGAGGAGGTGCGCGGCGCGGTGGGCGGCATCGTGCCGGACATGCAGAGCCACCCATCGCCGCCCTCGGAGCTGGCGCGCATAAGGGTGGAGGCGGTGCGCCTGGAGCCGGTGTACATCCTAAAGGCCGACGTCGACCGCGACTTTGATTCGTCCACGTACAGGATCCATTCGGTGCACGAGCGCGGCGTGGAGCTGATGCTCGACTCGCGCGGAAGGCCGGTCGACGACTGGATAATCGGCGCGGTCGGCCGGGCCGGGCCCGACGCGCCGGAGCCGGAGGCGCAGGCGCCGCTGGAGAGGCCCCCGTTCGAGGGCAGGATGGATGAGGCCAAGAGCGCGGCGGCCGGCATCCTGGCCCGCATGTACGAAAGGGAGGTCTCGTGGAAGGGCAGAAACAACGTCACGTACAGGAAAAAGTGCACCATCTCGGCCAGGGACGTGCGGTTTACCGACGCAAGGCAGGCCCGGCTGCCCGTAGTGGCGGCAAGCGTCTCGTTCCTGAGCACAAAGTACGGCTGCGCGGTGGTCACCGACGGCTCGCGCGCCGTGGCCTTTTCCGGCGATCTCGGAAAGTGCAGCGTGTGCGGTTCGGAGATCTCCAAAAAGGCCGCCCTGTGCAACTCGTGCGGCGGCATACACCACGGGGCCAGGTTCCGCGGCGGCCACGGCCACAGGTGCGGCGCGTGCGAAAAGACCGTCTGCAGGAACTGCGCGTTCTGGGAGCGCAGGATGCTGCTCTTCAAGAGGATGCTGTGCGGGCAGTGCGCCTCCGGATCGAAGGGGGCAAGAAAGCTCCGCTAGCGCTTCCACTTGCCGGGCTTTTTGACGAATATGCGCCTGCACCCGTTGCAGCAAAAGTAGTACTTTGCGCCGCCGTGCTCGTGCACCATGGCAAGATCCTCGTCCAGCTCTATTCCGCAGACCGGATCGACGGGCAACGGCGGGCTCGCGCGGCGGTTTCTATTTAGGCATTACGAGACGAGCCTTTTCACCAGCGGGCCGAACTCTTCTGCCCCCATGGGCGGCACGCCCATTATGCGGCAGTTGTCCGAGACGTGCGCCGCGTCCTTGTGGCCCACTAGCGGGGCCACGACGGCCGGCGCCGAGCGCACGAACTGGAGCGCCCGGAGGTTGGGCGGCAGGTCGCCGAACTCCGGCATGGTGCCGGCCGAGAGCAGGCGGCCCTGCATGAACGGCACGCTCGCGAACACGCCCACGCCGAGGCGCTCCGCCGCCTGCAGGGCAGATTCGGTGCCGCCGGCGTGGTTGCGGCGCAGCAGCGCCTGATCGTAGTACATGTTGAACGGCAGCTGCACGAACCGCAGCCCGTGGCCGCTGCCGCCGGCCCGCTCTGCCGCCGAGACCGCCTCGTCCAGCGCCAGCAGGCCCTTGCCCGGCTCCGCGCGCAGCGACTCCCAGGTAGCCATGCCGTAGTATTTGATGGCCCCCTCGGCGCGCTTGCGCTCGTACATCTGGAATATCTCAAAGAGGTTCTCGGACAGCCGATCCCCGCCCGCGGAGCCGGACTGGCCCTCGACGTAGTTGTGCAGGTACGCAAGGTCTATGCACTCGAGGCCCAGGTTCCGCCTGCTCCTCTCTATCTGGTCTTCCAGGTACTTTACGGAGGCGCAGTGGTACTGGGGCGTGATCTCGCCCCTGCCTATCAGGCCGGCAGAGACGTACTCGCGCTCCACGTACTCCCAGAACCCGAGGCCCTCCTCGGAGTCGGCCGTGACGTAGCCCGACTTTGTGCTCACGAAGAGCGACTCGCGCGGGATCCCAGAGGCCGCAAGATCGGATATGGCCCGGCCCACCGAGCGCTCGGCGCGCTGCGAGCGGTAGTTTATCGCCGTGTCTATGACGTTCATGCCCGAGCGCGCCGAATCCGAGACTGCCCGCCGCACGGCCTCGTCGGTGGCCGCGTCCTCGGCGCCGAGGTACGTCCCCACGCCGACGTTGGAGAGCGACAGCCCGGAAAAGACGCGGTAGTTTTCCGGCAGGGCCCCCGACGAGCGGGCAAACTCGGAGGTGGCCTCCGCGGTGGCGCAGCCCGGTATCACGCGGCTCCCGCGCTCCGGTGCGATTTAAACCGTCCAGCCAGGTCCAGCCTCGCGGCCGCGTTGACCGACGCCACGAACGCGGCGTACGCGGCCGCGTTGACCAGCAGGTATGCGGTCGGCGCGTCCCACCCCCACAGCAGCAGCAGGTAGTAAAAGTACCACAGCACCGCCGCGTAGACGGCCTCCCCCGCGAGCAGCGGCGCGCCCATGCCGGCAAAGTACGCGCGCAGCCCGCCGGAGCCTCGGCGCTTTTCCACGCAAGAGAACGCCACGAACGCGGCGTACCACGCCGCGTACGCCCAAAGCATGGTGAGGGTGGCCGTCGCGTGAGGCTCCAGGCCGGAGAACACGGAGGCCATGAACGCGGAGCTGGGGATCGAGGCCGCAGACGAGGCCAGCATCTTGGCGTTGAGCCGGACGTACGCGCCGATCATGCGCGGCGGCCCCCGAGGTAGGCCTAAAAACGGTTCCGGCCGCGCCGGTGGGCCGGAACACGCCGCTGTTCCGGCGGCACGGAAGGCGCCGGCGCGGCTGCGTTCTGCCCGATCGCAAGCGATATTAACTGACGCGCCGGACGGAGGCCATGGCAAAGAGAACCATACCGGTGTGCTGCACCCCCGAGCAGTACCGGGCCATCGAGCGCCTTGCAAAAGAGCGCGGCATGGTCGATGCGGGACAGGCCGTCCAGGAAATTCTGGGCTGATTTTTTGATCCGGCGCCTGCCGCAGCGGTTTCAGGCGGCGCCCTCACTTGTCGCTTTCGGTCTTTCTGCGTATCCGGAGCAGCGACGGGCGTATTCCGCGCTCGTCGACGACGAGGCATTTCTTGTCTTTCAGGTGCCCTTTTGCGGGCGCGTAAAACTCGCGTCGATCACGGTCGCTCTCCGGCGGGCGCATTACCGCCACGCACTCAAGTCCGTCGTTGGCGGCAGCCGCGTCCTCAAAGCTGACAGCTAGCGCCTTCGCGTCCCTGTACGCAGCGGCCGCCCTGCCTGCAAAGGATATGGAGTGCATGAGGTCGCCGGTTTTGCCGTTCTGAAAGCCGTAGTCGAATGTAAAATGCCCTATTTTGCCTCGGACGCGGGGGCGCACTTTGACATGCTCGGCATTAAAGCCCGCCAAGGCGATCTCCTTTTTTATCAGGCTGACAAGACGCGTTCCAGTCGCTGCGCGGCGTTGCCGGACTCTGTCTATGCCGACGTGCCTAGAGTACAGAGTCTGCACTGCGTCCGCTATTCGGTTTGATTCGGCTGCACGCGGTTCCGTGAATCGCAAGTTGTGTTTGTTGTGGTCGTGGACACGTCTCAAGTAGCCGTCCGATTCCGGTCCGTCCGCTCTGTCGAACGCCCCGACAATCTCCTCGAGTGCCCAAATGTCGGTCTCGGGGTGTCTGTAGGCCAGAGTGCGGAAATTTTTCACGAATCGGCTTTTCACTAGTCCGGTCCGGGAGTCTTGCACCATTATCCCCACGTTGACAGGCTCGTTTTTCACCATGTCCGGCACGAACCTGGCCACCACGTAGCTGAACACCGGCATTCTCAGTCCATCCCTCCAAACTGCGCCCCGCCGTTATTGATGCTCTCCATGATGTTCTCCTGTCGGTGCCATTGCGTGTTTTAAATTGTCGTATTGGATCCGTGGCGGCATCCACCCCTCGGGCATCGACGCCAGTAGCGCATCCAGATCGCCGCCCGTCAAGATACAGCAATCTGCCAGTCGGCATGCTCCAGTATACGGGCAAGTCATGGGCGCCTTTGTTGTATACGCTTTGGGCACTGCGAGGCCGTCAGCGCGTCATCTCGTGAAGATTACCTTTGCTTCGGGCGGCGTGCGCGCCGTACCAACGTGCCGGATCTGCGCGTCCAAGAGCGGCATGGAGGGAGATCTCTCCACGCGCGCGATCTTGCCGGCCAGTTGCCTCGCGATGTCGCCCCGGCGGTCGCGGTAGTGAGCTATGAACAAGAGCCAATAGTTGTCGTCGCGCCTGACATATGCCACGGACACCACGCGCTGCACGCCGGAAAGAGCGCCCGTTATGGCCTTCGCGCAGAGCCGTTCTCGTGCCACCGCCACGGCAGCGCACGGCGCGTTTTATAAATCCGAGATGCGAGCCCCGCGGCCCGCCAAGCGCACGTCCTCCCCGCGGGTCTCGATGCGCGATCTGTACGCCGGCGGCGCGCCTTGGACGAGGCCCGGGTTATCCTTTTAGACGGGCAGGGCCGCCCGGGCCCGTGTCTGGAGGGCGCGCGCCTTGACCGGCCTGTTCGGCGGCGGCCCAGAGTACTGCGCCGTGTGCAAGAGGGAGCTGGGCCACAAGCACAAGCCCAAGCGCGAGTGGAACATAAAGGGCAAGCTGTGCGGGGACTGCCACGTAGACAAGACCAAAGAGTTCTACGAGGCCACAGTCAGGCAGCCGTGCAAGGTGTGCGGGACCACCAGGAAGATATCGGATCTGTGGGAGCCGCGCTGGCAGTGGGACATGGACGGGCTGCTGTGCAAAGAGTGCTTTGACAGGAAGGAATCGGACTTTTTCCAAAAGCGCAACCACTGCTCGTCGTGCGGCGCGAAGATGGGCCTGATACGCTACAACCCCAAGCCAAAGTGGAAGGCCTCGGGGCAGTTGTGCAGGGCCTGCTGGGACAGGAAAAAGGCCGAGATGGGCTAGACGGCCCTGACGGTCTTTACGACGGCGGGCCGCTTTTTGGTGAACACGCGGAAGCCGCATATGCACTTTACCTCGGGGAGCCGGTTGAGCTCGGCGTTGGAGACATCGGTCCCGCAACGCAGGCAGGAATAAAACACCTCGAGCGATTCGGGCAGGGGCTCTTCGCTCATGTCAGCGATATCTCCATGTGGACTTCGTCGGGTATGTTGAGCCTGGCCATCTGCCGCAGAACCTTGTCGTCCTTGCCGATGTCTATTATGCGGCGGTGCATGCGCATCTCCCACTTTTCGTACGTCTCGGTGCCGTTGCCGCACGGCGACTTGCGCGTGGCCACGTGGAGTTTCTTGACCGGCAGCGGGGTCGGGCCCTTTACGCGCACGCCGGAGCGCTTGCCTATGCCCATGACCTCGGTGCACGCCTTGTCTAGCAACTGCAGGCTCGTGCTGGTAAGCTTTATGCGGGCCAAGTCCTAGGGCTTGTGCTCTTCGGTGATTTCCTTGACGACGCCAGCGGCGATGGTGGCTCCCATGTCGCGCAGCGCGAACCTTCCCATCTCGGGGTACTCTTGGAACGTCTCTATCGGGGTGGGTCGGACGGGGCGTATCTTTACGACGGCCGAATCTCCGACCTTGAGGAATTTTGGATTCTCCTCGTCGCTGGCGCCGGTGGCCGGGTTTATCTTGGAGAGGAACTCGGTGACCGTCGCTGCCACCTGCGCTGTGTGGCAGTGCATCACCGGCGTGTAGCCTGGTGCGATGGCCGTGGGGTGGTGTATGACGATTATCTGCGCCTTGAACTCTTTTGCCACGCGGGGCGGAGCATCAGGCGTGCCTAGCACATCGCCCCTCTTGATGTCCTTCTTTTCGATGCCCCTCAGGTTGAACCCGATGTTGTCGCCGGCCTCGGCCGACGGAAGCTGGGTGTGGTGCGTCTCGATGGACTTTATCTCGCCGGTGGCGCCCGAAGGCATCACGATTATCTTGTCGTTGGGCTTCATGGTGCCGGTCTCGACTCTGCCCACCGGGACAGTCCCCACGCCGGTTATTGTATAGACATCCTGTATGGGGACGCGCAACGGCTTGCCGGTCGGCTTGTCTGGCACCGCAAAGTCGTCGAACGCCTCTAGCAGTGTCTTGCCCTTGTACCAGCCCATGTTTTCGGACTTTTTGACCAAGTTGTCGCCCTTCCAGCCCGAGACGGGCACGAACGGCACCTGATCCACCTTGTACCCGACGGATTTTATCAGCTTTTCCCCTTTTTCCTTGGCCGCGTTGTAGGCGTCCTCCGAATACTTGTTGTCGTCCATCTTGTTGATGGCCACGATGAGCTGGTTTACGCCCAGCGTCTTTAGGAGGAAAGCGTGCTCGCGCGCCTGCCCGCCCGCCGCGATCGCGGTGTCGGTCTCTCCCTCTTTGGCCGAGAGCACCAGCACGGCCGCGTCGGCCTCGGATGCCCCGGTGATCATGTTTTTGATAAAGTCGCGGTGGCCCGGCGCGTCGATGAGCGTGAAGAAGTACTTTGGCGTCTCGAACTTTTGGAACGCAAGGTCGATGGTGATGCCCCTCTCCCTCTCGTCCTTTATGTTGTCCATGACCCACGCGTACTTGAAAGTGTCGCCCTTGCCGGTCTTTTCGGACTCGGTGGCGTGCGCCGCGATGGTCCTCTCGTCTACCACGCCCAAGTCCATCAGAAAGTGGCCCATGGTGGTGGACTTTCCGTTGTCGATGTGGCCCGTCACTATCAGGTTCAGGTGAGCCTTGTCAGCCATTACGCCCCGACCCCGGACAGGGATTTATTATACCTTGGTTTCACGGGCGGCCCGCTCGGATCGCCGGCACGCGGGCCGCCCCGCCTACCGGCCCCGAGATTCGGGGCAACTCTTTTTACCCCCGCCGGGGCCCGTCCCCGCGTGAACGCAAAGTACGCGCTCGTCGCCGTCGCGGTGGCCGCCGCGGTTGTCGCAGTCGCCGCCGCCGTCGCGTACTCGGGGCCGGGGCAGCTCGCCGAGGTCGCCCGCATGCACGGCTCCGTCTCGACCGCGCAGGGCTCGCCGGTTCTGGGCGACCCGGGCGCGCCGGTCACCATCGTGGAGTTCGGCGACTACCAGTGCCACCAGTGCTACAACTGGTTCCACAACTCAAAGCCGCAGATATCGGAAAAGTTCATCGACACCGGGGTGGCCAACCTGGTCTTCGTGGACATGGCGTTCCTGGGGCGCGATTCTCCAAAGGCCGCCCAGGCCACGTACTGCGCGCACGACCAGGGCCAGTACTGGAGGTACCACGACATGCTCTACAAGATGCAGGAATCGACCATAGACGGGGGCTGGGCCTCTGTCGAGAGGCTCAAGGCGTTCGCGTTCGCGCTGAACCTAGATCAGGGCGAGTTCGACAGCTGCCTGGATTCCGGAAAGTACTCGAAACGCGTGCAGTCCAACGTCGCAGAGGCCCGCAAGGCCGGCGTGACGGGCACCCCGACTTTCGTCATAGTGGGCCCCGGAGGCGAGCAAAAGATATCCGGCGCGCAGCCGTACCTCGTCTTTGAGCGCACCATAGAGTCGGTCGCCTGATGATCGCGCGCCGGGTCCTGTCCGAGCCCGCGTACGCCGCGATGGCGGCGGCCGTCTTTGCGGCGATGCTGATCCCCATGCTGGCGGCCTCGGGGTTCGTCTTTTTCGAGCCGTACGTGGTGGGCCACGTGCCGCCCGGCAGCGAGGCCAACCTGGCCACGATAGTGGCGCTGGCCGGCCTTTCGGCTGTCGTCATACCGGTCAACGTGTACGGCCTCCGGGCCCGCACTGGCAGGCCCGGCGGGTTCTTCGGCTCGGCGCTCGGGGCCGCGGTCGGCTCGTGCGGGTGCGGCCCGGCGGGGCTGGCCCTGGTCTCCGCGTTCGGCACGGCCGGGGCGGCCGCCTCTGCGTTCCTGACAAACTACGAGCTGCCCCTGCGCGCGGCGGCCATCGGGGTGTTGCTTGCCTCGTGGTGGGCCTCCTCGCGCTCCATACGCGCGGCCTGCAAAGTAGGACAGAATTAGACCCCGGGCCAAATGTTTTCGACCTGTGCAACTTAACTAGCAGCGCCGCGACCCCGAAGCGGTGACGGTCATCTACACCCCGACCAGGCCCTCGAGGAGGGCCTACGAGCCGGACCTGGAAGACGAGGAGCGCTAGCCAATAATAAGAGCCGGCGCGCCGCCCGCGCGTGGACGCGCGCTCTGCCAGGGAGTCGGTCGAGGCAAAGTGGCGCGCCCAGCTTGCGCGCCACGGCGGCATGTTCTCGGCCGGCAGGCTCAGCGGCGACAGCCCGCCGTCGGTCTTTGTCGGATCGCAGGGGTACCCGCGCGTGCTCGCCGGCCCCATGTCGCCGCCGGAGCACGGGGACACGTCGATGCTGGACTCGCCGGAGGGCTGGGCCGGCCTGAGCCTAGATCAGATAGTCTCGCGCAGGCTGCGCCTGGTGCGCGGCGTGAGGCGCGTCAGGGCCGAGGAGGCCGGCGGCAGGTACGTCGAGGGGCTACAGGAGCTGGCCATGTCGTCGAGGCCCGTCGAGACGCAGATGGAGTTCGACGGGCCGCCGGCGCCGCCGTCGGGGCCCGGGCCCGAGGCCCCCCCGTTCGGCCCGGTGGGACTGCTGAGCCGCGCGAGCTATTCGGGCGCGCCGGCAGAGCGCAGCATAGAAAAGGTATACGGCGACCGCGACGCGGGCGCGCGCGAGGCGGTCTGGCAGATGTACGGGGCCGGCGTCCCCGTCTCTTCCATACAAAAGTGCTTCAGCGTCGGCATGGTGGGCCGCAGGCGCAGGCTGGTTCCGACGCGCTGGAGCATAACTGCCGTAGACGACGCGCTCTCGCGCACGCTGGTGCAGAGGGCGCTGGACATGCCGGTCATAGACGGGTGCAGGGTGTTTTCCCACTCGCACCTGGGCAACGCGTTCGCGGTCGCGCTCTTCCCGCACAGGTGGATCTACGAGATGGTCGAGGCGTGGCATTCGGGCGGCGGCCTGGGGTTCGGGGCGGACGGCGAGGGGCCGTCGGGGATCGGCCACCCGCCGGCCATCGCCGGCGCGTACTTTGCGGCCCGGCTGGCGGTGGCCGAGTACCTAGCAGAAAAGGGCGTGCAGGCGGGCGCATGGGTGCTCCGCTCGATACGGCCCGAGTACTGCGTGCCGGTGGGCGTCTGGCAGGTGCGCGAGGGCGTGAGGGCCGCCATGGCAAAGGCGCCAGCCGAGGCGCCCGATCCCGCCGCCGCGTTCGGGATGGCGGCGGCCGCCACCGGCGTAGGGGAGCGCGCGTGGCACGAGCACTCCAAGATGAGAGAGATGCTCCGGCAGCAGACGATAACGCGGTACTAGTGGACGGGCCTCGGTATCCTCTTTACGATGTGCGACACCGAGAGGCGGCCGGGGCCTGCCACCATGACCAGCAGCGCCGCTGCCAGCAGTATCAGGTCGAACTCGACGCCCCCGTCGCCGGTCAGGCTCCCCGCCCCCTTTATCACGAATATGGCGCCCAGCATGATGGCCGCGAGCACGGCCGACGAGGCGCGCGTGAGCACGCCGACTATCAAGAGTATGCCCGGAACCAGCTCGCCCAGAGCCACCGGGTACGCCAGCGCCTCGGGTATCCCCTTGCTCCCCAGGAACGAGCCGAAGCCCGGATCGAACTTGCCCAGCGAATGGGCGATGAATATGACGCCGACTGTCACGCGCACGCCCAGATTCGTCGCGTCGTGCAGAATGCCGTCCCGCAGTTCGGCGCCCGTCATGCCCGCGGGTGCCCGGCAGGCTCAATATAACTCCCGCGGTGGTATTTATTGTCGGGAACGGGGCGGGCGGCGTGAACGTCCTCGCGGGCGCGGCCCTGGTCTGCGCGCCTCTGGCCGTGGCCCTCGCGCTGGACCCGGACAGTTTCGGGTTCAGCTGGAACCAGGGCCGCGGCGGGTTCATGTTCGCCCTGGCGTTCGTGGCGGCAGAGCTGGTGGGGCTCAAGATAGCCGTCCCGAGGGCGCGCATGCTAGCGGCGGCCCCCGTGGCGGCCGCGGCGATCGCCTACTTTGCCGCGGTGGAGCACGGGCTGCGCGAATACATACGGGCGGCCGCGCCGGCCTACGACGTCCAGCTGGTCGACTCTTGGGTCTGGATGTGGGACTTTGTTGTCGGATCGGCGGCCCTGATCGCCATGCTGTTCGTCCTGTTCGGCAGGCGGTGGGTGCGCATAGGGCCGGCCGGCCCCATATTCCTGGCCGGCAGCGCGGCCATACTCTCGCTGGACGCGTTCTTTCCGTACGACACGCTCGGGCCGCTCCAGTACGTCGTGCCCTACCTGGTCGAGGCCAACGTCGGCATAATCAACCTGCTTGATCTCGGCACGGCCACCGCGCGCGACAACATCATGTTTCTGCGCGGCGACTTTGGCCCCATGGTGCTGCAGGTGTTCTGGCCGTCGGCCGGCGTGCACAGCGTGATAATCTACTCGCTTGTCATGATGGCGTTCCTGCTAAAGATGAGGATGCCGCGCGGCCGCAAGGCCGCGTACTTTGCGGTCGGGATAGCCGGCACCGTGGTAGTCAACATGATACGCATATTCTCGCTGTCCGTGTACGCCCTCAAGGTGACCACCGACGCCAAGCAGTGGGAGGCGTTCCACCAGGTGGCCGGCGAGATCATGTTCTTGCCCTGGCTCTTTGCGTTCCTGGTCGTCGTCATGCTCGTAGAGTCGAGGCGCGCCGCCAGGCTCAAAAGTAGTCCGCAAGATCCCGCTGGCCCGACGAGGGGGTGAGATCCGAGACGCGCACGCCCAGCCGCCTGACCGGCGCCCGGGCCGACGGCAGGGCGGCCCGGAGCAGGCCCAGGGCGCACTTTTGCATCTGCTCCAGGCTGCCCGCGGGCGAGCGCAGCGTCTGCGATCGCGTCATGGCCGACATGTCCGAGAGGATCAGGTGTATCCCGACGCTGCGGAACATGACCTTTTTTTCGGTCGCCTTTTGGTGGAGCATCCCGCAGACGCGCCCGAGCGGCCCCTCGAGCTGCGCGTACTCGGACGAATCGGCCTTTAGCGTGACTATCTTGCTGTACTGCACGCTGGCAGATCTCTCGCGGACCGGCGTGGCGTCGGTGCCGTTGGCGGCGTTGTGTATGTACGCTCCCATCCTGCGCCCGAACGCGCGCGACAGCTCAAAGACGTCGGACCGCTGTATGTCCGAGACCGACTGCAGGCCCATCTCCGAGAGGCGCTCGCGCGTGGCGGGCCCGACGCCGTGCAGGCGCGAGACGTCCAGGCCCGCGAGGAACGCCTTGGCCCCGCCCGGCTCGACCACCGTCAGGCCGCCGGGCTTGCGGTGCCCCGACGCGATCTTGGAAAGCAGGCGGTTTGCGGAGACTCCTACCGAGCACGAAAGGCCCAGTTTTTTGAGCGCCTCGGACTGAAGCGCGCGCGCCGACCTTTCGGCCTCGGGCAGCAGGCCCCCGGTGCTCGCCGTCACGTCCAGGTACGCCTCGTCCCTCCCCACGTACTCGAAGACGTCGGCGCGCGCGCGCATGAACTCCATGGCCTCGGAGCTGATCCTGTCGTAGTGCTCAAAGTCGACGGGCAGAAAGTGCGCGCCGGCCCCCTCCAGCCTGGCCCTCGCGAACTTTATCGGCATGCCCGACTTTGCGCCGTACGCGCGCGCCTCGTAGTTTGCCGTGGCCACCGCCCCCGAATCCGAGCCCCTGTCCGAAAATACGCAGACGACGACCGGCGTGCCGCGCAGCTCCGGGCGGCGCAGCTCTTCGCACTGGGCGTAAAAGCAGTCAAAGTCCACGTGCAGCACCGCCCGAGCCACGCGCCGCGCAGGGGGCGTCCAAATATGTGGGTTGACCTAAATACGGCGCGCCCCGCGCCGTCTCCGTGGATGCGCCCGTGCGCGCGGCCGAGGGGGGCGTGCGCTTCGACCCCGAGAGGATGGAGGCCGAAAAGATCTACCACTGCGTGTTCGGCGGCAAGCTGCTGCTGGTCTTCAAGGACGCGCAGGAATTCGTCCACTGCTACGAGGTCGAAGAGCCGGAGCTGGTGAAAAGGGCAGAGGCGGCGCCGCCGGGCCGCATAGAGGAGATCCTCCAAGAGTACGTCAATACATTAAATAAAAAGCCCCCGGGGGCGCCCGACGTAAGGGAATTGGCGGAGCAGAGCAGGGACGCAGAGGACATACTCTCGGAGTTCGCGAGCAAAAAGGCGGGCTCCGAAGCGGGCGCCCAGGAGGGCCGCGAGCCCGAAGGGGGCCCCGCAGAGGCTCCTCCGGACGCAGGCGGGGCCGGAGGCGGGCCGGACGGCGAACCGCGGCCAGGCGGCGCGGCGGAGGCAGGAAATAGCGGGGCAAACGGACCGGCAGAGGCGGGCGGAGTCGGGGCGCAGCCCGGCGGCGCGGCGGAGGCCGGCAAGAGCGGGGCGGACGAGCCGGCAGAGGCGGGCGGAGTCGGGGCGCAGCCCGGCGGCGCGGCAGAGGCCGGCAAGAGCGGGGCGGACGAGCCGGCAGAGGCGGGCGGAGTCGGGGCGGAACCCAAGGACGTAAAGCCCGAGGCGCCCGAGCGCAACGTCATATTCGTCGGCACAAAGCCGATAATGACGTACATCAACGCCACGCTGCAACAGATGGCAAGCTACAAGGTGGTCACCATAAAGGCGAGGGGCAAGCGCATCACGCAGGCGGTCGACGTCTCGCAGATGATAGTAAAGAGGATGAACGCGGTAGGGTACGTCGTCGCGGACGTGCGCATATCTTCGGATTCGCTAAAGTCCCAGGACGGCAGGGAGCGCAACGTCTCGACCATAGAGCTGGACATTGCAAGGTCGTAGCGTAGCGGCCGCGGCCGCGGCGATAGCTGCCGCCTCGCTCGTGCTTTTCGCGCTCTCGGAGTCCTGCGAGGCGAGGCACGTGCACATACTCTCCGACACGATCCCGCCGGATCCGGCCGCCTGCATGGACCTATCGGTCAGGATAGCAGAGTTCAACTCGTCGTGCCCCATGCGGGTCGAGGACATAGACTGCGGCTAGCGGATCTCACAGCAGCGCTTCCGCAAGAAACGACGCGCCGAAATACGCCATCACCGCGGACAGCGCCAGCCCCACCGCGGCCCTCCACCGGCCGGGAAGCAGCCGCCTCCCCCTGCCGGCAAGGTACGCGGTCGCGGCCAGCCACGCAAAGTCCATCCACACGTGCATCCCGAACATCGCCAAGACGCCGGGCACCGACCAGGCCTCCGCCGCGTCCGATACCAGCTTCAGGCCCACCGTGAGCCACCACGCCACGAAGAACGGGTTGAGGCCGGTCATCAGGGCGCCGGCGGCGAGCGGCCCGCGCGCCGGGGACGGCCGCCCCGCGCTCTCGCGCAGCGAGTCGCGCGCCTGCATGGCGGCGAACGCGAACAGGCCGGCGGCCCCCGCGAGGGCTATCGCGCGCCCGGCCCCCGGCGAGCCCGCGAGCGATGCGGCCCCCGCGGCCACGGCCAGGACCAGCGCGAGCTCCACGGCCGCGTGCCCCGAGGCCACCTTCAGCCCGGCGCGCGCGCCGCCGGACATGCCCTGCGCTATGTTGGCCGCAAGCAGCGGCCCGGGGGCCATCACGCCCGATACGGACACGAGCACCACGGTGGCGGCAAACGCGGCGGCGTCCAACCCCCGCCGATCACCGGTACATGCCCTCTGTCAGGCGCTTGCGGCCGGACTCTTTTATCGCGCCCTCGGCCCTCTGCGCCTCGGCGCGCAGCCTTTCCATGTCGCACGAGGTGCCCGGCACCAGCCGCGACATGGCGCCGCACAGCTCGGCGCCGGCCCGGTAGTCGGGGCCGCCCTCGGACGAGCTGTGCAGTATGACGGCCACGTCCTGGCCCGACTGCGCCCCCGCGTTTAGCAGCGCCCCCGGGATCCCCGGAATCAGGCCGGCGCGCACCAGCCGCAGGCCCGCTTTTTCCACCCGCGCGGCGCAGGCGGCGCTGTTGGCCGCCGCGGCCGCGCCCTCTTGGCCCCCGCCGCCCACCGAGATGGCAGAGACGACCAGCGAGACGCCGTGCCTGCGGGCCCACGATATCATGGCGCTGGCCACGCTGCGGTGCATGCGCGGCTCGGGCGCCAGGTACGAGAGGAATATGGCCACCTTTAGCGAGTTGTTGGCGAATATGCGGGCAGGAAAGTCCGAGACCCCTTCCTTTACGACGCTCGCCGGCTCGAACTCGTCCGAATCTATGGTGCCGGCGCGCTCGAACCCCGACGTGTTTATCATGGATTCCGAGGCGATGGCGCTGGACAGGCCCACCGACGGGAACCCGTCTACGAGGTAGCCGCCGCGCACTTCTATCTTGGCGTGCTCGTTTATCTCCACGGGCAGGCCCCGCCGCCCGCACGAATTTATTCTATTCCTTGTCTATGAATTCGGACGAGCGCGGCGGCTCGGGCGCCAGGCCCTTGCGCTTGCGTATGTCCTCGATGGCCTTGGCCAGCATCGACTTTGGGACCTCGGTCCAGGCCTTGAACGAGGTGTTCCACGTGGCGCGCCCGGCGGTCTGCCCGCGCATCTCCTCCGACAGGGTGAACGTCTCGGAGGCCGGTATCTCGCCGGTCACTATGCTGGAGGCCCCCTTTTGCGACATGTCCAGCACCTTGCCGCGCTTGCCCGACAGGACCGTGGCCACGTTGCCCACCAGGTCGGTGGGCACGCGCACCTCGATGGCCAGCGTGGGCTCCAGGACGGACGTGCCGGCCGTCAGCAGGGCCCCCATGCAGGCGCGCCGCGAGGCCGGGCCCAGCTGCGAGAGCCCCCGGTGCGCGGTGTCCTCGTGGGGCACAAAGTGCGTGAACGTGAACTTGCAGTCTCGCATCTGCTCGCGGCACATCGGCCCCTCGCGCATGACCTCCTCGAACCCCGAGTTTATGGAGTCGGTCGATTCCTGGACGAACTGCACGCCCTTTGTGCCGTTTATGAGGACGTTGCCGCGCGGATCGAGCTTCATCACCCTCTTTACGGTGTCGGTGTCCCACCCGGCCGCCTTTAGCAGGTCCGAGACGGACTTTTTGTCCTTCATCTCGCTTATCTCCCCGGTCCGGAGCTTGTGGGCGATCTCGGGCTCTAGCGGCTCGACCTTCATGAATATCTTGTTGTGGCGGTTGGGCGACTTTGACATGACCGGCTCGCACTCGGCCTTTACGGTCTCGCGGTAGTTGATGAGCGGCTCGGACGTTATTATCTCGACCTTGGCGTCCTGTATGCGGTGCGTGGCCACGTCGAGGTGCAGCACGCCCATGCCTGCCACGATGGTCTCGCCGCTCTCTTCGTCTATCTTTACTACTAGGTTGGGATCCTCGATCGTCAGCTGCCTGAGCACCTCGACCAGGCGCGGCAGGTCCTTTGGGTGCTTTGGCTCGACTGCCACCTGCACCACCGGCTCCGAGACGTACTTTACGCCCTCGAAGACGTGTATCCCGGACGCGGACGCGATGGTGTTGCCCGCGCGCGCCTCGGTAAGGCCGAGCAGCGCCGGTATGTTGCCCGCGCCCAGCTCGCCGACCTGCTCGCGCTGGTTGCCCATGAAAAAGTTGACCGACTGGATGCGCGATTCCCGGTTGGCGTCGATGATGTGTATGGTCTGCCCGTCGCGCACCACCCCGGAGAACAGCCTCCCGATCGCCACGGGGCCGGCGGCCCTGTCGAGCACCATGTTGACGACCATCATTATGGTGGGCCCGTCGTCGCTGCACGCTAGCAGCGCCTTGCCCACCTCCGAGTCCAGGTCGCCCTTCCATATCTGCGGTATGCGGTACTTTACCGCCTCGTGCGGGGCCGGGTGGTGGTTGACCACCATGCCGAGCACCGCGTCGGCCAGCGGGGCCCGCTCGACCAGCTGCTCGACTTTGCCGCCCTGGTAGGCGTCTATGACGTCCTTTAGCGTGATGCCGCGCTCCTTCATTATCTCGGCGTTGACGGCCCACCTGTCCTTGGCGGAGCCGAGCGTGACGCTGGCGTCCTGTATCGAGACCTTCCACTTTTCGGCGTACTCTGGCTCGGCGTACGTGTCTATGAGCTGGTTAAAGTTGGATATCACGTCGGCCAGCTGCTGCTGCATCTTTTCCGGCGTCAGGCGCAGCTCCTTTATGAGGCGGTCCACCTTGTTTATGAACAGCACGGGCCGGACGCGCTCCTCGAGGGCCATGCGGGTGACCGTCTCGGTCTGCGTCATGATGCCCTCGACGGCGTCGCAGACGACCACGGCGCCGTCTATGGCGCGCAGGCTGCGTATGACCCTGCCGCTAAAGTCGACGTGGCCCGGCGTGTCTATCATGTTGATGACGTACTCTTTTTCGGCCTTTGTGAAGTGGAGCGTGACGTTGGCCTGGTATATGGTGATGCCCCTCTCCTGCTCCTCCTTGTCGAAGTCCATGGCCAGGGCGCTGCCCGCCGACGAGGGGGCGATTATCCCGGAATACGCCAGCAGGCTGTCGCTCATGGTGGTCTTGCCGTGATCGACGTGGGCGATGACGCCGAAGTTGCGTATCTGATCCTTGTTCTTGATTATCTTGAGGACCTGCTCGGTGGACTTGTACTTTGCCACGGCCGCGCGCCCCCGAGCTCCGATATTAAGCCTTGCGGGGCCGCAGGCCGGAAAGCGGCCGCAATGGTATTATGGCCGGGCCGGGCGGGCCGGGCCCTTGGCGGGCTTTGAAGAGACGGGCGCGCGCGTGAGCTCGTCTGGCATACCGCTGGCCGACCTGATAGTTTTTTTCAGGACCCGCTGCTCGGAGTGCGGCCACCACCGGATAATGCACGACGAGGGCGGCGCCTGCGAGGGCGTCATGAACAAGCCGTGCGGCTCGGGCTGCGACCGGTTCCGCCCCGAATAGCCGGCTTTGGGCGGCGCGCCGCGGGTATGCGCTGATCCCCCCCCCCCTGCGAACCTGGTTTCGCCGGGCGCAGTCGAGCCGGAGGGGGCAGGCGCCGGCTTTGGGCCACGGCGCGACTGCCGCCGCGTTGATGCCGGTCTGCCGGATCAGGCGGCCCCGGGCTGCCTGCGCCGCGACATCCGCCTGTACGCCAGAACCGCGGCTGCCGGCGAGCCCAGAAGCGAGGCGTTGAACATTACCACCAGCGAGCCGAGCAGTACGGTCTGTGCCTCGGATTTCTGCGAATTGCATGATTCCCAGCGACCACAGCAGCGGCTGCATGGACGCCTGGACTGCCTGCTTGAAGGCCGGGCTGGACCTTTCCAGGTCGGCGACGGCCGGCGAAAAGGCGTAGTAGAACTGGTTGAAGCCGGACATGAATACAGAGCCTGCGCCCGTCGAGAGCGCGCCGTCGCGTACCTCGCGCAGCCGCTGCACCTGCTCGGCCGTCTCGGTGCGTACGCGGCAGTGGCTATCAGGCAGCCGCCGCCCTCGTCGGCAGGCACGGGCGTGCAGGTTCCGTCGTCGGCAAGGAACGTGCCGGGCCCGCAGACCGGCTCCGCGTCTGGTTCGTCGGCGATCGGCTCCTGCGTGATCGGCGCTGGTGGCTCCGGCTCGGGTGCAGGCGGCGCCGGATCCTCGGGCGGCGCTGCGGGCGCTGCAGGCTCTGTTGCGGGCTCTGTCGGCGGCGCGGGCTGCTCGGCCGGCTCTTGGCGCTCGGCCTGCTGCTGCTCCGGCTCCGCCTCGAAGGGCTGCGATGCCGCCCTCGGCTCTGGCGTATCGAACGTCTGGTTCCCGTGCACGAATCGATGTTTACGGATTCGGTGTCCGACGCTATGGTGCGGTTGGAGACGAGCGTGGCCGAGATCCTGGCGAAAGATTCCGAAGATCCGAACGGCGCGACAAACTCGGTGTACCCTCCGACTTCTCCTGACTGCGTCATGCGGACGACGCCGGCCACCGGCATGCGGACCGTCACGTCCAGAGAACCGGACGACGGGCCGGCCACCACGTTGATCGTGTTGGCCTCGCAGTCCCACGAGGCAGACCGGATATAGACCGCGTCGGCGACGGCGCCCCCGTCTAGGGTCGTTCCAGAGACCCGGGCGCCGCCGCCCCCTCCTCCGCC
>CBDBCR010000001.1:0-1026305 GCA_965203465.1 Nitrosopumilaceae archaeon | reverse complement strand
GCCCTGGCAGATCAACAGGCCGTTGCGGCCGTCCCGTATGACATTGTCGTATATCTTGGTGGCGCGGTTGTCCGCCGCCCAGACCAGGATCGCCGCCTTGGGAGTCGGTATCTGGTTCTCGCTGTCGCTCCATACAAGCTCGCCGCCGACGTTGGCCACTTTGAGGTAGAACGGGCTGTTGTTCGCTCCAGTTATCTCGTTTTCGTAAATGTACACGACCTCGCCCGCATAGTCCCTGCCCGGCTGCGAGGCGTGCTGTATGCCCGACGCGGGCATGTTCGATATCGTGTTTCCGCTCACGTGCGTGTTCCTGAGCAACGAATCGCCCAAGTTTATCCCGGCGTACGTGGGGTTCCGTATGACGTTGTTTTGTATGAAGAGGCCGTCTGCCCTAGTCCCCCCGCCCCCGATAGCGGTCCGGAGTTCTGCATCCACTATCTCCTGCCCCGGGGCAAGATCCACGTTGCGCCCGATGTCTATCAGGGTGTTGTTGGAGATGACTACGTTCCTGAACAGCGAACCCTGGGGCGAAAACAGCACCACGCCGTTGTGTGTAGTGTTGTCGAATGTGTTTCCCGTTATGGAGATGTTGTCCCGGGGCGCGGCGTTGTAGTACCTTCCCACCGTGATCACCCCGCTGTTGCTCGCCTCTGCGTTCAGCGTGTTGGACGGCTGGACCATGTCTCGGAAAGTGATGTCTTCTATCGCCACGTCGCTCCGGTCTATGATGAAATCGACTTGTCCGGTTATCACGGCCGGCCCTTTCAGCTTTATCGCTCTGTTGTCGATCACCATGGTTCTTTTTTCGGCGTCGCCAAAGGTGTAGGTGCGGTCGGACAGCTTTAGGGTGCCCGTGTCCATGTTTGTTATGAGGGTCTGGGTGAGTTCCTCTCCGGGCGCCATGAGTCGCATCGGGCGCAGCGTGACGCTTACGTGGTCGGTGTGCTGTGCGCCGCTTGCGAAAGTCGCGTCCAGGAAGAAGGTGAGATTCCTGCCTGCCAGCGAGCCGGCGTCTGTGGTAAACGTAGTGACCAGATCGTTGGGGTTGTCTATGGTGACCTGCAGGGTGTCGCCGGTATACTGGCGCCACGTCTGGCTGGTGGGAAGTACGCTGGTCGACGTGCCGAACGAGGCCGAGCCGTCGAGCGTGACCGTATCGCCCCAGTCTACGACCAGGTTGGGCCCGGCGTCGGTCAGGTTTACAGCGTATGCGGGAGCCGCAGATGCTGCCGCCAAGCCCATCGACAAGAACGCCGCCAGCAAGACTGCGCGTGAGGCTTCCAACCTGCCACCCCCCCCCCCCCCGGTATAAGAGCATAGCGATTCGGCGGCTTGCGCAGTTCGTATTTTCGTGCCTGCGCGGACTGATCGGCCGAAAAACGGCCGCTCAGGCACGGATCGCGGAATTGTCGAACAAGGCCGGTCCCGCAGGTGGGCCATCAGATCCCCGCGCGAATCCCGTTTTGCCGGCCGCGGATTCGCGCGGAATCCAGTCGCCGGGCGCGGCAGGCCGGAAAGGGCGAGAGCGCGGCCGGGCGCCGGATCCCCGAAGCGGCCGAGGCCGGCGCGCGCGCCGCCATCCGCCGAGATTCATGCAGGCGGGCGCTTTTCGTGCCGGATCGGGACGCTTTTGTGATCACGCGCATCGCCGGAGGCCCGTTTTTATTGCGCGCGGGCGCGCGCGCCCGCGTGAAGGTCTGGCACCCCAACACGCAGATGTCCGAGTGGCCCCGGTTCGACCGCATCGTGCGCGGCAGGGGCATGTGGCTGTACGACTCGCGCGGCAGGAAGATGCTCGACGGGGTGGCCTCGATGTGGTGCAACGTCTGGGGGCACGGCGAGCCGGAGCTGGTAAAAGCGATATGCAGGCAGGCCAAAGTCCTGCAACACTCCCCGCTGTTCAACCTCACGCACGGGCCCGCCGAGCGCCTCGCCTCGCGCCTGGTCGGCGCGCTGCCCGGCATGCGGTCCGTCTCGTTCTCGGAGAGCGGCTCGGCGGCGGTCGAGATAGGCCTAAAGATGGCCATACAGTACTGGCGCAACGAGGGCCGGCGCGGCAAAATAACGGTGGCCTCGCTCACCGGCGGGTACCACGGCGACACGTTCGGCGCCATGTCGGCGGGGTACTCGGACTTTTTTTCCAGCTTTGCGGGGCACCGCATACCGGTGAAGCGGCTGCCGGCGCCCGCGGACTCTTCTGTCCAAGAGTCGCTCGCGGCCGTCGAGGCGGCCTCAAATGACGCATCCGTTCTGCTGATGGAGAGCGGCATACAGATGGCCGGCGGCGCGCGCGCGTACCCGCGCGGGTTCCAGAGCGCCGTGCGCCGCATATGCAGAAAGGCCGGGGCGCTGCTCGTCTTGGACGAGGTGGCCTCGGGCCTCGGCAGGATGGGCGGCATGGCCTGCTACCAGGGCCTGGGCGGCGCGCCCGACATCGCCGTGTACGGCAAGTCGCTGACCGGGGGGTACCTGCCGATGGCCGCCACGCTGGCCAGCGGCAGGGTGTACAGGTCGTTCCTCGGAAGCTACGGCTCCAAGAGGCACCTGTTCCACGGCCACACGTACACGGGCAACCCCGTGGCCGCCGCGTGCGCCGACAAGAACCTGCAGCTGTACGCCAGGCGCCGCCTGCTCGGGCGCGTGGCCAGGTCGGCAAGGGCCATGGCCTCAGCGGCCCCCGAATTCCTGGCGGACGGCGTGCTGGGCGCGAGGCAGGCCGGGATGGTGCTGGCAGTCGATCTCGCGCCGGGCCGCGGCGGCGTCTCTGCCAACAGGCAGGTGTACCTGGCCGGCAGGCGGCGCGGCATATACCTGAGGACGCTGGGCGATACGGTCCTGCTCGTGCCGCCGCTGGCCGTGGGCAGGGCCGAGCTGGACATGATGCTGGAGCGCGCCCTGCGGACGGTGCGCGACGTGGCCCGGGCAAGAATTAAGTCGGGGTGAGGCGGCGCCGGCCCCATGACGCTCGAGGCGTGCGCCAGCGAGGCCGCTGCCGGCAGGGGCGCCGGCCCCGGACAGATGGAAGAGCTGATGTACCATCCGGACGAGGCGGAGCTGGCCCGCGCGGCCGGCCGCGTGACCAGGGCCGTGTGGGGCTCGGGCGTCGACGTGGAGCAGCTGCACAACATCAAAAAGAACGCGTGCAGCGAGGACTGCACGTTCTGCGCCCAATCGGCCCTGTACGACACCGGCACAGAGACGTACCGGCTGCCCCCCGCCGACCGGATAGTCGACGCGGCCCGGCGCGCCAAGGAGCAGGGCGCAGGCTCGTACTGCCTGGTGGCCGCTTGGAGGAGGCCGCCGCCCGGCGAGCTCGAAAAAGTCTGCGGCGTGGCGCGCCGCATACGCTCCGAGGTCGGCATCGAGGTGGAGTGCAGCCTGGGCTTCCTGGACGGGGCCGAGGCGCGCGCGCTAAAGTCGGCCGGCGTAAAGAGGTACAACCACAACCTGGAGACGGCGCGCTCAAAGTTCGCCGAGATCTGCACCACCCACTCGTACCAGGACCGGATAGACACGCTGCTGGCCGCGCGCGGGGCAGGCCTGGAGCTGTGCACCGGCGGGATAATAGGCCTGGGCGAGACGCGCCGCCAGAGGCTCGAGCTGGCAGTCGAGATAGCCGCCCTCGAGCCCGAAGAGGTCACCGTCAACATGCTCGTGCCGGTCCCGGGCACGCCGCTGGAGATGCAGCCGCCCCTCCCCCCCGGCGAGGCGCTGCGCGTCTTTGCCGTCCTGAGGCTGGCCCTGCCCCGCTCGATAATAAAGATCTCCGGCGGGCGCGAGACTGCCACCGGCGACTCGGGCCGGGCGCTGCTCGAGGCCGGCGCCAACGGCATCATAACCTCGGGGTACCTTACAATGGGCGGCAACGAGGCGTCCCAGGACATGGAGATGCTCGAGCAGATGGGCAGGACGCCCGGCGCCGGGCGCGCATGAGCCCGGCGCGCCGGCGCCTCCGCCCCGGCACCGTCGAGGGCGCCTACATCACGATCGGCAAGAGGCGCATGATAAACCTGTGCTCAAACGACTACCTCGGCATGCCGCCCACGCCGGTGCCCGACTCGCAGATGCAGTCCAGCTCGCGCCTGCTCTCGGGCAGCGATCCGGCGCACTCTGATCTGGAAAGGAGGCTGGCCCGCCACCGCTCCTCGCAAAAGGCCCTGCTGTTCCCGACCGGGTACGCGGCCAACCTCGGCGCCATAGCCGCGCTGGCCGGCAATGGCGACACGGTGCTGAGCGACGAGCTAAACCACGCCAGCATCATCGACGCGTGCAGGCTGTCGGGGGCGCGCGTGCGCGTGTACTCCCACAACGACGCCGGCTCCGCGGCGCGCGCGGCCAGGGGCGCGCGCGGCAGGATATTCGTCGTCACCGAGGGGGTCTTTAGCATGGACGGCGATTCGGCGCCGCTCGCGGAGCTGGCGGAGGAATCCGAAAAGGCCGGCGCCACGCTGGTCCTCGACGACGCGCACGGCGACTTTGCGGTGGGCAGGGGCGGCAGGGGCAGCGCCAGCCTGCAAAAGGTTTCCAAAAGGGTCGGGGTCCACACCGGATCGCTGAGCAAGGCGCTCGGCTCGTTCGGCGGGTACGCCGCGATGGGCGCAGAGGCGGCCCGCACCTG
Source organism: Nitrosopumilaceae archaeon (assembly GCA_965203465.1). Classification (GTDB taxonomy): domain Archaea; phylum Thermoproteota; class Nitrososphaeria; order Nitrososphaerales; family Nitrosopumilaceae; genus JAWVZS01. Next base: position 1,021,687 of record CBDBCR010000001.1, on the reverse strand, counting down.
CGTGGATTCTTCGAGGGCCTTCATATACACCACGGCCCTCCCGTCCTCGCTCGCACTCCACGCGCTCGGGCGCATGGGGTCGGACAGGGGGCCGTACCAGGCCAGGCTGGCCGACAACTCTAGGTACATGGCGCGCGAGCTGGGGGGCCTCGCCGGCTCGAGCAGCCACATCATACCGGTCGTGGTCGGCGGCGAGCGCGAGGCCGCGCGCATGTCGGCCATGCTAGAAAGACAGGGCGTGTTCGCGCCGCCGATAAGGCACCCGACGGTGCCGCGCGGCAGGGCCCGGATACGCATATCGGTGACCGCGTGGCTCTCCAAAGACCAGGTGGGCGAGTGCGCCGACGCGGTCAGGCGCGCGGCGCGCAGGGCCGGCCTGCTCTAGCGCGACCCGTCCAGGCCGCCGAACATGGGCGAGCCCGCAAAGAACGCGGCGGCCAGGATTATCCCGAGCACCGCCCCGACTATGACGTACCTCTTGTTCACGGGCCCGGCGCCCGATGCCCGGATAAAAAAGCAGCGGCCCCGGGGCGCGGGCAGGGGGGCAACAATTAACTAGCCGCGCCCCCGCGCCCCGCCCCATGAGGAAACGCGGCAAGCACGAGCGCTGGGCCGATCAGCGAGAAAAGCGCAGGCGCGCCAAAAAGTCAAAGTCCGGCAAGCCGCGCAGATAGCCCAAGACATTTTACGAGGGCGCCTGCGCGGCGCCCCGCATGGATCCGCTCTCAAAGGCCCGAGAGGCTCACGAGCGCGGCGACGTCCCGGAAAGGACGCACGGCCTGATCGAAGGGAGGTTCGCGCTGGCCGTGGCCGGCATAGATCGCATAGAAAAGGCGTCGGGGATCCAGTTCCCCCCCGCGTACGTGGAGCCGTCGGCTATGCTGGCCCCGTCCGAGTTCGGGTACGGGATACTGTTCGCGCGCACGATCCCAGTGGTGCACGGGGATTCGGTCGTGGTGCTGGTGCAGATCTCGGCGCCGCTGGTGGCCTACGGGCTGAAGGGCACGGTGCACGCCGTGCTGGCGCACGAGTTCCTCCACTACCTGGAGCTTGCCAGCAGGGCCTCGCGCATGGAGATAGTCTCCGACGAGATCACCGGCAGCCTCTTCGAGAGCTCGTTTGCCGACAGGGGGCGCCTGCTCGAGCCGAGGGCCGTCTTTTCGGACAGGACGCTGGTGGACCACATCACAAAGAGGTTCCCCGAGGGGTTCAGGGACGCGCGGCTGGAAAAAAAGGTGGAAAAGCTTTGGCTGGACCGCGGCCTGCCGCGCACCGCGGTGAGCCTGGACTCCAACACAGCGAGGATACCGGCCGGCGCCATGTCGAAGATGAGGCTGGACGAAAATACCGCGCGCCGGATAAAAGAGATCGAGCAAAAGAGCCAGAGGATGCGGCGCCGCCAGATATACTAGAGGAACTCGGTCAGGCCGCACCTGCCGCAGGAGCGCCTGTCCTTGTGTTGCGCCATAAAGACGCCCTTGCCGCAGCGCGAGCAGATGTTGTGGTTGCGCGAGGCCTTGCCGTCCTTTACGTCAAAGTACCCGTAGACCTTCGGGCTGTGGCCTTTCTTGCCCAACTCACTCACCCTTTTCGGCGTCCTCTGCCGCGGATTGATCCTCCGAGCCGGCCTCTGCCGGGGCGCCTTCCGCTTTCGCCTCGGCGGGGGCCTGCTGCTCCCCGTCTTTTGCCGGAGCCTGCGCCTTTTCGGCCTCCGCCTTTCTGGCCCTGTCCAGGCGGGCCATCACCGACGGGTCCACCTGCTTGTACGCCAGCTTTTCGTCGTCGTAGACGTAAAACGTCCCCGTCCTGGACGGCATGCCCACCTGCGTGCCCATGGACACGGGCACCACCGTCTTGCCGGCCAGCCCCAGTTTTTCAGAGACCAGCCGGGCCGCGTCGAGCTTTCTGAGCGCGTCGCCCGCGCCGGCGAACCTGCACGTAAGCTCGCGCCGCATGAGGAAGGCGTTGTCTACGTCCGCAAGCACTTCTACGCCAGACACGCACGCGCCGGCCCGGCCAGCGGATATAAACCTTGATTGAATGCGGCCCGCGTCCGGGCAGATCCGGCGGCGCGCCATTTCCGCTTCGGCAAAACCCCGAGCGCAGGTTTAAGAAAAGGGCCGCGGTGCGGGCTCGCATGCCCAGGTACATGATCCACTTGGAAAACTCTAGGTACGCGCCCCAGGATTCGCGCCACCTAGTCCACAGGGCCCGCAGGCTGTGCGGGGAGCGCGCGTCGGTGCGCGTCTGCCGCGTGGCCTCCGATTTCGTCGAGCTGGATGTCTCTACCGACGACCTGGAGGCCGCCTCGGCTGCCCTGTCCGGGATAGGGGCCATGCGCGATGCGCGCTGCGTGGACGAAAAGGAGGTCTCCAAGGACGAGGGCATGCAGGAGGGGATCTTTTACTACAACAGCGAAAGGTACTGGGAGGCGCACGAGGCATGGGAGGGCGTCTGGAAGCAGTGCGAGGGGCGCGAAAAGCTGCTGGTGCAGGGCCTCATACTGCTGGCAGTCTCGTTCGCGCACGCGCAGAAAAACGACGCGCCCATCGGCGTGGCGATGCTGGCGCGCGCGCGCGAAAAGATCGGCGGGTGGAGCGGCGCGTACCACGGCATCGACATAGACGCGGTGCGCGGCAACATAGATTCTATGAGGTCGTCGGGCAGGCTGGAGCGGTTCAGCGTCTAGTGAGCCGCATCGCCTCGTCGAGCACCCGGGCGCCGGCAAGCAGCCCGAGCGATCCGGAGAGCGCCTCGGATTCGGTCATGCGCGAGGTGCCGTCGGCCGGCGCCCCGCCGCCCGATACGAGCAGCGGGACCGGATCGTCGGTGTGCGCCTTTTTGATGCACGGCGTGGAATGGTCGGCAGAGACGACGAACGCCGCGCGCCCTCCGATCTTTTCTAGCAGCGGCGCGAAGAACCGCGAGTCGATCTCCTCGATGCTGCGCGCCTTGCCCCCCGCGTCGCCGTCGTGGCCGTACTCGTCGGGCCCCTTTAGGTGGACGTACACGGCGTCGTGGTCTTCCAGCGCAGAGGCCGCTGCCGAAGCCTTGGCGCCGTAGTCGGACGGCCCGCCCGCCTCGAGGGCGTCCATCCCGAGCACGCCGGCGATCCCGACCTCGACGGGCATGTCGACTACAGAGGCAAAGCTTGCAGAGTGCCGGCTGCGTATGGGCTCCACGTCCGGCTTTGCGTTCCCCGCGTCGCGCAGCAGCACGCACCCGATCTCGGGCTCGGAGCGCGCGCGGCGCGCCTCGTTTACGCCGCTGCGCGACAGCGTCTCGACTGCCTTTCTGCTGAACTCGTTGACCAGATCCGCGGCCGCCTTGCCGTCCGGGCCTTGCGGGCGCGACTCGAGCACCCTCAGGGGCCCGGCGCCCTCGAGGGCCACGCCCATGCCGCCCACGCTCGCGTAGGCCGGATCCGTGTTGGTTATGCCGCCGGAGAGGCCGCCCGGCGCGCGTATCCTCACCGCCACCCTGTGCCCGACGGCGGGCGCGACCAGCACCGAGGCGCCCGGCGCCGAAAGCTCGATCCCGGACAGCTCGCGGGCCACCCGCTCGGCCTCGCCGGCGGACACGCGCCTGCCCGCGCGCCTGTCCGATATGGTGCCGTCGGCCGCCAGCGTGGCCAGGTTGCCGCGCAGCGCCAAGTCGCCGTCCTCAAAGTCCATGCCGAGCCCGAGCGCCTCTATTACGCCGCGGCCCGGGTACGTGCGCCCTTCAAAGCTGTACCCCAGCATGTTGAACACGGCGATGTCCGATTCGGGGGCGATGCCCTCGCCGACCGAGACCACGCGCCCCTGCGCGCCGGCGCGCGCGAGGGAATCGAGCGCCGGCGTCGAGGCGGCCTCCAGCGGGGTGCGGCCCCCGAGGTCGGGGTGCGCAAGATCGCCCACCCCGTCCAAGAGCACGTACGCTACCGGCGCCAACCGGCGCGGCCGCGCCGCCGAGGGCCTTTAAAGTTGATCGCCAAAACTTGCGCGCGGACGGGACGCGTCCCGAGGCCCGCCGCGCCAGAGCCTGCCGGCTCGGCTCTTTGCGACGAGCGCCGCCAGCAGGGCGGCGCCGGCAGCGGCGGCAGCGGCCGCCGCGTACCAGACATTATTGGCGGCCGGCTCTGCCCGCGCGGGCGCTGCGGCGCGCGGCTCGCTCGTCAGATCCGGCGCGGCCCGCTCCTCGCCCGCGGCAGTGTCCGCGTTTTGGGCGACGGCGGGCAGATCGGGCGCGGGCTCTGCGCGCAACGGCGCGCGCCCGTCCGGCGGCGCGGCTGCCGGCCGCTCGGAGACGGGTTCGCTGTACGGCGGGGGCGCGCGATCGTCCTGCTGCCCGGTCAGCGCAGTCGGCCGCTCGGAGACCGGTTCGCCGTGCAGCGGGGGCGCGCGCCCGTCCGGCGGCGCGGCGTCTTGGGGTTCAAGATCCCGCCCCGACTGTTGGGCGCCGGGCGCGGCGGTCGGCGCGCCAAACGCCGTAAACCTGACAAAGCCCGAGCACGAATCCATGTCCAGGCGCTGGGAGTCTGAAGACGCCTGGTTTGCGGCCCTGACGTGCAGGGAGCGCGCGTCGGGCAGTATGGGAGCCTGCCACACCGCCGAATCCGGCGCGTCGGCGCGCTGCCCGGTGGGGCGCGCCGCGGCTGCTGCGCCTGCCTGCTCAATCGTCACAGCGATCCCCGCGGACGGCGAGGCGGTCACCGATGCGTACGGCTCGTCCGAGCACCGGTCGTAAGAGACCGCGTGTACGACGGCGAGTCCGATCCCGACGCCGCCCGATCCCCGCGACGGACCGCCGCCCGAGACTCTCGCAGGATCGGCGCCGCCGCCAGCCGGTGCGGGAGCTGGCGCCGGCCCCGGCGCCGGGGCAGGCGCCGGGGCAGGCGCCGGAGCCGGGGCGGCCGACTCGTAGGCCGCGCCGTCCGACACGGACGGCGCGTCGACGGCGCTGACGGGCGGGCGCGGCGGGCCGGTCGCGGCGCCGTCGCTCAATGCGGGGGAATCGCGCAGCAGCCTCGCAGACACGCCGGCCCGCGCAGAGTCGGAGAGGGCCGGCGAGTCAGACCCCGCCACGGAAGACAGGCGCGCGAGCGCCGAATCTGCCAGCACGGGCGAGTCCGAGCCGGATGCGTTGCGCGCGCTCCCCCACTGCGCAGAATCGAACACGGCCGGCGCGCCGGACGCCGGAAACGCCGACTTGAAGGCGCGCGCAGAGTCGGAGAGCATGGAGGCGTCCGTGGAAGAGCTCATCAAAGAGCCCAAGTGTGCGGCAGAGTCGGAGAACGACGGCGAGTCCGACTGCGCGAACCGCTGATCGTGGACGCGCGCAGAGTCGGAGATGACGGGCGAGTCCGACGGCCCAGAACCCGACGCGACGGCGCGCGCAGAGTCGGATAACACGACGTCGTCTGCAGAAGAGACTGACGAGACCAGCGTCGTCTGCACGTTCAGTTGCGCGTCGGCCGTGCCCGCAAAATAGTTGCCGGCAGTGTCCGCAAACGCGCTGCCCGATATGGTGACGGTCAGCGGGCCGCTGGCCTGCCTGAGGGCGCTGGCCTGAGCCGACGTGAGCCGCAGCACGGGCCTGTCGGTGTCCGAGCCCTGGATCGTGGCCCCTGTCAGCTGCGTGGAGTAAGACGGGCCGCGGATGGTGATGCCGCCCGCGTCCAGCGCGGATACGTCGATCGGCTTGTCAAAGTCCAGCATCAGCACCCCCAAGGCGAGCTGCAGGCGCGGCGACGCGCCTTCCAGCACGGGCCGTATCCCGTCTATGTGCAGGTTCTTTGCAAACGAGAGCGACTGGGGCATTCCCGGCACGGGAAGGCCGAGCACCGTCGTCTTGTTGGATGCCCCTATGGCGCCCCCCATCGGCAAAAGGGACGACTGTCCGACGTACCGCAGATCCGGAGACGAGTCGCCGTACTGCACCACGTACCGGAATCTCAGCGTGCCGGTCCCCGATCCCGAGACGTACGCGGCGCGCCTGTCGGTGACGCCCGTCTCCAGCAGCAGCGCGGGCGCGCCGGTCACGTGGACCGGCTCGGAAAACTCCACGTCGATGTTGATGGGGCTGCCCTGGCCGTACGTGCCGTCGGCGTTCGGAGAGCCGACACCCGTGACGAACGCGGGCCTGAATTCGGACATTATGCGGACGGTTCCCCTGCTGTTGTGTCCGGACGCGCCGACCGCGATCTCGGCTGCCCCGTTGCCGTCCAGATCCCACACGCCCGCCACCGCGCTGCCGAACGAGGCACCAAGCCCGATCCCCTGCAAGGCCGTCCCGTCCACGACATACGTGTCTTTGACCAACCTGCCGGTGTTCAAGAGGACCACGTACGCCGAACCCGCGGAACCTGCGCCCGGCGCGCCCACCACGAGATCCGGCACGCCGTTCCTGTCCAGGTCACCCGCGGCGCTCACAGAGGAGCCGAACAGGTAGTTTTGTTCCAACCGCAATCCGGTGATAGCCGAGTCGGAGATCCGGGCGGTGCTCTTTACTGTGCCGTCCGAATTCAGGTACAGCAGGTGGACGGCGCCCGCACTGTAAGATACCACATCGCCCATGTATTGTTGCCCCGTAGTTGTTCTAGGAGCGCCGACGGCCAAGTCTGCCGTGCCGTTGCGGTCGAGATCCCCTACGGCGGCGAGGGAGGAGCCGAAGCGGTCGGAAAGTACAAGCTGCGGTGCGTGGTCAGTCGGAGATTCTATCTTGGCGGTGCGCTTTACGGTGCCGTCTGCGTTCATGAACAGCAGGTGGACGGCGCCGTGGCGTCCAGTAGCCCCCACTGCCAGGTCTGCGGTTCCGTCGCGGTCGAGATCCCCCACGGCGGCGAGGGAGGAGCCGAAGCGGTCGCCTGCTGCAAGCTGCGGTCCGTTGGCGGTAGAGGAGTCTATCGTGGCGGTGCGCTTTACGGTGCCGTCCGAATTCATGAACAGCAGGTGGACAGCTCCCTTGCCGCTGTCGTCTCCGGGCGCTCCGGCGGCCAAATCGGCCGTGCCGTCCCCGTCCAGATCCCCCAAAGCGGCGAGGGAGGCGCCGAAATAGTAGCCGTATGTCAGAGACGGCCCGTTCGGGGTGGAGGCGTCGATCTTGGTGCTCTGTTTCACCGTGCCGGTGGAGGTGAGGAGCAGCAAGTGTACTGCGCCTGAGTTTATCGCCCCCTCGTCGTCTCCGGGCGCGCCGACGGCCATGTCCACAACACCGTCGCGGTCGATGTCTCCCACGGCGGCGAGGGAAGAGCCGAATAGATCGCCCCGCGCTACTGGCGGCTGCCTTCCTATATTCGAGGCTTCAATCTCCGTGCTCTGTTTTACCGTGCCGGTGGAGGTGAGGAGCAGCAAGTGTACTGCGCCTGCAACTGACTCGCCTTGTGTGTTGGATCCGTCTGCCCCCACGGCCAAGTCTGCCGTGCCGTCCCCGTCCAGATCCCCTACGGCGGCGAGGGAGGAGCCGAAATAGTAGCCGTTTGCCAGCGACGGCCCGTTCGGGGTGGATGCGTCGATCGTTGTGCTCTGTTTCACCGTGCCTGTGGAGGTGAGGAGCATCACGTGGACGGCGCCTCTGGCGTTGCCCGACGCCCCCGTCGCCAGATCTACCGTGCCGTCCCCGTCGAGATCCCCCACGGCGGCGAGGGAGGAGCCGAACAAGTCACCGTTTGCCAGCGACGGCCCGTTCGGGGTGGATGCGTCGATCTTTGTGCTCTGTTTCACCGTGCCGGTGGAGGAGAGGAGCATCACGTGGACGGCGCCAATGTTCTCGTTCCTGATCTCGTCGTACGTAAAGTACGCCCCCGCGGCCAAGTCCGGCGTTCCGTCTCGGTTCAGATCCCCCACGGCGGCGAGGGAGGAGCCGAAATGGTCGGACAGCCCTATCTGCGGGCCGTTGGTGGAGTTGATCTCTGCGGTGCTCTTTACGGTGCCGTCCGAATTCATGAACATCACGTGTACGGCGCCTTCGCTAAGAATGTCGCTGGTGTCGAAGATGGCCCCCGCGGCGAGCTCCGGCGTCCCGTCCCCGTCCAGATCCCCGACGGCGGCGAGGGAGGAGCCGAAATTGTCGTATTCCGTAAGCTGCGGGCCGTTGGCCGTGGAGCCGTTTATCTCGACGGTGTTCTTTACGGTGCCGTCCGAATTCATGAACAGCAGGTGGACGGCGCCCTTGTTTGTCCCTCCCGCATCGTCGTCGGTTGCGCCGACTGCCAGATCCGGCGTCCCGTCCCCGTCAAGATCGACGGCGGCTAGGGAGGAGCCGAAATTGTCGTATTCCGTAAGCTGCGGGCCGTTGGCCGTGGAGCCGTTTATCTCGACGGTGCGCTTTACGGTGCCGTCTGCGTTCATGAACAGCAGGTGGACGGCGCCCGTAGTTTCTGTTCCCACGGATTCGTTGATAGCCCCCACAGCCAGGTCTTTGATCCCGTCCCCGTCAAGATCGACGGATGCGAGGGAGGAGCCGAAGCGGTCGTCGTCGAGCAGTTTCAAACCGCCCAGTTCCGCAAAGGAACTCATGGTGCCGTCCCACGACGGAGCGGTCGCCCCGAGTCTGACGATGTGGACGACGCCTGCGTTCGGCGCCCCCGCGTCGTCAAAGGGCGCGCCCACCGCCAAGTCCGCCGTCCCGTCTCGGTCAAGATCCCCGACGGCGGCGAGGGAGGAGCCGAAGCGGTCGCCTGCTGCAAGCCGCGGGCCGTTTGGCGTAGAAGCGTTGATCTCCGAGGTCTGTTTCACGGTGCCGGTGGATGTGAGAAGCATCACGTGTACGGCGCCTGCGTCGTCCGCTGCCGCGTCGTCAAAGGCCGATCCCACGGCCAAGTCCATGTTGCCGTCCCTGTCCAGATCCCCGACGGCGGCGAGGGAGGAGCCGAACCCGTCGTTTGCTGCGAGTTGGGGCCCGTTTGCTGTAGAGTCGTCGATCGTGACGGTCTGTCTTACCGTGCCGGTGGAGGTGAGGAGCAGCAGGTGGACGGCGCCCTTGTTTCCGCCGTCTCCGGCGGCCCCCACGGCGAGATCCGGCGTCCCGTCGCGGTTCAGATCCCCGACGGCGGCGAGGGAGGAGCCGAAGTTGTCGTTTGCCGCAAGCTGGGGCCCGTTGGCCGTGGAGCCGTTTATCTCGACGGCGTTCTTTACGGTGCTGTCCGAGTTGAGGTACAGCAGGTGGACGGCGCCCTTGTTCCCGTCGTCTCCGGCGGCCCCCACGGCCAGGTCCATGTTGCCGTCCCTGTCCAGATCCCCGACGGCGGCGAGGGAGGAGCCGAACCCGTCGTTTGCTGCGAGTTGGGGCCCGTTTGCTGTAGAGTCGTCGATCGTGACGGTCTGTCTTACCGTGCCGGTGGAGGTGAGGAGCAGCAGGTGGACGGCGCCCTTGCCGCCGCCGTCTCCGGGCGCGCCCACGGCCAAGTCCGCCGTGCCGTCTCGTTCCAGATCCCCAAGGGCGGCGAGGGAGGAGCCGAACTCGTCGTTTGCTGCGAGTTGGGGCCCGTTGGCCGTAGAGCCGTCGATCTTGGCGGTCTGTCTTACCGTGCCGTCCGAATAGTACATCAGGTGGACGGCGCCCGCGTTCGTCCCGCCCGCGTCGTCTCCGGCGGCCCCCACGGCCAAGTCGGCCGTGCCGTCACCGTCAAGATCCCCGACGGCGGCGAGGGAGGAGCCGAAGTTGTCGTCCCGCGCCAGAGACAGATCGTACGGATGCGATCCGTCTATCTGAGCTGTTCGCTTTACGGTGCCGTCCGAGTTGAGGAACAGCAGGTGGACGGCGCCCGTACCCGCAGATCTCCCGTCGTCTCCGACGGCCCCCACGGCCAAGTCGGCCGTGCCGTCCCCGTCCAGATCCCCCACGGCGGCGAGGGACCAGCTGAAACGGTCCCCCGCCTCAAGCTGGGGCCCGTTTTCGGTGGAGGCGTCGATCTTGACGGTTCTCTTTATGCCGAGATCCGAACTGAGGAACGACAGGTAGGCTGCGCCCGCGTTCGTCCCGCCCGTGTCGTCCCCCGTAGCCCCAATGGCAAGCTCCGTCATGCCGTCCCCGTCCAGATCCCCGACGGCGGCGAGGGACGGGCTGCCGACGGACGTGACAGGCAGCCCAGTAGTGCGCTTTACGGTGCCGTCCGAGTTGAGGAACAGCACGGAGATGGCGGTGCCGTCTACGGTTCCCGCCATGTCTCCCACCCCGTCCCCGTCCAGATCCCCCATGGCGGCAAGCGAGGAGCCAAAGCGCGTGTTCACGCCCAGCGACGGCCCGTTCGGGGTGGAGGCGTTGATCTCTGCGGTCTGCCTCACCGTCCCCGTAGAGTTGAGGAGCAGTAGGTGGACGGCGCCCTTGTTCCCGTCGTCTCCGCCAGCCCCCACGGCCAAGTCCATGTTGCCGTCCCCGTCCAGATCCCCGACGGCCGCAAGCGATACGCCGAAATTGTCGTTTCGTGCAAGCTGCGGGCCGTTGGCCGTGGAGTCGTTTATCTCGACTGTGTTCTTCACGGTGCCGTCCGAGTTCAGGTACAGCAGGTGGACGGCTCCCCTGACTCTGTCGGTTCCGTTCGCCCCCACCGCCAGATCAGGCGTTCCGTCCCCGTCCAGATCCCCGACGGCCGCAAGCGATACGCCGAAACTGTCGGTTGTTGCGAGCTGCGGTCCGTTCGGAGTCGAAGAGTCTATCCTGGTAGCCTGCTTTGTCGTGCCGGTGGAAGTAAGAAGCAGTATGTGGACTGCCGGATCCCGCCCCCATGTCCCCACGGCCAAGTCCGCCGTGCCGTCCCCGTCCAGATCCCCGATTCTGGCGACGGATCTGCCGAAATTGTCAAGTCCCTTCAGGAACGGCTCGCCTCCTGCAGACGCGGCGATCTCCGTAACCTGGCGCGGATACGCGTTGTTGCGCGCCAGCGCCTCGTCCCCCCCAAAACCCAGCAGCAGCGCGTGGGGGCCAGGCGTGTTCACGCGCACGGTCAGCTCGGACGTGCCGCCGCCCTCGTAGCCGGCAAAGACCAGCCGGCCGCCGTCGTGCGCTGGCTCCACGTGCCGCCCCGCCCCGTCGCGCAGTCCCACGAACGAGACGTCGCCGCCCGCGCCTACCGTGGTGCCTTCGGCTCCCGATACTGCCAGGTCGTGCGCGCCCCAGGTCACGAACCGCACGGTCCACGGGCCGCCGACCTCCGGGTACGACTGCTGGTTCAGCACGAGTATGCTGTCCGCGTGCGCGTCCAGCGCGGACGGCGCGCACAATAAAGGCAGCAAAAGCAGGGCCAAGCGCAACGGATCGAGCTTGCGCGGGTTTGCGGCGCCCCGGCAGTCCGGCCTGTTGCTACCCCCCCCCCCCCCGCGGTTCATGCTTTATCACGGCGTGGAACGCGAACAGTCGTAATTATACTTGCCCTTCTGGCGGCGCCCGATTGCCGCCCGCCTAAAGCCGTCCGGAAAGTCCGCGGTACAGCACGCTTTGGATCGCCCCGGCGCGGCCGCGCCGGAGGGCGTCCGATGTCGCCGGCAGGCACCATGCCAAACGTTTTAACACGCACAAAGGGCCCGCGCCGCATGGCCGGGATCAGATCAGACTACGTGAGCGAGAGGCAGTTCATCCGCCACGATCCCGACAGGCCCCCCGCAAAGTCGCCGTTCCTCCCCGGCAACGAAAAGATGACAAAGCCCTCGGTGCTCTCGCTCGTAGCTCGCGAGGGCCTGCTCCAGAGGCTGCAGGACGGCGAGGAGGGGTGCGTGAGGGACTGGTCGATAAGGTTCTTTGAGAGCTCCAACCCCGTGGTCTCGACCGGGGCGGATCAGGCCTACGGCGACAGGCCCCGCTACAGCGAGCCGGCCTACGGGCACCACTACGTGCTCGTGGCCACGCGCGATCCGGGCGACACGCTGGCCACCCTGAGCGCCGACAGGTGGTTCGACGTGCTGCTGGTCATACAGGACAGGATGCGCTGGCTGTACTCGAAGCGCGGCGTCTCGTACGTGGCCGTGTACGCCGACCACGGCGCCGCCGCCGGCGACGCCTACTCGCACCCGCACGTCAACCTGGTCGGGCTGCCGTCCGTCCCGGCCGCCGTGCGGCGCGAAGAGGCCTCGTGCAACCGCATACAGGCCGAGCGCGGCGCGTGCCCCGTCTGCGAGACCGTCGAGGCCGAGCGCGGCGGGCCGCGCGAGGTGCTCGAGGCGCACGGGTACGTGGCCCTCGCGCCGTGGGCCCCGTCGCGCCCCCGCCAGTTCGTCATATACCCCACCGCGCACTCGTCCAGCTTCCGCAAGGCCGGCCAGCAGGACATGAAGGGCCTCTCCCACATGATGCGCTCCACCCTCGGCGGCATGACATCGGTGCTCGGCGACGTGCCCTACCACCTGGTCTTCCACCTGCCGCCCGAATCGAAAAAGACGCGCACCCACTGGTACATCGAAGTCTGCCCGCTGACCGGCGCGCCGACGGGCCTGGAGCACGGGTACGGCATATGCCTCGGCGACGAGGGGCCCGAAGAGTACGCGCAGAGGCTCGGTACCGCGTGCCGCAGGGAGTTTGCCGCCATGATGGGCATAGAATAACGGTTTAATTGGACGCGCCCGCCTCCCGCAGGCGTGGGCGTAGAGACGTACATAGCCGCCGCCGGCCTCGGGCTCTTCGTCATGTTCGCGGCCGAGATGGCCACCGTGTACACGTACATGCTCGATCCGGCCCTGGAGTTCTTCGAGCCCGAGCCAAAGCTGCTCCAGTTCATATCGATAGGCGCCGCGCCCGCGTGCATAATGGCGGCCGTCTCGCACATCATGTCGCGCAGGTACGGCTCGCGCAGGGTCGGCGCCATGACCGCGGCCGGCGGCGCGGCCATGCTGGCCGGCGTGGCCTACGCGGCCCGGATAGCCCCCGGCATCCCGGAGGGCATGCTCACGCCGGCCGTAGAGGCCGCGCCCTACGTCTTTGCGGCCGTCTCGCTTCCCGTGATGGCCTCGGGGGCGCTCTTGTTCAGGACCAGGCCGCGGCGCGCCAAAAAGGGCTACGTGTGATCGGCGCGCATGCACACGCCGCTCCGCGCGAACCCGCACTTTTCGTAAAAGCCTGCCAGCTCCTCGGAGCAGTCGAGCACCGTCTTGTAGCATCCCCTGCCGCGCGCCTCGCTCAGGGCCCGCTCCACGAGCATGCGCCCCACGCCGCGCCCCTGCGCGCCCTTTTGTACGGCCACGTCCTCGATGTGCGCGGCCGTGGCGCCGCCGCGGATGAACTTTTCCTCTAGCAGCAGCGTGATCGTCCCGACGATGCGCCCGCCCTCCTCGGCCACGAATATCAGGCGGGACGGGTCGGCCACGGCCCGCTCTAGTATGGCGCGCGCCGCGCCCCGCCCCAGGCCGCTTGCCGGGCGCAGCGAATCGAGCGATTCGAGCAGGCCGAGCCGCTCGTCGCCGGCCCTCAGCTCGCGCACGTTCATATCCTGCCCAGCCGCTCCGAGTACTCGCGGTGCGCGCGCAGGTACGAATCCCTGTCGCCGATGTCTACAAAGTCGCCGTCGGTCACGAACGCGTCTATGCGCTCGCCGGACTTTAGCGCCCTGCGCACCACCGAATCCATGCCGTACGGCCTGCCGGACGGCACGTACTTGAACACGCGCGGGCTCATCACGTAGCAGCCCGTGTTTATGCGCTCCCTTATCTCCGGCTTTTCGTCCCAGCCGGAGACCTTCTTGCCCGACGTGCGTATCACGCCGTACGGCAGCCTGGAGCGGTAGTCGTGCAGGTTCATCGTGATCAGCGGCCGCCGCTTTTCGTGCTGGCGGATCATGGCCCCCAGGTCGAAGCCGAACAGCGAATCTCCGTACATGCACACAAAGTCGCCCCGCAGCGCCCCGCGCGCGGTCCGCAGCTGGCCGGCCGTGGCCAGCGGGCGCGGCGAGGCGGCGTACTGTATTTCCACGCCAAAGTTGGAGCCGTCGCCGAAATAGTCCTCTATGGTCCGGCGCAGGTAGCTTACGCACATGACGACCGAGCGTATCCGGTGCTTTTTGTTCCAGTCCAGCAGGTGCTCGAGCAGCGGCTTTTCGCCCAGCGGCAGCATCGGCTTGGGGGTGAATATGGTGTACGGTCGCAGGCGCGTGCCTAGGCCGCCGGCGAGTATCACGGACTGCACGGGCCGGCCTCGCCGGGCACCGGCATATTTGGGTTGGCCTGCAGGCGGCGCAGCTTTGCCATCACCGAGGCCGGGTTCTCGCCGAACACGACGGCCATCGGCTCCTTGCCGAAGTCCCCCGAGTGGCACACCGCGTCGGGCGGCGCCGGGGCCCCCTCGAGGGCCGCCCGCACGCCCCACCGGACCGACGAGCCGCTTTTCTTGTTGCCTTCCGGCTCGGCCGAGCGGTCGTAGGACAGCACCGAGAGCCCGGCCGCCTCCATGCGGGCGGCCACCTGCTCGTCGAACCGGATGTTGGCAGCCGAGCGCACCTGTGGGAACCGGCGGGCCGCCTCGAGCAGCGCGGCGGACACGTGCCCCGACGCGCCGTAGGCAAGCCGTCCGGCGGACGGGCCCCGCGTGGTCTGCGTTATGCGCCCGTCCACCGCGAGCACGTCGGCGCGCGAGCGCGCGCCCTCTTTGGCAAAGACGAAGTTGGTCCTGCATTCGGGTATCAGGTCCCCCATCCCGGACGAGGAAAACTGCCCGACCGCGGCCGCAAGGTCGGCGCGCAGCGGATCGGACGAGACGGCGGGCATTCCTCCGCCGACCCTGGCCGCGCCGGCCAGCGCGGCACGCGCGTGCCGGCGCGCCTTTAACAGCGATTCCCGCAGCCCGTCGCCGCCGGCGAGGAACGCGGCCATCGAGGCCGAAAACGCGCACCCGCTCCCGTGCGCCTCGGCGTCGAGCGCGGGCGAGCTGAAAGAACCCCACCTGCCGCCGTCGAGCAGGTAGTCGGTCACGCGCCGGCCGCGCCGCACGCCGGTGACCACGACGCTGCGCGCGCCCATTTCCGCAAGGGCCGTGGCGGCGGCCCGCACGCCGTCGGCCGACGAATCGACGCCGCCAAAGTGCTCGGCCTCGGCCAAGTTGGGCGTGGCAACGCGCGCAAGGGGCAGTATCTTTTTCGCGTACTTTGAAGACGCGCCCTTTTTTATCAGCGCGCCGCCCGTGCTCGACCTCACCACGGGGTCTGCCACTACCGGCGCGCCCACGCCGGAGAGCGACTTTGCGACGGCAGAGATTACGCCGGAACTGTACACCATCCCTATCTTGACCGCGCCGATCTCAAAGTCGGACAGCGCCGATTCTATCTGGCGCCTGACCCACTTGGGCCGCAGCGGTTCGGCGCCGGCGTACCCCGACGTGTTCTGGAACGTCACGGCCGTGACGGCGGTCAGGCAGTGGAACCCGAGCGACGAGACGGTTCTTACGTCCCCCTGTATCCCGGCGCCGGAGGACGGATCCGAGCCCCCGATGCACAGCACGTTGCGCAACGCGCGCACCCGGCCCCCGCCGAATATATTGTTGGCCTACCGGGCGGTTTTTACAACGCAGGGGCGCCCGCCGGGCCGTGAAGCACGCCGCGTACGCCGCCCTGTGCGCGGCGCTGGCAGCCGCCCTGCTTTTTACGCTGCCCGGCGAGGAGGGCCGCGCGCTGCTGGAGGACAGCGCGCCGCACGTGGGAGCCGGGCGCGCGGCCGAGCTGGGCTACACTGGAAGCGGCGTGCGGGTCGCCGTCATAGACACGGGCGTGGACGCTTCGCACCCGGATCTCGCCGGAAGGGTGGCGGGCGGGCGCGACTTTGTGGGGGGCGGGCGGCCGCACGACGCCAACGGGCACGGCACGCAGGTGGCCGGAATAATCGCCGCCGGCGGGGCCGTCTCGGGCGTGGCCCCCGGCGCCGTGATAGTCCCGTACAGGGTCTCGGAGGACGGCGAATCTGTGTCCTCGGATCTGATAGAGCGCGCCATACGGGCCGCCTCGCAAGACGGGGCCGACGTGATAAACATCAGCCTCGGCGTGCCGATAAGCAGCGAGGTCATAGATACGGCCGTGGCCGACGCGGTGCGCGCGGGCGCCGTGGTCGTGGTGGCCGCCGGCAACGACGGGCCGGGGCCTGCCACCATAGGCAGCCCGGGCGCCGCGCCGCTGGCCATAACGGTGGGGGCCACGCACAACAACGTGCGCGAGAGCCTGGTCTCTACGCTCTCGGTCGGCCAGAGGCAGTACGAGGTGGCCCCGATGCTAGGCGTCGCGCCGACCGGCGGCCCGATAACGGCGCCCATAGTGCACGGCGGCTACGGCAGGCCCGGCGACATAGGGCCCGGCGCGCGCGGCGCCATACTCCTGATGGAGCGCGGCAGCGACACGGCCGGCGAGCTGGTGTACTTTACCGAAAAAGAATCCAACGCGGCCGACGCCGGCGCGCTGGCAGCCGTGGTGTACAACAGCGAGCCGGGCCCGTACCTTGGCGATGTCTCGGCCAGCCCCACGGGCGGCGCCTACTCGCCGCGCATACCCATACTCTCCATGGACCGCCAGGACGGCCTGGAGCTTGCCGGCTCTGGCGGCACCGGCGCGCTGGACGTCTTTTACAACCCCGATCACGTGGCTTTTTTCAGCTCGCGCGGCCCCGCCTCGCCGTTCTACATAAAGCCGGATCTTGTGGCGCCCGGCGCCTTCGTGAACTCGACGCACGCCGGCGGCCGGTATGATCTTGCGAGCGGCACCAGCTTCGCGGCCCCGCACGTCTCGGGGGCCGCCGCGCTGCTGCTCGAAAAGCACCCGGGCCTTGCCCCCTCCAAGGTCAGGGCGATACTGTCGTCTACGGCCTCGCCGGCCGCCGATTCGTACGGGATCCCGTTCAGCCCCTCCGAGGCCGGCTCGGGCAGGCTAGACGCCGGCGCCGCCCTCGAGGCCTCGCTGGTGCTCGAGCCGGCCCAGCTGGTGATGACTTCGTCCCCGTCCGAGCCCGAGGCGCGCGCGGACATACGCGTCGGGCGCCTGGGCGGGGGTGCCCCGGAGCGGCTCGACGTAGAGGTGTCCGCGCCGGACGGGTGGTCTGCCGGCTACGAGTACTCGGACGGCACGCTGTCGGTGCGCGCCTCTGGCAGCGGCAGCGGCTGGGGCAGGATAGCCGTATCGCACGAGGGGACAGAGTACACCGTCCCCTTCCTGGCGAGGGAGGCGGGCGGCAGCGTCTGGGCGCGCGGCGGGCCCGGAAAGATATCGGTGGGCGTCCAAGAGCCGGGCGGATGGCAGTACGCCAGGGTCATAGCCTACGACGCGCGCTCGGGCGGGGCCTATTCGGCCTCGCTGCTGCCAGGCGCCGGCGGCGCGGTCGACGTCGGCGGGCCCGGCACGTACTGGATAGAGGCGCGCATAGCCTCGGGGGACGGCACGCAATACGCGTATTCGGAGGCCGACGTCCAAGAGGGGCCGTACTGGCGGGGCGCGCCGCAGAGCGCGTGGCTTGCTGCCGGCGCGGCCGCGCTGGCCGCGCTGGCCGGCGTCAGGGGCGCGGGCCGGCCTCGACTATAGCCCTGTCTGCGCCGGAGAACTTTTCAAAGTTTTCCGAAAACATGCGCGCCAGCCGCCGCGCCTGCTGGTCGTAAGACGCCGCGTCGGCCCAAGTCTGGCGCGGGTCGAGCAGGCCCGACGGCACGCCGGGGCACGAGGACGGCGTGTCGAGGTTGAACAGGTCGTTGTGCACGTACCGCACGCCGTCGAGCCCGCCGCCGATGGCCGCCGAGACCATCGCGCGGCTGTAGCGCAGCTCTATGCGCCTGCCCACGCCGTACGGGCCGCCCGACCAGCCGGTGTTTATCAGGTAGGCGGCCGCGCGGTGCTCGTCTATCTTGCGCCCGAGCAGCCGCGCGTACTCCGAGGCGGGGCGCGGCATGAACGGGGCCCCAAAGCACTCCGAGAAGGTCGGGCGCGGCTCCTTGATGCCGCGCTCGGTGCCGGCAAGCTTGCTGGTGTACCCCGACATGAAATGGAACATGGCTCCCTCGCGCGTCAGGCGCGAGACCGGCGGCAGCACGCCGTACGCGTCGGCCGTCAGGAATATGATGACGTCTGGGTGCCCTCCCAGGCTGGGCGAGGCGGCCCCCTGCATGCAGTCGAGCGGGTAGGCCGCGCGCGTGTTTTCCGTCAGCCTGCCGTCGTCAAAGTCGGGGCGCAGCGTGGCAGAATCGACCACGACGTTTTCGAGCACCGCGCCGGACCTTACCGCGTCCCAGATCTGCGGCTCGGAGTCGCGCGTCAGCCCGATGCACTTTGCGTAGCAGCCCCCCTCGAAGTTGAACACGCCCCTGTCCGACCAGCCGTGCTCGTCGTCGCCCACCAAGGCCCGGTCGCCAGACGCCGAGAGCGTCGTCTTGCCGGTCCCGGACAGGCCGAAGAACAGCGCGGTCCGGCCGTCCCGGCCGGTGTTGGCAGAGCAGTGCATGGGCAGCACGCCCGACGCCGGCAGCAGAAAGTTCATCACGGAGAACATGGCCTTTTTCATCTCGCCGGCGTAGCTGGTCCCGCCGATCATGACCACCCTGCGCCCGAGGTCGATTATTATGAACACGCCGCTGCGCGTGCCGTCGCGCTCCGGGATCGCCTCGAAGTCGTTGAGGCACATGAGCGTAAAGTCCGGCTCGTGGGATTCCAGCTCTTGGCCGGTCGGGCGTATGAACAGCTGGCGCGCAAAGAGGCTCTGCCACGGGTGGTCGTTTACCACGCGCAGCGCGAGCCGGTGCTCCGGGTCGGCGCCCACGTAGCCGTCGAACGCGTACAGCTCGCGCCCGTCGGCGTACCTGCACATGCGCTCTAGCAGGGCGCCCGAGGCGGCCGACGGAAAGCGCCTGTTTATCTTGCCCCAGTCCACCGCCGACGAGGTCAGATCGTCCTCCACGATGAAGCGGTCCTCGGGCGAGCGGCCGGTGTACTTGCCGGTGCGCACAGAGAGCGAGCCGGTCGAGGTCATGATGCCGTCGCCGCGGCGCACGGCCTCCTCGACCAGTTTTTCCGGAGGCAGGTTGCGGTGGAGCGCGCTCGGCCGCAGATCTACCTGCCCCGTCCTAGACGCCGCGTCGGCGGGGCGCACGCCCGTCAACGCGCGCACTTCCGAGCGTCGGCGCCGGGAGCCATAGAGCCGCGGGGCCACGAGATCGTCTTTTATCTCTTTGGCGGGGCCGCGATCGGATCGGCGCCCGTTTATACAGGGCGGGCCCCCCGGCCGGCCGTGCCCGCAGCAAGGATCGTCGCGATCGCCGCCGTGGTCGCGGCAGTCCCGCTGGTAGTCTGGCAGACGCAGGCCGCGCCGGAACCGGCAGTAGAGGCCGGCGCGGGATCTGCCGGCGGGCTCGGCAAAGCCGGCGAGGCGGCCTTGCCCGGACCGGACGCCGGGACCGGCCCGTGCGGGGAGGGGTTTTACATGTCCGGCGGCGTGTGCGAGCCTGCGCCCCCCGGGTACGTCGAGACCAGGTCGGAGTGCGAGATGGCGGTCGATTCGATGGAGGCCGCCGGCGTGGAGCAGGACTACATGGCAGAGACAGCAAAGTGCCGCGGCGGCTAGGCGCCGGTTCGTCGGCGGCCGGAAACGTCGCCGCTGTTCGCCGCGGGCTCGTTTGGCGCGCTGCCGGCTCGAGGCCATCCCGGACGAACCCCGCGCGAGCCCGAAACGTCGCCGGTTCCAGGCGGATGCCGGCGGCGCTAGTCTTCGATGCGCTTCAGATCCAGCGTGGCGTACGGCAAGTCGTATTTGAAGCGAAAACGCTGTAGGAGGTCAGTGCCAAGCAGCGCAAAAGACGGGGGAAGTGCCACCTTTGGATCCGGCTTCAAGACGTACATGTCTGTGTTTAAGAAGACTGGATCGAATCCGCGATCAAACAGCACGAACGACGTGTTCTGCATCACGTATGCCTCTTGCGGGCCGCCGATTCCAGCCAGTCCATGATACCTCTTCAGCGACTCGAAGTCGACTTTGAGTTATTCGGCTGCACCCTGCAATAACGTCGTAGCGGTAGCTCCCGTATCTACCAAGAACCTCATCTTTGTGAAACCGCCGCCGCGTAGCAACGGGTGTGAAATATAGCCGTCCAGCCAGACCTGCCCGCCGTCTATTTTCACCGTTATGGTCATACAGAATCTGCGTTTTCGCGTTCCCGAAAACGGTCGATCCGTTCGTCGCAACCGCACCGCATAAGCATGCCGGTCTTTTGCTTTTCGATGCGGTCTATGAATACGTCGCTCGTGTCGCCGTATTTTTCCCTGACTTTTTCCAGCAATCTCGAAAGGTTCTCGTGGCTGGCGCAGATCTTTTCGTCCCGGACGGCTATGTGCTTGCCGCCATAGTCGCGCCTCAGCGACTCGCGGTTGTCTACTACCCAGTCGGCGTTGGAGCTGAATTTTGCAAGATCTGCGCGCAGCCGTTCACAGTCACGGGCAAGCACGTCAGCCACCCGCCTGGCGTCTGGGGAGGATTCGGCGCCGGGCCCGTAAATGATGTCAAGGTCGGCCATAGCTCGTCGTCACCGCCTTTACTTGTGGTAAATGTGATAAAAAGGCATCAGATCTGGCCCCGGGCGGGCGGCCTTCGGGCGGGCCGATCCGGCAGCACCCAGACCAACGTATTTATTCCAAAATCTGGGCCCAAGCCCGTGATAAACCGGGAACTGCTCGAGGCCCGCAAGAGGGTGTCCGACTCGCGGCCAGAGTTCAGGAGGCAGGAGAGCTGGAGGTACGACCGCCTAAAGGAAGCGTGGAGAAAGCCAAAGGGCAAGGACAACCACCAGCGCAAGCAAAAGAGCCGCGGCAGGCCCGGCATCGTCAAGGTGGGGTACGGCGGCCCGAGGGCCTCGCGCGGCCTGCACCCCTCCGGCTACACCGACAACCTGGTCTTCAGCCTCTCCGACCTCGACGGCCTGGATCCCAAGACCGACGGGGTGCGGCTGGGCCACGGCGTGGGCTCTAGGAAGCGCAGGGAGATAGCCGCCGCGGCGGCCGAGCTAAAGTTCAAGATATTCAACGCCAGGGTGTACGGGTGATGGTAGTCAACCTGCGCTCCAAAAAGAGGCTCGTCTCGAGGGTGACCGGCGTCGGCGTGCACCGCGTCCGCTTCGATCCCGAGCACCTGGAGGACATCGCCGACGCCATCACGCGGCAGGACATCAGGGGCCTGATCACGGCGGGGCGCATCAGCTTCGCCCCCGTAAAGGGGACGTCGCGCGGCAGGGCGCAGCACAAAAAGGACCAAAAGAGGAAGCGCGGCACCAAGCAGGGATCCAAGCAGGGGCGCAAGGGCGCGCGCGTGGGCAAAAAGGAGGTCTACGTGGCCAAGGTCAGGGCCCTCAGGTACATACTCCGCATAGCAAAGGACCGCAAGGAGATAACCAACCCCGAATTCTGGGCGCTGTACAAGAGGATAGGCGGCAACACAGTGCGCAACAAGGCTCACCTCAGATCCCTCATGCGCGAGACCGTCGAGGCGCGCGCCTAGAACCGGTGGCGCAGATCCTCTAGCCGGACGCGCCCGTCCCTTATTTCCACGCCCTCGCCGGAGAGCATCGCCTCCTTTGAGCCGGGGCCGTACGCGTACCCCCCGACCCGGCCGTCCGATCGGATCACGCGGTGGCACGGCACCAGCCCCGGGTACGGGTTGTCGCGCATCATGGTCCCGACGGCCCGCTGGGCGCCGGGCGCGCCAGCGGCGCGCGCAAGGTCGGCGTACGTGGTGACCCGGCCGGGCGGCACCGACATGAGCAGCCTGTACACGGCGCGCCTCAGAGGCGAACCGTCTCTATACCCCGCTCTCGGAGCATCTCCGATATCCGCCGCTTTTCGGATCCCATTCCGGACCAATCCAGCATGGCGCACGAGGCCCCCCTATTTTTATGCACTATGTGATCCATCATCGGCCCGTCTACGAGCGGCAGGGCGCGGCGCGGCACCACCGTGCCGAGGGCCCGCCCGCCCGAGATCAGTTCGCGCGTGAACGAGGCCGGGTAGTGGGTGCCGCCGAAGCAGATCCCGTACTCTGTGTCGGGCACGCGGTCCTTGACGGTCTGCACCACGACGTCGGCTACCGCCGAGCAGAGCCGGTCGTCGTTCCACTGCTCCGGCCCGGTGCCGACCTCGACGAACACCGACGGCCTCGACAGCGCCGTGGGCCCGTGGTGCGTGGCCTCTATCGTGATGTCGAAGCCCGGAAAGTCGCCGCTGCGCGCGTGCAGGTTGCGCATGTACTGCCTCTGGAACGCCGGGTACGGCAGGGCCACCTCCCTGTCCCGCCCCCCGGCCCGCGCCTCGCCAAAGTTGCCCGTGCTGTGGCAGGTCAGGGCCAGCCTGCCCGATTCGGCCGCGTGGCGAGACAGAAAGACGTAGGACGAGAACGGCTCGTCGAGCCAGTCGGCCGAGACGGCCGGCGTCTCTACCAGCTTCACCTCGAAGAGCCTCCCGCATTCGGCGCTCCGCGAGGCGCGCCTGGCCATGCGCAACCCGGCGGGGTCGCCGCGGTGCGCCACGAGCAAGTCCAACCGGGCAAGAGATATAAGGACGCAATATAGGTTCTTGGCGCAGATGAACCCGAGGCAGACCTTGAAGAACATGGCCAACACCATGAAGATGGCCCGCAAGTCCGACAAGGAGGACTATATGCAGCACCTCAGGCTGGTGCTCTTGGGGATAGGGGCCGTGGGCACGGTCGGGTTTATAATCCAGTTCGTGTTCGGCGTCTTTACGTACCAGGGATGACAATGTCCGAAGAACCCACCCACCTGTTCGCCATAAGGACGACGGGGGGCCAGGAAAAGATGGTCATGAAGATGCTCGAGGCAAAGCTGCTCAACAAAAAGCCAGAGCCCGGCTCTGCGACCAGCAAGACGCGCGCGGTGCTGCTGGTAGACGACCTAAAGGGGTACGTCGTCATGGAGGCAGAGGATCCGAGCGCAGCCTACATGGCCGTCGACGGCGTCAGGCACATCAAGGGCCAGCTGAGGGGCGAGCTGGAGTTCAAGGACATCGAGGGGTACCTGGTCAAAAAGTCCACCGTCACCCAGCTCGCGGTGGACCACGTAGTCGAGATAACCGGCGGGCCGTTCAAGGGCATGCGGGCCACCATAACCCGCATAGACCACGAAAAGGAAGAGGCCACCGTGGTGCTGCTCGACGCCTCGTACCAGCTTCCCGTGACAGTCGATGCAAACTACCTAAAGATCTCGGCCTAGCCGCAATTTTGATATTGCCCGCCCCCCCGGGTTTTGCGCGTGGACGACGAGTGCCCGGCCGACCCCGTAGGCAAGTTCTTTTGGATCATCGAGACGCCGTTCAGAAAATGGGCCGAGCACGACGGCGACGCGATGTTCAAGTCTCTCGACGACGAGCGCACCCGCAAAATCGTCAAAAAAATAAAGGCGCGCGAGCCGCCCATCACCCTTCCGGAAAAGGCCGTCAAGATCGTGGCGCGCGCGTACTGCTGCAAGCCGCTCCGGGTAGTCGCGGTCCACGAATACGAGAGCGGCGGGCTAGCCGCCGACGGCATAAAGCGGTGCCTCGAACAGATCGAGTCGGCAGGCGGGAGGCGGTGCGAGTTCGAATACGTAAAGTCCTCCGAATTTGACCCGCGCGCCTACAGCGACTTTTGCGAAGTGGCGGCGCGCTACGCGCCCGGCCGGCGGCGCCTGCTGTTCTGGCGCCGGAAGCCAGTTAACCCAAAAGTACCCGCCAAGGCCCGAAAAGCGATCGCCGGCAGGGCCCACCGAAAGATCCAAAAACGGCCGTCCTGGACGACGCCTCAACGGAAATGGAAAGGAACCGCCCGGGACGAGCTCGGAGGGACGACCGTCCCACATATGAACGGATGATGGAGGGGTTCACCTGGGCCGTGGACTGCCTCGGGTTCTCGGCCGCGCCCAACGCCAGGTACGGCCCCCGAGACCTTGCCCGCTGCGTCGTGCGTGCCGCGATCGGCGGCAAGAACGTCGCCTCGGTGGCCGAGGCCCGCAGGCACGCCGCGCTGATCGCGAAGCGGCAGTCGGACGCGCCGTCCGGCGAGTGGCTGCGGCTGCGCACGGCCGGAGTCTCGGCGCAGGAGGCAGTCGAACTGCTCAACCGGTTCGTCAAAGAACTGGCAGCCGAGCTCCGAAAGCACGGCCTGCTGAAGGGCAGGATAGACATGGCCATCGACTTCCACTGCATCAAGAGGTACGACAAAAAGCCCGGGGAGGAGCTGATACGGGGCGGCGACAAGAAGAGCATGACAAAGGCGTTCTACGAGACGTACGCTACGATCCACTGCGTCGTGGCCGGCCAGAGGCTCGTCGTGGGCGTGATCCCGTACGTGCCGAACCAGACGCACGCGGAGGCGGTCTCCAAGCTGCTCGAGATATGCTCCGGGCACGGCCTCCGGATAGGCGTGCTGACGCTCGACCGCGGGTTCTACTCCACGGCCGTCATTTCGTGCCTGCAAAAGGCCGGCTTCAAGTGGATCATGCCGTGCCCCAACACCCCACACGTAAAGGACGCCCTCTCGGAGTTCGCCGCGGGCTCCCATGGGGAGAAGTCAAAGGCGACCATAACGCGCACCGCCAAGGACGAGTGCGAGTACGACATGATCATCGTGCCGCGCAGGGCCAGGCGCGAGAAAAAAGAGGGCGAGGAGTACGAGCCGTGGGAAGAGTACATCGCGTTCGCGACCAACGATCCCGAGCTGGACGTGGCCGAGTACGCCAAGCGGTGGGGGATAGAGACGGGGTACAGGCAGATAGAAGACGTCAGGGCAAAGACGCGCAGCGGCCGCCACGGCCCGAGGGTGCTGTACATGGCGCTGACGGTGATGTTGTTCAACGTGTGGATCGTCATAGACGCGCTCCACCGCCTGGCCTGCGCAGTGCAGGGCCCGGAGCCGGCGATCCCGCTGCGCTCTGCGCTGATGGCGATGCCGTTCTTTCTGCAGTCCGGGCCCGGGCCGCCCGACTGATCCAGAGATCCGGCAAGGCGGCCCGGGACGGGCGGGGACGCTGCGCGCTGCGGCGGCCCCGCCCGCGCCTGCGCCCCCGTCCGGGCGGCGGCCAGGGCGCCGGCCGGCTCGGGCCGCGCCCGGAACGGGACCGGACGAGCCGGTCTTTCTGACGTCGCCGCCGTTTTGCCCAGTTTTGCCCGATTCGCGATCGGGAATTATCCGCCCGTCGGCGGAACTTTTGGGTTAACTGGAAGCCGGCAAAGGCATAAATCCCCAGCGCCGGCGGCGGCGCGCCATGGGAGAGCCCCAGAAGATATCGGCGCTGGTCACCGGCGGCGGCGCCTCGGCGGGCCCGCCCCTCGGCCCGGCCATGGGCCCGCTCGGCGTCAACATCATGGAGGTGATAGCTGCCATAAACGAAAAGACCAAGGACTTCGAGGGCATGAAGGTGCCCGTCACCGTCTCGGTGGATCCGGACACCAAAAAGTACGAGATCGAGATAGGAGTGCCCTCGACCGCGGCCCTGCTGATGAAGGAGGCCGGCGTCCAAAAGGGGACCGGCGCTGCCGGCACCGAGTGGGCCGGCGAGGTCACCATGGACGCTGTGGCCAAGGTGGCCGGCGCAAAGATGGAATCCTCGTACGCCACGTCGCTCAAAAAGGTCGCAAAGTCCGTGGCGGGCACGTGCCTGCCGCTGGGCCTCAAGATAGAGGGCAAGACCCCAAAAGAGGTCACCGCCGAGATAGAGGCCGGCGCGTGGGATTCAAAGTTCGCGGATCCGGTCTGACTTTTCCAGCTCGATGAACGTCTCGGTGTTGTGCACGCCCTCTATGCGCCCGAGCCCGTCGACTACGAGCGAGTGGAGGCCGGCAAGGTCGCCCGCGCGCACCCCGACTAGCATGTCGAACCTGCCGGTCACCTCCGAGACCGACTCGACTTGGGGCATCTCGGCGAGCCGGGCGCGTATCTTGTCCTTGAAGCCGTGATCCCGGTTGATGCCCACCTGCGCGCGCACGGCCGCGCCGAGCAGCCGGCGGTCCACGCGCACCGTATACCCCGTTATCAGGCCCCGCTCGCGCATGCGCCGTATGCGCCCGTACGCCGACGAGGCCTTTATGCCCAGCCTGGCCGAGACCGAAGGTATGGCCTCGGAGCTGTCGCGGCGCAGCTCTTCCAGAATCCGCATGTCGGTGTCGTCGAATCCGCGCAAGGCGCGCCGGCCCGGCCCCCGATGCAATAAATATCAATTGAGTACTTTGAGGCTGCGCGCCACCGAGTACAGCGTGCGCCGCAGGTTCTTGTCCGAGAGCGTGTCCATCCTCTGGCGCAGCACCCGCTTGGCCTTGTCGCGCTCCTCGCCGGACGGCAGCGACAGCACCCCGTTGAGCACGTCCGGTATCGATTCGCGCACCCACCCGTCCAGGACGGCGTGGACGCGCGGCGGTATCACCAGCAGCCGCTCCGATTCCAGGTCGAACTCGCCGGCAAAGTCGTCGTGCTCTATCCTGTAGATGAGGGCAAAGACGCAGTTGTCCGGGGTCGGGTTGCGCAGTATCTCCTCGGAGCGCGGGCCGGCCTTGCCCTGCTCCACCTTGTTGCGCAGGCCCACCGGGTTGACCGACGTCCCGGTCACCCCCACCCTGCTGCCCTCGACCCCCGAGACGATGCCGAATATCACGGTGCGGAACTCGCCGTCGGGGCGCGTGGCAAAGACGTAGGCGCCCTCTTTTAGCGAGGGCTCCTTCCTTCCGAACACGGGCGGCCCCCCGCGCCCTGCGTATTTAATTGGTGGCCGCTAGCGATTTAATACGGGTGTCCGGGCCGCCGGCGCGTGAAGCAGGAGATACAGAGGGAGTTCTCCGCCGATCCCGACCGCTACTACAGGGTGGGCCTCTTTGAGGAGCGCGGCTTTGAGAGGCGCGCCTGCCAAAAGTGCGGCAGGTTCTTCTGGTCGTCGGCCGAGCGCGCTTTCTGCCCCGACGACGGGCCCGACGCGTTCTCGTTCATAGGCAGCCCCCCGTGCGCCGAAAAGCTCGACTACGTGCGGGCCTGGCAGAAGGTCAGGTCGTTCTTCGTCGACAACGGGCACGAGGCCGTCGGCAGGTACCCCGTCGTGTGCAGGTGGCGCGACGACCTGTACTTTACCATAGCGTCCATCGTGGACTTTCAGAGGGTCTCGGGGTCGAGCGTCGCGTTCGAGTTCCCCGCAAACCCCCTGGTGGTGCCCCAGACGTGCCTGCGGTTCAGCGACCTCGGCAACGTGGGCGTGACCGGCAGGCACTTTTCGAGCTTTTGCATGGTGGGCCAGCACAGCCTGGAAAAGGGCGGGTACGGCAAGGACAGGTGCGTGGAGCTGGACTACCGGCTCCTGGTGGAGCAGCTGGGCATACCCGGCTCGGAGATCACGTTCGTCGAGGACGTGTGGGCCGGCGGCGGGTCGTTCGGGCCCTCGCTGGAATACCACGTGCGCGGCCTCGAGATGGGCAACGCCGTTTTCACCGAGTTTTCCGGCAAGCTCGGAAGCCACAGGCCGCTCGAGCAGCGCGTGATCGACATGGGCGCGGGGCTCGAGAGGTTCGCGTGGATGACCTCGGGCACGCCGACCGCCTACGACTGCTCGTTCGGCCCCGTCGCCGGGCAGCTCGTCCGCGAGGCCGGCGGCGCGCCCCGGGGCCTCGGCGACTACTACGCGCACCTGGCCAGGAACCTCGGGGGGCCCGGCACCGTGGCCGAAAAGTCGGCTGCCGCCGCGCTGGCCTCCGGCATAGAGCGCTCGTCGGTCTCGCCCGTGGAGGACGCATACGTGGTGGCAGACCACCTGCGCACGCTGGTCTTTGCCATTGCCGACGGGGCGCTGCCCAGCAACGTGGGCGGCGGGTACAACCTGCGGATAATACTGCGGCGCGCCATCGTGTCCATGGACAGGCTGGGCCTGCGCGGCATGGACTGGATGGTGGACGCGCACGTGGACTATCTTGCCGGCACGTACCCCGAGCTGGACGGGGCGCGCTCGGACGTCAAGAAGATACTGCGCGTCGAATCGGAGAGGTACGACAGGTCGCGCGAGAGGATGGCGAAGGTGGTCTCGCGCGCGCGCTCGAGGGGCAGGGCCCCGACCGTCCAGGAGATGGTCACAATGTACGAATCCGAGGGCGTGACCCCGCACTACCTCAAAAGGGAAGGAGTCATAGACGAGGCGCCCGCCGAGTTTTACGAGCGGCTCGAAGAGATCCACCAGTCCTCAAAGAGGCGCAAAGAGGGCCCCGCGCCGGCCGGCCTCGAGGGCGTGCCAGACACCGAGCCGCTGTACTACGGCGAAGACCCGCACGCTTTCGGCGCCCGCGTGCTCTGGGCCTCGGGAGGCTGGGCCGCCCTCGACCGCACCTCGTTCTACCCGCGCGGCGGCGGGCAGGAGCCGGATCGCGGCACGCTCGGCGGCTTTGCCGTCTCGGACGTCGTAAAGGAGGGCGGCGTGATACTGCACAGGACCGAGGGCGGCTGCCCCGAGGCCGGCTCCGCGGTGGAGTGCCGCATAGACTCCGAGCGCAGGGCCGACGTGACGAGGAACCACACGAGCACCCACATAGTCAACGCGGCGTGCCGCAGCGTGCTCGGATCCTGGATCTGGCAGCACTCGGCCTTCAAGGAGGCCGATCACGCCAGGCTCGACGTGACGCACCACTCGCACCCGAGCGCCGGCGAGGTGCGCGCCATAGAGGAGGAGGCCAACCGCATAGTCAAAGAGGCCGTCCCGGTGACCGTGCTCGAGACGAGCAGGGGCGAGGCCGAAAAGAGGCACGGCTTCCGCATATACCAGGGCGGCGTGGTGCCGGTCAGCACGGTCAGGACCGTCTCTGTCGGAAGATACGACACCGAGGCGTGCGGCGGCACGCACGTCTCGAACACGTCCGAGATAGGGGCCATCAGGATAACGCACACCAAGCGCGTGCAGGACGGCGTGGTGCGCATAGAGTTCGTCTCGGGCAGGGGCGCGCGAAAGTGGGACGAGGACTTGGAGCGCAGGCGCGCCGCGCAGGAAGAGCGAGAGGGCGCGAGGGCCGAGCTCGAGCGGCAGCGCAGCTCCGAAAGGGACGAGGCGCGCCGCGAGGTGCCGCTGATGCTCGAGCAGATACTGGCGTGCGAGCAGGGCCCGTGCGGGGACGGCGTCGAGGTTGTCAGGGCCGGCGGCGGGCGCCTCTGCATAGTGGCGGGGCACGCCGAAAGGACGCACGAGGCGCTGGGCAAAAAGATATCGTCGGAGCCGCGCCTCGCCTACTGCGGGATATTCGAATCGGGTGGCGGGGTGCGCGTCGTGGCGTACGCCGGAAAAGAGTCCCCGCTGGCGGCCGATCTGATAGCGAGGGAGGCCGCGGCGGCGCTTGGCGGATCCGGCGGCGGCGACCGGCTCCACGCGCGCGGCGGCGGGCAGAAGGGCTCGCCGGCCGCGGCGGCCGCCGCTGCCAGGGCCCTGGCGGAGCGGGCATGACCGACTGGCCCGCCCTCGAGGCCAAGTGGCGCTCGAGGTGGAAGGAGGCGCGCGCCTTCGAGTCGGATCCGGACGGGCGGGAGAAAAAGTTCGTCACCGTCGCGTATCCGTACCCCAACTCGCCGCAGCACGTCGGGCACGGCAGGACGTACACGCTGGCCGACGCGCACGCGCGGTTTTTGAGGATGCGCGGGTACAACGTGCTCTTTCCGATGGCCTTCCACTACACGGGCACCCCCATACTGGGCATGGCTAGGAGGGTGGCCGCGGGGGATGCCGAGATAATATCGAACCTCAAGGAGCTGTACGGCGTGCCGGAAGGCACGATACGCGACTTTGAAGAGCCGGTAAAGATAGCCGACTATTTCCGCGACGAGATAAAGAGCGGCATGGACGAGATGGGGTACTCGATAGACTGGAGGAGGGAGTTCACCACCGTCGATCCGGGGTACAAAAAGTTCATCGGCTGGCAGGTCGAGACGCTGCGCCGAAAGGGCCTCATAATACAGGGCTCGCACCCGGTCGGGTGGTGCCCGCGCGACGAAAACCCCGTATCGCAGCACGACACCATGGGCGACGTGGAGCCCGAGATCGTCGAATACACGGTAATCAAGTTCCGCGCCGGCCGGTACGTGCTGCCGGCGGCCACCCTCAGGCCCGAGACGCTGTTCGGCGTGACCAACCTGTGGGTGGACCCCGACGCCGAGTACCAAAAGGTCGACGTGGGCGGCGAGACGTGGCTGACAAGCGCCGAGTGCCTCTGCAAGATGAAGTTTCTGGGCATGGCCTCGGGGGGGCGCGGCTCCGTAAAGGGCGCCGAGATACTGGAAATGTCGGCCGAGGCCCCCCAGGTCGGCAGGGCCGTGCCGGTGCTGCCCGCAAGGTTCGTAGAGCAGGGGACCGGGACCGGCATCGTCATGTCGGTGCCGGCGCACGCCCCGTTCGACATGCAGGCGCTGCTAGACGCCAAGAGGGACGGCGTGGCCGGCGCAGGAGACGTGGAGCCGGTGCGCGTCATAGGCGGCGGGGGCGCGCTGCCCGCCTCCGAGGCGCTCAGGTCCCGCGGCGTAAAGGACCAGGACGATCCGCGCATCGAAGATGCCACCAAGGAGGTGTACAACGCGGAGTTTTACGGCGGCTCCATGAACGAAAAGGCCGGCAGGTTCGCCGGCATGCCCGTCGCGGAGGCAAAGTCCGCGGTCAGGGAGCTTTTGCTGGCAGAGGGCGGCGCGGCCTCGATGCTCGAGCTGGCCCAGGAACCGAGGGTGCGGTGCAGGTGCGGGGCCGAGTGCGTCGTAAAGGTGCTCACCGACCAGTGGTTCCTCAACTACGCCGACGAAGGGTGGAAGGCGCGCGCGGCCTCGTGCATGGAATCGATGTCGGTGCTGCCCCCCGAGCTGCACCAGGAGTTTTCCAACGTGCTGGGGTGGCTGCGCGAGAGGGCCTGCGCGCGCCAGCACGGCATGGGCACAAAGCTGCCGTGGGACGACGGATGGATAGTCGAGAGCCTCTCGGATTCGGTCATATACATGTCGTATTATACGATAGCCGGCCTGGTCGGATCCGGGCGCATAAGCCCCGATTCCATGACGCGCGGCTTCTTCGACTACGCGTTCCTCGGCGAGGGGGATCCGGCCCGGGTGGCGGCCGAGGCCGGCCTAGAGCGCGGCGCGCTGGAGGAGGCAAGGAGGCAGTTCTGCTACTTTTATCCGGTCGATTCCAGGCACTCGGGGCGCGACCTCGTCCCCAACCACCTGACTTTCTTCGTTCTCAACCACGTGGCCATGTTCCCCGAGGGCATGTGGCCCGCCCAGATAGTGGTCAACGGGTCGGTGCTGATGGACGGCGCAAAGATGTCGAAGAGCATGGGCAACATCATCCCGCTGCGCTCGGCCGTACGCAGGCACGGCGCCGATCCCATACGGCTAGCCATCGTCATATCGGCCGAGCTCCTGCAGGACGCGGACTTTAGGGAAGAGTCGGTGGCCGGCATCAGGGCCAGGCTCGAGGCCATGATGGCCGAGGCGGCCCCGGGCGGGGGCGGCCCGGGGCCCCGCCAAGAATCGAGGTGGCTCGCAGACCGGGCCTTGGCGCTGGTAAATGACACCGCCGCGTCGATGGAAAAGATGAGGCTGCGCGAGGCGCTCCACGGTATACTGTACTCGCTCGAGGCCGACCTTGCCTGGTACCGCAAGAGGGCCGGCGCCGCCGGCGCGGGCGAGGACGCAGGGCTGGTCCACGCGATACGCGGCATGAGGGCGTCCATGCTCTGGCCGTTCGCGCCCCACGCCGCAGAGGAGATCTGGGAAAAGCTGGGCAATTCGGGCTCGGCGGGCGGCGCGTGGCCCGAGCCGCCCGAGGAATGGCGCGACGTCGAGGCGTTCCAGGCGGAGGAGCTGCTGCGCTCCACGCTCGGCGACATCGCCCGCATACTCAAGGTGACGAAGATCTCGCCGCGCTCGGTGACCGCGTACGTGGCAAGCTCGGAAAAGCGGGATCTGTACGGGGCCGTGCTTCGCTGCGTCTGCTCGGGCGACACCTCGATGGGGCAGGTGATGAAAAAGCTCGTGTCGGATCCAAAGACGGCCGGCGCGAAAAAATGCCCCGCCTTGGTCCAAAAGATCGTAAAGGACATACTCTCGGATCCAGTCCCCGTCAGGGAGGCGCGCCTCGCTGGCGGCTTCGACGAGGCCCGCTTCCTTGCGGATCAGATGGGCCCCATGGTGCGCGCCGAGTTCGGCTCCGAGTTTGCCGTGGTCGCCGAAGACGCCGAACCCGGCGGCAAGGCGGCCCACGCGAGGCCGTTCAAGCCAGCGCTGCTCGTGGAATGAACGGCCTCGGAAATCTGCGACGCGCAGTCTGTCTGGTAGCTCTCGCCCCGGTTCTTGGCAGCTGTCACATCCGTCCTGACGATCGCGGGTTTTGTCCCACTGTAGCCCCGGCCTGCAAAAGTCCACAAGCCGGAGGTGCGCGCGTTCCACCCGGCGATCCGTAAAGACGAGCTAGGGCCGGAGCAGTGCCCTAGGAAGTCGTTGTGCGCTCACGGCAGGATCGGATAACACCACACCGAAGCAATTTCCCTCCCGTCCTTCTGGCGCAGGCCATGGTGGGGAAATACATCTGAGCGGCGTTAGATGTGGCGCCGGGAGGGAGATTCGAACTCCCGATCCCTTGCGAGAACGCGCTATATGGCACAGATTCCAGGCGCGCGCCCTACCAGGCTAGGCGATCCCGGCACGGAATGCCCGGCGGCTTTTGCGTATAATAACTAGTCGCCGCGCAGGCCCGCACCCGATATCTCGACCGTCGCCGAGGCCGGCGGCATGCCCGCGCGCACCCTGTAGATGCCGGCAAAGACGGGCTCGCCGTCCGAGCCCTCCTGTTCCCACACTATGTCGGCAGAGCCGCCCGGCTCCAGCTCCCCGGCAAGATCCCTGCCGTACACGGGCATGCCGGCAAGCCCCGAGACCTCCAGGCGGCCCATTGGCAGCGGCGCGTCCGAGCCGTTGGTAAGCCGCAGCAGCACAGGCGAGCCGGGCGCGTACCTGTCCGAGCCCGGCTCCAGCTCCAGCGGGCCGTCCTGGCCGTCGCGCACGTCGGACAGCGCCAGCGCGGCAGCTGCCCCCGAGGCCGCGCCGACCGCTATGGCCACCGCCAGCGACCTAGGCACCATCCGCACTCTTCCTCGATCGCCACCCACGCGGGTAGGTGCCCGGCTGCATGATTATCCTCTTTGTCATGAACGCCTGCCCCTTTGCCGCGTCGCGCATCTGCTGCTCGGACATGACAGCTTCGGCTAGCGCGACGGCCTCGCCCTTCATGGTGTACACGGCCGTCTGGTCGCCGCGCGCAAGGCCGGGCGAGACGCGCAGCACGCCGGGCACGGCCAGCTGCGCGCCGTGGCAGAGCGCGTCGACGGCCGAATCGCGCACGACGGCGGTCTTTAGCCCCGAAAGGGCCTCCTCGACGGGCAGCACGAGCGAGGCCAGCGGCCCCGGATCCCCCTCCCTGAGCGAGGCCGCAGCGTCGGCGAGCTGGTGCATCGTGACTAGGCGCGACTCGTCAAAGTGGGCCACGCGCGTGCGGCGCAGCTCTATCATGGTCGCCCCCGGCCCGAGCACCTCGCCCATGTCGTAGAGCAGCTTGCGCACGTACGTGCCCGACTCGCACAGGACGCGCAGCAGCGCCAGCCGCTCCTTGCGCTCGACCACCTCCAGCTCGTATATGGTGCGCGTGCGGGTGCGGCGCAGCACCGCCGAGCGCTGCGGCGGCTTTTGGTGTATCGGCCCGGTGAACTCAGAGACCACTTTTTCCAGCTGGCCCGGCGCCGGCATCGAGTGGAAGCGGCCCACCGCGTGGTATTCCTTGGAATCCAAGAGCAGCACCCCCAAAGCTTTGGTGGCCTCGCCCAGGCCGAGGGGCAGCACGCCGGAGACCTGCGGGTCGAGCGTGCCGCTGTGGCCGGCCTTTTCGACCCCCAGCATCCGCTTGACCCAGGCGACCGTCTCGTGGCTCGTCGGGCCAGGCGGCTTGTCCAGCAGTATTATTCCGTAGCGCATCATCTGCTCCAGCGTGCGCTCCCCGGGGGGCGTGCCCGCCGACGGATCCGTCACGTCCTGGTCGAGCTCGGCCAGGCCGTCCTCAGCCACGCCGCCCCACCAGCTCGAGTGCCTCGTCGAGCACCTGCCGCGCGTCCATCCCGTCGGTGCGTATGACGCCGTCGAAGACGGACCGGTCGCAGCCGAACTCGAACCCGTATATCCTCCGGTACAGCGTGCGGTTGCGCTCGTACCTGTCGCGCGTGACCGAGAGCGCCTCGGCCTGGCTCATGTCGTCGCGCGCGCGCATCCTCCTCGCGCTGTTCTCGTGCGAGCCGTCCAGCCATATGCTGGTGCAGCCGGCGCCCAGCCACGGCAGCGTGTAGCTTGTCACCACCACGCCGCCCGCGCGGCACAGCTCCAGCAGCCGCCGGTCCACCTCGCGGTCCATGCTCGGATCCTCGTCGCGCATCGACAGGAACCGCATGCCGTCGGCCGTGTCCCACCAGTCCTCGCCCCCCGAGCCGAACCCGCGCTCGGAGGCCATCTCCTTGAGTATGTCGCCGCCGCTGACGTACCTCAGGCCCAGCCTGCCGGCCAGCGAGCGGGCCAGCGTGGTCTTGCCCACCGCCGGCGGCCCCGATATGACCACCGATCCGTTCAACCCAGATCCATCGAGGTCCGCGTGACCTTCATTACGATGCCGCTGAACGCTATAGAGGACAGAAAGTACCAAGCCCACAGGTACAGCGCGTTCTCCGCCTCGCAGACGTGATCGGGATCGGCGGCCTGCTCGGCGGTGCACGTGAGCTGGAACAGGTCGCCGGGTATCACGTTGAGCGGCACCGGCGAGAGCGCGACGGTGTAGGCGAACATCTGCGGCAGCACGAGGTAGAATATCAGTATGAGCGGCACGAACGTTATCAGCATGGGCCTCATGTTCATCTGCATTATCTCCATGTTCATCTTGTTCATGTACGACGACTTTTGGTTGAGCCGCGCTATCTTGTCCTGGTCCTTTGCGCGGAAGGCGGCCATGCGCTCCTTCTGCCAGGCGCGCGTCTCGCGCATTATGCGCTTGAGCTTTACGGCGTCGACCATCTTTTTGCGCACCGCCGCGTTGAACACGTTGAGCAGCACCCCGAAGCCGGTCACGCCCAGCATCGAGGCGATGACCCCCTTGACGAGCGGATCGTCGCTGCCCAGCGCGCCGCGCTCGCCCCCCAGAAAGTCGAACTGCAGGGCCAGATCTACGAGGACTTCCATGTCAGGCACCTATCGCCCTGACCACGCGGGCCGCCGCCTCGTCCACCTTGCCCTCCAGGTTGCTGACCAGCTTTATGGGCGCGCCGGACATCACCGAGCAGGTGGCCAGCATCGATTCCTGCATGGACAGCTCCTTCTTTATGTTGGCTATCGATATCTTGTCGCGCCGGCGCGTCTCGTCGTTGACGCGCCGCGCGTAGATCTCCTCGGGCGGGGCTATGACCGAGATGAAGAACGAGGGCCGCAGTATCTCCAGGACCGGCGCGGGCAGGCCGGGGTAGGCCCCCGACGGCGTCGATACGAACGCGTGCGTGTCCACCAATACCACGGCGTCCGATACCTGCGCCAGCTGCTCGGCGGCGTTGCGCTGGTAGCCCTGCTGCCGCGAGACGGGCAGCTTGCGCAGCTGGTCGCGGTCGGCTATCCCGTCGGCCTGCGCCTGGGCGAACATGATGGAGCCAAAGCTGTACATGCTGACGCTGACGCTCTGCGAGCCCAGGTCCTCGACCACCCGGGAGACCAGCGTGGTCTTGCCCACGCCGGGTATCCCGACGATGACGACCTTTTTGCTATCCCCTTCCAAGAAGGGCACCCAGCCTAGGCATCACTACCTCGACCTGCTCCTTTACGAGCTGGTTATAATAGTTGATGAGGATGTCCACCATGAGCAGTATCCCGATGCCGGAGCCGAACACCCCGAGCACGTCCGACACGCCGGCGAGCGCGCCGAGTATCAGCGAGCCGATGATGGTCACCGACGGTATGTACTTGTTGAGCATCGATTCTACCGGCTTGTTGGAGCGCCGGAACCCGGGTATCTGCACGTCGGCGTCGAGCAGGTTCTGCGCGGCGCTCTTTGGCGAGAGGCCCCCCAGCTCCACCCAGAGGCGCCCGAATATGAGCACTATGCCCATCATGAAGAGCACGTAAAAGACGGCCCGGAGCGGGTCGAGGGCCACCACGTCCAGGCCCCGCGGCGGCGTGACGTAGTAGATGAGGCCGCCGATGGGCGTCGACGGGCTGGTGGGATCGAACATGCCGAGCACGTTGAGCAGCTCGTTGGCGTTGCGCGGGTTGAAGTTGGCCCAGAACATCTGCCCGATGAATATGGCGTTGGCGGTCAGCGCCGAGGCCAGTATCACCGGTATGTTGGAGACGTACATTAGCTTTATCGGGTATACCGCGGAAAAGCCCCGGTACTTTGTGGACACTATGGGTATCTCGACCTTCATGCCCTGTATGTACACCAGCACGAGCAGCACCGCGGCCGTCAGCGACAGGCCGAATATGCTGGGCAGCTGGTTCGCCCGGAACATGACGTTGGACAGGTCGCCGGCCGCGACGGACTGGCCGAGGTACGTCAGTATCCCGATGGAGCCGCCGTCGCCGGCCGGCAGGGGGCTGAATATGTTCCACAGTATGGTCTGCGCCACGCCGGCCATGATGAAGACGCTGATGCCGCTGCCAAGCCCCCACCCCTTCTGTATCAGCTCGTCGAGGAACATGATTATGACGGAGGCGGCCATCAGCTGCCCGACAAGTATCATCAGCACGGACGGATCGGTTATCTGCGGGCCGTACACCGCAAAGCCGTACACCACCGATTCTGCCACGATGACTACGTACGTGACCAGCTTGGTGGCCGTCTGGAATATGCCGCGCTCCTCGGGCTTTTTAAAGTTGAACTTTAGTATCTCGGAGCCGCGCAGCAGCTGCATGAGCAGGCCGGCGGTCACTATCGGCCCTATGCCAAGCTCCACGAGCGTGCCCTGCTGCGAGGCGAATATGACGCGGGCGAACTGCAGAAAGTCGAACTCGGGCGTGGTCGCCCCGAAAAGGGGCGTCTGGGCCATGACCAGGTAGATCAGAAGCGCGAGGCCGGTCCAGAGCAGGCGCGTCTGGAGCTGGAGTTTTTTCTTCGGTTTCGGCACCTGCGGCAGGTACGGCTCTACCTTGAAGACCACCTTGCGTATGAACGCGGTCGCTGTTCCCTCAGCCATCGGGCCCGCCCCCGGCCATCCTGCCGCCGGCCTTTTCGACCTTTGCGCGAGCAGATGGCGTCGAGCGCGCCACGGTCACCTCGTAGGCCCCCGAGACGCTGCCCCCGCCGAGCAGCTTTTCCACCCCGCGCGCCGTCAGGTCCACCCTGCCGCCCTCGGCCATGGCGTCCAAGTCCCTGACCGCGGCCCACTTTTTGGCGTCGCTGCTGCGCGGCGGCCGCATAGAGCCGTGGCCGAAATGGCCCGGGTCGTCCTTTAGCATGCTGCTGTAGTGGTGCTTTAGCTGGCCCGAGACGCCGAGGCCCCCCTTGTGCCCGCTGGCGCGGTGCTGCCCCACTTGGCCCCACCCGCAGTAGCGCGATCCGCGCTGCCTGCGGGTCTTGCGCAGGCGCGTGGCCATCTTAGATCATGCTCCTGACCAGCGAGTCGAGCCCCGGGTTGTGGCCGAGCACGCCCTTTTGGCCGTACAGCCTCTTTGTGCTGCGCCGGAATCCGCCGCGCGGGGGCGAGAGCGCGAACCACGGCTTTAGCGGGGACAGATCAGACATCGACGATTCGCCCGAGGCCAGCGAGGCGGCCACCTGCTTTAGCGTGCCGAATTTGCCGCCGGCCACCGAGGCCATGTCCCCGTCCGAGACGGGGCGGTAGCCGGGCCCGCGCGCCTTTTTGGCCATCAGGTCGCCGGCGAGTTCCCCGTCCAGCGCCTTCCAGGCGACGTAGTGCTGGACTTTTTTGAGCATGCCGAGCGTGCCCGGCTTTTCGGGCACGATGGTGGCGCGGTACTTTTTTTCCAGCCGCAGCAGGCGCAGGGTAGTCGAGGCCCAGTGGGGCACGTCGGCCGTCCCCTTTATTCTGACTACGAGGTAGGCCGGCATCTCTCATCCCTGGCTGAACGTGTGGCGGAGGCACTGCATTACCGCCTTTGAGGTGGAGTTCATGGTGGCAGTCGAGCCCTTTGCCGTGGTCCACGCGTCTTTCAGGCCGGCAAGCTCGAGCAGCCGCTTTATCTTGCCGCCGGCGACCAGCCCGAGGCCGCGCGGCGCCGGCAGTATCTCTATCACGACGCTGCCGCCCTTGCCCCTGACCTTGAACGGCACCGAGTGCTTTTGGTCGCACCTGCACTCCCAGCTTCCGCACCCCATCTTCACCGGGTTGACGTTGAGGTACGCCTGGTTGGTGGCCTTTTCTATGGCCACGCGCATCTGCTTGGACTTGCCCTGGCCGATGCCGAGCCAGCCGTCGCCGTCGCCCGCCGCCACTATGGCCTTGAACCGCGTGGACTGGCCGTTGGACGTCATTTTCTGTATCATCCCGACGTCGACGACCTCGGACTTTAGGCCCGGCAGGAGTTTTTCGACGATGCCGGCCTCCTGTATCCTCATGCCGCCCTCGAATATGTCGGCCATCGAGGTGATCGCGCCGGAGTGGACGCGCTTGCCGAGATCGGTCTTTGGCACCCAAGGCGGCTTTTCGTCGCGCCTGCGCCTGTCGCGCTGCACCTTGCTCATCAGAGGCCCCCGTCTATGGCGGACTTTGCCGCCTGCACGTCGTTCTTTACCCTCAGGTGGTCGCCGCGTATGCGCTCTTCGGGCGGGAACGTGCCCGTGTCGGCCGGCACCTCGAGGCCCGCGTCTATGACCCCTTTTAGCGCCGCGGCCATCCTCTGCGTGTAGCGGCGCGTGCCCGTGTACAGGACCGCCCCCTTTGCGCCGGCGCCGACCGCCTTTTTGCCGGCCATGTACCCGGTCAGGTACGCGGCCGGTATGCTCTTGCGCGAGCCCTTCCAGCCCCCGGCCAGCAGGCGGCGCGAGTGGGCAGAAGCCAGCACCTTGTCGCCGTCGATCTCGGGCTTTAGGATCTGCACCTGCGTGTTTTCGTTCGATATCGTGACGGTCACAAAGTCGCGCCTGCCGACCAGCATGGAGGCGCGCCTGCGGTAGTTGGTCTTTTCCTCGGCGAGCCTGCGCAGTATCCTAGAGTGGCCCATCGTAGGGCGCGGCCTCGCCAATGCTCTTATAAACGTTAGATGGGCGGGATCGCGTTTTTCCGGGATCCGCGCCGGCGGCGCCGCGCTGCCTGAAGCAGACCAGCGCGGCCGCGGCGGCAAAGACCGGCGGCATGAGCCACGGCCAGGCCCCCGACGTCATGTACCAAGTGTGGGCCAGCGTCTCGGCCGCCGCGGTGAGCAGCTGCCACGAGCAGGTGGCCAGGGCCGCGGCCAGCAGGAACGGCCTCCGCCTGACCTGCGGGGCGGCAGCAGAGGCCAGGGCGGCGCCGGCCGCCGCGAGGCCGCCGGACGCGTACAGCGCGGGCAGGTTCTGCGCGCCGGGGCACTCGGCCCTCGCGCCGTCCAGGCCTATTTGGGCCGTCCATTCGGCCTCCGGGTTTTCGGCGAGGCAGGCCGCGGCGTGGCCGGCCTCGTGCACGAGGGCGCCGGGGACTACCAGCGCGGCAGATGCGATCGCGGCGAGGCACGCGCATCGTACCGGGCAGGCCAGCTCCACGGTTGCGCGCACTGCGGGCGGGTTAAACAGCGTTGCGGGAGGCGCCCGGCCGGAGCCGGCCGGGCACGGGCCTGCCCGAGCGTGCGCGGCGCCCCCAGCATTACGGATTTATATTGAGGCCGAAGCCAAAAACGCCGATGCAAAAAATAGACTGCCTGTACGTCGAAGCGCCCCATGAATCGGGCGTGTCGCATTCGTGGAGGATCGTCGGAAAGGACGGTAACAGATATCTGGTAAAATTCAACACCGGCCAAGATCGTACGGCGATAAACGAGCTGGTCTGCAACCAGATAGCCGAGTGCTTTGAGCTGCCAGTGTTTGAGGCGTTTTTGGTGAGCCTGAACGACGCACAGTGCGATCTAATCAACGAAGACAGAGCGGCCAACGGAATGGAGCGAATCGAGTCGGGCGATCACTTCGGAACCCGGTTCCGGCGGCCTTTCTACACGGCGGATGAATACGAAGAGACGTTCGGCGCCATAACCAAGGACGACATAATCAACCTGCACCAAGTTCCCGACATTCTGGGCTTCGACTCACTTGTACAAAACGGCGACAGGCACTGCAACAACGTGTGCGTCATAGGCGTGCAAAACCGGGACGGGCTTTGCTACCATATATTCGACCACGGGCACGCCTTCGGCGGACGGCGCTGGAACGCGCGGTCGGTGCGAAAAAGGTACCAGAACATGCAACCCGTGTCGATTTTCTGCATGATCACGTCCACGATCGCCAGGTTTGAGCAGTTTGAAAAGTTCTTGGGAATTTTCGACACGCTCCTCAAGAAAGAGATCGGCAGAATCTTCCAAGAGATTCCGAGCGAATGGAGGGCGCAGGCGACGCCCGATCTAAACCAGCTTGAAGAATCCATCAGGGGCACGTCCAAGGCCGATTTGGCGGCCGCCATAAATAAAAGCGGCCCGATGGAGGGCGTGGCGCAATGAGCGACTACAGGTTTTCAACCGTCAAAATAATCCCCGATCTGATCAGAGGCGAGCCCCTGAACATAGGGGTAATACTACACGACGTGGACAACAACACGATCTACCGAAGGTTCACGAAAAACTGGATCGAAGTCAAGCGCCGGGCAGGCATAGAACGCCTGCCCCACGCCAACGGCCCGGCGTCAATAGAGAACAAGGAATTTCTGGATGCCCTGTCGGCCAAGGCGGGCAAGAACAACCTAGTGGTCACAAAACCCAAGCCAGTCTCGCCAATCAACACGCCGCAGGAGACTCTGGATGCCCTGTTCAAAGTCCAGATCAGCCTGCCCGAAAGAGGTTCGGCGAAAAGATCGGCCAAAGGCGGCACGCTCCAAAAATTCCGCCGTTCGCTGGACGCCACAATCCAAAAAATGGGGTTTCCGAGACAGTCGTACGAACGGAGGTACGTGTTCGAGGCGACCGTGGTGGATAGGAGGTTCCCGTACGCGTTTTTCAAAGACAGATTCCCCCATCTATGCATCGACTACTTGTCCTTTTCCAAGAGCAACGTGCTGGACATGACCAGGAACACGTTTTTGGACGTCGAACTCATACGCAAATCGCAGAGAAAATCCGGCATTTTCCAGACCGACTTCAAGCTGTTCTCCGAACAGGACAGAGACGAAGTCGACGCGTCAAACGGCCTCGTCCGGAAGAGCCTGGAAGTGCTGGAACTTTCAGGCATCCAGACCGTGTACAGAAAAGACCACGTGTACGAGCTTGACAAGATACACAGAATCGTGTCCGCTACGGCATAATGTGCAATACGCGGGGTTGGTTCCGCGGCCAGCCTGCAAATCTGCTCGGGCCGTGCAGGAGCGCCGGATTCTGGCGATCGGTGTTTCCGGTTGCCGCAGTGCCGGCCCTGGAAGAAGACGCGTGTAGCGCCGGATTGCTGTCCAAAAAACGGCGTTGCGTAAGCAACCTGGGCGGCCGACGCGAGCGCCGCCGCTGCCCGGGCCGCGCGCAGGACGGAGCTGGACGCGCCAGTCTTTTGGATACCGCCGCCGCTTTGCTCAGTTTTGCCCATTTTGACCGATTCGCGATCGGAAATCATCCGCCTGCCGGCGAAACTTTTGGGTTAACTGTAACCGGACAAACACTTTTACACACAAAAGTCGGATTCAGCCCGTGTCTGAAATCCAGAAGCTCCCCGCGGTCGGGACGCAGCAAGAGTTCATGAACGTGCTGGAGGACATGGTTGTGCCTTCCAAAGCCGACGACGGGGGCC
This sequence comes from Nitrosopumilaceae archaeon, assembly GCA_965203465.1. GTDB lineage: Archaea > Thermoproteota > Nitrososphaeria > Nitrososphaerales > Nitrosopumilaceae > JAWVZS01. The sequence goes on along the minus strand of CBDBCR010000001.1, from coordinate 979,819 downwards.
CGTCGCCCGGGCGCATGCGCGAACTAAAGTCGTACATAATAGAGTCCGACGCGGAGCTTGAGCCCAAATTTACGGCGTCAGGCCTGAAGTGCGACCTACTGGGTACGGATCTGGATCACATCAAAATACTGCGCGCAAACGACGGCGAAAGATCGTACGAATTTTACCTGGACAAGAGCGATCCGAGATTCTTTGTCCTGCACACAAACGAAAAGTCCGACGATGTGGGCAGAATAATAGAAAAGATGACGCGCGACATGCACCACGCGTTCGATCATGCGTGGTTCTATTCGAGCATGCTCAAGCGGATAGTCGGGATGGATGGCAACAGTTTCCGGGGCTTTGGCGTGTCGTATTCGGATCGGTGCCTGAGATCGGCAGAGTCCGACGATACGGACAGCGATGATCTAAAGCTGATCATCAGCGGCTCCATGGCAGAAGACATGAAGAAAATAGTCCAACAACACCCCCGTATAAGCAGCGCCTGCGCGCACAGCATGGTCAGAATCATGCGGGGCACCGCGTCCTCTGCAGAAAACTACGTGCAGGACGAGATCCACTACGACGGACATTTCGCGCTAAAGCGAGGCAAGTCGATCGACGACCACTTGGCCCTGATAGAAATGTGCCGCGAAGAGTACTCAAAGACGATAAGGAAAGTGGAAAGCCTCCGCATCGGGACGAAACTGGCGCACGGAAGGACGCTGTTCGACGGAAGGCCGTTTGACTTTGCGTTCAACTCTGAGATCGGGGATTTGGAGCTGTTCGTATCAAAGATGTTCAATTCTTCTGCTCCGTTCAACTTGTGGGGCATAAAGTCCAGAATCAGCGCCGACTACTTTGGGGTGTTGGCCATCGACCTGCACACCGGCAGTCCGGTCGATTTCGAGATAGTCAGCGACACGATGAGGGTGTACCTAGATCAGGGCAATTGCGGAAGCACCATACTGCGGCTACTGACCAACCTACAAATGCACCACGACGCAAAAGACACGTGCGATCAGGTGGACTGACCCGGTTGCGGGCCCGCACACCAGGCTGGCGAACATGTTCCTGGGGCTTTGCATAGAAACCCGCCGCTGGCCCAGCGCCCTCTACGATTTGGGCTATACAAAGTTCAGCTTGTAGAGCAGTCCATCAGTTTGCAGTCTGCGCAAAAGATAGTGCCCGATGTGGTTTCCGTATCGGACAAGCTGTCCCATGCCATAGTGGCGGACTGCAAGAGCGGGAACAACATAAAAGTCGATCAGGACGAGTGGTACAGACTGCTCACCCCGAATGATCTTCTACGCCACGTAGCATTTCATGACAAGGGCGGGCTAAGACACGCCGTATGTTATGTCGACACGGCCGACAATCACGATCGCCTACGGGAGCACACGGCGTTCCCGTTTATCACGTTCGGCAGAGACTGCGAACTACACGGGAGTTTCGAGCTCGACGATCTTGACAAAGCCCTAGGCAGAATATCTCTTGCCGGAATGAAAGAGCCGACGTATCTTTACCCGTTTTCGCACGAAGACAAAGACTACGTGGTGATCCCGCACATGTTGCGCGGCCTGCTCGGCTGCATCTTCCGGCCCCCGATCAAAGACTTCGACATAAGCAATCCAGACACTCACATGGCCGTGCTCAAAGCCATACACAGGTACGCAGATCTGATCTCCGCCAAGCACCAGCACGATCTCGCAGAAAAGATAAGAGGTATCCTGAAATACGTCATGAGGGAAAACCGAGAGTTGTAGGACTGCCTGTCAAAGCTTGCCGACGGATGGAACCGATCCACGCTCAAAAGCATGGAAAGAATATGCGCCGACTTGATCAAAAAGTACGAGACGCAGACCCGGCTTGATCGCTTTTGAGCCACGCCCTTAACCCGGCGCGCGTCGTCTTCACGGGACGTCGCGCCTCCGGTTCCGACAAAAGGGACAAGATAGAGTGTGGACCGGGTGGGATTCGAACCCGCGACCTTTGCGGGGGCAGGGCCCCTTACGCAGTGTGAGTGCGTCATCCAAACCAGGCTAGACGACCGGTCCGGCGTAGCGGGCCGGGCGATGCCTTTTGTACCTTACTTTTTGGCGCCCAGCGTCCTGTTCTTGAGGCGCAGGTGGGGGTTTTTGCACTTGCGGCAGCGCGTGGCCGATATGTCGTTGCGCGCCCCGCAGTTGAAGCATATGCGCATGTGCAGTCGCGCCTGCTGCGCTATGCGCTTCTTTTCCGGATCCGTTATCGGCACGGCCCCCCCTCCCGGGCACTCGTATTTAGCCCTTCATCTTGCCGGCCAAGAGCACGGGCACCTCGTCGGGCCTCTTTGCCACCGGTATGTTGGCCCTGTTGAACATAGATATCTTTGATTCTGCCGAGCCGTACGAGCCCATCACTATGGCCCCCGCGTGGCCCATGCGCTTCTCCTTGGGGGCCGCGCGCCCGGCGATGTACGCCACCGTCGGCTTTGAGAACCCCGTCTCGGTTATGCGCTCGGCCAGCACCTCTTCCGAATCCCCGCCTATCTCGCCTACCACCACCATGCCCTCGATGTCCGATTCGCGCACCATCTCGAAGGCGTCCACGAGCCGCGTCCCGTTGACCGGATCGCCGCCTATGCCTATGGTGATGGCCTGCCCGAATCCTGCGCTGCTCAGCGCGTCGGATATCTCGTAGAGCAGCGTGCCGCTCTTCGAGAGCACCGCTATGCGGCCCGGCTTGAACGGGCTCGCCGGCATTATGCCCACCTTTATCGTCCCCGGTATCATCACGCCGGGCGTGTTGGGGCCGATCACGACGGCGTTCTTTTGGCGCGCGAGCTCTAGCACCTTTAGCGTGTCGCGCACCGGCACGTGCTCCGGTATGGCCACCAAGAGTTTGATGCCCGCCTCCAGAGCTTCGGTGGCCGCGCCCAGGAAGAACTTGGCCGGCACGAACACCGCCGATATCCGGGCGCCGGTCTCCGAGACCGCCTCGCGCGCCGAGCCGTACACCGGTATCCCGTCGAACTCCTGGCCGCCCTTGCCGGGCGTGACGCCGCCGGCCACGTTGGTCCCGTACGAGACCATGCTGCGCGTGTGCACCGAGCCGTACGCGCCGGTCATGCCCTGCACTATCACCGGCATCTTGCCGTAGTGCGGCTCGCCGGGCCTCCCGCGCAGCAGCTCGAATATGCTCATCTTGCCGCCATCACCGCCGCGTTTATGGCAGATTCCACCGTCTCGTGCATCTGCGTGCGCGAGCCGGAGAGCATCCGGCGCGCTTCCTCCGATTCTGCCCCTTTCAGGCGGGCGTGGACGGGCACGTCCAGCATCCCCTCCTCGTAGGCCTGCAAAAAGGCCGAGGCCACCGTGGTCGTCTTTACAATCCCCCCGTACAGGTTCACCAGTATGGCGCGCACGCGCCCCATCCTGCCTATCAAAGAGAGCGCCTCGCGCACCGATTCGGTGGTGGCCCCGCCGCCCACGTCCAGAAAGCAGGCGGGCCTGCCGCCGTTGTCCGAGAGCATGTCCAGCGTGGACATGACCAGCCCGGCGCCGTTGCCCACCACGGCCACGTTGCCGTCCAGCTCCACGAGGCTGAACCCGGCCTTTTCCGCCTTTTCCTCGACCTCGGAGACCTCGCGGTACTTTTCCAGCTCGGGGTGCCGGAACGAGGCGTTGTCGTCCGTCACCAGCTTGCCGTCGAGGGCCACCAGCGGGCCGTCCTTTAGGGCGCCCAGCGGGTTTATCTCGACCAGTTCTGCCTCCTTTTCGGCCGCCAGCCTGCCAAGTTTCTGTAGTATGTCGGAGAGCTGCTCCGCCTGCTCGCCGTCCAGGCCCATCTCCGAGGCCACCGAGCGGGCGGTCTCGGGATCGACTTCCCCCAAGCCGACCTCGCGGATGGTCTGGTTTTTCACGGATTCTATCTCCACGCCCCCCTCGGCCGAGGCGATGACCGTGTAGCACCTCTTGCTCCTGTTCAAAAACACCGAAAGGTACAGCTCGCGCTCGGCCTCGACCATCCTCTCGAGCAGGACCGCGCGCGCCTTTTCGCCCTTTATCTCCATGCCGAGCACCTGCGGGTACTTTATCTCGAACTCGTCCATGCTCGAGCACTTTTGTATGCCGCCGGCCTTGCCCCTGCCGCCGACCGGCACCTGTATCTTTGCGACGAACGGAAAGCCCAAGTCCTGCGCGTGCCGGCGCCCCTCGCCTACGTCCCTGGAGGCCCTGCTCGGCGGCACCGGTATCCCGTACTCGGAGAACAGCTCCTTTGCCTGGAACTCCAAGAGCCTCACGGCCCGCGCCCCCCGGCGCGCTCTATATTAGCTGTGGGGTAGCAACAAATACGGCGGGGCCGGGCGCCAAGCGTGGGGCTCAACCTCAAGGACCTTGTGGTCAGGGACAGGACCAGGCTCGAATCGTTCGCCTCGCGCGTCGTGGCCATAGACGCGTACAACGCCATATACCAGTTCCTCTCCACCATCAGGGGCCAGGACGGGACGAGCCTGACCGATTCGCGCGGCAGGGTGACCAGCCACGTCAGCGGCCTGCTGTACCGCAACGTAAACTACGTCTCGCTTGGCATAAAGCCGGTTTACGTCTTCGACGGCAGGCCGCCGCACCTAAAGTCGGCCGAGATAGAGCGCAGGAGGAGGATAAAGCGCGACGCGTCGGTAAAGTACGAGGCGGCCGTGCGCGAGGGCCGCCGCGAGGACGCCAAAAAGTACGCGCAGCAGACGACCAGCCTGACCGAGCAGATAGTAGAAGAGTCAAAGGAGGTGCTCTCCATGATGGGCATACCCCACGTCGATGCGCCCTCCGAGGGCGAGGCCACCGCGGCCCGCATGACGCAGACCGGCGCCGCGTTCGCCTCTGCCAGCCAGGACTTCGATTCGGTGCTGTTCGGCGCGAGGCGCCTGGTGCGCAACTTTACGACAGCCGGCAGGCGCAAGATCCCCAACCGCAACGCGTACGTCGATGTCGAGCCCGAGATCATAGAGTCGGCAAAGTGCACCGACGCGCTGGGCATAACCCGCGAGCAGCTCGTCGACGTGGGGATACTGATCGGCACCGACTTCAACCCCGACGGGTTCAGGGGCATAGGCCCCAAGACGGCCCTAAAGCTGATCAAAAAGCACGGCCGCCTCGAGGACATACCCTCCCTCGAGGGCAAGCTGGAGCAGACCGACTACGGGCAGATAAGGAGGATATTCCTAGAGCCGGAAGTAGGGGAGCCGGAGTTCGAGTTCGGCTCGCCCGACTACGAAAGGCTCTCGGACTACCTGGCCGGTAGGGACTTTTCGCAGGAGAGGGCAGGCTCTGCCCTCAACAGGCTCAGAAAGGCGCACGAAAAAAAGAGCCAGACGCTCGAAAAGTGGTTCTAGGCCCGATCGCGCCCCTTTATCGCCGCGCGCACGTCCGAGACGGCCCCCGGATCCTCGATGGTGCTCGTATCGCCGGCCTCTCTGCCCTCGGCCAGATCGCGCAGCAGCCTCCTCATTATCTTGCCGCTGCGCGTCTTTGGCAGGCGGGGCACTATGTGCATGCGCGACGGGGCGGCCACGGCGCCCATCTTTTGACGCACCCACTCGACCAGCTCTTCGCCTGTGCACGAGGCGCCCTCGCGCAGCACCGCGAACGCGGCTATGGCCTCGCCGCGCACCTCGTCGGGCACCCCGCACACGGCCGCCTCTGCCACGCCGGGGTGCGAGACCAGCGCGGATTCGAGCTCGGCGGTCCCCAGGCGGTGGCCCGAGACCTTCAGGACGTCGTCGGCGCGGCCCAGCACCCAAAAGTACCCGTCTTGGTCGCGCACCGCATAGTCGCCCGCGTAGTACCTGCCCGGGTACTTTGACCAGTACTGTTCGTACCTCTCCTCGTCGCCCCACACCGTCAGCATCATGCCCGGCCACGGGCCGTCTATCGTCAGGTACCCGCGCTCGCCCGGCCCGGCCTCGGCGCCGTCCCCGTCCAGCACCGACAGGCGCACGCCCGGCACCGGGAACCCGGCCGAGCCCGGCTTCGGATCCGCGTCCTCGATGCCGGGCAGCGCCGAGACCATCATGCCGCCCGTCTCGGTCTGCCACCACGTGTCTATTACGGGGCAGCGCCGGCCCCCGACCGAATCGTGGTACCAACGCCAGACCTCCGGGTTTATCGGCTCGCCAACGGTCCCCAGCAGGCGCAGCGCCGACAGGTCGCAGCCGGCGGGCGGATCGCCGCGGCGCATGAGCATCCGCAGCGCCGTCGGCGTGGTGTACAGTATCGTGGCCCCGCGCTTTGAGGCTATCTGCCACGGGCGCTCCGGCGTCGGGTGGTCGGGGGCCCCCTCGTAGATCACCTGCGTGGCCCCGCACATGAGCGGCCCGTACACCACGTAGCTGTGCCCTGTCACCCACCCGATGTCGGCCGTGCACCAGTACACGTCCCCGTCCCGTAGGTCGAACGCCCACCTGAACGTAGAGTGGACGTGCGTCAGGTACCCGCCGGTCCCGTGCAGTATTCCCTTGGGCTTGCCGGTGGTCCCGGACGTGTACAGTATAAAGAGCGGGTGCGAGCTCTCGACGGGGAGGGCCGGCGCTCTCCCCTCAAGCTCGTCCCACCACAGGTCGCGCTGGCCCATCCGCGTCTGTTGGCCGGTCCTGCGCACCACCACCGTGCTTTCGACGGGCAGGCCGCGCGCGGCCTCGTCGGCGGCCGGCTTTAGCGGGATCGCCCTGCCGCGCCTGTACATGCCGTCGGCCGTGATCAGCGCCCTCGCGCCCGAATCCTCCAGCCTCTGCCTGAGGGCCGCCGCGCCGAACCCCGAAAAGACGACCGCGTGGACGGCCCCTATCCGGGCGCATGCCAGCATCGATACGGGCAGCTCGGGCACCATGGGCAGGTATATGGCCACCCTGTCCCCCTTTGAGACCCCCATGGAGGAGAGCGCGCCTGCCACGCGCTCGGCCTCCGACAAGAGATCCGAGTACGAAAAAGAGCGCGAGCTCCCGTCTTCTGCCTCCCACAGTATCGCCGTCTTTGACTTGTCGGCGTGCCTGTCCAGCGCGTTGTAGCACGCGTTGATGCGCCCGCCCTCGAACCACCTTGCGCGCGGCGGATCCCACCGCAGCGCCCTGTCCCACGGGGCGTGCCAGTCGAGCAGGCGCGCCTGCCCCTCCCAGAACGAGGCGCTGTCGCGCCCGGCCAGCTCCCGCACGCCCCCGCCGCTGCGGCCCAGCCCGCGCACGTACCCCACGGGAGGCGTGGCGGCGCGCCATAAAAAACGGTATCGCCCCCGCGGTGGCTGCGAAAAAATGGAGAAACCGCGCCTCAGGCCTGCTGCGCTTCCATCCTGGAAAGCCAGTCCTGCGCGGGCGCTTCGGGCTCGCCGGTGGGCGCCTCGGGCAGCGGGGCGGTCGGCTCTTGGGCGATGTAGCCGGCAGCCGACTCCTGCACCGGGGGCGTCGAGGTGGCATCCTTGATCTCCATGTCCAGGTCGGCTATGCGCCTCTGGACGTTGGCTATCTCGGCGCGCTCGTGGACGATGTGGTCGACCAGCGACTCGGACTGCTTGCGGACGCGCTCAAAGGCGGCCTCGCCTATCTCGCCGCTGCGGAACTGGACTTTCGCGTCGAAGACGACGGTCTTTGCCGCCCTCATCTGCGAGTCCAGCTCTGCAAGGCGCGATTCGAGCACGGCGCAGATGGAGCGCTCGGACTCTTCCAGCGAGGAGAGCCTGTCGCGGTACCTGCCGTGTATGACCTCGGCGTCCTGCTTCATCTCGTCGTCTTCTGCCACTATGCCCAGAAGCGCCTTGAGCCTCCTGAGCACCAGGCCCTTCTCCCGGATGAGCCTCTGGGAGTCGAGCCGCCACTTTGGCACAAAGACCACCACGTCGCCCTGCACCACCAGCTGCTCGAAGGGCACCTGGAGCAGGCCGGCAGACCCGCAGTCTATGGCGACCGTCTGGATGCTGCCGTCGATGTCGGTGATCGTGCCAAGGATGGTACCCATGGGCGTCCCGTACATGTCCTTGACCGGCTTTGCTACGAGCTCGGTCTCGGTGTTGTTCATGGACGGGCATCGCCAAAAGGGTATAACCGCCCGCGTGTCAGTATTGTTGGATGCTTGGTCATAATAAATAGACCCCGCGCCTCGCAGGCGGCCGTTCCGGGCTACTCGAAACCGGCCAGTCAGCCCGCGCTGCCTGTAGGCTGTCCGGCCCGGCAGTCCCGGCACCACGACTGCGGCCTGACGATCCCGCCCGCGTTGCGGAACCCAAACGCGCTTTCGACCTCCTGCCTGGTGAGGGCAGTCCTGAGGCACCGAGGGCACTTTGCTCGTTCTTTTGATGATATGTCGGAGGTTGCGTGTTTTTTGAGGATCGCGCCGACATCGCCTGGGCTGAACGCCACGTCGCAAGCCCACGCGCCGTACGCGCCGGTCTCGTTGACTGCGTCCACCCATTCTTGGAGGGATTCTCTCTTTCGGCGGTTCTGCTCGTCGTCCCGTCCCTTGATCTCCAGGATCAGCGTCACGCCGTTGGCAAGGCGCACCAGAAAGTCCGGATAGTAGTCGTGCGTGACTCCCCGGTACAGGTACTTTATGACAAACCCTATCTTGAAGTTGCGGGCCCACGAGATCACCAAATCGCTGCGCTCCATCTCTTCGCCGGCGCCAGCCTCCCACGACGAGTCGTATACCGCAAGATTGGCGTGACATTTTAATGCGTGCATCGCGTGCTTTGGTGTGTACCACCTCTGCATGTGTGCAGTCGATTTATGCTTGACTTGACCCAGGACGATCTCTCTTTTCTCGGTGCTGTCAGTCTTTATGATCCTTTCAAGCTCGGCAGATATCTTCTTCATGTTGAATATCAGCGTCATGCGCGTCCGCAAAAGATCTCCTTTGGCGTCGGGCACGGATGCCAGCCCTCGTGCCATGTACTCTTCTACCAGTACGACTAGCTGTGCCAGAAGTGATGTCGACCCCCCCGTCCAGCCTCCGCCAATGGAATCATAGATGTTCCGAGCAGTCATGAACATAACGCGCTGCATTCTCAGATCCGTGCAGAGGTTACGGAGATCTAGATCCGACATGCCGCTGACAGCAGGTTTGCCGGCAATGACAGGCGCCAAGCTCGCGATGGTGGCCGTCTTGTCGCTACTCAGCTCCAAGCGCCGCGCACGGCTCCAGTCCACCCGTAGCACGTGTGAAAAGACCACATCTATCCTCTCCACGTTGGGCCACGAGATCTCGTGCTCGGCCTTGGCCGGATCCGGCTCTATCAAGGTGGTGGGCGGCGGGGGAGGCCCGTCGTCTCCCCCATCCTCGTGCGGAAGGAACGTGAACGGCACGCCAAAGACGTTCACATGCTCGGTAGGCAGCAGGCCCGTGGCCGGATCTACCACGTACGATGTTCTACGTAGCCCCCTCCCGACCACCTGCTCGCAGAGGAGCTGGCTGGCAAAGGCCCGCAGACCCATTATGTGCGTGACGTTTTTTGCGTCCCAGCCCTCTGTGAGCATCTGTACTGCAACGACGTTGCGAACCTGCTCTCCCGGCTCCCCGCGCTTGCCGACCGTGTTGACCTTGCGCCGCAGGCGCTCAGATGCCTTGTCGCCTACAGATCCTTCGGCTTTTTTGAGTGTGTTTGTATCGATGTGCACTGTGTGCACCGGATCCGACATGCCTCCTACCTCAAACTTGCCATTTTGGAACGAGTGCATTATCCTGGCCGCAGTCTCCGTCCTGTTGCAGACCGTGATCATGACCGGCGGCACTACCGAACCGTTCTCCTCCCACACGCGTCGCCGCTGATCCCAGTCTTTTCCCAGCAGCATGTACGCATTGTGAATAAGGTCTGGCAACGGTTCTTCAGGCTTTGCCTTACGGTTAATGTCTGCGTTTACTTCGCGATCCATGTAAATGTGATAGAACCGAGATCTATATTCTTCGTCAAACTGCCTAGCGTCGTCCTTTACAACTATTTTCGGTGTCTTTGTAAGGCCCGACTCGATAGCATCGTTGAGAGAAAAGTCCGAAACTATCCATCCAAATAGCGCTGATTCGATGGCGGCGTTGCCAGATGGAACAAACGGAGTAGCAGAGAAGTCAAAACATCTCACTACAGTCCGTGCCTTGTGTATTAGGTCAAGGCCTTCCATCCATTTCCGATCTTGATCGAGTTCAGATTTTAACACATTCTTGGCCTGTCCAGCCCTGTAAGCGTGGTGAGCTTCGTCGTTTATTACTACGATCCGATCATAATCATGCTCCAGTATTCTTCTAGAAAACGCGGTGTGACTTTCATTTCCTAGTTTTACTACGCTCTTTGGGGTATCCTGTTCCGGAACGAGCTTGTGCCAGTTGTGCACCACAACGTGGCCTTTTCTGAGTTTTTGATACAACGATTCCGGCACGAGGCCAAACTCCGCGTATATGCTGTCTGGAGAATCCGGTAACAACACTTGAAGCCTAGATTTGACAGTCAGTCCAGGCGCCATGACAAGTATGTGCCTCGAGAACCGAGCATCTTGTGGGTATGTGGCCTTGTTGATCACCTGCCATGCCACGAGCATTCCCATAACGACAGTCTTTCCAGTTCCGGTCGCCATCTTGCAGCACAAGCGCTCAAACTCCCCGCCGTCCTGAACCAGTCCAAGTCCTTGACGTTGTGCTTCAGGCACCTCCACCATCCAGATCAGCGTCTCGATTGCCTCAAGCTGACAGAAAAAAAGATTGTTTTCGCGGATGTCACTGTTGTGCCAAAACTCCAACAGACTCTTGGTAATACCGGTAACGTGTGGGTATCCAGATTTTCTCCACATCCGCACTCTATCCCGTATGCGGTTGACCGCATCTATAGGAACAAACCTGCCAGGGTCATCAAATGACTGGCTGTTCTTTGACGCGATGAGAAACCCAGCCGCACGTCTTTCCTTAACAAGTTCAAACTCCCGCCTAACGCGATCGTACTTCCAGTGTCTGTCAGGCTCATCATACGGACCACAAATAACAAGATTGCCGATGCCTTTCATTCCAGATCTAATATCCTGACGGATTCAATGCCCCTGTCATCGATTATCTTGACGGCTGCTCGCTTGTTGTCCCGAGTCTTGAATGGTATGGATTCAGTTCCTGCGTATTTTTTGATCAGATCTAGATCAATTTTTGTCCTAAGCGTCTTGGCCAGCTTTTCCCATCCCCCATCTTGCATAGGAAAGAACACCTGCCCCGGATAGATACTACGTCCGTCATAATCCTCGTCGAGCATCCACATTGCTATGTTGGATGCATCTCCCGAGACAATTTTGCCGTCAGCGTTAAAGAAATCAAACCCGCGCACCGTCACCACATTCATTCCGTTCCTTGTTTCTAGATCTACATCTGGACGTCCAACCTGCCAAAATAGGTCGTCGCTAATCTTGCCTTTTTTGAGATCCGCGGTAAGCAGATCCTTGTTCATTTCAGCTCGCATTATTCGCACGCCCGGCCATCGAGTCTCGTCTATGTCCTTGGCCGCCTCCGGATCAAACTGCATTGCTGCAAACACTACGATCTTTGGCTTGGGTACTAAGCTTTCCGCCTCTTCAAGTGCGCGCGCCACCTGTCTCTGTTCCAATGGCGCATGCTCTGGGCCGAAAGAGACTACCGCCAAATCCCCGGATCCAGTATCAGCCTTAGCGTGAAGGTGTTTTGTGACAGGGTGTGGCTCGACGCGTAAAAAATGAGTTCGATCGCCACCCTTGCCTCTAATGCCAGTCCTTAGTAGACTGTCACGCCACTCTTGTTGGCGCGTAGCGTTAGCACTGCCGTCCCCCTGTTGTTCTCCATCCACCTGTTGATTCAAAGCATCGATCGATACTGCGGTCGGAGAAGGGACAGCCTCGACGGTAAACGGACCAGATACACGATGTCGCGTGTTGTCTAGATCTGGGCAATCATACAAAGTTTCAATTTCTGGCTCTTTGTCTTGCGCTACCGACTCTAGAGTGACGTGTTTGGCTTGCTTGTATATGAAGCCTGCAGAGACTCCAGTGTTGGGGTATGCTAGCTTGTAGTATTTGTAAAACGCAGTCATCAATCGTTTTCGAGTAATTGCTATTGCTATCCGAGACGTGTCGCAAGTGATCCATCTTCTACCCCAGTCTTCTGCCACGAACGCCGTTGTGCCTGAACCGCATGTGGGATCCAATACGAGATCGCCAGGATCAGTTGTCATCAAAATGCACCGCTTGATTACTTTGGTACTGGTACGAACAACATATAGTTTTTTCGCAAACCCTAGGCTTGTGTCAGACCACATGTGATCTAAACGCTTAAAAGGAAAATCACTCCAAAATCTAACATATCCTAGCTTGCTGCCCTTTTTTCTCAATCTATTCTTGCGCTCTAGATTTTGCATGCCTTGTAGGTTTGTTTTCCAACCACTCGGGGGTTTAGGGTTGAATTTTTCACCATCGAATTCAAATTCAAAAACAGTGCTTGGGCTAGACGACGCAGATGTTGTGTCACCGATGCAAAATACTTTGAGGTTTTTGTAGGTTGCGATGTCCTGTTTTTCGGCATCTGACAGATCATGTCGTCCACCATCTTCATCCTCAACAAAATCATAGGATTGTGTGTCAGAGAGTGTTTTTTTGGCGTACAATTGCCTATATTTGACTTGTTTTTTGTCCTTCGCGTACCACAAAATAAAATCGTTTACAGTATCAAGTAGTTTTGAACCCTTGCCGGTAGTAGTGGCAAACACAATCATAGAGCAGAAGTTGGCGTTGCCAAACACTTCGTCCATAACCTCTCGAACGTGGTGTAGGTTCTCAATCGATATCTGAACAAATATACTCCCACTGTCAGCTAGGAGTTTTTTTGCCAACAATAACCGATCTCTCAAATAGGAAAGGTACGAATGAATCCCGAGTTTCCAAGTATCCCTAAAAGCCTTGATCATTTCTGGTTCCTGTGTCATGTCTTTGTCGTTGCCATCCCTGGCGCTCTTTTTGCTAACAAACGGTTGAAAGTTTGAATGATATTTTATTCCATATGGCGGATCTATGTATATTGTTTGAACCTTACCCTCCATACCCTCCTTTTCTAACAACGAATTCATCACAAGAAGCGAATCTCCGGCGATCAGCCTGTTCGTCCAATTTTGATCGTGTTGGTAAAAGTCGACTGCATCTCTCAACGGCGGGTTGTTTTCAGGCTGGTCAAAAAACAACGTACGCTGTGCAGATGTAGGTTCTGATCTAAATGCCTTTTCTATTATAGTAGACGGATCAACCCTCTCGTGTGTATGCAACGAGACGGTATCTACCTCAAACCCCGGCGTTTCACGTTTGCCCGCCCACGACAGATGGGGGCTGATCCGCGGATCGTGTTCGTATTTGGCTGGCGGGCCGTCAGGATCAGTGCCAGGCGTTACCAAACCCACAGGTGGGTTATTGGGTCTCTGATCGCCGTGCGTGTATTGCTCGACCGTTACAGAACTTTGTTTGGCAGGTTTGTGCCGACGAGGTTTACGAGGTTTCCGCCCCCCCCCCCCCCGTGCGAGGAGTCTTGTGGCTCATTGCAAACCCCTCACGCAAACGGGCGTAGCCATGTGCGCACGCGTCCACACACCTCAATTATAACATTTGCCAAGCGCTCAATGGTCTGTGTTTGGGTACCGCCACCGTCTAGGCACGGCCGTGATCGGCCAGTTCGCATATTCGTGACATGGGCGTACCGTACATAAACACAAGCGTCCGACCTGTCTTCAAGAAGCCTTGCCGGCATGTTCCGGCCGCGAGGTTAAAATCACGGTGCTCCGGGGCCGAACCGTGATCGGCCGCAGCCAGATGGAGTCCGTCCTCCGCTTCGTCTCGGAGCGCTGGTCGTCTATGTGCGGCGATCCGTCCAACAAGGCCATGAGCACCCTGCCCGACAAATTCTGGATGAACTCGGTTGGCGGCAGGGCCGGCGAGGGCTACTGGATCACTGCCCTCATGTACACCGAAGACAAGGCCCAGGCCGAGGCGTTCAAGGAGGTGTTGCTAAAGTGGCAGTCGGCCGGCGTCTCGCGCAGCAGCTCCGATCTGATCCAGATAAAGAAGTGACATGGAAAAGTTCACCCGCAACGAGCGGCGCGCCCTAGCGGGGCATTTCAGCAACCACGACAGTCCCGTCTTCGTCATAACGACTCCAAGCCAGGCCGATCGCGGGGCCCTCATGTCGCGGTACAGCCGGACGTCGAAGAGCATGCGCCGCGTCTTCCTGGACGAGTTTGCCGGCGACGCCTCGCGCGGGGCAAAGTTCTACGGGCGCGTGCTCGGCGAGTACGGCGACGACTCGGTGGCCGAGCTTGGCGAGGCTCAGGTGGCCGTGGAAGGGATATCCAACATCGCGGTCAAGAAGATGCAGGACAGGCGCATAGGGCTGTCGTTCCTAGAAAAGTCCACGCGCTACGTGCGCTGGGATCAAAAGGAGGGAGGCAAGTATAGGTTCCACAGGGATCCGCTCGTCGAGGGCTCGGCCCTGGCCTCCGAGTACGAGGACGCGTGCAACGCCGACTTTGATACGTACTCTGAGCTGTTCCAACCCGTGCTCGAATACGTGACGCGCTCCAGCCCCATAGAGCGGATGTCGTTTCGCAGCTCCGAGACCGGCAGGGACAAAAAGTTCGGCAGGCTCTCCGAGGCCGACGCGCGCGCGGCCGAATCCGCCTACAAGAGAGCCTCGACGGCCAGGGCGCTGGACCTGCTGCGCGGCCTGCTGCCCGCCTCGGCGCTGACCAACCTCGGAATCACCGGCAACGGGCGCGCCTTCGAGTACCTCATCACGGTGCTGCTCGGATCCCGCCTGGAGGAGGAGCGGCGGGTAGGCGGGCAACTGCGCGAGGAGATGGACGGCATCATCGGCCCGTTCATAAAAAGGTCGGACGGCCCGCACGGCGACTCGGTAAGAAAGTACATGTCGGCCGCCTCCGAGCTGTGCAACAGGAGGGCCGGCGGCGCGGGGCCGGGCAGGGCAGGCGAATCGGTTCGGCTGGCCGACTGGCGGCCCGAAAAAGAGGCGCTCGATTCGGTCGTGGCCGCCCTGCTCTACGAGCACTCGGGCGCGCCGTACCGCGAGAACAAAAAGCGCGCCGGCGCCATGACGCAGGGCCAAAAGTCCGCCCTCATATCGGGCGTGGCGGCCCTGCGCGGCAGCAGGCGCCACCGGCCCCCGCGCGCCTTCGAGGCGGCCGGGTACGCGTTCGACTTGGTGACCAACTTTGGCGCGTTCCGCGACCTGCACCGCCACCGCCTGCTCACCCTGCACAGGCAGCTGCTCGGCACAGATCTGGGCTACTACGTGCCGCCGGGCATAAGGGAGGCCGGCGTCGAAAAGAGGTTCCGCGAGTGCATGAGGGACACCAGGTCCGTCCACAAGAGGCTCGAGAAGCGCATGCCCGAGCAGGCGCAGTACGTGGTCAATTTCGCGTTCAACTACCGGTACATGATCCGCATGAACCTGCGCGAGGCGGTCCACCTCATAGAGCTACGCACCACGCAGCAGGGCCACGAGGACTACCGGCGCGCGGCGGCCCTGATGCACGGCCACATACGCAGGGTCAACCCGTCCCTGGCCAGGATAGTCAGGTTCGCCGGCGCCGGCGCCCAGCTCGGCAGGCTGGAATCCGAAAAAGGAGCAGAGTACAAAAAGCGGCGCAGGTAAATATAGCGAGCCGCGCGGGCCGGGGCAGTGGACGACGAAAAGTTGCGCTCGAGGCTCTCGCCGGAGCAGTACGACGTGTGCGTCAACGGGGCCACCGAGCCCCCGTTCACCGGCGCGTACTTGGGCTGCAAGGAAAAGGGCACGTACAGGTGCGCCTGCTGCGGCGCGGCGCTGTTCGATTCGTCCTCAAAGTTCGATTCCGGCACCGGGTGGCCCAGCTTTTGGCGGGCCGGCGGCGCCGTAAAAACAAGGGAGGACCTCAGCATGGGCATGGCCAGGACCGAGGCGCTCTGCTCGTGCGGGGCGCACCTGGGCCACGTCTTCGGCGACGGGCCCCGGCCCACGGGCCTGCGCTACTGCATAAATTCGGCCTCGCTGGCCCTGGAGAAGGCATGAGGGCCATACTGTGCGGCTTTGGGGCCGTCGGCAGGGGCCTGGCCGGGCTGCTCGAATCGCGCGGCGACGAGCTGTACTCGCGCTACGGCCTAAAGGTCAGGATAGTCGGCGCGGCCGACAGCACCGGCTCGGCCTCCGACCCCGGCGGCTTGGATCCGGCCCGCCTGGCGGAGGCAAAGAGGCGCGGGGGCGTGTCCGCGTACCCCGGCGCCGACGGGCGCCCGGCCCTGGAGCTTGCAGAGAGCCTGGACGCGGACGTCCTGGTGGAGACGACGCCTAGCAACTACCGGGACGCCGAGCCGGGCATGTCGCACATCATGGCGGCCATGAGGCGCGGCATGCACGTGGTCACGGCCAACAAGGGGCCGCTGGCCCTGGCGTTCCCCTCGCTCACGGAGCTTGCCGGCTACAACCGCGTGATGCTGCGCTTCAGCGGGACCGTCGGCGGCGGCACCCCCATACTGGACTACGCCAAGAACAGCCTGCGCGGCGAGCACATAACCTCGTTCTCGGGCATACTCAACGGCACGACCAACTACATACTGACGCGGATGGGGTCAGGCATGACGTTCAAGTCGGCCCTGGCAGAGGCAAGAAAGCTGGGCTACGTGGAGGCCGACGAATCCCTCGACCTCGACGGCATCGACGCGGCGGCAAAGCTGGTGATACTGGCCAACTGGATAATGGGCAGGAAGGTGGTGCTCGGCGACATAAAGAGGGATGGCATACGCGGCATGACCCCGGCCCGGATCAGGGCCGCGGCCGGAAAAGGGCGCTCGGTAAAGCTGGTCGCGTCCTGCGACGGGGATCTTTCGGTGGGCCCCCGGGAGGTGCCCAACGACGATCCGCTCTGCGTCGACGGCACGCTCAACGCCATCTCGTTCACGTCCGAGCACTCTGGCACGCAGACCGTGATAGGCAGGGGCGCGGGCGGCACCGAGACGGCCAGCGCGGTGCTGCGCGACCTGCTGGACATACGCGGCAGGACGGTGCCGGCGTGAAGTCCAGCCCCGCCTCCAAGAGCCAGACCGGCCAGATACTGCGCGAGGTGAGCGAGGCGTGGGGGTTCGAGGTGCCGCGTGTCAAGAACCTGATGGTCCACGAGCTGGAGGGCGCGCGCATAATGGCCGGCGGCGGCCTGGCCCTAGCCCAGGCGGGGGGGCGGTACGTGCCGCTCCTCACGCAGGCGGATCTGCTCTCAAGGTTCCCTTCCGTGACCGTCGACATGGGCGCCGTCAAGTTCGTCTGCAAGGGTGCCAACGTCATGCGGCCCGGCATCACCCGGATGGGCGAGTTCGACGCGGGCGGGGTGGTGTGCGTGCGCGAGGAGCGCCACGGCAAGCACCTGGCGGTCGGCACCGCGAGCTTGTCCTCTGCCGACGCCGAGGCCAGCGGCAGGGGCGAGGTCGTCAAAAACATACACTACGTCTCGGACCGCATATGGGACGCGGCCTCTGCGCTAAAGATCTAAGAGCGGACCAGCTCGCGCGCGCCGTCGGCGTCCACTACGAGCATGTCGGTGCCGTCGCCGCTGGCAGAATCGCGCTGGTAGGCGGCGCGCAGCGACTTTGTGGCCAGCTCGACGGCCTCTTTTTCGGACATGCCCTGCTTGAAGCCCGGATCCAGAACCCCGAGCGCCATCTCGGCGCCGGTGCCGACCGCCGCGTACTCGTCGGGCAGCACGGAGCCGAGCGGGTCGAGCGTGTATATGGCCGGCTTGCCGACCACGCCGCCCACGATCACCTGGGTGAGCAGCGGGAAGAACCTGCGCTCGTACATCATGTTGGACATCATTTTCGCCACGGTGTTGGGGGGCACGTCCCTCTTTAGCTCCATGCGCCGTATGCGGGCCAGCGCCGTGATCTGGAGCGAGAGTATCTGCATGTCGGCCACCAGCCCCGCGCAGGCGGCGCCCACGCTCGGCGTCAGCTTGAAGGTCTTTTGCGCCTTTTTGCTGACCACGAAGTGCCCGTACGATATCCGGTTGTCGCTCGCAAGGACCACGCCGCCCTCGTACGCGATGCCGACCGCCGTGGCCCCTGGCATGTACATCGACATCGGATCGCGCCCCGCGCCGGCGTAATAAAAGGGCTTGCGGGGCGCGAGCCGGGCGCGGCGCCTGTTAGGCGCACATTCACTGCCGGATGCCCATAGCGCCTAAACGCATGATCGGTTTGGGATTCGAATGTTAATATACCGCATCATGGAGGCTACGGCATGGCGTCAAACGATGCGCCGGTAACTGTAGAGCAGTTCAACTCGTTCGTAGAGACGCTTGTTGAGAACCTGAACGGCGCCCACACGTACATCTACCAAAGATTTGACGGAATCGAGACAAAGTTGTCAAGTTTGGACGAGAGAGCAAAACGTCTAGAGCACGCCATGTCAGACGTGCAGACTAACGTCACCTCGGTAAAGCGCGACACGACCCTATTGCCACCAATGTTCGAGATGCTGGAACAAGACGGCGTCGAAATAGACACGCTTCGAACAAAAGTTGAGAAGATGTAGAAATAAGCGCCAGTCCGTCTGAGTTTCCCGTCGCTCACGGTTCGTCGTCCGGGCGTGCTGGTTTTCCGTGCATGGTCAGATCCAGTCAGGGTTCGACACGGTATGACATGCGGCAGGTTTCTCGCATGCTGCGCGCCACGGGCACAGATTCCCGACGTTGGCAAGTTCCTGTTGGAACGTCTAGCAGGTTGCGTCCACGCTGCTTCCGCGATGCTCGGTCTGGAAACCGGCGCGCGCAGCACCGCGACAGGTGTTCACATCCAAGCGGTTTTTGACTCTTCCCATTGTCCACGATCAGCGCCGCTTTCTCGTTTTCTGCGCATCACGCGCGCGCAAACTCGGACATCGCCCCGCGCAGCGCGCGGGCCGCCTTTTCGACCAGGTCGAGGCGCGCAAACTCGTTGGGCGAATGTATCCGGGCGAAGACGTGCGTGCAGCCGAACGAGACGCACGGGGCCTTTAGCACGCGCGAGAACGAGTCCATCGGCCCGGTGCCGGTGCTAGAGAGGCTCACCACCGAGCCGCCGAAGTGCCTGTCGGCCGCGCGCTTTACGCACGAGACGAGCGGATCGGACGGGTCGGTGCGCGACGGTGCCACCGAGTGGAAGGGCACCACCTCGACGTCGCCGAAGCCGCCGGCGCGCAGGTGCGCCCGCAGCCGCCCCAGCTGCCTTGCCGGATCCATGCCCGGCACCAGCCTAAAGTCCAGCTTTGCGGCCGCAGAGCCGGGCAGCACCGTCTTTGCGCCCTCGCCCGTATAGCCGGACCACATGCCGGCGATGTTGCACGTGGCGCCGGCCACCATGGCCTCGCGCGCCCGCCGCGCCCCCATGCCGCCTACCAGTTTGCGTATCCCGTACTCTTTGCGGAACGCCGCGAGGTCGAGCGGCTCGCGCGCGGCCAGCATCCTTTGCTCGCGCGTGAGCGGCGGCACCTCGCGGTACCACCCGCGCACCTTCACCCTGCCGTCCGGCGAGCGCAGAGTGGAGAGCGCCTCGTTGAGCCTCCACGCGGGGTTGCGTATCAGCACGGCCATGCCCGAATGCGCGTCGCGGACCGCCTCGCGCACGCGCAGCTCCACGAACAGCAGCCCCTTCATGCCCAGCCCGATTATGGGCCGGTCGCGCGTGTCGACGTACCCGAACTCCCAGATCACGCCGTCGCAGGCCAGCCGGCGGCGGTATTTCCGCAGGTACCGCTCGACGTTGGGGCTGCCTATCTCCTCCTCGCCCTCCACGGCGAAGACGACGTTGCAGGGGATGTCGCCTTCCTCTTCGAGGTGGCGCCGGACCGCCTCTATGCGCGCGACGAGCTCGCCCTTGTCGTCCGACGAGCCGCGCCCGAAGACCTTGCGGCCCCTCTTCACGCCGGCGAACGGCGGATCGCGCCACAGCTCCAGCGGCTCGGCCGGCTGCACGTCGTAGTGGTTGTACAGCAGCAGCGTCTTGCGCGGGTTGGAGCGCGACTCTACCCTTCCGAAGACCATCGGGGCGGCCCCGCCGATACGCAGTATCTTGGAGCTTATGCCGGCCTCCTCGAGCATCCCGGAGACGAGCAGGGCGCACTCTTCGATGCCCTCGCCGCACGCCGAGACGCTCGGCTGCCGCACGAGCCTCTGCAGGCTCTCGGCTATCCTACTTGCCAAGCTCCCCCATCGCCTCCGGTATGCGCCCCACCAGATCGCTGCCCACGATGCAGTCCCCCAGCTGCGAGCTGGCAAGCTCGCCGGCGGCCCCGTTTACCGTGGCCGCGTCCGACGCGGCTTCGAGTGTGTCGCGGCTGCGCGCGAGCAGCCCGGCCGCCAGCCCGCAGAGCACGTCGCCGGTCCCGCCGGCCGTCATGGCCGCGCAGCCGCGCCTGCATATGCGCGTCCTCGAGCCGTCGGTGGCCACGTCGTGCTTGCCCTTTAGCAGCACCGTCGTGCCGTGTTTTCTGGCCGCGTCCTCGGCGGCTGCCGCGCGGCCCTGCTCGTCGTCGGGCACTTTTGATCCGAACAGCCTCTCAAACTCGCCGGCGTGCGGGGTGACCACCGAGGCGCCGCGCGAAAGCTCGGGCAGCACCTCGGGCAGCAGCGCGCCCGCGTCTAGCACCAGCCGCACGTCCGCCTCCAGCAGCGACCTGACGAGGCGGACCAGCGCGCCGCGTTCGCGCACGTCCATCCCCATGCCGACCGCAGCGGAATCGAGGCCGGCAGGCGCCATGCCGAGCAGCTTCGTCGCGGAGCCGCGCGTCAGTTTGGGGTCCGGCATCGGCAGCACGATGAGGTCTGCCGAAAGGGCCCGCACGGCCCCGGCGTGCATCGACGGGACGGCCGCGTACACCAGGTCGGCCCCGCTGCGCTGCGCGGCCATGGCGGCGAGTACCGGCGCGCCGTGGTACAAGTAGCTGCCCCCCGCCACCAAGACCTTGCCGTTGTCGCCCTTGCGGGAATCGCCCCGGCGCCCGTACGCGCCCCGCGCCGGGCTCATCTCTTCGCGCCCCCTTTCCTGCGCGCTGCCATCATGAGTATCCTCAGCGCGGCGGTAGGCCACACAACCGCCATCGTGCCGAACCACGTGATCTGGAGGTAGATCTCGGGCGTCTGTTCGGTCTTCGTGAGGGCGAGCGCGCAGTATGTCAGCCCGAGTGCCAGCGTCGCGAAATCCAGCAACCCCAGCACGACGTACGTCTCTCCCGGGCGGTCTCCCCGCCTGAGCGCGCACAAAAGCGGATCCAGCAGCCAGCCTTTCGTGCCCGATCCCGCGTACGCGCCCGCATCGTCCCTGTCGGGGGCGCTCATTTTAGATCACTTGCGCGCCCAGCGCCGCCGCGCACAGAACCGTGCATGCGCGATCCCGGGCGCTGTTCGATTTAACCCTTTCAGGACCGGGCCTCGTCAAAGAACGCCTTGCGCGCGAAGCACAGGTAGGTGGTGTGCCCTATGCCCTGGAACGCGTGTCGCGTGCGCCCCTCGCGCGCCTCTATGGCGCGCACGAGCGTCTCGCTGCACTCGATGTCGGCAAACTCGTTCTGCACCAGGGCCGCGGAGAGCTTTTCCAGCTGGTTCATCGTCGGGCACACCGAGACCAGCGCGCCTCCCCCCTTGAGCATCCGGCGCGCCGAGGGGAGCACCTCCCACGGATCGCCCAAGTCTATCATCACCGCGTCGGCCCCGCGCACCGGCGCCGACGCCCTGCCCTTGAGGTCGGCCTTTTTCTGCGTGACGTACCTGCTCATGCCGGCCCGCTCTATGTTCTTGGCGGCTATCTTCATGAACTTTTCGTCCACGTCGAACGTGTACACGCGCCCGCGCGGCTTTACCAGCGAGGCCAGGAACGTGGTCATCGAGCCGCTGCCCGTGCCGATCTCGACTATCTTCTGCCCGTTGCAGACGCCGGCGCGCGCGGCGATGTAGCCCAGCTCCTTGGGGTACACTATCTGGGTGCCGTGCTGCATCTTCATGATGTAGTCGTGTATGCTCGGCCGCAAAAGGTACACGTACTTGTTCTTGTTGGTGTACAGGCGCGCGCCGTACTGCCGCCCCACCGCCCCGCCGTGGGGTATGACCCCCAGGTGCGTGTGCAGCTCCGCGCCGGGGCGCACGCGCGCGAGCCACTTTTTGGTGCCGCTGTAGTAAAACAGCACGTCGTCGCCCTCTTTGATCAGATCCACGCGCGCGGGGCGCCGGCTTTGATAATAAACCTACATCCTGTCGGGGGCCTCGACGCCCAGCATCCCGAGGGCCGAGGCCAGCGTCAGCCTGAACGCCTCGACCAGGCAGAGGCGGAAGTTGTCCGTCTCCGGATCGGTGCCCACCACCCTGGCCTTTTCGTAGAACGAGTTGAACTCTACTGACAGCTGGCGGCAGTAGCGCGCCACCACCTTGGGGGACAGGTTGCGCTCGGCGTCAGAGACCGACACGCCGGCCTTGGATAGGGCCAGCACGAGGGCGCGCTCGGGCCCGCCGCGCGCCGGCTCCATGGACGCGTGGTCCGGCGCGGACGGCGACTTTTCCAGTATCCGGCAGGCGCGCGCGTGCGCGTACTGCATGTACGGCGCGGTGTCCCCCTCTAGGCTCAGCGACCTTTCCAGGTCGAACGTCACCGGCCTGTCCAGGTCGGTGCGGACCATCTCGTAGCGCACCGTCCCCACGGCTATCTTGCGGGCTATCTCGGCGGCCTCTGCGCGGTCCATTTCGGGGTTGCGGCGCAGCACCTCGGAGAGAGCTCGCTCCTCGAGCAGGTCGCAGACGGAGTCGGCGCCCACGTACAGGCCGCGCCTGCCCGACATCTGGGCCTTTTTGCCGCCCGTCTCGGCGCCCAAGCTGCGCGCCGTCGACGGGCTGAGGCCGACGGGTCCGTAGGCGAGGTGCACGTACGCGCCCTCTTTTCCAAAGGCGTCCATCAGCGAGCGCACCGCCGCCTGCGGGGCCGCCTGGCGCGAATCGACCACCGTGATGACGCGCCGGCCCGAATAGTCCCCCTTGCGCCCGCCGCCCAGCACCGAATGGAACATCTGTCTGTCCGGCTGCCCCCCATACTCCTCGTACCCGAACGGGTCCGGCACCAGGCCCAGCTTCCAGGCCGCGTATGGTATGTCCTTGGCCGTGTAGGTGGCAGTCCCGCCGCTGCGCACCAGCACCTTGTCCTGCCCCTTGAGCACCCAGCAGCCCGCGTTGTCCCCCTCCGAGGCCAGCTCCACCAGGCCGGACTCTTTTAGCCGCTCAAAGACAGAGGCCCACATGCCCGAGCGCACCACCTGCGACTCGTAGTTTACGCAGTCGTACCTGGCGCCCAGGCGCCAGCACGTGTCCAGCTGGCAGCGCAGCACGCGCCGGGTCACGGATTCGGCCATCCTCGCGGTCTCGTTGCCGCCCTCCTCCATGAGGGCCAGCGCCCGCGCGCGCTCTTCCTTGAGGGCAGGGTTCTTTTCGTATTCGGCCGTCGTCTTTACATACACCTCGTCGCCGCAGTACGAATCGAACCGCCCGCCCCCGGGCGGCTCTGCCGCAAAACCCAGTTTCTGGAACCCGACCACGACGTCTGCCACCTGCAGGCCCGAATCGTCGACGTAGTTGAGCGCCAAGACGGGGTGGCCGGCCCTCGCCAGTATGCGCGACAGCGAATCGCCGACCGCCACGTTGCGCACGTGCCCGATGTGGAGGGCCTTGTTGGGGTTGACGCTGGTGTGCTCCACGACGGTCCGGACCGGCTCCGCGGGCCGTATCCCGAACGTGCCGTCCAGCGCGGAGGCCACCGCGGCCGAGGCCAGCTGCGCATCGTCGGCCCCAAAATTGAGGTACCCCGACGGGTGCGCCTCGCACGAGCTCACCAGCCCCGATACGCGGTACCCCGAGGCCATCTCGGAGGCCAGCTCAGCCGGCCGCCGGCCCGTCTTTTTAGCCAGCAGGAACGGCGCGTTGCACGCCGCGTCGCCAAAGCCGGGCCGCGCGGGCCCCACCTCGAAGCCCGACTCTAGGCCCATCTCCAAGAGCCGCGCCGAGACCCCGGCGCGCGCCTGGTCCAGGAACAGGCCGAACGACACGCCCCGCGCCCCCCCGCCGTTTTATTAGAATCTTTGCCGGCCGCGTTGAAATTTATGTGAAAAAGCACCCGCCGGCCCGTGGGCATACCCGAAAAGATCAGGGCCATCGAGGATGAGATGGCGAGGACGCAGGTCAACAAGGCGACCGAGCACCACCTCGGCCTGCTAAAGGCCAAGATCGCAAAGCTGAGGCGCGAGCAGGAGGACGCGGCGGCCAAAAAGAGCGGCGCGCGACACGACGGCTTCGACGTGCGCAGGTCCGGCGACGCGACCGTGGTGTTCATCGGGCTGCCCAGCGTGGGCAAGTCCACCCTGCTCAACCGCCTCACCGGCGCAAAGTCCGAGGTCGGCGCCTACCAGTTCACGACCCTGACCGTCGTTCCCGGCATGATGGAGTACCGCGGCGCGCGCATACAGATGCTCGATCTGCCCGGCATCATAAAGGGCGCCTCGAGCGGCCGCGGACTCGGAAAGAGGATACTGTCCGTCGCGAGGAGCGCGGACCTCGTGCTGCTGGTACTGGATGTCTTCCAGCCGCACCACGCGCGCGTCCTTTCGTCGGAGCTTGGCAACATCGGCATACGCCTGAACCAGCTTCCCCCCAACATCACGGTCGAAAAGTCCGGCTCGGGCGGCATAACCGTCGCGCAGCAGGCAAGGCTCACGCGCGTCACCGAATCGCACGTCAGGGAGATGCTGCACCTGTACGGCATAAACAGCGCCAGAGTCGTGGTGCGCGAGGACGTCACGTCCGAGCAGCTCGCAGACCACATGGCCGGCAACGTCACGTACGCAAAGGCCCTGACGGTGATAAACAAGATAGACCTGGCGGACGAGCAGCTGCTCGAGAGGGCGCGCGCCGGCGCCGGCCCGGCCGTCGAGGTCTCGGCGAACTCGGACCTCAACATGGAACTCCTCAGGGAGCGCATATACGAGAGCCTCGGGTTCATACGGGTGTACATGAGGCCCAAGGGGGGCGAGGCCGACTTTGAGGAGCCGCTCATAGCCAGGGAGGGCGACACCGTCGAGGATGTCTGCAACAAGATACACAGGAGCATGCGCAGGCAGTTCCGCTACGGCATGGTGTGGGGCAGGAGCGTAAAGTTCGGGGGCCAGCGCGTCGGCCTCGACCACGTGATGCAGGACGAGGACGTGCTGACCATAGTCAAGACGAGGGGCGCGTAGGCGGCGATCGCGGCGCGATCCGCGATCGCGCCGGCCGGCGCGCGGGGCGCTGCCCGGCTGCGCGCCGCGGCGTGCGCGCGCCGCCCGCGGGGCGCGCGTAGCCGCCAAATCCGGGCCGCAGCTTGCGTGGGCACGATCTGCCTTTGCGCGCCCGCGCGCGCGCCGCGGGCCCGATCGCGTGCTTGAAACGCGCCCGCGCGCGCGCTCGCGGCGGCCCAAAGCGATCGGAATCCACCGTTTTCGGTTGACAAAAAACTACGCGCTTGTCTAATTTTTTTGAGTATAGCTATTGAAAAACTATGAGGATCCGGGCTAGTCCGATGGCGACATCACGAAAGGGAACCTCCAAGAGGAAGACCACGCGCAAGACGACACGCAAGACGTCCACGCGCAAGGCCGCTCCCAAGAGGAGGACCACGCGCAAGACGACACGCAAGACGTCCACGCGCAAGGCCGCTCCCAAGAGGAGGACCACGCGCAAGACGACACGCAAGACGTCCACGCGCAAGGCCGCTCCCAAGAGGAGGACCACGCGCAAGACGACACGCAAGACGTCCACGCGCAAGACGACCACGCGCAAGGCCGCTCCCAAGAGGAGGACCACGCGCAGAACCAAGAAAATATAGAACCGGATCGCCCCACGGCGATCGGTTTCTTTTTTATCCAGACCGGCAAGGAGCCCGGGACGCTTTTGCAAGGGGCGCGCAGGCCCCCAGCCGCGTCGGAGCGCCCGCCCGCACAACCGGGCAGCATCGGACGGCGCAGCCCCGAGCGGCGGACGCGCGCGTTCTTGCCCGTCGCGGTTTTGCCGGCGAAAGGCGCTATAACTCCTGCGCGCCGGGCGGTCGCGGGAAAAAACTTTCGATCCGCGCCGCGCAGTCACTGGTAGAGCCTGCTCATTATGCGGATCTGCTCTTCGGTGCTGATGAGGCCCTTTTCGGTGAGCAGGTCCAAAAGATCTTTCAGCAGCGCCTTTTGATCCGAAGAATCCTGCGCGCCGCCGGCCCCCGGCGGGCCGGGCGGGCCTTGGGGGCCGGCCTGCCCCACCGGGCCCTGCTCGCCGCGCGGGCCCGGCTCGCCTGCCGGCCCCGGCGGGCCGAGCGGGCCGCGCTCGCCCTGCGGGCCCTGTATGCCCTGCGGGCCCTGCGGGCCCTTTTCGCCGGGGGCCCCCTGCCCGCCGCGCTCGCCCTGCGGGCCCTGCGGGCCCTGGGGCCCCTTGTCGCCGCGCGGGCCCGGCTGGCCGGCCTGGCCCTTTTCTCCGAGCGGCCCCTGCGGGCCGCGCTCGCCCTTTTCGCCCTGCGGGCCCGGGACCCCGGTCAGCCCCTTTTCGCCGGCCGGCCCCTGCGGCCCCTGCGGGCCCTTTTCGCCGGCGGGCCCCGGCGGCCCCTGCGGGCCGCGCTCGCCCGAGGCCCCCTTGGGGCCGGCGGGGCCGGGCTGGCCGGGCTGGCCCTGCGGCCCGGTTATACCGCGCTCGCCCAGCGGCCCGGCCGGGCCGGGCGGGCCCTTTTCGCCCATCGGCCCCTGCGGGCCCTTTAGCCCGATCTCGCCGGCCGGGCCCTGCAGGCCCTTCTCGCCGGCGGGGCCGGGCGGGCCGGTCGGGCCCTTTTCGCCGGCCGGGCCCTTTTCTCCGGTGATGCCCCGCTCGCCGGCCGGGCCCTGCGGCCCCTTGTCGCCGGCGGGGCCGGCAGAGCCGCGCAGGCCCGGCCGGGCCCTTGTCGCCTACGGGTCCGGTCGGCCCCTTGTCGCCCTTGTCGCCGCTGATCCCGCGCAGGCCTGCCGGGCCCTTGTCGCCGGGCGGGCCGGTGGCCCCCTTTTCGCCGGGCGGGCCCGCGGGGCCGGCCGGCCCCCGCTCGCCGCTGTCCCCGCGCTCGCCCGGGCGTTCCCTTGTCGCCCTGCTGGCCCACGTCGCCGGTCAGCCCCTTTTCGCCGGGCGGGCCCTTGTCGCCCTTGTCGCCGGCTGGCCCGCGCGCGCCGCGCTCGCCGGGCGGCCCCTGCAAGCCGGGCTGGCCCTGAACGTGCCGGCGGGACCGGGCGGGCCCTGCTCCCCTTGCGCGCCCTGCTCGTCCGGGCCTGCCCTTCTCGGCGGGCGGCGGCGCGGGGGCCGGCTCCGGCCGGGCGCCGCCGGGCACCGGCACCTCGAATATCGACGTGCGCTCAGAGAGCCTGTCGGCCACGGCCACCCAGACCGACTGCAGCTGGAACACCGAGGCCGGGACGGGGTTGTCCGGCCCCCCCAGGTCCTCCCCGAACGAGCCGTCGCGCACGCGCAGGTGGAAGTCGCCCCGCCAGAGGCTGTCCAGATCGCCCGAGGCGGCGGCGGCCGGCTCCGGCCTGGAGCGGCACAGGTAGATGGAGGCCTCGTACACGCCGGTCTTTTCGAACGGCGCGCGCCCCCTGACCGACACTCTCTGAGGCGCCATGGCCGTGCGCGCCGGCACGTGTATTTTTGCATTTCCAGCAGGCGCGGCGCAGACTATTTATCAGGAACGCGGCCCCCGGCGCCCATGAAGGGCTCCCGGCGGGATCTTCCCGAGCCGTCCGGAGAAAAGCCGCTCGCAGACCCGTCCTACAACGTAAAGCGCCTGTACAAAAAGGGCACCAACCTCATGGCCGACGAAAAGATGGAAGAGGCCGTCGAGGCACTCGAGCAGGCGCTGCGCATAGACCCCGACAACGTGGACGTGCTGCTAAAGCTGGGCTACGCCCGGTTCCACTCCGACGACCACGGCGAGGCGCTGCGCGTCTACGACCGCGTCCTCGACATCGACGTGGCCAACGCCGAGGCCTGGAACCTAAAGGGCCTCATACACTACGAGCAGAAAAACTACGCAAAGGCGCTCGACTCGGCAGAAAAGGCGTCCGAATCCGATCCCAACTTCGGCATGGCCTGGTACAACAGGGCCTGCTACCTGTCCATGCTCAACAGGGTGGCCGAATCGATCGAGGCCCTAAAGAGGTCGATAGAGATCGACGTAAAGAACGCAAGAAAGGCCGTAAAGGACAAGGACTTCGTCAACGTCCGCATAGAGGAGGGCTTCAAGAGGATAGTCGAAGTCGTCGTCATAGAGAGCGTCAGGCAGGGGTACCACACCATAGGGGCCATAGTCTGGACGACGCTGCTCGACAAGTCCGACGCAGAAGAGGCCCTGCTAAAGCTGACGGAGCGCGGGCTGCTGGTGCGCCACGAAAAGCGCGAGGGATTCCACCGCATACCCGTATACGACCTGTCCCCGGACATCGTCAAAAAGGTCGGCAAGAAGGAGCGCGGCCTGTGGGGCCTGTCCGTAAAGCGCACCCTGCCCGAGTCGGCCAAGAGCCTGCGCGGCCTCGGCGAGGCCATACAGTCGGCAAAGGCCGCCATAACCGAGGGGCGGGCCGGCTCCGTCTCGAAAGAGCTCGAAGAGTTCATCGACCCCGAGAGGAGCGGCAGGCACATGGTGGAGCGGTTCCTCGAGGAGCACCGCGAGATCCGCCTCTGGAAAAAGAGGCTGCAGGACAGGGGCGACGAATTTTTGGAGGACAACAGGCAAAAGATGCTCGACGTGCTGGACAACATCGACGCGGCCGTCACGCGGCAGCTGCGCGGCGAGGCGGCTCACTCGGCGGAAAGATCCCAGTAGTTTGCGTCGGGCTGCCTCTCGACGGGCCGGTTCTGCCCCTTCCACTCGCGGAACGATCTTACGTAGAGGCGCACGTCGCGCACCCCGGCGCTCTTTAGGGCATAGTACGCCAGGCCCGAGAGCGTGCCCACGCTGCCGCAGTACGTGATGGCGCGCGAACCGGGCCCTATGCCGCGGTTCTCCAGCAGGCGCCTCATGTCCGCCGGACTGCGCAGTATCCGGCCCGGCTCCGAGAGCGTCCTGTACGGCAGGCTGAGCGCGCCGGGTATGTGCTGCTCGAGGTAGTTGAGCCTCTCGCGGTTGTCTATGAGCAGCGCCCCCGAATCGCGCTCGGATTCGAGCGATTCGGCGGAGGCCGAGATCGACGCGTCCTCCGATACGGAGTGCCGGCAGGCTGCGCGCTCGGGCTTTTCGGAGCCGGTCTGCAGCCCCATGGACTTCCAGCCCGAGTACGTCGTCTCCAGGAGCGAGACCCCGCGGTGGCCGATGTGCTCCAGCGACCAGGCCACGCGCGAGGCCAGCGCGCCGAACGTGTCGTCGTATATCACCACGCGCTCCTCGTCGCCTATGCCCAGCGAGCCGGCAAGCGAGGCCACCGCCCGGGGGCTGTCGTCGGAGAGCAGGCCGGCCAGCGGCAAATTGTCTGCCGACGGCAGGTGGCCCGCCGCGTACTCTTCGGGCCTGCGCACGTCGAGCACCCGCACGCTGCGGTCGCGTATCTCCGAGGCGGTCAGGTCTGCTCCCGATATCAAGCCGCGCACTCGCCCTTGCCCGTCTTTGTGTGGTAGGCCCCGTCGGCCCCGTAGTCGGAGTAAAAGTCGGGATCCTCCGAGATGTCCGGCGGCGCGGCGATCGGCGCCAGATCCCGCTTTAGGTCGTCGAGCGAGTACCCGTCGGCGCCCGAGGCCACGCGGTGCGCCCACGATTCGAGCGTGTCGCCGCCCTGCTTGCGGGATCGGAACACCTCTATTATGCGCAGCAGCGCAGGTATGACCCGCTTTGCCGGCACGCGCATGACCGCCGACGCCGAGCATGGTGCGCCCGTCCGAGCGCCCGCCGAAGGACATCATGTAGTTTGGGTACATGTCCTTGCCGACCCTGCCGCCCCCGCCGAAGAACCCCACGGTGGCTATGCCGTGCTGGGCGCACGAGTTGGGGCACCCGCTTATCTTCACGGACGAGCCGCGCAGGTCCGGATCCTCGTCGAGGCCCAGCTCCAAAAACTTGCGCTGCACCTCCTTGGAGAGCCGGTGCGAATTCGTCAGGGCCAGGTTGCACGAGGTGGTCCCCGAGCAGCCCACCGGCGCGGCCATGGTCAGCGCGCCGGGGCGCGCGAGGCCCGCCTCGGTCAGGGCAGAGTACAGGCCCGCAAGGTCGTCCTCGTGGACGTGCCGCAGGGCCATGTCCTGCACAAAGCCTGCGCGCGCGGCGCCCTCTGCCGAATACTCTCGCACTATCGAGGCCAGCGAGCGCAGCTGCGCGGCGGTGATGTCCCCCGATTCGAGCGAGATGAACGCGGTCCGGTACCCGGCCTGCCGCTGCGGCTGCGTGCTCGTCGAGAGCCAGCGCGCGTACCCGGGCGGCGCGGCCCCGCCCCCCGATGTCACGCGCACCGGCCGGCGCAGCTCGCGCCCCGACGTGTCCGGGTTCAGGCGCGTGACCACCGACTGCGTGGCGCGCACCACGGCCCTCTCCTTGATGACAAGGTTGGAGAAGGCCTCCCAGCCCATGTCGCTTACCAGGTACCGCAGGCGGTTGCGCGCGAGGTTCTTGCGGTCGCCCAGGCGGTCGAACACCCGCACGACCGATATGGACGTGTGCAGCAGATCCTCTTCCGGCGTAAAGTCCTCCAGCTGGCGGCCCACGAACGAGCGGTTGCCGAGGCCGCCGCCCAAGAACACGCGGAAGCCGCGCTCCCCGCCGGGCCCGAGGGCCGGCACGAGCCCCACGTCCACCATGCGGGCCATGCCGTGCTCCTCGCAGCACGTAAAGTTGAACTTGAACTTGCGCGGCAGGTTCTGCGCCATGGGGTTGCGCAGGAAGAACCTCGCCACGGCCAGCGCGTACGGGGTGGAGTCGAAGGCTTCTGCCGCGCACACGCCCGAGAGCGGGCTGCACATGACGTTGCGCACCGAGTTCCCGCACGCCTCGCGCGAGGTCAGGCCCACCTCTGCCAGGCCCCGGAACACCTCCGAGACGTCCTCGAGCACCACCCAGTGGAGCTGCACGTTCTCGCGCGTCGAGACGTGCGCGCTGCCTATGGAAAACTGCTCGCTCAGATCGGCCAGCTTTTCCAGCTGGGCGGGGTACACCTCGCCGGCGGGCAGCTTTACGCGGATCATCGCATAGTCGGAGGTCATGCGCGTGCCGTAGGCGCCGTGCTGGAGCCGGAACCGCCTGAAGCTGTCCGCGTCGTACTCGCCCTTCCTGTAGAGCCGCACGGCCTTCGCGACCAAGGCGTCTGCCTCCTGGGCCGCCGACCAGTCCGTGCGCGGCTCGGCCCCGCGGTTCTGCATCTGCGCCTCCAACGCGCGGCGGGGGCCGGCTGTTCGGTTATAAAGTTTTGAAGACCGGCCAAATCGCCGCCGGGCCCGCACCGGGGCGGCACCGGTTGCCGGGCCTGTCCCGCAACGTTTTAAACACCAGCGCCGGGCAGGCGGACCGTGCAGGAGGCAGTAGCGGCCCAGAAAGAGCAGAGGATGTTCGCCGACGTGAGCGAAGTGCAGATAACGCGCGCCATCGCCGACGAGTTCCACAGCGTCCTGGTGGAGAGGGCCAGCTCGGACGTGATAGTGATAGGGGCCGGGCCGGCGGGCCTGACGGCGAGCAGGGATCTTTCCAACAGCGGGTACAGGGTGCTGGTCGTAGAGCAGAACAACTACCTGGGCGGCGGGTACTGGCTCGGGGGTTACATGATGAACCCCGTGACGGTGCGCGCGCCGGCCCAGAAGATCTGGGACGAGCTGGGCGTGCCATACAAGGAGGTCTCCGAGGGCCTGTACCTGACTCCGGGCCCGCACGCGGTCTCGAAGCTGATAGCGAGCGCCTGCGATTCGGGCGTAAAGTTCCTCAACCTCACAAAGTTCGACGACCTGGTGCTCAGGAACGGCAGGGTCGAGGGCGTCGTGGTCAACTGGATGCCCGTCTCGGCCCTGCCGCGCAACATCACCTGCGTGGATCCGGTGGCCCTCGAGTCCAAGGTGGTCATAGACGCCTCGGGCCACGATTCGGTGGCCGTCAAGCGGCTCGTGGACAGGGGCCTGGCGGAGTGGAAGGGCATGCAGCCCATGCACGTAGAGTCGGGCGAGGACGAGGTGGTAACAAAGACCGGCGAGGTGTACCCCGGGCTGGTGGCCGCCGGCATGTCGGTGACCGAGACGCACGGCCTGCCGAGGATGGGGCCCACGTTCGGCTCGATGCTCTTTTCGGGCCGCAGGGCAGCCGAGATAGCGGCGCTGAAGGTCGAAGAGGCCGGCCGCTAGGATCCGGCCGAATGCACCCGGTACAGATAACCCTGCACGACGACGGCAGCGGCCTCGACATCGGCCGCGTCTCGGATCTGGTCTCTGGGAGGAGCGGCTCCGCTTGCGATGCCCGCAGCGCCCCCCTGCCCCAAGCCGGCCCCCTGATCTTTGACGGCTCGCCGGCCCGGATGCGGCCGGCAACAGGCGGCGAGGAGCCGGCCGCGTTCGACGGCTTTGCCGTACAGGAAGCCGCGCGCAGGCTGGGCCCGGGCGGCCCCGGGCAGCTGCACGCCGTGCTGACCGGCAAGCTGTGCTGCACCTACGATCAGGCGGACGCGAGGTACCACGCGAGGCCCACGATATGCGCCAACCCCGCCGTGGTCTCGGTGCCCGGCATACTGCACGGGCCGGCCCGCCCGCGCGGGTACCACCTGAGGGCCGTCGCTGCCGGCCTTGCCGGCCTGCCGCCGCCGGGCGGCCGGTTTCTGCAAGAGGGCGACGTACGCCTGCCGTCGATAGCGTGCTCGTACGTGCTGCAGGCAGCGGCCTACTGGGCCACCGGCGAGCCCGTTCTGCGGCGACGGGCGATGCCCCGCGTCCAACGCGCGCTGGCAGTCCGAGGTGCTGCGCCTCGCAGGCCGCGGGCTGTGCGGGCGCTGCGCGCGCGCGGTCAGGTCAGGTTTAAATTAATCAACCCGGCGCGCGCGCCCATGATGGCAGGCGGCGGCATGGAGGCGACCGCCCAAGTGCAGGCGCCAAAGCCGCCCGAACGACAGACCTCCTACGACGTGGTCATAATTGGGGCCGGCCCCGCGGGGTACACCGCCGGCATATACTGCGCGAGGGCCGGGTACAAGACCCTGATACTGTCCGGCATATTGCCCGGCGGGCAGCTGATAAACACCACGGACGTGGAAAACTATCCGGGCTTCAAGGAGGGCATAATGGGGCCCGACCTGATGACGGACATGAAAGAGCAGACCAAGCGCATGGGCGCCAAGATAATCGACGACGAGGCTGTCAACGTCGACTTTAGGCGCAGGCCGCTAAAGGTGCTGACCGCCTCCGAAGAGTACGAGGGCAGGGCCGTCATCATCGCGACCGGCGCGAGCCCGCGCAAGCTGGGCCTGGAATCGGAAAAAGAGTTTGCCGGCAGGGGAGTCTCGTACTGCGCCACGTGCGACGGGCCGTTCTTCCGCGGCCAAGAGATGGCCGTGGTAGGCGGCGGGGATTCCGCCATGGAGGAGGCCCTGTTCCTGACAAAGTTTGCCACCACCGTCCACGTAATCCACAGGCGCGACCGCCTGCGCGCGAGCCGCATAATGCACGAGCGCGCGCTGGACAACGAAAAGATACGCTTCCACCTCAACTCGGTGGTGACCAGGATAAGCGGCGACCAAAAGGTGCAGAGCCTGACCGTGCAGGATACGAAGACCGGCCAGGAGACCTCGCTCCAGGCGGGCGGCGTGTTCGTGGCCGTCGGGCACGTGCCCAACACGGCCCTCTTTGCAGGCCAAGTGGAGACCGACCAGGACGGCTACGTGGTGGTAAAGGAGCGCTCGCAGACGAGCGCCGAGGGCGTCTTTGCGGCAGGCGACGTGCACGACCGCAGGTACAGGCAAGCTGTCACGGCTGCCGGCTACGGATGCATGGCCGCCATCGACGTGGACAGGTACCTTTCAGAGTAGCTCATTTGGTTATCGAGAGGGTGACCTTTGCGCCGTCCTTTTGCACCGACGAGACCCTGTGGCCGCTGCGCGAGGCCCACCGGGTGATGTCGTCCTCGGCGGCCGGATCGTCGGCCGTCACCACCAGCGTGTCCCCCGGCTGCATGCGCTCCAGCTCTATCTTTGTCCGAAACACCGGCTCGGGGCAGAACAGGCCCGTCGCGTCGAGTTTTTTTTCTTCTGGCATGCGCGGCCCCACCGGGAGGGATAATAAAAGAGATGCGGGGCCAGATCTGGCCGCACTGTCCGGTTCTAGGTTCAGCAGCTGTGATAGAGTTTGTTTAGCGACGGTCGCGAAATGGCGGAGCGTCAAAAGTCCCAGTCGTGCCGGTACTGCGTCACATCGTGCTGGCCCAAGAACACCTTATCGCCTTTTTAGAAAAACGTGCTTGGTATCCGGCTTTGTTTTCGGTCATGTCTCCGTTGCGTAGACGTTTTCGTATGTCTTTGGACGAAAGTGTGACAAAGTCAAGCCTGTTGTCCGGATCCCGCAGCACGAATACATAGTACATCTGCGGGCCGTGTTTGCTTTCAAACGGCCTCTTTTTTATCGTCGTGATGTAATTGTCGTTTTTTCTGGTGGCCGTCTTTACCTGTATCTCAAACTGAGATCTGCTGTTCCTCCCAGATATGTCCACGCCGTCGTCGGGTTCGACAAAATTGGCACTGTATCCCCGCAAGAGCAGCTCGCTCATGACTCGGTACTCGCCCGCCTTGCCCATCTTCTGAGTGTGCATTGAGTTGTTTTCCGTGTTTGGTTCCTCAAAGCCCCCGTGTTTCCCATCGTCTGTCTGCTCGGGATCCACACCGTCCACCCTAGGAACGGTCGGCTTTGCGGGGAGCGGTTGGCGCAGTTTGAATGTGGAGCTGTCCGCCTTCTCAAATTTCGAATTCTCGCCAAACCTTTTGACATCTCTATAGATGACTGCACCCATGGTAGAGATAGGAGTCTTGCCTTTGGGTTTGATGTAGCCCAAGTCTATTGCTCGCTTTGTAATCTCGTCTATACGAAGTGCCTTGCCCGCCTCGGACAGTACGGCAATCGCAGCGTCCATGTAACCTGCCACGGCGCCTGCCCGCAGCGCCCCATACTTAAAGATGAATTCCGTTCGGGCGGCTGTGCTTTTCCGGGCCCTACTGGTTGGGGTACAGCGAGAGCGCCGGCTCGCCCCCGTCCATCGTTATCTCGGCCCGGCTTATGCGGCTCCTGTACAGTTTTGTCTTTTTGCCGTCGGACATCGAGAACCGCTCGACCTCGACGAGCGCCAAGTCCTCAAGCCCCGCGAGCGTCTTGTAGGCGGTCGACTGCGATATGCCCAGCTCGCCCGCTATGCTCGCCGCGTCCCTCGCGCCCGACTTTGTCGAAAAGAGCACCGCCCGGGCGCACACGTTGGCCAGCGTCTCTATGATGCGCTGCGTGACATCGACCTCTCCGAGCTGCAGTATGCGGGGCTTGGCCATGTCAGTTTGGCGCCAAGTACAGGACCGGCTCGGGCTTTTTGATGTGTATCTCGGCGCCGCTCACCCTGCTCCTGTACACGCGGAATCTGCGGCCCTGATCGGAGACGACCAGTTTTTCGGACTTTATCAGGTGGAGCGCCTCGAGATCCCCCAGTTTCTTGTAGACGGAACTGAGCGGTATGCGCAGCGACGTGGACAGCTCGGACGCGTGCTTTGCCTTGCGTATGGTCGAGAAGAGTATGGAGCGCGATTCGGGATCGGCCAGGATGTTGATGACCTTTTGGTTGACGTCGTACTTTTTGAGCTGGGGCAGGGTGTATTTTTTGGCCATCCGGCTGCCGGCCGCATCGCGATTATTTAAACGATGCATAGCCGGTTACTTTTTCTAGAAAGATAGAACATCACCGTGCGCCGAGCCTCCCCCACAGCAACCCGGCGACGGCAGGCATCGACACCCAGAGCGCAAGGACCCCGACGGCCGACGAGGCCCTGAACCCGTCCACCAGATCCTGCGGGAGCCCGGACGCCGGCACTGCCGGAAAGAGCGCGAACGCGGCGGCCATCGCGGCGGCGTATCCGGCGGCGGCCGCCGGCAGGCGCGCCCTGCCTGCGCGGCCCGACGCGAGCCACGCGGCCAGCGCCGATGCGCCAGAGACTGCCACGAACGAGACGTACAGCAGGGTGCGCGCGCCGATGGTCTCCGGATCACCGACGCCGGGCAGGGTGGCAGGATACTTTAGGAACGGCACCATAAAGACGGCCCCCCACATGACGATACCGAGCAGCACGGCGCCGCCCAGCGCGCCGCCAGGCTTGGGGCCGCGCCAGAGCGCGTACACTATGCAGAACAGCGAGGCCATCGATACGCCGTACAGCACCGAGGCCAGCACGTACCCCTGCCTCTGCCAGGCCCGGTACGACTCGAGCGATTCCCAGAATTCGGGCGACTGCTCCCCCGATTCGAGCATCATCTGCGTCTCGAGGCCTATGGCAGCCTCGATGTACGGGCCCGTAAAGGCCGCGCCGGCTCCCGCGTGGACGAGCCCGCCCGCCGCGCCGGCGGCCAGCGCCACGGCCACGATCAGCCAAGGCCGCGCGGCTAGTGGCATGGAAGGCCCGCCGCGTGGCGCAGGTCGTGTGTCAGCTCGTGGAGAACCTGCGGATCCGAGCCGGGTACGAATGCCGCGGCCAGCTGCCCGTTGTCGAAGCCGGCCACGAACAGCGTCAGCGCGAAAATGATCGAGAGAACCGCGAGCGGCGCGGCAAGCGGCCGAGCGCGCCCGGTCTGGAGCGTCTTTAGCATGGGCGGGCGAATTTCGGCGCGTATTTAAAGATGCTGGCCAAATTGTCCAAATTAAATACCACGTTCTGCGGCGCGTAGCCGTGGACGTAGAGGCGCTGCGCGCGGTGGCCCGCCGCAAGGGATCGGGCAAGACGCTCACGTTCGGCGTGCCCCACGTGCTGAAAGCCGTGCAGATGATGCACCGCCAAAAGTACGTCAGCAGGGCCGCGTTCTGCGATGGCCTGCAGATGGGCGAGGGCGCCGTAAAGACGCTCGTTGGCCACCTGCGCGAGTCCGGCATGGCCGATTCGGTGAGGGCCGGCACGTTCCTGACCGAAAAGGGGTCGGGCGTGGCCGAGGAGATAGACTGCGCGATGCCCGCCGAGACCCCCCTGGAGCCTGCGCCCGGCGACGGGGCCGGGCACGCGGTCCTGGTCAGGGGGCGCGCGGGCAACGTAAGATCCGGCATAGAGCAGAGGGACATGGCCGTGGTGTGCGGGGCCTCGGCGGCCCTGACGCTCGTGTACCGCGACGGTGTTTTTTCGTTTCCGGGCGAGCGGCGCGACGCGCTGGAGGGCAGGCCCGGCGTGCTCGCCGCCCTTGCCGCCAAGCCGCGCGGGGGGGACGTGCTGATAGTCGCGTTCGCCGCGGATCCGATGACCGCGGAGATGTCGGCAAAGAACGCGGCCCTGCACACAGCGGCTACGTGATCTCCGCGGTGCTGACCAGCGGGTTGTATATGCGGAGGCGCTCGCATATCCCCTCGACCTCCCTGCGGGCCGCGTCCCTGCTGCGCGCGCTCACGCGGAAGCGGATCACCTTCGCCGTGCGTATCTTTTTTACGGACTTTACGCCGCCGCGCAAGATCAGGTCGTCGAGTATGGTCTTGCCCTCCGGGTCGGCGATCTCGGGCCGGTTCTCGATGACAACGCTGACGTCGTACTCCACTCCCCCGGGCCCCCGCGGGCGCGATTATAACCCTTCGTAAAAAAACCCGGGCATACTCGGGCCGGTCCATCTAGCCGTACCTGTCCAGGAACGTGCGCTCGGCGCGCTCGCGCTCTAGCCGCAAACTGTCCTGGAGCCGCTCCGTCCTGTCGATGGCCGCGTGGACCGACGGCTCTGATTCTTCAAAGCCCTCGTGCCAGCCCTGCCTCCCCAGGTTCATCCTCTCGAGGACCGCCTTTGCGAGCCGCATCTGCTCCTCGAGCGCGTCGGCGAATTCGGGGTCCGACTTGTAGCCCTGCATGGGGGTCCCGCGGTACGTGTACATTGACTCGTCTATGCTGTGGAACAGCTAGGACATGTTGCGCAGCGGCTCGTAGAGGCCGCCCGGCGAGAGCCGGTACAGCGCGCCGTCCTCGCCGGCCATGACCGTTTTGCGCGAATCGGGGGCCGACCTGGGCCCGGTCACCAGGTGCCTAGAGGGGAAGAGCGACGCCATGACGATAACCGAACTGGTGGACAAGGTGTACAGGGGCCTGGAGAAGGACCACCCCGGAGCCGTCATAAAGATGCCGCTGACCCGGGCCGAGAGCAAGACCAAGAAGGCCAAGGCGCACAACCGCCGGGTGAACCGCAGGCGCGTCAAGATAGAGCACGCCAACCGCAGGATCAAGACGTTCGCTCGGCTGCGGCACCGGGTGCGCCGCCCCAAGAAAACCGCGAGGAGGGATCTGATCGTGGCCACCTGGCTGGTGAACCTGCACCTGCTCACCGGCTCGCCGGACAAGAGCAACACACACCGCAAGGGCAAGAAGCCCGGGCCCAAGACGGCGCGCAGCCGCTAACTGCGGCCGCGAAGAGCGGCAGAAGGGCAGAAACTCCCTCAAGGCCGTCGCCGCGCGCGCCTTTGCCGACCCTGCGCTGTCCGCGCAATATTATCAATATTCATGCATATGTAGCGGCGCTGCGCGCCGGCCCGGGGCCGGACTCCGTGGGATTACGCATGACTTCTCATGTACAGCACCCCGCTTGCCTTGTCCAGCGTGAGGCTGGCGATCTGCGGCTTTCTCGTCGTCGACTGGTGTAATCCTCGGCGGGTTTGTCGAGTACTCGTAGGGTATCCCGTACTGCGGGAGGGCCGTCTGGGTGTCTGCGGACTGCAGCGCCGTGCCGGCTATGTAGAGTCAGAAAAGCAGGTCCAATCCGCCGCATGATGTTTTCGGCATACGGTGCATAGCACACCTTTACCGCGTTCCCGTCGAACTACATGTCAGAGCCGGTCGCGCGGCAGGTTTCGCGGGGGGTGCCGAGACCCCTCTTGAGCACTATCTTCCCAGCGCGTCCTCCTCGCGGGTCTGTACCTCCATCGGGGTGTTGAAGGTTATGGTCAGGACGCCGGCCCACGTGCCGTCGTTGTTGGCGTTTACAGCCACGCTGGACACCGAAGGATTCGTGGCGTGCGCCTCCGATACGGCGCCGGCCGCCGCCAGTCAGAGGATCGCCGCAAGCGATCCCGCGCACAGCCTGCTTTGCATCTCGCCCCCCGCCTTTATAAGCATAATCGTCGCGGGCTAAAATACCCGCAGGATCGCGCCGGGCGGATCCGCAGCCAAGACTAAAATTCCGACGCGCCTCCCCGCGCCCGTGGAAGAGGGCGAGCGGCGCATAAGGCAGGAGGACTGCTCGGAGGATTCGATGGGCTCGGGCATACTCACGCTGACCAACAGGCGCATCGCCTTCGACAAGTCGCGCGGGCGCATAATGGACTTTACCAAGAGGCTCGGCGAGACGGCCCTCGACGTGCCGCTCAAGGAAGTGACGCGCACCTGGAAGGAGGGCCGGCTGATGAAAAAAGTCTGCATAGAAGCGGGCGGCAAGTCCTACAAGTTCGGCGTGCTCGGCACCGGCTCGTGGCTCGACGACATTCAGGACGCCATCGGGGACGCGTAGCGTATCGGGACCGAGTCTATCCTCCACGACTGGCGCACGAACGCGCCGGCAGCGTCCACGCCGGGCCCGGCCCCCGATTCCAGCAGGCCGGTCCAGGCTATCTGCGAGCCGCAGTCGCCCGCGTACCGGACGGGGACCGCGCGCAGGCGCGCGCCCTGCCGCCGGCACACGCCGCGCAGCATGCCGGCCAGCCGCCTGTTGGCCGCGACCCCGCCGACGACCATCAGTTCCTTCTTGCCGGTGAATGCCAGGGCCCTCTCGACGGTCTCGGAGACCATGGCAAAGGCGGTCTCCTGCAGCGAATAGCACGCAGAGCCGCGCGCCCCCTTTGCCGCCTCCTTTGCCGCCGAGAGCAGGCCCGAAAACGAGACGTCGTT
Organism: Nitrosopumilaceae archaeon; assembly: GCA_965203465.1. Lineage (GTDB taxonomy): Archaea > Thermoproteota > Nitrososphaeria > Nitrososphaerales > Nitrosopumilaceae > JAWVZS01. The sequence goes on along the minus strand of CBDBCR010000001.1, from coordinate 939,728 downwards.
GCCCTTTACGGTATAGGGCAGCTGGACGTACTCCGACGAGCGCGAGGCCATCCTTTCTATCGAGGCGCCGCACGGCGAGGCCAGCCCCAGCGATCTGCCGAACTGGTCGAGCAGCTGGCCGAGCGTGATGTCGAGCGTCTCTCCGAACACGCGCCACTGCCCCCCCGAAAAGGCCAGCAGCATGGTGTGCCCGCCCGAGACGAGCAGCACCAAGGGATCGGAAGCGCCGGTCAGCAGGCGGCCCAGCTCCAGGTGGCCGACGGCGTGGTTTACTGGGTACAGATTTTTGCGGTGGTACGAGGCCAGCGAGCGCGCCACCACGGCGCCCACGCGCAGGCAGGGGCCGAGGCCCGGCCCGGCAGAGTACGAGACCGCGTCGAGATCGGGCGCGCGCACGCGGGCAGAGGCGAGCGCCTCGGACAGCACGCGCGGCGCGCAGTCGGCGTGGTGGCGCGAGGCCTCGCGCGGGTGTATGCCGTGGCCGTCGGGCGGCCCGTATACGTCGCGCACGTCCGAGAGTATGCGCGCCTTTTGCGGCGTGCCGCGCACCACGGCGCACGAGAACGTGTGCGCGGTGCTCTCTATGCCGAGCACCAGCATGTCATCCCCTCGCCGACGCCGAGACGGCGCGCACGACGTCGCCGGCGGACAGCTCCTTGTCGGCTCCTATCCTCTGCCGGGTCCGGCAGTCCGTCGCGTACAGGAAGCCCTTTGCCAAGTCGGCGTGGACCGCGCCGGCGAGATCGCGCGCGGTCGAGCCGGGCCGCATCAGCTTTGCGTCGGGCAGGACCGTGCCGGCGCGGTCGCACAGGCGCGATTCGTCCTCGACCGGGTACACGGGCACCATCCCGAGCAGCCCGAAGACGGCCTCGTTGAGTGCACGGCGCACGCCGGTGCCGCCAAGCTTTTTGACGGTCGCGGCCATGGCCTCCAGAGCCATCTTCTGATCCTCCCCCGCCTCGGGGCCGGCCGTGACCGCGAACGAATCAGAGCCGGGCGCGTAAGCGACCATGCCGGCAGACGCGGCGCGCACCAGTGCAAGCTCGGTCTCTGCGCTGCACGGCACCGCCCAGTCAGGCACGCCCGGGCACATGTCGGCCTTGTTGGCTACGGTCAGCACCGGCTTGGAGGCCCGCCGCAGCCGGGCCGCGAAGCCTTTCCTGTCCCCGCCGGACCAGTCCGAGAGGCGCGCCGGCGCCCCTTGCGCCGCGCCGGCCACCTGCCCCTCCGATATGCCCAGCCCCGCGAAGCGCGAGTGGAGCGCCAGCTCGGGCCTGCCGCGCTCGGCCTCCTTGCAGAGCTTTTGCCAGTCCTTTTCGAGTATCCCGAGGAACCACATGTCGAACTCCGATACGACGAACTCGACGTCTTTGGCCGGATCGCGCGTGCCGGGGGCGACGGGCTGCCCGTCTTCGTCGGTCGCGCCGGCAGCGTCGACCACGTGCACGAGCGCGTCTGCCTGCCTCGCGTCGTCGAGGAACTGGTTGCCGAGGCCGCGGCCCTCGTGGGCGCCGGGCACCAGGCCTGCCACGTCTATCAGCTTTACCGGTATGAGCCGCTTGCCCGAGACGCAGTGCGGTATGTCGTGCTCCACGCCCAGCTCCTTGCACGGGCAGGGGGCCGTCACGTACGCCATTCCCACGTTGGGCTTTATCGTGGTGAACGGAAAGTTGCCCGTCGGCACGTCGGTGTGCGTGGCGGCAGAGAACAGCGTGGACTTGCCGACGTTGGCCTTGCCTATCAGACCTATCTGCACGGGCGCGCGTTTGCCGGTTTTGCAATATTAGTCAAGCTGAAAACGGGGCGGCGCTGGCCAGAGGGCTCGCGGTTCACCGGGATTCGCCCGCTGAGGGGCGCCGGATCGAGCGCTCTTCGGGCGTCAGAAACTGCCCCCTTTTTGTGCGGCGTCTGCCGGGCCTTGCGCCGGGCTTTTGCCGCGTTAGACGGGCCGCCTCTAGCCCGGCCCGCGCGTTCTGTCAGGCGCAGGCTACAGGATTTACGCGGCGTTCACTGTTTAATACCGCCACACGCCGGAGCGGTCGATGAGCGGAACTGCCACGCGCGGAAGCCGGCGTATGCTAAAGCAGTTGGCAGACAGCCCGGATTTCCGGCGGGCGGTGCAGGCGATCGTGAGGGAAGAGGTTCTGAACCGGCGCGCATGCGGCGCCTTCCCTCGAGGCGGTACGGGCCGTCGTAAAAGAAATCCCGCGCCTTGGCAAAAGATCCGCGGCAGATGCGGCCGGCGTGGAGCAAGAACCAATCAAGATATTTCCGTCGTTCCCCTACGCGAGGTCGGCGCGTTGCGGTCCTGACGGGGACGGGCGGATTCTTCAGGTGTGCCACGACCACCGGAGCTCGGCAGACGTCATAGACGAGTTGGTGGGCGAAATCTCGCGCGTGGAGAGGCAGTTCAGATTTTACCTGGAGCCGTGGATACTGCACGTGTCCGGAGAGTCTCAGGCCATGCCGGACGGCACCAGAACGATTTTTGAGAGGCGCAGGAATTGACAGATCGGCGCCTGCCCGACATGTATGTTTGCGGTTTTCTGGAATCGGAGTCTCCGCGGTACGTTGACTGTGAAATTACGGCCGTCTTTTATGAAGGTCTCCGGGCGGTGCGCGAATATTATCGCACAAGGGAGCCGAGATTCCGAACGGTCAGACAGGCCGTCGATCTTTCGGCAGGCCCGTTCGAGAGCATGCACGAGCCCTACGAGAAGTCGTTGGCGATCGGCCGGCGCGCATGGTACGGGGCCGCGACTGTGCCGACTAAAAACAGAGCGCCCTCAAACGTTACGATCAGATCTTGGCGGCGATCAGGCAAGGCCGCCGCTCCGATGCCGGCCCGCAATGAAAGTCCCGCCGTGCGGGCACGAACAGCGCCAAAAAAAACGCGGCGGCGGCGCTCCGGCCGCAGGCCGGTTCTTCGCCCCGAGATCCACGATCCGGAAAAACCGCGCCCGGACAAGATAAATTGAGACCGGCGCGGGGCGCGCCGTGCAGGTGATAACCGGCGGGCCCGGCGTGGGCAAGCACACGGCCGCGCGCGAGCTTGCCCGCGCCACGGGGGCCCCGCTGGTCGATCTCAACTCGGCCGCGGCAGAGTGCGGCGCGCTCGACGGCGGCTCGGTGGACGCGTCCGTCCTGCTCGAAGCGTCGGGCAGCATCCCGCCGGACGCCGTTGTGGTGGGGCACCTTGCCCCGTACGCCGTCAGGCCCGGGTGCAGGGCCGCGGTGCTCCGGCGCGACCCACGCCAGCTGCTCGAGGTGTACCGCAAGAGGGGCTACGGCGCGGCAAAGTCTGCGGAAAACTGCGCCGCCGAGATACTCGGCGTCACCGCCCACGACGCGCTGCGCTGGTTCGGCCCCGCCAAGACCGTCCAGATAGACGCCACCCGCAGATCCCCCGCCGAGGCGGCCCGCATGGCGTCCGAGGCCGAGCCGCCAGGCGACGAGGTGGACTGGCTCGGCGAGCTCGCCGGCGGGGGCGAGCTCTCCTCTTTCTTTTAAATAGACGGGCGGGCCGGCCCCGCGTTGTTCGAAGTCCTCGAGACGGATCTTGCAGGCGCCATCGGCAGGCTCCAGACCGACCACGGAACGGTCTCGACGCCGGCGTTCGTGCCAGTGGTGCATCCGGCCGTGCAGTCCATACCGCCCTCGAAGATGCGCAAGCTCGGATTCGAGATGGTCATAACCAACGCGTACATCGCCATGCGGCGCCTGCGCGAGCGCGCCGTCAAAGACGGCATACACTCGGTGATAGGCCACGACGGCCCCGTAATGACCGACTCGGGCGGCTACCAGGTGCTAGAGTACGGCAAGCTCGACGTAAAGCCGGACGAGATGGCCGAGTTCGAATACCGGATAGGATCGGACGTGCCCGTCCCCCTCGACAGGCCCACCGGCGTGGGCATGAAGAAAGAGGAGGCGAGCAGAAGCGTCGACGAGACGCTGGCCGCGGCGAAAAGCGCCATCGAGTCCCATCCGGGCCGCCTGTGGGCGGGGCCCGTGCAGGGCAGCGAGCACCACGACATCGTGGCCCGCGCGGCCGGGAGCCTGGTCGGCATGGGCTTTAAGATGCTGGCCCTCGGCAGCCCCGTCGAATTCATGGAATCGTACAGGTACGGGCAGCTTGCGTCCATGATAATAGCCGCAAGAAAGGCGGCGCCGCGCCACGTGCCGCTGCACCTGTTCGGCGCCGGCCACCCGATGACCGTGCCGCTGGCCGTCGCGCTCGGCTGCGACACGTTCGATTCGGCCTCGTACATGCTGTACGCGAAGCGCGGCATGTACATGACCGAGGACGCCACGCGGGCCCTGGCCGGCATCGGCGAGTTTTCCTGCCCGTGCGAGGTCTGCTCCTCGCGCACGCCGGCCGAGCTCGCGCAGGACGCAAGCTCGGAGACCCTGCTTGCGCTGCACAACCTGCACGCCATGCGCTCCGAGGTCGCGCGCACCAGGGAGGCGCTACGCGAGGGCCGGCTGTGGGAGCACGTGATGAAAAAGGGCGCCGCGCACCCGCGCCTCTCCGAGGCGGGCCGCGTCGTGGCGCGCGAATCCGAGTACCTGGCCGAGACGACGCCGGCGTTCAAAAAGCGCGCCGCGTTCTTTTCGGCCCCGCTCGACCAGTACAGGCCCGAGGCCGCCGCGTTCAGGAAGGCCGTCTCGGGCTTCCGCACCCCCAAGAAGATCCTTCGCGTGGTGCCCTGGGCGCGCCAAAAGCCGGCATACCTGTCGGCCGAGTACAGGTCGCTCAGCGCCGGCGGGGACGCGCAGGTCTGCCAGTACAGCCCGTTCCTGGGGCCGGTGCCGCTGGAGCTGTCCGACCTGTACCCGGCGGCCCACCACGTCTCGGCGTCGGCCCGGTACAGGCCCGCCGACTTTGAGACCTTCGGGCCGGCGTGGGACGCGTTCGTCTCCAACAACGGGTTCGAGAGGATAGACTACCAGAAAGACGGGTTTTTGGAGCATTTCGTGGAAAGAAAAGGGGGGTGGGGCTAGAGGGCTGCGTCCTCTGCCCAGCCCTTGACGAAGACGCCGTTCTTGTGGAGCGGGACTGGCTGGCCGGCGGTGTAGTTCATCGGCCTCATCCAAAAGATGGACTTTGTCGGGCACACGCCTATGCACGCGCCGTCAGAGATGCATCTTTCCGGGTAAAAGACGAACGCCTTGCCCCTCTTCCAGCCCTCCACGGGCTTTACTCTTAGGACATCGGGTCCGAGACTGGTGCAGATCTCCACGCACAGGGCGCAGCCGATGCAGCGCTGCTCGTCGATGTCCGGCAGTATTGCTATTGGCATTGTTGCCTTGGATTGCGGGCATTTGTATTTAAACCATGATCGGAATCCATAACAGGGTTATAGAACGCGCCCGCAGGCGCGCCCGCCGTGGGAGATAAAAAAGAGCGTCCGCCGATTACTTGCGCATGGCGTCGATCTGGCCGCTGGTCACCCAGTCTAGCAGTTCCGCAGACGAGGGGTTTAGTTCCGGTTTCTTTTCCATGAGGTTTTGTACCCAGATCCAGTTGATTTGGTTGAGCAGGGGCTTGTTGTCCTCGTCGCCGGAGCGGACCTTGGCTACCAGGCCCTTGTCCTGCTCAGAGAGCCACTGTTCAAAGGTTCTACCCATGGACGCGGGCCATAGGCCAGACTAATTAAAGCTTTGTCAGATTCCGCGGGTCGCGGAACGTGCCGCGCGCGGCGGCAAGGTATTAAGGGAGACCCCAAAGGCCCGCGGTGCTTGAAGATAGACGTGCTCGGGGCCGCCGGCGAGGTCGGCAGGTCGGCCTTTTTGGCCAGCGAGGGCGGCACCAAGATACTGATGGACTACGGGGTCATGTTCGGCAGGCGCGGCGATCCCCCAAAGTACCCGATACACGTGCGCCCAAAGGACATAGATTCGGTGGTCGTGACCCACGCGCACCTCGACCACTCCGGGAACGTGCCGGCCCTGTTCATGAGCGGCAGGACCGACGTGTACGCGACCCCGCCGACCATGGACCTGAGCCGCCTGCTCATAGAGGACATGCTAAAGATACAGAGGCACTCGCACGTCTTCGGGCTCCCCGAGGTCAACAACATGATGCGCAGCGCAAAGACGGTCGGGTACGGCCAGAAGGTCAGGCGCGGGCCCGTCTCGTTCGAGCTGCGCGAATCCGGCCACGTGGCCGGCGGCAGCACGGTGCTGCTCGAGGGCGGCGGCAAGAGGGTGCTGTACACCGGCGACATACACGTGCGCGGCTCGCGCATGCTCAACGAGGCCGACTTGGACGTGGGCGAGATAGACATGCTCATAACCGAGAGCACGTACTCCCAGACGGCCCAGACGCCGCGCTCCGAATCCGAGCAGGGCCTGCTAGAGTTCGCAAAGGAGGTGATGGACGCCAAGGGCGTGCTCTTCATACCGGCGTTCTCGGTCGAAAGGTCGCAGGAGATGGTGTCGATACTGCGCGATTCGGGCTTCGAGTACCCGGTGTACATGGACGGCATGGCGCTAAAGGTCAACAGCATACTGCTAAAGTACCCCGCGTACCTGAGGAACCACTCGGTCTTCAAGGAGGCCATAGACCGCGCGGTATCGATACGCAGCCAGCAGGAAAGGAAGCGCGCCGCGCGCGGGCCCTGCGTGGTGATATCGCCGGCCGGCATGCTCGTTGGCGGCAACGCGGTCTTCTTCCTGCAGGAGCTCGCGCTCGACGAGCGCAACGGGATAGCCTTGGTGTCCTACCAGGGCGAGGGCACGCACGGCCGCGAGCTGCTCGAGACGGGCAGGGTGAAGCTGAGGGGAAAAGAGCTCAGGGTGGCCGCCAAGGTCAGGCAGTTCCAGTTTTCGGGCCACTCGGACCGCGACGAGCTCTTCGAGATGGTCGGCTCCGTAAGGGGGAACCCCAAGGTCCTGACCGTGCACGGCGATTCGGATTCGTGCACGTCTTTCGCCGAGCAGATACGCGAAAAGTTCGGCTTCGACGCGCACGCCCCCGAGGCCGGCGAGACCGTAGAGGTCTGATGGTGGGCGTCGCCCCTTCCCTTTCCAGCGGGCAGGTCTTTCTGTGGGAGCGGCGCGGGAAGAGCTGGCAGGGCATAGACGGGCAGAGGCTGCTGAGGGTGCGCGAGGGCGGCGCAATGCCGCGCGCGGCCGCGCGCTTTTTCAGGGCCGGCGACGACCGCGCCGCCATGCTCGCCGAGATATCCCGCGACCGGGCCGTGGCCTCGGCGGTGCGCGCCTGCCCCGGACTGGGGCTGCTGCGGCAGGATCCGTTCCAGTGCTGCGTGACGTTCATCGCCTCTTCCAACTCGAGCATGTCGCGCATACGCGACGGGCTGGCGCGGCTGTGCTCGAGGTTCGGCGCGCGCTCGGGCGGGCGCGGGTGCGCCTCGCACTTTTTCCCCGAGCCGCGCGCGCTCGCGCGCGCGAGCCTGTCCCAGCTGCGCGCGTGCGGCCTCGGGTACAGGGCCGCGTACGTAAAGGGCGCCGCGCGCGCCCTCGCCGGCGCGGATCTAGAGGGGCTGCGCGCCAAGAGCTACGCCGAGACCAGAGCCCGGCTGATCGAGCTGCCCGGCGTCGGCCCCAAGGTCGCCGACTGCATCATGCTCTTTTCGCTGGAAAAGCTCGACGCGTTCCCCATAGACACGTGGGTGCGCAGGGCGCTGCGCTTCCACTATCCGGGCAGCTTTCGCCCCGAGCCGGACACCGAGAAAAGGTACATGGAGCTGAGGTCCGAGGCGCTGGAGCGCTTCGGCAGGTACGCGGGCCTCGCGCAGCAGTTCCTCTTCAAGGCCGCGCGCGACGGGGCCGGCAAGGGGTGGCCGGGGTTTAATTAGGCCGGCCCGGCTGGCGGGCGCGTGGCGTACAGGTTCCTGGAGCACGCGACCGACGCGCTCGTCGAGGTGGAGGCGCCCGACATGGAGGGCGCGCTGCGCGACGCGGCCGAGGCGGTGGCCGCCATCACGCTGGATCCCAAGACGGTGCGCGAAAAAGAGCAGAGGCCGGTGCGCGCCTGCGGCAAGGACGCCGACTATCTGCTGTTCAACTGGCTGGAGGAGATATCGTACCTCGTGGTTCCGGGCGGCTTTGCGCCCAGGCGCTTCGACGTGAGGCTCTCGGGGGACGGCCCCTACGAGGCCTCGGGGACTGCCACCGGCGAGCCGCTCGACCTCGGCAGGCACGGGTTCCGCGTGGAGATAAAGGCGCCCACGTTCCACGACATGGAGGTGCGCGCGGGGGAGCCGGCGTACATGCGGTTTCTGCTGGATCTTTAAATGGGGCGCCGCGCGCGGCCGCCAGGATGGACGAGGAGCTCGAGAGGCTAAAAGAGCGCAAACTCAGAGAGATGGTGGCCGCCTCGCAGAGGCCCCCCGTCGAGGAGCTCGGCTCGTCGGGCTTCGATTCGGCCGTCTCGGAGGGGCTCGTGCTGGTCGACTTTTGGGCCGAGTGGTGCGGGCCGTGCAGGACCATGCACCCCGTCTTCGAGCGCCTGGCCAGGGCCAACCCCGGCGTGCGGTTCGCGCGCCTCAACGTGGACGAGTCTCAGGACGTGGCAGCCAGGTTCGGCGTGCAGTCCATACCCACGTTCATCATGTTCAGGGACGGCAGGCCGGTGGACAGGGTCATGGGCGCGGTCGGCGAGCCGGGCCTCAAGATGGTGCTGCAAAAGCACGCCTAGTAGCCGTACGCCGGGTCGCGCGCGCGCAGCAGCTCCACTATCTTTTGCATCGCCACCGACTGCCCCGCGTCGAGTCGGTGGGCGAAGCGCGAGAGGAGCATGCGCGCCTCGCGCGAGCTGGGCATGGTATAGAACACGTCGCCCTCCGAGACCTGCCTGCCCACCGCGATCCCTTGGACCGAGCAGGCGGCCTCCTGGCCGGCGCCGAGCGCCCGGACCGGCTTGCCGTCGCTCTGCAGCTGGTGTACCGAGCCTATCTTTCTCCCCTCCGAGTTCATGAACTGCGCCTTCTGGCCCAGCGAGCCTGCCTCCACGCGTATCCCGAAGACGGCCGGGTCGCTGTTGCGGAACACGTACCCCTCGAGGAACTCGAACTTTGCCACCGGCGTGATCTCGGAAAAGACCGCGTCCTCTTCGTGCGCGGCGTCGTCGGCCGCCCACTTTCTGTACTCTTCTACGAGGCTGTATATGACGCGCCCCTCGAAGACGCGCGCGTGCGCCGTCTCGGATTCCTCTCGCGCGTCGGGCAGCACCCTGACGTTGAACGCTATCACCACGCCGAGGCGGCGCGCCCCCTCCTTTATCGCGCGCGCCTCGACTACGTCGCGGCGCGTGACCGGCCCCACGTCTGCCTTTGATACCGGCACGCCGGCCTCGGAGAGCATGGAGACGAGCGCCTCGAGCGAGCCGATGGTGTCGGCCCGGACCACCACCCCGCTCGATTCGGTGTCGACGAAGACCGAGCGCATCTCGTCGGCCAGCATCCTAGAGTACCGGTCGGCCGATTCCGGGCTGCGCGCGACGTACAGCGTGCTGCCCGGCAGCACGCCCTCGAGGTCCGGCGAGGCTATCTTGACGCCGGCGGCAGCGTCGACCGATTCTACGGGCGCGAACCTGTCGCGCGGATCGCGCATCTCGTCGAGCGGCTTTGGCAGCAGTATGGCGCGCGGCCGGGCCGAGACCACCGAGTCGCGGCGGGCCGCGACTATGGTGTCCGACTTTGAGAGGGAGCCGTCTATCAGTATTACGTTGGCGGTCTGGCCGAGGCCCGGCTCCTCCTTTACCTCGAGCACTATGCCGCGGCTCTCCTTGGACTCTTGGTCCAGGCGCGCGGCCAGGAACTGCTGGGCGAGGCCCACCAGGATGGTGAGCAGCTCCGGTATCCCCGAGCCGGTGCGCGCCGAGACGGGCACTATCGACACCTCCTTTGTAAAGTCGCGCACGCGGTAGAACGCGTCCGAGCTGTACCCGAGCACCGAGAGCGAGCCGACCACGTCGTAGATCTTTTGGTCAAGGTCCGCCTGCACCGAGGCGTCCTGCGCCTTTATGGCCTCGGTTACGCCGCCCTCCGAGGCGCGCCACCCCGATATCTGGTCGCACTTGTTGAGGGCGACGACGAAGGGCACCTTGCGCGAGGCCAGTATCTTGAGGCTCTCGGTGGTCTGCGGCTGCAGGCCGCGGGCCGCGTCCACCACGAGTATGGCGATGTCGGCGGCCGAGCCGCCGCGCGTGCGCAGATTCTTGAAGACCTCGTGGCCCGGCGTGTCTATGACCAGGATGCCGGGCACGCGCACCCTGGACGATTCCAAGCGCGAGTACAGCCTGCCGCACTGCTCGCGTATAGTCTGGAGCGGCAGAAAGCTGGCCCCGATGTGCTGCGTTATGCCGCCGGCCTCGCGCCCCTGCACGCCGGTGCCGCGTATGCGGTCAAGCAGAGAGGTCTTGCCCGAATCCACGTGCCCGAGCACCGTCACTATGGGCTGCCGTACCTTCAAGGCGCATCACGCGAACGCTACCCCTGATTCGTGCTCAAAGCTTGCCCGCGAGTCCGAGGCGTGCACGACGTTCTCCGTAAAGCCCAGGCCCAGGTCGCCGCGCACCGAGCCGGGGGCCGCCTCGTAGGACTTTGTGGCCCCGACCATGGCGCGCACCGCCGAGACGGCCTCGTTGCCCTCCAGTACGCCGGCCACCACGGGGCCCGACGTGATGAACGATACGAGGTCGGCGAAGAACGGCTTTTCGCGGTGGACCGAGTAGAACTTTTCGGCGCGCTCCCTGTCCATCCTGATCAGCTCGAGGCGGACCAGCTCGAAGCCCTTTTTCTCAAAGCGCGAGACTATCTCGCCGACCAGGCCGCGGCGCACCGCGTCCGGCTTCACCACGAAGAGCGTGCGCTCCACTACCGGCCGCCCCTCCTGATGCCGCCCTTTACGTACTTTTTGGTCCATTTCAGCTTGCGCGGGTCGCGGCGCAGTTCCAGCATGTTCTTTTTGCACTTTGCGGAGCAGAACCACAGGATGGTGCCGTCGTTGCGCACAAGCATGGTTCCCGAGCCCTTCGGTACCGGCCTGTCGCAGAAACTGCACGGCTTGACTAGGAGGCTCATGGTATCACTTTATCTTTTTGGCCTCGCGCTCGGTCTCGCGCAGCATGAGCGTGTCGCCCATGCGGACAGACCCCTTTACGTTGCGGGTGAGTATGCGGCCCTTGTCGTCGCCCGACATTATCTTTACGCGCACCTGTATCACCTCGCCGGCGATGCCGGTCCTGCCCACTATCTGTATGACCTCGGCGGGGGTGACCGCGTCCTGCTCGGTGCTCATTGGCCGGCGCCCTTTGCCTTGTTGACCGACATTATCACCTGGTCGATGATATGCTGCGCGTCGCCCGGATCGAGTATGGCCGCGGCGGCCGAGGTGGTGTCTATCCCCAGCGCCTTGCCCAAGTCCTGCCTGCTGGGCACAAAGACGTAGTCGGACTTTTGCTCGTCGCACAGTATGGGCAGGTGCGCCACGACCTCGGGGGGATCGACATCCTCGGCGATGACTACGAGTTTGGAGGTGCCGCGCTCTATGGCCTTTGTGGCCTCGTTGGTGCCGCGCTTTACCTTGCCGCTCTGCGTGGCCACGCGCAGCGCCTCGTATACGGGGCTGACCAAGTCGGAGGGCATCTCGAATTTTACATAGTAGCCTTTGGCCATCGTGCGCCTCGTGCGCGGAGGTGGCCTTAAAAGTGTTTAAGAGGGCCCGGAGGGCTTCGATCCCCCGACCTGGCGGTCCGGAACCGCCCGCACTGTCCATGCTGTGCTACGGGTCCGGCCCCGCCCCGCGCCGGGCAAATATGTAGCCTTACAATTAAAAGCGGAGGTTCGGGGCGCCCCGCGAGGGCCGGTGGTTTAGGGGTATGATGCCGCGTTCGCAACGCGGAGGTCGGGGGTTCAATTCCCCCCCGGTCCATTCTCCGGCTCCGGCAGCCGAAGCGGCTAGCGCCGGGGCGGGATCTTGGGCCCGCCGGACAGCCTCCGGGCGAACCGCCCTTTTTCGAATCCGGGCATCTCTTGCATGCCCGTCTTGGGCGCCTTTGGGTACTCGCTGTACGTCCTGCCGTCGATGGTGCGCCCGCCCGACTTTGGCCTGGGCCCGCCCCACTGCTTGAAGAACACCTTTACCTTCTGCCTTTTGCACTGCGCGATCAGATCCTTTATCCACTTTTTCTCCACCCTTCGGTGGCCGGGGCCGCTCTCGCCCCCGATTATGGCCCAGTCTATATCCGACAGGTCTGCCTCGTCCATGTTCTCCAAGAGGGGCTCAAAGCTGACGAACCGCACGCCGCACCTGACCTTCCTGAGCGCGTCTATCCTGCGCGCCGCCCTGTTGTCCTCTACGCTGACACCCATCCATATGTGGCCCGGGATCGGACGCCCGAAGTACCTGTAAAACAGCTCCGCGAAGCGGGCCATCTTTTCGGGGCGCTTTGTGAGTATCTGGTAGGTGTGCCAGTCCGCCCTGACCATGGTCTCGAAGCAGCTTGCCACAAACTCCATCCTGGACTCCTCGTGGAACAGGTCGGACATGCTGTTGACGAATATCCTGCGCGGCTTTTTCCACCTGAGCGGAAGCTCCGCCTCGCCGCCGTGCTCTGTGAACGCAAACTCGTTTTCGTACTTTGCTATCCCCATGGCCCGGAGCCTCTTGGAGAGCTTTTCCGCGTAGCAGTTTTTGCACCCCGCCGAGATCTTGGTGCAGCCCGTGGTCGGGTTCCATGTGGCCTCGGTCCACTCTATTGACGAGCCTTCCGCCATGCCCGCGCCGGGCGGCGCGCGCGTATTTTAGTGGCGCGTTCTGCCCGCTCCGCACGACGCGCCAGAGAGATCGGCGTCCGTTCCCGAATCCGCGTTTCCCGTAAAACCCGGATCCGCGCCGTCTGTAAAAACCGCCGTCCGTCAACTGGTACCGCCCCTTGGCGCGGCCGCCAAGCCCGGCATTAATCCACGCCGGGAACCTTCAAGTGCTTTGTCTTTTCCAGCGCCTCTCGGACCGCCCTTGCCTGTTCCGGAGACGGGCCTTTTTGAATTTCTCGACCAGCGCCACCCAGTCCTCGTGATTTAGGGGGCTTACGCGCCTGATTGTCATCGGCGGCCGTTGTCCGGAAGCGGGCTATATCTGTTGCCTGTCAGCCCGAAAGGCCGGCGCGGCCGGTTCCGTCCCGCGCGGTCTTGCCGTCGCGTCGAGGTCCATGTCTTGGGGCTCTGAAAAGCCGACCGTGTCAATCAGCGCCCTCTAGAGGTCGGTTGCGCGCCCGCCCGCGAACCCGGCGCAGATCTAACAAAAGATGCGCGGGCAGGATGCAGAATTTCCGATCCACGCGCAAACCCCAGATGAACCCCGGCCGGTAGCGCCTGCGCTTTGCCAGCTCATTTCTGATCCGCCCTTGAGAAGACCGGCTTGGTGCCGGCAAGGTGCTCGTCGAGTACCTCGTCCTCGTGCAGCACCAGAGTCTCAATCTCCACGCCACGCAACGCGTCCTGGATTTCGATCGATTTGTTGCAGACTGCCAGCAGCGCCTCGCCCTTGTCTTCGAGAACGTGCACTACTACTACGCGCCACGTTCCGTCCTGCTGCACGTCGTAATGGACTTGGACCACGTGATCCAGTTCCCCGAACGCGCTTTCCATGTGCCGGACAACGTCGTCCAGGCGCTCAGGGGATCCCGGGTTGAGCCGGAGTTTCAGCTCCTCGATGGCGTCCCCCTGGCGTTCCACCTTTTTCTCCAACGCGGACATTCTGTCTGCAACGGCCTGTTCACTCAGCCTGTCTCATCCCCTTAGATGCCGGCGCCCGTCCTGCGTATATACCTGACTGAGCCCGGCTGTTCGGCCCGCGCCCGGCACTGACCGGCGCTGCGCGCCTACGGTGAGTCCGCAGTCCCGCGGGTGCGTCGAATGCCGGAGGGGCGGTCCGAGCGTCACGCTCGTCCGCCCCCATCGCAGGCGGATTCGGGGACTTTTGGCATGGCGGACGAGGCGGGGCTCGCCGACCAGGACGGTGCTCGCACCGGGGCCGCGTCGCGTGGAAATGGCGTCGCCGCGTTTGGCAACATGATAAATAGCGCCGTGTTGGATACACGGACATGAGCACAGAGGCGGCGCACCTGCCGTTCGGGCGCCTGTTCAACACCCCCACCGCGCGGGTGCTGGATCTGCTCGTATGCAACACCGGCCTCAAATACAGCGAGGACGAGATATCCGAGCTGGCAGGGGTCCGGCCGCGCACGCTCCAGCGCGCCCTAAAGGTGCTAGTCGAGGACAAGATCGTAAAGCGCAGAAAAGTCAGGCACGCGTTCTACTACGAGGCGGACGTTTCCTCGTCGCGGGTCGAGGGCCTTGAAAGGTACGTCACCGCCACGATGCTGTCCAACCTGGACCAAGCCGTTCGCAAGGCCAGGAAAAAGGTCGGCGGCCGCGCCTAGCCCTCCGCCGAGCTCAACGCGCCTGCTGCCCGCGCCATGACGACATAGAGGGCAAGGCGGCGGATGGACGGAAAGGGCGCCCTCCTGCTTTTGGCGGGGCGATCCGTGCCCCCGGTCGTGCTTTAGACTTCCACTATCCAGTAGAGATCCTCGTCGTCCGGATCCGCGGAAAGCTCCAGTTCGCACCCGCAGGTGGTGCACCTGGTGGGCGTCGTCTGGCCGCCGCCGAATCTGCGATCGAAAACCGACTGCCCGCCGGCGCGACTTTTCGGTTGACCGGAAGTTGAAAGCTGCCCCGGGCGCCGGTCCATCGACCCGCAATGCAGCAAATTGCCGTATTATACAATAAATCAACGGTACTGTACGGTAAAATGTTCGATTGGCTTTTAACCTAGCCTGAGCGGCCCGGAGACATGTCGTCAATATGCCCGGGCCACGTGCTGGATCGCAGCGTGCGGGATCGGGCGCGCCGCGAGTTTGCCAAGCTGATCGAATATGGACTTGTCCACGCAGCCAGCACCATGGTCTACATGGCCAATATGCTGGAAACGGACCCCTACGCGGTCTTGGGCGAGGGAAGCCCGGAATCCAAGGCGTACGCCCGGGCGGCCGGTGCCAAGGACTGGGGCCTCGCAGACAAGATATACCTTGACTGGCTCAAAATTCACGATCTGCTCGCGTACCGCCACACGCTGTACATGGAGAGCCGGGCGCGCGAGTTCACCGAAGCCCTCGCCCACGAGGTCTCCAGGGCCGGAACGATATACCGCTGGATGGACTTGGCCGAGCTGCCAAGCTACCTGGACGGCACGTTCAAAAGCAGGACGGAGGCGGGCGGCGGGAGCCGCAGATACAAGCCGTTCAGCATGTGGTTCAACGTGTACTCTGGCGGGCGCCCGGCGTCGGTCACGGTGCCCGTCGACGGCGAGATCCGCCGCGCGCTCCGGCCTGCGGCGTATACGGCCGTGCCTTGGTCGGTTCCGTCGGTGGACGAAAAGATAGACAGCCGCAAGCACCTGGCCTACGCGGGCGAGACCGAGTGCAGGCTGCGCGACGGCACCCGCGTGCCCGACGGCGCATTCATCAGCGTGAAGAGGAGCGCGCTGGACGCGTCGCCCGATCCACTTCGGCATTACTCGATGCTTGAATCGCTGGAGGACGTGATAACGGTGCGCGTCATTTAGAGGCGGCCAGCACCCGTCTCCAATGCTCCGCGGCCGCCTTTTGGGCAAGCGGCCACGCGTACTCTTCGATCTCTTTGCGCTTGACGCGGCAGGCCGCGAGCTTTTCCTCGTCGGTCATGTACCTGCAGGCGTGCTGCCAAGTGACCCTGAGGACCTCGTCGGCTATCTCTGCTCTGCGCTCGCCCGGTATGGTCGGGCCGCTGAGCGGGACAGAAGGGAATATCAAGCGGGCCCTTTGCTCCGCGACTTTTTTCCATGCCTCAAAGTATTCGGCGGATCTGGCCTTCCTGTCGCTTACCTCCCACGGAGTGTTGATGACGCTCTCCACCGTGTTGGCAAACTCGGTGGGCTCGGCTTTCTGCATGGCCTACCCTTAGATTTGAGGGTATAAATCTCAAACGTTATCCGCACAGGCGCGGGTTAGGCCTAGGCCGGCCGCCCGGCGAGGCCTGCTGCCGGCCGCGCCCGCCTGCGCTCAGCCTACGCAGGCGGCCCGGACCGTGACAGGCGGCGCAGGAACGAGGCAGACGCGGGGCACCGGTCCGTCATCTACGCGAACGTAGGGGAACTGGACTGCATCGTGTCGGAAATCATGCTGAACGTGCGGGACATGGAGACGGACGACGGGGTGTCGAAGAGCGGCTGGACGGCTTTCTTACGCGCAACCGCCACCGCACGGAAAGCATCATGAACGAGATCAGGGGGAGGCAGGCGCACATCCTAAAGCCGGCTCGGCTGGAACGGGAAAATATAGACGGGGCCCTGGGGGCGGCCAAGCGGATACTCCAGACGTACTGCCCCGACGACGTGCCGCGCGAGAGGCGGCCCGACCTGTGGAAGACGTACCGCAAGGCCCTCAGACGGAACGCCGGCGTGATCGCGGAACTGGGGCGGAGCTCTGGACGCCGCGCTCCGCGCTAGCCGGAAACCGTCAGATTTACCGCCAAATGTAGACGTATGTGGGGTCGTCCCCGCCGCCCCCGCCTTCACGCATGCCTAAACCGAGCATGTGCCTTTCGATCTCGCGGGCGGCTCCCTCGTACTGCGCGTCCCACGCGTGCCAAGCCGCGGGATCGCCGCGTTCGCCCCTGCGCCGTTCTGGATCGGAGGTGATTCCGACATGCCAGCCTCCGTAGTTCCGGTTCGTCATTCTGGCTATTTCCGCTACGATTTCGACCCCCCGCCGATCCATAGCGTGCGTGAATGGCATCTCGTGTATGAACCCGGCGGTGTTGTATATTTGCTTTTTTCCACGCCAGTCAATACACGACGCCAGTCAACCCAAAAGTCTCTCCGGCGGGCGGACGGTTTCCGATCGGATGCCAAACCGGGCAGAACGGCGGCGCCCAAAAGGCGGGCTCGCCCGATCCCGTCCCGGGCGCGGCCTCGGCCGGGCGCCCGAAAAGGCCGCCGGCTCCTGCATGCGCCCGCCCCGGGCGGCCGGGCCCGCGCCGCGAACGCCGGCTAGTCCTTTTCCAGGGTCAGCACCACCTCGCGCCGGATCTGCTTCCAGCCTGGACGGCTTAGACGGACGCGTGTGCCCAGCGCGGCCGGACAGATGCCGGAACCGGCCGCTACGCCAGATTTAACAGCGGCCGCAACGGCGCCAATGGGCAATACCTGTTTGGCGAACCGGCGCCTAAATCTCGTTGATCCAGTATTTGTTTTTGTCGTTGCCCTGCGCCAACTCCAACATAAACCCGCAGTCTCTACAAAAGGTCTCTTTTTTGAATGCCGGATTTTTGAGAAAATCCTCCAGATCTTCAGGATTCGGCTCGTGGCAGTTCCTTCTCTTGCACACAAACTCGTACTTTGCAAAACTCTTGACGATCTTGAACATGCCCAGCCCCTTGATGCCGCCGACATGGGCATCTATTTGTAGCTTTCAGGCAGAATCAGTCAACCCAAAAGTTCCTCCGGCGGGAGGATGACCTCCGATCGCAAATCGGCCAAACGGTCCGAAACGGCGGCCGCAGAGGCTGGCAGGGTGCGCTTGCCGCGAGCCGCTGGCGAGGTGTGGCAGGAAGGACCCGGAACCGGATGCGCTGCAGGCGATCGGCGGATCGGGCCGGAAGATGCCGAATCAACGCGCCGAATTGGCGGCGGCCCGGCGCCTGCCCGCGCCGGATGGGGGCGGACGAACAGTATTATGTGGCAGGGACGCAGTGCATGCCGATGCTGGAGTCGGAGGCCTCGAAGATCCTAAAGCAGGGCATATCGCTCGGCAACGTCGGCAGGGATCAAGAGGCACTGGCCTGCTTTGAGAGGGCGGCGAGTCTGGAACCGAAAAACAACTCCGTGCACATGAACAAGGGCACCGCGCTTTGCAAGCTTGGCCGCCACGAGGAGGCCTCGGCCTGCTTTGAGAGGGCCATACGGCTAGCCCCCAGGTACGCAGAAACGCACTGGCTCAAGGCCTACGCGCTCGTCGAGCTGGGCAGGGACGCGGAAGCCATGGCGTGCTTTGAGAGGGCCATAAACCTGGATCCAAACGCCGGCATGGCGCACCGGGGAATGGGGATGCTGCTCGCCAAGATGGGCCTGCACAAGGAGGCCCTGGACTCCTACAAAGACGCAGAGGGCACCGACCTGTCGGGCGACATGCTGCACTTTGAAAAAGCCTACTCGCTTGCCGAGCTGGGCCGCCACGAGGAGGCCGTAGAGTACTACGACATGGATATTCTGACATACCCGGGGGTGCACATGACGCACCTGTACAAGGGCATCTCGCTTGCCGGGCTGGGCCGCCACAGGGAGGCCGTGGCATGCTACGACGAGGCCATCGCGCTGGACCCGGGCCACGATCTGCCCCACACGGAAAAAGGCCGCGCGCTTGCAGAGCTGGGCCGCCACAGGGAGGCCGTGGCATGCTACGACGAGGCGCTCAGAATCAGCCCGGGCAGCGAGCAGGCGCGCAGCGGAAAAAACGCGGCGCTTGCCTGCCTGAAATAGCGCGATCCAAAGGCCGCAAATCCGGGAAACCGGGGTTTTCGCAACCGGACCTGTAGCGTCAGGTGCTGAAAATGTGCCGCTTCGAGCGCAGCGCAACTTGCCGGACGCACTCGCCGCGCGGCCTGCCGAGGGACGGCGAGCTGGGCCGCAACGCGTGCGGGCGCGTCGTGACCAACTTCGACGACCGCCTGACGCACAGGATGAACGCGCGCAGGATGGGCCGGGCGGCCTGGCGGCCTGGCGGCCTGGCGGTCTGTGGGCACGGCAAACAGCGTGCTGGCCAGGGCGGGCCGCAGCGTGAAGCTGTTCGTCGAGGCCATGATCCCGGCCATGCAGCGCGCCGGCGTGCCGCGCATCGACGAGACGTCGTTCAGACTCGACGGGAAGCTCGTCTGGGCGCGGATCTTCCCCGACCCCCTGACGGGCAGCTCGCTGTTCGTGGTGCGCCCGAGCAGGGGGCGCGACGTGCCGCGCGGATTCAAGGGAGTGATCGTCTGCTACGGGCGGAGGTCGTACCACGGGTGGAGGCGCCAGCGCTGCCGGGCGCACATCCTGCGCGAGGCGAGGTACCTGCTCCGGGCGCACCCCGACAGCGCGGCCGCGCGCGGCATACCCGAGAGGCTGCGCGGCGTCTACGGGACCGCGCGCGGCGCGTCCGGAAAGCGCATGGGCAAGGCCAGGCGCGCCCGCGCGGCGCTGCCGGGCTGCGTGCGGCGCATCATCGACGACAACTGGGGCAGCTCGGTCTCGCGGCCGTTCTTCGGCAAGCTGGAAGGCGAGGCGGACGACCTGTTCGCGTTCGTGCCGGATCCGCGGGTGTAGCCGACCAACAACGCGGCCGAGCGCGGCCTGCGCGATACAGTCATCCGCTGCAAGATCCGCGGCAGCCTCAGGGCGGAGAGCATGGAGACCTACGGCGACATCTTCACGTGCATCGCCACCTGGAAGAACCGGGGCCTGGACTACGCGGAGCTGTGGTAGTACGCGTAAACGGGCCTAAACTACGTGAACAGTTACGTCCGGTAAAGACCCCCAGAACCGCGTGACGGGAAGCCGTTGCGCTTAAAAGTCCGCAAAGGCCTGCTTCAGCCCGTGTTTCTGTTTGGCGTTCAGTAGCGCCTCGTGCCTCTGCAGTATCTGCCTGCAGCGGTTTTTGGCCACTTCTGACGGCCCTTCTTGCACAAAAGCGACCATCGGCTCGATCATGCGCACCTGCACCGCGTCGCCCGCCCCCTCTATGCACTCCATGGCCGCGTCTGCAATGTCCTTGGGGGGGTTTGTGTGCTTGGCCGACTTGAATCCGCCGTTTATGCGGGCTCGCGAAGGGCCATCCAAGCACGCAGTCAGCAGGCCCACCGCGGCGTCCTCCGACGCTGCGATCCCCCTGCCGTAATTGCGCAGAAACTCCAGGTGATCCGCGACGGCGTCCTGTTCGCCTGCAATCGCGCCGCCGGCGGCGTTTATGGACTGCCAGATTCCGAGCGGCTCGGCCCTGTTTGCGTTCAACGCGTCGAACAGCTGGAACCCCTCGCCGCGTTCCCTTTCGTCGGCAGATAGGATCAGCGTCTCCGCACGCGCCACGATCTCGGGCGCGTGCTTTTCGTGCCCGATCTTTGCGGCTTCCACGTACATGGCGTGCCTGCCAGCATCCTCGGTTCTGTCAGCTTTGATCATGCACGCTTTCATGATCGCGGCGATCAAGCCTGAGTCAAATTCTGTAATGTGTTGTCCCGCGGCATTCAAAAGCAGACCGTATTCGGACGCGTCTTTGTACACGATTGCATCTGACAGGACAGTCCCCACGTGTTCTTTCAGGCTGTCGGGCGTGTGCGTGAGCAGGAAATTGATCACGGCCAAGTTTTGGTATTTCGTGTTGCTACACAACTCTAGCATAGAGTCGATCGCTGTCTTTGTCGTCAAGAATCGCCGATATTGTTGGTTGTCAACAAGCTCGGTCACCCTTTGCGCGTCGGCTGCCTGCATGTATGATGCGAACACGCAGCTTGCCGATTCAAGATGCTTTGCGCCGTCCTGGCTTTTCTGCGCCACGATCTCCAGGATCTCGGCGTTCTGCGCTTGGTCGGGGCTGGCCCGCACCAGTACGCCGAGCGCCTTGCAGATCTTTTCGTCAGCCTCGTTCTTGACGTAATCGAGGAGAGGTTCGGGCATAGGCGCGCCGCTTTTGCCGCACTGTTCTACCAGATCGCAGATTCTGGAACGGAGTTCTCCGGACTCGCTCGCAGACAGCGATTCGGTCAGCTTGGCGCACAGCCCGTCGTATCCGGCAGTCTGGGGCGAGACGCCGAAGGTGGCGCTGGATATGATGTGCGAGACCAGCTTCGACATCGGTGCGCCTTTCCGGCGGTATTTCAGGCATTCCGAGATGAAAGATGCGTCCCACAGACCGGAAGTGTTGAGCTTGTCGGCTGCCATTTCGCCCATGAGATCCACCAATCTGGGCTCCATGATGGCGCGGTTCTCGGAAAACAGGCCTAACACGGCCCGATCTGGCGGGTCGGCTTGGAACGCGTCCAGCACTAGGCGTCCGCAGATGCGGTTCCGCATGGGCACCTGCATCTGGATGATCGGCTCCAGGCCGATTCTGCCCACGATCTCGCGCGCTTTTTCCAGCAGTCTGTCCGAGAGGCACTGTCCGAGCATGGTGGCCGTGCGTGCGCGAACCGATGCGTCGGACGCCGCTTTGGTGAGCTTTGCCAGCATTACGACGTTGCTTGACAACGCGGGCATGTTGGGATCCGACTCCGAGGCCGATTCTTTCAAAATTTCGCCGACTTTGTCCAAGTACTCCTCCTGGGCACCAGAATCCAGATTTTCAAACATGCCTACTGCCTCGAGACTCGAGCGGGAAAACGCGTCCTCGAACGCCGATATGCCCAGCTGCGTCATGTGCGGCGCTTGGCTCATGCGCAGGAACGGGACTATGCTGACTGCCCCCGGAATCCGCGTGGCGTCCATAAACTCCCAAAGACGCGCGATCTCGGCATCGGTCATCTTTTCCTGGCGTACCATCTCTTCGCTCCACTTTGTCTGCCTCTCCCCGTCTTCGTACAGATCCGGCTCTGCTTCTACGGCCTTGCAGAATTCGGGCCATTCGTGCCTCAGCACGACCGACTTGAGCAGCAGGTTGGTGTTGCCGGTGATCAGGCCGTCCTGGAGCATCCCGGACTGCTCCCTCAATTCGGCCAGCCGGTACAGCGCCACGGCTATGTTGAGGAACTGGTTGATCTTTCGGGGGTTGTCTATGGCGCCGGAAAGCAGAATTGTCAGCGCGAACTGATCGAACTCGACGCTGCGCTTGACGATCTGCGTCCTTGCATACGACCTGAGGCTCTCGCCCAGAAACGACGATATGCGGAGCGTGACTTGGAAGAACTTGCTGAGAAACTCGTTGCCGTCCCTTTCCGTGCTCACCGTTTCGGATCTTTTCAGGTGGGAGACCAGTGCCTCGTCGTCGCAGGCCAGTATGTTGACGCAGTTGTCCTTTACCATGAACGTCTGGATCAGCCCCAGCAGCTCCACGACCACGGCGTTTTCGCACCTGTCGAGGTTGTCTATTACGACCACCAGTTTCTTGCCCGCGCCTTTCTTGACCCCGTATCTCTCTACAATCTTGTCGTAGATCTTGCTGAACTGCAGCGGAGATGCGGCGCGCGGAATTACCTTGCGTGACGTGCCAAAGATCAGCTTTGCCAACAGTCCGAGCAGAACGGCAGCAAATCCACCGAATACGGGCAGGTTCGCCATCGTCGGATCTACTGAAAAGACAGCGAACCCCGCCGCACCCATGACCGCAAGTGCTAGCCACCACCAAGTCTTTAGGCCGTGTAGCCGCGTGTGCTGGACTTGGCGCTCGTTGTACAGCATGTCCTCGAGGTCTCCGGGCTTGTACGGGGAGTCAAGTTGCGAGTTGAGCGCCTCGAGCAGCCCCTGTGGCAGGGCCTTTGGGGACAGCCCCCATGCGTCCACCTCCGCGTACTCAAAGCCCCTCAATGTATCGCCATTTTTTATTTCGTCTTGGAGCATGTGCGCTATGGACGACTTGCCTACCCCCCATTTTCCGTACAGGCCTATGTTCAGCGGTGTTTTGGATTTGCGCAGGATGTCGGACAGCACCTCCGCGTAGTGCCGGTGAAAAAACTCGTCGCCGGATTGATCCTTGAGCGCGCCGTCCCTAAAGTAATCCTCTTCCTCAGGATCCGGATGCACGATCCCCGAATCGCCAAGCGTGGACATGGTACAGCCCTGTCGCATCCCCGTATTTTACCGTTCCGCTTCCGGGCACCGGCATCCCGGAATGCGCGCCCGGGGCCCGGTCCGTCCCAAGCGCGGCGCCCGCCGGCCGCTTTGGAACGCATGCCCTAGACCGGCTCTTGGCTCCGAAACCTGGGGGCCCCGGTCACGGCCGCCCGGCCGGCTCGTACGTCTCTTCGAAGATCTCGCGCTTTACGATGTACTTTTCCCCGCGCACGCCCACGACCAGATAGTCGCCTTTTTTGCCGCGCGAGACGCCCTCTAGGGTCTCTATCTTGGTGGCCCGCCCGATCTGGCGCGCCTTGATCGGGATGGGCTTCTTGACGTACTTTTGCATCTTGGCGCTCACGGATAAGAACCGGCGCGGCCGGTATTATTTCTTTTTGTGGGCGGCGCGCCACGCCCGGGTCTCCCCGGCGAGCAGCCGCTCGATTCTCTCCACAAAGGCGTGCTGGCCGTCTTCGTGCGCGTACGGGCCGGATCCGTGCCGTTCCCGCGAGGGGGCATTTTCAACTTCTGACATACGCCTCGACGAGTTCGTAAATGCGATCGCGATCGAGGCAGCCAGGGTCGCCGCCATGAGCTTGCAGGACGCCCGGCGCTACCTGGACGGCGGGGGATGGGCCCGCCTGCAAACGCCCGCCGGAAAACCAACAGCAAGGCCGCCGCGCGCCGCTTCGCGTTCGCGCGCATATGGCCCGCTCGGACCCGATTTGTAGCACCGCAGCTCGGAATACGGCGTGCCATGGCGGCAGATGGGCGTGCGCGCGCCCGTCCGGCCCAATTTGAGCCGCGCCCGTAAAGGGGCGCATTTTCAACACCTATTGTCCGCCGCGCATGCTTCAGCGTCTAGCCATCCGTCAACTTTGTCCGGCAGGACGGGGTTTTTCGCGGTTGTGTCTTTTCACCCATCGCTTAGCAAACGTCTCCCTTACGCGTCTTATTTGACGGTAGTGCACCGTGTACGAACCGTCGTTTTCTTTCCTCGCTCGCCCGATCTTGACTAGCGATTCCATGGCGTATTTGATCCAATCCATACGCGGCGCGGAGTCGGAGAACTCCTTAAACGCACTTTCGATGACTTTTGTGGTTACGGAATACGACCCTTCCATTTCGTCCGCGCCGTCTGGATTCATTTTGATGATGGGCGGGAGGATCCTCTCCCAGATCAGGCTCATGGTGTACAAGACGGGCGGCGCAGCGTCTGAAAACCACCGTTTGTTGAGCTCTATGATTGCGTTTCTGGCCTCTACTCTTAATCCATCTTTGGCCATCTCTGTGAGCGACGGGTGGGTAAATCCCCCCCACACCAAGTTTAGCTGAAAACTCTCGTGTTTTCCACGTTCTTGGGTAAAACCCATGATCGACAGCTTGTGATCCGACACCGACTGTCCTAAGTGCCGTTCTAACAGATCTGAAAGCCGGCCGGCGTGTTGCCTGGACGTCAGTATGGTGACATCGTGAACCGGATTTTGTCCGTCTGGCCAGCAAAGAACGCAGCAGTATTTGTGTATCTGCTCTACAAGATCTCTTTGCCCCTGTAGTTTTTTGGTAACGTTTGACTTTGCTTCTCCTATTATGCGCAGATCTTGGCCGGCTAGCGCAAAATCCGGTCTTACGTCTTTGGCCGGATCGTCTCTCGGATGCATCGTGTGTCCCCTCCAGCACTCTGCCCGGTGTGTCTCTTTCAGGCAACTGCAAAAGACTTCCACCATGTGTATGGTTCGCACGTACGTATCCATCTCGTGCAGGACAGAATCCACGTCGCTATTCTGACCGCTCATGTTCCCGCACGTGCCCTTCCCTGAACTCTTTCATTATGTGCGAGGTGAGGCGCCCTACGGCCGCCGCAGTGGCTCGGATCTGCGGCACTATCGTCACTTCCCCGTCAGATACGACCCATATGTCGAATGACGATCCGTCCCTAAAGTCCACCAGGAACATGTGTATGTAAGGGTTGGAGTGGTACAAGCTTGACGACGTGTGCCTCATGGAGCGGATGGTGGAGATTAGCCTCACCCCTTCTGCTCGGTCTTTGAACGGGCTATCGGCCACTTCTATGACGAGAGGTCTTACTTTGCCCCCGTTCTCAGAGCGCGACCTGTTTGAATACAGCCGGGTCTTGGACGATACGGTTTCGGCTATTCGCCACATGGCGCTGCTGAAAGGCAGGAAGGATCTTTTGAACCGGAGAATGCCATTGCGCGATATGTAGCCGTCCATGACGGACTTGCCGGACTCTATCAGCCTGAACTGGATCCGGTCTACCGACTCCGTGGTTTCGAACACTTCCCGATACGGCCTGTCAGTACGCCTCATAGTCGACTCGGTCGTCCTTATGGGTCTGGATTGCTTGTCGTCAAGCTTTGATCTGTAAGTATACGAGTCCACGATCACGTCGCCGTAGCCAGCACTGTCAAGCGCGTCTAGGGAGGATTTGATGTCCTCGGAGCTTAGGAACGCCATCGATATGCTGGGATAGAGCAGGTGTATGAACGGAGAGAGCACCGACACGGTAAAGTGCCCGCGCTCGTATGTAGCCCCGACGCAGACCGGCATGTCTTTCACTACGGCAAACGCGGCTTTGCCCCACTTGTCGTCCCGGCCTATCTCGGGCACAAACACGTTGGGCGTTCTTTTACCGTTCATCGTTACTGTCAATTTCGGCTTTACGCCCATACTGACGGTGTTCGTGTCCACGACGACGGATTTGCCTTCCACATATCTGCGCAGATCTAGGCCGGGTTTGCCCATCATCATCACGGGCATCGTTACCTGAAGCTGTCGGTCGGCGCGGAGATCTGCGTCTATGTTGGCAAGCACCTCGTCCAGAGTCCCACAGTCTGCCCCGTAGAGCTTGTAATTTTCGCCGTACATCTTTATCACGGTTCCGGATGACATGAACTGTATAAATAGTAGCGGCTTGGCGCGGAGCGCGAGCTTGGCGCCGCCGGCCTGCGCTGCGGCCTCTGCGGTGCAGGTGCCCGAGGCCCCGGCCGCGCGCTTGGAGGGCCACTAGAGCACTTTCGGCGATGCCAGATCTGCCATCTTTTCCGAACCGAGCGGCTTCATGGTGCGCATGCTGTACAGGGCCGCGTCCTTTCCGTCCGACGCCTTGGCCCTGCCGAACCGCGCGTTTTCGGCGTCCGCGTGCACGTCCGGCTCGCCGTTCCTGCCCAGCCTGAAATAGACGGGCCCTTCCATCCGGTGGCGCTGGAGCGGCAGCTCGCGCGCCTCGACCGGATCGCCAGGACGCACCGCCTTCATGCCCGGCAGGGACCTCATGACGGCGATGTCCTCGCAGGCGTGGTGGCCGGCCCCGCCCCCGCGTAGCCTGCCGATCCCGTCCCTGGAGGCCGCGGCGCTTTTCGCGAGCGCACGCCATGCGCGCCTCGCGCTCGAACGGGAGCCGGGCTTTCAGCCTTTGCCTGGACGGCGGCGCGATGGCGGTCTTTGGCGATATCCGGCATTCCCGCGCTGGGCGGGCGGCGCGTTCCCGGCGGCGGGCAGCGCCGGCGCCGCGCCCCCCGTAGCCCGGTTCCTGCCTGCGCCCGGATCCGGCCGGCGGCGCTGCGCGCCGGCCTACTCGGTCCGCGCCTGGAACGGGACCGGACGAGCCCGAGTTTTTGGCGTTGCCGCCGTTTCGCCCCGCCCGACAGCGTCCGCGATCAGAAACTGAGCCCGCCGGCGGAACTTTTGGGTTAACCGATTGTACCGTCCT
The DNA here is from genome assembly GCA_965203465.1 of Nitrosopumilaceae archaeon. Lineage (GTDB taxonomy): Archaea > Thermoproteota > Nitrososphaeria > Nitrososphaerales > Nitrosopumilaceae > JAWVZS01. The sequence goes on along the minus strand of CBDBCR010000001.1, from coordinate 913,189 downwards.
GTATCTTGGCCGTCTGTGTTGCGATGGGCTGGATGGCGGGCCGGCCGCGGCCCCGCCGTGTGACAAAGACCCGCGCGCGCAGCCTGACCAAAGCGACCGAAGGGCCAGCGGTTTATGGCGGCGGGCATCGCAGGACCGGCCGACACCCGAACCGAGTTCGGCAGCCTGGCCGCACCCGGCGGATCGGGCAATCATGGAGCGCCCTGCTGGTATCTGGCAGGCGGCGCTTGGCAGATCTTGAGGCCGCCTCTGGCGCGTCTTTGCGACCAGTCCGTTTCGCCTCTATGGAAACGCGCGGGCGCAGTCGGCCAGCCGTTGTTCGGACGGGCTTGCGCTGCCCGCGGCCGAGACGCCTTCTGTCAAAAACCGCGCCCGCAGGCGGGCTTTCCGGCGACGCCCGGCCGGCGGGCTACGCCTCCCAGTCACCGTGCCTCATGATCAGGTAATTCACGATCGCAGAGCAGACCACCACCATGAACTTGGCTTCGTCAAAGCTTACCTGGGTCTTGCCCTCTGCATGCGAATGCCTCACGCCGCTCGAGTCGTTGGAGAACTTGTATAGTTTTTTCACGGCTTCCTCTAGATGCCCGTCGATCAGTTTGGGGCGTTTCTCTTTGATCTTGCACAGCGCTTGGCCGAGGGATGCGTTGTTGTCGCCCGAAATTTTCCTGCACAGCGCCTCGACTGCGCTTATGGCTTCTTTTATGGCGTTGGGTGGGTCGGGGCTTTCCTTGTTTGACAGGAGAGCGACGGAGGATCTTACATGTTTGTTGATTTCGTCCATGGCCGTGTGCTGTGCTTTTGATACCTCGTCCATTTCGAGCTTGTTCGTTATGGGAATGACTTTGTTGTCTCCGATGCGGTAGCCTGCGGATTCTTCTTTCAAAACCCGGTTGAGTTCGTCTCGGAGGGCGTCCGTGTTGAGCGGGAAGTTTAATAACATAAAATCAACTAAGTCATAAACCTTATACCATTTTATTTTAGAGAATCTGTCTTTAACATCAGTGATGTGGAGATAATTACTCGCGTCTTCCTTGAAAATGCTGTCAAAAATCTTTGAAAATATCTGCGATTTCGTTATGGGTTCATGTACAAATTTTATATTCTTGTGCCTATTGTTATAGAAACAACTTTGATCAAAATAAAATTTGTACATAACGTTCCAAATGCGCATCCGTAGATCATTGTCCATAGAATTTGTCTGGAGTTCTTTTTTCTCTAGGCCCATGTGTTGCGAAAACAGCTGGTTGCTGTCATCCATGGTGTTCCCCACGTTCTGTTAGAAATCGAGCCGTAGATTTATACATTTCCATACCAACCGGTTAACCCAGAATGTCGGCCGATTGGAGGGCGGTTCCCGATCACTAACGCGGCCAAGCGGGCCGAAACGGCGTCCGGAAGGCGGGCGCGCCTGCTCCGCGCGCATCTCGGGTGGGATGTGGCCAGTGCCGCCGCCCTGACGGGGCCGGCATCGGCTGGCCTGCCGCATCCGCGCGGGCGCGGCCCGTCGCCCTCGTGTTTACCAATGTCGCGCCAAATGTCGAGGTTCGTGCCTGTAGGCCGGGCGTTTCTTCTTTCCGGAGACGGTGCTGGCAGAGATCCTGGCCCTTAGCAAGATGAACTGGAACAGCGCCGACTTTAGCCTAGCGCAGCCCATCACGCTGTTCTTCTCCAGGCGCGTAGGGGAGGTGATGGCGTACGTGGACGACGACGATCTGAGGCACGAGTACAAGTTTTACATGTAGCCGGCCCGCCGGGAAGGCTTGGCTGCCCGGCTATTCTTGCATGCGGCCTCGAAGATTCCGGACGGCGCGCCCGCCCGTGCCCGGGCGGCCTCTGCCGCGTCCGTCAACGCCGCGCGGGGATTCCGGCGGGGCTGCCTCAGCACGGGCGGCAAACGCCGTTTGGCCGGATTCTCATACCGTGACTCGTCGCCGGTCTCTGGCGGGCAGCGAGCCGCGGCGCCGACTTCGTTTCTTCCGCCTTGGCGCCAAAACCAGAATGTCCGAGTATCCTTTTTTGTCCGGGTACAAGGACGTGACTCCCAGGTGGACTTTTAGGCTCTGCTGTGCGTCCACGATGAACCGCTTTGCCTCTTCCATGAGGCCCAGCTCGCATAACGTCTTGTACTGGGAATTGAACATAAGGAACAGGTTGAAAAAAGACAGATCGGTGAGAACCTTCATCGCCCTGTCTTCTGACAGAGCCGTGTCTTCCAGAGATCTGAGTATGTTCGCGTGCGAGCTGGTGTTCAGCATCGAGTAGAAACTGTGCTGGTGTCTCAGCGTATCTGTTTCGTAGATTTTTGCCCTTATTCTGTAATTTGTGTGGTTGTCGCGAAACTTGTTAAATTCGTCCGGTGTGATTTTTCGGCCGCGCAAGGCCCACTGAGCTGCGTCAGATTCGAGGAACGCTTGAGGGGTTGCGGGTGATTTTTCGTACTGTTGGGTTCTTTTCCACGCATCGTACGTCTCTGACAGCAAAAACTTCTTGGTGCTCTCCGGATGCTTCATCAGGAAAAAGCATTTGTGTACGGATTCGAGCACCGGGCGCACAAGCGCGCAATAGGCGTGGACGGATCCTTGTTCGAGCGGGCGAAGTGCAGAAAACATGTACAGGATGTTCTGTTCCAGAATCCCAAGAATGGCGGCGTCGGCCATGACCTGATCAGAAGCATCCTCCGGCACGCCTTTTTGGTTGAGTAGAGTCTGCGTAAACGCGCCGGTTGAGTTTTTCTAGGCACGGATATTAGAAGTCATGCGTAATCCCCCTCAGTCTCAGTTTTGCGCGGCGGGCCGCGCGCAATGAATCAACTTTTCTAGACTTCTTGTCTAAAGAATTCTGATCGAAACCTTAAGATCCGGCGATCCGGGCCCTCGCGGCCATGGCAAGAGGCAGGCCGAGGGCCATTCCGACGCCGGAAACGCAGGGCCGCGCGCTAAAGTTCATGGCGGAAGCGACGGGCCTCTCCGAATTCGACGCCGTGATGCTGGCGACCGTCGTAATGATAGACTCGTACCTAGCCGATGACAGGGTGCTGGGGATCAAGACCGGGATGAGGGCGCTCAACTTCCACCGGGCGGCGGCGGCGCTGGCCAGGTACATGGCCAAGGATCCGAATTCGCCGCTGTACTGGGGCAAGCCTGGCACGGAAAGCTCCGCCGGGCGGCGCTGCGCCCTGGCGCCCAGGCACATGCTGTTCATCTACCTGGAGTACCTCCGGCACGGAGCCTCGCAGGACTACGTGGCGTCGATCCACAACGTCAGCCAGACCAGCGTCAGCAGGTACTGCGAGTACGTGGCGCAGGTGCTGATCAAATTTCTGCCCACCGGGGACAACATCGCCGAGAGGATAAGAAAGGCCAAGACCCCCGAGGAGATCCAGAACGTGCTGGCAGAGGTGATGGCCGCCTTCGAAAAGGCGGCCGGCCTCGAGCCGGGCGCCGCCGGCGATCCGGGCGAGACGATGCCGGGCAACGTCAAGACCACCGACGGCATGCTCATGGCCAAGGAGCGCCCCACCGACGCCAAAGAGAGGAAAAAGAGCTACAACGGCAGAAAAAAGGACATCGCGGACAACGTCTCGATAGACACCAACATCAACGGGGCGATAATGGGCGTGAGCGAACTGGCTCCGGGCAGCACCCACGACCTGACCGTTTTGCGCGAATTGGGGGCCGACCTGGGCCTGGTCACAAAGTGCCTGGAGGGGAAGAGCGGCGCCATGCAGATGGTAGAGCTGGTGGACAAGGGGTACAGGGGCCTGGAGAAGGACCACCCCGGAGCCGTGATAAAGATGCCGCTGCCCCGGGCCGAGAGCAAGACCAAGAAGGCCAGGGCGCACAACCGCCGGGTGAACCGCAGGCGCGTAAAGATAGAGCACACCAACCGCAGGATCAAGACGTTCGCTCGGCTGAGGCACCGGGTGCGCCGCCCCAAGAAAACCGCGAGGAGGGATCTGATCGTGGTCACCGGACTGGTGAACCTGCACCTGCTCACCGGCTCGCCGGACAAGAACAACACCCACCGCAAGGGCAAGAAGCCGGGGCCCAAGACGGCGCGCAGCCGCTAACTGCGGCCGCGAAGAGCGGCAGAAGGGCAGAAACTCTCTCAAGGCTGTCGCCGCACGCGCCTTTGCGGATACGGCTCTGTCCGCGTAATATTATCAATATTCATGCATGTGTAGCGGCGCTGCGCGCCGGCCCGGGGCCGGACTCCGGGGGATTACGCATGACTTCTATTCGAGATTTGGTAGATTACTCATAACCTCTAGTGATTGGGTGACTGTATTGTTGATGAAATACTGGAAGCCCATCATCCGCTCAAAAAGTTCGTACGAGCCGATGTGGTTCTCTATGAAGTTTAGCTGGTTGACTTGCAGTCCCCGCTCCAATCTTCCGAAAACATACCAAGGCGAGGGGATCTTGGCTCCGGGTTTTGAATTTTCTGCGGACTGGTACCCGCCGCCTGTCTTGCGCGCGTCGCGCCTGAAATGACCCAAACGGTCTGTCTGAGAACCGACCGCCAATAAAAGTTGCGTCTGTTGTGTTCGGCACGCATTCACCTCCACCCAGCGTCCGAGACGGAATGCCCGCAGCGCGGGGGGCGGCCAAGCAGGCGCTACCGTGCCCATCCGACGGGCCCCTCTTGCGTCCCTTGCCGTCTGGCCGCGCTAGCCTACCGCGTAGCCCGGCTCCGCGCCGCCTCTTCTGGCCAAGTGCCTTTGCCATCTTTTTGGACACGCTCTTCGATCCTGGCCTCGGCGTCTTGGACACGTACGCGACGGGCGGCTGTCCCGGTAACGCCCGCGCCACGAAGCATACACAGGAGCCGGACAGGCCGATGTCGCGGGCCGTGGCAACGATCCTGCAAGGTGCCGTGCCGCGCGCACTCATGTAGGGACGGCAGGTGCCCCGGGGCCAAGGTTCGGCGCTAGGCGGACGTGCGGGTGGCGAGGGCGTGGGTACATCACTCCGGCCGTCCCGGCCGCGCACGCCAAAAGTGGCCGTGTCGGGCTCGCCGGACGCCCGGTCACGGCATGCGGAGCAAGCGTACCGTATAGTACAACACAATGTTAATATGTCCCGGGGCGTACCCCAACACCGTGGCGTCCAACAACTCGGTGACTGCCGAACAGTTCAACGCGTTCGTAAAGGCTCTCGTCAAAAACCTAAACACATCCCACGAGTACATGTACAAGCGGTTCGACAGAATCGAGGCTAGGCTGGCAGACATTGACGGAAAAATAGAACGCTTGGAAAAGGCATCCTCCAGCGTGCAAGCAAACGTCGCCGCGGTAAAGCGGGACACGAGCCTGCTACCTCCCATATTCGAGATGCTCGAACAGGACGGCGTGGAGATAGCCACGCTCAGAACCAAAGTGGAAAAAATGCGAAACTAGCCGGACGGCGGGGCTTGCAAAGGCGCGTTCGCGCCGCGGCCTGCCGGCGGGCATTCTCTTCCCAAAGACTGCCCGACTCCGCGACCCGCGCGAGCGCGCCGGCGATAGCAATCTCGGGCCCGGCCGGCGGCCCGTTCGCCCGCAGCTCTGACAGGTCGCGGATCCGGCGGAACCACCGGCCGCCTTTCGATCCGAGGCGTGCCTGCGCGGGCGGCCGGTTCGGCGCACCTCGATCCGCGCCGTTCCAGACTAGCGCCCCGACAGAAATGAGACGGCCCTCGTGGAGGCCGGGGGCGTGGGAACCTCGCGCCCGGTCAGGTCGACGGCACGCCCAAAAACTCAGTCGCGCTTTTCCATCGCCGTCACCAGTTCCAGGGCATTGGGCCATCCGGCCATCACGTACGTGTCCAGTATGTCAAGGCACCTTTGCGTTTCTCCGTCGGCCCGCGGGCTGTTGAGCAGGCCCGAGAGCACGTTCACCGATCCGTCGGCCAAAGCCGGCTGCCCCGCCACGTATTCCCTGACGCCGGCGATCTTTTCCAGGTATTCTATAGACTTGGCGGGCATCTCTTGCCAGAACTGCTCCAAAAACCGCACCAGTTCTTCGAAGAGCCTCGGATCCCACCTTTCGCGCCCGGTCTCTGACGCGATGCGGTCCAGATGCGGCGCGATCTTGCCCAGCAGTCCGTCGTCTGCGCCCGCGTTGTCTTCTATCAGGCCGAAAAGGAAGAACGACGCTTTTTCGCGGACTTCGTTGTCCGGATCGCCCAAGAGCCGGTAGAACATGCGCAGGACCTGATCCTCGAATCGCGGGAAGAACTGCTTCAGCTGGAAGGGCAGGTTCATGCGAATCTCCTTCTCTGACGGATCGCCTAGCGCCCCGTCCAGCAGGCTGTTTGCTCTTGGCTCGCCCTCGACCAGCGCCAGATAAAGCAGGTAGCTGCTGACAAGCTCGGACTTGTTGCCTGCGCGCACCGCGCTCTCCAGCAGGACAGACGCCTGGGCGGGATCCTTGCCCGCGGCCACCCTGATCATGTCTGGCACGTAAAACTGCACGTGCAGGTCTTGCTCGCAGCTGTATTCCAGGGCGATCTCGTAGGCCAGGCCGTAGTCGTAGTCTGCCAGCTCTGCCAGCCTTTTGCACACGCTGCAGCGCACCAAGTTCACGCCGTCCCCTGACAGCTCTTTCACGAGCGGCACGAGCGAGGCGTCCTTGTATTTGCTCACCGTCACGACGGCGCATTCGGCCGCCAGCCCGCGGACCGTATAGCCCAGCGTGATAAAGTTGCCCCGCTCGGGCTCTGAGTCTTCTGCGGGGTCTGGATGATCCTTGCAGTCGTCCAGCAGCCGGCGTATGCAGGCGGTATTTTTTCCAAGATCTGCCCCTTCGTCCAAAAGATCCAGCAAGCCCCACAGGACTTTTACCTCGGACTGGCCGCGCTTGCCGCCAAGATACGCCTTTGCGATTTCCTTGGGATCGGGCTCGGCTTCCCGCTTTGCAAGCTCGTAGGTTATTTCGGGCGCGCGGCGCTCCGGGGGAGGGCTGTCCAAGACGGCAAGGTGCTCCGGCTCCAGCGCGTCGCGCGGGAACGCGGACAGAAACTCCGCCCTGCGCCTGAGCGCCGCCTCGGCCCTCCAAGCTTCGCGCTTTCCTTCAGGGGGGCGTATGCCCATGACTGTGTCCAGCAGGCGGCGCGTCTGATCCTTGTCCAGCCTGTCCGAAATGGCGCTGATGGCCGCGCGGACGCTGTCCGTCATGGAACCCACATCGTAGACTTGAGGGTCGGATATGTCGTCTAATATCTCCTGCAGGAACTCTTCCTTCTTGGACACCATGGCGTCCATCCTAATGGAGCGGAACGCGGCCAGCTTGGTGCCGCCAGCGACGGCGGCAAGCTCGCGTAGATCCTTTGCGTCGCACTTGGCCATGTGTTCCTTGACGCTTTTGAGAATCTTGCTCTGCGCGTCCAAACCGTGCATCGAGTACTTTGCGCCGCCTTCCACTATGCGCCCTTCCCGTCTCTTCAGTTCGAAAGAGTACATCCCTTCAAAAAGCCGCACGGCTGCGCGTACCATTCGGGCCGGGTCTTTTTCCAGCAGCGACGGGAACAACTCGCCCAGCCGCCAGACCACCATCATGTTCTCCTGACGCAGGCTGCTCGTCAGGCTGAACGTGCCGTACGACGCGGCGGTGGTCTTTTCCTTTGACTTTTCCTCGTACGTAAACAGGTCGCAGAATATGCCTGGGACGGCTTGGGGGCACGCATCGAGCAGTTTCGGGAGCGACTCTGCCAGCCCCGCCCGCACGTGCACGTGCTCGTTGGTAGCCATCTTGGACATCCAGTCCGCCCTCCCGCTCGCGTCGATCCCGGCCGCCAGTTCCACCGCGTGTCGCTGGGCGGAACTGTTGCCCAGGCGTCCGACGATCTTTTGTATCGCACGGAACAGGTCTTCGCCGTCGACTTTGTCCGCGATCGACCGCAGATAGCCCATCAGGAAATAGGCGTTTATGCCCGGATCCGAAATCCACTCTGCAAAGGCGGTGCCTTTCCACAGCTCGAACCAGAACGGGTTGGCCCGTTTGGCGGCTTCCGCTAGAAAATGCCTCTGCAGCATTTTCTCCCCGGTGAGCAGAGCGCCGATCTTGGAAAAGTCCTGCCCCTCCAAGCCGCCGATCTGCGACATGGCCGTAAGCGCCGATATCTTCCAATAGTACTTTAGATCCGACTGTAGCATCCGCTCCATCGTGCTGGTAAACCGCGCCGGATCACGATTGTGGAGCAGCGACAGGGCGAAGACGATCGTAGGCCGCAGGAACATGTTGTACTTGTCTTTTGAGACAAAGTCCACGACGCCCTTGCCCTCGAGGATGAGCCTGGACACCACGTAGTCCAGGTACGCGTGGTGGAAAAATTCCAGCGAGCCCCGATTCCTAACGAGCACGTTGCCGCTGCAGATTTGGGCCATCTGGCCCGGATCCCCAAAGTGGTCGTATTGTACCGAAACCCGCTGCGTTTCCAGCATTTTCTGGGAGACGCTGTACAGGACGCCCCGCGCCTCTGCGGGCCCGTCCGTCTTTTCCACGCACTCGTCCCAGTGCTTATCGTACAGATCGGCCTCGTGCCGCACATCCGCAAAGTCAGCGTCAGGCGCCTTTCCAAGTATGAGGGCCAGGAGGTTGAGGCGGAACGGGTTGCGCAGCACGCCCCTCAGTTCGTCGGGCACGTTGGGGTTGCCCAGATCCGAGAGCACCGCCTCTACCTCGGAATCGGCGAGCGGCTTCATGGCGTATTCCTTCCCCCAGTCTGTCTTTTTTATGATCTCCGAATACTCGTAGTCGTAGCTTCGGACAGAGATGACGGTGCTGATTCTGTCGTTCCCCCAAATCTCTTTCAGCATGTACTGGAAGGCGTCCATGGTTTTTTTGTTCCTGCCGATCGCGTCGACGGAATCGAAAATTATCACCGGCGGCGCGTGCCTTGCTACGCCGTGCACGGTGTCCGTGAAACTCCGCCCCGGCATTATCTTTCTGTCCAGCTCTTCAAACGATTCGACGCCCAGGTATTGGTCGCATCTTACGAAAAACGCCGGCCGGTTTGCGGCGAGCCGCCCGTAGGCGTGGCACAGCAGGACGCTCTTGCCCGATCCCCTTTCTCCGATGACCGCCACCTTGCCGCTTTCTACCAGGTCCCTTTCCAGCTCCGAGACGCGATCCCCGAACGGTATTGCCGTCCTGCGTATTTTCGTGGAAATGCCGCTGATGGTGCCCCTGCTGAGGCGGTCCATCTTTCGCGCGATGTCCGAGACACTCTGCAGGACTCCTCCCCCGTCGCAGACTACGCGGAACCGACCAAAGATATACCTCTCCATGCTCGGGCCTTTCAGCATGCCAGAGCGGGGCCCCGGGCCTCTGACGTAGAACTCTTTGTTCTTGGAACCGTGCAAGAATAGCGGCATGTCAGACGGCAGGACTTGGATTATGCAGATCGTGGAGCCGCCCATATTTCGAAAACCCGCCCGGATCTTTGTCGAGACGAACGCGTCGTCCTTGACAAGGTTCTTTATTGAATCAATTATGTGGTTCCACATCTGGTCTTCGTAGTCTGTAAAGCCGAGCAGCGCCATGTCTTTTTCCAAGCCCGCTACAGTTCCGTCGCGCCGGACGCCCAGATGCACAAAGCCCCCGTCCTTGTTTCCCATAGCGCAGACAGCCCTGGCAACTTGCCTGCGTGATGCGGCCCTTCTACTCTTTTCAAAGGCGAGCCGTCTGCCGTCCAACCCGTCCAGCGTTTCAACCCGTTCTGCGTACGCCAACTCTTTGAATTCGTCGCACGAACTCTCGATTTTCGGTATTTTCTTTGATGCCAGGTCTACAAAACCCCCGCCGTCGCATTCCTCGATCCTGTCGGGCGCCCCGGATTTTTCGTCCACGTAGCGGCGCCGAGGAGCAAGCATTTATACTTTTATATACGGTACCGCCCCCGTACTTGGTTGGGACGGATGCCCCAGGCGTCAGCCCGCCGCGCAGTGCTTGATGCCCAGGCTGCGTTGCAAGATGCGGACGACGGAGTTTTGCTACGGGTGCGTGCGGTTAGCGCCCGCCGGACGCGCCGCCAATCTGGCGGCCTGATACTATTCATCAGATGTTATTGTATGCTTTAGCATACATTGGATACGCGCGGTGTCAAAGACATCGCCGTATTTGGCTCCGGCAAACTGCCCGTGTTTGTCGGGTACGGGCACGCAACGCCGCGATTGTAGTATCCTAAAGTAGTCCACCCCCCCCCCCTCACCGAGCGCCTTCCTCGGCCTCAACATCAGCCAAAGACACCTCCTTGGGGGCCATCTTCCTGGCGAACGCCCCAGCTGGCGTCTCGCCCGAGTCTACGTCCAGGGAGGCGTGGCACCGATCGTTGTTGTACCAGTCGATCAGCATCTCGATGGGGTCTTGAGGACCGAGGGTGTGGAACGGGCCCCCGACGTGGGAGACCTTCCGCCCGGCGCGCGACATGGCCGATTCTGCCTCGAAAGACGGCAGGTGCTTTTTCAGCTCCCGGTGGAACCTTTCCAGCTTGCCGTTGGTCTGGGGGTGGTTGACGCGGGCCAGTATGTGCCGGATCCCCAGCCGGTCGAGCTCTTTTTGGAATTCGGTCTTGCCGCGCTTCTTGCCCTCCGACTCGTGGGCGTAGAACTGCGCCCCGCGGTCCGTCAGTATGGCGGCCGGCTTGCCGTGCTTGGCCACCGCCTCGCGCAGCGCCTCGATGGCGTGGGCGCTGGTAGCGTTGGAAAATATTCCATATCCGGTGATGTAACGTGAAGCATCGTCCATGTAAGCGAGGAACCAGCTTCCATCCGTAAGCTCCGCATAGTCCGTGTGCCACATCGAGTTTGAGTACCTGCGCTCGTACCTGACCCACTTGCGCCTCCTGCTCTTTTTCGGATTCCTCTCGGCCAGTTCCTCGTCCCGCAACACCCCGTGTACGGCGTTGTGCGGGATATGTATTCCCGTGCGCCTCCCGATCTCTCCCTCGATCTTGCCTGCCCCGTGCCTGAGCCGTTCCTTGGCGGACAGGACGGCCGAGTGCTCCCTTCTGCCGAGCAGCGTCGATGCCGGCCTGCCCATGGGCAGCAAATGGACTATGTCGGCAGGCCGGACTCCCCGGTACCGCCTGGCGATCTTTTGCACCCACGAGACGGACACCTTCATGGCAGATGCGATTTCGGCGTTGGCCCGGTTGCCCTTGCACTTTTCCCGGACTAACCACCTCACCTGCGATTCCTTGAGGCGCTTCACGGCCTGCACGCGCGGCTTGGCCCTATATGCCTCAAACCGGCGGCCAGTCACACCCACCCACCTCCATTTCCACTCCAGTAGCGCCCCGGGCGGCTTCCCCTCTGGCGGGGGGGTGGACTACTTTTGGGACTATAGAACGCAACGCCGCGATCGCTATACATATATACCGAACGCCGAACCCATACCGCATGATAATTAAAAAAGCGTGGTCATATCTGTGTTACGGATTGAGCGATCGTTGTTTGCGACTGTCGCGCAGCTTTGAATCTGCCGGTATGCGTGTCCACAAAGAGGAAGGGCACCACTTGGGCGATTTGGATCGTTTGGTCGGATGGGACAGGAGTTCGCAGACGCGCAGGTTTTATCCGTAGGCGAATTCTCCGTTCGGATCGGCGGGTTGCCCGACACATAGACGCGGCAGTAGACTTTGAGTCCCAGGATTCGGCGCGGGCGCCGCGCTCTGTAGGCGCCGCATCCGGCTCGAGGCGCGCGCCCGGCTCTCGGGCGGACCGGCCCCTGTTGAGGGCATGTCTCCGTTAGAGTACCGCGCATTGGCGCAGGCGGTCTTTGGCCCGATATGCGGAACCTGAACGGGGCCGTGGCCGCAAGGACGGAGGTCGTTTGCATGCCCGAAGGCCCCTTGGAGCGACACCGCGCTCCTTCCAGAGTCGGCCATAGAGGCGAACTCGCGAGGCATTCGGATATGCGAGATGCCGTGCCAAGCGGCTTGCGTGCGCGACAGCGTGGCGGTCTGGGCACACACGCGGTGTGCTCCGGAAAAGGCGGCGCGCCCGTCCGCTTAACTACGGGTACCTACAGACTACGGCAGGCGGCCCCCGCGGCGCGCCCCGCTATCCAAAGCGAGTCCCGAGATTCCAGAGGTCCGCGCCGCATTTTGCGAGCCTGCCCGTTGCTGAGTTTCCGAGGCCTCTCGTGCCCGCGCTTCCCCACCCGGGCAGGCGCGCCGGCATTTGGCCTGCGCGCCTGCGCTCGAGCAGGACAGCCCGCAGCATCCGAAACACCACATAGTCCTGCGACCAGCGCCCAAACCAAGTCCCGTCTCGGACGGCCCTGAGCAGCCGCGCGTCGCCGGGGTTTAGCAGATCGAATTCGTACGGCAGTGCGCCCGGCAACGACCGGGGCTTGACGCAGCGGGCGTTGCAAAAATTGTGCTCGCCGTACCTGCTGACTTTTCTCCAGTTTCGCGCCACGTCGAGCGTTTCCCGGCTCGGCCAGAATTCAGACCGAGAGTGCGCGAACCTGCCGGCGTTGCACAGCTGCACGAGGTTTTGGTAGCGTACGTGCCTTTCGTCCCGCAGTTCCACGCGCTCGGCTTTCTTGAAAACGCCTCCGTGGTGAAGCGCAAGACTGAGTTCCGGCGTCAGCGGCAGGTGGGACTCGATGAGGAAATCAGCGACCGGGTTGTCCGACGTGATGAACGGCACGCCGGTCTTGTTCTCTACCACGGTGAAATGCATCTCTCGCAGCGCGTCTCCGTCCCGGATCATGTCGTTTTGCGCGTGGCGCGGATCTGGGATCTTGCTTGCGGGCGAGTATCTGGCAAGCTGGCCTGCCAGGGGCAGGATGTCGTACCGCGCCTGTTCGGTCCGCACCCCCATGTGTTTGACAAAAAGGCGCACGTTGTATCGATCCGTCTCGCCGAGGGCGTAGTAGCTTTTGCCTTTGATGAGCCTGCGCATGGACGGCGCCTGCACGGTCTCAAACTGCGACAGGATCTCTTCCAGGTAGAAATCTCGGTGGACGTCGACGTTGTCGACGTCCGTGCGCACGCATTCGTTTTTCAGTTTGTCAAACTGGTAAATCATGACCTTGTCGGCGGCGGCAAAATACTTCAGGTGTAACTGTTCACGTCGTTTAGGCCCGTTTACGCGTACGGCAGCAGCTCCTTCACGTAGTCCAGGCCCTGGTTCTTCCAGGTGGCGATGCACGTGAAGATGTTGCCGTAGATCTCCATACTCTCCTCCGCCCTGAGGCTGCCGCGGATCTTGCGGTGGATGACTATCTCGCGCAGGCCGCGCTCGGCCGCGTTGTTGGTCGGCTGTATGCGCGGGTCCAGCACGAACGCGAACAGGTCGTCGGCCGCGCCTTCCAGCTTGCCGAGGAACGGCCGCGAGACCGAGCTGCCCCAGTTGTCGTCTATGATGCGCCGCACGTGGCCCAGCAGCGCCGCGCGGACGCGGGCGCGCCTGGCCTTGCTCATGCGCTTTCCGGACGCGCCGCACGCGGTCTCGAAGACGCCGCGCAGCCTCTCGAGTATGTCGCGCGCGGCCGCGCTGTCGGGGTGCGCCCGGAGCAGGTACCTGGCCTCGCGCAGGATGTGCGCCCAGCAGCGCTGGCGCCTCCACCCGTTGTACGACCTCCACCCGTCGCAGACGATCACTCCCCTGAATCCGGGCAGCACGTCGCGCAGCACGTCGCGCCCCCTGCTCGGGCGCACCACGAACAGCGAGTTGCCCGTCAGAGGGTCGAGGAAGATCCACACCCAGACGAGCTCGCCGTAATCCTATGTGCGGCAAGGGAGGGATTCAGATGATTCCTGCGACAAGGGGCATCCGGTCCGGGTAGGGCCGGCCCGCAGGGCTGGGAGGCCGTCGCCGCCCTCTGGCGCGAAGGCCGCCGGCCGAAGGCGGCCCGCCAAGGCAAACGCAAACAAAAAAATTAGGGAAAATTTTTCCGACCGCATGATGGACGTAAAATTCGTCGGGCTCGACGTACACAAAAAGACCATACAGATATGCTGCATGACGGAGGGAGGGAGCGAGATAGGCAACGGAAGCATACCGAACACCCCCGAAGCCATCGGGAAGGCGATGAAGGACATCCCGAAGGACGCGCAGGTGTTCCTCGAATCGTCGTCGGTGTGGAAGGCGACGTTTTTCTACATACGCGACAATCTCGGGCTCGACGTGAAACTGACGAACCCGTACCTGAACAGGGTGATCGCAGAGTCCAAGAAAAAGACCGACAAGGTGGACGCGTTCACCCTGGCCGACATGGGGAGGGGCGGGTACCTGGCCACATGCCACGTGGCGTCGGAGACCAACATGAAGAACAGGGACTTGGTGCGCCACCGCCAGAAACTGACGCACACGCGCACCGCCATGAAAAACTCCATACACGCCATACTGCTCCAGTCGCACGTGCGGCCCAAGGGAACCCCGTTCAGCGAAGGCTGGATCAGGCAGGTCCGGGCGCTCGAAAACTACAGGATAAACGCGTTCTTGGAATTGATAGACTCCCTCAACCTCCAGATTGCGAGGATGAACGGAAGGATACGCGACGCGGTGAAGCAGAGCCCGGCCGCGCAGATCATAAAGACGATCCCAGGCATAGGCGACTATTCCGCGCTCGTGATCGACTCGGAGATCGACGACATCGGCAGGTTCGTGCGCGCGGCAAAGCTGTGCGCTTACGCGGGGATGGTCCCGTCCGTAAGATCGTCCGGAGACGCGGTCCATTACGGGCCGATAACCCACCGCGGCAGCTCCATACTGAGGTGGGTGCTGACCGAGTGCCTGCACGCGCACGTGCGCTACGCGCCAGACTCCGACATTTCGATATTCTACAGGCGCCTTGCGGAGAAGAGGGGGATGGCGAAGGCGGCGGTGGCCGCCGCCGCGAAAATATTAAAGACGATTTACTGGATGCTCAGGGAAAACCGGGCGTTCGTGCCGAATTACGGTCAGGAATTAAGTTGTGGGAAACTCAGTGGCGGCTAGGGGAAACCCTAGGCCCCGGCCCTGTATTTACATAATATCCTGACAAAGGGATGAAGAATGATCCTGAGGGATGGAAGCATCGCCTCGAATGGATGACTGTCCGAACTTCATCTACGGGCCGTGGAGGCCAGGAACGTCACTGAGCGTATGCTATAGACTGCTAGGCGTCGGCTAGAGTGCAAGTCTTATAGGTAGGGCACATGGATTGAGTTTGAACGACGTCTCGTCGATGTGCAGCACGCCGGCGCGCTGCATGGCCAGGATCATGGCCTCGACGAACGGCTTCATGTTGCGGCCCGCCCTGGCCAGCACGTTGCTTACCGTGCCTACGGAGACCGCCAGGCCGTCCCGGCCCATCCTGCGGGCGTTCATCCTGTGCGTCAGGCGGTCGTCGAAGTTGCTCACGACGCGCCCGCACGCGTTGCGGCCCAGCTCGCCGGCGCTCGGCAGGCCGGCGTCGGGCTCCATGCCCTTTTGGCCGCACCGGCAGCATTCGTAGACGTTTATCGTGTGGCGCGTGGTGACCGGCTTCGCGGGGGGAGGAGACTCCGTGACGTTGCGGGTCTTTTGCCCGGTGTTCTTTATGCTGTCGGACCCGCAGTTGGGGCACTCGCTCATCGTGTGCTCCTCGAACTCGGTGGGCTCGGGCTTGCTGGTCTTGCCCGGGTGTCCCTTTTGCGCGCCCTGCTTCCTGCCGGACTTGGGCCTGTCCCTGTTCTTTTTGGCGGCGATCATTTTCTGGGTGTACGTCATCTTGGACGACGGGGTGTGCGCGTTGTCGTGGATCTTGTTGATCTTTTCCAGCTCCTTCACCCTGCGGGCGAGCCGCGCCGACCTGTCGTCGGACTTGAGCCTCGCCTCCCTCTCGTCTTCGAGCGCCTGCCTGAGGAGCGCATTCTCGGCATCCGAGCGCAGCTTGTCGCGCTCGGCCCGGTCGGCCCTGTCCGTCTCGACGTTCAGCCGCATCTTGACCTGCTGCAGCTCGGTCCTTGCCCCCTTGAACTTGTGCTTCCACTCGGCGCACTTGCGGGTCGCTTCCCTGCAATCCAACGGCTGGCGTAAAACGTACTAGTATTTAGATCGCTGCTGTCAAAAAAATTCACCAAGGGGTGAAAATTCAGGCACTACGTGAACAGTTACCTTCAGGTAGAAGCGGGAGACCGTATGGTGGCGCCTGTTGGTTCTCATTTCGTACCGTAGGGTACCTTAGTGCCTTATAACTCTTGAAGCGGCGGGCCCGTTCAGGCGACCTGCCCGCGCATTCGCAACCTGGCAACCCGGATGCCCCGCAGCCCATCGCGGATCTCGGCGCCCGTGCCTGCCTTGCCTTTTCCAGCGCCGGGCCGTCTCTTATATCGAAATTAGGTCCGCCTAAGTTCCAGCGCCGGGCCGGCATACACATAAAAAAGAACGCTTCCGGGGCCGGCGCATGGTATTGAGGTACCCCAAGCCCCTGAGCTCGGAAGAGTGGAAGACCATGGTGGAGAACCTGAAAAAAGGCCAGACCCCCAAGCAGAGGGAGATTATGAAGGAGGCCAGAAAGTGGTCCAAGCACACCAAAGTGCCGGACGCGGTTCGCCGCGACTAGCCGCCCGCGGGCGGCCCCGGCGCATATTTTGTCGTGCTGCGGGGGTGTGAATTGGCGCGCGAACCTATCGGGCACGACCAGCTCTGTCCCCAAAAGATAACCGGGACCGAGAATCTCGGGGATTTCAGGTGCTCCGATCCGGAGTTTGAAGAGTATCTGCGGGTAAGCGCGCTGTACGATCAAAGCGTCGGCATGGGGCGGACTTATGCCTTCATGCACGAAGGCCGGATTGTGGGGTACATCGTGCTGGCGGCAGCCCACGTGCCAGATACCGAGCAAAAGCGCCTCAACATAGACACGTACGGGCCGGTTCCCGGGCTGGTGATAAGCCACTTGGCCACGCACGAAGAATACGAGCGCAGGGGCGTGGGCAGGAACATGGTCTTGTGGGCCATCGACTACGCCAGGGATCTTGCCGAAAATATTGGCTGCAGGATAGTGGTGGTCGGCGCCGACCCGGAAGTGGGGGGATTTTACGAAAAGATCGGCTTCGTGCACGCAAAGACTGGCGTTCCGGGCGCGTCCGGTTCAGGCATCCTGTCGCGGCTGAAGCGCTGGCGCACGGCCAAAAAAGGCGCCCCGAACATGCTGTATTTCGATCTGGGAGAAAGCGCGAACTAGCGCCTGCCTTGCGCGGCCGGCCCAGAATCCCGCGACGATCCGCCTGCTCTGGCCTTTAGAGGCGCCGCATCCACTCCCACAACCGCTCAAGCCCCAGATTGTCCGGTACCGGGTTTGTCTTGACGGGCCTTCCGGCCACGGACCTCTCGTAGTACGCCTCGCATGTCCTTCTCGGATAGTGCGCTATCGAGGATTCGGAGAAACGCTCGAGTACCCGGTAGTGGTTCGTGCCTATGATGGGTTCCCACGCCTTTTCCACCTCCTCGGGTACAGCATCCGGGCCGACTATGAATTCGACCTCCGCTATCTCGCGCAGTTTGTTGTTCTTCCACGCGTCCCGCACGAGCTTGACAGCCGCGACGTCCGTTTTCGGGGCGCTGTACCCAAAGACGGTCAGCACGGGCGCCTGCCTCAGCCCCCGCTGCGCGGTAGCCCACTGGGCCCGGATGAAAGGCTCCTTGTCGTAGTCTTTCTGCCTGATCGGGTAGAGCCGCGGGGTGTTTTTGTACGGCTCTCCGCACGTCGTTCACCGACGCCCGGCGCTGTCGTACTTTTTGTCCCGCTCGCAGTACCCGATCCTCACGTTGCCGTGCGGATACACCTCTTGTGGCATGGCCAGGCCCGACTGCACGTTCCGTTCCATCGCCATAGCCAGCAGCGGATCCCAGTTGAACGTCACGATGATGTCGTTTTTTCCGAGCGAGAGCACCAATAGATCGTAGAGCGCAGGCTCGTCGGGAAGCTCCAGCCCGACAAAGTAAGATTCCACCCTGCGTTGCAACTCTTTTATCTTGCCCGCCTCGCCCTTTTCGTACAGCTCGCTGAAGATGTACTCGAAGTTCCTCCCGCAGTCGATCCCCCACCCTCGGAGCATGTCCTTGACCCCTACGACCTCTGCGAGGTCTTTCATCAGGGGGAGTTTTTCCCCGTTCTTGTCGCCTTCCGGGCACGCCGCGCGGCTCGCCCCAGCGCCCAATATGACGACGTGCGGGCGGCCTGCCAACGAACTTTTCACTTCGTGTTGCACGCGAACGCCTTTCGTCAGGGCGTAATGTGCCTTTGCGATCTGGGGCCGCACCGGCGATCCGCGTCTGGACGGCCCGCGAGCGTCTTTGCAGGTATGCAGGCTGGCCGCGCGCCGGCTCCGGCCCGGGCTACGCGGAAATCACGGCGGGAGCTTTAGCGGCAGGCAGTCCCGGTATTCGGGCTCGTCCGGATACATGTCGGTGAGCGGATCCGGGCGGCCCAAGTCGCGCCAAGCCGCGTTGACGAACCGCTCGACGTCCCGTACCAGCCCCATGTCGCGCAGCAACCGGTGCTGGGAGTTGGCCGTCAGAAGCAGGCTGAAAAAAGACAGATCGGTGAGCATCTTTGCAAAACTCCCATCCAATACAGGGTCGCGCGAGGGAGTCGCGAACCTATCCATGGACGCGTGGGAACTAGAACTGAGCACGGAATAGAGCTTTCTTTGACGCTGAACGGCATCTTTGTCGTAGATCTTTTCGCAGATGTCTAGGTGCTTGTGTCCGTAGAAAAACTCTAGAAACGCTTCTGACTTGATCTGCTCTCCGTCGAGGGCTCTTTGAGCCTTTTGAGATTTGAGAAACTCGGTGGCCAGATAGCTGTTCTTTGCCGGCGGATTTTCAGACTTGTATGTCAGATACATCTCACCCAACCTGAATTTTTTGACGGCGTGCGGGTTGGCCAAAAGATAGAACGATTTGGGGACGGATTCGACCACGTTGCGCATAAGGCTCCCGCAGATGTGGGGGAGGCCGTGTTCTAGGGCGCGCCACGCCGAAAATACGTAATCGATGTTCTGGTTCAGCACGCCCAAAAGAAAGATCTCCGTCAATATGTAGTCCGTGGCCCTGCCCGTCCGGCGGCTCGCAGATTCTGAGTGCTTTTTCGAAACCTCTCCGTGAACGTAGTGCTGGAACTCCATCAGGCGCTCGAAAAGATCGTACGCCCCGATGTGTCGCGCTATGAACTCCCGCTGGCGTCTCTGCCGCAATTTTTCAAACCCGCCGAAGACGGCGTGCGGGGAGGGGGCCGCGCGTCCGTCCGGGCGCGGCTCGGCGCGGGCCGGCGCGCCGCCCGCCTCTGCCGCTCCGGCGACCCGCTCGGCCGCGGCGCGCTCATTCTCGTCCATCTGCCGCCGCCGTTCCTTCTAGAGTAATATACCTTTCGGAGACTTGGGAGTACGGCACCGTTGCAAATTCGCGGGGCGGATCATCGGCCGGCCGAACACGTGCAGGTAGCCGGACAGCCGCAGGCGGCGCCAGCCGGAAGGCACGTCCCCGGCTTGGCCCGGCCCGGGGCGCGCGCGAGTGCCGGGAGAAACGAGGCACGGGCGCGCTCTCGTCTTGCCTCTTGCCGATCTACGACATCCACGGCGGATCGCGCATTTGGTTCTCTGCCGCGGTTTTCAGAAAGGTGTCGGCCGCAGTCCAGATCGGCATTTGGCCGTTTGGATCGCCCGCCGTCCGGCTACCCCGGCTCTCTTTCCCGCCTTTCAGCATGGCGCGCCCGCACTCTTCTGCCATGGCGGCGCAGTTTATACGGTCCAGAACCTGCGTCTTTGTGTCCTTGCACCCGGGTTTTGACTTCACGTCCTCTCCGAGGCGCGCCCTGACCAGAATCCCCCTGATCGATTCGGGCAGACGGTCAAACGCCAGGTACTTTAGATCTGGTCGGTTTCTCGCGCGCGAGCTCTCCAGCATCTTCTTGCGCCATTCGGGGCCCGCTTCGTCCCACGCTTTTTTCGCACAATTCACGCATCGGCAAAACCTCGCCCGTTATTAACAATTTCTGCTTTTTTGTATTATATACAGCTATGAACCCGGCGATCGGCATCTCTTGCCGCCAACGGCCGGGCGGGGCCCGCTACAAAAGGCGCCTTGATGAACGCCGAGCAGGGGCAGAAAATTGACACTTTGTGTATTCTGCTTCACTATCTCAACTTATACCGTGGCCCCTGGAGGCGTGCCGAGTTGCCCTGCAAGCCGAGGCGCCCCAAAGCTGCCGCTGCCTGCCTGCGCGCGGTCACGGCGGTCTCCGCGCGGGCCACGGTGAGGACAAAGAGTATCTACAAGCCCAGAGAGCGTAAGGACGGAATCCGGATACTGGTGACCAGGTTCTACCCCCGGGGCGTCAAAAAGACGCACTTTGACAGGTGGGTTCGGGATCTCGCGCCGAGCGCGCAGCTGCTCAAAAAATACAAGGACAACGACGTGACCTGGGGGCAGTTTTCCCGCGCCTTCAAGCGCGAGCTGCGGGACGGGAGCGCGGCGTCCCTGATACGGGATCTGCATTCCGAATCCAGAGGCACGACGGTGACGTTTCTGTGCTACGAGCCTGCCGGAGCTCACTGCCACCGCCACCTGCTGAGGGAGATAATCGCGAACCCGTCTCTGCTAGAGGCCGATTTTTCTCCTGAATACACTGACGATCACGAATGACGTTCTGTGTTTTGCCAGATTGCCTACGAGGAACCTTTTTTCGTATCCCGGATCGTCAAGGTGCAGGTTGGCCCACGCCCGCTCCGGCTGGGACGGGTTCTTCCTCATCCACTCGTAAATGCCCCATTCCAGCACTTGCTGATCGTGCGGGTTTTTCGCCCTGCAGTCCGAGCATTCGTATTCTATCCTCGGCTGCTTTTTGTAGTTGTGGATGGTCTTGAACGGATCTGTGGAAAACAGGTTTGTCTGTATCGTGCTGTCGTATGACTCGCGCTCTTCCATCCGGTACCCCAGCACCGTGGGCTTTATGATGCCCAGGCTGCGTTTCTCGTCGTTCAGATCCCGTATGCATCCCGCCGCGAACCTTTCTTGCAGTTCGCGCTGCAGTTTCTTCTGCCTGCCTGGGCTCAGCTTTCCGTGGTGGAGGATTTTGCCGGCCATCTTGTCCCATTCCTGCTTTGATCCCTTTACCTTCCAGCTCTCGCCCCTCGTGTCTTTGGGGTTTCTTTCAAGCTCCGCCTCCACGACGTCCCACCTGAGCATTTTGGCGTCGGGCCGCACCGGATAGACCCGCATCAGCCCGTGGCTCTCCGAATAGCCCACGGTGCAGACGGTCACCCTGGAATCTTTCATGATGTCTGGCACCGCGTTGCCCAGTACCACGAGATCGTCCACCCGGATGGAATCCATGCTTGGCGGTAGCCTGCGCGGTTTTAAACTTGGCGCAGCTTTGTTCGACAATTCACATTTTCGTGCCTGCGCTGTAGCCGGATCGGCCAAAAAACGGCTCCGCTCAGGCACGGATCGCGGAATTACTGAACAAAGCCGAATCTCGGTTAACCCAAAAGCTCCTCCGACCGGCGGATGATTTCCGATCGTAAATCGGCCAAAACGGGCAAAACGGCGGCATCCAAAACGGCGAATCCGGTTACGCCATGGGCGCGGCCCGGGCAGGCAGGCGCGCGCCGGCTGAAAGGCGCGGGGCCCGGTAGCCGGCAGCCTTCAGGCGGCTGGCCCCGGCCGACTCAGGTAGCCCCGTTCTTGTCGATGGCCGTCAGGCCCAGAGGCCGGCTTCCCGTTCGTGCGGTTCGCGCCCGGCCTGCTCCGGCGGGAGCCGGGCCCCGTCACGCCGACCGTCCCAATGGCCGCATTCTGGCACGCTCGTCTATAGCTGGTTTTACACGTATCCGAAGTATGGCGTCGGTCAGTTTTTCCGCCGCGGGGGTTTTAGAATCAGATTCTTCACGTATTCTTTGTTGTCTGGATACAAATACGTGAGTTCAGAATGGGGTTGCAGTCTTTTCTGCGCATCCAAAGTGAACAGTTTTGCCGTTTCCATGAGGCCCAAGCCTCCCAATGCCCTGTGCTGAGAATTGACCATCAGGAACAGGTTGAAAAAAGACAATTCGGCAAGAATCCTAAAGGACAGCTCTTTGGCCGCCCGGCGGACTTCCAAAGGGTGGTGTCTGAGTATGTTCGAGTGGGAGCTGGTGCTCAGCACCGAATAGAGCCGATCCTGCAATTTTACCGTCTTCGTGCCGTAGATTTTGGATCTCAGTTCGCGATTCTTGCGGTTCCTGAACTCGGCAAATTCCTCGTTCGTGATTTCTTGCGTCCTTGGAACTTCCCGAGATGCTCCAGATTCTAAAAATTTCTCGGACTTGGGCCTGCTTTCGTGCTTGCCGACCGCCTCCCACGCGTCGCGTTTCTCTGCCAACAGAAACATCCTGGTGCTTTCCGGATGCCTCATGAGGAAGAAGCACTTGGGCACGGATTCGAGCACCGGGCGCACCAGTGCGCGGTGGGCGTGTATGGACTCTTGTTCCAGGGGGCGGAGGGCGGAAAACAGATACAGCAGGTTCTGCTCCAAGATCTGGAGAATGGCGTCGTCGGTCATGGCCTGGTCAGAGGTGTCTCTGGGCTCCCGGATCTGGCTCGACGCGTCGATGATCTTGCCGTTGAGGAAATACTGGAAGCCCATCGTCCTCTCGAAGAGTTCGTACGAGCGGATGTGGTCGCTTATGAAACCGAGTTGCTTGGCCTGCATCTTTCTCTCGAATCCATTAAAAAGATGTGACGGTAGAGGGATCGCGGATGCAGTTTCTGTGTTTTGCGCGGATCTGCATCCGCCCGCCTTGCGCGCGTCCGGCGTATTGGGCATGGCTGTAAATTGTGTAGGGCGCTTGTAGAGTTGGAGCGGGAATTTCGCACACGTGCAAAATCCCAGCCCAGCCGGCACCGGCCGACGCGACCAAGTCCGCGCCCGCTCGCACGTCATACCACGTTGACCTCTTTCGAGACCGGCCCGCAGAGGGGGACAGGGTTGTCCATGCTCTTCCACAAGAACGCGGTGACCGTAAACACGCCCGCGCCGGCGTCTCGCCCTTGTTAAGCGACATGTGCGCGCGGTCGTGGTTGTACCAGCGCACGAACCGGGCCACCGGGTCGGTGGGCCCGGCCGAATAGAACGGGCTGCCCACGTGGCCCCCGGACCCCGTCGCGCGGGTGGTCCTGTCGGCAGAGGCGCCGATGAAGTTGGGCAGCCTGCGCTGCAGCTCGCCGTGGAACCTTTCCAGCTTGCCGTTGGTCTGCGGGTGGTTGACCCTAGCGAGTATGTGCCTCACGCCGAGCGCGGCCAGTTCCTTTTCGAACATCGCCTCGCCCCGGGCGGCCGACTCTTTTTCGTTGGCGTAAAACTGGGATCCGTGGTCGGTGAGCACCGAAGCCGGCTTTCCGTGCCTGGAAATGGCCTCTTTTAGGACTTCGACGGCGTGTTTTCCGGTCGCCTCTTTGAACACGCCGTACCCCACTATGAAGCGCGACGCGTCGTCCTGGTACGCGATGAACCACATACCGTCGTCCAGCTGCTTGTAGTCGGTGTGCCACATGGAGTTGGAGTACTTGCGCTCGTACCTGACCCACTTGCGCTGCCCGCTCTTCCTGTGCTGCCGATCGGCCAGTTCCTCGTCCCGCAAGATCCTGTGTATGGCGTTGTGCGGTATATGTAATCCGGTGCTCTCTTCTATGTAATCTACCAGGCGCACCGCCCCGTTCTCCGCGGCGTACCTCGAAGTCAGCACGGCCGAGTGCTCCCTGCGCCCGGGCAGGCTGCCGGCCGGCCTGCCCAAAGGCGCAGGATAAGAGATCCTGCTGGGCTTTTGGTGCCGGTACCGGGCATACAGCTTTCTGACCCACACTGCAGAGACCCCCACGAGCCTGCCTATCTCCGAGTTGGTCATTTCCCCCCTCGCCTTTTCGCGGACTATCCATTGCACCTGCGACTGGCTCAGTTTCAAGTGCCCCCGCCCGGAGCCCCCCAATGTATTCCTGTCGGCCCGGGCGCCCGGCGACCCACCCACCTCCATTTCCACTCCACGCGGCCCGCGCCGTGCATTCCGCACTCTTACCTGCCCCTCCACGCCTACTCAAGGGGCGATACTCTTTTTCGGACAACACATGCTGACCGGTTGGCCCGAAAGTTTTTCCGGCGGGCGGACAATCCCCGATCGCGAATCGACCAAAACGGCGGAATCCGAAAGGCGGGCTCGCCCGGTTCCGTTCCGGGCGCGGCCCGGGCAGGCCGGCGCGCGCGCCGCCGTCCGGACGGGGGCGCAGGCATGAACCGAGCCGCCGCAGCGCGCAGCGTCCCGGCCCGTCCCGGGCTGGCCAGTCCGATATGCCGGCCGCGGAGCCTGCCGATCCCGTCCCTGGAGGCCGCGGCGTTTTTCACGAGCGCCCGCCCGGTGTACCCCGCCTTAGTGGAGGGGAGCCGCCCTTGCGGACTTGGCAAAGACGGCCCGGCGCGATGGTGGCCTCCGATGATATCGGGCATGCCCCGGATGCCGTGCCGGTTTTCTGCGGAAATCTGTCTTGATCCCCCGTCTGCCGTTTTCTGCGGGACGAGGCTACGCCTAAACCGCCGCAGAACCCGATCGCCCAAACCCCACGCTTGGCGTACGGTCGGGCCCAGATCGCCGAAATTGGGAAGAATCCGCCAAGTTATGTTTATTACAAGAAAGCCTGCACCGGATCACGTGAGCGAGCCAAGGGGCAGGATTGCAGACGCGAGCCTTCCGGGTCGCGG
The DNA here is from genome assembly GCA_965203465.1 of Nitrosopumilaceae archaeon. Classification (GTDB taxonomy): domain Archaea; phylum Thermoproteota; class Nitrososphaeria; order Nitrososphaerales; family Nitrosopumilaceae; genus JAWVZS01. The sequence continues at coordinate 888,500 of CBDBCR010000001.1, read as the reverse complement.
CGCGGTGGCGTGAATGGAACGCGGTTCTCCGGGTCTGAATTTGAAGCGCCGTCAGGCAGCAAAAGATACCGAGGCGGCCAAGGAATACCTGTACCTGTCAGACGCGACCATGGCGCAGATCGCCGACCAAAACGACAAACTCCTGAAAAAAGGATTCGACGCGTGGGTTAAAACGCAGCGCTCATTCATGGACGGGTCGGCCGGCGCGTCGGAGGAAATTACACAAATCCGAAGTTTCGTCTCGGGCCTGAACTTTCCGGAACGGATAAGCAGGGTCATGGCGCGTCCGGAAGGCGAGGGTGCCGTCCATGTGATCGTAGTGCACGAATACGAGACACACGGCGAAGCGTTCGAAGCGTCGAGGATCTGCTTTGGCGCAGTCGAAGACGGCGTTCCGGGCTCCCGTCTTGGTTTCAGCTACGTCAAATCGGAGCAGTTTGAGGCGAAAGACTACCTCGGCTTTGTGGACGTACTGCCGTGACCGAGACTAACGCTTGGCGCGGGTGAAAAAACGCGTCCGGGCCGGAGAGCGGCGGGCTTTGGCGGCGATGCGGCCCGTCGCGCAAATTCCAGACGTTGTACGCGACTGATCCGGGCCGCTCGCCTTCGTCTGCGCGCGCGGCGCTTCGGGCCGGCGCGGTCACGGCGCCCTTCGTTTAGAGGCGTCCAGCACCCGTCTCCACTGCTCCGCGGCCGCCTTTTGGGCAAGCGGCCACGCGTACTCGTCGATCTCTTTGCGCTTGACGCGGCAGGCCGCGAGCTTTTCCTCGTCGGTCATGTACTTGCAGGCGTGCTGCCAAGTGACCCTGAGTACCTCATCCGAAGCCTCCTTTCTGAGCTCGTCGGGTATGGTCGGACCGCAAAGCGGAATAGAGGCGAATATCAAGTGCGCCTTTCGCTCCGCGACTTTTTTCCAGGCCTCAAAGTATTCGGCGGATCTGGCCTTCCTGTCGCTTACCTCCCACGGGGTGTTGATGGCGCTCTCCACCGTGTTGGCAAACTCGGGGGGCTCGTCATTCTGCATGGCCTGCCCGTCGAACGGGGGCATAAATCTCAAACGTCGTTCACAGTCGACCCGAAAGTCCCGCCGGCGGGCGGATGATTTCCGGCCGCGGATCGGCCAAGACGGGCGAATCCGGTTCCGTCCTTCGCGGGCTCGGCCGGCCCTACAGCCGGACCCCGGAGCCGTAGTTTGCCGAGAACCACTCGACGGTGCGGCGCAGCCCCTCGCGCAGCGGGGTGGGGCAGCCTATGCCCGCCTCCCTCATCCGCGCGGTGTCGAATATCTTGACCATCTGCCCGTCCGGCTTCGAGGTGTCCCAGGCTATCTCCCCCTCGTAGCCGACCAGCTCGCGGACCGTCTCTGCCAGCTCGCGTATCGACGTGGTGGTGCCCGTCGATACGTTGACGTACCCGTCCGAGCTGTAAGAGTCGATGAAGAACGGCACGGTGGCCGCCACGTCGCCGGCGTACACGAAGTCCCTCTGCGCGGCGCCCGAGCCCCACATGGACACGCGCGGCAGCCCGTCGCGCTTTGCCTCGTACATCTTGCGGATCGTCGCCGGTATGACGTGGGGAATCGGACAGGCTGTAGTTGTCGTGCTCGCCGTACATGTTGCCGGGCACGATGATCGCCGACTCGAGGCCGTGCTGCTCGCGGTACGACCTGCTAGCCACCACGCCCACCTTCTTGGCCATGGCGTACCCCGCGCTTTCGGCCTGCGGGTAGCCGTTCCACATCTGCGATTCGGATATGGGCGAGGGCGCGTCGTGCGGGTAGCAGCACCCCCCTATCGGGTATACCATCTTGCGGATCTTTTTGCGCGCCGCGTACTCGAAGGCCAGGCTCGTGATCAGGTTGTTGACGTAGAAAAAGTCCGCCGGAAGGGCCGAGTTGGCCCCAATGCCGCCCACGTACGCGGCAAAGTGCACCAGCACGTCCGGCTCCAGCTCGTCGAACATCCTGCGCACATCGCCGGGCGCGGTCAGGTCGTAGTCCTTCGACGATACCCCCCGGACGTTCTCGGGGCCGTACCTTGCGCGCAGAACCGGCATGGTGTGCGAGCCGAGGAACCCCGTGGCCCCGGTGAGCACTATTTTCGGCACGCGAGCGCCCCGGGGCGAATCAATATAACCCTAAGTCAGGCGTTGCCGAACGCCGGGCGGGGCAGCACCCTGTAGGCCTTGGCAAGCTCGTCTATGCCGTCCTGTATCGAGAATTGGGGCGCGAAGCCGGATTCCTCGATCCTCCTGTTGGAGACGATGTAGTCGCGCTTGTCGGGATCCTCGCCTATCTGCGATTCCAAAAACACGAATCCGGGCACGCGCTCCCGTATGGCCGCGCACAGCTCCAGCTTCGAGAGGTTTGCGTCGCTCAGCCCCACGTTGTAGGGGCGCCCGGCCATGGCCTCGAAGTTGTCCATGCAGTGGATGAACGCGCGCGCCACGTCCCGCACGTGGATGTAGTTGCGCTTGAAGTGCCCCTCGAAGACCACCACGAAGCCGTCGCGCACGGCCCGGTGCACGAAGTCGTTGACCAGCAGATCCAGGCGCATGCGCGGCGAGACCCCGAAGACGGTGGCCAGCCGGAGGCTTATCGAGGAGCCCGCCTCGAGCACGGCCTTTTCGGCCTCCACCTTCGTGCGGCCGTACAGCGATATGGGGCGCAGGGGCGTCTCTTCGGTGCATTCGATGCTCTTCTCCCCCACCCCGTAGCCGCTGTTGGTGCACGGGAACAGCACGCGCTGATCCTCCGAGCGCAGCGAGAGCAGCAGGCGCGTGGCCTCCAGGTTCGTCGAGGCCGCCGCGCTCGGATCGGAATCGCAGACGGGCGCGCCGACCAGCGCGGCCAGATGCACCACGTACCGCACGCCTTCGAGCGAAGAGGACAGCGCCTCGGAGTCGCGCACGTCGCCCCGCACTATCTCCAGGTTCGGATCGTGGCAGCAGTCTAGCAGGCTGGCCTGCCTGTACCTGAAGTTGTCCAGCACGCGGACGCGGCAGCCCCCGGCAAGGAGCGACGGCACCAGCACCGAGCCCAGGTACCCCGCCCCGCCGGTCACGAGTACCGCAGGTCCGGACGCCACGGACGCGCCCGGCCGGCGGGCATATTTGTATTTGCGGACAGGGGCCGCTGAGGCCAATCCGCTCAAGACGGGCGCGCGCACTAGGTCGGTCCCTGCCCGCGCATATGCTCCTTGCGGGAAAAATGTGCCTGAAGCGACTCAACTCCCAGTTTGCTGGTAACCGTGCCGGGGATTATTTTTGCGCGTGCCCGTTTTTGCCGGCCGGGCAAGACTGGCGCGCCGGGGGAATCGCGCGGGCCCGGCGGCGCGTAATTTGTGTTTGCAGGCCCGGCTCTGGCCTTTTGCCGCAGCCGCCCGCATCCCGCAGCGCGCAATCTCGTGCCCGAGATCGAGGGGAAGATCCGGCCCGTCCCGGGTTGGCCCGGGTAGGAGATCCTAGCGGACGCAAAGTACTCGCTGATCCAGATGCCATGCAGACGCTAGTCGAACCTGAACTCTGCGCAGACGCACCCTTTTTTGACGGGCGGGGTGCGGTGCTGGCAGAATTCCCCCGTAATGTCCACGTACGAGACGGAACTGCGCCCTCTGCCGTAGAGACCCAGCAGCGAAAAGAGCTTGTCCACGCCCAGGCAGGCGGCCCAAGTGGTGAGCGCGACGGTCGAAGGCTGGTGCGGCTCGTAGTAGCCGAGCCTGGCCTTTGCCAGCCTCTGCTCCCCGGTAAGAAGCTCGTCTCCAAGCCTCTTGCCGTCCATCTGCCCCGTGCACCACAGGCATGCAGTCTCCGGCGTGACCGACTGCGCGTACGCGGTGGACTCTAGCCTGTTCTCCGTCACCACGTTGCAGCCCACGTCGATCAGGGGCCGGTAGTAGCGAAGAGACGCCTCGTTCAGCTTGTCCCGGCTCCTCATGTTGTCCGTGCAGCACACGACGACATCCGCCTCAAGGGCGCATGCAAGGTGCTCATCGTCGCAGATGTCGCCGCGCACGGCACGCACCTCCGAGCTCGAAAACGACCGCATGTATTCGGCCACCACATCCGCCTTGTGACTTCCGACCTGCTCGGGCCTCGATCCGTACACCCGCGAGACGTTGCTTTCCTCAAGCACATCTGGATCGACCAGCCTGATGCGGCCCGCACCCAGCCTCGCGACCTGCGCCGCGACGCAGGATCCTACACCTCCGGCCCCCACGATGCACACGTCAAGGCCGCAGATGCGCTCGTGTACCGGACCCAGCATCGCCGCCTGCCTTACGTGCGCGGGCGAATGTCTGGCGGCGCCGTCCCGCGCTCGATCGGCGCGCTCCAGCGTGCTGCCCACCGCCTCTATCCGGTGCGCCGGATGCGCCCTCCCTTCGTGGTGCACGACCGCGTGCATGCCGGCCCTGCTCAAGACCGCGCTGCCTACCGGGCGGCCGTGCAGCAGGGACGACATGTCTCGGAAAAACACTTCGTTGGTCGCCTCGTCTATGCTGCTGAAGGCGGGAGGGTGGTCGGAAGACGGGTGGGTGTGGACGAACAGCAGGGACGATCCTGCCCGTTCAGCCTCGCCTACCGCGCGGTTGAGGTACTGCGACGACGGGTTCAGGCTCCCCTTCCCTTGGGCGTTCCACGAGCGCTCGTTCGGCAGTACTGCCGACCTGACAAGCATGCGCCGCACCCGCCCCGCCGCGTGCCAGTCGGCAGTCAGATAGCACCCGTTTTCGAGAGGTTCGGCGCTCTCTAGAAAACTCGTGAGCCTGCGGTACAGTCCCGCCGGGAACGACACAGTCCATCGCGGCCCCGAGCCGGCGCTCTTTTGGCGCCTATCCGCCGTCACGCCCGGATCTGAAGACTTGCTTTCCACCGTCAATCACCGTTCTTGAACCTGCGCTCTACGTAGTCCATGAATCCGTCCAAGTCGTCCCTGCCTGGATCCCACCTGCCGTCGTTGTACGGGTGGATGCTCCACTGCAGCCATTCCCTGCCGAGGTGGTTTGCGATCGACGTGCCTTCCGGCATCCGGCCGCTGGCAAGCCTCACGCTCGGATCCGTGAAGAACATGTCGAACGCGGTCTTTGGGTATTCGACCGTGTTGAATATCATCAGCCGCGTTCGATCCCGGTCGTACGCGGGCGACGGTATCGGGTAGCGGTCGAACGTCACATACACTAGGCCGTCTTTTTCCTCGAACCCGAGCGCAAGGCCGCGGGCACCTGCGAAGCGGGACGCGTCGGAGCGCAGTTTGTCGGGGTTCATCGGCCGTACGGGTTCGATCGCCTTATCGGGCGAAGCTGTATGCCTTCCGTGATCCGGACCGGGGCGTCCCTGTCCAGCGGCTCGTCTTGGCCGGCCACAAAAAGATCGTAGTCGTTGATCTCGCCTTCCCCGTAGCCGCCCTCCTTCAGCAAAAGATCGACGGTGACGCGCCCCAGATCCGCCCCGCCGATGTGGATTTTTCTGCCGCCAATCTTGACGTCTATTCCGGCAGACGGCACCGCAGGGCCGCTTTCCGCCGTGCCAGAACCGGCCGCAACGCCCGTGTCCTCCATGTTTCCCGATCACGCGCACCGGGCTATAATTCCTTTCGAGGCAGGCACGCCGTGCCCCGGCCAGAACCCGGTCTGATCGCCATATACTTATTTATGAGGCTTCCCAGATCAGGCACGTATGAGCAAGACCGTGCCAGTCGTCGACAAAATAAGAATCGAACACACCATCAGGCGGATGAGGGATGTCAGATCGGAGAACGACGGCGGGAAAAGACACCTCGGCGTAGCGCGCCGCGCCTTGGACGAGATCCTGTACACAAAAGAGTACAAGTTCGGAGTGGATCTGTTTTACGAGCTTGAAAGGAACTTTACGGAAGTGAAGCAGGAACTTGAGCAGATGCGCCTCGTGGTTGCAGACAAGGGAAATCTGAATACTGGCAGTCGGCCCTCTTGCTAGACTTTGCTTGTCCACCTGTCGGGCTTGTGCTCGGCGTCTCTTATAGACCACATGGTGTACATGAACGCGCCGATGAGGCCCAGCATTGAGACAAACAGCCAAAAGTGGGCCAGGGGCGAGTAATGGTCAGAGACGACGGTCAGAATGACCGCGAACGGACAGCACGTTGCAACAAACCCCAGCGCGTACAGGCCCTTTACCCGTCCCTTCATTTCGATGTACTTGCCTACGTCCATTATCCTAAAGCTTGCAACGAACCCCATTCCGATGAGCCCAGCCAGTATCGCCGAACTCGTAAGCACCGATCCGTAATCAAAGTCTGCCAATGCAAGGCGCGCCAAAGACTTCCACATATACCTACTGTGGCAGGACGGGCGGCCGCCCCGGGCACCCCGCCTTTCGGGCGACCGAACTGGCGCGGGCCAACATTCAAAACGCGAGGCGGCCGAGGCCTGCCGTGAGGATACTGGTGACCGGCGGGGCCGGCTACGTCGGCTCGGTGCTGGTGCGTCACCTGCTGCGCGCGGGGCACGAGGTCAGGGTGCTGGACAGGTTCTTTTTCGGCGCCGGATCCCTCGCACCGGTCTCCAGGAACCCGCGCTTGAGGCTGATCAGGGCCGACTCGCGCAGTTTCGACAAGCGCCTGCTGCGCGGCGTGCAGGCGGTGGTGGACATGGCGTCCATATCCAACGATCCGGCCGGCCAGCTCGACCCCGCAAAGACCGACCAGATAAACCACCGCGGGCGGGCGCGCACGGCCAGGCTGGCCCGCCAGATGGGCGTCGGCAGGTACGTGCTCGCGTCGAGCTGCTCCGTGTACGGCGCGGCCGGCGGGGTGCTCGACGAGGGTTCCCGAACCCGCCCCCTGACCGCGTACGCCCGGGCCAACTTGGCAGCCGAGGCGGCCGCGGAAAAGCTGGACGCCGCCGGGTTCAGGACCGTCTCGCTGCGCTTCGCCACCGTCTTCGGGCTCTCGCCGCGCATGCGCTTCGACCTGGCCGTCAACGCCATGGCGCTCGGGCTCTGGAGGGACGGAAGCATGCAGGTCATGCGCGACGGGCGCCAGTGGAGGCCCCTAATCCACGTGCGCGACGCGGCGCGCGCCTACGCGCACTTTGTGGGCTCGGACGCGTCGGGCACGTTCAACGTGGGCTCGCAGAACTGGCAGATCCGGCAGCTCTCCTCGGAGGTGGCCCGGGCCGCCGGCGTGGCGCCGCGCAGAAGGTGGTACGGCGGCGCCGACGCGCGCTCCTACAGGGCCAGCTTTGCAAGGGCCAAAGAGGCCGGCTTTTCGGCCCGCCTGTCGGTGGCCGACGGGGTCCGCGAGATCCTCTCGGCCCTCCGGTCGGGCCGCACGGCGGACCTGCCGCAGACGCGCACGGTCGGGTGGTACTCGGGCCTGCTCGAGGCCGAGAAACTCTTCCGCTCGGCCTCGCTGGACGGCCGCATCCTGTAACGCCGGACTGATCGTGCGGATTCCTTATTACGCCCGCCCGCGCAAGCCATCCATGGCCAAAGCAGGAAAGGGCGGCGGCTCCGGCAAGGCCGGCGGCGCCAGCAAGACGGGGAACCCGTCGGGCAAAAACCCGCACAAGTAGAGTTTTTTCGGAGGCTCGGAAAAGGGGCGCCCCGCGGGGCTCCCCTCCCGCGCCGCTCTGATCCGGCGCCTTGGGCCCCGATGCACGGGTGCCCTCTAGTACCCGTTGGCGTAGTCTTCCATGGTGTTGAGGTTGCGCGTGAGGCGGTTCATCGCGATGAACGCCCCGCCTATTATGCCGGCGTGGTAGAACGTGTACAGGAACACCGCAGAGTGCGTCGGGTCCGAGCCGGTGAAGCCGAGGGCCAGCATCGAAAAAAAGATGAACGTGCTCACGCACGTGACGGCCCGGTTGAGCAGCCCGGAGCTCATCCCCACGATCCTCTTGGTGGCAGAGGCCATCAAGGCTATGCTGGACAGTATCAGGAACGTGGCCCCGCCGTTGGCGTACACGAACGCCTCGGCCCAGGCCAGCAGCCCGTCCTCCAAAATGTCCAGCTCGGGCATTATGCTGCCCCCGTTGAGCGCAAAGTTGACCGAGCTGAACAGGCCGCCGATCACGAAAAAGAACAGGAACACCTTGGTGGCCGACCGCCTGAGGGCCCCGCGCGTCTCGGACGGGCGCACCGCCAGCTCCGTCATCCTCATGCCGTACAGCAGCCCTATCCCCATGGCCGGCGCGAACAGCACCGTCAGCAGCACCGGCGATTCGGAGTTTATCCTCTCTATCTGGGGCGCGAAGACCAGGAATGCGAGCACGGCGGCCGCAGCCGAGATCACGAACAGCACAATGTCGGCGTGCCCCGAGCGGCGCTTTCCGGTCCCGTCCCAGTCCTCCACGGCCCCCATCGCGCTATCGTAATTAAAGGGGCCGCGCGCACCCCCTTTGAGCAATGGTCAAATCTTTTAGCCCGGCCCGGGCGGCCGTGGCAGGCGGCGCTGCCCTGTGCGCTGCCGGCATAGTCTTCCACCTGCAGGGCCTCGCGCTGGTGGGCCCCGAATACTCCTTCATGTACGCAAGCCCCGACTGGGAGGCGTACGGCCTCCAGATAGCCTCGGCCGGCGCCGGCCTCGCCGCCCTGGCGTTCCTGCTCAGAAACCGGCAAGGGCCGGATCGCGGGGCTTGATCAGCTCGCGCAGCAGCACCGTGGCGTAAGAGCCGCGCGAGAGCTCGAACCAGGCCCACTGCCCCCCCGCGCCGAACCCGCGCACCGAGATGAGCGCCTGCCGGAAGCCCCCCTCGGCGCCCGATTCGGGCAGCGCGCGCACCCTAAAGTCGGGCATTCTGGCCCCCTCCGAGGAGGCAGCCTCCGAGACGTACCGGTGGAAGCGCGTCTTTGCGTAGTAAGAGTGGCCGGCCACCGGGATCGCGAGGCGCTGGTGCTTCTGCCCCGAGTACCTCCCGAGGTCCCCGCCGGGCCCGTAGCACACGTCGCCCTCGGACGGGCCGAGCCGCTCGCCCGCCTCGAGGGCCGCGCTGAGCGACAGGTTGAACAGGTACGACTGGTAGGCGTTGACGTACAGGCGGCGCAGCGAGACGGGCAGCTGCCGCAGCGCCCCGACGGGATCCGAGCCGCGCGCGAGCGCGCAAAGGACCGCCCTTTCGGGCCCGGCGCCGGGCGGCAGCTCCCGCAGCGCCATTTCGGGGTCCGACGCGTCGGCGCCCAGCAGGGCGCGCACAGCCCCGTCCAGGTCCCCGCGCACCAGGGCCCTGCCTACCAGGTGCGTGACCGGCGAGGGCAGGCCGAAGCGCTGGTACCCGTAAAAGTTTGCGACCGGCCCGGGGTCGGGCATCTTGTCGGGCATCTTGCCGGCCCCCTCGACGCGCACTACGAACCTGTTGCCCGACATGTGCCGCTTGGACAGGGGCCTCTGCGTGAAGCCCAGCCTGCGCAGGCGCCACCGGCGGCCCGAGGCTCGCGGGGGCCCGCGCGCGCGCGAGACCGAGTACAGGTACTGCCGGGTGTACGCGTCCGAATCCTTGAGGCCCATGGCCAGCAGGCGCAGCCCCGTCTTTTTGCGCACCTGCCGCAGGGCCCCGTTGGTGTCCGTGCCGGCCTTGTACAGCGCGTAGAGGGGGTACGGGCCAGACGGGCCCACCCCGTCGAGCGCGCCCGGCTGCAGCACCTCCTGGACCGCAAAGTCGCCCGGCGCCGAGCGCAGCGCGCCGCCGCAGCCCGGGTTCTGCGTGCTGTAGCAGAGCATGCCGACCGCCCGGTCCGCCGGCGGCACGCCGATCATGGGACTACTGCCGTGACGTACTGGCCGACCACTAGGCCGTCGGTGCTCACGCCGACGAGCATCTTGTAGGTCCCCGGCTCGGGGTCGGGCGCGAACACCCCTATGGGTATGGCCTCCCGGCCGCCCGCCTCCAGCTCGAACGCGCCGAACTCGCCGGGTATCTGGGCGGCCAGCGACGAGGTGCTCGCGTTGGCCTCGACGGCCGCGCTTACCTGCTCGGAGGCAGAGACTGTCATCACGACGGCCTCGTCTATCCCGTACACGACGGTGCGAGGCTCTACGGAGACCGAGACTGGCGGCTCGACGGACGTATCGACGGCCCCTATGGTGTTGGTGACCCACCCCGTGTACCATATCTTGTCCCCGACCGGCTCAAAGTCGAACGCCTGCGCCAGGCCGCAGTCGGGCAAGTCCCCGCAGTCGGCCCAGACTGGGTTGCGCGAGGGTATGTCGTAGCCGGTGAGCGACTCGTCGGAAGGGTCGAAGAGCGATATCCGGTTGGCCGTCTGCTCGTTGAATATTATGCGGCCGTCGCGGTGGACGTCGGCCCAGTAGGGCCTTGCCAGCGGCGAGGCGACTATGCCGGTCTGGTTGCCGTACGAGGCCTCGGCGGGGCGCGCCAGCGTGTACTGGGTGAACGATTCGCCGGCCGGCTCGAACGAGTAAAAGTTGGACGTGGACGTGTCGGCCATCCACACCCGGCCGGCCGATTCCACGATGCCGTTGACAGTCTGCACGGACGCGGGGAACTCGAACGTGCGCATGCTCCCGGACGGATCCTCCCCCGAGGCCACCGCCCGCCGGTACTGGTCCATGTCCAGGCTGACCAGCAGGCCGCCGGCGCCGGGGTTCCACGACGTGTACCACAGCTGCGAGCCGGCCCCCTTGGCGAACCCGCCGGTGAATCCGGACGGCAGCGGCGAGGGCACGTCCACGTGATCGTCGCCGGACAGGCTCGCGTCGAGCAGGGTTATCTTGTTGCCGAAAAGGTCGTTGACTATTATCTGCGAGCCGTCGGCCATGACGCGCTGCGGCAGCGGGTCGGGCATCGAGGCCCCCTGGCGCTCGGCCGCCGGAAAGTCCACCCGCCGGTACTGCCCGTCGTCTATGGAAAAGCGCCACACCGCGTCGTTGACCTCGTCCGAGTACCAGATCGAGTTGTCGGCCGAATAGTCGGCGCCCCACATCATCGAGCGCGCCCGCGCCGGCCACGTCGGGTTCTCGAACTCTTCGAACTGCTCGGTGAGCGGATCAAAGCTTGCCACCATGCCCGTGTTGGTCTGCACGAACCACAGCTTGCCTGACGGATCCGACGTGATGGCCAGCGGCAGCGTGCACGGCGTGGGCACCCCGTACTCGGTCACGTAGGGGGTCCGGCCCGGCACGCCCTCGCCGCAGAACTGCGGGCGCTGCACGTCCGGAAAGTTGTCCGCAGGCGTGCCCGTCTCGGTTATCCTCATGCTCTCGTCCTCGGGCACGATGCCCGGTATGGCGATGGTGACCCCGGAGGTGACCATGATGCCACCGAGGAACGCAAAGGCGAGTATCCCCTTTGTGCGCTTTTTCACGCCGGCGCCCCCGGCGCGCCGTTAATATCCTATGCGCCGGGCCCGGCGCGCGGGTCAGGCGGCTCCGGCCTTTGGCGAAGCGGCGCTTTTATACCCGTTTCCGCCGTTCGGGGCGCAGTAATGAGCAAGGAAAGTGATCGCGACGATTTCAAAAAGATGTCCGAATACCTGAACGAGAGCGGTACGTTTCTACATTTTGCGGCGCTGAACAAGACAAGAGGACACGGGCGGGACGCCATGATCGAGGTTCCGACCAGCAGCGCGCCGTTTGTCTCGGATCCGATGAAACAGCCCGGAGCTGCAAGAGACGACGTGGCGGATCCGAAAAAGTTCCAGCACCGGGTTGGCAGATCCCAGAACCACGCTTTGCAGAACAAACGGACGGTCGACATGCATCCGAGACTATAAACAAGACCAGGATCCGTTTGTGCGTAGAATCGGAACAGACGATCCAAGCGTCCAAATGGACGTCCTTGGTAGCAAACATGAGAGGGCCGGAACTTGTCTTGGACGTAATCGGCAGGTCGCAAGATGCAAGGGCGTGACGGACTGTCCGGTAGGGATCGCTCGGATTTAGGAGAGTCTGCGGAACCTCTCAAACCCGTACGCGCCCAGAGCGTTGGCCACCCGCCTCGCAGCCCGTTCCGCCTCGGCGTTTTTCGTCTCAAGCGCGGCCTGGAGCGTCTCGTAGATTACCGCGAGCAGGCTGAAGATTCCGTCGTCCGCCTTGCGTATGGATGCTATCCTTTCTACGCAGGCGACGGTCTTGGCCGGGTACGAACTGGCCATTGGTTTGAGATCCTCGAGTACGAGGGATGCGGGATCGATCTTTCCCCCCGTCGCGGCCAGTGTGCGGTCCAGCATATCCAGGCGATCTTTGTCTGCCATGCGCTTGTTCAGAAACAGCCATCCCGCACTCGGGTTTGCCAGCACCTCTTTGCGCAGGGCAAACGCGCCCACGTCCGCCCCGGATCCGCTGCCGGGCCAGCGGTTTGCCGACTGTCCCATGCGCCGCACCAGATACGACAGCAAGGCGCCGTCCTTCTTTTCGATGATCGAGTCGATCAGCACGTCGGTGTCTCCAAGGCAGTGCAGGTGCGCTACGACCACGTGATCCGCGGTCATTTCAAGGGTCTCGAGCCTGGAAGTGGCGCCCAGCCGGTACACGTATTCCTGAAAAAGCGCCTTGAAGCTGGCCGGGTGCACGCGATTCCGGACGTACGACTCCCACGCGGCGTCCCCCGCCGGATGCCCGCGCACAAACACCGTCCCTGCGCGCTTGGAGGCCCAGGCACGGTCGATCGACATCAACTCGGCAAAGCCGAGCCCCATGGCAGCGTGGACGAGGGGGGATCCGCCGCTGCCCAGCAGCGATTCAAGCGCGGTCTTCGCCTCTTCGGGCAACCGGTCGGGCGCATGGCCGCCGGCTTTTAGGCCAAAGTAGCACCAGACCGAATATTGGACTATTGCAAGCGCAGTTTCCCCCGTTCCGCTGTTTATGCACGCAATGAATGCGCTGGGATTCGAGCCGCGGGATTCGTACGGACTGGGATCAGATAGCGCAAGTTTTGTGGCTCGATCCAGCACGCTCCAAGCGTTCTGGCGCAATTCGAACGGGATCCTGCCAGGCTTTAGATTTTTGCGCAACAGAGTCCCGCAGTCGTCCAGCAGGGAATCGATGCTTTCTGTGCGGCCGGCACCGTCTAGCATCGTACCGCAAAGCTCCAGAACCGACTCCCAGTCCAGGGCGGCGTCGGATGCGGACAGCGCCTCAAACAACCCGCTGCGGAACACGCCAGACATGTTTGGCATGCGCCTTGCGAGCCGAGAGTATTCCGCGGGGTTTTCAGATACGATGCGCTTGAGCGTGTAGTAGTTTTTGTCGTAGTCTGTTGATTCGCGTGATTGCAGGAACCGAATCACCTCTTGGGGCGACATGCCGATTTCCAAGCTCTGTCCGCGCCGGGGAGACCGTCCTGGTGCGCCCGGTTCATCGGTCGCAAAGACGCCGTTTTTCGCACCCGCCTCGTGCCCCGGCCCGGCGTCACGGCTGCTCGCTTGGATGGTGGCCACCGCTCAACCAACGCATTTCCAGGCATAATAGTGTTGGAGGGGCAGATTGCGGGCTTCGTATAAGAGACGTGCCTTCGACCACGAGCACGGGTGGGCTTCGGGCGGCAGGGGCCATGCCCGGTACGGCGCGGCAAATCGGCAGGGGCGCGCCCTGCCCCGTCACACATTTACGCAGGGCCGGTAGCCAAAACCCGTGGCTCACTACGAGGGCGCCATCCGCAGGGACCACCTGCGGGCCGCCATGGCCGACGTGTTCGGGGGCGGCGGCAGGACGATATCAGAGATCGGCGGGGCCGCGGCGCGGGGGCAGGGCGCGCTGCGCGACGAGCCGGTCTGGCACGCCCGCAGCGAGTTCCTGGAGCCGATCGCAGAGCGGCTCCACCTGCACCCGAGCCTGTGGGGCGGGGCCAGAAAGTCGAGCGACTTTTACAACGCAGTCGACCAAGAGCTTGCAAAGCTCCGCGGCAAAGGCGCGCTGGCAGACTGGAAAAAAGGCAGCGGCGTGTTCCGGCTGGCAAAAGAGCTGCCCCCCGGCTGGGCCGACGTCTCCGATCCCGGCGCGGCCCCGGACCTTCCGGACATGGACGACGCGTTCATGGCCATACTGCGCAGGGGCGGCAAGGCCAACACGTACAAGTTCGCGCTGGCGCGCGCCATCCTGGATCACTGCCGGGAGAACGCGCGCGCCTCCCCCGACTCCGCGGGCGCGCTGGAGATACCCTACAGGTACCTCGCCTCGAGGTTCCTGCGGTACTATTGGCACCAAGAGTGCAAGTTCCGCATAAAGCAGGACTTCAGGACCGAAAGCGACCCCAAGGCCATCCTCGCGATACGCCGGGTCTTCGGCGGCAGCGCGCCCGGCGACTTTGCAAAGCTGGACAGGGCGGACGTGCGGAGGGCAGAGTCCGAGATACTAAAGACGGTCTTTGGCCACGCAAGGAGCAAGACGTCGCTGGTGGTGCCCCGGTTCCAGAACCTCAGGCACCGCTCCGGGGCGGTGCGCACCGACATGTTCTACGGGTACGACGACGACGAGCAGAAGATCTGGCTCAAGCCCGAGGCGTTCTCCTTTTTCAGGGACAACTACAACGTGCTCTCGTCGGCGGTGCTCGCAGAGTGGGCAAAATTCCTGGAAAGGATAAACTCGATGCCCATGCTGATAGCAAAGCTGGAAAGGTACGACGCGGCCAGGGGCAGCCTGGCCGCGTACAGGCGCCTGTACCTGGACCACACGCGCCACTGCTTTTACTGCCGGAGCAGGCTGGAGGAGGGCCGCACAGACGTGGATCATCTGATACCGTGGTCTTACATGTTCGAAGACGACCCCTGGAACCTGGTGCTGTCCTGCAGGGACTGCAACTGCAAAAAGAGCGACTCGCTGCCCCAGGAGGAGTTCCTCGAGGGCCTGGTGCGCCGCAACGGCCGGTGCTACGGCTCCATCCCGGAGCTGAGGCGCTCGCTGGACATGCTCGACGCGGGCCGCGGGTGGCAGCCCGAGATACGCGGCCACTACGACGGCTGCAAAGAGTACGGCTTTCTGGTGCAGCGCCTGCCGTGAGGCGCGCCGTTATTAACGGGACGCCAGCGGGGCGCGGCGTGAAGCGCCTGGCCATAGTGGTGGGTACCCGGCCCGAGATCATAAAGATGGCCCCCGTCGTCTTTGAGTGCCAGGAAAGGAATATTCCGTTCGCCGTCATACACAGCGGGCAGCACTATACGCGCTCCATGGATTCGGTGTTTTTCGAGCAGATCGGGCTGCCCAAGCCGGCCCGCCGGCTGCGCGTGGGATCGGATTCGCGCGAGAGGCAGGTCATGCGCGCGGCAGCCGCGCTCGAGGGCGCCTTTGCGCGCGAGGATCCGCCGGCCGTCCTGGTGCAGGGAGACACGAACACGGTCCTTGCCGGCGCCCTGGCGGCGCAAAAGCTGGGCATCAGGCTGGGGCACGTCGAGGCGGGGCTGCGCAGCGGCGAGGCGCGCATGCCCGAAGAGTTCAACCGCATAATGGCCGACCGTATCTCGGACCTGCTGTTCGCCCCCACAGCGCACGCCGCCTCCAACCTGAGGCGCGAGAGGGTGCGCGGCAGGATACTTGTGACGGGCAACACCGTGGTGGACTCGGTCATGCGGAACGCGGGGCGCGCGGGCCCGGCGCCGGCCGGGAGGTACTTTCTTGCGTCGCTGCACAGGCAGGAATCGGTGGACGAGCGCTCCACGCTGGCCGGCATAACGGCGGCGCTCAAAGACCTGCAGAGGATCCACGGGGTGCCCGTGGTGCTGCCCCTGCACCCGCGCTCCAGGAAGATGGCGCGCAGGTTCGGCGTAGGCATGGGCGGCCTGCGCGTCAGGGAGCCGGCAGGCTACCTTGAGTTTCTGGGCCTGGAGAAGGACGCGGCCCTGATCCTGACCGACTCGGGGGGCGTGCAGGAGGAGGCGTGCGTGCTCGGCGTGCCCTGCGTGACCATGCGCGATTCCACCGAGAGGCCCGAGACCGTCGAGGCGGGGGCCAACATAGTGGCCGGCACGTCCGGGCGGGGAATAACGGAGGCGGCCGGGCGCGCCCTAAAGCTGGGCGGATGGAAGAGCCCCCTTGGCGACGGCAGGGCCTCAGGCCGCATCCTGGACGCCCTGGATCTCTGAAAACTTCCACGGGCCGCACCGCTCCCCCGAGGGCCCCGCGCCCAGGCTCCCGTCAGAGTACAGCCGGCCGAGCAGGGCCGCGCAGAAGGGCAGCACGCCGGTGGCCCCCGGCGAGTTGTAGTTCAGTATGCTCAGCGACGGCCCCGCGCGCAGCTCGAGGGCCTCGGGCTCGAAGCCGCCCCGCGGCCCTATCACCTGCGAGCGTATGCCCGCGAGGCCGCGCTCGTCGAATTTTCCGGGATCCAGGCCGGGCAGGAACCTGCGCACCCGCGATATCATGGCCGACTTTGAGACCGACGAGGCCATCTCGCGCAGCGCCAGCGCCTGGAACCTGCCGTCCAGCAGCGTCTTGCGCGCGCCCGAGCCGAGCATCTCCAAGATCTTGGGCAGCAGCGCCCGCGCGTTCTCGGCCCTGTCATAGCCGTACGGGCTGAAGACGGGCACCGCGTTGGGCCCCACCAGGCACGAGCCGTCCGAGCGCACCACCCAGTGGGGATCCAGGAACGGGTACTCTGGGAATTCGGGCGCAGAATACACGCTCGTCGAGGTCAGCTTTTCGTACTCGCGCGGCGCCCTCCAGTACTCGCCCCGGAAGTGGACGTCGGTGTATTCCAGGCCGGCGCCCATCATGTGCGCGATGTCGACGGCCTCGCCGCCGGCCGCGTTGACCACAAAGTCGGCCTCGACGGACCCGCCGCCGTCCAGCTCCAGCGAGCCGGGCCCGGCGCCGCACACGCGCCGGCCGGTCAGGAACCGGGCGCCGGACTTTTCGGCGTCGGATCGCAGGGCGCGCGCAAGCTGGCCGTAGTCGACGGACGCGTCGCGCGAGCAGAACAGCGCCGACTCGCAGCGCACGGACGGCTCGCGGCCCCTCACCTGCCGGCCGTCGAGCACCTCCATGTCCGACTCGGACAGCCCGTTGGCAAGGCCCCACCCGCGGTATTTTTCCAGCATTTTGGAGCCGCGCCCGTCGAGGGCCACCTCTAGCACTCCGTCCTCCCTGAACGCGAGGCCCTTCGATCCGGCGTACGCCTTCCACATGCCGAACCCGGCTAGGGCCGCCCTTGCGAACCCGCCCTTTTTTTGCGGATCGTACAGGTACGGCGCGTGCACCTTGCCGGTGTTGCGCCCGCTCGCGTGCCTCGCCACGTCGGCCTCGCGTTCCACGACGCACACCGGCCTGCCCCCCGTGCAGGCGGCAAAGAAGGCCAGCGCCGTGCCTACCAGCCCCCCTCCGACCACGGCAAGCCAGACCTTCACGGACGGGGCACGGGCGCGCGTAATTTTACCCTACAGATTAATAGCCGCGCGGGGAGGGCGCGCCGTGCTCCCCGACAGGTGCTCGGTCTCGCGCGGCGGCAAAAGGTGCCCCAGCCCGCCCGAGTTCGTGGTCTCGGTGGCAGACGGCCCCGACGAGTACATGATAGGGGTGGCCTGCGGCGCGCACCGCAGGGCCATAGGCGGCAGGGCCGAAGAGCTGCAAAAGCAGGGGCGCATGCCGCCCGGACGCGTGCGCTTCGAGCGGCTCAGGGCCGTCGGGACCGACTGCGTGCGCGGCGACCCCGACGACCTAGTCGCCATAGGCTGATCGCGGCGGATCTTTGCCGTCAAGCGCGCACAGCAGGTTCTCCGCGGCGGCCCACCCCATCGCCTCGCGCGTCTCGCGCGTCGAACTCCCCATGTGCGGGCAGAGCACCGCGTTGTCCAGCCTCGAGAGGCGGCCGGGGCGCAGCGGCTCGGATTCGAATACGTCCAGCGCGGCGCCGGCTATCCGCCCCCCCTCGAGCGCCTCGGCAAGCGCCCGCTCGTCTACTATGCGGCCGCGCGCCGTGTTCACCAGAAAGGCCGTGCTCTTCATCGACTTGAAAAAGTCCCCGCCCACCAGTCGGTCGGTCGCGGGCGTGTGGGGCGCGTGCACCGACACCACGTCGCTGCGCGCGCAAAGCTCCCCCAAGCTTACGCTCTGCGCGCCCTCCAGATGTCCCCCGCAGTACACTATCTTCATGCCGAACGCGGCGGCGCGGCGCGCCACGGCCCGCCCTATCCTGCCCATCCCTATTATGCCCAGCGTCTTGCCGCCCAGATCCGATCCCACGTAGTCGGTCGCCCCGTCCACGCTCCGCCACCTGCCGGCGCGCACGCGCCTGTCGCCCTCCGAGACGCGGCGCATCACGTCCAGCATCAGGCCCAGCGTCAGGTCGGCGGTGGCCTCGGTCAGCACGTCCGGCGTGTACCCCACCCCGATGCCGCGCCGGCGCGCGTACCCCAGATCTATGTGATCCAGGCCCACGCTGAAGGTGCTTATGGCGCGCAGGCGCGGGGCAGCTTCCATCAGTTCGGCGTCGACCAAGTCGTACGGAAAGCAGAGCAGCCCCTCGGCCCCCTCCACGGCGCGCAGCAGGGAGCCGCGCGGCATGGGCAGCGCGCCGCGGTGCTCGAAAAGGTCGCACCGCGAGCGCAGGCGCTCAAGCGGCTTCCGCGGGAACCGGCTCGTGAGCACGGCTCTGGCCGGCATGCGCCTCCCCCCGAACGGGTTCCATTATATGCCGCCCGTGTGCAACCCATTTATACCAACATCCTCCAAACCCGCCATGGGTTCGGGCGACGCCGACGAGTTTGCCATATGCGTAGAGTGCGGCAACTCCATAGAGCAGTGCGGGTGCGTCTGCCCGTACTGCGGGGAGCGCGACAAGTGCGAGTGCGCCCTCTTCGACGCGGCCACCGGGGGCGAATGATGCCGGTCGACTATTCTTGGCTGATAGGCGGGCAGCAGGGAAGCGGCGTGGAGTCGGGGGCCAGCATATTCTCAAAGACGTGCGCGCGGCTCGGGTACCACGTCTTCGGCAAGCGCGAATTCTACTCCAACATAAAGGGCGAGCACAGCTACTTCGTGGTGCGCGTCTCGGACGAGCCCATATCCTCCAACGTGACCGGCGTGGACCTGATGACCTGCTTCGACGCAGAGACCGTGTTCAGGCACTACGACGACGTGCGCGAGGCCATCATCTACGATTCTGCCATGGAGGGGACGACGCACGGGCAGGTGGGCACCATAGACCCGCAGTTCCGCGGCAGGCTCGCCGCCGACCTCGAATCGCACGGCGCGGACGGCACCGTCGCCTCGGCCCTGGAGATAGCCCGCAAGCGCGGCGTAAAGCTGATACCGGTGCCTTTCCGCGACCTGCTCGCCAGGCTCGCGGAGCAGACGGGCAACGAGCGCCTAAAGGGCATGGTGCGCATGTTCAACGTGCTGGGCGTGGCGCTCGCCGCCGGGTACCTCGGGATGCCCTACCCGCAGATGTCCGAGGCCGTGTCCGAGATATTCGCCAAAAAGCCGGCCGTCGCGCGCCTCAACCGCGAGGCCGCAGAGTACGCGTACAACCACGCGGCGGCAAACTTTGCGTCCCAAAAGATCCCCGGCACGGAAAAGAGGCCCGGCACGATGCTCGTCATGGGCCACGAGGGGACATCGCTGGGCAAGATAGTCGCCGGGTGCCGGTTCCAGTCCTACTACCCGATAACGCCGGCCTCGGACGAGAGCATGTACCTGGAGTCGCACGAGCGCCTCTCGCTCGACGGCGGCGGCTCGGGCTCGACGGTGGTCGTCCAGGTCGAGGACGAGATATCGGCCATCGGCATGATGATAGGGGCGTCGCTGACCGGCTCGCGCTCTTCGACCTCGACGTCCGGGCCCGGCTTTGCGCTCATGACCGAGGCACTCGGGTGGGCCGGCATCAACGAGGTCCCCATGGTGCTCACGCTCTACCAGAGGAGCGGGCCGTCGACGGGCCTGCCCACCAGGCACGGCCAGGACGATCTGGCGTTCGCGGTCAACTCGGGCCACGGCGACTTTCCAAAGATCGTCTACGCCTCGGGCGACATAGAGGAGAGCTTTTACGACACGGGCCGCTGCTTCAACTACGCCGACGTGTTCCAGATCCCGGTGATACACATGATGGACAAGTTCCTCGCGAGTTCGGTGGCCACGTGCCCGCGCTTCGAGCCCTCCCGCGTCTCGATAGACCGCGGCAAGCTGCTAGAATCCGCGCAGGAGGGCTACCGCCGGTTCGAGTTCACCGACGACGGTGTCTCGCCGCGCTCGCGGCTGGGCCTAAAGGGCGGCGTGTTCTGGAACACCGGCGACGAGAGCGACGAGGAGGGCCACATTACGGAGGATCCCGTCCTGCGCGTCAGGATGATGGACAAGCGCATGTCCAGGCTGGAGATGGTGCTCGACGGGGTGCCCGAGGGCGAGCAGGCCGTCAGGCACTTTGGCGGGAAAGTCATGGTGGTCTCGTGGGGCTCGACGAAGGGCCCCCTGCTCGACGCCCTCAAGGCGCTGCGCGCCGACGGCCTCGACGTCGGGTTCGTGCAGGTAAAGCTGATACACCCGTTCCCCGCAAAGCTGGTCTCGTCGATGGTGGAGGGCGCCGAGACGATAGTCAACGTGGAGGCCAACTACGCCGCGCAGTTCGGGGCCATCTTCAGGCAGCACACGGGCCGCTCGCCCGACTGCAACATACTCAAATACACGGGCCGCGCCATGACCAGCACGGAACTGTACGATTCGATAAAGCGCGCGGCGTCGGGCCGGGCCGGCGAGAGGGAGGTGCTCACCTACGGCGCTTAAGTTCGCCGACTACAAGACCGGCGTGCACAACGACTGGTGCCCCGGCTGCGGCGACTTTGGCATAGTCAACGCCATACAGATGGCCCTGGCCGAGATGGGCATAGAGCGCGACAGGGCCGCGCTGTTCTCCGGCATAGGCTGCTCGGGCAAGACCTCGCACTACGTCAACGTGTACGGCGTGCACACCCTGCACGGGCGCGTGCTGACTTTCGCGCAGGGGGCAAAGATAGCCAACCCCGGCCTGACGGTGGTCGCTGTCGGCGGCGACGGCGACGGCCTCGGGATAGGGGCGGGCCACTTCGTGGCCGCCGGCAGGCGCAACGTGGACATGACGTACATCATCTTTGACAACGGGGTGTACGGGCTCACCAAGGGGCAGGCCTCGCCCACCCTAAAGCTGGGCGAAAAGACAAAGTCGCTCTCGTCGCCCAACCCCAACTACGGGGTCAACGCCATAGGGCTTGCCGTCACGAGCGGGTTCACCTTCGTGGGCCGCGGGTACTCTTACGACATACGGCAGCTGAAGGACCTGATAGAGCAGGCGGTGCAACACGAGGGCCTCTCGTTCCTGGACGTGCTGCAGCCGTGCCCCACCTACAACGACATCAACACGCGCGACTGGTTCGCCGGCGAGGGCCTCTCGGAGGCCGCCGAGCGCCACTCGCGCATATACAAGCTCGAAGAGACCGGCTACGACGGCAACGTGCGCGACGATTCGGATCTGGACGAAAAGCTGGCCCAGGCGATGGTAAAGTCGCTGGAATGGGGAACAAAGATACCCACCGGGGTCTTTTACCGCAACGACCTGATATCGCCGTACGCCGAGCGCATATCCGGGCGCGTGCCCGACTACCTGGAAAACCCGCCCTCCGAGCAGAGGATATCCTCGGGCGGCCGCCCGTCCACCGACGTCTCGGGGATACTCGATTCCATGGAAGTCTAGGCCGCCTTGGCCCAGCCGTCGCCGGCGCGCACGAACTTTGATCCGCCCGCGCGGGCAGAGCCGACGGCCCAGCGCGCAGATTCGGCGTCGAACGAATACGAGACGGCCTCGGCGCCCGGCGGCAGGCTGCCCGGGGCCAGGTGGTAGGGCAGCAGCTCTGCCACAAAGTCCATCTTTTCCACGGCCCTGTCAAAGCTGGCCTTGTCGTGCGCGTCGACCGAGAATTCCACCGACGGGGCCCCCTCGAAGATCACATCTATCCTTATGGCGTTGCCCGAGCCGCGCCGCCGCTTCATCTCCTTGAACAGGCCCTTTAGGCGCTCCCACCTGCGCAGCTCGAACCACTTGAAGAACCGCTCGCCGAACTGCACCGGCATGGACAGGCGCAGGCAGCTGACAAACTCCTCCTCGCCGGTCTGCTCCTCTTCCCGCTGCTCCACGCGGAACTTGCCGCTCAGGTACCCGTAGGCCACCTCGACTTCCCACGGCGATATCCCGTAGTAGTCCATGCGCGCCGAAGGCGTCTCTGACACGGCCTGCCGGGCGGGGCCTGCGTAAATAAAGCGTGCTGACGGGGGCGGCGCGGGCGCCCATCGTCTGCCAAGGCAGGGCGGCTGCACGCAGTCAAGCCCGATACGGGCAGCGCCGATGAAACATGCTAGAGTGTAGCCAGACAAGTTGAAGGCACAAGAGATGGCGGGGGCGAGTCCGGCGAATGCCCTGCCAAGGCTTAAAATATAACCGCCCCGCCCCCGGTTCGCATGAGGAAAGAGTACGTGGTCAAGAGCATAGACTCCTCGTCGGACGGCAACCCGTACGTTATAGTCTCGCTCATGGGCGCAAAGGAGATGCGCGAGGATCAGGATCAGCTGCAGAGCCCGTTCGGCCCCAAGGTGATGGGCGTCTCCAACATGGGCGACATGATGAGGGACATCAACAAGATGATGGCCAGCATGAACGGCTCCCAGGTGGGCGTGACCTCCATAAAGCTGGACATGCACGAGTACAAGGACTTGGAGCTGGGCGTGGGCGACAAGGTGTACCTGGACATCACAAAGGCCGACGGCCTGGGCATCTAGACGGTAGCCAGGTATTTTGCCAGGTACAGCACCCCTATCGCCCCTATCGAATAGACGAGCGGCTTCCATGCCAGCGGCGGCAGGACCGGCGGGGCCAGCGAGACGCGCCACGTGTTCCTGACAGCCTCCACCCTGCGGCCGTGCCTCGGATCCCAGATGTGCGCCCCTATGCCGTGCCGCTCCAGTATCCGGACCACCTCGTAGACTACGGGCGTGCGCTGCGTGAACAGGTGCTGCATATAGTCGCGCGAGACCTCGACCTCTGCGTGTATCAGCAGCCTCCCGCCGCTGCGCGAGACGCGCAGGTGCATCTCCCACGAGCCTGCCAGCCTCAGGGACATGCCGCGCCCCACCTGCCCGGGCCGGCGGTGCTCGAAGCGCACCTCGGCGAACCCCTCGCGCCGCAGGGCCTCGAACAGTTCCCGCCGGCCCGAGCAGGCCTCCACGTTCATCTCGTCGAGCCCTTCGCCCCCCGAGCGCGTGCTGCTCTCGGCCCCCCCCTCGAGCAGCATCGTCCTCGGGTACTTTGTCCTGTACACGGCGCCCTGGTTCCGGCGGCCATATTTACCCGTACTTGTCTTCAAAGCTGCGCTCGTACACGCAAGAGCCGGGCGCCACGCCCTGGCCCGGCCCCGGCGGCCCGGCCGTGAGCACCGCACCCGAGCCGCGCACCAGGGCGTACGGGATCGATTCGGCCCCCTCGCCCATCACGTGGTTGGCCGCGGTCGCGAGCGAATCCGCCGAGGCCTCCATGGTCACGCGCAGCGGCCTGCCGTGCAGGTCCGGCACGGCCCGCAGGTCGCGCACCTGCCGCATCCCGGCGCACGCCACCGACACCGCCACGGTGCCGGCGCGCGACGGCATCAGCCGGCTGTCCGAAAATATCACCCCGGCGCGCACCCCACCTCCAAGGAATATGCGGCGCCGCAGGTCTTCGGCCGCGCGGGGCGGCTCGTGCGGGTACAGCACCGCGTCCCCTCCCGAGTTGGACGCGTCTATGCCGGCGTTGGGCGCCAGCGTCCCCCGCCAGGACGCCATGACGAAGCCGGCCACGCCGCCGAGCACCTCGTCGGATTCGCGGTGTATCAGCTCGGCGAGCCCGGCGCGCACGCGGTACCCGGACGCCAGGCCCCTGCCGCCCGGGTACTGGCGCACCCCGCCCAGCCGGACGGTCCTGCCCTGCGAGACCGAGACGTACTTGCTGGAGACGGCCACCACGTCGCCCTCGCGCACCCCGCCTGCCGCCTCCGAGGCGGCGGCCAGATCCTCGTACAGATCGAACGGCCCGGTCTTGAGGCCGGCCCGCACCGGTATCACCTCCACGGGCCCGGCCCGGCGGCGCGCCGGATTTTAGGGTTTAAAACGCGATGTAGTCGAGCGCGACCGCGTCGCTGATCAGGGCCGTGTGCTTTGAGCTCACCACGTACCCGTTCTTGATGTCCGAGACCGGTATCCACCTGTTGGTGGACGAATAGTGGCGCTTTTCGGAGATCTCCTTTTCGATGGCCGCGATGTCGAACTCGCCCTCCTCGACCTGCATGGTGTCCAGGTGCTTTATGGTGACCACGATCTTGTCCACCTTTACCCGGTCGCCGAACTTCCAGCGTATCTTGGACTGCTGCAGCTCGTCAGAGACCTCCAGCACCTTTATCTTCATCTCCTTCTTGCCGAACAGGTCGCGGCTCGTCAGCGTCCTTTCGTCGACGAACTCTTCGAACGTGCGCCTCTCGTAGGTCTCCGGCTCCGAGTCGAAGACCGTCTTTGCCAGAGCCTCGCCCCGCTCGTCGCGCGGCTCTGCCGGCTCGAGCCCGGCCGCCATCCTCTCGAACTCGGGCTCGGTTATGCCCAGGCCCTCGAATATGGTGATGCCGGGGTGCGTGCGGTGGAACCAGACCTTGTAGTCGGGATCGGTCAGGTACATGCGGACGTAGTGCTCCGGGCCCTTGCCCGGCTCCATCTTTATGGCCGGCTCCATGCCCCGCTCCGGGCCCCGCGCCGGTATTAACGTTTGGCAGCCGCCTGCGCACTAGGTTCTTCAGCGCGGCGGCCTGGCGAACGCGTTGGACGGATCGTTGTGGTACTCGACCGGCAGCATGGCGTCCTTTTGGCGGCCCGTCAGCACCCCGACGACCGTCTCGTCGGGGGCGATGGTGCCGTCCGATACCAGCTTGCGTATGCCCGCAAGCGAGGCGCCCGAGGCCATCTCGCAGTCGAACCCGTTGAGGCCCACCACCGACATGGCGTCGAGCATCTCGGAGTCCGAGACGGTGGCGACCACGCCGTCGGTCAGCTCGAGCGCCCGCAGCCCCTTGAGTATGTTGGCCGGCCGCCCTATCTGTATGGCCGTGGCCCGCGTGCTGGGCCGCGAGCCCTGGCCGGCGAGGTACCCGGCGAGCAGGTCCGCGTCGGGCCTCCCCCCATTCCACCTCAGGTTTTCGCCGTTGTACAGGTCGGCGAGCGTCGATGCGCCCTCTGCGTTGATCACGGCTATGCGCGGCGCCTTTTTTATCCAGCCCCACTCGAGCAGCTCCGAGAGCGCCTTGCCGCAGCTGGACGTGTTGCCCAGGGCCCCGCCCGGGTACACTATCCAGTCGGGCGGCTCCCACCCCAGGTATTCCAGCGCCCGGAACGGTATGGTCTTCTGCCCCTCTATGCGGAACGGGTTTACCGAATTGACCGTGTACCCGCCGCGCTCGCGCGCCTCCGAGAGCGACCTTTCGAGCGCGTCGTCAAAGTTGCCGTCAACTTCGACTATCTGCGCGCCGAACTGGTAGGCCTGGCCCAGCTTGCCCGGCGCTATCTGCCCCGACGGTATGTACACCTCGCACTTTAGCCCCTCGTTGGCCGCGAACATGGCCGCCGAGGCCGACGTGTTGCCCGTCGAGGCGCACACCAGCCTGTCGGCGCCGACCATGCGCGCGTGCGTGACGGCCGTGGCCATCCCGTTGTCCTTGAACGAGCCGCTCGGGTTGTACCCCTCCGGCTGCAGCCACAGCGATCCCCTCCCGAGGCCGGCGAATTCAGAGGCGCGCGACATGCGGTACGGCTTGGACTGGCGGCCCTCGGCGCCGTCGAGCGAGACGAGCGAGCCTGCGCACTGCCCGGCGTCCTCGGCGTCTATCTGGCAGAAGTTGAGCAGCTCGCGGAACCGCCACACCCCGCTCTCGTTGAATATGCTGCCGCCCGGATCGCGCCTGGCGAGGAACTTTTCCTTTAGGGATTCGGGCGGCGCCTCCGAATAGAGCACGTCGAGCAGGTGGCCCTTTTCGCACTCCACGCGCGCCTGCCCGACGCCGTACTCTAGGCCGCACCCCGGATCGATGCATTTGAGGTACGCGCGCAACGGCGCGGCGGGGCGCCGTTTCCAATTTATAGATAGACGGGATCGCGGCGGGGCGCCGGCCCCGGCGGCGCGTTTTCGCGCGCCCGCAGAACCTGGGCGGCCGCGCGCAGGCACGGACGGCGGCGGCCGGGGGGCCGGCCCCGGCCAATCATTAAATAATATCGCAAGCCATGCGGGGGCAGGGCATTTGGTAGGCGAAGTGGCGTCGGGAGCGGGAGCAGGCAAGCTTGGTTGACATCTGGGCGGAGGCCGCCTCGCTAGCAGTCTTGGTGGGCCTGTCGGGGTTTTTCAGCGGCCTCGAGGTGGCCCTGGTGGGCACGAGCAGCTCCAAGGTGGCCCAGCTGCTGCGCGACAAGAAAAAGGGCTCGCGCGCCCTGCACCGCCTAAAGTCCAACCCCGGCTGGATGATGGCCAGCGTGAACCTGGGCAACAACCTGGTCAACGTGGGCGCCTCGGCGCTGGCCACCAGCGTGGCCATACGGATGTTCGGCGACGACGGGCTCGGCATAGCCGTCGGCATCATGACGTTTCTGATACTGGTCTTCGGCGAGATCACCCCAAAGACGTACTGCAACGCCAACGCCACCAAGATATCGCTGAGGTTCGCCCCCGTGCTGCTCGCGTTCAGCTACGCGCTGTACCCCGTCGTCAAGATGTTCGAGTACATCACGCGCGGCGTGGTGAAGATTACCGGCAGCAGCTACGTCCCGCCCCCGATCACCGAAGAGGAGATACGCGGCGTCATAGACCAGGGCCTGGCCGAAAAGGCGCTGGAAAGGGAAGAGACCGAGCTGGTCCACGGCGCGCTGCGCTTCGACGACAAGGCGGTGCGCAGCGTCATGGTCCCGCGCACCCGCATGTTCACGATGCACGCAAAGACGATACTGTTCGAGGCGCTGCACGCCATAAACCAGAGCGGCCACTCCCGGATACCGATACACGGCGGCACGCGCGACGAGATAGTCGGGTTCGTCCACATACGCGACGCGCTCAAGGCCATCGAGGACGGCAGGCGCGCGGTCACGCTCGAGCAGATAGCGCGCGAGCCCGTCTTCACCTCCCCCGAAAAGCCCATCAACGCGATGCTGCGCGAGATGCAGGGGCGCAAGACCCACATGGCGATAGTGGTCGACGAGCACGGCGGCGTCGAGGGCCTCGTGACCCTCGAGGACCTGCTAGAGGAGATAGTCGGCGACATAGAGGACGAAAGCGACAAGGCGCGCAAGGCGGCGTACAGGCGCATCGACGCGAGCACGGTGATCACGACCGGCGAGATAACGATAGCCGAGGTAAACCAGATATTCGCGACGCGGCTGCCCGAATCCCACTCCAGCCTGAACGGGCTGCTCCACGAGCGCCTCCAGGACATACCGAGCGAGGGCGACAAGGTGGAGGTGGGGCCGCTGCGCATCATAGTCGAGCGCGCGCGCAAGAACAAGTCCGAAGAGATCCGCATAGAAAGGACCGGCGAGTGGGATTTAACGGGCGAACGCGTCCTGTAGCTTTTGCTTCTTTTCTTCCATGTGGAAGACCGATTCGGTGTGGGCCGCCGCCTCGGCCCTGGGCCGCCCGAACAGCATCGCCTGCATGAGCATGTGGTTTTCCGGTATCACGATGCCGGTCTGATCGTCAGAGTACATCATGTGGACGGTGTCGCCGACGGTGCGCGTCATGTTGGCGTGCACGTGTATCATGTTGGTGTCCGCAAAGCCGAACCCCATCTGCGAGGCGCAGCTGCGCACCTGGGCCGTCCCCTTTGCGGTCCAGAGCAGCGCCACGCCGAGCTCGCCCGAGAGGGCCCCGTGGACCTCCTCGGGCGGCGGCGCCCCGCCCCGGAACCGCACGTCGAGTATGTGCAGGTGCATCTGGCGCGTGGGCACCTTTATGGCCCGCACGTGCAGCGGGGCGTCGGGGCCCAGGTACTGCTTTGCGTCGCTGCCGTGGTGCGGATCCTGCGCCATCTCGACGGTGTCGGGCACCTCGGCGTCCTGCTCGATGTCTGCCCACCTGCGCACCAGCGTCACGTCGAAGCGCGCCAGCCTGCCGCCGTACTTTTCGCGCAGCGGCCCGAGCATGCGCCCCATCCCGGTCACGTTGCAGCTGCCCTGCATCACGTGGCTCTTGCCCACCGCCTCGTCGTAGTTTGCGCGCGAGTTGAACAGCAGGTCCGAGACGGCCTCTGGGCCCGAGACGCTCTCGCCCCCCTGGTATATGGCCTTGATGCCGCGCGGGCCGTACAGCCCCGTCTTGTTGGCGTATCCGGAGCCGGCCGGCGAGGCGTCTATGACGATGTCCGACGAGTCGAGCGCCTCCTCGATGGTGCCCGAGGCGCCCCCGAAGCCTGCCATCTTGGAGGCGGGCGCAAAGACCTTCAGGCCCCGGGCCGCGGCCCGGGCGGCGGCCGGGCCGGGCGAGTGCTTGCCCACGCCGACCAGCTCCACCTGCGGGTCGTCCGAGACGAACGCGGCGATGCGGCTGCCTATCGAGCCGTATCCGTTGACAAAGACGCGCTTCATGGCCCTTCGGGGTTGCGGTTTATCGTGACGGTCACAGAGTCGGATACCGAGACCTGACCGGGGCCGGCCGGCGCTTCGGGCTCGTACGAGCCGGCCGGGCGCGCCCCCTCCTGGCCGGCCATCCAGTACTCGTATTCGGACGAATCCAGGTCGCCCGCCGCGTTGAACGCTATGCGGCCCAGGGCGCCCTCGTAGGAGCCTGCCACGCGCGGCAGCGCCTCCCGTACGGCTGCCGGATCCGAGCTTTGCGCCTCCTCCATGGCCAAGCCCACCAGCCAGACCGAGTCGTACGCGCCGCTGAGGAACGCGTGCGCCACGTCCAGGCCCGCCTCGGACGAAAGGTGCTCGCCGAGCCGCTGCTGCGCCGGGTTGGTCTCGGCCTTTACGCCCACCGTGCCGAACCGCACGGACGAAAGAAAGTCGCGCCTGACCGGATCGTCCAGTATCGGCCCGCCGGTGTTGACGCCGGTGCCGAACCATGCGTATCCGTCCAGCCCGCCGTGCCTCGCGGCCAGGTCGACCAGCTCGTCGACCTCGTCGAACCCGAACACGGCCACCGCGGCGCCGGGGCCCGCCGAGGCCAGCGCGTCTGCCAGGTCGGGCACCAGCTGCCCGAACCGGTGGTCCGCCGGATCGTACCTGAATCCGGGCTCCGCGCGCACGCCCGCCCGCTCCAGGGCCGCCATCGCCGGCTCCGTGAAGCCGTCGCCCCACAGGTCGCCGCGCCAGACCGGCACCACGGCCCGGACTCCCTGCTCTGCTATCATAGCCGACAGGGCCAGCGCCTCGCGCGAGTCGTCGGGCGTCATGCGGAACGCGCCGTCCTCGGAGGCAAGCGACGGCGCAGAAGAGCAGCACGAGACGAGCACCATGCCGCCGGCGTCGGGATCCTCCAGGATGGCGCCGAGGTTGGCGCTCGTTATCGGGCCGACCGCCACACGTATTCCTGCCTCGCGCAGCTTTGCGGCCTTTTGCACGGCCGTCCGCGGGTCGGTGGCCGTGTCCTCGGTGACCAACTCGAGCGTCCACTCGGCGCCGGGCCGCGCGTTGAACTCCGAGACCGCAAACTCCACGGCGGCTGCCACGTTGCGGCCGTCCTGGGCGGCGTCGCCCGAAAGCGAGACCAGCTGGCCCACCGTCACCGTTCCCGAAAGCCCGCCCGGCGGCTCGGTCTCGACTGCCGCCTGCCCCGCCGGGTACAGCGCGTACAGCAGGGCCATGGAGGCGGCCAGCGCCGCAATTCCCACGACCAAGACAGCGGTGCCGGCCAACGCGCGCGCGCGCCGGCGGCCCATAAATAAACCGAAGCTGGCGCCCGCCGGTCCGGGCACCCGGCTCTGCCAGCAACCCCTAAATCAGGCGCGTTCGGGGCAAGCCCGTGATACACGGCCCGTCCTTGGGGCTCGGCGCCGCGGTGGCGTCCGTTGCCATACTGGCGTCGTTCGCCCTCTCGCCCCAAGAGAGCGCGCTGGAGGAGGTGCCCGCGCCCGACGCCAGGCTCGCGCTGCTGGGCGGCGGCTCGGCGTTCCTGGGCGACCCCGGGGCGCCGGTCACGCTGGTCGAGTTTGGTGACTACCAGTGCCACTTTTGCAACGTGTTCTTCCACGACACCGAGCCCCTGGTGGTGCGCGACTACGTGCAGACGGGCAAGGTGAAGATGTCGTTCAAGGACTTTACCATAATAGGCCAGGACTCTGTCGGCGCGGCGCACGCGGCGCGCTGCGCCGGAGAGCAGGGCATGTTTTGGGAATACCACGACGAGCTGTACGGCAGGTGGGCCGGCGAGAACACCGGCTGGGCCTCGCTGCCCAACCTTGACGCGATGGCAGCGGACGTGGGGCTGGACTTGGATGCCTTTGCCCAGTGCATGGCGGAGGGCAGGCACGTGGCCGCCATCGAGGCGAGCAACTCCGATGCGCGCGCGCTCGGCATCACCGGCACGCCTGCGTTCTTTGTGGTGGGCCCCGGCGGCCAGGTGACGGGCATCTTCGGGGCGCAGCCGTACGAGGTCTTCGAGCGGGCCTTTGACTCGCATCTGGGCGCGTAGGACGCCCACCGGCACGTTTTTGCGTCCGGCCGTACACACGGTGCATCCATGTCCGCGATGGTCGACGTAGAGCCGCCCGTGGTCAGGCGCATACGGGGGATGTCTGGGCGGAAGGCGGACGGGGTGGCAAAGAGGATACGCGTTCCGGCCGGGGCGATATCGGGCATCGAGTCTGGCCGCAGGCGCCCGACGCTGGCGCAGCTCCGAAAGATGGCAGAAGCGTTCGGTTACCCGGCAATATCGTTGATGCTGGACGAGCCGCTCGAGCAAGATCCCCGGTCCACGGATCTGCTGGCATGAACCAACAAATCCGGCGTGTTCGACAAGCAGACAATCCGCGCAATACGGAGATCTAGGCATTTGCAGTCTGTCGGCTTGGAGATGTCCGAGAACTTGGGCAGGCCGGTGCGCCCCAGAATAAAAAAGCCTCGTTGTCCGACGGCCCCAAGGCGGCAGCTTCGAAATACGGTGGCGCGATGGAGATCTACGAACTGATCCAAAAGTCAAAAGACGCCTACGCGCTCTTTGGGCACCCGAGGGCCGAGATAGAAAGATCGAGCATGCTAGTCTTCAAGCTCGCCATGCCGGTGGACGATGCGCGCGGGTTTGCGCCATCCGATCAGCTGCCAGCCGTCGCGGTGGTCAACGCGTCGGACTCGATGGAAGGCAGGCTGTTCACCCTCGCGCACGAGTTCGGCCACGTGCTTTTGGGGGACGCGTCCATCGACCTACAGGAGGCGGGACGGGCGCAGCACGAGCGCGAGAGGCGGTGCAACGATTTCGCGTCGTCGGTCCTGCTTCCAGACCCCGTCGCGGAGGAACTGTTCGATGCGCAGGAAAACCCAACAGGTGCAGAGACGCTCGAGCGCATGCCCAAGGCGTGCAAGGTCAGCAAGGCGGTTCTTTTGTTCAAAATGGCCGAATTGGGCCGCATCTCGAGGGCCGAATGCGAGCGCGTCCTTGCGAGGCCTAGGCGCGCGGGCGAGCGCGCCAAGCCGCCAAGAGGCTGCCAGCCTTGGGGCCAGAGATGTATATCCGAGATGGGAAAGCCAATCCTGTCGCTGGTAGGAGACAGCTTGGACGATGGATTCATAACGTACGCAGACGCGCTTGGCCGCCTATCGATAAAATCACACATGTTCGACAAGGTCGTGCTGAAGGTATGATGTCCGTCTACGTGGCAGACTCGTCGTCGCTGACAAACCCGCATCGCCAGATTCCAACAGATGTCTTTCCCAGCGTGCGGGGCAGGCTGGAATCCGATATCAATGCCGGCAGGCTGATCGCGCCCAGAGAAGTCCGGAAAGAAATCGAGAAAAAGAACGACGCCCTCTCGCAGTGGATATCCGAGCACCCGGGAACGCTCGTAAAAGACTCGGCCGATCCGAAGAAAGTCTCGGTCGCTGTGGGACGGGACTGGCCCAGCACGGTAAAGGATGAAGAACGTACAGACGGCTTGTGGGTCATAGATCTTGCCAGATTGTAGGGCAAGAAATTGCCGGGCAGGCAGCAAGAGCCACGCAGGAAAAGGCCGGGGGCAGGCAGCACAGGATCCCTTTCACACCTCTGGAATACGGCATAGAATCAATCCAAGTCCTGGACATGTTCAGGCGCAGCGGCGAGATCCCGCATGGCGACTTCTGCCCGCACGCCGCTTCGGCTCCGCTGCCCGGCACGCCAGTCCGCATCCGCCGTCTGGAAGAACGGGGACGGGCCCCCCGCAAGACTTAAAATTGCAAAATCTGGGATCTCGGCGTGGGACGCATACGCGTGGCCTTGGTGGGCATCGGCAACTGCTTTGCGGGCCTGCTGCAGGGCATAGAATACTACAGGCAGAACCCCTCGCAAAAGGTCACCGGCATAATACACGAGAATCTTGGCGGCTACGGCATACACGACATCGACTTTGTGTGCGGCTTTGACGTGGGGGCCAACAAGGTGGGCAAGCCCCTGCACGAGGCCAT
Organism: Nitrosopumilaceae archaeon; assembly: GCA_965203465.1. GTDB lineage: Archaea > Thermoproteota > Nitrososphaeria > Nitrososphaerales > Nitrosopumilaceae > JAWVZS01. The sequence goes on along the minus strand of CBDBCR010000001.1, from coordinate 855,970 downwards.
CTACGAGAGCCCCAACATGGTCGACTGGATCCCGCGCGAGCAGATGCCGCGCTCCGACGCGACGGTCCACGAGAGCCCGGCGCTGGACGGCGTGGGCATATGGGTGGAAAACAAAGTCAACCCGATAAAGAGCGGCAAGACCGACGAGCAGCTCGCCTCGGACGTGCGCCGCGTGCTAAAGGAGACGGGCGCCGAGGTCGTCGTCTCTTACCTGCCGGTGGGCTCGGACAGGGCCACGCGGTTCTGGGCCGAGGCGTGCCTCGATACGGGGGCGGCGTTTGTCAACTGCATACCGTCCTTCATCGCCTCGGATCCGGAGTGGGCGCGCCGCTTTCAGGAGAAGAACATACCGTGCATAGGCGACGACATAAAGGGCCAGGTGGGCGCCACCATAGTACACAGGACGCTGGCCCGGCTCTGCAGCGAGCGCGGGACGCGCGTCGAAAAGACCTACCAGATCAACGTGGGCGGCAACACGGACTTTCTCAACATGAAAGAGCAGGAGAGGCTCGCAAGCAAGCGCATCTCAAAGACCGAAAGCGTCCAGAGCCAGCTTGACGCGCGCCTGGACGACGACCAGATATACGTCGGGCCGTCGGACTTTATACCGTTCCTGGGCAACACCAAGGTCATGTTCATGAGGATAGAGGGCAGGCAGTGGGCCAACATACCGTACAACATGGAGGTCCGGCTGGAGGTGGACGACAAGGCCAACTCGGCCGGAATAGTGGTGGACGCGGTGAGGCTGGCCAAGATATCGCTAGATCGCGGCCTCGGCGGCCCGGTCAGGGAGGCGAGCGCGTACCTGATGAAGCACCCCATCGAGCAGATGCCCGATCCCAAGGCAAAGGCCGCGTGCGAGCGGTTCGTCGGCCCGCAGTGAACTTCGATCGCCCGGTTCTTGCGAAACAACGAGTCGTCCAACGGACGCCCCGCGTCGTGGGGCCGCGGCGAACCGCGCGATCGCCCGGTTCTTGCGGGCCTGCGCCGGCCGAACCCGGCCGTGGGGCCGGAAAAAAGCCGATCGCCGCGGCGGCCCAGGCGGTCCGCCTGCGCGCCGGGCCCGGCCCAAAGCGGCCGCGCGCAGGCGCGGATCGCACCCGGGCGGGGCCCCGGGGGGCGCGGCCGGGCCGCGAAGACCCGATCGCCGCGGCCGCGCGCCGGGAAAAGGCGGGCCAACAGAGGTTATTAGGGTGGACGCGCCGCCCGAATCCGTGCATATCAAAAAGGTCGAGATATTCGGGTTCAAGTCCTTCGGCTTTTCCAACACCACCGTCCAGTTCGAGCCGGGCCTCGTGTCCATATCGGGCCCCAACGGATCGGGCAAGAGCAACGTGCTGGACGCCATAATGTTCGCCATGGGCGAGAACCGGCCCCGGGTCATGCGCGTGGACAAGCTCCACTCGCTGCTCCACGACGTGGAGGGGGCCAGGCGGCGCGGCCCCAAGATGGCCAGGGCCAGCGTGACGTTCGACAATTCGGACAGGCGCCTGCCCGTCGATTCGGATTCGGTGGAGATCACCCGCGAGATGTCCGACGGGGGCGAAAACACGTACTTTCTGAACCGCAAGCAGGTCACCCGGACCCACATACTTGACACGCTCGACATGGCCAACGCCGGCTTGGGCCAGCTCAACGCGGTGCAGCAGGGCACGGTCACCCGCATATCAGACTTTACGTCCGAAGAGCGCCGCAAGACGATCGAGGACTTGGTGGGCCTGTCGTACTTTGACGACAAAAAGCAAGAGGCCGAAAAGCAGCTGGCCGAGGCGGACCAGCGCCTCGCGGTGGCGCTCGCCAGGATGGGCGAGATAAAAAAGAGGATAGACGAGCTCGAAGAAGAGCGCAACCAAAAGCTGCGGCGCGAGGCCGTCGAGTCCGAGGTCTCCAGGCTGGAGGCCGTGGCCGCGGCGCGCAGGCTGCGCGGGGTTCTGGAGTCGCTGGAGTCGCGCAGGGCGGAGCTGAGAAAAGTCGACGAGGGGAGCTCTGAACTAAAGGCCGAGATGGGGCGCGTGAGCGCAGAGTCCGCCCGGATAGAGAAGGCCAAAAACTCGGTGGTCGCCGAGGCCGGCGAGCACGGCAGGGAGCGCACGCGCGTCTCGTCGCAGATATCAGAGCAGGTGCAGATCCACGAGCGCGCCTCGGGGGCAATCGCGGCCGCGCAGAGGAGGCTGGCCGAGATCGGCGCGCGCGCCCCGAAGGTGGACGCCGAGATCGGGCGGGCCGAGGCCGGGCGGAAAGAGGCAGCCTCGAGGGCCGCCGAGGCCGGGCGCCTCGCGGACGAGGCGCGCGCCCGGCTGCAGGTCCACGAGTCGGGCCTCAAGGAGATAGACGCGGAGCGCGCAGGCGTGCTCGCGCGCCAGGCAAAAGAGGCGCGCAGGGCATCAGAGCACGAAACGCGCGCGAGGGAGATGTCAGGCAGGGCGGCGCAGCTGCGCGTCTCGCTCGCCCGGCTCGAGGCAGAGGCCGAGCAGAAGGAAAAGATCGCAGGCCACGCGGCCAAGCAGCGTTCCAGCTACGCATCCGAATCGGAGCGGCTCGCGCGCCTGCTGTCCGGATACGAGCGCAGGATACGCAGCCACAGGGCGGCTCTGGACGGGATCGACGCGCAAAAGTCGGCGCTCGCGGCGCGGCGCGCAAAGGCGTCGGCAGAGATTCAGGACCTTGGGCAGATACTCGAAAGATCCTCAAAGGCCGCCTCGCAGTACGAGGCCAAGATACGCGTGATGCGCGGCGTAATGCACGAAGACTACACGGTGGCGCGCATACAGGAGGACGCGGCCCGCCTGGGGGTCGAGGGCCTGGCGTACCAGAAGATATCGTGGGAGCCGCGCTACGAAAGGGCCGTGCTGGCCGCGGGCTCGGACTGGTTCAAGGCCCTGCTGGTCAGCGACATGTCCACCATGCTCGGGCTGGCCGAGGCGGCCCGCTCGCGCGGCCTGCCGCGCCTGCGCATAATACCCATGGAGGCGGTGCCCGACCTGGACCCCCCCAAGGCCGAGGGGCGGGGCATACTCGGCCCGCTCTCCGCCCACGTGCGCGCCCAAAAGGGCTACGAAAAGCTTGCCACCTTCCTGTTCGGCGACGTGGTGCTCGCCTCCTCGCGCGAGGCCGCGCAGCGGGCCGCGGCCTCGGGGCAGCGGGCGGTCACGCTGGAAGGGGACCTGTTCGAGGCGCGCGCGGGCGCCGTGGTGATAGACATCAGCTCAAAGATATCAAAGCTGACCCGCTTCATCACGATGAGCTCGTCGGTCGACGGCCTGCTGCGCTCCATCTCCCAGCTGAAGAGGCACGCGGCCCGGCGCCGCGCCGCCGTGCAAAAGATAGACGCGTCGGTCGCCGCGCTGCGCGACAGGCGCCTCCTGTCAGAAAAGTCGCTCGTCTCGGCGGAGCAGAGCCTCTCGGATCTGCGCGACCGCGCGGCCGGCGTGGCAAAGGCGCTCGAGGCCGCCGGCAGGAGGGCGGGCGCGTGCGAGCTCGCGGCCGGGCAGATGCGCAAGTCAGCCTCGGACCAGATGGGGGACGCCTCGCGGCTGGAGGAGGAGGCCGAGCGGATACGCGCCGAGGCGGGCCCGGGCGGGCACGAATCGGTCGCAGACGACCTCGAGAGGCTCAACGCCGCAAAGACGCGGGCCGAGCGGGACGTGCGCGAGGCCTCGTCGGCGCTGGGCGGGCACTCGGCGGAGCTTGCAGCCGAGCGCGAGGCCGCCTCCAGGATGTCGTCGAGGGCCGAGCAGCTGGCCTCGGAGCGCGGGTCGCTGCGCTCGGAGCGCGCGGAGCTGGTCGCGCGCGTGCGCTCGTCGGCGTGGGCGCGCTTCGGGTGCGACGCGCGCCTGCAGGAGGCGCGCGCGCGCGAGCAGGAGCTGATAGCCTCCGAGGTGCCCGTCGAGCAGCTGCGCATGTACGACGAGCGGCTGCGCGAGCTCGTCGAGCAGGAGCGCGCCCTCGGGCGGCGCACCTCGGCGCTGGACAGGAGGCACGACGCGCTGGAGCGCGACGTGCGCGACATGACGGGCGAGCGGGACGCGCTGCGCAAAAAGCTTGCGTCGAGCGGCTTCGATCCCGGCTCCGATACGTTCGAGGTGGGCCCCCTGCTGGCCGGCCTGCAGGCGGAACTGCGCTCGCTTTCACAGATAAACGCAAGGGCGCCCGAGGCCTACGCGGAGGTGTCTTCGGGGTACCGGTCCATGTCCGAGCGCAAGAACTCGCTGGAGGGCGAGCGCAACTCCATAGTGCGCTTCATAGAATCGGTCGAGAAGGAAAAGCGCCAGACGTTCCTCGAGGCGTTCGACAAGGTGGACCGCGAGATCCGCGCGATCTTTTCAAAGATGACCGGCGGCTCGGCGTGGCTGGAGCTGCAGAGCGAGGACGACATATTCTCGTCGGGCATATCGTACATGATCCAGTTCAAGAACAAGACAAAGCGCGAGTCCTCCTCGATAAGCGGCGGCGAAAAGACCCTGGCCGCCGTGGTCTTCGTGCTGGCCCTGCAGCGCCTCCAGCCCTCGCCGTTCTACCTGTTCGACGAGGTCGACGCCCACCTCGACGCGCCCAACTCCGAGAGCCTCTCCAAGATACTCGAAGAGCGCGCCGCCGAGAGCCAGTTCATCATGGTCTCGCTCAAAGATTCCGTGGTGGAAAAGGCCCGCCTCATATACGGCGTGTACGGGCGCAACGGCGTCTCGCAGATAGTCACCTACAAGGACAGGCGCGCCCCGCGCATAAGCTAGCCCGCCGCAAAGCAGGCCACGCGCCCGCCGCCGGGCCTGTCCTCTAGCCGGGGCTCGCCGGCGCACATGCCGATCTCCTCGGGGCACCTGCCGCGGAACGCGCAGCCGCCGGGGCTGGGCCCGCCGTCCAGTATCGGGATGGCCGGCCGCCCGGCCCTCCTCGCCGGATCGGGGAGCGGGACGGCAGAGACCAGCGCCCTGGTGTACGGATGCTCCGGGGCCGAGAGCACGCTGTCTATCGGGCCCTCCTCCACTATGCGGCCCTTGTACATGAGCGCTATCCGGTCGCCGAAGAACCGCGCGGTCGCAAGATCGTGCGTGATGTACAGGAACGCGATGTCGCGGCCGCGGCGCAGCCGGTCCATCAGGCCCAGAATCTCGGCGCGCACCGACACGTCGAGCATCGAGACGGGCTCGTCGGCTATTATCAGGGCCGGTTCGGGCGCGAGCGCGCGCGCGAGCACGACGCGCTGGCGCTGCCCTCCCGAGAGCGAGTGCGGGTGCTTGGAGGCTATCTCGGAGGCCGGCTCCAAGCGCACCTCCGAGAGCGCCTCGAGCACGCGGCGCCTGCACCCGTCCAGCCCGTGCAGGCGGAGCGGCTCGGCCACGATGTCAAAGACGCGCATCTGCGGGTTTATCGAATCGTACGGGTCCTGCTGCACCATCTGGCAGCGCCGGCGCAGCGCCGCCATGGCCCCCCGGCCGGAGAGCGCGTCGGATCCTTCGAATACCACGCGGCCCGAGTCGGCCCGTATCAGGCCCAGTATCAGGCGGGCCACCGTCGACTTGCCCGAGCCGGATTCGCCGGCGAGCACCAGGACCCCGCCGCGCCCTATCCGGAACGAGACGCCGTCGCACGCGCGCACCGCCTCCTTCCTGCCCAGCGCGGGGCCCGCGGCGAAGTGCCGCCGCAGCCCCTCCACCTCGAGCACGTCCACGGCGCCGGGCCGCCCGGCGCCGGATTTAACCATTTTATTCGGGGCCCTCCGGCGCCCGGCGTGGTCACCTACGCGCAGTACCTTTCGGACGTGGCCGGGCAGGTGCTCCGATCGCACGAGTCGCTTCGGTCCATGTCCGACGGGCCCGGCTCGCTGGAGTCGCTGGGCCGCGAGGCCGCGCGCATCAGCGCCCTGTTCGGCGCCATCTCCTCGAGGGTCAGGGCCGAGCGCGAGCCGGGCAGGACGCACGCGGAGCTTGCCTCGGCGGCCGAAAAGTACCTGCGCGACTATTCGTTCGCGCGCGAGATAGAGACGCTCTCGGCCCTGTACGCCGACGACGCGGCGCGCGTGCGCAACATGCGGCTGAAGATGATAGAGTCGCTCGAAGACGGCGGCCTCGCGGGCAGGCTGAGGTACATTTTGGAGGAGATGGACGCGTGAAGTGCGTCCTGTGCGGCTGCGCCGACCACCGCCTGGTGGGGTGCGCCCGGCACGCGGCGCGGCGCTGCAGCTGCTTCAGTGGCGCCTAGGCCCCGACCGCTCGTGGAAGTTTATGCAGCACCGGCACATGTCGCGCATGCACTCTTTTTCGCTGTGGTGGCCGCATATGCCGCACTCGCAACTGCTAGCCATCGGCGCGGCTAGGCGCCTTTCCATATATCTAGTGTGGGCCCGGGCCCCTGTCCGGCTTTGCGTCCAGCTGCTTTTGGATCTCGGCGGACTTGTTGTCTACGACCCGTATTATCTCCTGCATGAGGCTGTCCAAGTCGCCGTCGGAGGGCGGCGGATCCGCGGCGGTCGATATCTCGCGTATGGCCGCCGAGATGTCCGAGCTGACCTGCTCAAAGCTCTCCGGATCCTCGTACGCGGTCTCGTACAGGCTCTTGAGGTGGTGCACCTGCTGTATGAGCTGATCGGTGAGCGTGACCGTGAACCTCGTCCCGTTTACATCCACCGACTTTGTGATCACGGCGGCGGCCGCGCCGGGTTCCGCTTTAAAGGTTTTTGAGGGCGGGCGCGTTTCCGCGCCCGCGCGCCAGGTTTGGCACTACGCAAATCCGGCGTCCCGCCGCCGGCGCCGTCCGACAGGTACTTTAATCCGCCCCGCCCGCGCCCCGGCGTTGAACATAACCGAGAAGATACTGGCGCGCGCCTCGGGCAGGGAGCGCGTCGCCCCCGGCGATGTGGTGTTCGCCGACGTGGACAGGGTCATGGTCCACGACGTCTCGGGTCCCGGCGTCATGAAGGTCTTTGAAAAGCTGCGCGAGCAGGGCATCGAGACGGGCGCGCTGCACGACCCGTCCAGGGTGTGGATAGCAGAGGACCACTTTGTGCCCTCGGCGGATCAGATCTCGGCGGAGAACGTCGCAAAGCTGTCCAAGTTCGCAAAAGAGCACGGCATAGCGCGCCACTTCAAGTACGGCATGGGCCAGTACGGCATATGCCACACGCTCTCCCACGAGGAGGCCATGGTGCTGCCCGGCCAGGTCTACGTCGGCGGCGATTCGCACACCAACACCACCGGCGCGCTCGGCGCGTTCGCCTGCGGCCTGGGCCACACCGACGTGGCCTACGTCATGCTGAAAGGCCGCATCTGGTTCAAGGTGCCCGAGACGCTCTACGTGAGGGTGGAGGGGAGCCTGCCCGATCACTCCATGGCCAAGGATCTGATACTGCGCATAATCGGCGACATCGGCACCGACGGGGCCGCCTACAAGGCGATGCAGTTTGGCGGGCCCGCCATAGACGCCATGTCCGTAGAGGGCAGGCTGACGCTGACCAACATGACCACCGAGGCCGGCGCCAAGAACGGCATCATAGAGCCCGACGCCAAGGTGTTCAGGTACCTCGAGGAGCGCGGCGCGGGGCCGTTCGGGGCGGTCTCGGGCGACGCGGGCGCCGAGTACTCGCAGGTGATAGAGTACGACGGATCGTCGGTCGAGCCGTGCGTGGCAGAGCCGTTCTCGCCGTCCAACGTGGTGCCCGTGCGCGAGGCCGGGACCGTCGAGCTGGACAAGGCGTACATCGGCTCGTGCACCGGCGCCAAGATGGAGGATCTGGAGGCCGCCGCGCGCGTGCTGAAGGGCCGCGAGGTCAGGGTGCGCACCGAGGTGCTACCGGCGGCCATATCCATATACAAGAGGGCCCTCGAGAAGGGCCTGGTCAAGATATTCACCGACGCGGGCGCCACGGTGGGCCCGCCCACCTGCGGGGCCTGCTGCGGGGCCCACATGGGCGTGCTCTCAAAGGGCGAGGTCTGCGTGAGCACCACCAACCGCAACTTTCCGGGCAGGATGGGCCACGTCGAATCGCGCACGTACCTGGCCTCGCCGATGGTCGCGGCAGCCTCGGCCGTCGCCGGCAGGATAACCGATCCGAGGGATCTGCGTTGAACGGCACCGTGGCCAAGTACGGCAGGGACAACATCGACACGGACGTGATCATACCGGGGCAGTACCTAAAGATACACGACTACGACGAGCTTGCCAGGCACGCCATGGAGGGCCTCGATCCGGGCTTTGCCGCCAAAAAGGCCGACTTTGTGCTGGCCGGAAAGAACTTCGGGTGCGGCTCGTCGAGGGAGCACGCCCCCATAGCCCTGTCGCGCTCGGGCGTAAAGGCGGTGCTGGCGCTCTCGTTCGCGCGCATATTCTACCGCAACTGCGTCGACGGCGCGTTCCTGCTGCCCGTCGAGATAGGCCCCGAGGCGTACGCCGGCATCGGCGACGGCTACAGGATATCGCTGGACACGGCGGCCGGGACCGTCGCGGTCGAGGGCACCGGCGCTTCGTACCCCATAGAGCCGTTTCCGGACATCGTCGAAAAGATTATTTGCGCAGGCGGGCTGTTCCGCTTCCGTGAGCAGGACGCTCTTTGACAAGATCTGGGACGCCCACGAGATCCGCGCGTCGGGCGACGGGCAGTCTCTCCTGTACGTGGACAGGCACCTGGTCCACGAGGTCACCTCGCCGCAGGCCTTCGAGGGCCTGCGCGCCTCGGGCCGGCCGGTGCGCCGCCCCGACCTGACGGTGGCCACCGTCGACCACAACGTGCCTACATCGGACAGGTCGCTCCCGATGCTCGACGAGACGTCCGCCGAGCAGGTGCGCGCGCTGGAGGAGAACTGCCGCAGGTTCGGCATACGGCTGTTCGGGATGGACAGCCCCGATCAGGGCATAGTCCACGTGATAGGCCCGCAGCTGGGCATCACCCTGCCCGGCTCGACGATAGTGTGCGGGGACAGCCACACCTCCACGCACGGCGCGTTCGGCGCGCTCGCCTTCGGCATAGGCACCAGCGAGGTCGAGCACGTGCTCGCCTCGCAGACGCTGTGGATGGGCAGGCCCGAAACCTTCGAGGTGCGCATCGACGGGTCCAGGCGCGATCCGTTCGCCGTCACTTCAAAGGACATGATACTGTACGTGATACGCCGGATAGGCACCGACGGCGGCGCCGGCGCGGTCATAGAGTACAGGGGCGAGGCCGTAGAGGCCCTCTCGTGCGAGCAGCGCATGACCGTCTGCAACATGTCCATCGAGGGGGGCGCGCGCGCGGGCCTGGTGGCGCCCGACGAAAAGACCTTCGGGTATCTGCGCGGCAGGCGGTTCACGCCGCCCGGCTACGAAAAGATGGTCGAGGGGTGGAAAGAGCTGCGCAGCGACGCCGACGCCCGGTTCGACAGAAAGTACTCTGCCGACGCGGGCAGCATAGCCCCGCAGGTCAGCTGGGGCACCAACCCGGCCATGACGTGCGACGTGACCGAGGCGGTGCCCGAGCCCGACGAGTTCGCCGGCGGCGACCAGTCGAGGGCATCGGGCGCAAGGAAGGCGCTGGAGTACATGGGGCTGGAGCCGGGCACCCACATCACCGACATAAGGCTCGACAGGGTCTTCATAGGCTCGTGCACCAACGCCAGGCTAGAGGACCTGGCAGACGCGGCCATGGTCATAAAGGGCAGGCGGGCCAGCGCGCGCCTGAGGGCCATGGTGGTGCCCGGATCGCAGGCCGTAAAGCGCGCTGCCGAAAAGATGGGCCTGGACAGGATATTCTCCGAGGCCGGCTTCGAGTGGCGCGAATCGGGCTGCAGCATGTGCCTCGGCATGAACCCCGACGTGCTCGGATCCGGCCAGAGGTGCGCGAGCACGTCCAACCGCAACTTCGAGGGCAGGCAGGGGGCCGGCGGCCGCACGCACCTGGTCAGCCCCGTCATGGCCGCGGCCGCCGCGGTGGCCGGCAGGTTCGTGGACGTGAGGGAGTGGGTGTGAAAAAGTTCCAGGACGTGGAATCGGAGATCGCCCCGCTTGCGCGCCCCAACGTAGACACCGACCAGATAGTCCCCAAGCAGTTCCTCAAACTGGTAAAGAGGACCGGCTTCGGGGAGCACCTGTTCCACGGATGGAGGTACGGCCCCGGCGGCTCCGAGGACCCCTCGTTCGTGCTCAACGATCCGCGCTACCGCGGCTCCAGGATACTGGTGGCCATGGACAACTTTGGGTGCGGCTCGTCGAGGGAGCACGCCGTCTGGGCCCTGAAAGACTACGGCTTCGACGTGGTGGTGGCCCCCTCGTTTGCAGACATTTTCGCCTCCAACTGCTACAAGAACGGCCTGCTGCCTGCCAGAGTGGAGCGCGGCGCGGCCGAGGCGATGATATCGGTCGGCGGCAGGGCGCGCGTCTCGCTGGCGCGCCAGACGGTCGAGTTCGGCGGAAAAGAGCACCGGTTCGAGGCCGACGCGCACGGCCGCCGCATGCTGCTCGAGGGGCTCGACGAGATAGACCTCACGCTCGAGCTCGAGGCCGAGATCGCCGCCTACGAGAGATCCCGCCCCGTCCCATCCGTGAGATGATGCGCCTGGCGTACGCCGCGTTGCGCTCGAGCACCGCAGGCGACTCCACGTCGAGCCACCCCGACCTGCCGATGTCGTACGCTGCGAGCTTGCCCTCGGCGGCCATCGGCTGCAGCACGTCGTAGGACAGGTTGACCTGGCCGGGCCCGCACGCGCGCAGCCTCGAGAGCACCTTGCCGTCCAGCATGTACACGCCGAGGCACTCGGAGAGGGGCAGATCGAGCACCGGCTTTTCGTAGAACCGCTCGACGAGCCCCCCGCTCACGCGCGCAAAGCCGGTCTCCTCCCGCCTCTGCGAGCGCACCGCCACGCAGGCTGGCCTGCCAGACGATTCGAACGAATCCCGCATGGCCTCCAGGTCGAGCGCGCACAGGTTGTCTACGAACCACAGCGCGAACGGGCCGGTGCCGCGCAGGCGCGGCGCGGCGCAGAGCAGGTCGCCGCCGGTGCCGCGCTGCGAATCCTGCGCGAACCGGACGCGCCCCCCGAACGAGCCCTCCATGTAGAGGCGTATCTGCGAGCCGAGCCCGGCAAAGTCGGCCACCACGACTGCCTCCTCGACGAACGGGTACGAGAGCAGGTGGCCGACCACGTGGCTGACCAGCGGCGCGCCGCCGGCCGGGAACATTGCCTTTGGGATGTACTCCGTGTACGGCCTGCCCCGCGAGCCCCGCCCGCCGGCGAGGACGACGGCCTTCAACGGTACGACTTTTGGCGCCGCCGCCGCGCGCCCGGACCGCCGAACTTTTTGGGCTCCTTGCGGCGCGCATCGCCGCTGATCAGGTACTTGTCGAAGTCAGATATGCGCTTGCGCAGGTCGGCGCGGGCGGTCTTGGTGAGCGGGTGGTCGCGCGGCTCGCCCTTTGACTTTGTCCAGCCGACCAGCGCGCGCGAGATGGCCGTCGCCGCCGCGCCTGCCTGCCCCATGAACCCGCCGCCGCGCACGCGCACCGATATGTCGACTTTGGAGCGGGCCTCGCCGGCTATCTCCAGCGGCATCATTATGGTGGCGCGCGCGTGCTCCTGCGGTATCATCTCGACGGGCACGTTGTTGACGCGCACGCGCCCCTTGCCGCGCGTGATGTACACGTGCGCGCTAGCCGTCTTGCGCGTGGCAAAGTAGATCTGCGTCTTTGTCGTCATTCGGTCCACCCCACCGTCCTGCCAAGGTCGGCCATCGTCGTGTAGCCCGAGGCGGACCTGCGTATGAGCGCCTTTTCGATGCGGATCTTTGAGCCGAGGCCGCGCGGGGTGCCCACGTACGTGCGCAGGCGCGAAAGGGCCGCCTTGCCCGACGGCTTGGAGCGGGGCAGCATGCCGCGGATCATGCGGGCAAGGATGGTGTCGGGCCTGCGCGGGTGGAAGGGGCCGTGCTTTGGGTGAAGTATGCTAGATATCTCGAGGAACTCGCGGTACTCTTTGACTATGTTGGAGCGCGTGCCGCTGATCATCACCTTTTCGCAGTTCACCACCGAGACGCGCCTGCCTTGGAGCAGCATCTTTGCCACGTTGGAGGCCAGCCGGCCGGCCACGTGGCCGTCGCCGTCTATGACGGTGTGCACTACGGGCGGCCTTTTGGGCGCCTCCTTGCGCGCGGGCGCGGCCGGCTCTGCGCCCGGCGCGTCGGGCTGCTTTGCGCCGGCCAAGCCCCTGATGGCGCGCAACAGGGCGCGCGCCACCCTTTCGGGGTCGTACGAGGCGGCCGGGCTCTCAGCCAACCAGCAGGACCCCCTTGCCCGACGGGCTGGCCTTTACCAGTTCCGCGCGCGAGAGCACGCGCCCCCCCGCCCCGGCTATCTTTCTGGCGGCCGGCTCCGACATGGAAAACGAAAAGACGCTGATCGGGTGCGATATGGTGCCGGTGCCAAGCACCTTGCCCGGCACCGCGACGGTCTGGCCGCTGCTGGTAAGCTGGCTCAGTTTCTTTACGTTGACAGTCCTGCGCGCCGAGCCGGGCTTTAGCGCCTCCCTCGAGAGGCGCTCCCATATGGGCGCCTCGCAGGCGCCGGCGTCCCTGTGAAGCTGGCGCGCCAAGCGCTCGGTGACCGGGTTCATAGGCCGCGCGCCCCGGCGCCCCAAATATAACACCTGCGAAGCGCGCCTCAGCTCGCCTCGGCCACGGCCGTCTTTAGGACGGCCAGCCGGGAGGCAAGCTCGTCGACGGCCGCCTGTACGAGGCCCTCGGGGTCGAGCGCGCCGGTGGTCTCGACGGTCAGTATCTTTTCTTCCCCCTTGCCGTCAGTCAGGGTGGCCACGTTGGCAGAGTTCCACTTTGCGTGGTCAGAGCCGCGCCCCAGCCGGGCGTACGCCTCGGCCTTTACCTTCTGGCCGGGGGCCAGATCTATTATCGGCACGTCGGCAGATATGGGCACGATGTCGGGATCCTCGGACTTTATCTCGCCGGAAAGCACGGTGCGCGTCTGCTCGGTGTCCCCCGAATCCAGCACGAACCGGACGCGGCAGTTGGAGCAGCCCTCCTGCGTGCCGCACGAGCATTTCGAGGGCTCCGCGTAGCGCTCCAAGTCGGTGCGCAGCGGCACCAAGCCCAGGCGGTGGGCCAGCCCCTCGTCTGCCAGCACCGAGGTGTTTTCGATGATGTCCACCGTGTCGACCGCAAAGACGGGCACGCCGTTTAGGCAGATGCGCCGTATCGCGTTGGCGTACTGGAGGGGCACGCCCTTTAGCCTGACGGACATGACGTTGCCGTCCCTGCTAACCACGTCGAGCGATGACAATCGGGGCGCGGCCCCCGCAGTCCAAATAAAAGCCTAACCGGCCGGGACGTCCGGGCGCCTGCCGCTCCCCGGACGCGGATTCGTGTCTCGCAGTCCGTCCGCCCGGAACGCAAGCCGCGGGAGATCCGACCTTGCACTGCATGCAGGATGGTGCGCGGCGGGACAGGACAGGCCGAGACCGGCGGCTGGTTCAAGGGCCGGCCGGGGGCGCGCGGTCGGATCCTGCGGACGCGTTTTAGCCTCTTGGCTCAGCAAAGTATTTTGTAACGTACGACTTTCCATTCTGGTTTTCCGTTATTTTGACGGCGGTCGTGTTTGCGATGGTGAGCGCGGACGCGTGGTGGACAGAAAGAATGATGTCTTGCAGCTCTTGATCTTCTTCCATTTGGGTTATTTTCAGTCCAGCTTCTATGCATACAGGCGTCGAGATGTGCCGGTTGTGTGACTTTGTTATGTCCTGATCGGTCAAGAGTTTTATTATTTTTTCGATGCGTTTTCCTGTGTTTCTGGCGTCCTGCTGCAATTCGTCGCGAAACATCGAGTCCAACAAATAGTTTCCTGCAAGATCCTCTGACCATTGTATTGCTTTTTTGCAGCTGTCGATCAGGGACGGGTAGTATCTGGAGATTACGGGACCCCACACGTTGATCTTGTCCTTGTCCTCCTTGATCTCCTCATGCGCATTGCGAAACTCGGACACGATCCCCGATGCTGGCAGGCCGCTTATCTGCGGATCGATGGGCCCCAGACTCGACTGCTTTCCCATGACGGTTTCCCTGCACGCGCATGCCATGATCGTCCCTCCCGACATCGCCAGTTGTGGCACGATCGCCCTCACGTCTTCGCCAAACTTTTGGCGCAGATAATCAACCAGCGATTCGGTAGCCGCAATGTCACCACCCGGAGTGTGCAGTATTAGGTCAAGCCCTTTTGAAGCATCCAGTCCGTGGACAACACTCATGAATCCGTTTTTGTCGTCGTCGTTGATAGACATCAGAGTGCCGACGTTTTTTGGTTTTTGCAACCATCCCGAATAGTACAGTATTGTGTTTCTCCGTCTTTTCGGATAGTCTCCCGAGGTATTTTCTTCTGACCACATCGTACGGTGTCTCGGGATCTTTGCCCTCTATCTCCTTTTGGATTTCACGGAAACTGGGCAAGTCAAGAATGCGAACTCAAACCGACCCGGTTTATGTCGAACTCGTCCCCGTCGTCGTCATAGTCGTGTTCGTAATAGTCTCTCGTAGCCCGTTTATAACCGCCGTACCCGCTTTCCCTATACCTCCTGCCCATCTACCGTCATCTCTCGGGGGGCAATAATATATTTTTCTAGGGCCACAGGCCCCTAGCTGAGTTGTCGGCGCCCCAAACCACGGAGTGCCGGACGCAAGGCTCCGCCGTCCGCTGGGCATCGGGCAAAGCTCACCTCAGCAGGTAAAGCGCGCCTAGCGCGCACGCGCACGCGAGGCTGGCAACCGCCACGGCGGCTGCAAAGCGCCGGTTCTGCCGGATCCACGGCTCATCCATCAAAGCCCTCCTCGAAGACGACCTCGGACTTTGGCAGCTGCCCGCCGCGCGGCGGAGCCGGCCCGGCGGCCCTGCCGACTGCGACCATCATCACCACCATGTGATCCGGCGGCAGGTTCACTATCCGCGCCACGCGGTCGTGCTCGAAGCCCTTCATGGGGCACGAATCGAGCCCCATCTGCTTTGCCGACAGCATTATCGTCTGGGCCGCGATGCCGCACGAGCGGAACGCCTCCTCCCGCGCGGCCAGCGGGTTCGATGCGTGCTCGCCGCGCAGCGCCTCTGCCACGGCCGCCTGCCTTTCGGGCCCGTGGTTCCTCCAGTACCTTTCAGGCCCGCGCTTCCAGGCGAGCAGGTCGGCTGCCAGCACCACCACGAGCGGCGCGTCGCGCGGCTGCCGCTGCCCGTACGAGGCCTCGCTCAGCATCGCCCTCTTTTCGGTGCCGGTCACCGTGACGAACCGCCAGTTCTGCTGGTTGTAGCTGGTCGGCGAGAGCAGGGCCATCTCCATCAGCTTGTCTTTCTGCTCGGCGGTGACCGGAAACGACGGGTCGAACTTTTTGACAGACCTCCTGCCCGAGACCGCCTCGAAGACGTCCACGCGCGGGGCCTCGCCCGCTCGTAATTTAACCTCACCCGTCGCGCAGCTCGGCCAGCGCCCGCTTTATCCTGGATATGGTCGGGTAGCTGTACCCCCGGCGCCTGTACTCGGCCCGCATCAGCGGCCAGTTGTCCAGCCGCCAGCGCGCCTGCTCGCGCGTGACCGAATGCACCTCGCCGCGTATGATGCTCTTGCGGCCCACCCGCAGCGTCCCCGAATCCTTGGCGGCCCAGCGCCGCTCGGCGAACCGCAGGCCCGAGAGCACCTCCGACATCGGCATGCCGGCAAAGTACCCGCGCAGCTCGCGCAGCTGCTCGTCGGTGGGCGCCTCGCGCGACTCCAGCGATATCCGGGCCACGGCGGGCAGGCGCGCCGGCCGCTATTAAACTAGCAGTCCAGCACCCAGAGGCTCGAGTTCTTGCACACCGTGTTGTATATGCCGAAGCCGAATATCAGGGCCCCGAAGGCTGCCAGGGGCAGTATCACCAGCAGGTTGGATCGCGACCACACGTCCTCCCCCCGGCGGCGGCCGTATAAATTCCCGCGGGAGGTTTATTTGAGGGGGCCGGGGCCGCCGCCCGTGCACGACGACGAGCCCGACACATTCGAGCCCCTCACGCTCCAAGAGGAATACGCAGAGATGCTCGGCACCATAGGCGTGCGGGCCTCGGCCAAGGAGGCCGGCTCCGACGAGGTGGAAAAGACCGACTACTACAGCAGGTACCAGGCCAGCTCGCCTCGCATGATAACCAACAGGGGCTGCGTGGAGGTCTCGGGCGCCAACATAGACTTGGTGCACATCGTGCAAAAGGGGTGATGGGCGTGCAGGAGCAGGAGCCGTCGCACTGGGGCGCGCTGGACAGGTACCAGGCCCACTACATCGTCAGGACGGAATCGGACCACGGCCACTACGCGCGCGTGCGGCTGCGCACCAGCGGCCGCTTCGGCGCCAAAAGGATAGTCTCCGCGCAATGGGAGGGCGGCAGGCTCGCCGAGGCCCTCTCGGCCGACTCCCAGCTGACGTCCATGATAGAAAAGCTGCCCCTGCCGCACGCCTCGATAACCGTCGAGCCGACGGGCAACGCGGTGCGCATACACGGCAAGTGGCAGAACCGCCGCGAACTGGGCATAACCAAGGAGGCCTTCGAGGTCTACGACCGCATAGCCGGCCACGTAAAGTCGCTAGGCCCGCCACCAGTCTAGCGCCACGAACTCGACGCCCCCGGCGCGCGGCACGGCCAGTATGAACTGCTTCTTTACGGTGGATGCGAGCCGGCCCGCCAGTATCACGCCGGTGCTAGTCAGCGTCTGGCGCGGATCGTACACCTCGACCAGGTACGGCGCGTGGTCTATGCCGGGCCCGCGCTCGTAGACGGCAAAGTCGCAGCCGAACTTTATGCCCGGGCTCACCACGTACCCCCTGTCGCGGAACTCGCCGTACACCCGGTACTTGCCCTCGAAGCCGCGGTACTCGCGCTCGCAGGCGCGCCGCATCGCCGCCGGCCCCACCTTTTTGCCGCCCCGGTGCACCTCGAGGCGGCCCGCTTCCAGCAGGTACAGCCCCTCCATCAGATCCAGTATGAGCGGCACGTCTATCTGGCCCGGCTTGGGTTTTGGCACGCCGACCGGCTTGCCGTAGTAGCCGTCCGAAAAGAGCCGCCGCGAATCGCGCCTGCTCCAGACCACCAGGCGGTTCTCGACCAGCTCGGCCTTCATGTCAGAGGCTCAGCGCCAGCATTATGAAAGAATCAGAGACGCGCTGGCACTTGTCTGCCATCTCCTCTATGCCCTCGACGATGTCCTTCATCAGTATCATCTCCTTGGTGTTGGTTATGCCGCCGAGTATCTTTATGGTGGCCTGCCTGTACTTTGTGTCTATCTCGCGCTCTATCTTCTGCGTCTCCTGGGCCAGCTCGATGGCCGCCGCAGAGTTGCTCGTCAGGTTGCGTATTATCTCGTTGAGCTTGTACACCTCGTCCACCACCAGGTCTACGAGCACCTTCAGGTCCTTGTCCATCTTTGAGTTCTTTATCGTGACCGGCTTTACGTTGGAGAGCTTGAAGGCGATGCCCGTTATGTGGCCGGCGATCTCGTCCATCGTGTACGCGGTGTTGAGCAGGTTCTCGCGGTTCATTATGAGCCCGCCCACCTCGGCGACCTCGCGCGTTATCTTGCGCCGCAGGCTCTCTACCTCCTCCTCGATGGACGATATCTGCTCGAGGCACGACTTTACGCCCGCCTTGTCGCGCGCCATCACCAGCCCCGGTATCGCGGCAAGCTCGCGCGCCGCGTTGAGTATGCGGTTTATCTCGTCCTGCAGCACCGCGACGGCCTTTCGCTTGGCCTGGACTTCGAGCTCGCCGCTATACATGCGCGCGCGCCCCGGCAAGACCATAATTAAATCCTGTGCCGGAAAACGCGCCGTTCGACTTATATGATAACCGCCGGGGTCTTGGCCCATGCGCTCCGCCAGGATCACCGCGCCCAACGCGCCGCTCGAGGTGTCCGAGACCGACGCGCCCCGCCCGACCGGCGAGCAGGTGCTCGTGCGCGTGCGCTCGGCCGGCGTCTGCCACAGCGACCTGCACCTGTGGGAGGGCGGCTACGATCTGGGCGACGGCTTCATGAAGGTGACCGACCGCGGCGTAAAGTACCCCGTCACGCCGGGCCACGAGATAGTCGGCACCGTCCACGAGGCCGGCCCCGGCGCGGTCGGCTTCGCCGAGGGAGACGAGGTGCTGGTGTACCCGTGGGGCGGCTGCGGCAGCTGCCCGGCCTGCTCGGGCGGCTCGGAGAACCTGTGCGACACGCCCGGCTCGCTCGGCATATTCAGGGACGGCGGGTACGCAGAGTACGTGCTGGTGCCAAGCTACAGGTATTTGGCGAGCGCCTCGGGCCTCGAGAGCGACGGGGCCGCCTCGCTGGCATGCTCCGGCCTGACCGCCTACACTGCCGTCAAAAAGGCCGCGTCGGGCTCGCCGCGCTCGCTCGCAGTAATCGGCGCCGGCGGGCTGGGCCTCATGGGCGTGCAGCTGGCCCGCGCCGTGACCGGCGCGGAGCTGGTCTGCGTCGACATCGACGACGCCAAACTCGACGCGGCCAAGAAGATGGGCGCCGACCGCGCCGTCAACTCGAAATCGCAGGACGCCGCCGGCCAGATAGGCGCGGCCGACGCGGTCGTCGACTTTGTCAACGCGCCGGCCACAGCAAAGCTGGCTCTTTCGGTCCTGCGCAAGCGCGGCCGCCTCGTCATGGTGGGCCTGTTCGGAGGCTCGGTGGACCTGCCCCTCGTGACGGTCCCGCTCAAGGCCATGACGATAGAGGGCGCCTACACTGGGACGTTCGGCGCGCTGGAAGAGCTGGTCGAGCTTGCAAGAAAGGGGACGGTAAAGCCGGTCGTCTCCAAAAAGTACGGGCTGGACGGCGCCAACGAGGCGCTTTCGGACCTGAAGGCGGGCAGGATAGTGGGGCGCGCGGTCATAAACCCGTAGGCGGGCCCGGGTTTGCATGGCTTATATTGTGAGCCGGCCGCCTCCCGCGCGTGGGCAAGCGTCAGGTAAAGAACGAGAGCGCGCTGAAGCAGATACGCCTCCCGGCCGAGGGCGAGCTGTTCGGGCGAGTCCTAAAGATGCTCGGCGGCGAGAACGTCATGATAAAGTGCATGGACGGCATCACGCGGCGCGGGCGCATACGCGGCAAGCTAAAGCGGCGCGTCTGGATACGCGACAACGACATAGTAGTCATCGCCCCGTGGGACTTTAACAGCGACGCGCGCGGCGACATCGTCTGGAGGTTCACCCTGCCGCAGGTCGAGTGGCTAAAGGCCAACAACCACATACCGAGGGACTTTTAGCGTCCCAAGCGAAGGATTTGAACCTTCGACAACCCGGTTTCTGTTGCCTGGTCGGGCTGTTCTTCTGTCAGCCAGGGCCGACGACTACAGCCGGAAGCTCTACCAGGCTGAGCTAGCTTGGGACGGGCACCGCCGGCCCCCGATCCGTTAAATAACTATCGGCCGACCAAGCGTTAAATACGCGCAGCCGGCGGGCCGGCCGTGCCCGGATACGCGTGCTACCCGTACAACCACACCCACGACTCCATAGGCCTCAAGGAAGAGTGGGGGGCATCGGGCAACGTGGACTCTGTGCATTTTGCCACCGCCACGTTCGCGCAGGGCGCAAAGCCGTACTTTAGGCAGTCCAACCACTACCTGCTCGCCCGGGTGGCCGACAGCGCCGAGGCCGCCGGCCAGGTCTCTGCGCGCCGGCAGCCGGCCGACGCGTTCGTCTTCGAGGTGGAGGATCTGTTCGAGCGGGAGGTGGACGGCGGCACCAGCTTCGTCTCGGCGTACTATCTGGAGTACGGCGAGGACGACGACATGGCCGAGATCGCCGACATCGTCGCCAAGCGCGAGAACATATCGCGCGCCGGCGTGGGCAGCATGGAGACGTACGGGGCCGAGCCGCCAAAGTTCCGCTTCCCGTACAGCGGCAGCATCGTGGTGCTCGAGGTGGTAAGCCAAAAGGGCCACCAGAGCGTCAACAAGTACTGCGAAAAGACGCGCTCGGACATCGCCCGCAGGGGGTACTCGCTGACAGGCCTTGTCGGCCTGTCGATACTGGAAAAGCTCAAGTGAACGGTTAAATATTCGCCGCCGGCCGCCGGCCCCGTGAGCAAGCCCATGGACCTGGGGGGCCTCAAGGTGGGCTCGTACATACTCTTGCCGGTCGGCGACCAGGCGACCGGCGAGCCCTGCCGCATATCCGAATACGAGACCTCGAAGCCGGGCAAGCACGGCGCCGCAAAGGCGCGCATAGTCGGCGTCGGGGTCTTCGACGGCCAAAAGCGCCCGCACGTGGGGCCGGTCAGCATGCAGGTGCACGTGCCCCTCATAGACAAGAGGACCGGCCAGGTGATATCCATGACCGGCGACGTGGTGCAGCTGATGGACTCGGAGACCTTCGAGACCATAGACGTCACGCAGGTAGACGACGAGGCCCGGGGCAAGCTGGAAAACGGGCAGAACGTAGAGTACTGGCGCGTCATGGACCGCACCAAGGTAATGCGGATAAAGGGCTAGATTTTAAAAGGAGCCCGCGCGGGCGCGCCCCATGGCAGCGTTCAGGCCCGCGTCCAGTTTCCGCGAGTACCTCCGCTCGCTCTCGGACGAGGATCTGGCCGGGTACTATCTGGGCATCGAAGAGTCGCGCCGGTTCCCCGAGATGATAGCCAAAGAGTACGGCAGGCGCTTCCGCGGCACGCCGGCAGAGAAGGTGCTCGAGCGCATGCAGCCCCCGCCGGGCCTGGCCAGGCACAGGGACGACATACTCGAGCGGCTCTCGACCAACGCCGGCGCCCTGAGCAGGATGGTCTCAGAGTACGCGTCCGCGGCCACGCAGGCCACGTCGGATCTGGGGCAGGCCGCCGCGCGCGCCGGCTCCAAGGTGGGCGGGCAGCTCGTGTCCGAGACGCAGGCCGGCATATCGGGGGGCATAAAGACGGCGCGGCGCATGACCGTCTCGCAAAAGAACGCCGACCTGCTCGCAAAGCTTGGCGAGCTCCAAAAGTCGGGCGTGATCACGGCAAAAGAGTTCCGGGAAAAGAAGAAAGACCTGCTGGACAGGATCTAGATTGTCGGGGCGCGCCGGCCTCTCGCGCGTGGGCGTGGTGGCCAACCGGCTCACCGTCGGGTTCGTCTTCGCGGCGGCGTACCAGTCGATAGTCGGCCTCGCCACCTCGCTCATCTCGCTGCCCCTGACCGGCGACATCGGGGACCTGCTGGTCGGCATAAAGGAGATAGAGACCGGCACCGGCTACCTGCTCATAGCGTGGTGGATAGCGTCGACCATGATAATCACGTCCGTCGCCATGCTGATACTGCGCTTCAAAAGGTACATCTCGCCGTACAGGGGCGAGCCGGACCTGGACATACCGTCCAGGATAACGGCCGTCACGGCCGTGGTGACCGGGGCCATAATCTCGCTGCTCTTCTTTCTGCTAGACCTGGCGGTGGGCGCGTTCTACGGGGGCGGCCAGGACGTGCAGTCTGCCTACCAGGCGG
Source organism: Nitrosopumilaceae archaeon (assembly GCA_965203465.1). Taxonomy (GTDB): domain Archaea; phylum Thermoproteota; class Nitrososphaeria; order Nitrososphaerales; family Nitrosopumilaceae; genus JAWVZS01. The sequence continues at coordinate 834,532 of CBDBCR010000001.1, read as the reverse complement.
CGCTGTCCGGCGACTTTGAGCCGCTGGCCGCCAGCCTTCTGTTCTCGGTGGCCGCCGGGTTCATCATCGTGGGCGTGGGCAGCAGGACAGGCAGGGTGCGCGAGATGACCCGCAACGTGGGCCTGTCCGACATCGCCGCGGGCCTGCGGCGGGGCCGCGCGCGCACCACGGTGGCAGACACCGTCGGCATGAGCCCCGGCGAGATGGTCCACGTGGGCAGGCGCAAGGTCGAGAACGTCGCGTTCGAGGTCATAGAGTACGGCGAGGGTCACTTCAGCAGGAGGGAGGCGGCCTCGCCGTCGGACTGCGCGCCGCGCGGCGGCGGCGTCTCGTGGACGAACGTGGTGGGCATACACGACGCGGCCGTCATAGAAGAGTTCGGCGGCATGCTCGGCCTCCACAAGCTGGTGCGGGCCGACATCATGAACACTGACCTGCGCCCGCGCATCGAGTCCTCTGACGGCTACGTCTTCGCGATCCTAAAGATGCCGCACCTGGAGGGCGGCGAGCTGTCCGTCGAGCAGGTCAGCCTGGTGCTCGGCCCGGGCCGCGTGGTCTCGTTCCAGGAGGTGCCAGAGGACGTCTTCGGCCGCATACGCGACCGGATAGAGGAGGGCGGCGCCGAGGTGCGCCGCATGGGCGGCGACTACCTCGCGTACCTGCTCGTCGACGCGCTCGTGGACAACTGCTTCGCCGTGCTCGAAAAGATAGGCGAGCGCACCGAGCGCCTCGAGGAGGAGCTCATGGACAGGCCGAGCCCGTCGACCCTGCAGACCATATACGCGCTCAAGAGGCAGCTGATACTGATGCGCAAGACCGTGCGCCCGCTGCGCGAGGAGATCGGCGCCTTCGAGCGCACCTCGTCGGAGCTGGTCTCGGACGAGACCAAAAAGTACCTGCGCGACGTGTACAGCCACACCGTCCAGGTCATGGACAACCTGGAATCGCTGCGCGACGTGGTGGGCGGCATGCTGGACACGTACCTGTCGAGCGTGAGCAACAAGATGAACGAGGTGATGAAGACGCTCACGGTGATAGCGAGCATCTTCATACCCATCACGTTCATCGCCGGCATCTACGGCACCAACTTCACGTACATACCCGAGCTGCGCTGGGAGGGCGGGTATTTCGCCATGCTCGCCACGATGGGGGCGCTTGCCGCGGCCATGCTCGCCTGGTTTCGGAGCAGGGGGTGGCTCTAGTGGGCCCGCTCGAGAAGGTCTACCGTGTGATGGAGGGCCCGCGCGAGTACCTGCCCGCCAGGGTCTTTCAGATCTTCATCGTCTCGCTCATAGCCGTCAACGTGATGGTCGTGGTCATAGAGACCGAGGAGTCGGTGCTCGACGAGTACGGGTACCTGTTCACGCCCTTCGAGGTGTTCTCCATAATCGTCTTTACGGCAGAGTACGGGGCCCGCCTGGCCACGTGCAAGATGGGCCCCGACGGCGGGCAGCGCTGGCGGGCCCTGCGCTTCGCGCTCTCGCCCATGATGCTAGTCGACCTTGCGGCCATACTGCCGTTCTTCCTGCCGTTCGTGGTCGCCGACACGCGGTTCATGCGGATGCTGCGGCTGCTGCGGATGTTCCGCCTCTTCAAGATGGGCCGCTATTCGGAGTCGATGCAGATGCTCGGCGACGTCTTCCGCGCAAAGGCCGCCGACCTGTCGGTGGCGTTCTTCATACTGTTCATAGCCCTGATATTTTCGTCGAGCCTGATGTATTTCGCCGAGCACGAGGCGCAGCCGGACGTCTTTTCGAGCATACCCGCGTCCATGTGGTGGGGCGTCATCACGCTGACCACCATAGGGTACGGGGACACCTACCCGGTGACCGCGCTGGGCCGCGTGGTGGCCGGCGCCGTCTCGGTGACGGGCATCGCCGTGTACGCCATACCGACCGGCATCATGGCCTCGGCCTTCATAGAGGAGCTGCGCCGCAAGCGGCCCGGCGGCAGGTCGTGCCCCCACTGCGGGCGCCCCGTCTAGGGGATCTCTTCCTCGACGTCCGAGCAGGCCTGGTGGACCCACTTGCCGGCCGAGTTTTTGGATATTTCCCTGCCGGCCTTTATGGGCTCGCCGCACTCGCTGCACTGGCCCGCGAATCTCGCCTTCAACGCCGGCCCCGCCCGGGAGCCGGCAAATTAACGTACCGCAAAGAAACTTAAGCTCGCCTGCGGGCAGGCGCGCCGTTGCCCGGCATACTGGAGCACTTTCCGGCCGGATACGAGCCCCGCCGGATGCAAAAGAGCCTCATGGCCGAGATAGACCAGAGGCTCCAGTCCGGCTACAAGAGGATAATACTGTCGGCGCCCACCGGCATCGGCAAGTCGCTGATCGCGGCTGCCTTCGTGCGCAACTTCGAGGACTCGTTCGTGGTGACCGCCTCGAAGCACCTGCAGGACCAGTACCGGCGCGACCTGGACTTTATGCTGCCCGTAAAGGGCAAGGCCAACTTCGCCTGCCCGAAACTGATGAAGATCGAGGGGGTCAGCGCCGAGGGGCGGGCCATGAAGTCGGGGCTGACCTGCGACAAGGGCTCGTGCATCGAGACCGTCCAGGACGAGTCGGGCACCAAGCAGCGCCCCTGCAGGTTCAAGCCCACCATAGCGCAGATCAGGTCGCGCGCGGCCGGCGAGTGGTGCCCCTACTACGCGCAAAAGTACGCGGCCCTGGTCGGCGAGCACTCGCTGTGGAACTACGCGTCCTACTTTCAGATAGTAAAGTACAACCGCCGCGCATTCGCCGAGCACCTCAACCGCAGCGTCTCGGTGTTCGACGAGGCGCACAAGCTCGAAGACCAGATAGTGCAGTTCGTCGGCGTCGACGTGTACGCGGGGCCCGCCGCCGAGTGCGGCGTGAACATGGAGGGCTACGATTCGGACGACGTCGGGGTGCTGCTCGGCGTGCTCGAAAAGATGGAATCCCACTACAAGGCCAAGCTGAAGGAGGCAGAGGAGCGCGCCGAGCCGGGCGACGCTGCGGCCGAGGAGCGCGTGTACAAGATGGGCTCGCGCGTGGAGAGGATCTCGGCGGCCATAAAGGACATCGGGTGGGATCCGTCCAACTTCGTGGTCGGCAGGGCCGAGACTTGGCCCGACGGCAAGTTCAAGTCCGTCTCGGCAAAGCCGGTCGACATTTCAAAGTACGTCGGCCAGTTCCTGATAACGCCCCGCCAGCTGTTCATGTCGGCCACCATAGACAGGCGCAGCTTTTGCGAAAACACCGGCATACCGGCCGACGAGGTGGCCGTGGTGGACGCCCCCCGCTCGCCGTTCCCGCTAGAGGCGCGCGAGGTGAGGTTCGCCGACGTGCGCAGCCTGAGCAGCCGCTCCAGCGAGCAGGACAGGGCCGCGGTGATCGCCGCGGTGGACCGCATAATGTCCGAGCACGCCGGGGAGCGCGGGCTCGTGCTCACCTCGTCCATATCGTGGTGCAGGCAGATACTCGAGGGCCTCTCGCCGGAGAACGCCGAGAGGGTGCGCATGTGCCACAGCAGGAACCCCGACGGGCGCACGCAGGACCAGGTGATAGACGAGCACGCCGGCACGCCGGGCAGCGTGCTGCTCTCCTCGTCGCTGTGGGAGGGGGTGGACCTGAAGGACGACCTGTCGCGCTTCCAGATAATAGCCAAGGTGCCGTACCCGAGCCTGGCCGAGAGGCGCGTGGCCGTCAAGATGCGCAGGTTCCCCCTGTGGTACAGCTCGCAGACTCTGACAAAGCTGCTGCAGGGCATGGGAAGATCTGTCAGGGGCGAGGGCGACTGGGCGCGCACGTACGTGCTCGACGCGGCCGTCCACCAGGTGCTCTCGCGCGCGAGGGACATGGTGCCGAGGGCCTACCACGACGCGCTCGGGCGCGCAGCCTAGGTTTAATTTGCGGGGGCCGGCGCGCAGCGCGCGTGTTCCCCGCCTACAGGGCCCGCCGCCTGCGCAGGAGCGCGGCCCTGCGCGACATCGCCAGGGAGACGCGCCTGTCCGCCGGCGACCTGGTGGCCCCCCTCTTCGTAGACGAGGGCGCCTCCGAGCCGATCGAGGTAGAATCGATGCCGGGCGTGCGCAGGATGCCGCCGCCGATGGCCGCGCGCGAGGCGCGCAGGCTGTCGGAGGCCGGCCTGAAAGGAGTAATGCTGTTCGGCCTGCCCTCCTCGAAGGACGATTCGGGATCGCAGGCGCACGCGCGCGGCGGCGTCGTGCAGGAGGCGGTGCGCGCCGTCAAGGGCGAGCTCGGCGACGGGCTGGCCGTGATGACCGACGTGTGCCTCTGCCAGTACACCCTGTCGGGCCACTGCGGCCTGGCGAGGGACGGCAACATACTCAACGACGAGAGCAACGAAATTCTGGCAAAGACGGCCGTCAGCCACGCCGAGGCCGGCGCCGACGTGGTCTGCCCGTCTGCCATGATGGACGGGCAGGTCCTGGCCATACGCTCGGCCCTCGACGGGGCAGGCATGCACGATACGGCCGTAATGTCGCACTCTGCAAAGCACGGCTCGTCGATGTACTCGCCCTTCCGCGACGCGGCCGAGTGCGCCCCGCGCTTCGGGGACAGGAAGACCTACCAGGTTCCGTACACCAACGCCAGGGAGGCCATGGCCGAGATGGCCGCCGACGTCGAGGAGGGCGTCGACGTGGTGATGGTAAAGCCGGCCCTCGCGTACCTGGACCTGATATACAGGGCCAAGGAGAGGTTCGGCGTGCCGGTGGCGGCCTACAGCGTCTCGGGCGAGTACGCCATGGTCTCGGCCGCCGCCAGGATGGGCTGGCTGGACGCCGACGCTGCGGCCCTCGAGGTGCTCGGCTCCATAAAGAGGGCCGGGGCGGACATCATCGTGACGTATTTCGCGGAGAGGGCCGCCGCCCTGCTGGGCGAGGGGCGGTGAGGGACGACGACAGGTTCGAGATCGCCCGCGCCTTCGACCTGCTGCCGCACGTGGCCGGGGCAAGCTGGGCCTCGGCCTGGTTCCGCATGGGCGGCAGGCGGGATCCGAGCGCCGAGGAGTTCAGGCAAAAGTCCGCGGAATTCTTCGACATGATGGCGCCCCTCTTCGATTCTCTTCCGGGCTCCGGGCCGTACGCGGACATCGCCCGCTACGTCGGCGCCAGGAGGGCTCGGGAGCGCAGGCGGATCCTGGACGGGCAAAACCCCGAGATCGAAAAGAGGCACCGCAGGTACGTCGACTACGGCTAGTCAGCGCCGCCAGAGCCGCGGCCGCGAAAAGCGCAGGCGCCGCTCCACCACGAGCGCCCTCCAGTCGACGGACATGAACAGGAATATGACGGCGATGCCCGCCGCGTCTGCTACCAGTATCCCCGCGTACCTGTCCTCGAAGAGCTCGACGAACGGGGCCAGGACCACCTCGCTGACCGAGATCATCGCGTAGTAGGATACGGCGCGCCCGGCCCAGAACCCCAGGTACAGCCCCGCGCTGCGCGCCCGCATGAGACCGTAGGCGATGAACAGCATGTTGCTCGGCAGGGGCGTTGCCGCGAAAAGGAACGAGGCGAGCGCGTAGCCGTACCTCTTGCCCTCCAGGTACCTGCCCACCGCCCCCATGTTGCCGCGCTGCTCCTCGCCGACCAGCCTGCCCATCCGGGAGCCGGCCTGCTTCAGGATGGCGCGGCCCAGCGTGGCCGCCGTGGCGCCGACCAGCGCAAGCTGCAGCGGCTCGAGCGACGGGTCCAGCGCCCAGAAGGTGGCCAGGATTATCCACGAGGGCGGCATGAGCACCGGCGCGGCGTTGACCGCCAGCAGGGCAGCGAATATCCCCGCGTACGAGAGCTCGCCGAACGCCTCGAAAAAGTCCGCCACGCGCGGAGCCTGCGCGGCGCGCCGTAAATTGGTTTGGCGGCGCCTGCCCGCGCGCCGCCCCCCGCGGGGCCGGCTTTGGCCTCTGGAGGGGCAGGGTATACTTGTACACCAGAGTGGTCAGCTCGTCCACGATCTTTATAACACAAAAAGACGTAGCGCGTGCATGTCGAGATCTTGGAAGTGCTTCAGGTGCGACCTGGTCTTCGGCACCGAGGAGCACGCCCGCATGCACGGCGAGATATCCGGCCATTCGGTGGCGCGCCTGCGCCGCATAGCAGCGTGATGCAGGAGGTGGGATTCGAACCCACGAACTCCTAAGAGAAGGGATTTCCCAACGGGATCTTGAGTCCCTCTCAGTTGGCCGGGCTTTGATACTCCTGCACCCGCCCCTTTTCAGGCCCGTATTTGAATTCTGGGCGCCAGCCGCGCGGCCAGCGCGGCCCCCGAGGCGGCGGCCAGCGCGGCAAAGGCGGCCCCGAACTCGGGCACCACCGAGCCGCCCGAGACCTCCAGGTACAGGTGGTCGCGCAGCGGCGGCTCGCCCTGCTCAAAGGCCACCGCATAGACGCCGTCGCGCGACCAGGCGCTGCCGCCCACTGTTATCTCCACGGAAAACTCGCCGCCGTCCGGCTCGGCCGTGGCCAGCTCCGCCGGCTCGCCGCCGGGCGGCAGGAGCGCGACGGCGACCGGCCCGGCAGCCGAGCCGCGCACGAACAGCACGTCCGAGCCGCCCTGCCTCTGCACCGAGGCGCTCCGTATCAGATCCCAAGCCTTGAGCGAGGCCTCGTCGCCCTGCCCGAATCCGGGCGCGGCCCGGCCCCCCTCCATCAGGAGCGGCACCACGTCGCGCACGCCCGGCCCCTCCAGTATCAGCGCGTACGCGCCGCTCCCGTTCCACGGCTCCTCCGAGGCGTCCAGTTCCAGCGAGACGGCGCCGCCCTCAGACCGGATCTGTCCGACGTCTGCGAGGCTTCCGTCGGGCAGGCTGGCGCGCGCGCGCAGGTCGTTCTCCGACGAGCCCGAGATCGATACCGTCGAGCCGCGCACCGAGACTTTTTCCACGGCAGACCAGCGCGCCCCCGAGGCCTTTACGTCCCCGACGTGAACGGTGCTCACCGGCCGGCCCGACTCCGCGGAGACCGCATAGATGTCCAGGTACGGCGGGCTTCCGGGCTGCTCTACGGACACGGCGTACATGCCGTCCTTCCAGACGGGCACCGGCGCCGAGATCGAGAACTTGCCGCCTTTGGGTACGACGGGCGGCAGCCGCTCGATCTGCCCGTCGGGCCCGGCCAAAAGTACAGAGACCGGCGCGGCCCTGTCCGTCGAGCCGCTCAGTTCCACGGCGTCCGGCTCGCCGGAGACCACCGCGGCGCGCTCCAGCATAACCCACCTTTCGGCCTCGAAATACTCCCCGGCCCCCTTTATCCCAAGGTACGCGATCAGCTCGTCGCCCGGCTCGCCGAACTGCACCACGTACGCGCCCGGCTCCGGCGCGTTCATGCCGTACCGGGCAGAAAACTCCCCCGGCCCGACCGTGCCGAGCGGCACCGAGACGCCGCCGGGCGAAAGAAGCGACACCCTCAGCTCCCGCTCCGAGCTCCCCGCCACAGACAGCGATTCGGCCGAGACCGAGACGCGCTCCACCTCGGACCAGCGCTCCGAATATGTAAGCTCGTCCCGGGGGTACGGCTCGACGGGCAGCGCCACCGCTCCCCCGGAGACCGGCAGTATCAGGTCGTCGCGGTACGGCGGGCTCCCGGGCTGCTCCAAGAGCAGGGTATAGTCGCCGTCCTGCGACCAGAGCTGGCCGCCCACCGCGGCCGAAAACGAGTACCGGCCGTCGGGCGCTATTACGTCCAGCACGGACAGCGAGCCGTCAGGGAGAAGAAGCTTTGCGGTGACCGGCGATGTCCTGCCCGTCTGCGCCTCGATCTCGACCGTGTCGGCGCCTCCCCTCGACTCTACCGAGGCCCTCGTTATCATGTCCCACGTCCGGAACGTGACGGTCTCGCCCGAGCGCGAGGCGGCCCCGAATCCGGGAGCCAATGCCCCTCCGCTCAGCTCGACCGGCACCTCGTCGCGCGCCCCGCCCCCCTCGAAGACGAGCGCGTGCAGCCCGTCGGGCGACCAGGGCCCGCCGGGCGCCGAGGCCTCGAGCACGAACCTGCCGTCCAGGTCCTGCAGGTCCAGCGCGTGAACTCTGCCGTCGGGGCCGGTCAGCGACGCGGACATCCCTTCCCGCCACTGGCCGCTCGCCCTGATCTCGACCCCGCCGCCCGCGTCCGTGAGCGTGACCGTCTCTACCAGATCCCAGCGCAGCGCAAGAAACTTCGTCCCGTCCTGGGCCTCGGCCGGCAGCGCCCAGAACAGCGCGGCCAGCAGCGCGGCAGCCATCATCGCCTTCAACTTTCCTGCCCTCAGCGCGGCGAGTAATAAAGAGCGCGTTTTGGCTGGGGTAGTCGCAAGATTCCCCCGCGAATCGCCCCCAGCGCCGGATTCCGGCGCTTTCGCGGGTTCGGCGGCAAGTGCGAGGGCCTGCCTCCCCGGGCGGCAGAACGCGCCGGCAAAGTCGGCGCCGGGCGGCACGATGCAGCCGACTGGCATAGCCCGGGACACCGGGCCCGGCCTCCCGGCCCGCCACTCGTGCGTGCGGTGCGCGTGGCGGTGCGCCTCTGTTCTCCAGATCTCCCGGAGCCGGCCCGGATACGAAACCGGCGGGAAACGAGTCCTGGCCCGATGGCGCGCGGCGCCTTTCGCGCCCCCGTTCCGCTCCGCCCGGCGTTGCTTGGCGCGGCCCGGCAACTGCGCGCTTCAATCCGGGTTGGCCTGACCTGCGCCGGTAAAGATGCCCATTCTGGCAGGCGTTGAAAATTCCGCCTCGCCCGCCACACGCCAGGCAGGCATGGGCGAAATCTTCCATGACCGCCAGAACGGGAACTGCTCGGACCGGCAACTGCGCGCTTCAATCCGGGTTGGCCCGACATGCGCGGGCCGCTGCCGGGATCGTCACGCCCGCGCCCCGCCGGCCAGCTGCTGCAGTATCCGCGCCGACGCGCCCCAGATCACGCGCCCCCCGAACTCGAACGTGCCGCGTTCGGGATCCGCGGTTTCGAGCAGCGGCCCGAGCGGTATGCGCAGCACCCTGTCCACCTCGCCGCTAGGCGACAGCTGGGGCAGCCTGTCCAGCGCGGCCACGAAGGGCATGACCGCAAAGTTGGAGCCGAGCGTGCGGACCGGCGCCAGCTCGCCGCGCACGCGGGCGCGCTCAACCTCGAGGCCCAGCTCCTCGCGCGTCTCGCGCAGGGCCGTCTCGAGCAGGTCGGCGTCCTGCGGCTCGGCCCGGCCCCCCGGAAAGGCCACCTCGCCTGCGTGCCGGCGCAGCTTGCCAGACTTTACTATCATCAGCACGCGCGGCGCCTCGCCGTACAGCGCCACGAGCACGGCCGACGGCGAGCCGGGGGGCAGCCGGGAGGTGCCCACGGGCAAGACCGGCACGGCGCGCGGATCCACGGGGGCCCCAGGCGGGCCCTCTTCAAAGGTTTTATCGGGCCCCGCCGGGGGCGCGTGCGTGATAAGGTACGAGGTCAACCCGCCCAAGGTCTCGGCGGATTCGGGGGCCGTGCAGCGGACGGTCCGGCGCATAAGGGAGATGTCCAGGCACTGCGGGGCCGTCCACATCACCGAGAACGTGCTAGGCCGCCCGAGGGTCTCGCCGCTCGAGATAGCAGGCATCGCATCCATAGAGGCGCCCGGCGTCGAGATTACCGTCAGCATGCGCGTGCGCGACAGGGATCCCGGCCAGATAGACGAGTTCGCCGAGAGGTGCTCCGAGGCCGGCGTCTCGGGGATACTGGCCGTCATGGGCGATCCGCGCAGGGACGGCGGAAAAGATTCTGGACAAAGGCCCAGCCGCGCGCTGCCCCGGCTGCGCCGGTCGGGCCTAAAGACGTACCTTTCGATTCCGGCAGAGCCGTCCGGGCGCGCCATAGACGCAAAGTCGGCCGCGCGCCCAGACGGCTTCGTCACGCAGGTGGTCAGCTCCGCCGGCCAGGTGCGCGGCCTGCTCTCGCACCTGCCCGGCTTCAAAATAATACCGGTGCTGATGTTCCCGTCGGAAAAGAACGCGCCGTCGGCGCGCATGCTAGGCCTCGAGACATCCTACGACTTTGGCGGCACGCTGGCAGAGCTGCAGGAGCTGACCGGCGACGTTCTGCTCAGCTCGCCGTCCGACTACGCCGGGCTGCTGGAGTTTTTGTCTAGAGGCTAAAGTACGTCGCCTCGGGGTGGTGCACCACCACGGCGGCGGTCGACTGCTCGGGCACTATCTGGCCGGCCCCCGTAAGTTCCATGCCCGACTTTTCCGGGCGCAGCAGCTTCCAGACCAGCTCGTGTTGCGCCACGTCGGGGCAGCTTGCATAGCCCCAGCTGTACCGCAGGCCGCCGCGCCGGCCCCACTCTGAGCGTATCTTCCGGTGGACCCACTCTGCCATCGCCTCTGCAAACTGCACCCCGATCCCGTGCAGGTAGTACGCGTCGGCGTACATGCCCCGCTCGTTCCACTCGCCCACCAGATCCGAGACGCGCCTGCCGGCAGTGACCGCCTGGAAGGCCACGATGTCGTCGGCGCCGAAATAGTCGGCCAGGCACAGATGTCTCGGCTGCGCCGAGCGCGGGAACTCAAAGTCGACATCCCCGCCGGGCCCTTTTACGGAGAGCACCTGCCCGCGCGCAGAGCAGGCAAAGTGGCAGTACACCGCCGACGGCTCTAGCAGCCCCTCATTTATCACGCGCCCCTTCCACTCGCGGAATATCTGCTCGTGCGGGGCCTGCTGGGGGGCGCCTGCCCTGCCCTGCACGCCCCAGGACATCTTTATGAGCGCCTTTTCGTCCATCAGCTCCCAGACCTGCCCCATGTCGATGTCCTCGGGGCCCAACCGCACCGGCTCGGCCAGGCGCGGGGCCGCCGGCGGCTCCGCGGGCCGCACAGAGCTGCGCGGCAGCTTTTCCGGCGCGGGCCTCGCCGGCGCCGGCTTCCACGCCTCGAGCCTCTGCCGCCAGGCGCGCATCAGCTCGCCCCTGCCCCCCGAGACGAGCGCGTCCATGGTCCGCAGCCCCTCGAACATGGTCTTGCAGTAGAACACGCCCGGCTCGTACACGCCGCCCTTTTTGGCTATCCTGTAGATGTAAGAGCTGTTTATGGCCGCCCCCCCGCACAGCACCGGCACGCCCATGCCGTCGAGGCGCGCCCTGTCCACGAACTCCTCCATCTGCTTGGACGTGGAGACGAGCAGCGCCGAGAGGCCGACCGCGTCGGCGCCCACCTCGGCTATCTTGTCGGCGAACTTTTGGACGGGCACCTGCTTGCCCAGGTCGTAGACGGTGTACCCGTTGTTCTCGAATATGGTCTTTACCAGGTTCTTGCCGATGTCGTGCACGTCGCCGTAGACGGTCCCGAGCACGAGCCGCCCCTTGGTCGAGCCCTTTTCCTTGACTAGGTACCTTTCCAGCTCCGAGACGGCCGCCTTCATGCACTCGGCAGAGCGCAGCACGAAGGGCAGTATCAGCTCGCCGGCGCCGAACTTGTCGCCGACCTCCTTCATGGCCGGCAGCAGATCCTCGTTGAGCACGGCGATGGCCCCCTCGTGCGTGGCCTCGGCGGGCGCCTCGGGCCTGCCCCCCGAGAGGGGCAGCGACGAGCGCTCTGCCACGGCGGCGGCCACGTCCAGCTCTATGCCGTCGCGCACGCGGTTGACGATGCGCAGGTTGGCGCGCCTGCCCGGCGGCAGCGAGGCGTCTATCTTTTCGGCGGCCGCGCCGGCCGCCTCCGAGCCCCCATCGAAGCGCGCGACGAACTCGGCCAGGGCCCCCTCCGAGGTGTTGTAGATGAGCTTTTCGGCCGCGTCCCTGTCCGCCCTGCCCAGCTGCGCGTACGGGGTTATCTCGCGCGGGTTGACTATGGCAGAATCGAGGCCGTGCTCGACGGCGTGGTACAGGAACGCCGAGTTTAGCGCCCTGCGCGCGGCCGGCTGCAGGCCAAAGCTGACGTTGCTCAGGCCCAGCGTCGTGAAGGAATCCGGAAACTCCCCCTTTACGGCGCGCAGGCCCTCGAGGGTGCTCTTGCCGGCGTCGGCGAACTCGGCCTCGCCGGTGCCGAGCGTGAAGGTGAGCACGTCGAACACGTACTGCCCGCCGCGCAGCCCGAGCTCCTCGCCGGCCCCGCGTAGCAGCCGGGCCGTGGCGAGCTTTTGCGCCGGCGTCTTTGCCATGCCGTCCGGCCCGATGCACAGCGCGACGGCCGGCACGCCGTACTTTTTCATGACCGGCGCGAGCCTTGAGAACCTGCTCCCGTCCCCCTCCAAGTTTATCGAGTTTATCATGGGCAGGCCCGGCGTGCGCCGCACCGCCTCCTCGACCACGGCCGGATCCGTAGAATCGATGACCAGCGGCGCCTCGACCTCGAGGCTGAGCCGCTTTACCAGCGAGGCCATCATCTCCAGCTCGTCGGACCGTTCGGTGGTGGCCACGCACACGTCGAGGCAGTGCGCGCCCCCCTCCACCTGGTCCCTCGCGATGTCGACCAGCCCGTCGATGTCCCCCTCCAGGACCAGGCGCTTGGCCCTGCGCGAGCCCTGCGCGTTGAGCCGCTCGCCTATAAGCATGGGCGGCGGCTCTTGGCGCAGCGCCACCGAGCCGAGCGCCGAGCTTATGAATTCCAACGTGCGCGCGGCGCGCGCCGTTTTGGTAAATACCTAGCGTCCGGCGCCGCGGCCCGGCCGGCGCGCCCGTGCATGGCCCGGCCGGCGCGCCCGTGCATGAACGTCCCGTCTAACGCCGCCTGCCCGAGCCCACCGAATCCAGCGCCTCCTGCGGAATCCCAGTGTCGGGAGATATCTTCGAGATCATCTCGATGGCAAGCTCCCGCTGCTCCGGATGGAGGCGCTCCAGTGAATCCGCGTCTTTGGCCAGTATGTAGTCGACGGCGCGTTTGAGGATCGGCAGCGCCCCGAGCTGGTCCCGGTCCAGCGCCTTGAACAGGACGTCCAGCGTGCGCCCGACCCGCTCTGCGCCGCGGCTGTGTTCCAAGATAAAGCGCAAAGGGAGGCCAGACACTGTGTCGGAAGTGACCAGAGGCTTTAGCAGGTTAATGCATCCTACGATGACTTCGGAGTTTCCGCCTTCCGGCGCGTCTCCGTGCAGCGCGATGATCATGCACGCCAAAAAGAATTCGACCACGCCGTCGCGCTCTTTTGGTTCCATGGCCCCGATTTGGGAGACCGTCTCGTGCAACATACCGTACATGTCCGAAGCTATCGACGGGAGCTATCGACTGCTGCAGGCATACTGGGAGTCTGCCCGGAGAGCCAACCGTCTGCAGCACCGCTCCCAGATCGTTGAAGATATGCGTATATTCCGTATACGTGTGTATTCTGGCCCTCAGTGCGATCAAGCTCGGATCCTGTTTCGCTTTCAGGGCGCGGTTGGCCGCTTTCAGGGCGCCGGCGCGGTCGTTGCGCGCAACCATGATCGAGATCTTGTTGTGCGTAAAGCACCTGCACTGCTCGCACTCTGTTATACGGGCGAGCGCGCGGTCGTTGACGGCGCCGGCCAGATCCAAGTCCAGTTTCATGGCGTATCTGACTATCCTGGAGACTGCGTGCGAGGTTTCCGTGTCGTGTGTGTTTTCGGATGCCTCGATCATGCGATCCGCTTTTGCGATGTCTTCGCGGATGAGGCGGACGTGATCGTTTCGCCGGCCGTCCGGAACTAAGCGCAGCTCTGCGTTCTTGGCCACGATCTCGCCGTACACGGACAAGAGGCTGCCCGACTCGGCTTTTTTCTTGTCTCGGAACTCTTTGATTGTAGATTCGGCTCCCCGGTAGTCTCCCGCGGCGGCGAATTTGCCCACGGCGTCCTCCAAAAGATCGGATCCGTCCGGCATCGCGTTCAGGATGCAGCGCATTGCGTAAAGTACGGGCCGCGCCCTGCCCGCATCTCTTGTCGGCATGGACGCCAAGGCATCTGACTCTTTGTCGTATTCCTTTATCAGCCCCTCGTGTGAATACCACAACTTCAGGAACCTGACGAAGGCGATCGTCTTTGCCCTCCCGCCGCGCGTCCTGAACTCCCGCCAGACCCGGTACAGGCGATCGCTTATCTGGTACCGGGTCTCTTTTTTCCGCCGCAGTTTTATCCTCTCGACGACCCCGTCGTTTCTGAGCCGCGCCAAGTGCGCGGTCACGGTAGTGTTTTTAGACCCCATCCTGCCTGCGATCTCGGTGGGCGTGGAGGGGCCGTCCGAGAGCGCCAGCGCCTCGAAGACTCTGCGTTTTTCCGGGGGCATGGCCTCCACCCTCGCCTGGTAAAAGGGGGTCAGGCGGTCCAGCATGCCCATCAAGTCTTTTTCAAGATCGTGGCCGGACTTTTTCTGCACCATTATGTCGCACAGCATGTGGACTAGCCTCGGGTTTCCGCCGGTCAGTATGCGCAACCCGGCCGGATTTACGTCAAAACCGCGCGGCTCCTCGCCTGCCCCCTTCAGCCTCAGATCCACCAGCTCGGCAATCTCGCCCGCACTCAGGCCCCTCAGCCTGTTTATCTCGAAAAAGTTGTAAAACGCGGCCGCCGGCGAGGTGATCTGATCAAATTCGGACAGCGCAGTCCCTATGATGAAAAAGCTCTGATCCTCCAGTATTATCGAGCGCAGGGTTGGCAGATCCTGCTCCATCTCGGAAAAAAGCGTCTGCAAGTTTTCGGCCAGTATCGCGACCGGCCTGCCCCGCTTGCGGTATTCTGCGAATACCGCGCGGGCCCGCTCCACGGCACCCTGGCCTTGCTCTGCGTCGTTCGGGCCCTGCTCGCCCAGCACGTCCAGAACCCTTGAGAAAAACCCTTCCAGCGACGAGACGGAATACTCTTCTTCCGACAGCTGGGCCAGCGTTACTGCTCCTCCGCTACTCAGCTCGTACGCCAACCTAAGCGCCGTGTGGCTCTTGCCGATGCCGCGCGGCCCCACAAATATCATGTTTATCGTGCGCCCGTCCCGCGCGGCGTTGCGTATCTTTCCCGCCGAGTGGGACAAGAGCCCCTTTCTGCCAACGGCGATGGCCTCGATCTGCTCTGCGTCCATAAAGTCCGGCGTGAACTTAAAGACCTGCATCAAGATCCCTCTCCCTTGCCCACCAGTACCGCAGAATTTTGGTGGCAAACACGTAGGTCGGACCGCCCGTGATGTAGAAACCGTCCCGGAGTTTGTTGATTATGCGGCTGAACTCGACCGGCTCGTCGTACTGCGCTTCGTTGCGGAACGCCATTTTCAGATCCAGATCCGCGCACCGGCCTGCTGCATGCTGTCCAAAATGTAATCGGCTGCCCGGCGGCAGCTGTCGGACGGAAACTCTGCTCCAAGTCTGTCGCGGTACCACGCAAAGTATTTGCGCCCTTTTCCCCACACCGCCTCCTCGTACGCCTTTTCGGCCATGTCGCCGGTCGGTTCCATGCGCCCGTAGCCGGTCTCGCCGATTGCCCGGCGCGAGCTGCATAAGATACGGCTCCCAGAGAACGTCCGAGCCGCGCTCCCGGCCGTGCAGGTTTTCGCCCGTCACCATGTCTCCGACTACGATCTCCACGCCTAGACCTCTCGTACTGTCACTATAACTATTGCGGTATATTCTCGTTTCAGTATATACTCAGCTCGGGATATACTCAGATCAGCATATACAGTTGTCAGGGCAAAGGTGACCGCACGCGATCGTCTTCAGCGTTGGAGGCGAATTGCCGCGCCGCTACATCCTCGCGATAGCCTTAAACAGTTCATCTCCGAGGTTGTGGTAATGGGATACCATTCTGGGTGCGAGCACGAGTTCGCATACCTGCTCAAGAAACACGAGGGCGGCAACCTGACCGGGCGCGTTCTCCAGATTCCGGCCGTGATAGCAGAGGGCGACACGAAGGATGAAGTCGAGGCCGAGATCCGCAAGAGATGGACGTGCTGATCGCGTCCAAGGTCTATAAGCGACACGAAGGATGAAGTCGAGGCCGAGATCCGCAAGGCGACGCGGGCTTGGGGCAGTTCGAGCAAGAGCATGAGGCTTCGCTTGCAGGCAAGATGGAGTCAAAGCTCAAAACGCCGGAAAACGGCGTGGTTCTAGAAACGGTGCCGTACAAGGTAAAGTGCTGAACAGGCCGGATAGTCGGCGATCATACTCGGTGATGGATGTCTTGTTCTGCTTGGGAGTGTGGGACTTTCGAACATCTGGATACCGCGCCCGCTAGCGGCGCTCGTCGAGCGCGCCGCGCAGCCTCGCTATGTGGTCTGGCCCCGTCCCGCAGCAGCCCCCCACGGCCCTCACGCGCCCGTTGCCGTCCATTATCCTGCCGAGCGACGAGGCCATCTGCTCGGGGTTCATGCGGTACACGGCGCGCCCCCCCTCGTTCTCGGGCATGCCCGCGTTGGGCACCACGAGCACGTCGTGGGACGAATGGGCGTCCAGCCAGCGTATGCTCGGCTCCATCTCGTCGGGCCCCGTAGAGCAGTTGAGCCCGAAGACGTCTATTCCCATGCCGGCGGCCGTCGCGTACGCCGACTGCACCGGCGTGCCCAGCAGCATCTTGCCGTACTTGTCCAGCGTGGCGTTGGCGATGACCGGCACGCCCCGCTCGCGCGATCCGGCCTCGTGGCACGCCTCTATTGCAAGCTTTACCTCCAGCACATCCTGGCTGGTCTCTATGAGCAGCGCGTCCACGCCCCCCTCCATGAGGCCGCGGGCCTGCAGCCGGAACGCCTCGCGTATCTGCCCCAGCGGCATTCGGCCCAGGTCCGGATCGTCGGAGCTGGGCAGGTACCCCGACGGGCCCATCGAGCCGAGCACGTGCGTGCCCGGGTACGCGCCGGCCGCCTCGCGCGCAAGCCCGGCCGTCTTTGCGTTTAGCTCGACGGTCCGGTCCCCCATGCCGTACTCGTCGAGCTTTATCCGGTTGGAGCCGAACGAGTTGGTCTCGATGCAGTCGGCCCCCGCCTCCAGGTAGCTCTTGTGTATCCGGGCTATCCACTCGGGGCGCGTCAGGACCAGCCCGTCGTTGAACCCGTCCCGGCCGCCCGGAAAGTCCGACGGCGACGGGTTGAGCTCCTGTATCTGCGTGCCCATGGCCCCGTCCAGCAGCAGCGCCCGCTCGCGCAGGGACCGCATGAAACCGGCCATTCAGGCCTTTGCCAGCTCCGGCACGCCCGCCGCCGGCGGGGGCGGCGGCGCCTCCTTCGCCTTTGCCATGGCGTACCTGTACACGTGGAACAGCGAGGCGAAGACGATTAGCACCAGCCCCACGAAGAACAGCGAGAGGTTGTTCATGCCGGTCAGCGCCGCGTTGTAGGCGGCGATGTTGAGGAACACCTGGAACGCGATGAGGGCCACTATCACCCAGTTGACCCACTTTTCGGACAGGTTGATGGCGGCCACCTTCTTTGGCCCGTTGGCCTTTGCCAGTTTGGCCTTGCGCTCGGCCTCCTTTGACATCTTTATCATCATGTAGCTGAACCCAAAGCCGACCGGCACGAGCAGCAGCATCGTGGTGTACAGGAACACCGGGTCTATGACCAGCCTCTGGACGAGGTCTATGCTGGTGTCCGGCGATATGTAGAACCCCCAGTACGTGGTCACCATGACCTGCGCTATCCCCGTTATGCCGAAGGCGGTCACCAGGGGGCGGTCGCGCCAGGAGAACTTTTTGTAGCGGTCAAGGAACGGAGTCAGTATCAGCGCGATTATGAATATGAGCGGCCAGGCCATGCCCGTGACGAACTTGTCGTACTGCGTCCGCATGAACGCGTAGATGCCGGTCAGGTACCACTCGGGGACGGTGATGCCGGGCGGCACGTTGGGGTCGAACTTGAACCCCAGGTCTATGGGGAAGACCCCTCCGGTTATCAGTATGGCCCCGCCGATGGCCATGACCATGGGCACGTCGAAGACGAGGAACCGCGGAAAGTGGACGGCCATGAGGCCCAGCATCACGAGGGGCAGCAGGAACACGTGCTGCGCGTAGAAGCGCAGCACAAAGTCGGAGAACCCGTTGCCGAACATGGCGTCGCGCACCACCGGCCCTATCACCGGCATGGAGTTTGTCAGCGAGGCGGCGATGCTGATGGCAAGCTCGGCCCGCTCGCTGAATATGACGTCGTAGCCCGTAAAGGCCTCCAGTATCGTCACCACGCCCAGTATCACGCCTGTCACCCAGAGTATCTCGTTGCGGATCTTGTAGCGGCCGCTAAAGTACTGGTAG
Source organism: Nitrosopumilaceae archaeon (assembly GCA_965203465.1). Lineage (GTDB taxonomy): Archaea > Thermoproteota > Nitrososphaeria > Nitrososphaerales > Nitrosopumilaceae > JAWVZS01. The sequence continues at coordinate 816,447 of CBDBCR010000001.1, read as the reverse complement.
TACATGTGCAGGACGGCCAGCAGCACCATGGCGTTGGAGCCGTGGTAGTGTATGTTGCGTATGTGGAAGCCGAAGGGCACCTCGTCGTTGATGAACTGCACGCTGTCCCACGCCCTGTCCAGTATGGGCTGGTAGTAGAACATGAGCAGCGCGCCCGAGATCCCCAGTATCACGAAGACGATGAACGTGAGCATGCCGAGGAACCCGAACGGGCTCACGAAGCGCGCGGGGAACGAGAACTTTATGGCGGTGAAAATGGTGCGGTCTATGCCGTCCCAGATCCAGTACAGGAGGGACACGACGCCCGTGCGGTTATTTAAGGAAGCGTCCATAACCTATCACTCCGTTCTCGTTGGGGCTCCACGTGGGCGGCAGTATCCAGACGTACCCGTCGCTGTCCACCTCGAAGAGCAGATGCGGCAGCACGTTGGAGGGGGCCGCCTGCACCGAAGCGGGGCCCTGTATGGCCTCGCCCGTCGTGGGATCGTACATGCTGCCGTGGCATGGGCACTCGCCGCGCTTGCGGCCCTCGGCCGAGACGTACGACCACAGGCACCACAGGTGCAGGCAGACCATGCTGTAGGCCCGAAACGCGCTCGGATCGTTGGCAGAGCCGCCCATCTCCTCGGGGAGCCGGATGAACTGCCACTTGCGGAAGGCCTCGCCGTCGAGCACCCTGTCGCCGGTCTTTGGGTACGTGATGACCTCGGCGAAGTTGGTCGGGAACGTGTGCACGTTGGCCTGCGAGCCCTCGGGCAGCTCTACGGGGACCTTTTCGAGCACGGCCCCGTGCGGGTTGGGCAGAAAGTTGCCCCAGGGGACGAACGGGGCGAACGCGAGGCCCGTGCCGGCGGCACCCATGAGTTTCAGAAAGTCGCGCCTAGAAAGGCTGCCGGACGCCGACAAGCCCTGCCCCGTCATGTGGCCCAATTCCGCTCCAGAGCCGTATAAACCTTGTTTGGGGTTTGCCGTGTGGACTCGGGTCGATTTGACTGGCGTGCCTAGGCCGCTCCGGCTCGGCATGCGCGGCGCCGTTGCGCGCGGGCTCGGGCTCCGCTGCGCGGCGAAGCGGCGCCGGGCCGCCGTCCGGCGGCGGATCGTCCGAACTGCGGCCGGGCCTGAAACGGCCCCAGTCCGCGGCGCGCGTTCGCGCCGCGGGCGGCCGCTAGCCGGGCGGAAGCGCCGGCGATCGCCTGCGAGCTGCGGGGCGGGTTCCGCGCCCCGAGGCGCGCGGCCAACGTTTTTAATCGGGCCGCCGGGCCCGCCCCCACATGCAGGCCGCGCGCATCGACGCCATGATAGAGGCGAGGAGCCTCCTAAAGCACCCGTTCTACCGCGCGTGGTCGGCAGGCGAGCTGAGCCTCGGTTCCTTGGCCGGCTATTCGAAAGAGTACTTTCAGCTGGTAAAGGCGGTGCCGGGGTTCATGGATCCCATCATAGATCTGGCGCCCGAATCCGAGAGGGCCGAGCTTGCGTCCAACAGGGAAGAGGAGCGCTCCCACATAGGGCCGTGGCGCAGGTTCGCCTCGAGCCTGGGCGTGCCGGCAGCGGAGCTGGACTCGTACGCGGGCCTCGAAAAGACGCGCAGGGCCGTGGCCCTTTTGGGATCCCTGATGGGAACCTACGGGGGCGGCGCGGCGGCCATGTACGCTTTCGAAAAAGAGATACCCGCCATAAGCCGGGCAAAGCTGGACGGGCTGGCCGAGTTTTATGGCATCGGCTCGGAGCGGGCAACCGAGTATTTCCGCCTGCACATGGAGGCCGACGTGAGGCACGCGGCCTCTTGGAGGGGCGCGCTAGGCGGCCCCGGCGCGCTGGAGAGCGCCTCTGCGTCCCTCGACGCGCAGCACATGCTGCTCGATTCGTGCTACGAGGCGTACTGTTAACATTTTATAGCATCTCGGGGTCGGCCCGCCCGTGGGCCCGTAACTCAGCTTGGTAGAGTAACCGACTCATAATCGGTGAGCCGGGGGATCGAAGCCCTTCGGGCCCACTACGACACTGCTCGGCCGGGGGCGCGCCGGGCCCTCGGATGTGCGCTGGCGGGCCGCCCCGGTCCGGGCGATCCGGCCGTCAGGCCCCCGGGCTCTTTAGCGCGCGCTCCAGCAGCCTCGCGATGCCGTCTTGGGATTCTGATATCCTGTCTTGGGATTCTGACATCTTGTCCATCAGATCCCGCGTCTCTTTTTGCGACTCTGCGATTCTGCCCAGCGCCTCCCGGTTGTCCCGGCCCACCTCGCGGACTGTTTTCTTTATTCCGGCGCCTATGTCGAACGTGGTCCACGACATGAACAACCCCGCCAGAATAAACGCCATGCTCTCGGCCACGTAGGCCGGACAGCGTGCTTGCCAGCAAGAAGCCGCCGCCCCCCGACAGCATGGCCACGAAGATGACCTGCTACTTGTGTGCCAGGCCGATCCTTAGCCTTTCCCTCCTAGATTCCACGCGCGGAACCGTCGCTATGGACGTTGGCGCGGGCGCGAGCCAGCCCGCTCGCCGGAACGGCGCGGCTCTGCCTGCCGCCCGGGTAGATTTGCAGGGGGCTTTCGCCGCGTCTCCGGCGCGGCCCGGGCGATCTGGTAGTCAGGCCCCCGAGTTCTTTACCACGCGCTCCAGCAGTTTCGCGATGGCGTTTTGTGACTCTGCTATCCTGCCCACCAGCTCGCGCGTCTCTTTTTGGGACTCTGCTATCATCTCGCGCGTCTCTTTTTGGGACTCCTTTTGGGCCTCTTTTTGGGCCTCCGCCATTCTGTCCAGCGCCGCCATGTTGTCCCTGCTCGCCTCGCGGATTGCCTCCCTGTTCTGCCGGCCAACCTCGCGGACCGTTTCCTTTATTCCGGCGCCTATGTCGAACGTGGTCCACGACATGAGCAGCCCCGCCAGCCCCACCAAAATAAACGCTATGCCCTCGGCCGCCAGAAAGCGCTCGGTCAGCAGGCTCGCCGTCAAGAGGCCGCCGCCAACCACGAGCATGGCCGCAAAGATAACCTGCTGCTTTTGTACCAGGCCGATCCTTACCCAGTCTTTTTTGTTTTCCACGCCGGAAAGCGCGGATCCGTCGTTATGAACGTTGGCGGGGGCGCCGGTAGAACTCGCCGTAGGCGTCCGGGCCCCGCTTGCGCCAGGTCAGCGCGCAGGTCGCGATCCTGCCGAACGCCCCCTCGGTCACGCGGCGCTTCCCGATCAGGCGCCTGATCACGATGGGGCGTCCTTTCGGGCCTCCGGTTTCGCAGATGCCGTAGATCAGGCGTCCGACGGCACTTTTTGCCACGCTCATGCAGCGCGTTGCGGGCGTGCCGCGAACGGCGTCGATGCTGCTGCCGGCGCGATCCGGCCGTCAGGCCCCGGAGTTCTTTACCACGCGCTCCAGCAGCCTCGCGATGCTGTCTTGGGACTTTGATATCCGGTCTTGTGATTCAGACATCTTGCCTATCAGCTCCCGCGTCTCTTTCTGGGACTCTGCTATCAGCTCCCGCGTCTCTTTCTGGGACTCTCTTTGCGCCTCCAGAATTCTGTCCAGCGTTCTGTCCAGCGCCTCCCGGCTCTCCCTGCCCACCTCGCGGACAGCTTCGCGGTTCTCCCTGCCCACCTCGCGGACAGCTTCGCGGTTCTCCCTGCCCACCTCGCGGACTACCTCCTTGATCCCGGCGCCTATGTCGAACGTGGTCCACGACATGAGCAACCCTGCCAGCCCCACCAACATAAAGGCTATGCCCTCGGCCACGTAGGGGCCGGACAGAAGGCTCGCCGTCAAGAGGCCGCCGCCCACCGCGAGCATGACCAAAAAGATGACTTGCTGCTTGTGCGCCAGGCCGATCCTCAGCCTTTCCCTCCTGGATTCCACGCGCGAAAGCGCGGAACCGTCGTTATGAACGTTGGCGCTGGCGCCGCGTATGCACTCACCCCCCCCCCCCCGGCCCGTAGGCACGAAACGCCCTAGGCTGACGCACTGCAGGGGCGGGTGAACCCACGGTCGGGCGCCCGCAGCCGCGGCGCGCGCCCGTCCGGCCCCCCGGCCGGGGCTTGTCTGCCCCCCGGCCGTAAACGCAGAATGAACAAAAAGTCAACAAAAATTGATCGACATCTTTAGATCCGGGGTCTTTCGGGCCGCACCCATGGCGTCGGAAGCTGTACTGCTGCGCGGGGAGCTGGTCGCGGCCCACATCATGATCTTCGACCAGGACAACCAGATCGTGGTATTGAAAGAGCAGGTGGCCTCGGAGAGGGCCGAGAAGGAAAAGTACAAGGCCAGGCTGGCCCTGTACGAGGGCCCCAACGCCCCGTCGTCGACAAAGTCGCAGTTCAACCACAGGCGCAACAAGTACCGCAAAAAGCACGGGGCGCGGGGGAGCGACGGGTCCGGCTCGGACAGGCCGGTGCGGCCGGGCGGCAAGGGCCGCAAGAGGGGCCCGCCGGCGGTGCACCCCGGCGTCTCACACGCCAACGTGCCGGTGCTGTGCAGAAAGTACACGGTCTCGCGCTGCGGGTGCGGGGCGCGGCTCGAAAGCAGGGAATGCATACACAAGACGGTTTCGGATTTCGACAAGTGCAGAAAGGTGGTCACGTTCATCGCCGTCCTGGAGACGGGGCGGTGCCCGGACTGCAATAAGAAGATCGTCGCCCCGTCCCCGTTCCTGGAGGGCACGTCGATGGGGCCGGTGCTGCTGGGCCTGGTAACGGAGCTGTACGGGATGCGGTGCACCGACGCGGACATTTCGCGCCTTCTCGAAGCGTTCTTCGGGTTCAAGGTGTCGGAGTCGGCCATAGCCTCGGCGCGCAAAGCGGTCTCTTGCGCGCTGGACAGGCAGCTGGACCTCATCAAACGGGCGTTCCTGAGGTGCAAATTCGTGCAGGGCGACGAGACCGGCATCAAGATAGGGATAGTCGGCAAGGTGGGCACCGTGTGGGTGTTCATATGCAAGCACGCGGCGTTCGTCGTCGCCACGCCCCACAAGGGGATCCCGTTCCTGCGGGAATATTTCGGCTGGCTCCAGCACCTGGCGATCGTCGCCGACGGAAACCCGTCGTACCCTGCCGTGTTCGCCGCCGTGCAGAGGTGCTGGAGGCACCTGCTCGGCCACGTAGAGGCGCCGGCCGTGGACGGCGACGCGGGCGATCGCGCGAGGCACGAGCAGGCCTCGGGCTTTTACCACAAGATCAAGAAAATGAAGACGGCCGCGCCGTTCACCGTGACCGAGCTGACGCGCGAGGTGCGCTCTATGATCTCGGCGTACCCGGAAGGCAGGCTGAAAAAGCACTTGGCCAAGGCGGTGCCGCACATGTTCACGTTCCTGTCGTACCCGGGCATGCCGCCGCACAACAACGCCGCCGAGCTCGCCATAAGGGACGGCCCGGTCAGGCACCGCAACGTGCGCCACCAGATCACGACGCCGGAGGGGCGCGAGGTATTCTCCAGGCTGCTGACGTTCGTCATGACGTGCGGCATGAACGACGTATTTCCGTGTAGGGCGGTAGTCGAGATGCTGCGCGACCCCGGATGGGACATGTTCAACCCCGGGCCGCCGGCGCCGCGCGACTGGTCGGTATTCGATTCGCCCGCCTCCGGCCTGCCGAGGCCGCCCGGGGCCGAGGCGGGGCGACGGCCGGCTCCGGCGGCGGCTGTTGCCTGACCGCGCCTGACGGGCCGCCGGACGCGCTACGGGCAGCGTCAGTCCGTCTCAGGCGTCGGACGGAGGGGGTGAGTGCATACGGCGCCGCCGCCCGCGCGGCATCTAGTCCTGCCCGTATATATAGTCTTTGTTCGGGAATCGCGCCTGAAGCCAAGCTCGGCCGACGATCAATTTGCGCGCAACTGCGCCTCTTCCGCGCGCCCGCGTTTCTGCCGGCCCGGCAGCACGGGCCCGCCGCCGGCCGGCGCGATCTGTTTGTCGGCGCGGCCCCGCCCGGATGCCGAAACGCGGATGCCGAAACATCCCCCGCCCCTAGATCGCCAGAGATGTGATGCAAGCGACAGGGTGCCCGGTGCCGGGCGAAAGGTCCCAGGTGGACGTGTAGGCGGCCGGGGCCGGGGCCGTGCCTGTGTGAACAGCGTTTGAGATTTATACCCGCCATTCTAGGGTGGGCCATGCAGAAGGCCGAGCCACCCGAGTTTGCCAACACGATGGAGAGCATCATCAACACCCCGTGGGAGGAAAGCGACAGGAAAGCCAGATCCGCCGAATACTTTGAGGCCTGGAAAAAGGTCGCGGAGCGAAGGGCCCGCTTGATATTCGCCTCCGTTCCGCTTAGCGGCCCGACCATACCGGACGAGCTCAAAACGGAGGCTTCGGATGCAGTCCTCAGGATCACTTGGCGGCACGCCTGCAGGTACATGACCGACGAGGAAAAGATCGCGGCCTGCCGCGTCAAGAGCAAAGAGATCGACGAGTACTCGTGGGCGCTTGCCCAAAAGGCGGCCGCAGAAGAGTGGAAACGGGTGCTGGCCGCCCCTAAACGAAGCGCACAGGTATCACGTCCTCCAGAGACTCAAGCATCGAGTAATACTGCGGGGGATCGGGCGACGCGTCCAGCGCGCGCCTCTGCACGCTGATAAAGGCGCCGTCTGGCACGCGGGTGCCGTCGCGCAGCCTGCACTCGGTCTCGCCCGCGTGGAGGAGGTGCTTGCGGCTGTCGATTCTTTCGTCCGCGGACTGAACCGGCCAAGGCACGGTCGTATATGCTGCGGGCCGGAGAGCGCTACGGATCTTGTAGTTGACGGGCACCGTGACCGACGCCGCACGCTTGCCGGCGTATGCGTTGATCCACAAACTGAACGCCTTGTATCCGCGGCTCCCGCCGCCCGCCTCCGTCCTGCTTTTGAACGTGCCGTCCAGGTAGCTTGGCAACTCTTCCAAGCTCATCCAGCGGTATAGCGTTCCGGCCCTGGATGCGTTGTGGGCCAGGGCCTCGGTGAACTCGCGTGCCAGACTCTCCATGTACAGCGTGTAGCGGTACGCGAGCAGATCGTGCATTTTGAGCCAGTCGAGGTATATCTTGTCTGCGAGGCTCCAGTCCTTGGCGCCTGCTGCCCGAGCGTACGCTTTAGATTCCGGGCTCCCCCAGCCCAAGACCGCGTAGGGGTTCGTTTCCAGCGTCTCGGCCATGACAGCTACGGTGTCAGCCGCGTGGAGAATCCCCCATTGGATCAGGCGGGCGAACTCGCGGCGCGCCCGATCCCGCACGCTACGATCCAGCACGTGGCCCGGGCATATTGCCGACATGTTCAGGGCCGGGCAGGCCGGGGGTTAAAAGCCAACCGGTTATTTTACCGTACATCTAATCTACGGTATTTTGGATTACGGGATTGTACAAGAGCAGTTTCCGACTGCCGGCTAACCAAGCCGCGCCGACGGATCGGCGATTTCCGATCGCAAATCCGGCGGCGGGGCAAAACGGCCGCATGAACCAAAAGACGACCGCGCCGGGCTCCGTTCTGCGCGCAGCCCGAGCCGGCGGCCGTCAGAAAGGACGTCCTGCGGGCGTCGGCGAGGCCGAGCGCGGCGGGGCGTCGCTGCATCTGCCGGACGAGCCGGCCGATCGCCGCGGCTCAGATCCCGGCGTTGCCCACGCGCTCTTCCACATCGGCCACCCGATCCTCCAGATCCTCCAGGATCCTACGCATCGCGGACAAGACGCCGTACAGCGGGTCGTCGGGATCCTTCAGTGCGTTCAGATCGTCATCCATGTTCACGAATTCGATGTTGTCGCTCACACTTCCTATGCCTGCAGGGCGTATTTGTACCGTGTTTTCACGCGGCCTGCGCTGGCGAGGCGCGCTCAAGTGGTCTGCAGGTCTATGACGCAGCCAAGCAGGCGATCCGCGGGCAGGTTTTGGTGCGCGCACCTGTACTGGTTAAAGTCCAGCACGTCTAGGATCCCGGATCTGTGCTGCGTTATGATCTTGGGGCCCTCGGCCTTTAGCAGGGCGTATCTGTCCGAGATGGCGTAGAGGACATCGTTGTGGCACGTGTTTGAAACCACCATGGTATAGCCGGACGTGCCGGGAAACTCCAAGATTCCGTCGGTTTTGTAAGCTTTGACGACGGGATCGCAGCCTTCAAACGAATTGCGGGCTATCTTTAGGGCCGTGCTCAGCGAGCACGCAAAGCGCGTCAGGGGGTACCCGAAAGCGTCGAAAAACTCATGGCTGCAGTAAGCGATCTCGTCGAGCATGCCGGTGTTGCGGCTGCCGTCGCCGGGAGCGGGGTTGGATATGCGCTGGACGCCGTTGTCTGTCGGGGCCGTGGCTCTGCGAAACTTTGCGGTGGGGCTTTGAGCGTCTTTTTGGTAGTGGTACTTTAGCTGTTCCAGCGCGCCGCGGGCCAGCTGTTCCCGCCGGCAGAACAGGGCGCGGGCGTAATCTTCGGAGAGCTCGGCCGGCGCGCCCCCGGCCAGGCCGGCCGGCACGCTGTACGAGCTTGCCGCATCGTGCAAGTCGAACCCGGCCCCGCCGCCTATGTCTGACCGCAGTCGGTTCAGATCAAAGTTCAGGAACATGGAATCTATGTGCATCCGCTTCCGGAGCCTTGCGATCTCGCGGTACGCCCCAATCAACTCTACGTGGCCCCGGCCGCACCCGATATCGCATTCCAGCTTGCCGAAGGGATCGAGCTCAAAGACGGGATTTTCCATCCTGTCCCAATCGGCCGGCATGGACATGTGCTCTCCGGCGACGAACGCGTTGCCCTTCGGCATGTACGTGACTGCCGCCTCGGATCCGCGCTCGGTTTCCCCTGGCCCGAAGCTGCTTGGCGGGTACGCGCGGGCGCAGTTTTCGCGCGATCCGTTCTCCGAACTGCCGTCCGCCGATCCGCCTGCGCGGGAAGCGCCCGTGCCGCGTCCCGGCCGATCCGGCGCGAGCCGGCTACGCGGCCTCAAAAAGCGCCCCCTCTATGGCCCCGGCCGCCCCGTCGCCCAGCGGGACTGCCGGGTTTGGCGCGCGGAACAGCTTTCCGCCGATCTCTATCTTCGAGCCGCGCCCGCAGCCCATCTCCACCAGCAGCACCGCGCTTATCGCCCCGGCGCCGGCCGTCCGGTCGTACACGGAGTCTTTTTTCCTGGCGGGGCGCGGCTGGCCCGCCGCGCCGCCCTCGCCGAACGGCATTGCGAAATACTCGGTGCCGAACAGGGCGTCGTCTATGTCGGCATCGACTATTTCGCGCGCGTCGGTGCTGTCTATAACCAACACCACGGGAACCCCATCGCCCAGCGCGCTTTTTATCTGCCCGTCTATTTTTTTTACCACCTTGGGCAGTATCGCGTTGTCCAGCGTGTGCGCACCTCTTACGTACCGCAGCCTGATGTCCCCCTTTGGCCTAAAGACCTCAAAGAGCACGCGCGATCCGCCCACGGTCGATTCCACGTCGAGCGCGTTGTTCCCCACCCGGGGCTGCAGGGTCGTTGGAAACTTTTTTTTCAGCCTAGCGGCCACGGTCAACTCTGACAGGGCGTCAAAAAACTCCGTCCTGGACACCAAACCGCGCCGTATCCTGGACATTCCCTGGCCGTCCCCGAACATCCGCAGCGACGCGTCTATGTCGGACACCCACGCGCGCGAGATCTTTTGGCGCCTGGCCCCCGGCCTGCCCCGATCCCCGGCGCCGCCCTCCGGATCCGGCTCGGCGTTCGACAGCCACACCGCCAGCGTGTGGACTTCGCGGATCATTTTCTCTAGCGTGCCCGGCCGCATGATCCGACCCAGATTCTCGAACCGCTTCAGGTTGTTGCGGGCGTCTGCGATGCTCGTTTTTATCGGGAACCTTGCTTGCCTGATCAGGTTCTGCACCCGCATGAACGGATTCAGTTCCGGGTCGGGCCACACGTTCGTCCCGCGCCGTCTTGCTATCTCCAAGATAACCATCTCGGCGCGCCTGCAGAATTCGACGGAGCGGCGATCCTTTTTGTACCCGCCGCTGAGGAACTCACACAGAACGTCGACTACCAAAATCTGAGTCGCTTCGTCCTCGCAGCCTGCCTCCTCCAGCAACTCCATGAGTTGCATCTCGTCCTTCCGATACACGCACGAGAGCACGTCTGGCAGCGTGCCGGCGTCCGTTTTCGAGCCCCTCGCGTCGCGGATCCACGACTCCATGAACCTGCGTATCTTGCCCAGATCGCCTTTCCCGACTTCCTCCAAGAGGCGGCCGACTCTGTGGCGGAACCACGGATCTTGGCGCCACTGCCTGAGGATCTTTACGCATTCGAGCGGATGGTCGGGCGCGCACGAAACTAGGGACAGCGCTATGCTCTCCCGCACGCTCGCGTTTTTCGTCTTGGAGCACAGCCCGAGTATTTTGAGCAAAAATTCGTCGTCCGGCCTCTTGAGGGGGTGGACGTTGGCCAGCGCCGCCCGGGCCTCGTCGCTGCCGTTCTTTGCGATGCGGCAGAGCCGATCCCGTATTCGTCTTGACTCTTGCGCCCTTCCGAGCATGAACGATATCGCGCATTTCTGGACCGCCGTCGTGCGGGACTTTGAAAGATGGATGACGAAGTCTTCGGCCTCGGGCGGAAGCCTCTGGCCTGCGTACAGGATGTCGGCTGCCGTCATCCAAGCGGTCTTTTGCGCCGGCGACAGCCTCTTGCCGATCATTTCGAGCAGCATGCCGGGCTCTTTTTCGCCCGCTCCCGTGTACAGCCAGGACAGCGGGATCGACGTGTCTTGGTCCGTGGCTTCCAGCCTCCGGATCAGCCACAAAGCAGTCTGCGGATCGCGGCCATAAAGCAGGCGCAGCGGCTCGAGTTCACACCCGCGCCACTCGGGCAGGACTGCGACCAGCTCGAAGAATTCGTCCGTCCTCGAGGCGCATGCCAAAAGGTTGCGCGAGACTAGGTCGATAAACTGGGCCCGCCGCTCGGCCGCGGCCAGCATGATTCTTACCATGTCCGATTTGTACCGCACGATGCCTCTTGAGCGCAGGTACGATTCTATCTCTTTTGCCTCAAACACGTATTCGTCCAGCATCCGGCCGACTGTTTCGGATGCCTCTTTCATGTCCATCTTTCGGCGTCGCGACGGCTGGTGCCTTATATACCGTACTTTACGTCATTAATATACTCAATTTGGCGCGGCGGCGTCGCTGGCCGGATGGGTTTGCCGTTCTGATCCGTCTTGGATCCTGCGCTATTTCCGGCCGGGCGCGATCTCCAATGGGGCCGCAACTGGGGCAGAGGATGGGAAGGGTAGATAGTCCGCGTTTGAGCTGGAGAAGTGGGAGACAAGGCAAAACTGTGCGGAGCCGGGCGCCCCCAGACCGACTGCCATCCGGCGCGGTTACACGGCAAGATCCAAAGCTCGAGCGGTTCGACGGTACGATCTTTTCCGCCGGCACAACTACGACCGCCCCCGCGGCGTTGGTGCTCAAGATGGCGAAAAGTGACGAAACGGCAAAAGATGGGGCCGCGGGGGAGGCACACCGTGCCCTCTAGGAATCTAAATGATTTCGGGATCGCGCAGCCGCCTGCCGCAGGACATTTAAGCGCAGCGCGGGGCGCAGGCGGACTGTGCGCATCACGAAACTGCAATGCCGCGGGCTGTACTCGTACAGGGATCAGGTGTCGGCGGACGTATCGGACAGAGCGGTAATAGTCGGCCCCAACAACTCAGGCAAGTCTAACCTTTTCAGGCTGATCAGGCTGCTCGCGGACGCCCTGTCGAGGCCACCGGCTCTCAAAGACGCCCAAATCGCAAGGGGCGTGCTCGATCCACACTTGGGACTGCACGTGAGACTGTCAAGGGGCGAAGCGGAAAAGATCGTAGATTTTTTCAGCTTTTTACTGCCGGACGCCCAGGGCATGAGGTTCCACGAGTACGAAAACCGGGACCTGCTCGCGGGCCTCTTGGACGAGATCGCCGTCGGGCTTTCTTGGAAGAAAACTGCAAAGTACGGAATCCAGACCGCCGTGGAAATCGAGTTTTCGAAGATGGGGCTCGTGGCGTCCGGCGACATAACCGACAAACTGCTCATATCGGATCATGCCGTTTCGGAACAAGAGGCGGCAAAAGTTAACCGAACAATGCCCCTGCGCAACCTGCTAACCGAACTGTCGGATCAGGCAAGCGCGAAAAGCGCGACGGCGGAGTTTTTTCGAGAAAATCTGCTTGAAATGCCCGATCTCAAGGAAGATCACCGCAAAATTCCCGAGCACGGAAAGAGGACGCTGGCAGGCCTCCAGTCGTACGTGGGCATAAGGGATGGCGGGAGCGGCGCAGTCCGGTTCACGGGGCTTGTGGGGGAGATTCTTGCCAGAGGCACGGTGCATTCCCCGGACAGCAGGGACATAGACGGATCGCTCATACAAGACAGGATCGAATCGCTAAAGATCCTGCCCGGGCAGGAAGAAGTATTGGGATCGGATGTAGCCGGCGCTTACAACAAGGCGCTAGTCCGGGTGGCCCGCTTCAAACGGTCGGTGCCGGCCGAGGCGCTCGCAGCCGACGGATCCAACCTGTCTTCCTTTCTTTTGGGGCTAAAGACCTCGCCCGTCCCGGCAGACCGCGAGCGCTTCGAGTCCATCCGGGGGGCGTTTGAGAGCGTGTTCGGGCCCGAAAGACTGAAGATGGACGTGATCCTAGAGCGGCCCGAGCACGAAGATGACCTCGCCGGCAGGCCGCATCTGAGGCGCACTTTTGCGGCCCCCGTGGCCGTAATAACCGACGGGTCGGGCGAGCAGTTCCGGGCAGCCGACGCGGGGGCCGGCTTGCGAGAATCGATATACCTGCTCGCGCTCGTGCTCGGATCCCGCGACTCTGCGATACTGCTGGACGAGCCGTCCATCAACATGCACCCGGGCCTGACGCGGGCGATCCTGGGGGAAATATGCGGCAACGAGGGGAACCAGATCCTCGTCACGACGCACTCGCCCGCGATCGTGGGCTTTATGGCGTTCGAAAACTCGTCCAAAGTGCTGTACGTCAGGAACGAGGGCCCATCTAGCACCGTCAGGTCTCTGGAAGGCGACGCTTTCGAGCGGTTCGACAAAGACCGGAGCCGGCTGCGGCACTTGATCGACCCGGCAATATTCTTCGCCAAACGCGTGATTCTGGTGGAGGGGCCCTCCGATCAGAGCCTGCTGGCCGGAGTGGCCGAATACAAAGCGGGCGAGGATCAGAAATACAACCTGGCGCGCAGGAACGTCCTCATCCTGTACATAAACGGCGCCGGCAATTTCGGAAAATACATAGACCTGCTGGAAGCGTACAAAATCCCGTACGTGGTACTGGCCGATCGCGACGACGGCAACAAAAAACGCAGAAAATGGCTGGAAAACAGAAAGACCGCAGAGTTCCCCTCAGACTGCGAGTCGGTCATGGGCGCCGACATCGTGCTGGTGGAAAAGAACCTAGAGCACCTGATGAAGAGAATGGACGGGCCGGCGTTCGAGACGGCTGAAAAGGCCGGCGGAGATTCCAAAATCGCGACCGCGATCGAGTTCTGCAGAATAGTGCTGGAAAAAGATCCGCAAAAACTGTGCCGGATCACCGCGTTTCTTGATCACTGCATCGGGCGCGGCCCGGAAGGGGAGGGCGGCGCCGGGCAAGACGGGGCGGTTTCGCAAGGCGGGTAGCCGGCGGGGGCGGCCGGGGCCACGCGCCGGCATCCTGACCGCAGACTGGCCCAGAGCGCGGCACGGCGCGCGGAACCGGCCGTCGACTTGGATTGCGCGTGCGACACCTCGGCTCGTAGGAACGCGCTAGGCGGCAGAGTTTCTGCCGTGTAACGGGTTTGGCTAGCGCCCAGACTCCAGCGAACCGTGTGAAAAACTCACACGCTGTATGTTGTATTTGGTGACTTGTCTGACCATCTTGTTCATGGGTTCCAGAGAGCGGCTCAGCTCGGCGATCGGCTCCATGGCTTTCTCGGTCCGGCGCATCATCTCAGCTACCGGTTCCAGAGAGCGGCTCAGCTCGGCGATCGGCTCCATGGCTTTCTCGGTCCGGCGCATCATCTCAGCTACCGGTTCCAGAGAGCGGCTCAGCTCGGCGATCGGCTCCATGGCTTTCTCGGTCCGGCGCATCATCTCAGCTACCGGTTCCAGAGAGCGGCTCAGCTCGGCGATCGGCTCCATGGTTTTGTTGACCCGGCGCGCCATCTCGCCCATCGGCTCCAGAGAGCGGTTCATGGTGTCACAGAAGGTTTCAAACATCTTCAACAATTCAGCGTACCGTTCCCATTGTCGGCCAGTCAAGTGAAATGTCATAGACATTGGGTCGATTTATACTGAACTCTATATAACCCTTGCTTTTTGTTGCGCAGTTCATATTATCCTATATTAAGATAATATCTTTCATGCGTGCGCGTTTTTCTCTGGTCGCTGTGGATCTCCGGCGCGGCGCCCTTCGCATCCGCGCGGCCGGATTGTCCGTGGGGGAGGCAGACGCCGGCTCGGGTTTTACCATATACGCGGGCCGGCCGTCTTAACGCGGCCTGGCGCCCCCGCCCAGCCCGCTTCTGCCTTGCTGTTCTCGCGCTGTCCGCAACGTCCGAAATGTTGGGTTTCGGGCCGTTGAAACATCCATGGTGTAGATCCAGACTCTGGTACCGCTCGCCGAGGGAGCCTTGTACAGACCGGCCATTATCCTGCCCCCCACCTACTCGTTCAAGTGCGGTTTGGGTATCAGGCTTATCGCCCACAACTCGAACTGGAACTTGGCGTCTGCCAGTTTCCGGGTGGCGCCGAGCGACTGCGGCGCGCCGGCGATCTCGGGCTTTGCCGAAAGAGTCCCGCGGCCAGGTGCGTCACTCCGATTCCGATCCGCCCGCGGTTCGGCTTTCCGGCCGCCATGACGGCCGTGCCGCAACCGCAGAACGGATCCGGCGCGACGTTGCCCTCAGGACGCACCGGCCTTACCAAGGCAGTTTGACGGTGCAGGGCCCTCCAGTTAAGGCGGGCTGGCCAATGCTCGGAACGTGCATGCCGGTTGGAAACGAGGCGGACGGCGCGCTTGGGCAAGTGCCATGCCGGGCGCAACGAGGCGTGCAGAATGGCCGCGACGCCAAAGCCGCCCGCGCCGGGATCACGCAGAATCTTCCAGACTGCGCACGTCTTTGAACAGTTCCCGCAGCCGCGTGTCGTCTATGTCCACGATCGGCTCGTACATGAACGCGTTCAGGTGGATGATGCCGGGCGTCATGATCCCCACCAGGTCGAGCGTGTCGGCCTGGTGCTTTGGCAGCCGACTTTTGCAGTCCATGATCAGATCGTGCGTGTCCGGGTTCTTGTCCCGGCGGGAATCCGGGCCCAGCTTGCTGCGCATGAAGCGCTCCGCTCGCACCCTGATCGCCACGGAGAGGGCGACTTTGCCGTACAGCGAGTTTTTCGTCCTGTCCGAGCACCTGTCTGCGGTCTCCATGATGACATCGTACGCGGCGCGAGAGGTGTCCTGTCGCTCGGTTCGAATTTTCGGTATGACGGCGCGGATTGTTTCCTGCAGGTCCCCGATCGAGATCTTTGGCGTCTCGGGCCGCCAGTGCAGCAGCGACGTCAGCGTGTCGTATTCGCCGGATCCGTCTTTGTATTCTGCCAGGTTGCGCGCAAACGGGATGGACGCCACGAATTTTTCGTCGCTTTCCGGATCTCCTGCTTTGCACTCGATTATCCCTTTCAGCATGGATCTTATGTTGGGCGCCTCTTCGAGGGACACGTTGCCCAGGTCTTTGCTTGCGTAATAGCAGTTTTTGCGCCCCACTATGCGCCTGTTCATGACCGCCCTGAAGAAATCAAAGTTGTGCGTAAGGAGCACCAGGTGAAAGAGCCGTTCCGTGGAGATTTCCTTCAGATACTGGATTATCGCGTACTTGTTCGCGTAGTCGAACGAGTCCACGATGTCGTCCAGCACGACGACGGTCTCTTTTCCGTCTGCGATCCGCTTCTTGATCTTGAAGAGCACGTTCAGTATGTACAGCGCTCTTTGTTCCCCTGCGCTCAGGGCCCTCTGCAGCTTGTCCAGCGTGACCGCGGTTTTCTGCACGCCGTCGTCAAAGTCAAACTGCAGCGTGGGCATCTTGCCTTCCAGCACCGACTGGTGCACCTCTGCGACCTTTACGTCGAACGGGACGAAGAACCTCCCCTTGAATTCTTTTACCACCTCCTCCCACCGGGCCTTTTCGGCCTTGGCCTGTTTTACGATCTCTGCGATGTCGCTTTGCCGCGATCTGTACGATCTAACCACGTCGTGCAGAGGCCCGATCGCCGCAAAGTAGCTCAGCCAAAGATCCCTGCGCAGCTTTTCCGGATCGGCCAGCAGCCTCTCGAGCAGGCCGGCGTTGTCCTTGACTATGCGGCGGAACTCGTGGAGGTCGGAGTTTCTGAACACGTCCCTGTCGATCTTTTCCCAGTCGGAATCCAGGCCCGCCTTGATTTTTTTCTTTTCGTCCGCTACGAGCAGCTCGAACGCCTTCCTGTCTTTTATCTCGGCGCGGCCGCCGGCTTTCGAGCTGAGGCTTACGGAATGCCCGGCTTTGAAAAACCCCGTCGAGGAGAGTTTCTTGTTGACCGTGTCCGCGCTGCCGTGATCGAACTGCGCGCTCAGATACGCGGACTGGGACACCAGCTCGTTGTATTTGCGCAGATAGGCAGTCAGCTGTTCCTTCACGTGCTCTTGTTCCAGGGCCCGCACGACCTTTTCGTTGAACACGTCGACGTACCTGACGTCCGACAGATCCGCATCCGGGGGCGCATCGAGGCACTGCTCGAGGACGGCGAAAAATTCCGTAAAGCCCCCGCCTTTGCCGAAATCGCGCAATACCGCGTCTTCGGTTTTTCCGGCAAGGCCGGACGGCCCGGCCAGTTTTTTGATCACCGTTTCCTTGTCAGACACGAGGCCCGCGACGGCCGCCCCGTATCGGCTTCGCAGCTTTTCGTTGGCCAGTATGCCCAGCGACGCGGCGTGGATATCCTGGGAGTCCTTTAGCGGATCGATCACCAGAATGCCGTCTGGCGGCACCGCCTTCCCGTCCCCGTCCTCTATCACGCGGCTGGAGGTTCTGTTGCACACCACTTCCTCGGAATCCCTGCCCTCGCTGGCGTCCTTGAACGTCCTTGCGAGCGACGACTTCATCGTGCCGTTGGGGGCGTATATGGCCACGTGCCTGGTGTCGGACAGCTCGAACCTGCGGGACATGCAGTGTATCCCGTAGCAGTCGTGCAGCCTGATCTGTAGAGCCTCCATGGCCGGTTCCTGCAGCGCGGAGTCCGGCAGGCCTAAAATACGTTGCAGCCATGACGCGATCCGGGCAAACCCGCGCGCGGGGGCCCGATGCAGGGGGCGCCAGCTTGGCGATCGGGCGTTTCTGCGCCGGCCGCGGCCGGATCCGGCCCCCGAGGATCTGCGGATCTGGGATCGCGCCGGCTGTTGCGGAAAAAACGCGCGTCTGTGCGGCCGGTTTCCGCGCCGCGTTTGGGGCCGCCCGAGTCTTTACATAACCCGCGCCGCAAGCGCCCCGCATGCCACGGGCTGCCGACATGGATTCGGGCGGAATCTCCGCGTTCGTGTTACAGGCGAGTGCGTCCTTTGTGGACTTGGCGAAGCGGAGACGGCTATTCGGAGATCAACCCCGGCGGCGAGCTGGGCCGGCTGCTGCGCCGGCCCGACCTGCCCGAACAGGCCCCGGCGCAGCTCTTGGTGGAAAGGAATGGTAG
The DNA here is from genome assembly GCA_965203465.1 of Nitrosopumilaceae archaeon. Lineage (GTDB taxonomy): Archaea > Thermoproteota > Nitrososphaeria > Nitrososphaerales > Nitrosopumilaceae > JAWVZS01. The sequence continues at coordinate 798,809 of CBDBCR010000001.1, read as the reverse complement.
GTAAACTTGGACTCGTCTGGCCGATAGCGGCGGCGTGGGCGGCAAACCGAAAGATCGACCGGCGGGCGGCCGAGTACGCTGCCGCCCGGGAGCCACCCGCAGACGACGGCCGGGAAGATCAGGATCAAACGGAAGAAGAGCAGTGGTGCGACCGCTTGGAACAATCTGGCGCGGAGCCGGCCGTAATCGAGAGCATTGCCAACAACGTGTATTCCGCCGAAGACCGGAGAATCGAGCGCATCGAGAACAAGGGATCGCAGCTGTTCGTCGGGGCCGGAATAATGGCCTCGCTTATGCTCGGCGTCTTGGGGCTTGCGTCCGACGCCGTGCTCGCCTGGCCGCGCAACCCGGAGGCGCCGCTTCTGGCGTGGGCGGCGATCAAGTTGCCCATGACGGCATGGGCGGTGGCCGAGCTGTTCATGACGACGTTGGCTGTCCACAAAGCGACCAAGCTGGCCCCTAAACACATTCCCACGATTGTCGATCTAGCCGAGAGCCTGCCGCAGGACCGCGCCGTTCTCCGGTGGGCCGCCAAACACTTCGTGGCCATCCAGAACAGCCTGCTGCATTCGCTCAAGAAGGCCAAATGGGTCGATGCCGCGCAGAGCCATTTCCTCAGAGGCATATTCCTCATGGTACTGGCCGTCTGCCTGGCGCTGTTTACGCCGTAGGCCGAAGCGCGCCGTTCCGCGGCAAGTGCCTGCGACATGAGGAGCCGTACGCAATCGGCCGATCCGCCAAGATCGGGAGCCCAAATCCCGGCCGGCGCCTCGAGATCGGCCCCCCGCGGCAGCCGTCGGCCCCCCGAGCGCAGCCGGTAGGCCGCCGCGCATCCGGGCGGCGGGGCTGTTTGGAGACCGCGGGCAGGTCCGCCGGTCAGGCCTGGCGCGCGTTCCGGGCGGCTCTTTTACGGCCGCCGGGCTCAACTACGGCCCGCGCTAGCGGCCAAGCGACCACAGAAAGTCGTGCTCGGGCACGTCTGGGATCAAATCCGGCTCAAAGTCGGTCAGCATGTACCTGAACTTTTCCATGAACGGGCCCACTGTGTCCTCGATCGTCTCTTTGGACGCGACTGTCTTGTAGGTTTCCACAAACGAGACTACGTTGTGCACGGAAAAGCTCAGAAAAGCCCACATGTCGTACAGCGTCTCTTCGGGATCTTCGTCGCGCCACACGCGCGGGTTGAAATGGACGTCTTCGGCGCTCCAGGCAGAATACAACTTGCCCATTCTGGACGCCTTTTGCGGGGTGTACAGCTTTTTTCTCAGATAAACCGGCTTTATTCCAAGATGGGCGTTGTGGCACCTGTGCAGCGTGCTATGCAAAACGCGTTCGGACGAACTGGATTCGTTCTCGACGCACTCTATGAACTGATCGGTCTTTTTGTTGAATTCGTCTGCATAGCAGGCTATGTAATACTGGCCGAGCACGGATTCGCCGAGGACGCGGAATACGTGGTGCACGTACGGCATGCCCGCGAGGATGGATTTGTGTATGCTCCACAGGCGGAAGAAATTCTTGACATAGCTGGTGTACGCCATGCTTGCGCGACGCGGAGGAGTGAGGTTGGCTTCGACTGTTATCGGCCCATAGTTCGGGACGTTTATGGTCTTTTTGTTTTTGTAGTAAAAATGCAGATACGAAGCGCTGTCCAAAAGCCCGTATTGGAATCCGAGCGCTTCGAGTATTTTGCCGTATTCTTCGTACTTTTGGAAATAGTCTTCTGCCTCGCTGCTTTTTCCGGCGACCACTCGGTACCACTCGGCATCGGAGCGGGGGCTCTCGTCGGCCATGCCTCAGAACTCCAGCGAACGCCGGGACGCCTCGCGCGGCTGAAGGCCGCCGCGAGGCCCTGCGTCTGCTGCAATGTGGCACCGGCGCCGAGTCCCGAACGCGCCCAAGCGTGCGCGTTTTTCATCCAAGCGTTTTCGCCACGCTCTGGCCATTTATGCCTTGGTTGCGTGGCCGGTTTTCCGATCGCAGCAGCGGCCAAGCAGAGGCCGCCCAAATGCGCGCAGGCGGATGTACTCGCCTTTCGGGTACTGCCGTTTCGACCTGCCTGTACGCGTCTGCGATCGGCAATTGTCATCCCGTCGGCGGAACTTTTGAGTTACCTGTAGAAGCGTGTCGGTCGAGGAGATGTGTTTATAACATGCACACGTACAGCCGCATAATTGAAACCCGAGGATCTAAAAGACCCAGATCTCGCGACCCTACTGTCGGAGTCTAGCACACTGCCGGGCAGAAAAGCCGCAATACGCTCGCTGTTCGAAAAGTCGGAAGGATCTTCAACGGTGCGAGAGCAGATTCTGAACCTGATCGAAACGGACGATCCGCGCATCGCAGGATACGTGAGGGATCACCTCGCGCTCATGTCCAGACGGGATCCTAAATGCGCCGTACAGATATGTGGGTGGCTGTACAAGACGAAAAACCACCTCGTCAAAGAGTACATTGCCGCAACACTTTCGCTTTGCGCGCCAGAATATCCACTCGAATGCATGGAGATCGGAAAGCAACTGATCAAAGACAGCTATGCCATTGGGAGCAATCTGGAGAGTCTTTTTAGAAAAATAGGTGGAGGGAACTTGGAAAAGATACTCCCGTTCGTAGAGGCGTGGATTCTCGAAGCTCAAACTGGGCACCTTCTGCCGCATGTGTTGTTTTACGTATATCGCGACAAATCCCAGGATTTGATCAGGGTCATCGAGGGCGCATATGCCAAGAACAAGGCAAAGGCAAGAAAGATCTGCGGCGGTTTGGAGGGATTGGCTCATTACGAATATCTTGCATACGATTCGGACCAATTTTTCAAAGACATTGAAGAATGCGTCAAGAAGACGAGGCGGCCGTAAGAAACGCGCTTTGCGTCGAACCGGTCAAGGCCACCCGGCGCGTCAGCCGGAAGCCGCGCGTAATCCTCCGAAACTCTGTCCTTATCCACAGCGCGGCAGCATGCGCACGCTCAATCGTGTTCGACACGAACCGGCGGATCTGCAGAGTACGCCCTGTACGGACGCGCTCAGCAGCATTCGGTGGGTGTGTCTTGGCGGTGCCTCTTCTGTCCTCCTTTGGTCGCGTCTGCTATCGTAGATCCACCAGCTGCTCGGACACTTTTGGGCCAACTACAAGACACCGTCGACCGGGAGTGGGCGCACCAAATGGTTACGGGCAGACGCTACCATCTCCGCCGCGCGCGATCCGGTGCACGGTGCGAGAGCGTCTTGGCCGCCCTTCAAAAAGCGCCCGAATGCCTGCTTGGATCCCCGCGCGCACATGGATCTGCCCGCTAAAAGACGTACACGTGCCTCGAGCCGGCGCCCCCGCCCGGATCCGAGCGCATGCGCCTGTCCAAAAAGTGCCACTCTATGGCGCGCGCCTCATCCTCGGTCCCCGCGTCCCACGCCCGCCAAGTATCCGGCTCGCCGAGCTCCTTCCGGCGCCGCTCCGGATCCTTGGCTATCCCGACGCGCCAATCGGCGTGGTCGCCCTTTACGACGCCCTCTATCTCTTCGATGATCCGGCCCGCAAGGCCGCCCGGCGGCGCGTACCGGAACTCGTTGTCCGCGCCGGCAAGCCCGGGGTGGCCCGAATCCTTCCCGGACAGCTCTGGCTCCGAGACGGGCCACCGTATGCCGATCTCGGGATCGTCCCAGGCTATCCCCCTGTCGTGCTCTGGAGAATATTCATTGTCCACCTTGTAGTGCACGTCGGCCCCCTCGCCGGTCACGCAGAACCCGTGGGCGAACCCGCGCGGCACGTACAGCATGCGGCGGTTCTCTTCGGAGAGCGTCTGGCCCACCCACCTGCCGTACGTGGGCGAGCCGGCCCGTATGTCCACTGCCACGTCGAATATCTCCCCCCGCACCACCGAGACCAGCTTTGCCTGGGCCGCCGGCTCTTTCTGGTAGTGCAGGCCGCGCAGCACGCCGCGCCCCGATCTCGAATAGTTGTCCTGAACGAAGGGCCGCCGTATCCCGCCGTCCGCAAAAGCCGAAGCCTTGTACGTCTCCATAAAGAACCCCCTGCCGTCGCCGAAAGCCTTGGGCTCCACCAATATCACGTCGGGTATCTCGAGGGGCCGAAACTCGAAAGGCACGCGGCCCGGCGCCAAAGTTGCAATAAATAGATTGACTAGCCGGCCATCGCGGCCAGCTCCGCCAAGGCAGCGCCGAGCCTCTCGCGCACCAGCTCTTCGGGCGCCTCCGACACCATGGCGAACGCGCGGACGTCCAGCTCTGCCACCGTCGAGACCTCGGTGCCCGTACCGTCCGGCTCGAAGGTCTGCGTTATGGTGGCCCCGTCGAGGTACCCGCCTACCACCCGCAGCTGCTGGTACTCGGGCGGCCGGGCCTCGTATTCCGCGCGCACATCGACCGAGACGAGCCACTCGCGCAGCTCCACCTCGACGGACGCCGGAGAACCGGGCACGAGCCGGGCGCTCTCCACGCTGCGCAGCTTTGCCCACGAGTCCGGATCCGACATCACCTCGAAGGTCCTGGCAGGCGCCGCGTCGACGGAGCGCACGTCGCGTATCACCGTCGGCTCCGGCGCGGGCAGCCTGTCGTAGGCCTCCGTCCCCTTGTAGGCGACCACGCCGGCCGAGGCGGCGAGGGCCACCAAAAGATAGACCGCTAGCACCCTGGCGCGCAAACCGCGGGGCCGCCCCAACCGGCCTATTAAACCCGCGCTATGGTTAAATCGTCTCAGGATACGGCCGCCGGTTGTCGAAATATTCATGGCTGCCGCTGCTCGCGGCCCCGCTGGCCGCGTACGCCGTCCTGGCGGTGTTTTCCGATTCCCAAAAGGTCGCCTCCAACCTGCTCTCGGCCGATCCGGGCGGGTACCTGGCCTTTGCGCTCCTGTGGTGCGCGGCCGTGTTTCTGCGCGCGGTGCGCTGGCACGCCTACATGCGCCTGATCGGGGCCGCCGTCGGGTTCGGGCGCGGCTCCCTGTACTTTCTGTCCGGGTTCTCCATGCTGCTCTCGCCCGGCAGGGTCGGCGAGCTGGTCCGCGCCCCGCTGCTAAAGAGGGACTGCGGCGTGCCCGTATCCAGGACTGCCGCCGTCGTCTTCGTCGAAAGGTTCCACGACGCGCTGGCCAGCGCGTCGGCCATAGCCGTAGCTCTTGCCTTCGCCGACGTCCCAAAGGAGGTCGCGCTGGCCCCGCTGCTGGTAGTCGCCGCCCTTTCGGTGCTGGTGCTCAACCACCGCCTTCTCGAGAAACTGCTGTGGCGCGCAAGGCGCCTCCGGTGGGCCGGCCGCATGGTCCCCGACCCCGAGGAATCGCTGGGGACGGTCCGCTCCCTGCTGGGCCCGCGCGGCATCGCGCTCGCCGCGCCGCTCTCTGCAGGCGTCGTGTTTTTGGAGGCAGCCGCCTTTTACATGCTGGCCGGCTCGCTCGGCATGGGCTTGGACTTTGCCACCCTGTCTGCCATATTCCACGCCTCATCGTTCATCGGGGCCGTATCGATGGTGCCCGCGGGCCTGGGGGTATTCGAGGGCGGCCTGTCCGGCATGCTGCTGCTCCGGGGGGTGCCCGAAGACGAGGGGTTTGCCGCCTCCGTGCTGCTGCGCACAGTGGCCACCGGCCTCTTTACGGCAGTCGGCCTGGCCTGCCTGCGCGCGGCCTCGCGCTAGCGCGAGATCTTTATGGCGTACAAGAGCACGGCCATCAGCAGCAGGGTCAGGCCGCACATCAGCGAGCCGAGCGCCACCAGGGTGGAGGGTATGGAAAAGTACCCGATGTCGTTGAATATCGATATGACCACCACCGAATACCCGACGCCGAGCGCGAACAGCACCACGCCGGGTATGCCGAGCAGTTTGAGCGGGTGGCGCACGGCCACGTGCTCCAGCAGCGTGTAGAATATGCCGTAGCCGTGCGATATGGGGTTCTGCGAGTGGATCCGCGAGCCTGCCGGGTACCTGACGGTTATCTTTTGCTCGGCCATCCCCATCCCCCGGCGCGCGGCGTCCATCAGTATTTCAGAGTCGGCCGCAAAGCCGTCGGACTTGAAGCCTATCTGCCCGACGGCTTTTTTAGAGTACACGCGGAACCCCGACTGCGTGTCGCGCACCCCCACGTCGGCGGCCATGCTGGTCATCCTGTCGAATATCCTGTTGCCGAGCCTCCTGTACTTTGGCATCTCGGCGCGGTCGTCGAACCGGTAGCCCACCACGACGTCGGCGCCAGACCTTTCCTGCTCGGCTAGCAGCAGGGGTATCTCGGACGGGTCGAACTGGCCGTCGCCGTCGATGGTGCAGGCGCGCTCGGCGCCCACCCGGGCCGCCTCTGCAAAGAGCGTGCGCAGGGCCGCCCCCTTGCCCATGTTTTTTTCGTGCCGCAGGACCCGCGCGCCGCACTCTTGGGCGCGCTCGGCCGTCCTGTCGGACGAGCCGTCGTCGCAGACGATGACCTCGTCGGCGCTCCGGGCCGAGGCCCTGACCACGCCGCCGATGGCCGACTCGTTGTTGTACGCCGGAATCAGCACCACGTCCACGGGTGCCGGGCCCCGGCCGCGCATATTTTGCTATTGCGGCAGGGCCTCTGCCGCGGGGACGAACTCGAAATCCGACAGGAGCCTCTCGAACTTGCGCCGTATGCCTTTTTTGCCCCAGTAGTAGTGGCGCCCGTACCCGGGCACCCTGGGCATGGCCGGATCCAGGTCCTTGGGGTGTATGTAGAATACTGCCCGCCTGCCCTGCCCGTTGGCTTTTTTGAAGGCGCGGCGGGTCAGGCGGTACGGCAGGGCCCTGAAATAAAACCCGCCGCCGGCAGGCAGGTTGAACCCGGCCAGGCGCAGCGTGAGCGGGGGCATCTCTACGAACTCGCCGTCCCCCTCGCCGAACGAGCCGGGCCCGGGCCGGTAGATGAACCGCGGCGCGCCGGGCATGCCGTACAGGCCGGCCCGGACCGGAAAGACGCTCGAATCGTAGGCGAACCGCTTCCGTATGATCCCGTACTGCTCCGGGCGCGCCCTGCTGACCGAAAAGAACGGGGCGCGAAAGCCCAGCACTTTGCGGCCCGTTATGCCCTCTATGGCGCTTACGGACCTGTCCAGGTCTTTTTCGAGCTCGGCGTCCGAGACGCGCCTCAGGTCGATGTGCGAATAGGTGTGCGAGCCGATTTCGTGGCCCCTGTCGCGTATCTCGCGGAGCAGCTCGGGGAACCTTTCGGCGACGTACCCCACCGCGAAGAACGTCGCCCTGGTCCCGCGCTTCTCGAACAAATCCATCATGTACCTGGTCGGCTCTTGGAGCCGGTCCTCCCTGCCGTCCCATTCGCGGAACGGCAGATCGCAGTACCAGTCCTCCAAATCTACGGTCATGACGTTCTTCACGCGGCCGTTTCGCGCACCCCCGCTTATCACGCTTTGCCAAGGCACATATACGACGCGCAGCCTCCGGCCGAGCGTGAAGCTGCTGGTGGTGGGCGCAAGCGGGCTGGTCGGCCGCAAGGTGGCAGAGCTGGCCCTGGAATCGGGCGCGGACGTATATGGCACGTACAACTCGCGCGGGGCCGGCTTGGGGTTCCCGTGCACGAGACTGGACGTGACAGATTCGGCCGCGGTGCGCAAACTGGTATCTGATATATCCCCCGACGCGGTGGTAAATACGTCGGCCCTGCACGACGTGGACTATTGCGAAGAGCACGTGTCCGAATCGGAGGCGGTCAACGCGTCGGCCGTGGGCGTCTTGGCCGGGGCGTGCCCGGGCAAGCTGGTGCATATATCGACCGACTACGTCTTTGACGGCGCCAAAGGTTCGCCGTACTCGGAAGATGACGGGGCGGCCCCGCTGAGCGCCTACGGCAGGTCCAAACTGGCGGGGGAGAAGCTCCTGGGCCCGGGCGACGCGGCGGTTCGCACCAGCGTGGTGTACGGCTGGGCGCCGGCCGAGAACGCCGGCGAGCGGTCCAGCTCGCGCAAGGGGGCCAATTTCGCCCTGTGGCTGCTAAAGTCGCTGAGCGCCGGAAAGCGGGTGAGCATAGTGACCGACCAGTTTGCCACGGCCACCTTGGCGGATTCGCTGGCCGGCGCGCTGCTGAAACTGGCGGGGGGGCCCGGGGCGGGCACGTTCCACTTTGCCGGCCCCGACTGCCAGAGCAGGCACGAGTTCGCGGTCCGGCTCGCCGGCATATTCGGCCACGACCCGGATCTTGTCTTGCCCACCGACTCTTCGCGGTTCCCGCAAAAGGCGGCCAGGCCCGCGCGCTCCTGCCTGGATTCCTCAAAGATGCGGCGCCTCGGCCTGTCCCACCCGGGAACCAAAGAGGCGCTGGCCCTCATGAAAACCCAGGTGGAAAGAGAGGCGCCCGAACTGCTGGGCGGCAGATAGGTTGCGCACGCCTGCCTGGACTGTAGAGTGCAGGTCGGCAGCCGAATTCTACGCCGCGTCCGTTGCGCTCCGCGCGCGCAGGCGGAGGGCCGAGTGGCGGGCGGCCTCGAGGCACCGCGGAATACAGCGGTGGGGCGTGCGCGGCAGGTGCGGCCCGTGCGGCCGAAACGTGGAGTTTTCCGTAGAGAACGTGCGCGACGACTACGATTCGGTGTACCGCGAGTACCTGGCCTGCCCCCTCTGCGGCCTCAGCAACAGGCAGCGGTTCGTCGCCTCGTACGTCATGCGGCACGGGGGAGACGTGTACATGTACGAATACGTCACGCAGCTGTACGCGTTCTTGAGCCGCCGCGCCCGCCTGACGGGCAGCGAGTACCTGGGGCCCGGGTACCCGGGCGGCCGGGTAGTGGACGGCGTGCGACACGAGGACGCCGGGCGCCTCTCCTTTGCGGACGGCACGTTCGACCTGGCCGTCTCGAGCGACGTATTCGAGCACGTGCCCGACATCGGCGAAGCTTTGTCAGAATGCTGCCGGATACTGAGGCCGGGCGGCAAAATGCTGGCGACGTTTCCGTTCTTCCGCTCGACGACAGGCAGGACTGTCCGGCGGGCGCGCCTGGAGGGAGATACGGTGAGGCACCTGCTGCCCGAGCAGTACCACGGCAACCCGCTCTCCGAAAAGGGCTCGCTGGTGTTTTACGACTACGGGTGGGACTTTTTGGACATGTGCCGGGAGGCGGGCTTTTCGGACGCGTACGCCCTGGCATACTACGATGCGAGGCTGGGCCACGTGGGGCAGGGGGCGCAGCTTGCCTGGGTTGGGGTAAAGTGAGGCAATACATTAAAACCGCCCGGCGCCGGCGCGCCCCGTGAAAATACTGGTGACCGGCGGGGCCGGCTACATCGGCTCGGTGCTGGTGCGCCGCCTGCTCAGGGCCGGCCACGGCGTCACGGTTCTCGACCGGTTCTTTTTCGGGACCGGGCCGCTGGCCGGCGTGGCCAAAAACCCCAGGCTCAGGACGGTGCGCGGCGACACGCGCTGGTTCGACGGCTCTATTCTGGCAAAGACAGACGCGGTGCTGGACCTGGCCGCGCTCTCCAACGATCCGTCCGGCGAGCTGGACCCCGAAAAGACCATGGAGATAAACTACCGCGGCAGGGCGCGCGTGGCGCGCCTCGCCAAAAAGCACGGCGTAAAGAGGTACGTGCTCGCCTCGAGCTGCTCCATATACGGGTTCAGGGAGGGCGTATTGGACGAAGAGTCCCCGGTCAACCCGCTGACCACGTACGCAAAGGCCAACCGCATGGCAGAAGAGGCCGCGCTGAAACTGGCCGGCCCGAAGTTCTGTCCGGTGGCGCTGCGCTTCGCGACCGTCTTCGGGCTCTCGCCGCGCATGCGCTTCGATTTGGCGGTCAACGCGATGGTCCTGGGCCTGTCCGGCGGCGGCAAGCTTAAGATAATGAGGGACGGCAGGCAGTGGAGGCCGTTCATACACGTGAGCGACGCGTCCGCCGCGTACCTGTCGGTCCTGTCGGCGCCGGCCGACGAGACAAGCGGGCAGATATTCAACGCCGGCTCGGACGACAACAACTGGCAGGTGCTGCCTCTGGCAAAGGAGGTGGCCAAGGCCGCCGGGGCCCCGCTCAGAAAAGAGTGGTACGGCGATCCCGACAAGCGCTCGTACCGCATCAGCTTTGCCAAGATAAGGCGCCTGGGCTATTCGGCCCAGCTGGGCGTGGGCCACGGGGCAGCCGAGATAGCAAAGGCCCTAGAGTCGGGCAAGACCGAGGCCACCAAGCGCACCCGCACCGTAGAGTGGTATTCGCATCTTTTAGAGTCGCAGAGGATAGCAGAGTCGGTCTCGCTGGGCGGCAGGATACTGTGAAGGGCATAATACTGCACGCGGGCCACGGCACGCGCCTGCGGCCCCTGACGCACACCGGACCGAAGCAGCTGCTGCCCATCGCCAACAAACCCATGTCGCAGTACGCCCTCGAAGATTTGCGGGACGCGGGCATCACCGACATAGCCGTGGTAATAGGCGGTACCCACAGCGGCAGGGTGCGCGAATACTACGGGGACGGGAGCAAGTTCGGCGTCGGCATAACGTACGTCGAGCAGGATTCCCCGAGGGGCATAGCCCACGCGGTCGGCCTGTGCCGCGGGTTCGTCGGCACGGACAGGTTCGTCGTGTACCTGGGCGACAACATACTGCGCGCCGGGCTGCGCCCGTACGTAGAAAAGTTCGAGGGGGGGCCCGACGCCCAGATACTGCTGTGCCGGGTGGAGGACCCGTCGCGGTTCGGCATCGCTTTCTTGGGCCCGGACGGAATCGAGAGGATAGCCGAAAAGCCGGCCGATTCGTCGTCGGACCTGGCAGTCATCGGCGTGTACCTCTTGACGCCGTCGGTGTTCGGCATAATAGAAAAGCTGCGCCCGTCGGGGCGCGGCGAGCTGGAGATAACCGACGCCCTGCAGGGTATATTGGAAAACGGCAAACTGGAGCACGGCTTCGTCGACGGCTGGTGGAAGGATACGGGCACCCCCGACGACGTCATCGACGCCAACAGGCTCGTGCTCGGATCCGGCGTCCGGGTGGGGGGCTCGCGCGTCTCGGAGGACTGCAAGCTGGAGGGCCCCGTTCTGGTGGGCGACGGCTGCCAGATAAGCTCGTCGGCGCTTGGCCCCAACGTCTCGGTGGGGGACGGGTGCCGCATATCTGGGTGCTCCATATCCGATTCGATAATCATGGACGGCTGCACCTTGGAGGACGGCGGTACCATATCGGGCAGCATAATAGCGCAGGGCTCGGAGATCCGCGGCGGCGGCAAGCCGCGCAGGTTCCTGCTGGGCGAAAGGTCCCAGGTGGACGTGTAGGCGGCCGGGAAAGGCCCGTGTCTAGTGAACAGCGTTTGAGATTTATACTCTCAAATCTAGGGGTAAGCCATGCAGAAGGCCGAGCCCCCCCGAGTTTGCCAACACTGTAGAGAGCGCCATCAACACCCCGTGGGAGGTGAGCGACAGGAAAGCCAGATCCGCCGAATACTTTGAGGCCTGGAAAAAAGTCGCGGAGCGAAAGGCACACTTGATATTCGCCTCTATTCCGCTTAGCGGCCCGACCATACCGGACGAGCTCAGAACGGAGGCTTCGGACGAGGTCCTCAGGATCACTTGGCAGCACGCCTGTGAGTACATGACCGACGAGGAAAAGCTCGCGGCCTGCCGCGTCAAGAACAAAGAGATTGAAGAGTACTCGTGGGCACTGGCCCAAAAGGCGGCCGCGGAGAAGTGGAAACGGGTGCTGGCCGCCTCTAAATGATGCGCACCGTTATCACGTCCTCCAGCGATTCAAGCAGTGAGTAATACCGCCGTGGATCTGGCGACGCGTCCAGCGCGCGCATCTTCACGCTGATGAAGGCGCCGTCGGGCACGCGGGTGCCGTCGCGCAACCTGCCGCCGCGGTAGAGCCCCAAGACGGGGCGGGACAACGGCCGGCTCCAGCGCCTACCCGGCCGCGCTGTGGGCAGGCGTCAGCCCGTCTCAGGCGCAGGACATAGGGGGCGGGCGGATACGTCGGGCCGGCCGACCAATAAACACTTTTACACACCGAATCCGGGCTTCGGCCGTTGGCAGAGAAGGGTGAGCGTCTGCCACAGGTCAAGACGCAGCAAGGGTTCATGGATGTGCTGGAGGACATGATTCTGCCCCCTAGATCCGACCCAGAAAACGCATCGTCCGGCCGCCTGCGCGAGCTAAAATCGTACGTAACTGTTCACGTCGTGCCTGAATTTTCACCCCTTGGTGAATTTTTTTGACAGCAGCGATCTAAATACTAGTACGTTTTACGCCAGCCGTTGGATTGCAGGGAAGCGACCCGCAAGTGCGCCGAGTGGAAGCACAAGTTCAAGGGGGCAAGGACCGAGCTGCAGCAGGTCAAGATGCGGCTGAACGTCGAGACGGACAGGGCCGACCGGGCCGAGCGCGACAAGCTGCGCGCCGAGGCGGAGCTGGCGTTGACCAAGCAGGAGCTGGAAGACCAAAGAGCGGCCAGGCTGAAGGCCGACGACAGGTCGGCGCGGCTCGCCCGCAGGGTGAAGGAGCTGGAAAAGATCAACAAGATCCACGACAACGCGCACACTCCGTCGTCCAAGATGACGTACACCCAGAAAATGATCGCCGCCAAAAAGAACAGGGACAGGCCCAAGTCCGGCAGGAAGCAGGGCGCGCAAAAGGGACACCCGGGCAAGACCAGCAAGCCCGAGCCCACCGAGTTCGAGGAGCACACGATGAGCGAGTGCCCCAACTGCGGGTCCGACAGCATAAAGAACACCGGGCAAAAGACCCGCAACGTCACGGAGTCTCCTCCCCCCGCGGAGCCGGTCACCACGCGCCACACGATAAACGTCTACGAATGCTGTCGGTGCGGCCAAAAGGGCATGGAGCCCGACGCCGGCCTGCCGAGCGCCGGCGAGCTGGGCCGCAACGCGTGCGGGCGCGTCGTGAGCAACTTCGACGACCGCCTGACGCACAGGATGAACGCCCGCAGGATGGGCCGCGACGGCCTGGCGGTCTCCGTAGGCACGGTAAGCAACGTGCTGGCCAGGACGGGGCGCAACATGAAGCCGTTCGTCGAGGCCATGATCCTGGCCATGCAGCGCGCCGGCGTGCTGCACATCGACGAGACGTCGTTCAAACTCAACGGCGAGCTCGTCTGGGTGTGGATCTTCCTCGACCCCCTGACGGGCAACTCGCTGTTCGTGGTGCGCCCGAGCAGGGGGCGCGACGTGCTGCGCGACGTGCTGCCCGGATTCAGGGGAGTGATCGTCTGCGACGGGTGGAGGTCGTACAACGGGTGGAGGCGCCAGCGCTGCTGGGCGCACATCCTGCGCGAGGCCAGGTACCTGCTCCGGGCGCACCCCGACAGCGCGGCCGCGCGCGACATACTCGAGAGGCTGCGCGGCGTCTTCGAGACCGCGCGCGGCGCGTCCGGAAAGCGCATGAGCAAGGCCAGGCGCGGCCGCGTCCGCGCGGCGCTGCTGGGCTGCGTGCGGCGCATCATAGACGACAACTGGGGCAGCTCGGTCTCGCGGCCGTTCCTCGGCAAGCTGGAAGGCGCGGCCGACGACCTGTTCGCGTTCGTGCTGGACCCGCGCATACAGCCGACCAACAACGCGGCCGAGCGCGGCCTGCGCGAGATAGTCATCCACCGCAAGATCCGCGGCAGCCTCAGGGCGGAGGAGAGCATGGAGATCTACGGCAACATCTTCACGTGCATCGCCACCTGGAAGAACCAGGGCCTGGACTACGTGAAGGAGCTGCTGCCGTACGCGTAAACGGGCCTAAACGACGTGAACAGTTACAATCGTACATACTGGAGTCCGACAAGGAACTCGAAAGCGAATTCAAGGCGTCCGGCATGCAGTGCAAAATAAGGGACACCGGGCTGGACCACCTAAAAATCCTGAACGTGTGGGAGGATAAATCGTACGAGTTCTTCCTGGACAAGACCGATCCCAGGTTCTTCGTCCTGCACACGAACGAAAAATCGGACGATACGGCCAGGATCATGGCAAAACTCACGCGCGACACGCGCCACGCGTTCGACTATGCGTGGCTTCATTCAGATATGCTGGAGAGCATCGTGGGAATGCCGGGCAACAGTTTCCACGGCTTTGGCGTGTCATATTCGGATAGCTACCTGAGATCAGACGAAGACGACGATGCAAACATCGAAGATCTGAAGCTGACCATCAGCGGCTCCATAGCGGCCAAGATGAAAACGCTGGTCCTGAAAGATCCGCAGATAAGCAGGACGTGCGCGAACAGCATGGTGCGGATAATGCGGGGCGCCGCATCTTCCGCGCACGGCTACGCGCAGGACGAAGTTCACCACAACGGGCATTTTGCGCTAAAACGCGGCAAGTCGGTAGATGACCACCTGGCCTTGATAGAGATGTGCCGCAAACGCTATTCAGAGTCGGTAAAAAGCGTCGAGAGCTTGCGCATGGGAACCCGGCGCGTGGACGGGCTGGATTTGTTTGACGGAAGGCCGTTCGACTTTGAATTCCCCAACGGCATAGAGAACATAGACGCGTTTATTTCGAGGATGTTCAGTTCGACGGCGCCGTTCAACCTGTGGGGGATAAAAACATCGATCGCCGACGGCTACTTTGGTGTCATGGCGATCGATCTGCACACCGGCAGCCCATTGGATTTTGAGATAGCCGACGACATGATGCGCGTATACCTAGACAAGGGCAACTGCGGGAACACCATACTGAGGCTGCTCACCAACCTCCAGATGCACCATGACGCAAAAGACAGGTGCGCACAGGTGGCCTGACTTGGTCGCGGGAACGCATACCCGGCTGGTAAACATGTTTATGGGACTCTGCGTGGACACGAAACATTGGCCCAACGTCCTCGCAAAATTGGGGTATAAAGTACAACTGATAGAACAGTCGGTCAGCCTGCAGTCTGCGCAAAAGGCAGTGCCGGACGTAGTTTCCGTATCCAACAGGACGGTTCACGCCATCGTGGCCGAATGCAAGGGAGGAAACAGCATCGACCCAAAGCAGGATGGCAGGTACGGGCAACTCACACCGGAAGATTTACTGCACCACGTCACAATCCATGACCGGAACAGATTCGGGCACACCGTGTGCTACGTGGACAAGTCGGAAAACCACGACAGTTTGAAGCGCGGCACCTCGTTTCCGTTCATTACGTTCGGCCGGGACTGCATCACGGTGGACGGGAGCCTCGGCCGCGACGATCTCGACGGTGGCCTTGACAAGATACCGCTCGAGGGCACCCGCGAACCCACGTATCTCTATCCGTTTTCTCACGAGGATAAAGACTACGTGGTGATCCCGTACGTCTTGCGCGGGCTGATTACACACGTCTTTAGTTCGCCGGACAGGCAGTTCAAGATGGACGATCCCGACACCCTTGAAAAAATACTCAAGATCACACACAAGCACGCCGATCGGATCTCTGCCAATCACCGCAGAGAACTTGCCGCCAGGATCGGCAAAACACTAAAGTCACTGCTGCTCCAAAACCCAGATCTGCAGAGCCAGGTGTCAAAACTTGAAACCACAGAGCACCGCACGCCCACCCTGCAGAGCCTAAAAAAGATGTGCGAAGATTTAATATTCAAATACGAGACCCAGACTCGGCTGGACACCTTTTAGGGGCGCGTGTAATCGGCGTCTGCCGGCCTTGCGCCGGCCTTTGACCAAAGTCGCCCGCGCCCGGCCGCGCGCGATTCGGCGGACATGCCAGACTCGGATTAAATGCACCTCTGGCGAAATCCGAGAGCTCGGGCGATCGATTTTCGGATCCGAACGCGGCGCCTTTGTTGACTGCGGCCCCCTCGCAACGTCTATATCGCTTGGCGCGCCCGCCGCCCCGTCCTGTCACATGGAGCCGGCGCACTTTTCACAAAGCACCCCATGCGGGATCCGGGCGGCGGGCTGAATGGACAGATCCGACGTATTCTACCACCTGCTAAAGCGCAACCCCGACATGTCGCGCCGCATAATGGAGGCCTCGCCGTTCCTCAACCTGCCGGCCCACCTGGAAAGGACGGGCGCAGAGTACGGCGACGTGATGAGGGCGTACGGCTTTGATCCCGAAGAGACTGCCCTCGGGCAGGTCCAGAACAGGTTCCGGTACTGGCTCGAATCCATAGTAAACGGCTACGACTACGGCCTCAACGGGGCCATGGGGGACCATCCCGGCAGGTTCGACGCGGCCGAGCTGGACTGCTCGATGCTCGAGTTCTACCTCGAAAAACTGGTGCCGGAAAACCCTGCGCTGTCCAAAGTCTTGGAGGACGTCTCGTCTTTGCGCGGCGGGGCCGACGTAAAAGAGGTCGCCGGCGCCGTAGCTAGGTTCTACTCCGTACTGCCGTCCATGACAGAGGGGCGGGGCAGGCCCGAAAAGGCCGCGGCTCCCCCCGCGTGGGAGCCGGACGGAGACGGGCCCGGCAGGCACGCGGCCTCTCTTTTTGCGCACCTCCAGGAAAAGGCCCCGTCCGCGTTCGACCTGCTGGTATTGCACGGCAGCCTCGCCACCAGAGACTACGTGGAGGGCTGCTCGGACCTGGACGCGTTCGCCGTGCTAAAGGCCGAAGTGTGCTCTTCGGCCGAAAAGATCCTGGAGTTGAGGGAGGTCCTGCTGGAATCCTGGGAGCACTTTTTCCGGGTGGACCCGTTCCAGCACCACGGACTCATGCTGGCGTCTGCCCAGGACGCGCGGTTTTACCCGCAGCACTTTTTCCCGCTCGAGCTGCTCAAATTCTCAAAGACCGTATCGGGCGGCGATCTGGAGTTTTGCGTGCGCGACTCCAAATTCGACGAGCTGACCATAATGCACCAGATCCTCCACGGCATGCTCGGCGCCGGCGGCTTTGAAAAAGAGTCGGTGCATTCGGCAAAGCGCCGCGTCCAGATGGCCATACTGCTGCCCTCCTTGCTTCTCATGTCCGAGGGCAAGTACACGTACAAGCGCGACTCTTTTGCCGCGGTATCAAAGATGTTCGGGGGCGAAAAGCTGCCCGCCCTGGGGCGGTGCAGCCGCATCAGAACCCGCAACGCGTACGGCGCCGCCCCGCCGCCGGGCGGCAAGGACTGGCTCCTTTCGTACAAGCGCCGCGCGCTCGACGCGCCCCCGCCGCCCGAGCTCGCATCGGAGCTCGGGCCTCTGGCGGGCCAGCTGCGCGAGCTCGCCGCGCGCTTTGCGGCAAGGCTGGTCTCCCGGAGCCCGGACATGCCCCACGTGCAGTCGGCCTTCGAGTGGACAGACGAGCCGGTCCCCAAATCCAGGCAAGACTACGAGGCCGTCAAAAAGTCCGTATCAGCAAAACTGGAGGCGCACGGCAACGTCTCCGTGCTCTCGCAGGGGAGCGTCTCGGCGCCGGGCATATCTGATTTGGATCTGGTGATATCGGTGAGGGGCAAGACGCGCCTGCCCCCGCTCGACGACGCGGCCTGGGACAGGATGCTAAACAGCTCCGAAAAGTACCTCTGCGCGCACAGGCCGTTCATGGTCCCCGAAGAGATGCTGGACCGCATAGGACAGATCTGGCCGGTCTCGGGCATGGGATCAGAGCCGGACTGGAAGTCGCACCTGTTCACGGCCGTCGAGACGTACGCCCTCTTGGGGGTCATGGGCAGGTATCCGGACTCGTTTGCCTCCGGAAAGATGGAGGCGCGCTCCGCGCTCTCGCACCTGTACTCTACCACCTACACGCTCAGGATACTGCGCGCCTGCGGCGCCGAGCTCGCCCCGGAGTTCGAAAAAGACGTGCGGAACCTGCGCAAAGACTGGTTCGGGCTGGAAGATGGCGCTCGTCGCTCCAGGCTGCTGGGCCTCTGGGCCGACTCGCTGGGCGTGCACCTCGGAATCATAGAGGAGCTGAGAAAAAAGATAGCCTCCGTAATAGAGTACCCCGGCGGCGCGTCGGGCACCCTGTTCGGCCAGGCAGTCTTCGTCC
Organism: Nitrosopumilaceae archaeon; assembly: GCA_965203465.1. Classification (GTDB taxonomy): domain Archaea; phylum Thermoproteota; class Nitrososphaeria; order Nitrososphaerales; family Nitrosopumilaceae; genus JAWVZS01. Next base: position 780,967 of record CBDBCR010000001.1, on the reverse strand, counting down.
GGGACTGGTCGCCCGGAAAATTCATGGAGTGCGCCTCGGCCCTGGCCGGGGCCGGCAGATGGGCGCACGTATTGCCTTCCGAATTCCTGCTGGTCCTGTGCCTGTACGAAAGGGCTGGCGGGCAGTTCGGGGACTACCTGTCTGCCCACATGGAGCACGGCGCGGACCCCGACCGCATATCGTGCCCCGGCGCGGAAAAACTGTTCTACCCGCGGGCCCGGCTGCTTGGCGAGGCTGCCGCGCGCCTGCGTGCCGCGGGCGTGCAGTACGTGGTGCTGCCGACCTTCTCGGACGGGGGCTCGAGGCCAGAGTACGGGGGTCCCTGGCACTGGGCGCTGTCCCTGGCAGCCTCGGGCAGCGCGCAGGACGCGCTGGCGTTGGGCGCCCGCGCCCACAGAGAGCGCGCCGAGCTGGAAGCAAAGAACGCAGAGCTGCGCCGGGCCTACGACGAGCAGTCCGGGGAGCTGCGCGCCATGCAGCAGAGCCTGACGTTCCGGCTTTTGCGCAGGTACGATTCCACGCTGGGCAAAGTCCTGCCGCTGTACCGCTTGGCGAGGCGGGCCGCCCCCCAGGCCCCCGGCGCGGCGCCGGGGTTTGCCGGCCCGGAGCCGACCGCCAAAAAGGACGTCGTGTGCATGCCCATAACCGAGTGGGGCTTTAGGATACAGCGCACCAACCATCTCATGAGGCGCTTTGCGGCCGACGGCCACCGGGTCTTCGTGGTGCGGCCAAAGCTGGGCCCCGTGAACCGGTTCTGCCGCGCCTCGGAGCTGGAAGGGGGCATCTACGGCCTGGAGCTGGACTGCGCGCCCCTCGGCATATACGCCGACAGGATCTCCGGAAAGGATCTGGACAGGCTGGAATCGGCGTTTTTGGCAGCCGCGGCCCGCCTGGACCTGGATCCTATACTGTTCGTCTCGTTTCCGGCCTGGCAGCCGCTTGCAAGCCGCCTCAAGGAAAGACTGGGCTGCCCCGTGGTATTCGACGTGCTCGACGACTTTGCGCAGTTTTCCAACGTCTCTTCGGCCCGGGCAGGCGAGGAGCGCAAGCTGGCAAAAGAGGCCGACCTGGTGCTGGCCACATCTGGGGCGCTGTACGAAAAGTGCTCGCGGCGCGGCAACGCCCTGATGCTGCCCAACGCGGGCGACCCGGGGCACTTTGGGGCCGCGCCGGCCGAGGCGCCCCTGTCGGGGCGCGCGCGCCCGGTGGTGGGGTATTTCGGGGCCATCTCGGACTGGTTCGACGCGGATCTCGTCCGGTATCTGGCCGAGCGGCGGCCCGGGTACACGTTCGTCCTGATAGGCCACTCGTTCGGCGCCGACGTCTCGGCGCTGGATCTGCCCAACGTGGAGCTGCCCGGCGAAAAGCCGTACGCCGAGCTGCCCGCCTACCTGCACTGCTTCGACGCGTGCATCATACCGTTCAAGGACACCGAGCTCATACGGGCCACCCACCCCGTCAAGATATACGAGTACCTGGCGGCCGGCAAGCCGGTCGTGGCCACCGACATGCCCGAGCTGCGCCCCATGTCGGAGCTGTGCTACCTTGCCTCGTCGAAGGAGGACTTTGCGGCAAAGCTGGACGAGGCCGTGTCCGAAGATCCGGGCGCGGCCGAAAAGAGAAAAGAGTTCGCGGGGCGCAACACGTGGGACGACAGGTTCGCAGAGCTGCGCAAAAGCCTGGAGGGCCTCGCGGAGACGGGCAGGGTCCGGCCCGCGCGGCCCGAGCCGCTCGTCTCCTTTATCGTCGTGACCTGGAACTCTGCGCGGTACATCGAGGCGTGCCTGAGGTCCATAGAGGGCCAGTCGCACCCCAACACAGAGACCGTCGTGGTGGACAACGCGTCCTCTGACGAGACGGCGCGCATCGTGCGCGAAAAGTTCCCGGACGTGCAGCTCGTCTGCAACCACGGCAACGCCGGCTTCGCCGAGGCCAACAATATAGGCATGCGTCGGGCCCGGGGCAGGTACGTGGCCTTGTTGAACCCCGACGCGCTGGCCTCGCCGCGCTGGACCGAGACGCTCCTGGAGGAGCTGGAGGGGGACGCCTCGCTGGCCGCAGCTTCGGGCAAAATATTCTACCTGGGCGAGGGGGGGCCGGACCGGAAATCCGTATTCTGCACGTGGCCCAAGGTGGCGCCGTTCTCGTCAAAGCCGCTCAACTTTTACGGCGACGAGCCGCGCGCCCTGGTGGATTATCTGAGCGGGGCGGCCATGCTGGTCCGCAAGGAGGCCATAGACCGGGTCGGGGCGATGGACCCGGGGTATTTTCTGTACTTTGACGAGACGGACTGGTGCGCCCGGATGATACGCGCAGGCTACGGCTTGCTGTACGTGCCCGAGGCCGAGGCCTGGCACAAGGTCTCGCCGTCGGTGGGCGCCGACCAAAAGCTGCACTATATGGAGAGGAGCCGGCTCAGGTTCGCGCTGAAAAACTTCGACGCGCGGTACATGGCGCCGCTGTTTTTTTCGTACGCGGCCGAGACGGCCGGCATGCTGATTCGGGATCTGCGGCGCGGCGACTTCGGGGCCAGCCGCGCGCGCCGCCGGGCCGTCGCGTGGAACCTGGCCTCGCTTCGAAAGACGCTGGCCCGGCGCGCCGAGGACGGCCGGCTGGTCCGGCGCACCGGCAGATCTAGGTCCTACAACGGGTCCTTGCCGCTGCGCGGCGTCTCGCCCTGAACTTTTCTGATCCAAAAACTGCCGCCGCCGGGCGGCTCCGAGGTGTGTATGGCCCTGAGCAGGTCGGGGTGCTTTGTACCCATGTACTTTAGGGCCACGACTATCTCAAAGTCTGCGTTTTTGTACAGGAACGCCTGCAGTATATATTGCTCGTTGAAGAATAGCTTGTACTTTTCCATCCACTCGAGAGGGTACGGCTTGGGCAGCTGGATGTCGTGAAAGTGGACCAGCACGCCCGGCCCGAGCCGCGGGAGCACCTCCAGTATCAAATAGTTTACGTCAGAGTACGTCTTGCAGATGTGCGTAGAATCTATGAACAGGATGTCGTTTTCGCGCAACCCTTCAAAGAACTCCGTCCCAATCTCTTGGACCGGCTTTTTGACTATCTCGACGCCGGGCAGCTGGCGCCGGAACTGATCGTCGATGAACGGATCTACCACGGTTATGCTCCCCGAACCGTTGTCGCGGCAGGCAGCAACCGAGACTTTCGTGGAGTGGCCCCCGCCTATCTCGATTATCTTGGACGGCCTGAAGCGGCGCACCATCGCATAATACACCGGCGCGTCGTGCCACCCGAACATGTCGTTCTTTTCGATCGGCTCGTAGGCGGGGCCGAATTGGGCGAGCTGCGCGAGCGTCTCCTTTTGGACATCCACGTTCCAGTCTATGGACGTGGTCTCGGAGTCGAAAAACTCCCTGGGTATTTTGGCGGGGTCCGGCACGGGGCTGTAGAATTCGTCCACGGCCGGGCCGGATCCCGAGCCTAAATATCGGTTGCGGCCCGAGCCCGCGGTGCGCGCGCGGCGGCTTTGGACCAGGACGGCCGCCGCGTATGCGCTCCTGCCGAGCAAACGCTGCCTGGCCGCCGCGAGCGCGCGCCTCGGGCTGCCCGCCCAGAGAGTAGTCGAGATCCAAAATCCGGCAGCGGCCACGGCTACCAGCGCGGGGACTATCCAGAGGCCGAAACTGCAGTGCAGCAGCACGTCGGGCACGCACGCGGGCCAGTACGCCTGCCCCGGCGCCGGCTGTATGAGATCCCAGTATCCCAAAGTCAGCACGTTCCAGTGGAGCGACGCGGGGGCGTACTGCGGCGCCCACTGGAACAGGTCCATCTGCATCTCGAGCGGCACGCCGTCGGCCCGGAGCGAATTCCATCCGTAGGTATAACCGAGCTGGTACCATACCAGGGTCCCCATCAGGTTGACGAAAAAGCCGGCGGCGGCAAGCGCCGCGAACGAGGCCCTCGCGAGCCGCCCGGCTGCCCCGTCCAGGAAAAACCCGAGGGGCAACACCAAGACGGGTATTATAGGCACCAGGTACCTCGGGCCCCACCCGCCGAACCCGTGCCACACGGGGCTCTCCAGCGTCCCAAAGTACACGAGCGAGACGGCAAAAACGTACCCCACCAGCGCCGCAAGCGCCCTGTGCTTTTTCCACAGAAGGTAGGCGCCCGCCGGGGCCAATATCAGGAGAGGCATGTTGACCAGCAGGCCGAACCCCGGGCTGAATATGAGGCCCAGCAGGCCGTCCGTATAGGCGTGCGTCTCCAGCCCCGAGTGGTGGCCGTAGCCAAAATCCAGCATGTCGCCGAACCGGAACTGGTTGAGCCACAGCTGTATCGCCGCGACTGCCGCAAAACCGGAGAAGAACGCGCCGAGCTTTTTCCGGTCGCGGTTGGACAGCGCAAAGAAAGCGACCAGTCCGGGGACGAATATGACGCTGGCGCTGTGGCCGAATATGACGCCCACCGCCGCGGCCCCCGCCAGCGCGGGAAGCAGGATGCCGCCCCGCCCCGAACTTGTGTACGCCAGATAGACCGCCAATACCAGCAACAGGCCCGCTATGGGCTGCAGCAGGAACGTGTCCCCGTAGGGCCACGCAAAAGAGCACACGCCGAACGCCAGGGCCAGCACGAACGCCTTTGCTCTGGAGCGGAATATCTCGTCGGACAGCCGGAACAGCACCGCGGCCGTGCCGGCCAGTATAAGCGGGTTCAGGAGGAACGGGGCCAGCTGGCCGGGCATCCCTGCCAGCCGCTCTGTCGCGTACAGCGGCGCCCCCAAGAGGGGGAGCAGGGGCGGCACCGTGGTGTAGATGGCGTCGGGCAGCGCTGGATCGGCCCAGTCGTCCTGCAGCTCGTGCGGATTGCACGTTCTGGCGTCAAAGTCCCATCCGTTCAGGCACACAGTCTCGCCGGGGTTCTGAAGCTCGTAAGATTGCGCCATTACCAAGTCTACGTCGAAATCGATCACGCTTGCCGACGGGAGATCCCGGCGGAGCTCCAGCGAGCCGTTCTGCACTATGGATTCGGATATCAGGTAGTATATCTTGCCGTCCCAGTGGTCGGTGTGGCCGCCGCTGGAGGCCAGGAACACTAAGGCGAAGAAGCAAAATACGGACTTTGCTCCGACGTTCGTCCAAGACTGCACGCGCATCGCGCGGCGGCGTTCTAGGCGGTTTTTATAGTGTTCAGGGTCCGTCCGGCTCGTGCGCCCCTGTTAGAGATGGGCGCGCCAGAAGTATCCAGACTGCTACGGACAGGTGGGCGGGCCGGCCTGATCTGATTTTCGGGCGGCCATATGCGTAGTGGTGCCGAACCATGGCTGCTTGACTGAGCCGGTGCTCCGACAAGACGGCTCGGGACGGGCTGGGACGTTGCGCGTAGCAGAGCACGCAGGCGCCGGGCCGGGGCGGCAGGGCAAGCGGCTAGGCCTGCGCGGTTTCCCCGAGAGTCGGCTCAGCCCGGCGGTAGGTTCGGCGCGTAGTGCGAGCCAAAGGACGGCGGGTTTCGGATCCCGGCCGCACGGGCGCCTGGACCTGACTAAACCCTCGCGGTCACCTGACCCGATACCTCCAATTCAGTTTCAGCCTAGCCGCCTTTACCACCACCTTGTTGCACGTGGCCTTGACGTGTGGATCTTCTGACTTGTACACCACATCAAAAACCTCGCAAAATTCTTTGGGCACGTCACCCTCTGCGTATCCGTCTATAAGCACCTCTAGGCACTCGGCGACCTCCTCCGGGAAATCTTTGGCGTACTCGTCAAGCTCGCGTACCGTGTCGTAGGCAATCTGGATCTTGCCCCGGTTCCGCGTCATGTGATCCCGGTACAGGCCTATGGAAGTTTTTCTGTCCATCGGGGTGTTCGTGAACCACATGCCGAGATCATGGTTTTCGAAAGCGGCATGCTTCCAAAGGTTGGCCAGTTTTTTTCTGTCAAAATTCGGATCGTCGCCTTTGCCACGCAGAATAAAACCGGTCTGCTGCACGCAGCGTGCCATCGATTTGCAGTCTCTTAGTCTGAGCAGCTTTTCTACTATGTCATCTGCGTGCTCCAGACCGTAAAAGTACGCCAGCATGACGTGGGCTATCGTAGACTCGTGGATCTGCGCCATATCCAGATCGCGCGCAATCCCTTTGTTGGCGAACTCGTCATACCACTTCCAAAGTTCACCAAACACGTGCGCGTACATTTGTCTGCCAGAAACGTATCCGTCCCAGAACGCGATCTTTCTCTCTTTGGAAGACGTTACTCTTTGTGGCAGCGATCTAGCCCACTCTCGGTCAAGGCGGTGAAAACCGGGCAAACAGGCCCCCAAGACCGCGTGCCGGGAGGCCGTGTGGCCTTGCCCGCCCAGATAATCGTCAAAGAACTGCTTTGCATCGAAGGCCATGGCCTGCTTTTCACCGTGTTTATGGCACCACGCGGCGTATTGAAAAACCGCGTAGAATGACATGCCGTTGAGGTTGGCGCGCGACATCTCCAGTGATCATATTTTGTCCGGATATTGTGATTCCGTAGAAGCGTCACCTATTTTTACGATTTTTTCTAAAACGCCTTGCATACTTTCTTTCAAACCAAACCCCAGAGAGTCTCTTTTCAGTCCCTCTTCTACCAGCGACAAGAGCGGCGAAAGCGGGCTGTAGATGTAGGTCGGCCGTTGGTCCGTCCCCATCGCTCGAGACGACCGGCGGCCCGAAGTTGTGTTTTGGACGCCGGACTCCACGACTTGGTCGATCAGAGACAGCGCGCCCTTCCACTCTATGCGTACGTCGTTCCTGACTGCATCGCGCAGGCCTCTAAACAGCTCGTACTGGATGCGCAAAGGGGCCGATGCGAGGTCGAGTGCCTTCTGCGAGCATTCCAGCGGGTTGTCCTTTACGTATACCGCAAACCCCTCTGCCGCGTCTTTGTGGAACACGAAGGGCTCTGGAGGCTCGTATTTTTTCACGATTTCGAAGACTTCTTTGAGCCCCTTGCCGTCAAACATGGCCGGATCCGGCCCCTCGTCAAAGATCCCCATGTACGGGTGGTACTCTGGGGATGCCGGCCTGCCCGTCTCTTTGATCAGGTTTTCGTACATGCTCGTATGGTTCTGGTCCAAATGGGGTTTTATGGGCTCCCAGAGACAGAGCTTCCAACGTTTTTCCCAAGCCGTCGCTCTGGCCTCGCCCCGTGCCAGTTTTATCGATTCGAAAAGGTCTGGATCAAAACCCCCGTCTATGCGTTCTATTATTTTCTCCTTTATGCAGGCGGGCAGTCTGGAAAACGCCGTTTCCAAAAGTCGGTAGTGCTCGTGATGCACGCACGGGCGGTCGCAGTACCACAGCGCGGACAACCCGGCCTCTTTGCCGAATTTGTCTAGAAACTCTGCATACGTGTGAAGCTCCAGCCGGCGGTACATGCTGTGATCCCTAACGTAAAGGATCTTTAGCACTTCCGTGTTTCCGTCTCGCACCGCTTCAACTACGCAGTCCCTGAGCCGGCTGACCAGCATCCACTGTATGCTGACCGGGGGGCTTCGTATAGCGTCTTCTACCGCCATGCGCCAGTGTCCTCCGTCGTCGTAGCCGCTGTCCCGGCCGTTCCTCCGGTTGTCCAGTACGACCGATTCGTAGAAAAGGCAGTCCAGCAGTTTTATTATCGGCATCGGGTTTTTCCGCGCCAGCGCGGGCATTTTGCGCATGGTCGTTTGGAACCGGTGCTCGCCTATCGGCGCCGCAAGTTCGCGTAGTTCGGTTACGGCAGCATCGGGCGCCGTGCGCCAGGGCTCGGACAATTCCAGCCTTAACGCGCGCAGCAACATGCAGGCAGAAACGGCGTATCTTCCGTCCAGGTAGAGTTTTTCTGCAACCTCGACGTATTTGGTCGCAAACGAGTCCCACACTACGAAACGAGCCCAATTTTCATCCAGTGCCTTTCTGGCCACCTTCTCCATGTCTTCCGTTGTCATGCAGGTTGCGCATCTGAGAAAGTCGATGCAGGCCATAGGGTGTGGTTGGCCTGCGAACTTGCACGACAGGATGATTCCGGCTACATCCTTGCCGTGTGTCTTTACGCATCTCAACAGATATGAGGCCGGCAACCATGGTCTGTAAGCCCGAGACTCTTGGTTTCTGTCCACGGGTGGCGGATTTTCAAAAAATCCCGCCTCTTTCATGTGTGGCAGCCAAATAGGATCCAGGTTGGCAATTAGATAAGGCGGGTTTGCCGGGCGCGTCTGAGAATCGACGATCCGTTGTGCACGATCCAAAGATGGGGGCCCTTTGAGCATCTCGTCTGTTCCCGTGTCTATCCCAAACTGCGGGATAATTATCTGGTCCAATATCGACTCCACCTCCGACAGGACACTGTGAGCCTCGGCATCGGGCATTTTCTCGTTGTGATGTGCCACTTGGCTCAGGCGAGCATACATGTCTGCTAACCCATCCAACAGGTGATCCAGTGGCTCTTGGTAGCCAAACAGCTCAAACGTTTTTTGTAGGCATTCCTTTCTTGTCTTGCCTCGTGGCTTTTCGCATTCTGGAAATTGGCTGAATCTGGCCAGCTGATCTACCACTTCCCGCAGGGACTGCGCAAAATGCACGATCCGATCGGGGTATTCTTTTTGCCGTAGCGCATGTAGCGCCCCCAAATAAGCTTCTTTTGCGTTCTCGGAATACTTGGATAGTCCTTTGGACAACTCGTCCTGCATTATGCGTTCCGGCGACTCCAACGGATTCTGCATGCGCGCGGCCGGTTATAAGAGTCTGGATGAGCGTAGTAACTGCATGTGCAAGAATGTGGCGATTCAGACGGTCGGCGTGATGGGGACCCGCCCCTGTCAGATCCGCCCCATACGCCCCGAATGCAGAGACGGGAGCACGAATCGGCCGGGCCGTGAAGACCGTCGCAGAGGGCGCGGCGCCGACGCAATGCCTGCTCCGCGCTTGACTACGGCTAAATCTACACAATAAAAGTATAAACGGATGGTGCGACTAGCACTTCGTTGGCAGAAAAAACGCGCTTGCGCCTGGGACGGACGGGAATCCGTCGCGGGCGCCCGTGCGGGCCGGCGCAGCGCGGATGTTCACGGCGGAAAGCGCAGTGCCTGATCAGCCCAAAGAACGGGTACAAGAGATGTCGGGAGAAGTCCCATGCCGCGCAGTAACGGCCGAAAGGGCGAGTACCTCCTGCAAGAGGCTAACCTGCGCACGATGCTGACAAACATGTACAACGCGCTCAGAACTACCGCAAACTCGCGCAGCATAATAGAAAAGACCCCTGACAAAATCGGTCGTAGCGAGTACCGGGGGGACGAGCTGGCCCGGAATTCCATGGAAGGCCTGTGCAGATGGCTGTCCGGTATATCCGCGCTTGCAAAGGACGACGAAGCGTACCGCGCCGTGTTCTTGGAGCCCGTCCGGGCAGCAGCGAAGATGCGCTTGAAACTGTCCGATATGAGGACCAGATCCGCCAGTTTCGAGGCGCTCGTGTTTGCTCAGATGCCGCACTACGACAAGGAATACAAAACCCAAAGGACCATAATGTCGGCGGTCGTCCCTGGCCTCCAGGCCCCCATGTCGGTGAGGGTCTCTGCCGAAAGCAAAGATCTACGCGGCCACGGGTACCGCGTGCTCGAGAAATGTCAACCCGTGCCGCTGGCCAACAGGATCCACCAAACGGGCGGGAAAGTGCGTCGGTCGGGGCGCAGGATACGCCTGTCGGAGTTTGACTTTCTGTACACTGCTCTCGATGACATAAGGTCGCTGGGCCGGTCGCTGGAGATGGAGAACTTTTGCGAAGTGCCGTTCGCTGGAGCCGAGACACGGCAGCGCCTGGCAGCACCGTTCGTCACATTCGGAAAGATAGAGATGGTGAGCGGGCCCGCCGTCCACGTCAAATCGCTGGAGGGCGAGCACCTAGTCAAGATGGTTGCAGAAAACCAGATCGCAGAGCTTTCCGGAGCGCCGCACTTCGATTTCGAGCGCAAGACGGCCAGGCTGCTCGGCGCTCAGTGGTACGAGCCCGACAGGGATCCGGGCAACGTGCCCGAAGATCCTGCGCTGTACTGCATCGAGGCCGACGGCGATCTGGGCGTTTTGCGCCTGCAGGAGGCGTGCGGCAGGGTGCGGCTCAGGGGGAGCGTCCAGGCAGGCGAGATCCCGGAAGGCCTTCGCGGGCGGCTCTTGGAGCTGCCGTGCATCTCTGCAGAAAGTGGGAGCGTCGCGTACGCCCGCCGCCGGGCGCGCGGCGAGGTCGGCACGCATTTTCTCGACGCGCACGGCGGCATCTGCCAAGCTAGGAAAAAACTCAACGCGGTCCAGATCACCGAAGAGCAGGTGATCGACCGGCGAAAAAGCGGCATCAGCGGGCTTGCAGGCGTGATCACTTCCAGAAAATACAAGGCGCTGGGCGCTCTGCTGACCGATTTCGTGATGCAGGCGGACGCGCGCTCAGAGTACAGCGAAGAGGCGGCGGCCCGGTCGCTCGGCATGGAACCTGACCGCTACGGCAGAAAGATGGCTCGCCTGCGCGGCTTTGGTCTCGTGGAAAAGGCCGAGGGTTGGAACTTGACCGCAAAAGGCAGAGACGTGGCCAAAGAGATATGCAAAAGGAAGGCAGGCCGCATTGACAAAGAACTGCCCGCCGTCCTGAGCCCCGACTCGCTGCTCGATCGCGGAATCCCGCCGTCCTTGGCGCTGTTTCTGCTCCGGAGCGGGGCGCTGGGCGAGTACCGCCGGGCCCGGATAGGGGGGCGTACAACGGAGGTGTACTGGATAGGACAGCGCCGGGAGGCCGAGGAGTGCGATTTGGCTTGCATGCTCGAGGACTTTGAGCGGAGGATCCTGAAAGCCATGGGCGGCGTGTCCCATTCGTCGACCGCGGCCGGGATAGCGGAAAGCGCGGGGGCAAGCGCCTGTACGACGAATCTGCTGCTCTCCGAGATGTCCAAGGCTCAGGACAGCCCTGTAAGGCGCGACGGCGGCTCTTGGGAGTACACCGTGGAGGCGCGCGTGCGGGATCTGTTCGAGCGCGAAAAGCAAAAGATCATGTCGGAAGACGAGGTTACAGCCATGATCGGCGTGGGGGCCGTCCGCAGGGAAGATGTGCGCGGGGCGCTAGAATCCCTAGTGCGCACCGGCGCCGTGGCCCGGATCCAAGAAGGCCTGTTCTCGCACAGCAGCGACCTAGAGTCCAAAAGGGGCGAACAGATGGACAGGGTGGCCAAAAAGGCCGCAATGGAAGCGCTGGCCTCACAGGACGGGATGGACGACGGGCAGATGATCGACGCGCTGGTGAAAATTCTGGGCGAGGCCGGCATGCAGGGCGAAATGGACAGGCTAGAGTGCGCCAGAAGGGCGCTGAACCGCATGGAGGACGAAGGTCTGATCTGCCGGAACGGAAGCAGGATTCTGAGGCCGGCGTAGGCCCGCCGGATCAGGGCCCGGTCAAGGGGGGTCTTCGCCCACTATCGTCCTGTCCAGCCACATGTTCCTGTGCTCGCAGGAAGTCTCTGGGTTCAGGAGGCACCCGTAGCAGCACGAGCCGATCACCCTGCCGGGCGCGAATTTGTCCTGTTCGCAGACCGGATCGCCAGAGCACGTGTACGCCTGCTCTTCGGCCCTGGCGATGAACGAGCCGATGCGCGGGGCGAGGCCCACCAGCCCCCCGAGCGTACCGCCCGTGCCCGGCTGCGTCGCGTACAGCAGTATCCCGCCGGGCTTCATCCCGCGCCCGCAGTACACCCGCTCCCTGATTGAGGCCGCCGAATACCCGGCAAGCTCGCCTATGGATCTGACCAGCATGTGGGACAGAGTGTGCCACCAGACGAACTCCGGTTCCAGCTCGTCGCGGGACGCGTCCTGATCCCTAAACAGGTAATCGGGATATTTGGCTTCCCCGGCGCCCCGTTTCCAAGCCTGCGAGGCATCTCTCGAAAGGGCCAGATCCGCGCCGTCCAACGTTATGAAAATGCCTTCTCCGCGCAGCAGTGTCCCGGGGTACCATCGTTTGTTCCCGGCGTCGGGAAATCCCACGTCGACCAGCTGGCTCGGATCCTCTTCTGCCGGCGTGCTGCCGGCCGGCGCCGACGAGGGGACGATGCGCCGGAAGCCGAACTGCACCGTGACGGCCTCCAAGGTCTGCACCGGCACTACCGTGAACCTGCGTCCGTGCCTAGCGGGCACGGGGAACACGCTTTGCCTGCGCACCTCGAACGACGGAGGGCCGCTGCCGGCGCCCGATTCTGGGGGAGCGCCGTGTTTGGACGCGCGCACGAACACGCCGTACTCGCGGCCAAGCATCGCGGTGTATGTTTTCGGCTGATCGGAGTTTACGTCGTTGACTACGCGTATCACTTCTTCCCTTTCGGCCCTTTGAAACTCGGCTATCGTGCTAGCAGGAACCGAGCCTTCCATGGCCGAGATGAACTCTCTGAAATTGCCGTCGTTGGCGAGCCCGCCTGGGCGTCTGGATGCCATCAGACCGGCCATGCCTATTCCAGACGATCTTGCCAGGTTGTCGAGCCTCGTGCGGTCAGGATGGATTGCCAGATACGTCTCCACCTGCGGAACCCTGATGTTGGCCGCTTGTCGCTGCATGATCCTGGACTTTTTGGGGCACTTGTGCCTGTGCGGGCCCGAGCCGAGGGACTCCCTCTCCGGATTTCTGCCCGAACACCTCTGTTCCTTGTAGAAATGATCCCCAAAGTTCGCCTGCTTTTTGCAGGCCGGGCACGTTATGTCTATCCGCCTGAGCGCGACGCCGGTTCTGTGCCAAAGGAAGTGCCGACGCTGCCCGCCTTTTTCGCACGGGCCGCCGTGCACGGCGAAATTCCAGTCAACGTCGTCAAGGTGCCCGTCGTTGCACACCGAAACGAACCTTATCGCGTTCTTTCCGCCGCTGCTGTGCGTGCACACGGGGCAGCGGTCGCCTTCGTGGAGTATGTCGATCTTGTCCGCGCGCAGGCTTTCCGGCAGCCTGCCTTTGTGGTCGTCCTGCCTGAGGCAGAGCCGCCACTTGGAGAACGGAATCGTCTTGTATATGACGCGTTCGGATTCTAGCCCGAGTTCGGCGTTGACCGGAACCCGGAATATCCCGATGTTGCGGTCGGCGCCGTCCTTGCTGTGTATCTCAGATACCATGCGCTCGAGTACCCTGTCCACGGAGTAGTCTGCGGGCAAGAGATCCGTTTGACCAGCAAAAAGCCCCGTATCCGGGGTCGGTATCACGACGGGGCCGCTTGTCGTCTCGAGTATCGTGCCAGGCCCGTACACGGTCACGAACTGCGAGGGCCTTATCCCTTCGGTCAACCCCCGAATCCCGCCTCCCCCTCTACGTCGCGCAGCGACTGCGGCGCGCTGTCGAACACCACGCCCATGCCGCGTGACTCGTGCAGGTGGTCTCCCAGCACGACAGCGGAATCCGCCCTGTTGTACTCTACGTACTCGATGCTGCCGCCCGCGGCGATCTCTTTCCAGCGTTTCATGCAGGCTCTGGCCCTGCCTTCCACGTCGGCGCGGTCGGGCCGAGCGCCGTCCGGCTGCGACTGCGAGCGGTCTGTGAGGTAGCCTATCACCTCCTCCACGTCAGCCTCCCCCGAGGCTGGCATTGAGGCTGGCAGCGAGGCGGACTCGTCGAGTACCCAGTCCGCGCCGCCGCGCCGACGCTTGTTTCTGAGCATGCCCACCATCACCGGGCCCAGGCACCTGTCCATGGTTCCGCTTGAAAACGGGCTCACGGTGGGCGGCTCGACGGTCCGGTGGAGCTGGACATGGTTGCGTCCGAAATACTCGTAGTGGCTCAGGTCGCGCGGCCGCGAGGCTCGGTAAAACACGAGCACGAGGCCGCCTCGCTTCCTGCCCACGCGCCCGGTGGACTGTATGTACGACGAGGAGGTCTTTGGCTGCCCGACCACCACCATGGCGCCTATCCGGCTTATGTCCACCCCGGTCCCGAACATCGACGTGGTCAGCAACCCGTCGGCGGCGAATTCGCGCTCCAGAATCTCAAGCGTGGCCGGTATTTCTGACGACTTCATGCGCCCCGACAGCTCTTCAACCCTCGTGTCCGGTATGTTCCTGGGATCGTCGGGGTCTATCTGCCGTATCCATACGGGGATGTCCTGCATGTACAGCGCCCTGGCGCCGGCCAGATCCCTGATCGTGTTAAAGTAGCCGGTCACCGTCCAAAAGTCGTCAATGTCGGGCGCGCCGGACTTTCTGGCTAAGTGCCCGGTCTGCGCCATCCTGGCCCATGCCCGGACCAGCGGGGTCAGGGTGCCCCCGCCCGGCGCGAGCATTCCCATGTAGAGGCGCCCGGCCTCGGCGTCAAGCGCCGGATGCGCGTATTGCGCCTCGCGCACGAAAAACCTGTTCGACACGTCCGGCCCCGCCGGCGGGAACACCTGCAGATCCCTGTCAAAGAGCGACCTTACCTGGTCTTTCCCGTTCTTTGTGGTGGCCGTAGCGGCCACGTATTTCGCCCTGGCTGCCTTGCCCGACGAGAGAAAGTCGATGCAGGCCTCGTACAGCCCCACGAGGCTACCGAGCGGCCCCTCGATGAGGTGAAGTTCGTCCTGTATTATGAGCGACGGCGGGGCCAGCCTCCGCGTCAGGGGCACCTTGTCGTACAGGCGCTCGGGCCGGCCGTGCGGATTTGGGTGTTCTTTTGCCAGCCTGTAGTACCCGTGGAGGTGGTGGAGCCACTCGGCGTTGCCGAACAGGATTCCGGCCTGCGGCTCGAACGGGAGCCGCGCGAACTTGTCCACCGTGGCGATCACCACGGTCGGCGCGTGTCGATATATCTGATCGTCGACTGTCATGGCGGTGATCGGCACGCGGCACGATACGTGTGCGGACTTGGCAAAGCACGGCAGCGCCTCGATCGGACGGTTGCCGTCGCTCCATTCGGCCTCGCCCGGCTCTGCCGGCGGCAGTGCCGGGCTAGGGGCAGTGTCTGCCACCCGGCCGTACTCTGCACCGCCCATCCAGTCCGAGCCCAACGGGCAGTCCTTGCCCGGGCAGACCACGTCAAAATCGTACTCTTGCAGCCCCGACATGGCGGCCGCGTACCTTCTGGCAAAGTAGCCGGGGCGCGCAGGCGACATGCACGCCAGTTCCAAGCGCATGCCGCGCGACTCGAACGCCTCTGAGACCGCCTTCCAGATGGAATCTACTTTTACGCTGCCGGCAGGGTACGAGAGCGAAAACTCTGCGCGCAAGATCTTGTATTTGGCGTTGGGCAGCTCGTCAAAATCCACGTTGAACGAGTCGGTTCCCACGTCGCCGCGCCCGATCGGCACGGCCCGGAGGCTCGCAAGGTCGGCGTCGGTCTTGACCACCCACGGCAGGACGTGTTTTTTGGACGCGGCGAGCCCCTTTTCGATCACGGCCATCAGGCCATCGCACGCCGGGCAGGTGATCACTTGGGCCGGATCTCCGTTCTCTCCCGCGCGGCCCGACTGGAGTATAGAAATGGCCCCCTTTATCCGGCTGTTCCGCCCGCCGTCTTTCAGGCGGTTGGGTGTGACGGTGCCGCCCACCCAGAGGCCCAGCGAAAACGGCGCCGATCCCCACAGAAAGTCTCGTTCGTTGCAACAGCCCGGCGGCCGCCACCCTACGGGCGCCCCGGCGCCCGCGGGCAGGTTGTCCACCCTCAACGATTCTGCGGCGCAGATCATCTTGAGCGTCCTCTTGAACTGCTGCATGGTCAAAAGGCGCAGCGTGTACCTGCTCAGCACGTCGACGCCGGCGCCGGACTTGCCCTCCTCGGTCTCTCTCAGCCTCCTGTGGGCCATCGAAAGCGCGGCCAGCACGAGGTACGCCTCCGTCTTGCCCGCGGCCGTGGGAACCCACAGCATGTCGCACGTGTCGCGGTGGGGAGACGACGGGTCTATTACAGAGTCGAGCGACATGAGCGCAAAGGCCAGCTGGAACGGCCTGTACTCCATGCCGTCGCGCGCCGCCTGAGTTTTCGGCCACCGGTAGGCCAGGTCGACTGCCTTGTTGGCAAAGCAGAACGCGAGCCTGGCGTTCTCGTCGCTTGCGAGCCTCTCTATGCCGCCCTCGATTCTTGAAAGAACCGCCCTGCACTCCTCCTGTATTCTGGATACATGCGCGTCGTTTTGCCCGTCCTTTTCTGCGTCCATGCGGCCTATCCACTTTTTGTATTCGTCGGAAACTGG
Source organism: Nitrosopumilaceae archaeon (assembly GCA_965203465.1). Classification (GTDB taxonomy): domain Archaea; phylum Thermoproteota; class Nitrososphaeria; order Nitrososphaerales; family Nitrosopumilaceae; genus JAWVZS01. The sequence goes on along the minus strand of CBDBCR010000001.1, from coordinate 764,837 downwards.
GGACAGGGCCTCGCGCAGCTTGTCTGGATCGTACATTTCGGCCAGATCTGCGGCCTTAAGGACGGGGGACTGGCCTAAACGGCCGTCCCAGCCGGTCTCGGGAGACGGGACGGACAGCATTGGAAGAAACTCCGTCCTGATGTGGGGTTTTCTGAATTTTTCGGCGTCGCCCGGCTCCAGCAGCGATTCGTCGGCCCACGCAAACGGCGGCTGCGCGGCGCACCGCGAGTACTCTTGCGGGATGTCCGGAGGCACCTGCTCCGGGTCTATTCTAGACCACACGACCGAGGTCATGTGGCCCTTGCCGTAGCTCGGTTTTTTCCTGTACGCGAACGCGTCTTCCGGATCGCTTGCTTGGGCGTGGTGGGAATCTTCTGCCGGTATTAACGCGGTTCCCGGCGCGCACACGACTCGAATCTGGGCCTGAAAAATAGTCTGCTCTTTTTTCTTTTCGCTCGACACGTTCTTCATAAACATGCTCACGTGGTATTTGCCTTTTCCTATCGGGGTGTGTTTTGAAGAAAGCTCGACTTCCGCATCGGCTGTAGTCAGGCGGCCTTCCATGTCGTAGCTGAATTTTTCGTCCAGCCCCATGGAAGAGGCGACCGCGCGGCGCGGGCACCTCTTCCACCCTTCGTCGTTTTTTACGTATTTGGCCCACGTCAGGCACACGTCGAACCTTGGCCCGTCCTGCTCTGCGGATACGTAAAACGACAACCCCATGGATGACGGAATTCTCGATGGATCGATTGAGGGGGAAGCCGTGCCCGGCGACAGATCCTCGCCGCTGTCGGCGCCTTCGTCGTCTTTGTGCGAAATCGGGGCGTCTGCCGGCAGGTGGCCGCCTCCCGCCAATTCTTGGCGGTTTTCGCTCTGATCCTGACCTTCCGGCGCCAGCATTCCAGTCACGTACTCGTAAAACGGCGACTGGGATTGCGCCAGTTCTTCGTGCGGGCCGTCGCGCGGGCCCAGCAGGCTTTTTGCAAGATCGGTGACGAACAGCTCGCGCACGATGGTCGGCACAATCGCGCCCTTTTAAACCCGCCTGTCGTGCGTCCATGCGGCACTTGCAGGTTTGGAACCTGACGAGCCGCCAACTGCATCGTCGCCGCCCCCGCCAGCCCCGGTCGCGTTGGGCGGATCAGGGTGGGTGTGATAGGCACGGGCAAGATGGGGCTACTGCGCACGGCGATGCTCAACTCGCTGGACGGATCGGAGATGACAGGATTCGCAGAGCCGGAGCGGCCCGTCTCGGGCATACTCAAGAGCGTGGCCAAGGCGCCGGTGCACCGCGACTACCGCGACATGCTGCCCGGCATAGACGCGGCGTATATCGCCACGCCGGTGCGCTCGCACGCGGCCATCGCCAAGTCCTGCGCGGAGGCCGGGGTGGGCGTATTCGTCGAAAAGTCGCTGGGCATGGACGGGGCCTAATGCGCGGATCCTGCGCGCGCGGTAGAGGTCTGCGGCGTGCCAGCCATGGTGGGGCGCCACCTGAGGTACTCAGAGACGTTCATGTAAACAAAGCGCCTTTCGCAAGTTCAAACATATGTTTAAATCCAGATCTCTGAGTTTTGGCACCGTGAGAACGGCGGACACCGACGCAGAGATCATCGACAGGATGAGAGAGTCTGGCATTTCCAAGCAGATGGGCAGTTTGGAATCGTGCAAGTTTCTGGTGCTGGAGGAAGACGGGGAAGAGATCATCGGCGCGTGCGGCGTGGGCGGGCTCTTTAACGTGCCGTCGCTCCAGATAGCCGACAGGTGCCAAGGAAAAGGAGTGGGCAAAAGGCTCCTTGGAGAAATGCTCAAGGAGGCGGACAAGAGGGGCTACTCGTTCATTTCGGGGTCGCGGAATCCAGAGAACACTAGGGCGATAAAGCTTCACGACTTTTTCGGGTTTCGCCCAATCTTCCGGATACGATATACGCCCGACATGACGCGGGACGTCATAATACTCGTCATGCGCCCCAAAGGGCGCCTCGTCTCCGCATTCTTCAGGCTGTTCAACAATTTGGCAGGCATGGCGGTTCTGGCCCTGGTTCTGAAGGTGACAAAACCACTGTTCACGAAAGTGCTGACTTATCCGCCCGACGAATTCCCGGATCCGTCCATATCGAGCATGCTCAGGAATTTCCGCAAACTCTGAGAATTCGGAACTGTTCACGCGCATCTGACAAAAGCTCTGCCGGCCGCGCCGCCTACGCCGAAAACCCGCCGTCCAGCACAAAGTCCTGCCCCGTGATGTACCCGCACGAGATCAACACGAGCACCAGCTCGGACAGCTCTTCGGGCCTGCCGAGCCTGCCGGCCGGTATCCTGCCGACTATGGACTCCCGCGCCTTTTGGTCCAGGTGGTAAAACATCCCGGCGTCAAAGTACCCCGGCGAGACCGAGTTGACGGTGATGCCGTACCTTGCCACCTCGCGGGCCGCCGACTTTGTCAGGCCCACGATGCCCGCCTTGGAGGCGGCGTAGTTTGCAGCGCCGGCGGTGCCCGAAAAGGCCGTGAACGACGAGACGTTGACTATGCGGCCGAACCCGCGCGCCTTCATGCCGGGCAATACGGCCTTGGTAAAGTTGAACGCCCCCTTTAGGTTGGTCGCGATCACCGAATCCCACTGCTTGGCGGACATCCTGATCACCGGACTGTCGTCGTGGATGCCGGCGTTGTTGATCAGAACGTCGGCCCCGCCGAAGCGCCTGGCCGCGAGCCGGACTGCCTTTTGCGCGTCGCCGTACCTCGACGCGTCCGCGCGCACCGCCTCGGCTTCGCCGGGCAGCTCTTTGCAGAGCTTGGCGGCCGCGCCCCCGTTCTTGTTGTAGGTCAGCACCAGGTTGAGACCTGCCCCCGCCAGGGATACCGCGAGCCGCGCGCCCAAGCCCCCCGACGCGCCGGTGATTATCGCGGTCTTTGGCTCAGTCCTTTTCGACTTCGACGACATCCAGTCCGAACCCCATCGTTATGCCGACCAGCACGCCCCTGCGGGCCCCGCCGTTCTCCACGAACGCCTTCCGCATGACCGTGGGGATGCTGCAGCCGGTCAGGTTCCCGTAGTCGCGCAGCGTCTCGTACGATTCCCGGAGCTGGCCGTCCCGCAGGCTGTAAACCCTCTTGAACCCATCGAGTATCTTCATGCTGCCCGTGTGGATCATCACCTTGTCCATGCCCCCCATGTACTCGCGCGAGCGCCCCTCGTCGAACTCGCCGCCAAGGAACTTTCCGACCACCTTTTTGGAGTAGTCCAGGGCCAGGTCGATCACCCGGCTGCCGGCGGTCAGCTCGTACTCGTAGGACTTGTCGGGCAGGTTGGGCCTGAGCCGCACGCACGCCTTTAGGTAGTCTTGCTGGTCGAAGTTGACGGCGTGCTCGCCCCGGCCCACCCTTATGGGCGCGCCGCCGGAGAGCACGAACGCCACCACGCCGTCCCCGAACAGGAACGAAAACATGGTGGACACCCACTTTTTGATCCGCTTTTCGCGATCCGGCAAGTCCCCCATCTCCTTGGGGTTCACGACGGCCGTGCCGTCGCCCAGGTGCGGCAGGTACCAGCCCGAGTTGCACCCCGAGATCACCACCAGGACCTTGTCACTTTCTTTCCGCGCCAGGCTCTTGCCCAGCTCCAGCACCTTGGGAAAGGTAGAGCAGGCCATCCCCTGCAGGTTAAAGTGCGGGACGAAATTGGACAGCCCTATCCTGCGCACCAGCACGGCGCTCAGCCCCGGGCTGAGGTAGTCGCTGTTCTCCGAGGCGGCCACCAGGCACGTTATGTCCGAAGGGTCGAGCCCCAGGTTCGCGAGGCACCTTTTTGCCACCTCGGCCGAGAGATCGGATATGGGCTCGCCGTCGCGCCTGTCCGCGCGGCCGTTCCCGAGATAGCTTTCCATGGGCCTCACAAAGTACCTGTTTTCCACGCCCAGCTGCTGCACGTTCTGCCGCACCCCGTCGGACAGCTTTGGCCCCAGAATGTCGAACATCTCGGCAGTAGAGTACTTGTGCTCCGGATACCCGAACTCTATGCCGCTTATGCCCGCGCCTTCCATACGTCGCAGGCGCCGGCCAAATGCGTATAAATATTGTCTCTTGTCCAGCGGCGTGTAATTCTCGCGCGCCGGCTAGGGCGCCGCCCGGTCCTAAAGCACAATGCACGGAGCGTGGCGACTTCGGCATCCACTTTCGGCGGAGTCTGTCCGGCCAAGATGCCCGGCGCGGGCAGCCTGCAAGGCCGGCGCGCCTAGCCGATTGTTCCAATTGTCGCGCAAGACGGTCGACTGGGGATCGCGCATAACGCCTTTAGTCGGGCGGCTGCTGCAGCCGGGCATGGATTTGCCGGACTGCCGCTCCGCACAAGACCTGCGCGCCTTTGCGCTCGGCGCCTTTGTCGATTTTGCGGGATCGCTGGAAAAAAACAGGCTCGAATTCGGGAGGCAGGGCATCCAACCGGGCGGCCTCTTTGAGCGCCTGCTCGGCTTTCAATTATACCTGCGCGACAGGGCATCGAACCCGAACCTTGCCGGGACCAAAAGCGGTCGCGCGCAAGACGGTTCCGGCCAGATCCGGGCAGAAAACTACGTCCTGTTCACGCTCGGCCATAACGCAAGCTACCTGCTTCCGGCGGTGCAGGCCCTTGAACAGGACCTTGTCGCCGCATGCAAGTGCCTGATGCGCCCCGTGGCCGAGTCCATCCAAAAGTCGTTCTATCTCATGAGGCGCCCGCAAGCCGTCAATCACTTCGAGTTGATAGACCTTCATTCCCAATGGGTGTCAGAGAACCCGCACAAAAAACGCCCACAACCGTTCGAGGAGTTTCTGCAGTTGCCCGGACCCCGAAAGCTTCTCGACGGGAAGATCACGTCAGGCGAGTTCGACGAACTCCGCAGAAAATACTCGGCCGGGCGCGTACGCAGATGCCTCTACAGCGACAAGGCCCTCAAGGACCAGGCGGTCTTGTACGCGCATCTCAACTCCAGCTCCCACGCAAACCCGTTCGGGAAGTTTCAGATCCGGCGCGATCCGGTGCTGACGGAGCGCTTCGTGGATTTTGCCACCCATCTGTCTTTCTTCAGCCTGTTTTTGCTGGCCAACGCCCAGAGCGGGCCTTTGAAGGAGCTCGGGCTCTGGGAGAAAACCGAACAGTTTCTAGGGATCGCCGCGAATGACTTGGGCAGACACTACATGATGGCCAGCATGTACCCGGACAAGGCCGAATACACCAAGAATTTGAAGATACGGCTGGAGCCGTTTACTGATCCGGCCGAGCCGACGGACTAGCGCCGGGGGCCCCGCTATGCCCTCGATATCCCGAGCCCGGCCATGACCTTGCCCACGGCCTCTGCCGCTTTTTCCGGCACCTCTCCCGGCTCCCGGGCCAAGAGTGCTGCAAGATCCTTCTTTGGATAGCCGTGCCCCGGCGCGCGCCTTTGCCACGCTTCTTCGAGCACGTCCGTAACGCTGCCTTCCTTCCTGCGCCGCTCCAGCTCTTCCCCGGACAGCTCTAGCGCGACGCCGCGTTCTTTGGCAAGCTGCCTGCTGCATTCGGCCAGCATGCTGCTTGGAAACAGGTCCTCGAAATTGCCCTCCAAAAAATAGCACTGATCTTCCGTAAACTTGTCTTTTTTTAAGAGCTGTTCTACATGAGCTCGAGCTTTGCCGTTCTTGTCCAAAAGGATGAAGAACTTCTTGTCCTCCATACCCAAGTATTTGAGCAGCAGCTCTAAGTGTTTTGTGTTGCCGTACCCCTCGAGGTCCAGTATCCAAGGGGACGGACCCGCCTCGTACCCCAGCCTGCGCGCAAGCGCCGGTATTGCTGTCTTTTCCGACAGGCCCTCCACGCACAGCAGGTGTCCGCCGCCGAGGATGTCTGAGTGGTCGATCCCCATGCGCAGCCGGATCAAATTAGCGTTGGACTTGGAAATCGGAGTCGCGTGCGATCCCCGTTCGTCTTTAGACAGCAGGAACGTCGATTCGGTCTCCGAGACGTTTACGAATATCGGGGAATGCGTAGCTATGATCACTTGCTTGTCGGGAAGATGGTCACGTATGAAATCGAGCAGGTTTTTTTGAACCGATGCGTGCAGGTGTAGCTCTGGCTCCTCGATCATGACGAGCGGTTCTTTGAACCGAGCCAAAAAAGACAACAGGATGACCTGCTGGTGGTGTCCGCTGCTGATCTCAGAAGGGTCGGTGGTGCTCTTTCTCCATTTTTCTTGTAATTCTATCACGGCTTTTGTTCCTTGCAATTTTGAATCGATTCCGTCAATCGCCCCCGAAGAAAGGTGGTTGAGTTTGCTGCTAAATTTTTGAATTTGGGATCGATCATTGAACACGGTCATTAGTTGGTTTGGTAGATTATCGCCGTCCGATGAAACTTCGTCGTCTTGGCTCACGGACGCACTGCCTGGGAATTTTTTACGCTCTCCCACCAATCTTAGAGAAGAGAACAGGGCAGTCATGAGGCGGTATAAAGATTGGTCAAAAGCAGTAATAAAATCCTGAATAGGCAGGGCGGCTAAATCTTCTTGGTTCAGTTTCAGGGTGTACTCGGCCTTCAGACCCATGCTTCCACCTACACGGTCGTCTAGCTTGTACACATCATCGTCGATACGCAGATCTTGCACGAGCCGTAGCGTTCCGCCAGCATCCGACAGTAAAAGTTTTTGTCGTATCTGCCGGTTGTTTTGAAACGACACTTCGTGTTTTAGAAGCTTCAACGCACTGTTGTCTGGAGTCACGATTTCGCCATGACCGCGATCCTTCCCAAGTCTGCGCCGTTCGTCTTCGGACAATTTCACCGTGAACGAAAAGGTTGTGGCCGCATCTTGCATCCCGTCAAAGCAATCATCCAAGCTCGGACGATCCTCCTTTTGAACCATCGCCGAAATGAAATTTATGCCCGCAAAGACGTTTGACTTGCCGGCGCCGTTTGGGCCGATCAGGTAGGTGATCCGGCCGAGGTCCAATTCGATGCGCTCCTTGAAGCTCTTGTAGTTTTCAAAAGAGACGGCTACAAGTTCCAACGTCGATCACGCTCCATTCTCCGGCGCCCTGTCGCCCCTTGCAGTCGGCATTGCCTGAGCGGCCCGGGCTCCGTTTCTGGAACTCGGGCGCAGATCTTGCCCGTCTCGCATGGACGCAGTTGGATCCGGCGTTTATAGAGTTAGCGTTAGGCTGTTCTTCCAAATCTGCGTGAGCTGGACGTGGTTCAGGCACGAGTCGGGGAAAAACTGATCTGCGCGGCCCCCCTGCGGGCACCGGGCCCCGGATGCGCCGGAATCCGTCATTCTGGGGAATTATGCGGCAACCCCCTCTTGTCCAGCGGCGTGTAATTTGCGCGCGCCCGGCAGGAACCGCTTTGCTCGCGCCGGAGCCGGACCTTGCAGGGGGCCCCGGACGCGCCGGTATTTATCACCAGCAGTCCGGCTCCGGCGAGTGGACGTCTCCAAACACCTCTGGAAGATAGCCGCCGCCAGCGTCGCCATATACAGCGTCCTGATACTGGCGGGCGACTGGCCGCAGCTGGCAGGCGGCTTGGAGGGGTTTCAGTGGCACTACCTGCCCTTGGTGCTGGGGATATTTTCCGCGTCCGTGGCCGTGCGGGTACTGCGCTACCACCTGTGGCTGCGCACCATGGTGCCCGGCATCTCCTACAAGGACACGGCCAGATACTACGTGGCGGGCCTCTCGTTCCTGGTCACGCCGGCGCGGATGGGCGAGGCGGTCATTTCCATATTCATAAAGGAAAAATTCGGCACCGCAAAGTCGAGGACCGTCCCGCTCGTATTGCTGGAGCGGTTCTACGATCTGGTGGGCCTGTCGGTGCTGCTAGCGGCGAGCATGACTTATTCGGATTCCGAGCCGGCGCTGTTGGCGCTGCCCGCCTCGCTTATAGCCGCGGCCCTGATCGTCTCGCGCAGAAAGAACCTCGTCGAGCGCATGCTGGCCCGGATAGGCAGGATAAGGTTCCTCTCAAAGTTCGCGCCAGACGCGGCCGAATCGAGCACTACTCTGTCAGAGCTGACCCGCCCGAGGTTCTTCGCTATATCGGCCGGCATGGGCACGGCCGTGCCGCTGATGGACATGGCCGGCGCATACGTGCTGATGCTGGGCCTCGGCATCGACCTTGCCTTTGCGGAGGCCGTCTTTGCTATCTCGGTCTCGGTAATCGTGGCGGCTCTTTCGTTCGTGCCCGGCGGCCTGTTCGTGGCCGAGGGCGGCCAGATCGGTATCCTGACGGGCCTGTACGGCATAGGATACGCGCAGGCGCTGCTCTTCGCCCTGATGTACAGGGTGTCGTTTACGTGGTTTCTGACCGGGGCCGGCATCGTGTTCCTCAAAAAACTCTCGGGCGGGCGGCCCAAAGACGGCCAGGGCGCGAACTGAAGCGGAGTACGGGAGTCCGTCCGGGAGGCCAAAGCCCCCCGCGGGCGCAAGAACAAAGGCGCCGCGACGGAGAGTTATAAAGCGCCGGCGGGGCCCCGCCGGACACGGTATCCAAAAAAGAGGCCGCGTTTTTGGCGGCCGCCGCGTGCGCGATGGCCGGCCTGCACGCTGTCCATTTCGGCCTGCCGCCCCTGCAGCCCGACGAGACCTCGCTGCCGTTCATGGCCCTGCCCATGCTAGAGCCGGGCGGGGCGTACGAGGCGTACGTCGTGCAGCCGGCCCACCGCAACTACCTGGGGCCGTTTCCGGTCTTTTACGGCCCGTACATAGGGGCGCTGGGCGCGTACGCGTCGCTGCCCTTCCAGTGGGCGCTGGGCCCGAGCGCCGAGGCCATAAGGGCGTACAGCCTGTTTTCCACCATATTGATACAGATATCGCTGTACTTTGCCACCCGGGAGCTCTTTTCGGCGCGCGCGGCCGGCATCGCCGTATCCCTGTTTTCGGCGTTCCCGCTGGTCATATTCTATTCCCGTCAGAGCATGACGTACGACTGGATTGTATTGGCGCTGGCGCTGTGCGCCGTTTACTTTGGCATGAGGTTCCTCAGGGGCCGGAGCCTGTGGAATTTGTGGGCGGCGCTCTCTGTCGTATTCGTGATGCTGTGGGCGTACCTGTTCACGGCGTGGTTCGTGCTGGGGGTTTTGGCCGCAGCGCCCCTCTGGGCGGCGGCCTTCAGAAACCGCGCCCCTTCCAGGATGCGGCTCGCGTGGGCGCTCTGCGCGTCGGCGGTAGGGGCCGTCCCGCTGGCCGTGCAGCACGTCATGTCCCCGGAGGGGTCGCCGACGGCCCTGATTTTGCGCACCGTATCGGGGGACAGCGCCACCCTGGCCTCGGACAACTTCGACCTGGCGCACAACCTCGCGGTGCGGGCGTACCACCTGTTCGAGATACTGGCAAAGCCGCACCACGGGTTCACCTTTGCGAATCTGGACGGCTGGCAGCCCTTCGATCCGACCTTTTTGGTGCTGGCCGCGGCCGGCTTTGGGTTCGCGCTCTTTTGGGTGGCCGGGAAAAAAGAGAACTGGAGGCGGGCGGCGGGGCTGCTCGTATTGCTGTCGGTCATGTTTGTGGCCAGCACGTTCACCGTCTCGTTCCTCTCCATAATGCAGCTGGGGATAATGGTGCCCTTTGTATTCATGCTGATAGGGGGCAGCCTGGACGGGATCGCGGCGAGGATCTCGCGCGGGCGCGCCCTGCGCGGAGGGGCCGTGGCCGCCTGCATGGTAGCGGCGGTCGTCGCCGTGCAGGCGCCGGTGGTGTCCGACGGGTATTCCCACCTTGCGGGCCAGCCCTACTCGCAGTACGCGCACGCCGTGGGGGCCCTCGACGCTTACCTGTCCGAGCAAGGTTTGGCGCCGGTCGAGATGGACTTTTGGACGCGCAGCCTGTTCTTCGAGATGGACGGGAGGCACGTGCCCGTAAAGGTCCGGATAGGGGCCGACAACGGGACCGGCTTCGATCCTGATTGGCGCGGGGCGGCGCTGGCAGCCGAGGACGTGGATCTTGTAAGGACCGACGTGGCCTTTGTGATATACACGTACCCCGAAAAGTTCGACTGTATATCGGACATGGACGCCTCGCAGATACCGCTGGCCAACCAGTGCCTGCAGGCGTGGTTCGTCGAATCGGCCGCCGAAAGGAACGGCTTGGACGTGGTCGCGACCGACTTTGAGCTGCCCAACGGGTACCCCTACTACCGCGCCCTGCAGATGGTCCCTAGGACGTAGGGCCCCTCGGATCCTTGCCGGCGTCCCGCATCCTCTGCTTTTCGACAAAGGCTGTATCCTTTGTGCTGCCGATTACCTTTGCCGGCGAGCCGGCCACGACGGCGTAATCTGGCACGTCGCGCGTGACCACCGCGCCGGCGGCCACGAACGCCTTGCACCCTATGCGGACGGGCAGCAGTATGGCGCCTGCCCCTATCACGGCCCCGTCGCATATGTCGGTCTTTAGCGGCGGCACGTGTAGCGGCGCGGGGTACAGGTCGTTGGTCGTATAGACGCCGGGCCCCACGAACACGTCGTTTCCTATCGTGACGCCGTCGCCTATGTGGCACCCGGGGCGCAGCGTGCTCCGGTCGCCCATGCTGGATCCGGGCTCGAGGTAGGCCATGGGGCCTATCTTGCAGTCCCTGCCTATCTTGGAGCCGAAGATGTTGCAGTGGCCCCGTATTACCGTGCCCTCGCCCACCTAGGTGTCCTTTACCACGGAAAAGTCGCCGTATTCCATGCGGAGCGCGCCGTCCGGGGCGGCAATAATACTGTTGGTTTTGCCGGAGGGCGGGGGTGGTGCGCTCTTGCGCGGCACGTGTAGTTTGCCGGCGGTGAATCTACCCGCCTCCCGCCGCGGCGCGGGTTGCGGGCGCTGCCCGGCCAGGCAGCCGCCTCTCGGCCCGTTCGCCGACCCGCGCAGGCGGCCGATCCGCCGTTTTGCAGACGTGAGCCTGTGCGTTTGCGCCTGTTCTAGTGAAGGCCGTGCCCTTCCACGATCTCCAGAGCCTTGCTCTTGACGTCTTGGTCGTGAGACTCGCACAGTTTGCGGACAAGCTCGTACGCGGGCTCTTTGTTGTCCCCCAAGTCCAGGTTGCTAAACTCGTCCAGAATTTCCCCTATCAGTGAACTGTTGTTTGTCCGTAGGATTTTGATCACGACGCCTCCCAATTGCCCCTTCTCGCCCTGATCCATGCTCTTGTTTTTAGACATCAGGAATTTCAACATGCTCCGGTCTTTCTTTGGCGGGGGATACTGCTGCAGCTTGTCAAAGAGCGCGGAAAATATCTCCCTGCGCTTTGTTTCCGCAACTTTTCCAAGACACTCCCCCGCGAGTTCCAGATACGCGTCGATCTCCGAGCGGTCGTTTGATACGAGCCCGAACGACAGACCGTCGGCGAACGCGCCCATAAGACCGCTTTCAGATCCCAGCGCTTTGGACAGCTTTCGGTGGATTGACGATTGCTGCACCCAGCTAAAGCTTTGGCAGGATTGTGCCATCCTGCCAAGAGCCTTCGCCCTCAGCTCTTCGGGCGCGCGGGCAGACAGCTCGAACGCGGACGCAAGAACCTCGACCTTGCCGAAGTCCGCATCGTGTATCTGGACTATTTTTTCTTCCACGTCCGCCCACTTGCCTTCCGGCACGCCTGCGTACATGAGATCGACCGACTCGCGCGAGGGCGCGTTTCGCAGCAGGGAAAAGACAGCGTCCGCGGCGGCCTCGAGCTCGAGAATCCGGATGCCTTCCTTGCGGACGACCTCTGCTAGGGGGGCGAGGTTCTGCGGGCCGCTCTGTCCTAGCAGCGGGGCAAAGACGTCGGCCGCAAACTCTTCCCTGTCGGCAGGATCCAGTTTTGCGTATATCTTCAGGATGATCCCTGCCGCCAGTGCCTTGTCGCCCGCGTCCGCATAGTGCCTAGCCGGACCTTTCAATACATCGTACGCGTGTTTGGCGGCGTCTGCCGTAAAGTCATCCGGGGACATTTTTCCGAGCGTTTCGTATTTTTTTCTGTGATCGGCAGGCATACTTTCTCCTTTCTTTGCCACGACTGACGAAAGCATCCTTTCGACAAACGCCCGTTTGACGTTTTCCCTGGCAAGATACTTCAGCTCCAAGTACCTCTCTGTCCATTTGTCTTTTCCGGATTTGGCGGCGCCTATTATTCCCCTCAGTATGTCGTCTTTGATGAATTTTGCGTGCACGTCACTTGCAATCAGCAGCGCCGTCATGTCATAAAACAGATTCTCGTTTTTTTGCGCCCACGATCCCAGTTTGCGGTCTATGTTGTCGCAGACAAGAGAGCTGACCAACGGGGCCTTGCCTATGAGTTTCTTGAGGATCAAAAACTCGCCGTCCGGCACGGACAAGCTTTCCGAGTATTCCAGATAGATTCGCTCCTTGGTGTCTGAATCCAGAGAGGGCGTGATTGAAAACAGGGCGTCGACATCAAACGTCCGCAGATTTTTGAGCATGTCGCTGCCGGCCATGAACCGGTCAAGCAGTTCTATGATCTTTTCCTTGGATTCTTCGTTTACAACGCCATGCATGTCGACCAGCACGCCGAGCGCGTTGCCTGCAACCAAGTTTCTTCCATTTTCTACGTACTCTTGTACCAAGCTGCACAATTTCAGGACATATTCGTGCTGTTTTTCCGGGTCTTCCAGCACGATTTCCTTCACGGATTCTGCATCGTCCTGGTTTACCGCGACAATCAGCCTGTCCAGTTTCGACAGCGAGGCCTCGAACGATTCCTGGTTCAGATTCACAAAGGCCAGAATCTGTGCGGATTTTACCGTGCGGGTAGATCTGAGAAAATTCTCCAAGCCTTCGTTGTGCTTCAAGATTTCGTCGTAATCGTGCTCGGAGCTGCCGTCTATGAATTCTTGGATTCTTTTCAAAAGAGCAGGCTTTTTCTCCAACTTTTGAAAGAAATCCGGCCAGTCTTCCCTGAGCACCGTGATCTTGGCAAGGAACGGCGCGTTCCCGGTGACCGTGCCTTTGGCGATGGCGCCCGCGTTTTCCTTGATGGATGCCATCCTGTACGCTATGGCGAAATTGTACACAAACTGCCGGATTTTCCTGGGGTTCCGGGTCCCGGCATTCGCGAAAATGTCGGCCACGTTCGGATCAAACTCTATATCGGGCTCGAACGCACCGAGTTGGGATTTGGCGTACTCGTAGAGCTGCCCCTTTATCTGGTCCGGTATGTACAGGGAAACCTGGAAAAACTTGCCCAGGAACTCTTTGGCGTACCTCTGATCGAACAGCCCCTTCTTTACCTGCAGGTGCTTGATTATCGCGTCTTGGTCGCAGGCCACGACAAAGAAGCATTTGGGATCGTCCAGGAACGTCTTGATCATGCCCAGTATCGCCACCACCGATTCGCTGTCGCACCTGTCCAGGTTGTCTATGGCGATTATCGGCTTTTTGCCGCTCTTGGCGTTGACTATGTCCTCGAACAGTTTTCGGAACTGCGCGTATGACTCGATCCTCGGGATGATTGTCTTTCTAGACTTGGCCACGCTTTTGGAAAGTCTTCCAAGCTCCTGCAACATGGCCACAAAAAACGGAACCACGCTTATCAGAAACGAGGAGGACATCCACGGATGATTTTCAAAATATGTGGGAAAATATTGGCTCGCAGCCGCCAAAGCCGCAAATAACCCAACGCCGCCCGCAGTCGCAAGAGCGTATCTTTTTCTCAACGACGCGCTCCGGTCAGAGGTCTCTTCCTTGTGGTGCCAGAGCCTCTCGTTCATTTCCTCGTCGGTCAGCGACCCCAGCTCTTGGTTCAGGGCGTCCAGAAACTCCTGCTTTAGTATGCGGGGCGAAAGCTTCCACACGTCTATGGGCACGAAGACGAACTTGTCGTTCAGGTTCTTGTCCCTGGACACCTCCGTGCGGAAAAACTTCAGGATGCTCGACTTTCCGACCCCCCACTTTCCGTAGAGGGCTATGTTGAGGGGCGCCTCGCCGTTGCGGATCACGTACTTTAGCAACTCCACAAAGTCCCCGTGGCCGAACCTGTCCTGCCGGACGCTCGGGGCCGGCTCGTCCGGGCGGAACAGGCCCGGGCGCGCATCCGGGCTTCCGGGATCCATGCCGGCACCCGCCGCGCCAAACATGTTAACGTTTGGCCGCACAAGGCGCGCTAGGCCGAGGCTGCCGGATCGCGGCTTGCAGATAGCGTCCGGTACGACTACGCCCTGATCTTGCGCGTGTGGGCGGACGAGACCGTGGCCGAGAGCCTCTCCGTGCCCCTCTCGTTGGCCGTTTGGCGCCGGCGTCCCTCTGCCGCGCCTGCGCGTCGCACGCGGTCAGGTCGTTGGCAATAGACGCCAAGTCCCACGGTTGCGCCGTCGCCTATGCGGCACCGGGGCCCGGGCGCGCTCCTTCCCGGGCGCCGCCCGGGGCGGGCCGTTTTCGGATATAGGTTCCGCGGCTGCCGCTTTTCGGCCCGGATCGGGCTTTTGGGCCGGATGGGTGGATCCGGCGAGGGCGGGCTCACATCGCGCCGGCCGCCTGAATGCAGCATTCTGGCACGTGTGGTTAGTATGCGTAAGCAGGCCCAAACAGCGTGAACGCCTGCCAGCCGGATAGGGCAGATTTGCGAAAATCCTGTGCTTACGGCATGCGGCGCGGTGGGAATTCGCACTGTACGCCAGAATGGGCCTAGCGGCGGTACCCGTCGGCCGTCCCGCATAGGCATACCCTGCATCCGGGTGCCCGGCCTGCCCGCAGCGTGCTGGTGCCGACGGGTACCGCCATCCGGCTAGACGCTATCTTTTCTGCCAGTCCGAGCGCCCGATCCCGCGTTACGGAATACATCATCCCGCGACCGCCTACAAAGCTGCAGTTTGCTGCGGCCAACGCTTCCCCAAATCTGAGTGCGGACTCGATGCCGCGCCGGGCGGGAATTCTGGACGAGCCGCCGCCGAACATGCGGTGGATCAGGCCCGCCGACAGCCAGTCGCCCGATCCGGCCGTGTCTACCAAGTCACGGACGGGAAAGGCATGCATGCTCACCCAGTCCGTCCCGCGCGTCCTGTACCGCAGGCCGTCCCCTCCCAGCGTCTGTATCTCCAACGGAACCTGCGGGTTGCCCGTGGCGTCGCCGCAGTGCTTGACTATGTCGGCTGCCCGCAGGCACCTTTCAAAGATCGCGCCGCCTGAGGGCTTGTGGGGCTCAAAGAACACGACGGCCCCGCCGGCCTTCATGCGCAGGGCCATCTTTAGCACGCCCGGACCCGCCCGGTCAAAGTAAAACACGCCGGCCGCCGGCAGCCGGGCCAGCGCCTCGCCGGCCGCCCGGAGGGTGTACGGCCTCCGCCGGGGGAGCCGGCGGCCGTGGTCGCACGTGAAACGGAACCTGTGCGTCTTGCGCCCTCCCCTCCCCACCTGCTCTATGATCCGAGGGGTGGCCAATTCAGTCTCGGTCTGCACAAACTCCATGTGCACACCCCACGATTTCATGTCCGCGATCACGCGCCTCCCTTCTAGATCGCCTCCGAGTCGCGCCACCGGGTACGAATCCCATCCCAGGTACGACAGTATCGTGAGCACGTTGGCACACGAGCCTCCCGCCAAGAACTTGGGGCCTGCGCCTCTTGCGTCATAAATCGCGTCGAGTACCACCAGACCCGTCCCGACGCATGCGGGCCTAGCGGCGTCACTCATAGCACTCACCGGCAAGCCATATCGTGCAAAGTGTGCTGGGGCTTTTCGTAAAAGTGTCTTTGATGCTGTATGATTGGTTGGGCACGTATGCGACTGCTAGATCTATGCCCTCGTCAAGCAGGTCGCATGCTGCCATCAGGCACCCTATGCAACGCAGCTTGTTTGCGAGCGGGGAGATCACTACGACGCATCTTCTCATTGTGGCGCACAGGCGATCGTAGTCTCTGGCGATCGCCATTATTTTTGCGCACGTCTCCGACGGGTTTTGTTCGTCCGAATAGGCCACGTTTCTTTGCTCGATCTGGAGATCGTCGAAAAGCGCGCTGTATTCCAAGAGTATGTCTCTGGATTCATACGGATCAGACGACGGCATTGGAAGCACAGGGATGGTTTCGGCGGGGGTGATCTGGGATTTTATTTTGCCAAACTGGTCTTTTTGGTTGGCGCCAAGCACCGGAATCCATACCTTTGGCACGCCGCGCATCGTCTCTTTTTCAAGACTCTGGCTAAACCTGTGCATGTGCGCGGATTTCTCGTTTTTGGTGGTTTCCTGTATTGACGCGTCCATGCGGGGGTTTTCAGATACGGTTATGTGCAGGTTGGTTTTTCTGACTTTGGGGTCTGCGGACCGTTTGATCATGGACAAGATGCTTTTAATCATCGGGAAATAAGCCCCCACCGGCATCGAGGTGACGTCGACGACGATGTCAGAATGCGTGCAGAGATCTTCGCCTGTAACTGACCTGATGGCGTCGGTGGATGTCATGTTCTCGTCACCCTGCATGCGTATAGGTTGTTTGGACGCCTGTGGCAACCCCATTTCTTCCAGTTCGTTCCGGTTATTTTCATACATGTCCCTCATCTTGCCGTTCTGGATAAAATAGTCGTATTCGACGATCCTGTAATCGATCGTGGATTTGGTGTTGCACGCTATGATTTTTTTGAGGCAGTCAAATGATCTCGGATCAAATCCCAGCCCAGTCACGAACATGATCCGGCGCTCTGTCTTCAAGTATTCCTTCCAAAACCCCTCAAAATCAGGGCCGCTGGGCGCGAAATAACGCCGAACGTAGTCCGTCACGCGGAGCTCGCCCCCAGTTCGCTTTGAACGTGATCTAGGAGCGGGATCCTGCTGGATCGGGTCTGTGAGAAAACCAGCAGATCGGAAAGCGACTTTTCCCTCCATCCTCCGTACGCAAGCGGTAGTTTGTAGCGTATGCAAAAGAGTCGATTGAGATACATTACCAGATGAGTGGTTCCCGGAGATCCCTGCTTGGCGTACGGTCTGGGCTCCAGTATGTTGTGGGCAAAGCAGGTGGACAGAATGCTGGCCAGCCGTCTGTGTTGAGAATGGCCGTTTGGGGGGAGGTTTTGCAGGAGCCTGAGATTCTCTGTCGATATTGCTATTCCGGTAACGCTGTCGTACGGAGCGTTGGGAAGATCCGTCTCTTTGGTGCAAAAGTCGGCCATGTTGTCTACAAAGTTTTCTAGAGCTTGATCGTCTATGATTCGTATTATGTCGTCCCAGCGCCGGGCCGCCGCCTGTGTGAGTATTTCGTCCTGCTTTTTTGGAGATAGTTCGACAGGCCTGCCGGCTATGCGGGCGTTCGTGATCTGGTCAAAAAGGCCACCCGCCAAATAAAGAAACTGCTGCACGTTGGAGGAGGACAAGCGTGCAAGGCTGTCGAAACCATAATAGTGCGGAATGTTGTATTTTTTGCGTATGTAAAAATTTGCCACGTGCCTAGTAGACGGAGACGTGGTCTGCAGACCGACAGCTAAGGGATCGTTGGGGAAAAGCAGCTGCTGTTTGTGGTGTTTTAGCCTTTCTATGTTTATCTCCAACAGCCTCCACTGCATGGCCCTCTCTGACTGACTCCCGCTACAATTTTGGCAGTTGGAAAACCACTCTTTGTACTGCGGGTTTGTGCCGAACGCTCGAGTTATGCGTTTGGATTCCTGTTCTATCGCTTCTTCGAAACGCTCATGTTGTGTGAGTGCGTCAGTCAGCATGCCAGAAAAATCCACGTCCGAGTCTCCCGAACTTGCGCGTTTGTTGGATATTGCCTTCAGGAAGGAAACGAACTTTGAACGACGGCGTTTATGTCGCCAAAACTGCTCTACTATCAAGGACGGCCCCCATTCTCTCCCGTCGGTTCCGTCGGGCGAGAGCATGTCTTCCGGATTCAAAGCTTCGAGCCTCTCGGCTACCCATATCAACGGCACCCGCAGGTTGGTTAAAGCGCGCGCAAGATGTTTCCTTTGTGTAGGAGTAAGACAATGTGCGTCGTCCAACATCAGCAACGTCTTTTCAGCTACGCGTTTGCCGTCATAAGACAGGTTGGAAGACTGGATCAGGTGTATGAGGGAAAGCGTCTCGTACCCGCCCAGATCCTTGTCCGAATCCGACTGTTGTTCTATGATGGCATACACGCGGTTTTCTATTTCCGCCGCCCATTCGTACAGCCGTTGTCCGTCACACGGAACTGGGACGCATTCGCGTATGTTCGGATCGGGCGGACGGTCTATGCGTATGCGGATTAGATCGTCCGGAAACTTGGCCTTCTTCAACTCGCACACGCTCCGGAGGGCAGATATGACGATCTTGCTTGCCAACAGCGCGAAGAACAGACGTTGTTGCCGTGGCCGCTCAAAGCCCAGATGCTCCAAGAGGGAATAGTTTCCAAACAGCGAGAGTGAGACTCCCAGCATGTTGATCTCGTGTGTGTCCGAAAGCACGCCGAGTTCCACCAGTTTGTCTACAAGCGGTTTTAGGGACGTCGCTTGGTTTTTTATCTGGTTTAAAGAACGCGGGGAAAAAATCCGCAACAACGATGTTTTGCCTCCTCCGCGCGAGCTTCTAATTATTTGCATCTGTGCCCAAACTTTATCGGCGTTGAATATATCCAATGCTTCGGCGCCAAACAATTTCAAAAACGCGTAATCGTCCAAATATTCTGCTGTGCGCACGCGGAAGAGGTTCCGGGGGGCCATCACTGGTGCCTCCTGACCCTTGGAAACAGCCCCTTAAACTTGGTCTTTTCGTCGTTCCTATACAGGATGGGCAGAGAGTTGTTGGGTGTGTTGTGGTACAACACGAGCGGAAGGCCGCAACTTCCAAAGCCGAGCCACGGCTGAGGCGAGTTTTCGGCGGTCATGTGCTCGTCTAGTATGTTCTCGTACCCGAAACACTCATTACGCACCAGTTCTGCAAATTCGGGATTTGCGGATTCGTCGAACTTGACAGAGTCGGGTATGGTGTGTATGGCAGTAACCGAAAACCGGACGGCGCCAAACAATTTTTCGCCATTGCTGCGTATGGTTCCAACGGCCCGCTCCGTGGCGACGTACAGGATCACGTGAACTTTCAAATCTTTAAGGTCGACCAAGCCGTGCAGCGGGTCTTCTGGAGACGTTATGGCTTTGTGGAAAGCTGCGATCTTGCCAGACTGCCCGTCCTCGGTTATGTAGCTTGTACCCGTGGCGGAAAAATCGTCCAGCAGAAAGACGTTTTGGAAATATGTTTTTTGTCCAGACGAATTCGTTCTCTTCTCCAGTTTTCTGCGCAACGTGTCTGCCCTGGCCCTGTTTATTTCATGCGTTCTTGTCACCTGCTCGTGGTCTATCTTGTCGCCGCTCCGCCTGAATTCGTCGATGTGGGATCCGTCGCTCATGCCCATGAACAGGCATCGTTTGTGCAGCATGTCGAACTCTCGAGAGCGGAGCGTCTTGGTTACGTCCCATCGGCGCAGGCTGTTGGACTCGTCGCCCGCAATCTGCTTGGCGAGGATGGGTATTACATAGTCCGGATACGCTACGGACACGAGCTGCTCCATTTGTGCCCGCGTGATACACAAGACGTGCTTTTTGACAAACTCGTATGCGGCCGTGCGTTTCTCGGGCGGAAACTGCTTTAGCCACATTGCCAGGCTGGCCACGAACCTCATCCCGGGCCTGAACTGCATGTAATCGTCGTAGCCGGAGTTTCCCAGCGCTTGTAGATCGTAGTACTCGTCTCCTATGTCTTCTTCCCATCCCAGCACGTGGGCCAAGATGGTCTCACGTATGTCGATCATCGTCTCCTTCCAGCGGCATTCGAGCCGCGCATATCTGCGAGATTTTTTTCGAGCTTGACAAAGCCGTCGCGCACACCAAACCATCCCATATAATGCAAAGTTCCTGCCGCGCCGCGCTTGTGGGCAGGGAGCAGGTTCCAGCACCTCGATGGGTCTTCGGACGCCTCGTCGACGCTGAGAGAGTACTCCGTCCCCAGGAGTTCGTGGTCGTTGCCGGGCCACCGGCCCCTGTCTCCGACACATAGGATCTTGCGCCCCTTCGGCAACCGCTCCTTGATGTGGCAGAGCAGGGAGAGTTTGGATACCCCCGGAGCAAGCAGGTCCACCGAATGCCCAGATTCGACCGCCCTGACACCTGCCACGCCCGACTCTTCCACGAGGCGCTGCACTTGCCGCGCGTCCGGGTTGGGCAATCTGAGAGATATCTGCGCAGGCCCAGCCGAGGCGCCGTTTTTTTCAAACCCGCGGGCCTGGAGCGCCTCAAAGGCCGAATGCAGCGCTTCGTCTGGAGGCAGGTGCGGGTCTGGCACGTTGCGGTCCGCAAGGCCGCCCATCTGGGAGCCGTTGTGGTATCCGATTAGCACGCCTGCGTGGTATTTGCCGGGGAGGAGCCTTGCTAGTTGCGTGCGGACCGATTCCCCCCGGCCGGTCGCCACCCCCACGTACACCCCGCGCCTGACCAGTCCTGCCAGCATGGATCCGATCTCGGGGGAGGGCCCTTCAAACCGCCGGCCGTCGTCGCAGAGCGTCCCGTCGTAGTCGAATACGACCGCTCCAAACTCCTGCCGGAGCATCTTGGAGACGAAACGGCCAAGCGACTTTTGGCGCGACTTGGCTTTGGATCCGGCGCTGCCGAACTTTCGGCGCAGCGCCAGCCTTTCAAAGTCGGCCAGGTCGTCCTCGCACAAGTTCGGCACGCCGATGCCGTAGATCCGGCGTCCAAAGTCCTTGACGCCGGGCCGCCCAGGATCGATCCCCCGGACGGCGCCGAAAAACTCCACCATGCGGAACACCTGGAGGGTCAGGTCTATCGCCGCCGCAGGACCGTCCAAGTCCGTCGCCAGGCGAACGACCGGCACGTCGGCCGGAACGAACCCTATCGTCCTGTCGGCCAGGCCGAGGCACTGCGGCGTGATCATCGCCACGACGCAGGTCTCGCTTGAAGCCTTGTCCAGCCAGTTGTGCCTGCCGTGGGCAAAGTTGCGGTAGTCCGAAATCTGGACGTTGGCCAGGCCGGCTTCCACCATCTTTGATTCTGCGTCGACCGCGGCCGTCTTGCCCCAGTCATCGTGCAGCACGACTAGCGTTTTTTTGCCGCGCGCCTTTTCGAACGCGCCGGGCCCGCAGGAAGCAAGCCTCGCAAATTTTGGAATCTCGTACGGGAGCGAGAGCCCCTCTATGTACGCGCGGGACAGCCAGAGCATCGTGGCGATCAGCGAGTTCGTGGCAAGAAACCCGTCCCTGCCGGAGGGAGGGCACGCGGCGTGGACAAGCACGTTCTTGACGCCGCCCGCCCTTCTGACCAGCCTGCTCTCCGCGCTTGTAGAGACTACGCCCGTCAGCGGCGCAGACGCGGCCGCCTTGTCGAAGGACGCCAGTATGTCCTTGTTGTTGCCGCCGGCCGTGACTATGGCCACGCAGGCGTCGCCGTCAAGGCTCGGGTGCCAGACAAACTCCAGTGGCGTCATGCACCTGGAGATCTTGCCCCCCCGCTGGTGCAGTGCGGAAGCGAACGTCGCGGCGGTAAAAGATCCGCCGGAGCCTACGGCGTACAGCGGAGCATTGGCGCACCTGTTTACCAGCGCCCCAAGATCGCCGATCGGGGCGCGGTTTGCCCACGCGTAGGTCAGGGGCACCATGTCCAGTTCTTTCGAATACGGCCTACCCACACTCGGGGGCCCCCGGCACGCAAATAAAGAGATAACCGTAGGGGGTCGCCGCATAATTCCCCCGTAAATCTCCCAAAGCGGCGGATTCCGTCGTTTTGGGGGCTCGGCGGCAGGCGGAGCCGCCCGCAGGGGCCAAAGAACACTCGATGCGGCGCCGCCCGACGCGGGCGGCTTTTGCAGGCGGCCATAAAGCGCCATTCCGCTCTTGGAACTTGTCGGCAGACGTGACTCACGCGCACACCAAGCAGTCTGCCGCCTAACCTTGGATGCGGGGCCGTCGCCGACGCCGTGGCGCGCTTGACGCCCGGAAATTAGGTACGGATGACGTAGGGTGGCGCGAGGCGACCCCGGCCACGGGGGTTGGGCAACTCTCGGGCCCCGTAACCGGCCAGGCCGGGCTTGCGTTTAGGCACGGCCCGATCTACACGCGGCGCTTTTTCGTGACTAGGCTATCCACTGACCTGACCGCTTACCGGGCCCCGGATGCAACATTATAAAGTCGGCCCGCTCCAAGGCGCACGCCTTGAGGGAAGTTTTGGTCTGCGATCTGGTCAAGAACCTCCTGGGCCCGCGCGGCGGGCCGCGGGAAACCCTGGCAGACAAGCCCATAGTCGAATACATCACGGGCATACTGGCGCCCGTAGGCGCCGAGGCGGAGCGCCGCGACGAAGAGCCCGGATCAGACTCGGATCTCGCCGGCACCGCGGAAAAGAGGGAGGGGGACGAGGACGCCGAACCCGGGATCTCGCCGTCTTCCATGCTGTCGCCGGCCCTCGATCCAAAAAAGATCCCGTCTACGATGGGCATTACGTTCTCCATCTCGTCGTCGGGGGTCCCCAAGATCGACGCGTGCGTTACTTGGGCCAGGTACAGGCAGGATCCGGACGCCGGGCAATGGACGAGGTCTCCAAAGTGCGCCATTTTCCGCGTGGGCGGAAAGGGCAAAGAGACGAGGTGGTTTGATTCTGACGGAAACGCGGCGGGCGGGGACGGCGAGATTTCGGTGCACGTGCGCGTGGGCCGGGGCCCCGGGGCGCGCTCCGTGAGCATGCACGTGGTCAACAGGATCAAAGTCCCCCCCGGGAAAAAGGCGGGATCCGACCACCACGTGTTCCAGCCCCAGATCAGGATCGTGTGCGGCGCGGGCACGAAGATCGTCCCGGGCCGGGGCGCCGAAGCGGCTTCAAAGGACGAAAGCGAGGACGAGGTGCTGTACAGAAACAGGGAATCCCTGGCCAGGGGCCACATGACGTCCGCCGTTTGGAAGGGCGTCGACCCCGAGACGGACCATCCGGGCTCCCCCGAATGCGCATCGCAGCCAGGATTCGCGTGGGCCGACCGCGAGATCCTGCCCGCAAAACAGCGCGCCAAGTTTGCCGCCTGCGACGCGAGGACAGAATTCGTGCCCATGCACAACGTCATGTCGCCGGACTTTGAATGGCGCGGGAAAAACCGGCCCCTGCTGAAACCGGGCGAATACGCGCAAGAGTACGACAAGGCCGCCCTCAGGCGCCACCTGGAGCCGTTCGACTCCGAGTACGGGCGGTGGATAGACGAGCTGCGCGGCTGCCGAGTCCGGCGCGACGTAAAGTCGGAGATCATACGCGCGGCGCAAGAAGCTCACAGGCGCATAAAGCTCGGGATAGAGACGGTGTGCGAGGACGACGACGCCAGGCTGGCGTTCTGTTTTGCAAGCCGCGCCATCGACGAGCAGGCCGAATGGGCCGGGCGGAAGGGCATGGAATTCAGGCCGTTCCAGCTAGGCTTCATACTGATGAGCGCCGAATCCATCCTGAACCGCAAGTCCGAAGACAGGGGCACGTGCGATCTGCTCTGGGTTCCCACCGGGGGAGGCAAGACCGAGGCTTACCTGTTCCTGGTGGCCATGGTCTCTGCATACAGGCGGCTCCGGGCGGCAAAAAGCCACACGTGGGCGCGCTCGGGGGAGGGCGTCTCGGTGATAAGCAGGTACACCCTGCGGCTGTTGACCATACAGCAGTTCAGGAGGACCGCGGCGCTGTTTACGGCCATGGAGCGCCTCAGGGTGGACGGGCTGAGCGGGGGCCGCGTCGGCTGGAGGCCCCGGGGCCGGCGGGGCGACGAGGGGTTTTTGTGGGGCACCGCGCCCTTTTCGGTGGGGCTCTGGGTGGGCAGCACCGTGACGCCCAACAAGCTGGACGACACGTGGTTCGGGGGGAGCACGGTGCCCGGAGCCCTGGAGATCCTCAAGCACGCCGGCGAGCACGAAAACGACGGCGAGCCGGCCCAGATACTCGAATGCCCCGCGTGCGGATCCGTGCTGGCCACGCCCAAGATGGGGCTCGAAGACGCCGAGATACACTACGTGGTGCGCACCGCGGCCCGGGGACTGAACGCGGCGGGCCTGTCCGGGATCGAGGCGCCATACGTGAAAATCACAAAGTCCCGCGTCACCAAGAACGCGGTCGAAGGCGTGTTCACCCTGTCCGTCGGGCTCCACTCCGATTCGAGGATCCGGGGCAGCGATCTGGACGGGCTCTGGTCCAGGATACGGAAGCGCCTGGGGGAAAACGGCACCCCCGCAAGGCTCGCGCCGGCCAGCGCGTCTCGGCCGGGGTACTTTATACGGGACTATGCCAAGGACGGGAAGAGAAGGGAATACGACTTTGAGATATTCTGCCCGAACCCCGGCTGCCGGCTGGTCGCGAAATGGGCCGGAGGGGCGCCCCTGGGCAGGGTCCACGGCAGGGTGCCCGACTGCGCAGACACCGAAGAGGCCGTGCGCGGCGTCCGGAGCATGGACGGCAACTGCATGATGGACGTCAACGGAGCGTTCGCCATAGAGCGCAGCCTTTCGGACCGCATACCCATCCCGGCGTTCACCGTAGACGAGCAGCTGTACAGGATCCTGCCCACCATGATCGTCTCGACCGTGGACAAACTGGCCCGGATCCCATTCGAGCCCCAGAGCGGCTCGCTGTTCGGCAACGTCGACTACCACCACAACGTCAAGGGCTACCACAGGAGGTCGGTCGCGCATCCGAGCCCGGCGGGCGGCAGGGAAAAGAACCACGCAAAGCTGGCGCGGAGGATACGGCCGCCCGATCTCATGATCCAGGACGAACTCCACCTGCTCGACGGCCCGCTGGGCAGCATGGTGGGCATATACGAGTCTGCCGTGGATCACCTGTGCTCCGCCGACGGCCGGGTAAAGTACGTCGCGTCGACGGCCACCGCCAAGCGCTCGGGCGACCACGTAAAGGCCCTGTTCGCCAGGGGCATCGCGGTGTTCCCGCCCAAGGGGCTGGACGCCGACGACAGGTTCTTCGTCCGGGAAACGCCGGCCCACCCGCTCCAAGACGCGGAAGCCGGGCGTCTGCACGTCGGAATCTGCGCCCCGGGCCGCGGCGCGCTCACGCCGGTCGTCAGGATATGGTCCAGGCTGACCCAGAGCGCCGGCGAACTGGGCGCGGACCGGTTCTGGACCGTGATAGGGTACTTTAACACGGTAAGGGAGCTGGCGGGCGCGCGGGCGCTGTACAGGCAAGAGATCCCCGAGTGGATGCGCCACTTGGCAGAGCGTTCCGGATCGGAGGCCCGGGTCGTCAGGGAAGAGAGGTGCCAAGAGCTGTCCGGAAGGACGCCTTCTACCAACCTGCCGTCGATACTGGATCTGCTGGGCAAGCAACACCCCGGATCCGAAGACGCACTGGACGCGCTGTTCACCACCTCCATGTTCGGCACCGGCGTGGACGTGCAGAGGCTCGGGGCCATGATAGTCAACGGCCAGCCCAAGACCTCGTCTGCCTACATACAGGCCACCGGCAGGGTGGGCAGGAAAAGCGGCGCGATAGTGGTCACGCTGCACCAGGCCTCAAAGCCGCGCGATCTGAACCATTACGAGTTTTTCGTCAGGCACCACCGCCAGCTCCACAGGTTCGTCGAGCCGCCCACCGTGTTCCCGTTCGCCAAGCGGGTCAGGGAGCGGGCGGAGGGGCCGGTCATGGTCGGCATACTGAGGAACGCCCGCGAGGCATCCCAGGAATGGGCGGGCAAAAACGCCTCCAAAATGGGCCGGGACTTCGGCGCCCCGGAAGTCGGCGCGGTTCCGCGCATTCTGGAGGCCAGATCGCAAAAGCAGCCCGGCTCCAGAAGGCCCGCGGAGGGCGAGACGGAAAAGGGCGCGCGGAGGGCGATAGAGCGGTGGAGGAGCAGCGCAGAGCGGGATCCGGACCTGGCGTACGTCGAATACGGCGCCCCGAAAAAGGCGGTGGTGCTGGGGGATCCGAGGCACGAGCATTCGAACGCCGCAGTCGTGTACCGCAACGCCCCGCAGTCCCTCAGGAACATAGAAGAGGAGACCGGCTTCCAGACATGACCCAGAAGATCAGGCCCTCGCAGTTCATACTCGTGTACGGCCCGGGCGCGATTCTGGAGGGCAGGGACGGCCCCCGGCTTATACCGGACGCGGGGATCGGGCTCTTTCATCCGTCCGGCTTCCGGCCGGAGGACTACCGCATAGACGACAAGAGGATGTCCGAGGGCCTGCTAGACGGCGCCAAGATATACAGGCTCCCGACCAATCCCGAGCTCGGGCACGAGGGGGACGTATACCGCACCGCGCCGTTTCCAGTCTGGAAGATCTGCCCCAACCAGAACCACGGCGGAGGATCGCTGATCTACAGGGAAGATCTGTGCCCCGTGTGCAAGGACGCGGAGACCGGAGGCGGCAGGGCGGCAGTCGGGTTCGTGATGGCGTGCGGGGACGGCCATTTGGACGAGATCAACTGGTTCGGGATGGTCCACCGCGGGGCAGCCTGCGCGGGCAAGACCGGATCGCTCCACCCGGGGCTTTCGGGGGACGCGGTCAGATGGCACCGGCGCGGGAGCACCATGAGCGACGTGGTGCTCGAATGCCCGCGGTGCGGCACGACCCAGCAGTTCGGCAGGATATACTATTCCGAATGGCCCTGCCGCGGAAGGCATCCGCAGAGGGAATACGGGGGATCCGAGCGCTCCAGCGAGGCGTGTAAAAGAAAGGCAAAGGTGATCACCAGGCGCGCCTCCAACCTCAGGCTGCCCGAGACCCGGACCCTGCTGTCCATACGATCTACCAACACCAGCCTGAACCTGCACCTGCAAAACAGCGACATTCAGACGGCCCTGATGTTCCAGCCGGCCAGATCCAAGGGGAAAATGATGAAAGTGCTGGAAAAACTCCACTCCGCCGGAAAAATACGCAAGGACGTGCTCGACGAGTTCCGGGAGTCGGACTGGAGCGAGATACGCCAGGCCGTCGAAGAGCACGGGAAAATCCGGCCCCGCCCGTACCACGACCTCATAATGGACGAATTCCACGAGCTCGTAAAGGCGTCCGTGCACGGTGCCCCTCCCCAGGAGGCCGAAAGGCCCAAGGCCAAGATCATTTTCGAGATCGAGCCGCGCGAGATCGGAATCGTGCGCACCAAAAAAGGCACGGCGTTCAGGATCACCCCCGTCCAGACGCTCAGGACGGTCACCGTCCAGACGGGGTTCCGCAGGGACATGCCGGAAAGCGTCGGGTCGGCGCCCCCCAAGCTGGTCCGGATAGGCCACAGCCGACAAGGATCCGGCCTCTGGTTTCCGGGCGTGGAATTTTTCGGGGAGGGCGTATTCGTGCGCCTGGACAAGGACTGCGGGTGGTCGGGTTGCGCAAAAGGCGCGCATGCCGGGGCGTGGACGGGCGGCGCGGCCGGCGCCGGGCAGTATTCGGGGTTCGTGTTCCGCGACGCGGACAGCTCTAGGGACGAGCTGGATCCGGGGTTCGTGTGGTGGCACACCGTTTCCCACCTGCTGATAAGGGCCATAGGCGAGGAGGCGGGGTATTCGCCCGCTTCCATAAGGGAGCGCGTGTATTTCGAGCGAGACGGGGGCAGGTGCAGGGGCGGCGTGCTCCTGTACGCGACCCAGCCGGGGAACGAGGGCACGCTGGGCGGGCTGATCGGCCTTGCACCGCACATGGAAAAGATACTGCGCGCGGCGCTCGAAAAGGCCTCTTCGTGCTCGGGGGACCCGCTCTGCGGGGACGCCGAATTCCGCAGCGGCGGCTACAGCGGGGCCTCGTGCTACGCGTGCCTAATGACGTCGGAGACCTCGTGCGAGCACCGGAACATGTGGCTGGACCGCCACGTTCTGCTAGACAACCTGCCGTGAGCGCGCTCCCGCGCCGGCGGCGGCCCCGCGCCCGTCTTCCTAGGCAGGTTAGCCGCGCATTCGCTCCCCCCGCCACGGCCAGCGTGCGTCTGCGTGCATGATCTTGTGGCCTATTTCGGCGGTTATGTGGCCATGCGCCCGTTGTCCCGATAGCGCGCACGGGACTATGCGCCCAGTTCTCCGAATATCAGCCTCTTGGCTGGTTCGCAGATTACATTGACTGCCATATTCTCAACCATCTTCTTGTGCTCGGGTTTTATTTTGTTGAAAATCACCCTAAAGCGGTTTGCCGCGAGTTCGGTTCTAGTCGTTTCGCGCACTAGATCTTTAACAGTCCCGCGCAGTTTGGCCTTTTCTGCCTTTTCCATCTCCAACTCGCCCAGCAATTTCTTCAACGCCGCCATTCGCGATTTTGTCCAAGGATACGGGAATCCGCAGCCTTCACAATATGGCGGAGCTGTGGGCAAAAGACCGACAACATTTATGAATGCATTTTTTATGTGATGGCGCCCTTGGATCTCTTTGTCGCAGTCTGTGCAATTAGTTATCGTTTTTTCTCCACACGTTCGGCAAAACTTGTGGTTGGATTCTGGGTCTGACTTTACACGATCGTTTATAACGTGCCCGTTCATGCAGATCTGTGCAACATCGTACCAATCTCCTTCCAAACTAAACACAGGTGGCGTGAACCCCGTATTTATAGTTGGCGTGTTTGATCATGTACGCCATTCGTGTAAAACCCGGGGGCGGCTTGCCCAATAGCGTATCGATCCGTGCCTAGGATTCGCATCCACTTGTCACATACATCCGCGGCCCGAGCCGGCGATCCGCCCGGCACGGGCGGGCAGATGCAGGCCCGGTGGCCTTTTCGGGCGCCGCCGCCTGACGCGCATCCGTCCACGGCGCAAACGCGCGCCGCAAACAGAGGCCGTTCTCCGGCCCCGGCCGCAGTTGGGCCGTTTCGCCGCCGGGCGGCGGCTCGGAATCCCGTTTCGCCGCGCAGCGGAGCCAGAGCCCGCGCGCAACGGCACCGTGCATGCCAAACCGGAGCAGCCTAGGCACGCCAGTCAAATCGACCTGAGTCCACACTTAGGACCTACAGTAACGCATATAACATCATGTAGCGGAGAAACGGCGTGAACAACGACAGGATCCGGTTTTCTATCTTGTGTCAATATTACAGGGCCAAATTCAGCGGAAAACACCCACCATACAATCTAGAAACTTGACGGTGTGGACGAGATAAACAGGAATGTGAATATAGAGTATTTGGTTGACAAGGGCCTAATCAATGGAACTAAGCAGTACGTGGGCGACGGATCCGTCAATGTTTTTCCTGCCGACATTACTGCTGATGGCATGGACCAAGTCGAAGAGACAGTCAGAGGTTTGCTGGACGATCTGAAACCGGACGTCAAAGCCGGGATTGAAGACGACAGCATCCTAAAAATACTGGACAAGTTGGGAGAAAAATTATCCACAGTTCAGCCACGTTGGAATCTTTAGCAAAAGCGACAAGCGTGGTACTTTGGTGATGTGTGGGGCAGATCTATAACACCACTCAGATGTATTTCCCTCCACCCTAGCCTACGCCCGAAGTACGAGAGGGAAATTGCTTTGGCGTGGTGTTATAGAAGACTGGCGCCGTTCGATGCCCCGAGTCTTGCTAGTGCATGCTGCGGCGCAAGCAGAGTTTGGCAATCCGCATCTGCCCGTCATAGAATCCTCCCGGTCCACAAACTGCGCGCATCCCAATATAGTTTGGCGCCGCTCCGCTAGGCATCCCATATTACACACGCCGTAGCTGCTGCGAAAGGCGCATTGCACGGGGCTCAAAAAAAGACCGGATCTGGAGGTCGGCCTAGAGCGGAAGGGTTGTAGGAGAGCCGATCAAAGGGGCGTTGTTAGTCAATTCTACACTCCGTGCTTGGGTAGAGCCGTTTTTTGGCCGATCCAACTGCGCATGCACGAAAATACGAATTGTCAAAGCCACTCAAAAACAAGCTTTTTAAACAAAGGCGTTATTTTCTGAATAGTTGAAGGCAAGAATACTCAAGACAAAACACGAAACTGCTGAATTTGTGGCCGCGGATGTTTTTTTGGCAGGCGGTGGGTTTTTGCTTGGTTCTGATCTGCTAGACCTGTATGGCAGTATTCTAGGTGCGCCGTTGGTGGTCTTAGGCCTGTTTTTGGGTCTTAGATTATTGTGGACGTTTTCTTCCGACTTGAAAGATCTGAAAGTGCAGATCGGCAGAGACAGGAATAATTTGGAGCGGACTAAGCGAAAAGTGGAGCGGACTAGACGCGAGGTGCAAGAGACGCTTGCAAAATTAAAACAGACCGAAGAAAGGTTGTTCGGGGTAGGAGGGAGCACTTTTGCGAAGAGTAATTGGGCACGGCCTTTAGAGGGTGACGTTGACGAACTAAAACAAAAAATCGGCAGGCTAGAAGAAAAAGTGAATGAAATGCACCGAGAACACGAAAGGCGCCGAAGAGGGTTTTAGAAGTCGTGCGTAAAGTGCGCCAATCGAGGTTCTGCACGGCACGTCGGAGTTTGTGTCTTGACTTCGATCTCTTGCACGGGTTCGGGCGCCGCGCGACCGGCCGGGATCTGTCCGCCATGCCTAAAATAGGCGAGCGCGCAGTAGCTCCAGATGGGCCCCCGATTAGGGGCGGCGCGATCCGGCATCTGCGTCGCGGTAGGAAACCCGCCGTACGGCGGCCGGGGCGCCCGTGGCGGCGGAAACCCGGGCGCCGAATATCCGAAAATCGACGAAAGGATCAGGGGCACGTACGGGGCAAAGACCAAGACGCGCGGCTCAAGATGGCTGTACGACTCTTACGCAAGGGCCCTCAGATGGGCCAGCGACCGCGTGGGAAAGCGCGGGATCGTCGCGTTCATCACAAACTCCAGCTTTATCAGGTCCGAGACGGGCTCGGGCATCAGGGCCTGCCTGGCAGAAGAATTCGACGAGATCTGGTGCCTCGATCTGCGGGGCAACCGAAGAACCCGCGGGGAGGCCTCAAAGAAGGAGGGCGGCAACGTGTTCGGCAGCGGATCGCGCGTCCCCGTCGCGGTCGTTCTGCTCGTAAAGAACCCGCAAAGGCAAGAGCGCGCCATACGCTACAAGGACATCGGGGACTCGCTGCCTGCCAAAACAAAACTGGGCGCTGTCGGGAAAGCAGGATCCGTCGGCGGGATCGGACGCTGGCGGATAATTAAGCCGGACGCGCGCCACGACTGGCTGGACCAGCGCGGCCAAGAATTCGGAAAATACGCGCCCATGGGGAGCGACGCAAAGTCCGGAAGGCGGCGCGACGGAATCTTCGAGGCGCATTCGCCCGGAATGGCGACACGCCGCGACGCGTGGGTGTACAACTCTTCCAGAAAAGAGCTCGCCAGAAACATGGAGCGCCACATAGAATACTACAACGGGCGGGATCCCGGCGGGCCCGGAGCGGATCCGAGCCGGGGCAAGTGGTCGGAAGACCTGTCGGCCGCGTCAAGAAGGCTGGGAAAGCAGAGCCTCGATCGGGGGAAGATAAGGCCGGCGCAGTACCGGCCGTTCTTCAGGCAGTACGCCTACTTTGACCGGGTCTTTATTTCGGCCATGTCGAAGATCCCGTCGTTCTTCCCGCGGGGCGGCTCGGAAAACGTCGCGATATGCGTTTCCAGGATTGGCGGGGACTTTTCGGCGCTCGCGACGGGCGCCGCGCCGGACATGCAGCTAGTCTCCAACGGCCTGTGCTTCCCCCTCTACGCCTACGAGAGCGGATCCAGGAAAGAGAACGTGACGGACGGAATCCTGTCCGAGTACCGGGGCTTTTACGGCCGCCGGATGTCCAAAAAGGACGTGTTCCATTACGTCTACGGCATGCTGCACCACGCAGGCTACAGGGAAAAGTTCGCCGGCAGCCTGTCGCGCGAGCTGCCCCGCATCCCGATGGCGCCCGACTTTGAGGCGTTCAGAGACGCGGGCCAAAGGCTGGCGCGCCTGCACCTGAACTTCGAGGCCTGCAAGAGGCACGATCTCGGAACGCCAAAGTCGCCGCCGCGCGGTTTCGCAAAGCTCTCGTTCGGCAGGCGCAGGACCAAAGGCGGCTACCGGCGGGACGCCTCCGTGGTGCGCGCAGACGGCGCCGTCCTGTTCGAGAACGTCCCCCGGACCACGTACCGCGTCGACGGCCGCACGCCGCTCGAATGGGTAGTGGCCAGGTACGGGGCCAGGATCGACAGGGACAGCGGCATCCGCAACGACCCGTGCGCGGGCGCCGACATCGTGGCCGTCATCGAACGGGCGGTGCACGCAGGGCTAGAGTCCGAGCGCATAATCGGCCGGCTGCCCAAAGAATTCGAGCCCGATCCGGGCGCAGGCGGCGCGCATGAAAAATAGGCTGGCCCCGAAGGGGCTGGCGGGTATCTGCCGGCGCTCGAAAGGGCGGCGCCCGATCGCAGGCCCGGCCGGCGCCGGGCCGCCCGGAGTCCGGCGCGCCCCCGTCTCCAGCTGCGGGCGGCGCGTGCCTGAGCCGTGCCTAGGACGGGCGGGTTTGCGGAAAGCGGCCTCGCAAATATTATAAACACGGACGTTTACTGTACCCCATGGCAGAATCATGCGATCTGGAGATAATCGTCAACGCGCAGAAGAAGACTCTGCATACCCGGGCGATCGAGTACGAAGAAGTGGTGGAATTGGCCTTTCCGTCCCCGCACGGCCCGGACGAAATGTTTACCGTCACGTACAGCTGCGGCCCGGAGGGATGCCGGGAGGGGATTCTCGTGGCCGACCAGAGCGTTACCTGCGGCAATGGGATGGTATTCGATGTCACCAGAGCTGATAAATCTTAACTCGGATCTACAAAGGCTCCGCGACGAGGGCTACGCCGTG
The DNA here is from genome assembly GCA_965203465.1 of Nitrosopumilaceae archaeon. Classification (GTDB taxonomy): domain Archaea; phylum Thermoproteota; class Nitrososphaeria; order Nitrososphaerales; family Nitrosopumilaceae; genus JAWVZS01. The sequence continues at coordinate 732,208 of CBDBCR010000001.1, read as the reverse complement.
CATCTTTCAGGTACCCACCTCGTGATCGAGCGCGTTCCGTACGTCGACGACTGCGGGCAAGTGGCGTACGGGACGCTGGCATCGTCTATAAAAATCACGGGTACTGCCGTAGAGCCCAACGATCACACCGTGCTGTGGGCGGGAGGTCATCCGTGCGATTCGCACGGCTCCCAGCTGTCCGGACTAGGCGGCGGCGCCAGCGACGAGCAGATCCGGGAGGGGCTGCGGGCCAGCTACATGTTCTCCCAGAAGCCACCGGAGGGCTACAGCGATCACCACCACAAAATGACGCAATACGTCGGCATTGTTTCAAACGAGGCAAGGGCGGTCGATCCGGGGGCAAGCGCCACGGCGCACGGCCGCGCCGTTACTCCGGAAAGGCAGATTTTCCGCTACGCGGACACCGCCTCGGGCAGGGCCGGCATAGCGTCGGTCAACGACAAGCTCCGGGAGTGGCGCGTCGCCATCGTGGGGCTCGGGGGCACCGGTTCGTACGTTCTGGATCTGGTGGCCAAGACGCCTGCCAAGGAGATCCACATCTTCGACCAAGACGTGTTTTCCAACCACAACGCCTTCCGCTCGCCGGGGGCGCCGTCGGGAGAAGAGCTGTCCAAGGAGGTGACCAAGGCTGACAGGTTCGCCGCCGTCTATTCCCGCATGCACGGCAACATCGTCAAGCACGTGCAGCACATAGACGAGTCCAACGTCGGGGATCTGGACGCGATGGACATTGTGTTTTTGTGCGTCGACAACGCCAGATCGCGCAAGACAATAATCGCGCACCTGGCGGAAAACGGCGCGCGTTTCATCGACGTCGGGATGGGGATTGAAAACGTAGACGGTTCGCTTACCGGCTCGTGTAGGGTGACCGCCTGCACCCCGGACAACCCGCGCGCGCTGGACAGAATACCGCTCGGAGAGGACGTGCGGGACGAGTATTCCAGCAACATCCAGGTGGCCGACCTGAACGCGCTCAACGCGGCGCTGGCCGTGATCAAATGGAAGCGCATGTGCGGGTTCTACCACGACTTTAAAAACGAGCACCACGCAGTCTACTCTATCACCACGAACTCCCTGGCAGATGATGGAAAAACTCGGGACAATCGAGCATCGGTTTGTTGACGTTATACCGGACGAGCTGGAGCACGGCGTCCTGTACGTATCGATCGCATACGCCACGGCCATGCACAAGTGCGCCTGCGGGTGCGGCCAAAGAGTCGTGACGCCGATCAGGCCGGTGGGCTGGACGCTACTGTGGGAAGGCCGGTCCGTAACACTGGATCCGTCCATCGGGAACTGGTCCCTGCCGTGCGGGTCGCATTATTTCGTCAAAACGGGCAGGATCGTCTGGGCCAGGCAGGGCCGGAAAACAGAGCTGCGCGCAAGGGAAAAGCGCCGCGGAGAGCCGAAGGCCGCTTTGGGCGGTGGGGCGGCGTATTCAGGCGCGCGTGAATGCGCCGTTTGTCGCCGCGGTCTGCGTTGAGACCCAGGCTCCGCTGGCACGAAGGCAGGCACGGAAGCGGGCGGCTGCCCGGACGCTCCTGCCAACTGTGTGGAAAGGCATGGATTCGGCGGAGGGCAGGCGCCGCCGACCGGCACAATCGGCCACGTGACGAACCCACGCGCGCCTCCGTCTCGCGCCCGGACGCCGTAACCGCCTACGAAAAAGTGATGGTGCAGAAATCCGGGTACGTGAGATTCTTGGTTCTTCCAGTGACTTCCGTAATCTTGCCTTCTTTTTCCATGTGCTTCAGGATCTCTTTCTTGAACAGGAACGGCGTTTCTACCAAGACGAATTTTTTGACAGCAGTGATGTGTTTCTGTTGTCCCGCAAATTCTTCGTGGATCGCTTTGGCTGCGGCAGGTATCCACGCCTTGGTCGAATAGTCGAAAAGGAAGGTTTGTTGTGGATCGGTTCTGTCTGATATTTTAAAAGTGCCTCGCTGATCTACTTTCATCATGGCTTCCTTCATGGACTCTAGGCCGGCTATGTGCGTCGTGGCAAAGACAAGGTAGTACAACGGCTGGTTGTTTTTCCCGATCATTTTGAATGTCCTATGAAATTTGGTACCGGCCTGCTCGAGCTGTCGCACGTACAGATCGACCACGAATTTCTCTTTCTCTTCCGGGTTGTCCATGTCCAGGATCTTGCGCCATTCTGGCGTTCCGTAAAGTTCGTCCAGTGCGCTTTCCTTCTTTTCATCATGGAATCGCAGTATGTACGAAGACATGAAGGTTATCAAGACCTCGCACTTGTCGTATCTCAGCATTCGTTTAATGAGATCCATCGGAATTTTAGAAAAACCGAACGGGTCTATGAATGCAAGCGTCGGAGCCAGGTTTTCGCCGTCGGCTTCAATCTTGTCCAGAGTCTTCTTCAGGCCTATGGAGAACTCCGACGTCTCTACGGTATACGGAAATTTTTCCGGGAGATCTGGAAACTTGTCCCGCAGTGTTTTTTCGAGCATCTTGGCCCGCGCCGGATCGTCTTCTATGAACCAAAAAACGATTTTCTTGAATCTGTGTGCCAGGCTGTGTTCCTTGGCAGCTGTGAGCGCGATGACCGGAGATCCCGGTTCGTCGTCGGAGTAAACCCCCGGGCCCGCAAATCCGTCAAGGTACACCAGTTTTGGAACCGTGCCGGCCAAGATGGGCATCCACCTATTCAGGTACCCTTCCAAAATCTGGTGCTTTGCCTTAGTGTGCAGCTTTATGGGCCATACGGTCTTGTCTGTGTCGGGCAACGAACTTGGTGCCCGCTCCGCTTAATATTAAGTTTACGGATATAAAACACGGCGCGGTTTTGCGTAATTGGTGCCTCGCAATAGAAAATTTTCTTTTTATAGGGTACAAAGAAAGTCTGCGAAAAGCCGAAATATACCCGGCCCGCAATGCGGCCGGAGGCGTGTGTGATGGCGGAAGGCTCGGCTATAGAGTGGACGGAGGCCACATGGAACCCGACCACGGGCTGCACGAAGATCTCGGCGGGGTGCAAAAACTGCTACGCGGAAAAGCTCTCCAAGAGGCTCCGGGCCATGGGTATAGCAAAGTACGAAAACGAGTTTGGGTTCACAGAGCACGACGGCGAGGCGGAGCTTCCGCTCAGGTGGAAAAAGCCGCGCAGGATATTCGTCAACAGCATGTCCGACCTGTTCCACAAGGAGTCCAGGATGGAGTTTGTGGCAAGCTGCTTTGAGACCATGGTCAGGGCGGACTGGCACACCTACCAGATACTCACAAAGCGCCCCGAAAAGATGGCCCGCTTCGCGGAGCTGTTCTGCCGGTACTTTGGGCGTCCGATCCCGGGCCACATATGGATGGGGGTCAGCGTCGAGGACAACAGGGCGGCGCGCAGGATAGACGCGCTCAGGAAGGTCAGGTGCGGCGTGCGGTTCGTCAGCTTTGAGCCCCTCTTGGAGAACATAGACGAGGTGGACCTGGCGGATATAGACTGGGCCATAATCGGGGGCGAGAGCGGCCCCGGCCACAGGAAGGTGGAGAAAAAGTGGGTGGAGGGCCTCATCAGGCAGTGCAAAAGGCAGAAAGTAAAGGTGTTCTTCAAGCAGTGGGGCGGGCCCAGGCCAAAGTCGGGCGGGCGCACCATCAACGGCAGGACGTACAGCGAATACCCAAAGGCACCCAAGACGGGCATGCAAGAGATGCCCGGATTCGAAAAAGGGCGGTTTGCCGAAGCCGTCAGGAAACCGCCCGGCGGCTCCGGCGGGGCCAAGATTCTGCCTAGCGCGCCAGACGCCGGGATCTGAGCGATGTTTCGTTTTAGTTCGTGGCGGCCGCCCGAGACGCCGATTTTTCGCCCCAACCCGTAGTCTGCCGCGCCGATGCGCGGCACGGGCTTTAGGGACGTCGTGCAGAAAAAGCCCCCCGGCATGACGGCAGGCGGGACGGTTCCCGGAACCAGGGGCCGTGCAGGCTCGTCCCGCACGGGTCCCGCCGGAGCCAGCTGGCACAAACCGCGGGCTGGACGGGGAACCGGCGGCAGGGACGGGACGGCCGCAAAGGCGCCGGGCCTGCCCGTGCGGCCGGATCTGCGCCGTTCCATTGAACTGGGGGCGTTTTTCAGCATCCGGCATAACGCGCGGCCCGCCCGTCACTGGTGGGGCGGCCGCCCGCGGACCCGGATCGGGCCAAAGCTGCCCGAGGGAGGCGCGCGGGCAGGCCTTGCGGGGGGCGCGCCTGCGATAAATAGGAATTTTAAGGCAGGGAGGGAGCGTCGCGCATGGATGAGGCGTCGCTGGCCGTCTTGGGGTTCGCTTTGGGCGCAACCGCCTTGGCCGTCGCCGTGGGCAAGATATTCTACGATCGTTGGAGATCCGGGGTCAACAACGGGGACGTTCTGGACGAGACGCGCGACATCTGCCGGGATCTCAAGGCCATGTTGAACGACGTCAACCTGAGCGACGGCTCGGAAGAGCGCTACGAGGTGGACTTGTCGCTGAGATCTTACTTTGGCGACAACCGGCAAAAGATACAGCGCGTCGCGGAAAAGCTGCGCGAGGCCAGGACCGGGTTTCTCCACAAAAGGGACAAAAAAATGAACGCGTTTGGGGAGTTTTTGGAATGGACCGTGAACGAGTTTTACCGCTACGACTACGAGGAGGAAGAGCGCATACGGATATGGTCTCAGAACGTGCCGGAATTCCACTCCAAAATGACAAAGACGCTGGAAATGCGCCGGTAGGCGGCTGCCCGATCCGGGCGGCCGCACGGGCGGCCCGTCTTGCGCGGGCGCACAACGCGCCTGTCTGCCCTGCAGCGGCGCCCGGAACTGCGGTCGGCCTCAGGAAAGCCTTGCGCATATCTTGCCTATTATGCGGGTGAGCGAGGATTCGAAATCGCGCGACACGTCGCTCGCTCCGCTCAAGGCGTGCGCGGCCTCGTGGAGAAGGGTTCCGGCGTACGATTCGAGATCCGCCAACTGCGATCTTTTGATCACCACCAAGCTTTCGTCCGAGTCCCACGCGCCGTGCGCGTCGGCGCCGAGACTGTCAGGCCTCATGGTCTCAGAGATCCGCACCGTCCTGATCTCCCTGGGTCTGCCGCCGATGAGGTTAAAGATCCGCTCCGTCTTGTCGTAGATCCTGCGCTCTGCCGCGGTCAGATCCTCCGGGCTTACGAATTCAAACTCAAAGCTTTCGTCGAATTCTCGGGCGTATTGCGGCAGATCTCTGATCACCTCGCCCACGATGTCCCGCAGTCCCCTGATTTTGTAGCTCACGCTCTCGGGCACGACGGTGACGGAGTGGCCGTCGCGCCTGGCGTGGTCTATCGCGTTAACGTTGGCTTCCAGTTGCCGCGGCGTGACAAAGACCGTCGACGAGTGCGCGTTGAGGATCCTGGACGCGTGCGTCGAGACTTCCACGTATTTCGTCTCGTCGTGTTGCGTCCCCGCCTGGTACCGTCCGAGATCCTGCGTCAGCAGCCTTGCGACCTCCAGGCTCCGGCCGGCCAGCAGGATGGATTTCACCCGGTCTGCGTACGCGGTGCGTCCCACGTGCGTCCTTTCGCGGTTGAGCGCCTTTCTCATGGATCCGGTCATGGACGTGATGTTGTAGGAAAAGAGGAAATTGGGCTCTTCGGCGACTGTGACCCCGTTTACGTAGATTCTCGCGCCTTCCGGCTGCCCCGACGCGGCCGAGAGCCGCGCCACGGGGTTGCCGCCAACCGTGGCCTTTGCTTCTAGAATTTCCCCGTATTGCGTTTTTTCCAGCACCCGGTCGCCCCTGAACCTGAGGAAGAGGCTCTTGGCCTTGTCAATCTCTGCCCCCGTGCATCCGTCAAGAACCACTTCCGTCCCGTCCATCTGGGGATCTGCCGGCGGGGCGACCGTTGCGTGCAGCGTGATCACGTCTTCGAACTCGTGCTTGGGGGATTTGGCCATGGCGATGTCCCCGTGCCTGGTTCTTATCGCCACGCCTATTTGGTGCCGGTCGAACGTAGCTAGCGCGTCCTTCAGCCCCACGCCGAACTTCCCGATCACGCGCCCCGGCTCTGACGCCTTTTCTTCGTCCTCGTTCTGCGTAAGATGCTCGTACCTCAACCCCCGCCCGTAATCGCGTATCGAAAAGCGCCGATTCCCCTTTTGCGAGATCTCTACGTCTTTGGTGCCCGTAAGCGCCTGCTCGTCGACGGCGTTGGCGATTATCTCCCTGACGGCGTGGTGAATGTCCCAGTCTTCCAGCACCCGCTCTATGTTTAGATCGAACCTTCTCACGGGCCAAAGACGTGGCCCCGCCTAATGTGCGTTGCGCGGGCGCCCGAAGATGTGCGCGTGCCGGGCTTCGCCAGCCCAAAGACGCGGCCGGGCCTAGACCGAGCAGGGCAGCCCGGATCTGGTACCGGTTGACGCACGCGGCCCCGCAGAGGCGCTTGTACGCAGTGCGGGCCAGCCGGGTCGGCCAAGTCTTGGATCGCAAAGGCACATTACGCCCGGACGAAAGGCGCGCGCGTGCAGCACGAAGTAAAAAGATCGTTGGCAGGCCGCCCCCACGTCGTCATATTGGGCGCGGGGGCGAGCCGCGCGGCGTTTCCGGACGGCGACAGGAACGGGGAAAAACTCCCCCTGATGGCAGACTTTGCAAAGGTTGTAGGGGTCAAGGACATGCTCCGAGGGTGGGGGATCGACTACGAGCGGAACTTCGAAGACATCTTCAGCGAGCTGTACGAAAAAGGCGAGGCGGACAAGATAAAAGAGGTCCAACGCAGGGTAGAATCTTACTTTGGCGGGCTGGAGATTCCAGACGAGCCCACGCTCTACGATCACCTGGTTTTGTCGCTTGGAGAAAACGACATCGTCGTGACGTTCAACTGGGATCCCTTGTTGCACATGGCGATGGAAAGGAACGTGCTGTCGGGCTTGGACGTGCCCCGAGTGGTCTATCCGCACGGCAACGTGAGGATCGGGTACTGCGAGCGGGACAAAAAGTACGACAGCGCCGGGCGGGCGTGCACGACGTGCGGGGAGCCGTACAAAAACACCCCGCTGCTCTACCCGATCAGGCAGAAAGACTACGACAAGGAGCCGTTCGTAAGGGCCCAGTGGGCGACCGCGCGGCGGGGGCTGAGGCAGGCGCCCGTGCTGACCGTCTTTGGGTACAGCGCCCCGAAAACCGACGTCGCGGCTTTCGAACTAGTGCAGAACGCGTGGAAGAGCAACAGCCTGCGCGAGATAGCAGAGATCGAGTTCATAGTAGGCCCGGACGTGGAACACGAAGAGGTAGAAGAGGCGTGGGAGCCGATCATAGGCACGAACCACTACCGGGTACACTGGGATTTCTACGAGTCTTCGATGGCCAAATATCCCGGGAGGACCGGCGAGGCGTTCTACGAACAGAGCGTCGCAGGAGTGCCGGCAAAAGAGAACCCGATACCGCGCGATGCAGGGTTTGCCGAATTGCGGAAGTGGAGGTCTCGCCTCTAGAACCTCCGACAATGCGAGATCTGCATCGTGCGCGGCAGGCCGGGCCGCGGGAGCAAAGCGGGGCGAGCGATTTTAGAGCCCGAAACATTTGGATGGGAATCTGGCGTCTCCGCCTCGTGCACGAAGAAACTGCGGGAAACTGAAGGCGGGGCCGAAAGACGCCCCGCTTCGCGGCACGGCCAAAGGTCGGATCTGGGTGCAAGGGCGCACCTACGGCCAGTCCCGTCTGCTAGACAGCAAGGATCGCGGCCAAGCGCCGGCGCCCGATCCTCAGTGGACAGGCGCGGAAAAGCTCAGATGCCGCACAGCTGGATTCATATACGCGTGATCGCCACTTGCGCCGTGCAAGGACTGTCGCGCCAATTAATCGAGAAAATACACGAGATTACTGAAGGGAACTACAAAGAATGGTATATCGGAATCACCAACGATCCCGACCGACGCAAGGGCGAACACGGCGATCCTCACACTTGGCGCGTGTGGAACGTAGGGCGCAAGATCTACGCAGACGAAATCGAGAAATATTTCACCGATCGCTACATGGAAGGAGGCCGCGGCGGCAGCGAAAACCCGACGCACGTCTACATTTACCGCCTGGACAGCTCTTGACGGACCTGGCAGCGCGCCGCCCGTGATTAAATCCGGGGCGAGCGGCGATCCGTTGCTGAGCGGCTTGGCCCATATGCGGGCCACGATAGAGCCAAAGATGCTGCTTCCTGCGCGGCGTTAAGATCGGGCGCCGGACCGTGGCGGCGCGGTCGCCCCGTCTGCGCCCGCTCTGGTTCCGCACCAGCACTTCGCCGCGCGCGATCCGGGGAGGAGAGGGGCGGTCGCTCCGCTCCGACTGGCTTGCATTTCTTGACGGGCAAAAGTCGCAGGCCCGTCTTCTCGCCTACGGGCCGTTCCCGCCCGCCCGTACGGAACCGCCCGGCTGCGACATGTCCGGCACGGCCAGCGCGACCTTTTCCAGCAATTCGCAGTCTTTTTCGGCCTGGGCTATCAGATCTGCCAGCTCCTTGCGGCGGCTCTGATAGACTTGGGCAGCCCGCTCGCCCCCCACGGCGATGGGATATCTGCCATACGTCTCGTGCGGGAACAGGCGCACGATGCTGACAGACGCGGCCATGAGCGCAGCCAAGGCGAAGCACTTTGCCTCGTCTGGATCGGCCGAGGCGCGTCCTTTTGAGGCATCGATCTGAGACGAGACGGCGTCTCTGAACGTGTCCAGCATGCCGACGATCTCTTGGGTGGGAGGGATGTCGAGACCTACCCCGTACTCGCCGACGGCCTCTTGCTCCGCGTCGTTGTGCTCTATTTGGAGTGATTCTTTGAACACCATCTCTTTCAACTTGGATCCGCTTTCCATCTCTTGCAGCTTGCCGCCAAGAAGCCCCCAGTTTATCTTTAGCTGCTGGATGGACCATCCTTTTTCTGTGGCAATCTTGCGCGCCGTGCCCTCTTGGTTTACGAGCTCGTCGATCATGCCTCTCAGCACAAAGTGCCCCAACCGGCCTGGCCCGCTGCCGATCCCGCACTTTAGGATCAGGGCCTTTGCGTGCTTTTCGACCGCCTGCTGCGCCAAGTACGCGGAGAGTTGCGCGTCGGCCATTTTGCATGCCTCGAGATCCGCCTTGCCGCGATCCAGAAAACCAGACCACTCCGATCCTCGGACGTTCGTCAAATCAGGATCCCGCCCGGGGCCCGATCGCGGTGGTTTTGCCCGTTCGCACATTCTGCGCCCGGGTTGCGCGCGTATAAAAACTTCCGATGCCGGCGCGCCCGGAGTTAATGCCTGCCCATGTCACCAAGACGGCGGCCACCGCAAAACTGCTCGGAACGGCAGGGGCGCCGTTCCGACGCCTCCGGCATGGCGTCCACACCGACGGATGACCGCTCTGACGCCCGTACAACGCAACGCCGAACCGGACTCCGCCCGCCTTTACAGCCGTGCTGACTCGGACACGTCTGCGTCAGAAATGGACCGCCATTCGGTCGAGAACAGATTGGCCGGGGATAGACGGCAGGTATTTAAGCAAAGGAGATAAGTCGCGTGTCTTGCAATCGAGGGCATTTATTTCCCACGCAGGACACTCGCATGCTGGCAGAACAATCAAGGAGCAGCTCGAAAACGATCTGGATATGGAGACGTTTTTTTCCATCGATCATATTGAATCTGGAGATCAGATAATGGAGACAATCCTGGAAAATCTAGTAAAGACGGATGTTCTTTTCCTGATTCTGAATTCTCAATCTCGGTACCGCGAATGGGTGCGCTGGGAGTATTGCTTTTGCAGAGAACACAACATCAAAATAATCCCGGTCGTTAGCAGAACGATAAAGCCCCACCTGTCTGAAATTAAGTGGTTTGATAGTTCTATCAAGTATATAGAAAATAACAGGATTGACGACGATTTAACGGATGATGTGTGGGATGCAATTACGAAATCCAGCGAAATGCTGGAACAGCGTGCACTGGCAAGAAACAGGATCAGGATAGACGCCGAAGCGGACAAGGCGGAGTGCACGCTCGACGGCGAGGTTGCCATTTCCGGCACCGGGCAAGAGCCCGTCGGCGAAGTGTACGTGCACCACCCCGTGGATGGCAACGGGGCTCCTCATTCCATATACGTGACGGGATTGAGGACAGACCCACACGGACGTTTCCGGTTCAAACTCAGGCCGGGCCAAGTCGTCGGTAGCCGCACAGACAAGATCTTTGTAGAGATCAGATTCGGCCCAAAGTCCAAACTGATCCAGATCGCCGTCAAAGGCGGCTCGGCCGCAGCTCGAACGGCACCGGGTAGGCCCTACGCGTCCGGCGGAGTCGGGCAGGATTCGGCGGACGCAAGACAAAAGATGGACGAGATCAGCAGAGGCGCCGTCCGCGGCATTTCCACCACGATACGTAACAGAACGATACCTCTGGACGACCGAGTCTCGGACATCGAGAAAGCCCTGGCAAAACGCGGCAGGGTGGCAGTCACCGGAGAAAAGGGGTCGGGCAAGAGCGTCCTCTTGTGCAAGGCATACGAGCGGCTCGCCGAGAGCCGGCCGGCGTTCTTCGTAAGGTGCGACGATCACCTCGGCGCGGAGTCGTTCGAAGACTTGGACAAGGACATAGTGCCGGGGCTCAATTTTGCAGACGCGCTGTACGAGGTGGCGCGGCGCGCAAAGCCGGTGGTCGTTTTCGATTCCGTAGACGCCATCAGCAGGAGCAAAAAGCCAATGAACGCCTTGAAGCACCTGCTGCAAAAGCTCTGGGCAAACGACAGGATCTCGACCGTCATTTCTGTCAGGAGCTACGACTACGAATATTCGTCGAACATAAACAGGACGGACTGGGGGGAGGAATACCGCCTGAAACCGATCGCCGATTCCGAACTCGAGCAGATGCTCGAGCATCTGGGCAACCCCGGCGTCCCCGACAGGCTGAAAGGCATGTTCTACAACCCGTTCCGCCTGAAACTCCTGTCGCTCATACTCGAAAAATCACCGGACGCCGACTTTGGCGACATGCGGCACGAAACCGATCTGTACTACAAGCACTGGCACGAATACGTGGAAAAGACGGAGTCGCCCGCAAGGGCCAAAGAGCTGCTGTATGGCGTATCGCTGGAAATGGCCAAGCGGCAGCAGACGGCCATCCCGTACGACGACTTTGGGGATCAAGGCCTGATGGACGGGGTCTGCGGGGAAGGCGTGCTGGTCAGAAACAAAGATTCGCTCGGGTTCTTCCACCACGCGTATCTAGACTACGTGATATCGAAGTTCATCATCGAGCGCCAAGATTTGGTAGAATTCATCTCGAACGACGGATACAATACGTTTCTGCGCCCGACGGTCGTTTTCGCACTGTCTTGGCTGCACAGGGACAAGCCCGCGCTGTTTGCCTGCACGGTCGAGCGGATACTGAAATCCGACCTAAAGTACTTTTGGAAGATCTCCGCGCTTACCGCCATGTCGCAGATAACCGAACTGGGCGGACAGGACTTTTCCGCGATAGCCGATCTGCTCACAAGAGAGAAAGTCCTACGGGGACACTTTTTCATAGAGTTGGCCAAGCGAGCCAATCCCATTTGGTTCGAGTTGTGGAAAGACGCGTACTTTGAAAAGTGGATTTCAGATCCTGCGTTGAAGCCGGACTTGATAACGAGCTACCTGCGCTCGATCAAGCACGAGGCAAGGCACGCGGACATATTCCGCGCAGTTCGGAAGATCGTAGAGCGCGCAGGCAATGTCTTTGATCAGCGAAATGCCGTAAAACTGGCCGCCGAACTCGAGACGGACGGGCATGAAGGATGGATGTCCAAGATGGCCACCAACGAGCACGTGCACGCGCGGGCTGGGCTGGCAGAATCTCTTCCGAAACTGATGGATGCGTGCCCCCGGGCAGTCCCGGACATATTCTGCGACCTGTTCACGTACGAGGAAAAGTCAAAGGAAAAAACCACCGCCGCGTCGTACGGCACGTTCAACCTTACGAGCAACTTGCGGCAGGACAACATGATGGTCGTCTGGCAGCTGGGCGAGATGTTCCCGGGGTTGCTGAAAAAGAATCCCGAACTGATGGTGCGCGCGGCCATACAGCTGTTCGAGAGGATCCTCCACCCCCTGCGGAAGAGACAAGAGGGAGACATAATAGAAGACAGCGGCACGTACTATGCAGACATTGCGGATCCAAGGCACAAAATCATAAAGGATGTCAAGGAATACGTTGGCGGGTGCGCCGAAGAAGAGCTGCGCAGGCTGGCCCCGATCATCCGCAAGACGAGGCTGGCCACTTTCCGCGCCCTGCTTTTGGACGCCATGGTGGCCAGGAAGGAAAGGTTCCTGCAAGAGATCTTTGCCGAGCTGTCCGACCCGCAGGCCTACCTGGTGGGCGGCATGGGCGGCAGCGTCCTCGCGGCGATCGGCGGCGTCGCGGCCATGCTGGAAAAGGAACAGGCCGCCAGCCTGCTGGACACGATCATGGACGCGCGCCAGCCCGGCAAAAGCGGCAGCGGCGCGGCGGCCCTCATGCGCAAGGCGGCGTTCCTGTCTGCGTTCCCGCAGGATCTGCTCGGGCCGGTCCACCGCGACGTGCTGGACAGGCATTCGCCCAAGCTAGGCGTGCCGTCTTCCGGGCCAAAGGTCCAAGTACGCAAGGACGCAGAGCCGGATCCCAGAAAGATCCTGGAGCGGCATTGCGGCGGAGACAAAGGCTTGGACAGAAGGGATGTTCTGATGGCACTGCTGAAATGCCTAGAGGGTGGAGTCGAGCTGGACGAAGTGGAGGTTTCGGGCATGCGCAGGCTGCTGTCAGACTGCAAGGGCGATCCAGACCCCGCAGAATCCGAAGACGAACAGGACGGCTCTCTGGCGTATTCTTTCACCGTCCGCGGACTGGTAGCCGAGTGCGCCATCATTATGACGGACATGTACAAGGACGCCTCGCTGGTGCCGCTGGTGCGGGAGCTGTCAAAAGATCCGTCGAGCATGGTGCGCGCCGACGTGTGCAAGAGCCTCCCGCGTCTTGCCAACTACGACTACGGCCTGGCCTACGAGATCGGACTGGAATACAGCCGGGACAGAGACCGGCGCGTGCAGTTTTTCGTGCAGGACATGCTCCGAATCGCGGCCGGAAAGGACGCCTCCCACGCGCTGCGCATGCTGGAAAACATGGTGGGGGCGGGCAACAAGTCAGAGCACGTCGGCGCCTACATGCTTTATCTGGCGCTGGCCAAAAGCGAGCCGCGCGCCGCGAGCCTGCTGGACGCTGCAATCGACGGTGCGGAGAGCGAGATCTGCATGCACCTGCCGTTCTACCTGAAACGCTACGTAGACGAGTTCCGGGACGAGGCTCTGGACATATTCTACCGCCTGCTGGACGATCCGGACCACCAAGTCCGCGAAAAGGCGTGCTTTTTCCTTCTGGGCTGGGCAGAAGACAGCGCGGACGGCGGGCTGCTGCCGAAAATCGAGCGGCACTTGGACCGCATCGCCTCGGAGACGGAGCGCAGTCCGTGTGATCCACGGCTTTTGGAGGAGCTGGCCAAGTTTTTGGCGAAAAAATGGGAACGTATGCCCGGCAAGTCCCTAGAGTACCTGGAAAAAATAGCCGGCATGGAGGGGTACGCTCCAGTACAGCCAGTCCTGGCAGAAGAGACGCTAAAGGTGCTCTCGGGCCTGCTGCACCAGCCGCTGCCCGAAAGGCAAGCGCAGAGGTGCCTGGACGTGCTGGACACGTACGCCATGGCCGGCTGGCCCGACGCCCTGGGGCTTTTGTCCGCGATGGAAAAGCGCGACTAGCCGTGGCGGCAAACGCGTGTGAAAGAATAGGCGGCGGCTCGCGCCGGCCGGTCAAGGTTGCGCCAAGAACGGGATCGGGTTCGCCAGTCTTTTAGACGCCACCGTTTGCCCGGTTTGGCCGATTTACGATCGCAAATGCGTCCAAACAGCGGCAGGGTCCAAAAGGCGGGCGCGGCGTATCCTGTCCTGCCCGCGCGGAGCGGCCCCGGCTACAGGCCCGGAGGCGGCGCGCCGCCGCTGATCGACGGCTCGCGGCACAGCCGCCTGCGGATGTCGTCAAGCGAGCCATTTATGCCGAGCGCCCCGCACACGGCCTCGTCCACGGCGATCCGGGCCGGATCGTCGTACGGGTGCTTTATGGGCCTGAGTTCTTCGGCAGAGTACTTGTCGAATATCCTGTCAAACTTTCCGAGCTTGGCAGGGCCCAGCCTTTCAAAGTCCAGCACGGGCATCTTGGCCATGGCCGTCTTTGACGATATGCCCCTGCCGAACTTTTGCTTGCCGCTGTTGGCCCAAAAGCAGAGCACGCCCAGCGAAGAGTTGCCCCAGACGGCCAGCGCCTTTCCGTGCTCCGTGAAGCTGGGGAGCGCGCCGCCGCGCAGCGTCTTCCTATCCGTGTAGAGCACCAGCAGCTTTTGGCTGCGGTAGTCGGCGATGATGTTGAGGTGGACGTGCGTGGCGGCCTTTTCCCTGACGCGCTTTCTGCCGGCGCCGGCCTTGGGCACGGCCATCCCGTCCGGCTCCACCAGCATGGACCGCTGCACGCCCGAGTCGTTGGCCGAGAGCGCATAGTACGCGGCGCTGGGCTTGGGCGGGAATATGGTGAACGGCGCGCGCAGCGCCGAACAGCGGATCCGTGGACCGGGCGCCGTGCTGGGGCGGCGGGCCCGGCGGAGCCCGCTCAACTTGGGCGTGCCGGACCTGCGGCCGGCCGCGCAGCTACCGGATCACCGAAAGAAATTCCGGGACAGGCACGTGCCTTTTTGAAAGTGCAGGAACGGTTTGGATTCTGGCCGCCTGACCGGTGCTGCGGGAGGAATCGAGATGCGGCACGATCCGGGCTCGTGCACGTAGGTGGTCACCGTCACCGTAACGTTGCCGTGCCGCGACGTGGCGCTACGCATAGGTGCGCGGCCTGCGGTAGGGCATAAAAATGTATTTCCGAGTTCTGCTCGGGAACCCGCCCGGATAGGCACGGCGCCGGCCCCGCGCGCAGCGGCGGCCGGGGCGTACCGTACTTGGCAATTCGGGTCGGCCGGACGCTGCGGTGGAGGCCCGAGGACGGCTCGGCATAAAAGGACGTCAAAGATCGCGCACGAACTCGGGTCAGTTCCGCGCTCTGCCCGTGCACGGCGGCCGGAATTCCGACGGCCGAGGGCTGGCAGCGCAGATCGGGGGCAGCCGCGCGCGGGTCCGTCTCTGACTTGCCGGCCGCGCAAGGTTTCGTGCCGTCTGGCGGGAACCCCCATCGTCGGCCAAGACGTGTGGCAGAACCTGGCGATTGGCCGCATCGGCACGCACCGGGTTATATCTTCCGCCACATCCTTTTGGTCAGGCTCTGCTCTATCCCGATCGTTGGCATCTGAGCTTCGACCTGCCGGGCTATCTGCCGGGCGATCTTGTCGATCGCGTCTTGCTGGATCTGCTCCAGCGCGGCCTTGCCGCTTTGCGCCGAATCCTGGTCGCCGTCCGGCAGCTGGATCGGGATGCTGACGGTCAAGTTTAGTTGCGGGCCTGGCTGCCTTATTCTTCTGCAAACCAGCGTCCCGGAATATTCGTGATGAAGGTTCTCCGACTCTATGCATGCGATAACCGCGCCGTCTTCGACATACTCGTCCTTGCCGCTGTCAAGAAAGTCGGTGGGATCGGTATACGAATGGAGTTTGAGGTGCTGTTCGTATTCCAGGTACAGGCTCCAGCACAACCGCTCCAGTTCGCGATCCATGTCGTCTATGCGCAGGCCCATCTGCCGCGCCTCTTGCCTGCCAATCGAGTGGCCGTGCATGTGCGTTCTCTCGGTGAGGGACTCTATGATCTTTGTGATTTCGGCCGTGTCCAGCGCGGGCTTGACCTGCGACAGCAGCTTTTTTGCCACGTCCCGCACGTGCGAATGCACCCGGTTTATCTCGCCCAGCCCCAAAGCGCCCGTCTTGTCCACCAACGCCTTGGTCAGATCCGCCAGAGCGCTCTGATCAGTGACGCCCACCCTGTTCTTGACGAACGACACGTATGACGACACGTCTTCCGTGCTGATTGTCTCGTTTGTTGGCAGGGGGCCGGGACTAGTCCGCGTCATCTGCGGATCTATCGGGCCCAACTCGCCCTTCCCGCCCATGCTTATCTTGTCCGCTCCGAGCGCTGTCAGCGTGGCGGCGCTGTACGCCTTGTACGGCACCAGCACGTTCAGCGTGTCGCAATATTCCCTCAGCATGTTGACGACGGGCCACGGGGTGTTCAGTGCGCCTCCCAACGAATAGAGGTAAAAATCTATGGTTTCCACCTTTTTGTTGTCGTTCATGCTCTTTAGGTGATCGTACATCCATCTTATGGAATCGGTGGAGATCTGCGCTCCCAAAAGTGGCCTGTCGCCCACGAAATACACCAAAACCTTGGATCGGCGCAGGTCTTGGATTTTCTTGATGATCTTCTGCCGTTCTTCCCTTCCCACAGGGTGCAGGCAAGCTCCTCTCTAAATAAAGCATGCGTGTTTGGCGGGGTTGCCGCATAATTCCACAGAATGACGGATTCCGGTGTTTGGGGGCAAGTTACGAGGCATGATTCTAGGGCGGCTTCCGGCACGTCCAGGCCCTACGCCGCGGCCGGCATGACGACCCGTTCCGAGTAGCGCCGGGTCCGGTTCGGCGCGCACGTTCCACGTTATCACGAGCGGCATGCCGAACCTCTCCTGCGTCTCTTCCTGTACCGGCAGAGCGGCCGGCGGGTGCGCGTCTCTGCTCCGAATATGCCCTCGACCATCTGTGCTTCCCGTAGCGCGCCCGATCGAATAGGGCCTCGGCCAGCGCCCGCCGCCCGTCCAGGCCGCGGCGTCCTTCCGGAACCGCGCCGGCATGCCTTTCTTGTGACCAAATCCGCCCGCTTTGTGCAGGGTGCGATCTCGGAGAATCCGCGCCGGGCGTCGGATGCTGCCAGCCGCGGGACGCCGCCGGCGGGCAAAAGCGCGTTCGGCGCGATCAAAGCCAGCGACAGGCCTCTGAACGGAAACTTGGGGGAGGTTTTGGGGGCACGTAGCACAATACACAGGCATGCCGCCAGCCCCCGCAAAATTCCGCAACCCGCGTCGCGGCCCCATTGAAGCTAGTACGGGGCGTTGGGCGCAGGTGCACTACGGGCGTTTTCCTCAACCTGAGTTGCGGCCCCATTGTACGCGTTCCGCGCCCGGGCCGTTTGATTAGGCCAGGCCGGACGGGCCCGGTTCGGGCACCTGCCCAAGCTGGGCAAAGGCCGCTGGGCGGCGGGAAAACAGCACGTCGCGATCAACCGTGGCAGGTGTTACGATCCGTGCCTAGCCGTCCGTCGTTTCCGGTATCCGGGTGCCTACGAGGCGGCCCATCCTCTACCAACCGGACACGCGGATCGCGGCCCGTTTGAATCTAGGGTGCGCGGGATACGGAGTTCTGGCCCAATTCCGCGATCACTGTGGCTTTCTGCTACGCAGTCTTGCGATGCGTCTTCAGGCGCGGCCGCCTCTCACGCGGCACGTCGTCCGGGAAGGCTGAAAAAGCAAACGTATTTACGCACCGGGCTGGATAATACGGCGTGGTATCTAAGAAGCACCAGGTTTTGCTCAACGCGCTTGCAAACGAACTGGAAGAAAAAGAAATAGACGTGACTCATCTTGCCAGGCACGGCATGCAGGAACCGTTCGACGTACAGTACCAGAATCTTCCAAAACCGCCCACCATATACGGAAAGACTCCGGATCTGCAAGGCGAAGACGGACGCGGGCGGATCCACCTAGGCGAGGCGGACATATCAGTCTCTGATCCACACACCAAAGCCCAGCTGCGCATATTCGTGCGTTATGTCATACGCAATCCCTCCGTTTCACTGCATGTGGCAGTACCATTTGAGTACAGGCACAATGCAAAAAACATGATACAGCGAATCGTGCGGGAGCGCAGAACTTTTGGGAAGATACGCATATTGCCTTTCCACGTCGTTGGCAATACGTGTATTCCTAGCCCCATTCTGCGCGTATGGTGAGCAAGCGTCCACGCCGCTTGGCATTTCTCCGGTTGTAACTGTTCGCGTAGTTTAGGCCCGTTTACGCGTACTGCCGCAGCTCCTCTACGTAGTCCAGGCCCTGGTTCTTCCAGGTGGCGAGGCGCGTGAAGATGTTGCCGTAGATCTCCATGCTCTCCTCGGCCCTGAGGCTGCCGCGGATCTTGCGGTGTATGACTATCTCGCGCAGGCCGCGTTGTTGGTCGGCTGTATGCGCGGGTCCAGCACGAACGCGAACAGGTCGTCCGCCGCGCCTTCCAGCTTTGTGAGGAACGGCCGCGATACCGCGCTGCCCCAGTTGTCGTCAATGATGCGCCGCACGCAGCCCAGCAGCGCCGCCCGGACGCGGGCGCGCCTGGCCTTTTTCATCCGCTTTCCGGAAAGGGAAAACGCCCGGTTCGCAGGCACGAACCGTGACATTTAGCGTGACATCGGCGAAGCGCCCGGGCAGGATCAGGAAGCGGCCCGGCGCGCCGCGTCGTAGGTATAAGTGGGGCCGGCCGGGGGCCGCGCCGTGAACCTAGAGAGGCCCACCAAGACCCCCAAATTCGTAGAGTACGCCACAAACTACGCCCTAAAGCCGGAGCGGGAATGGCCCGGCGAGGTGGACGACTTTGATCCGAACCCGATCAAGATACCGCCGTACCAGAGGAGGATCGTGTGGGACGAAAAAACGATCGAGGGCTTTCTGGAATCAAAGGCCGTGCTCTTCGGGACCGTCATACTGGCGCAGTCCCCCGCCGAAGATTCCCTGATCCTGCTGGACGGGCTGCAGAGGTTCGCCGCGTCCACGGCGATACTCAACTACCTGCACTCCGAGATACTGCCAAAAGACGGCGGCGCGAAAAAACTCCTCAAGAGGCTGACGGCAGAGACCGAGAGCAAGCAGGCGATCTTTAGGCACAACGACGGCGAGTTGAGGAACAGCGCGAGGAGCGGCATACGGGAAAGCTACAAGCAGCTGTGCGAGACGGTAAAGTCGATCATCGACAAGGGGATCGAAGATCCCGAGGCGATGGCCGACAGGCTGATCCGGACGTTCCTGAAAAAGCAGATCGCCATAGACACGTACCACGGGTTCAAGAACCCCCTGGAATACACGCAGACTTTTATCAACATGAACTCCACCGGGATGGACCTGACCGAGGTGGATCTGCTGCGCTCCGAGATCATACAGCAGGCAGAGACCACGGGGTGGAGTCCGGCCGACGTGGGCGAGGCGGAGAACCGGTTCACCGAGGTGTTCCAGTCGCAGAAAATAAGGGCCGCCAAGGTCCTCGGGGGGCACCTGTACGACGCGCTGATGCGCGAGCGGGCCGCCGTGTTTGAAAAGTGGGACGAGCTGGGCAAGGGCGACGTCGCGGATCTCCTCGACTTCGTGGACGGCGCGTACGAGGCGTCCAACGAGGACAGGCCGGACGGGGGCAGGCGGTGGCCGTACCTGTACGAGAACTTTCAGTGCGGGGACATCCCGTTCGCCATAATAGTGTGGTTTTACTACCGCAGGTACCGCGAGCGCGGGGAGCTGCCGGACTTTCTGGGGGGGAGCGCGAGCACGGACGGCGACTTGCGCGCGCTGCTCCGGGCGTTCTACCGCAGGATAGCCAACAGCAGCATGAACCGCGCGGACGCGGCCGCCGGCGATCTCATAGTCAGAAGGAACCCGGAGATGCTCCGGGACATGAAGGCAGTCGCGGACAGGATCAACCCGACCGACGAGCGGCTGGACGAAAAAGTGGGCAGGGCGTGGATCAAAGACAGCCTCAGAAAATCCAGCGCCGGCAAGACAAAGAGGATGTTCAACGCGTGCCTGCTCCCAGAGCTGGGAGCCGGCGGCGACTTCAAGCCGGTGCGCTACGGCCCGGGCGGGGGGTGGGCGCTGGACCACCTGGTGCCGAAGGCCGGAGGGAGCGCGGCGGGCGAGCGGACGGACCACATCGCGAACAGGGTGCCGGTACGATCCGATCTGAAAAGGCTCGCGAAGAACAAGACCTGCAGGGAAAAGATCGGCCCCGGAGGGGCGCTGGAGGCCGCAAGAGGCGAGCACCCGTACCTGGACTGGCTGCTCGGCGCGCATTACGAAAGGCACAGGGACGCGCGATCGGGCGCGGCCGGCTACGCGCTGGATTCGGCGGAACACCTGTCAGAGTCGGCGGCGCCGCCCATCGGCGGGGAGAGGACGGAGAGGATCGTCGGGCTGCTGCACGACCGGATCTAGGGCGCCAGCCCGCAGAGGTGGCCGCACCAATAATCGCAGAATCTGGCGATGTCGTCGTACCGTTCGGACTGGTCGGTGTGCCGGACGTAGAACTCGGGCCCCCCCTTCTTGCCGCTGCGCAGTATCAGGGGCCTTTTGCTGGGCCTGACCGTGATGGCGCACACGTCCCTGCCGCTTGCGGAAAAGACTTCCAATTTGACGGCCTCGGAGTAGTGGTATCTGTCTAGGAACAGCTGCAGCATGACGCGGTACAGGGTCGTTTGGAACTCGCCGTTGCTGTCCAGCGTGAGGGTCTCGCCGTTGTCGAATTTCATGTCCGTCTTGCCCCTGCGCGCCTTTATTATCTGGTAGTCGCGCTCCAGGCCCAGGACCTGCCCGTCGTCGCCGACTCCCACGTACAGCGTGCCGCCGTCCGAATTGGCAAAGGCCGCGACGGTCTTTGCGACGCTGTGCGCGTTCACCGCGCGCGGCTTTGCCTCCCCCGTTCGCTCGTACGTCTTTAGATCGAACAGGAACGAAGACTTGAACTCCAGCTTTTGGTCTTCGGGGCGCCGCCGGTCGTCTTGAAACTTTTCCGCCAGGCGGGCGTCTCGGGCCTGCGGGAAAGACCGGACCCGCCCCACCAGGCCGTTGTCGAGCCGCACCTTGACGCCCAGGAAATTCTGGTGCGGCGTGAGCACGGATTCGACTTTTCCTACAAAGTGCCCCCCGCCCGACTCGATCTCGACGCGCTGCCCCCTCGCGACGTCGGCGGAATTGGTCGGATAGGGCACGCCCGCCTTTTCGAAGGACCGATTAAAAATCTTGCCTCGCGATCGGCGGGGCGCGATATGTTCTCTGTCGGCCTTTGCCGCGGCGTGCCGCGCGAATCGCGTCTTTCGTGCAGGGCGGAGGTGCCGCGCGACCCGCGGCGGGGCGTGTCCAACCCCGGGCTGCCGGCGCCGGGCGACCGGCCGGGATCTGTCCGCCATGCCTAAAATAGGCGAGCGCGCAGTAACTCCAGATGGGCAACCGATTAGGCGCGGCGCGATCCGGCATCTGCGTCGCGGTAGGAAACCCGCCGTACGGCGGCCGGGGCGCCCGTGGCGGCGGAAACCCGGGCGCCGAATATCCGAAAATCGACGAAAGGATCAGGGGCACGTACGGGGCAAAGACCAAGACGCGCGGCTCAAGATGGCTGTACGACTCTTACGCAAGGGCCCTCAGATGGGCCAGCGACCGCGTGGGAAAGCGCGGGATCGTCGCGTTCGTCACAAACTCCAGCTTTATCAGGTCCGAGACGGGCTCGGGCATCAGGGCCTGCCTGGCAGAAGAATTCGACGAGATCTGGTGCCTCGATCTGCGGGGCAACCGAAGAACCCGCGGGGAGGCCTCAAAGAAGGAGGGCGGCAACGTGTTCGGCAGCGGATCGCGCGTCCCCGTCGCGGTCGTTCTGCTCGTAAAGAACCCGCAAAGGCAAGAGCGCGCCATACGCTACAAGGACATCGGGGACTCGCTGCCTGCCAAAACAAAACTGGGCGCTGTCGGGAAAGCAGGATCCGTCGGCGGGATCGGAGGCTGGCGGATAATTAAGCCGGACGCGCGCCACGACTGGCTGGACCAGCGCGGCCAAGAATTCGGAAAATACGCGCCCATGGGGAGCGACGCAAAGTCCGGAAGGCGGCGCGACGGAATCTTCGAGGCGCATTCGCCCGGAATGGCGACCCGCCGCGACGCGTGGGTGTACAACTCTTCCAGAAAAGAGCTCGCCAGAAACATGGAGCGCCACATAGAATACTACAACGGACAGGATCCCGGCGAGCCCGGGACAGATCCGAGCCGGGGCAAGTGGTCGGAGGACCTGTCGGCCGCGTCAAGGAGGCTGGGAAAGCAGTGCCTCGATCGGGGGAAGATAAGGACGGCGCAGTACCGGCCGTTCTTCAGGCAGTACGCCTACTTTGACCGGGTCTTTATTTCGGCCATGTCGAAGATCCCGTCGTTCTTCCCGCGGGGCGGCTCGGAAAACGTCGCGATATGCGTTTCCAGGATTGGCGGGGACTTTTCGGCGCTCGCGACGGGCGCCGCGCCGGACATGCAGCTCGTCTCCAACGGCCTGTGCTTCCCCCTCTACGCCTACGAGAGCGGATCCAGGAAAGAGAACGTGACGGACGGAATCCTGTCCGAGTACCGGGGCTTTTACGGCCGCCGACTGTCCAAAAAGGACGTGTTCCATTACGTCTACGGCATGCTGCACCACGCAGGCTACAGGGAAAAGTTCGCCGGCAGCCTGTCGCGCGAGCTGCCCCGCATCCCGATGGCGCCCGACTTTGAGGCGTTCAGAGACGCGGGCCAAAGGCTGGCGCGCCTGCACCTGAACTTCGAGGCCTGCAAGAGGCACGATCTCGGAACGCCAAAGTCGCCGCCGCGCGGTTTCGCAAAGCTCTCGTTCGGCAGGCGCAGGACCAAAGGCGGCTACCGGCGGGACGCATCCGTGGTGCGCGCAGACGGCGCCGTCCTGTTCGAGAACGTCCCCCGGACCACGTACCGCGTCGACGGCCGCACGCCGCTCGAATGGGTAGTGGCCAGGTACAGGGCCAGGATCGACAGGGACAGCGGCATCCGCAACGACCCGTGCGCGGGCGCCGACATCGTGGCCGTCATCGAACGGGCGGTGCACGCAGGGCTAGAGTCCGAGCGCATAATCGGCCGGCTGCCCAAAGAATTCGAGCCCGATCCGGGCGCAGGCGGCGCGCCCGCAAAATAGGCGGGCCGCGCGCTCGGTTGCGGCGGCCTCGGGCGCTTTCCGGGCAAAACTTCTGATCGGCGGAAAAGGAGCGGATCGAAGCGCCGCCGGACGAGCCGCCCGAAATTCGGCCCCAGGTTTTACGCGGGCATGTTGACAGTTTATCCGCCAAAACAAAACAGATCGGCATCACGATTCATCGCTTCTTCGCGTATTGTGTGCAGGAAGGCAGTAGTAAGCATGAATATGTCCTCTGCGATTTCTTCAGACGGTGGTTCAAGGTAGTGATTCGTGTGATTGCCGTGGACGCGTATGTGATCCAAAACACTGATAATAGACGTAGCAAGATCGGTATCTAAAATATACTCTATGTATTTTTTGTAGCTGAGCCCTTCCACCGCCCCCAAGTCTACGGCAAGCGCCATGATGAGCCTCCTACAAACCATGACTGTTGCAGCGTGTAAATCGTGCGATATGCATAAGCGGGCTTCCCTGTATGCCAAACCGACATAGTCGTCCTCGTCCGGTTTTTCCCAATACGTATCGTCGCTTTCGGGGCGGCTCCACCGTAGCGCCCGTTTCATCTTGCATACGTTGCATCGAACCAACCTCACGTTTGGATAGAGAAAGAACTTGGGTTCAGGACCGGAATCTTTGGCAGTGCCTATGTAAGATGCAACAATTGTCCCATCTGTTATCTCGTCACAATCTACACATCGGAATTGTATTTTTTTACCCACGTCGCTTTGAATCGTGGATTGCTGTGGAATTTCTATTGTTGCCATGCACTTGTATTCGTATTGGCCTATAAAACTGTAGATGAGTAACATCGTTAACACAAGCAGCCCGATCGGGCCCGACAAGCGATCGCCGCGGGGGCCCGCCTGCTATAGATGGCATTAGGGTGCCGCCTGATCCGCATACGTCCAAGGGCGCACCTCGGGCAGGGGCCGTTTTCCGCCCGCGGTCGGGCCTGTCCGCAGCGTGGCGGTTCGGGCCGCCGTTGCTTCATTCAGCAGAGCCGGGCCCGCGCGCAGGCGGCGCCGAATGCGGCCCGGTCCGGGCGGCCGGGCGCGCCAGCCGACCCATCATGTACGGCACAGTACGGTATATATCCAAGACGGCGGCGGGGGCAACATGCTCAATACGCACCCCGCAGCTGGGCAGGCGATCGGCGCCCGTGCGGGACCGAAAACGGAAGCTCGGCCCTGCACCCGGCAAGTTGCGGGCAAGGGGCGCCACCGTCTTGGAGGGATCTAGCGGTGCCTGAGGACACTGCGGTAACGTACATGCCGACGATAAGCGGGTGCATTGCAGGAGAGCACACGTCCGTGCCACGAGAACGGCAAGGGTGCGACAGCCCAGCACTTGTGAAACTCGCCCAGGCGTACGACGGCGTGCAGAAACTCCAGCAAAAACTGTCGCCGCTGGATAGCATGTTCTGCCCCTTGAATCTAAACGGGACGACGCATAGTGAAGAAATCTGCACCAGCGTCCCGGAGGCCCAGACGGTTCCGCGCCTCGGCCGGTACGAGTCAAACAACAAATACGGCACGCTGTGGTTCGACCTCCGAAACGCCCCGAACTCGTACAAGGTGCCGATCGGCTTTGCCAAAAACGCGCCCTACGCCGAGACCCCTACAGACGTACTGCGCGCCCTGCGCAGACGGGAACAGAGCGCCGCGGCCGCGCTAGAACGCATACCGTACCACTACCACAAGGACGCTAGCGGCGATCTAAAGTTCACCAGAACCGAGCCGCCGGACGGCGACGCGCAGCGGATCTGCTGCCCGGACGGCGAGAGCTCCAACTCTAGGATGCTGGACGAGATCTTTAGATTTGTCTGCCGATTCACAAAGTGCCTGAAACTGCCCCCGACACACGCCGCGTGCTCGCCAAACACCGCGGCGCTGATAGGCCGGGACACCGAGACGGGGGCCGACCCGCGCTTTGAAGAAGCCTGCCGGACCTGCGGAGGCGAATTTCCCTTCCCCGGCCTGTCCGGGCAAAGCCCGCTTACGCCCAAGATGGTAGTTTCGCCCGCGTGCCCGGACTGTGTCCTTTACGTCACGTCGCAGCCGAGCCGCGTCCTGCTAAGGGCCGAGGGCCCCAAGATCATAAGGCACGAGCCCGGAGCCCTGGCCGTGACGGACTTTTCCCAGCACAAGTGCGCGTACGAAGACCTGCAGACGGACAGCCCCTTCGCGTGCATCGTCGACCTGCACCGGCGTAAGCGCTAGGCTGCCTAGCATCGATCCTGCGCTAGACGCCGGGCTCGCCGCCGCAAGAGCGCCGCGGATCCGGGCGCACGTACGAGCTTGGCGCGCTATGCGGGCTTGCGGTACGCGCCCAGGCTCGGCTTGGCAGGCGCCGAAAGCTGCCCTCCCTGGTTCCGGTGCCTGGCAGGCTCGGAGGAGGGCCAAGATCGGGGCCGCGCTGCGCCCGTGGCACAAGCGTCCCGACGCGACTCCGGGACGGAGGGGCGCTAGGCGGCAGACGCCAAGATCGCGAGCGTGGCGGCCGGGCCGGCCCGTACGGGAGCTTTCGGCGCCCCGTAAATCGGCGTTCGATGCAGGGCGCGAGTGCCGCAAAAAAACGCGGCGCGTGGGACGACGGACAGGTCGGCGTGGCCGGACGGCAGGTGGCACAAAAGGGGTCCGCCGGAGGGGCACGGCAGCGCCTGCCCTGCCGCGCTTGGCGCGCTGTGGGCAGTTCCTCGGGTGCGGGGCGGAGGGGGCTAGCGGATACCAACCCAGAGTTGACTGAACAGGAAGCCATATTTTTATACGCCCGCCGGAGCGGGGCTCCGTGGCCATCGGAGCCGACGAGGCAGCCAAGATGAAGTGTCCCCTGTGCGACAACCCGCTGGCGCGCGGCGACTACGAGAGGGCGCGAAGCCGGCTGGCGGCGGAGGCCGGGACGCGGGCGGACGCCCAGCTCAAAGCCGCGCTCGCCAAGCACGAGCGCGAGTTGTCCGAGATGCGCGCGCAGCACGAGCGCGAGGCGGAAAGCCGCAAATCGGCGCACGAGGATCAAGTCGAATCCGTCCGCAAGGAGATGAGCGAGATGCTTTCCGAGCGGCAGAAGAGGCTGACGGCAGAGCACAAAAAAGAGATCAGAGAGGAGCAAAAGCGGCACAAGCAGTCCGAGGCGAGGGCGCTGCGGGACGCGGGGGCCGAAGCAAAGTCGCTCAAACTGCGGATCGGCAGACTCGAGCGCGAGAAAAGGGCGTCGCTGTCATCCGCGGAGCGGAAGACCAGAAAGCGGCACGAGCGCGAGATCGCGGGCCTGAAAAAGCGCCTGGATCAGGACGCAAAATACGCCGCCAAGAGGCACTCTGACGAGATCCGGGAGCGGGACAAGGAGCTGCGCGGACTGAAAAAGCAGGTCGCAGATTCCAGGGCGGCGGCCGAAGCGTCCGCGCGCGAGTCCCTCGGCGTGGAACTCGATTCCAAAAACCAGCAGATACGGGAAAAGGACGTACAGATCCGGCGGGCCAAAGACAAGATAACAGAGCTGTCCAGGCAACTCGAACAGCGCCAGCCCGAGCTTGCAGGCGAGGCCGGCGAGGAGAACCTCCTCCAGTCGCTACGGCGGGCGTTCCCGGACGACACGTTCCGATCGCAAAAGCGCGGCGAGTCGAGCTCCGACCTGATACAGCAGATACGGGAAGGAGGCATCCGGCCGGGCACCCCGATCGTGTACGACAACAAGGCGTCGGCCGCGATCACCCGGCGCGACATCGCCAAGGCGAAAAAGTACAGGGACACGCACGACACCGAATACTCGCTGATCGTCTCGTCTTCCCTCCCCAAATCGTCCCCCAACCGCCTGCTCGGCTCGGCCGACGGCGTGATGCTAGTCCACCCGTCCATCGTGACGGAGGTGGCAGCGACCCTGCGCAGGGGCATCATAGCCATCCACAAGGCGTCCGAATCTCAGCTGGACAGGAGCACAAAGGAAGCCAGGCTGTACGAATACGTGACGGGCAGGGAGTTCCAAGACACCGTCGCCTCACTGCAGGCATCCAGGGAAGAGCTGGAAGCGCTCCAGACGAGGGAGGAAAAACAGCACGGGGCCATCTGGACCGCCAGGAAGAATCTGGTGGAGGGCCTCAGAAAGACCGAGATCGGCATCAGCGGCAAGGTATACGGAATCGTCCAGGGAGAGGTGGAATTCGAGCAGGCGCCCGTGGCGCGCTAGCCGCCCGGCCCGTTGCGTCTATTGTTGCACGAGGCAGGATCCGGCGGTATGCACTCAGCTCCCCCCACGAATCTCGTTCTGCTAGGCACGAGCTTACACACGAGATCTAATCGCTAGGCACGATCGAGCTGGAGGGGGGGTGAGTGCATACGATCCGGCGCGCATAAAGGGTTAAATCCGCCTTGGGTGTCCGCACGGGCATGGCAGAGAACCGCCCGAAATCGGGCATTAGGATTTACAAATACAAGAAGGAAATTCAGCACACGTTCGAGACCATACGCGGCAAGATAAGCGCCGTGCCGGAACACAAGCAGAAAATCCGGATGTCCAAGGACGACCCGGTTCAGAGGCACGTCACGTACAAGTTTACGGAAATGGACAAAACCCCCGACATTCTGTGGTATGAAATACTGTCTGAGCGAGAGTTGCCAGAGAACGTGCCCCGGATAACGTACCACGACGTGTGCGTCAGCAGGAAGGGGTACTTGATCATGGCTGGCCTGACGGACAGGGACGCGCTGCTCCGATACCTGGCGTCCCTGCTACACCCGCAACAGTACGCCTTCGAACCGAGATATTTGACCAAACAGGAGATTGAAAAAATGACGGAAGGCATACTGGAGGAAGACGCCAACAAAATCTACAGGCCAAGGTTCCATTTTTTCCAAAAATTCGAGGGCAGAGAGTTTAACGACTTTTACGTATCCCAGACAGAGTGCGCCACGGACGATCCCGAATACCCCAAGCTGCTCCAAGAATGCCAGTATTTCGAGCCGATCTTCAAAACACAAAGAATCAACGGTCGGGATTTCGTCGCAGACGTGAAACTAAACCACACGGGGATGGTTTACAGCTCGCAGAGGATGAGTTTTGGAGACTGGATAAAGTTCGTCAAGGAATACGCCCCGTGGTGCCTGTGAGGCTCGCGGCGCCCGGCTGATAGACTGCCGGGCTTGGGATTCTCGTGGGAGGCGGGAGCGACAACGCCCGCTCGAAAGCGGCGCGCGTAGCCGCAGTACGCGCGCCGCGGCGTACGTGGAGTGCGAATTGTGCCCTAGGTGCCAGCGGGGGCCATGCGCACCGGTGCACTATGCCGATCGCGGAATGCTGGGCGTTGTGAGAAAAGCGGCGGGGCGGCTAGGCCGGACGGGGTCCCGGAAACGGCCAAGGCGCGGGCCGCCCGGCCAAAGTATGGGTATATAGCATACCCCGGGCGGGCCGGGCAGTCATGGACGTAGCGGCCGCCCGCGGGCCCGGATCGGGCCAAAGCGGTCCGGGGGCGGCGCGCGGGCAGGTCTTGCGGGGGGCGCGCCTGCGAGAGATAGAAATTTTAAGGCGAGGAGGGAACGTCGCGCATGGATGAAGCGTTGCTGGCCGCCTTGTGGGCCGCCTTGGGGCCAACCTTGGGCGTCGCCGCCTTGGGCGTCGCCGTGGGCAAGATATTCTACGATCGTTGGAGATCCGGTGTCAACAACGGGGACGTTCTGGACGAGACGCGCGACATCTGCCAGGATCTCAAGGCCATACTGAACGACGTCAATCTGAGCGACGGCTCGGAAGAGCGCTACGAGGTGGACTTGTCGCTGAGATCTTACTTTGGCGACAACCGGCAAAAGATACAGCGCGTCGCGGAAAAGCTGCGCGAGGCCAGGACCGGGGTTTTGCACAAAAGGGACAAAAAAATGAACGCGTTCGGGGAGTTTTTGGAATGGACCGTCAACGATTTTTACCGCTACGACTACGACGAAGAGGAGCGGATCCGGATATGGTCTCAGAACGTGCCGGAATTCCACTCCAAAATGACAAAGACGCTGGAAATGCGCCGGTAGCGGCTGCCCGATCCGGGCGGCGGCGCGGGCGACCGGCCGAGGCCGCGCCCGGAACGGGACCGGGCGAGCCCGCCTTTTGGACGCCGCCGTTCTGCCCGTTTTGGCATGTCTGCGATCGGAAACCGTCCGCCCGCCGGAGGGACTTTTCGGTTGACTGTGAAAACAAAATCGGATCCCGCGTTTCTTGCCGGATCCGAGCTCGCATCGTGGAGACGATCGCGGCCCGGTTGCGGCACGGCGCCTCTGCCCGCCCGCGCGGCCTCCAGCAGGCGCGCGGAAACATCGCCCGTCGGGGGCGCGGCCACCCGACCCCCCCTGCGCAATCACGACAGGGACCCGAGCGTGACGGAGGCCGCCCGTGTACAGGTCGTCGCTCGGGTACATGTCGGCGAACCTGTACTGCGGGGCCATGTCCGGCAGGGCACCGCGCATCAGCTCGGCAGACTCTGACAGCCCCCGGCTTTCCAGCAGCCTGCTCTGGGAGTTGGCCGTCAGAAACAGGTTGGCAAAAGACAGCTCGGCGGTTATTTCCATAAAGCGCTTGGACACCCCCGGTTCGAAGGACGTAAAACCCCGGAGCACGCCTGCATGGGAGCTGAAACTCAGCACGGCATACGTCTGTTTCTGGCGGTCCAGCGTCTCGCCGTCGTAGACGCGCTCGCGTATGTCCCCGATTTTGTGGGTGTCGCGGAATTTTTTAAACTCTCCGGCCGCAACCCGGTCTCCGCCGAGGAACTCTTGCGTCTCTGGAGATTCCATGAAAGACTTGATCGGCCCGGGGAGCTTTGCGGAGGGACTGGACGCATTCCATATCCGGTACGCCTCGAGCAGCATGAACATTTTGGCGGTCTGAGGGCACGCCATGAGGTAGAAAGACTCGGGCACCGACTCGAATACCGGGCGCACCAGGCTCCCGGCGGCGTGCACGGAGCCCCCGGCTAGCGCATGCAGGGCGGACAGCAGGGACAGCTTGTTCTGGCCGAGCGTGTCCAGGATGGCCAGTTCTGCCCGGATCTCGTCCGCTACCGGCGCGCCCTCCACGTAGCCTTTGGATTCGTCCTTGTGCCTGGACCAGGCCGTGTCGTGCATGACGTGCTGAAAACCGATCATGCGCCTGCACAGATCGTACGGCCCGGCGTTCTGCCGGACGAACTTGCGCCTGTGTTCTTCCATCGACTCTTCAATCCTGTCAAAAACAGATATCAGCGCGTCCCCGTCCGGAGCGCCTCTCGAACCCTGCACGGAGGCGGTGCCGGGCGTTTGGCTATAACGGTGTGGGGGGCGCGCCCGGGCGCATGCCGCCCCGATTTGGCCGACGGCGCCGTCGCCGACAAAGAGGTATAAACAAGCCCCATCCCGAACTGCCCGTGTCCGCAGAATCGCAGATCCCGGGCCACATCCCGTGCGGCCAGCTGATCGGCGACATCAAGAGCGGAATAATCAGGATCCCAAAGTTCCAGCGCGACTTTGTGTGGGGACGCCAAAAGTCGGCCGCCCTCATAGACAGCATGCTGAAAGGGTACCCCATAGGCACGCTGATCTTTTGGAGGACGCAGGAAAACCTGCCCGGAGAGAGGAGCATAGGCGGCATAGAGCTGCGCGAGTACCACGAGGGCGGGTTCGTCCAGTACGTCCTCGACGGGCAGCAGCGCCTCTCTTCCCTGTTTGCCATCATGGAGGGCGTGACGATGGACAGGGACGGCAAGGATGTCTCTTACCGAGACATCTTCGTGGATCTGGACGGCGACTCGGACGACATCGTGAGCGTGGACGAGCCACCCGGAAGGTCCATAACCGTCTACGACCTGCTTTACAAGGACTTTGCCCAGATGACCAGGGAATACTCGGAGCACGCCGAAAAGATATCAAAGTTCCAGAATTCGATCAGGAACTACACGTTTTCCACGATCACGATAAACGGGTACCAGATAGACAAGGCCGTGGAGATGTTCAGCCGCATAAACACGACCGGAAAACCCCTGACCCTGTTCGACATCATGGTCGCAAAGACGTACGAGGTCGGATCCTTCGATCTCAGGGACAGATACGCGCAGCTGCAAGACCGCCTGTCAAAGGCACGGTACAGCATACCGGAGGCGCAGATGCTGCAGTGCGTCTCCATGAACCTCAAGATGGACTGCAAGCGCAAGACCATCATAGATCTGTCAAAGGGGGACGTAAAGTCGGAATGGGACGAGGCCTCGTCGGCGGTCGAAAAGGCCGCCGACCACTTCATCAGGTCGCACGCCATCCCGTCCGGGCACCTCCTCCCGTACCCCGCGCTCATGGTCCCGTTCGGCTACTTTTTCCGCAGAAACGGAAAAGAGCCCACCGCCGTCCAAGCCGAGTACCTGAAAGAGTACTTTTGGAGGGCCGCCCTCACCTCGAGGTTCACCAGCTCCGTAGAGTCCAAGATCGCCGCGGACTGCCGGCTCATGGACTGCGTGATGGACGGAAAGAGGCCCGAATACGGAAAAGAGTTCAAGGTCAGCCTGGGCGCTGAGGACATACGGGCACTGCGGTTCGGGGGCGACGCGCTGAACAAGGCGGTGCTGTGCGCGCTGGCGTCGGCGGGCCCGCGCTCGTTCAAGAGCGGGACGCCCGTGGTACTGGACGACGACAACCTCTCAAAGTCCAACAGCAGAAACTACCACCACTTTTTCCCCCGGGCGTTCCTCAAAAGGCAGGGCTTTGGGCCGAGCATGATCAACATGGCGGCCAACATCACGTTCATAGGGGCGGATCTGAACAAGAACGAGATAGGCTCCCGGGCCCCTTCCGAATACATGGCTTCGTTCTCCGAAGGCAACCCGGACCTGGCCGGCACCATGAAGACTCACCTGATAGACGACCTCGAAGGGTACGGCGTGTGGGACGACGACTATGAAAAGTTCCTAAAGATGCGCTCTGCCCGCATCTGGGAGGAACTGAGGTCCGGGCTCGAGCCGGGCGCTGCGTGACTCGGGCGGCCCCGGCCTCTGCGGCCCCGCATCTGGGCATGCCTGGCGCCCAAATCCGAAACGGCGCCGGACGGCCGTGCGTGTTTACGTGCCACTCCCGTCTAGGCACGACCGCGAGCCTCCAATGCGCATATTCGCGGCTAGACGTCTGCCGTACCTAAACACATCCGGACGGCCTCTCAAGACACAAATACGGGACTGTATCGGACGGTACCACGTTGACTGACAACCGGCACCAGCACACCGTGCCCAAATTCCACCTGAAGCGTTTTGTTGCCGGCGGCAAAACCCGGTTTTGGCAGTTTGACAAAGTAAAAGACAGATGGGCAAAGGCGAGCGTCAACAGCGCTACCGCCCACGACCGGTTTTACTGGGAAGAGATCTTGGAGCCGTTCGAGAACTGGTACGCTCCGTCCGTAGCGAGGCTGATTGAAGGCAAAAACTACTATGCCCTAAGCAAAGCGGATCGAGACGGCGTGCGCCTGTTTGTCAACCACATGGAGGCACGGACCGAACAGGCGCGGGAAGACATCCTGCCTCGGACGCGCCAATTGAACAAATGCTTCGGCACGAGCGTGCTCCCGGATCCGAGGCATGCCCAAAACGGCATGATCCACAACGTCGACATGTTTGGGCAGATGAACGTGGTCGTCATGGAAAACAAAACCGACGTGCCGTTCATAACGTCGGACAACCCGATGGTGGATTTTCTCATCGAGGCTTACATGCCGTTGACGCCTACGCTGAGCCTGGCGCTGCTGCACGGCCGCGCTTTCAAAAAAATGGCGTACGTGGAATTGAGCGACGATCGGCATGTGGAATACCAGAACTTTCTACAGCTGTGCAACGCGCGCAGATTTACGTATTCAAAGTCCGAATTCAGGACGAGCCCGGAAATGCTCAGTGCCGCGCGGAACTGGAGGAAGAACAGTAGGTACGACGAATACAACTTTTGCAACGCCTTATGCGTCAAACCGGCGCTGCCCGGGATTATGCCGTACAAATTTGATCTACTGAACCCCCGCAATGCGCGGCATCTCGAATCCATCCAAGACGGAACTTGGTTTGAACGCTGGTCGCAGGATCTTATACTGCGCCGAATGCGGTCGGCATTCTTGCTGGAATGCGGGTTTGCGGCCAAAACCGCCACGACGCCCCCGTACGGAGGGGGAAAGACGGGCGCGAACGCCGCCCGTGGGAACTCCAAGATGGGCCAGCTCGCCGAACGCCACGCTTCCCTCTGGAATCTCGGAACGCGCTTTGGATAGCGGGGCGCGCCGCGGAAGCATACTCCCGTAGTTGGCAGGTCCTAGCCGTGCCGTGAGCGGGCGCGCCTGCCGGAAGCAGAGCGCCGCCTCGTGCAAGCCGCCGCCCGACCGTCCTGCGGGGAGCCGGGCCGCCCGGATGCGCAGGCCTTGCGCCGACGGAGCCGGAAACCGAAAGTCGGCCCGGCCGCGCGGATGCTACAACGTCCTCGGTGCCCACGGCGAGCGTCGGGCCTTTTCCGGAGCACGTTACACATACCAGGCCAAAGACCGCCTGCGCCATACGCGGTGCCCCGAGCATCCGGCAACCCGGATCGGCTGCCTGCCAGGCGGCGAGAAAACAACATGTCACGATCTGCACGGGGCAGATGTCACGATTCGTGCCTGCGGACCAAGCGTTTCCTCTTTCCGGATAACCTTACATCATGTATGTTTGTAAACAAAATTGAAGCCGCTTCAAAATACTTAAATTACAACAACCTGCATTGTAGGGCAATGTTTGGGAGACGCTGGACTGACGTAGCGCAGATCTGCCTGAATGGGCACCTAGTAAACACCGCAACGATATCACACCCCGAACTCAACAGCGCGTTTTGTGAAAAGTGTGGTAAGAAAACAATAACCTGCTGTACAGAATGCGGCCAGAAAATCCCTGGATACGTCCACGGACAATACGGGCCGTATTCTGGATATGCAGTTCCGTCGCATTGCGGAGGGTGCGGAGAGCCGCACCCCTGGACAAAGTCGCAAAAAACGTCAGTCAACAAATCAAAACTGCTGGAGAACCTGCCCCGGCTCTTGGGAGCCGTGGCATCCTACCTGAACTTTTTCCGCGTTTTGTAGTAGGCATACTTTTCTTTTTTTACACGGCCTGGAAAGGATGGGATTCGCCGGAAAACCCCCGTCTTGTCCGATCTTCGTGCGGTATCGCCCGCCGCGAGCCCGCCCGGATGCAGGATACCGCATCCGCAGTACAAACTCAACGCCGGCGCCCGAGATGCGCCGTGCGCGCCCCGCCGACATCCGCGGGGCGGACTGCGAACACGGAGCCTTTGGAAAAGGGCGCAAAATACCTCCTCGTCTCTGGAACCTCCCGGCCGTTGGAAGCTGGCACCGCGAGTATGAGAATCATGCAGGACAGCGCGACCGTGAGCCAGACGGCGCAACGCATCCAGCGCCCGGAACTGCCCGAGTCTCTGATCCGGCGCACGTACCTGGAGTTGAGGCGGGGCGCGATCAGGAGCGAGGCCATGGATATGGACAACCACGCGTGCGCGACCGTGGGAAAGTCCAGTCCCAATACCGCTGCCAATACCATGGACTCGTCCATGACGTGATAGGAACCACGCCAGTAAAAAAAGGTCCCGGCAGAGACCTCGGGCGCCGTTCTCGGGCGCGGTCCCGATCCGCCAGTAGCGCGTACGCGGCCGGGCACTTGAGGCAGAACAACCGAACTTCCGGGCCGGTTTTTCCGTCTTTGCGGCAAGGCCGCACATGCCGGACCGGGGCGGCGGCGCCGGCCCCTCCGGAGCGTCCGCGCGCGGCAGAACCGGGAGTCACAATTCGCGCTCTTCGGAATCCGAGTGGCGCTTTACCGTCTCGTCCAAATGATCGGAGTAAGACCGGAGCCACGACAGTATGTTGGGATCCGACTCGCCTGCCATCAGGCCGTCCACCTTCCTTTTCTTCTCCCGGTAGTGCGCCGCCCCCGATCCCCTCCAGCCTTCCCTGCCGAAGTTTCTGCGCAAGGCTTCCTGCACGTCCTGCCTGTCCCCGTATTTCGACAGAAACTCCGAGATGTACACAAAGTTGTCTGGAAGAAAAGAGGCTATGTGGGCGGCCCTGGCCGCGCAGTCCTCCCCGACCCAGGCGTTGATCGCCGAGATTGGGATGGACGACATGACGCTGTCGCCCCTGTCGAACAGGGGCCCTGCGAGCCACAGCTGCAGCATGCGCGCCTTGCGGTCCGTCGGCGGGCCCACGTGCCTGGCCAGCGCGGGCCACGCTTTTGCGCCGTGCGTTTTGACGATCTCTGCCATGACAGGCCCCTTGCCCATTTCCGGCATAAGGGGGATGTGAGCGTCCATGCGGTCCACCACCGCCTCCAGCACCCCGACGCCGTCGCCGGGGTGCTGTTTCAGGAAATCCAGCCCCACGTCCTTCCACTCCCATTCGCCCCTGCCTATGCCGGCCGATTCCGCCGTGCGGTCCAAGACGCTGCGGTGGAGCAGTATCTTCAGGACGGTCTCTTTTGGCAGGTCCTTCCTGCCGAGGCGGGCACGGATCATGGACAGCGCCACGAACGCGGCGTCGCCGTCCTCGCTATCGGCGAGCAGTTCTACGCATTCTGTAAACGTCTCGGCGGAAACGCCGCCCGAATTGACCACGCAGTCCATGGCGCTGCACCCGAACTTGCCGCTCCTTACGCCGCGCATGACTTTCCTGACGGATTCGTCCGTGACCCCCGACAGCCGGACCAGGCTGGGCAGCAGCCGGCACGTCTTTCCGTCGTCGTATACCGCGTCCAGCTCGGCGCCCCACCGGGCGGCGTCTTTTTCCCGGACGCGCCTCAGGTACCCGCCCGCGAAGGAGCTTTGGGCCTTGGCTCCCGCGCCTTTCAAGGCTCCCATGATCCCAGGCAGCAGCCGCCATTTCGGATCCCTGCCCGCCAGCTCGTAGCCGAACTGGTACCCCTGGGCGGCCTCGCCGGTGACGAGCCAGTCCAGCTCGGTCTTTAGGACATCCGGGTCGGCGGCGGCCTCTGCTAGCACGCCGAACTCTTTTTTCCTGCTCTCGCGCGCGGAATCGCTGACCGTGTCTACGTGCTCGGACATGCCCACGTACCTGCGCATCTTGGAATGGAAGCTGGCGCCGGATATGCCGTCCGCGATCGCCTGCAGGCGCTCTGCCGTTTTTTCGCCGAGCTCGCAGATCGACAGTATTCTGGACACGCACTCGACCAGTTCTTCGTCGTTCTTTCCGTCTGCCCGCACCCCCTCCAAAGCTCCGGCAACGCTGTCTGCAAGCTCCGGCACCAGGATCAGGGAGTGGGCGTGTAAGAGCACCGCCTCTGCGGCCCCTTCGGGCATGGCGCCGCCGCGGCCCCTTAGCATGCCCAGCACCTGCAGCCGGTACCTGATCTTTTCGTCCCGGGTCGGCTCGTACGGCTGCGGCGCGGGCCCTATGCCGTCGGCCTCGTACGGGACGGCATAGCCGGCATCGTCCAGCGCGTCGCTGCAGGCGCCCACCGCCACTTTCCGAGCGCTGGCCGAATCCGACTCCATGGCGCCCTTGAGCAGCCGTATCATGTAGTCGGGCTTGGCCATCGGGCGGATCAGCTTGAACATGCCCCGGAACACGCCCGTCGCGTTGTTGGCGAACGCTTCGTTTTCCGCTTCCGCGAGCTTTAGCAGCACGTGCGCGACGTCGTCCACGCGCTCCCCCCTGGAGG
The DNA here is from genome assembly GCA_965203465.1 of Nitrosopumilaceae archaeon. GTDB lineage: Archaea > Thermoproteota > Nitrososphaeria > Nitrososphaerales > Nitrosopumilaceae > JAWVZS01. Next base: position 695,592 of record CBDBCR010000001.1, on the reverse strand, counting down.
CCATCCTCTCGAGGAAGGACACCGCGGCGCGCCGCCCCGCGCGGAATTTAGAAAGTTCGCCCCTGGATCTTTTGCAGAGCGTCCTTTTCAAGTAGTCAAGCGCACCGGCGGGATCGGCCCTGCCGCAGATCGAAAAAAGGCTTGCGCCCAACAAAGAGTCCATCGTCGCGTACGATTCTATGTACCCGCCCGGGGACAGGAATTTGCGCACTATTTTGGCGGCCTCGGGACTCGTTCCAGCGTATGCGAACATGTCCATGCACCATGTGGACAAGTTGCCGTCTACGTAGTCTCTGCATGCACTCGGAACAAGATCCTGCTCTTTTTGAAACATGTCTGTGCTGTACGTATTCCACCACTCGCGCCACAAGTACAGATGGAGCAGTTTTGGCGCGATGTACAGCGTGGTGCTGCCCTGCAGTATCTTGCTCTTTCGCAGATCTCTGACTGTGCCCACGAACTCGCCCTTGGGTATGCCCTCCTCGCGCCCCACGATCTCAGCTATCCTGTCCGCCTCGCCGTCGTGCGGGCTCTCGAACCCGAACTTCCTGAACAGGCTGAGCCAGAGCAGTATCTGGTACTGCTTGTCGATCTTTTCCTTTGACCTCTCTTTGCCGGCGACGTATCTGCGCCAGACGTCCACTTCGTCCGGCGGGCGGAGCAGATCGTCGGGGTTGTTTTTGAGATTGTGGCCTATGATGTGCGCGGCTCGAGGCGACGGACGGCACCATTCTGTCCAGCGCCGTATGTTGGGGTCGTCTCCTATGTACGCCTTGATGATTTTTTCGAGTTCCTCGTCCTCCAGCGGCGGGGCGGGCATGGTTTGGGCGGATCGGCCCTCTTCGATGAAGATGGTGACCAGCCTGATGCCCGGCGCGTTGTGCTTCAGTTTGTTCCAGATAGATGCGTGATCGGAGAATTCGCATTCGTCCACGACCAGGATCGCCTCGATCGGCCGGTCGGCCCCGCAAACGTAGCTCATAAAGCCCCGCTCTTCCAGATCCGACGGTTTCTCAAAATATACGACGGCCGGGCGCAGGTCGTCCGCTTTGGTGGCTTCGAGCACCAGGCGGGTCTTGCCGATGCCCGGCTCCCCCGAGACTCGTATCGGGGATCGGTCGGGGCCGCGCAGCGCGGCCCTCATGGAGCGTATGAACCCGTGTTGCTTTTCGCCCAGATGAACCTGCGTCCTCATGTCGGCCATGCCGCGCCACTTTTCGTGTATGTGCAACGGGCTGCCAGACAGGCCCTTGACTGACAGTTGCAGTGACGGGAATTTTTTCAAAAGGCCGATGATTGTGTTTTGGCGCCATACTTCAATACGCGCATTCGGGCATCCTTCTTTTTCTATCTGCGCAAGAAAGTCTTGCTCTACGCGCGTGGGCGGCACAGCGGGCGCATCCCACCCGGTAAAGGCCACCACCAACGTTGCGCCGATCTCAAAGCAGTCCCGTATTCCAGCTTTTAGTTCGGATCCGTTGAACAAAATTTCCCGTATTTTAGTTTTTGTCGGGCTGAATTTGCCCGACTTTACCTGGTACATCGTGGTCCCTTTTTTGATGATGCCACAAATTCCGTCGTTCGGGGCGTTTTTGACCACGCCGTCTATACCGCCGTCTTTGGCGTATATGTTGGCAGATACGTCTATCGTGCTAGCTTTGATGCCGGATCCGGACGCCTCCAAGTGTATCACGTCTCTAATCAGATCTACCGCGTCTTTCGGATCTAGCCGGCCCAAGTCGTCTTCAGTAACGCTGAACGGCTCCAACGCCCAGTTCGGCATTGTGCCTGATATAAGAATATCCGGCAGGAACCGGTGTAACCGTCTGTTGTCAAAATGCGGCTATTCGAGCAGCCGGCGCGACGTACCGCCGCGGGATCCGCCCCAGATGCAAAGACGGGGGCGAGAATCTGCCCGGATCGTAGACTCGCAAAGCGGAGGTGCTGCGCGGGCAGGCGGGCGCTGAAAGACACAGATCGGCGCTCGGCCGCGTCGGCGCCAGAGAACGCAGGCATCCGAGCCCGATCCCGCTGCCGGCGCAGGAGGGTGCCGCGCGCCGCCTTTTGCGGCCCAAAAGCCGCCGATCTCGGTATCCTAAGCGCATATGCACTTGGAAAATAGGCAGTCTTATTACCGGCGCCGTCTTGGCGGGGGCATGAGGGACGCAAAAAAGGCGTGGGACGAAGCGGGTACTGATCTGCGCAAGGCGATTCTAACGGCCGTGCACCAAGACGATCCGGGGATGCCGGGCAAGCCGTTTGGCGACCTGCCCGAAATCGTGAGAGTTCTCATGGACAGGACGCTTGCCACCATGGACGCGGCAGAGATCAGGGGCGAAAACAAAGCGCAGTTTCTGGAACGCCTGAACTACTTGTATGCCAAAGAAACGGGCTGCCCGACGTTGGGCGATTCTGCTGCCCCACGCACGGTTCTGAGATCGACTGACACCTTTCTTGAAACGTGGGACGGGCACGGAATGCGCGATCCGACGTGGGCGCGCTAGATCGGCGAATGCAGATGGGGCGCCACGGGCACCGCGGGAGGCCCGCGCAACATGCACGGATGCCAGATGCTGGCTGCCGCTGCGCGTATGCCAAACTGTCAGAGACGCCTGCGGGCGAGACGCGCATCGACAGGCCGGCCCGGGAGGGCCGAAGCCGTTAGCGCGGCGCAGAGAACGGGGCCGAGCTTTGCAGGCGGGCGCCCGACCGGCGCCAAAAAAAAAACCAGCGCCGGACGCCGCCTGCGCGCAGGGATCTGGCGGCGGCGCGGACGCTTCGGGCTGCGCGCAGGCGGACGCGGCAGTCTTTTGGATGCGATCGTTTGCCAGTTTTGGCCTGGTCCGAGATCTCGAATTGTCCGACCGTAGGCCGCACTTTCGGGCCGGCCGTTTAGGAAAACTTTCTAAACTGCTCAAAACCGTAGGCGCCCAGTTCGTTGGCCACCTGCGTGACGATCCTTTCCGCATCTGCGTCTTTTGCCTCAAGTATTGCCTGGAGCGTCTCGTCGATGGTCGTTAGCATACTATGTACCCCGTCGCCGGTTTTCAGCACAGACACGATTTTCCTGACGCACCGCGCGGTCGCGACTGGGTGCGAACGCGACGTGGACTGCAGATCCTCGACGACGAGGTGTGCCGGCTCTATCTTCCCCCCGGTCGCGATCAATACCCGATCCAGCAATGCCAAGCGGGCCCCGTCGTCCGCGTGCCTGTTCAGGAACAGCCACCCCGCGCTCGGAGTCTTGGACACTTCCTCGCGCGAGGCAAACGCGCCCATGTCCGCCTTGAGATCTTTGACGGACAGTTTGCTGGCGGATTTGCCCATGCACTCTACCAGGTAAGACAGCAGTCCCGGGCTGTCTTTTTTCATGATCGAGTCGATCAACGCGTCGGTTTTTTCAAGGCCGTGCAAGTGCGCCACGGCCACGTGATCCGACATCATTTTGAGTGTGCCGGGATCAGAGACAGCATCAAACCTGTACAAGTATTCCGCATAAAGCAGCTCAAAGCTGGTTTGGCGCACGCAGCTTTGCACGTACGCCTCCCAAGCGGCGGCCCCCGAGGAATGCCCGTGGTCGAATATCGAGTTTGTCTGACTTGAAGCCCATTCCTCGTCCAGATCCGCCAGTCTGGCGAAGTTGATCCCCATCGCGGCGTGAACGGAATTGGACTTGTGCCGATCCAGCAACGACTCGAGCGCGGACTTGGCCTCGTCTACGAGCCGGCCGGGTTCGCCGCCCCGTGCTAGTCCACGGTGGCACCAAGCGGCGTATTGTACGATCGCAAGCGTCGTCTGCCCCGTTCCGCTGTTTATGCAGGAATTGAACGCGTTGCCCGGCTTTGAATATTCGCGATGCGAGCCGTAACGGGACAGCACGATTCGCGTCGCTCGATCCAGCACGTTCCATACTTTGCCGCGCAGACTGAACGGGATCTTGTCGGGCGTGAGATTTTTCCGCAGCATGTTTCCACAGTCGTCCAACAGTGAATCAGAAATGAGCGAAGTGTCGGCGTCGTCCATCATCAGTCCGCAGAGATCCAAGACAGGTTCCCAGTCAAGCGCCGCATCGGCGTCAGACAGTTCGTCAAAGAACCCGCGGAGAAACAGCACCGGCATGTCGCGCATGCGGCTCGCCAGCTTGCAGTATTCGGACGGGTTTCTGGACACCGAGCGCCTGAATTCGTGATAGTTGTCGTCGAACTCGTCTTTGTGCGATTCCAAGTACTGGATCACCTCTTCGGGCGACATGCACGGATCCAAGGTCGGTTTTGGTGTGGCATACGCGGGCGTGTGTTCGCCGAAGTCCATGGGCCCCCCCAACTTGATCTTCAAAGACGTGTATTCCGGGTTGAATTCCTCCACGTTTCGGAGAGGGTGCAGTTTTTCCAGCGTCCAGGAATCTTTGCGTCTTTCGTGACCTGCGGGGTCGCCGGTGTAGGGGCGGGGCCCGGCAAGGATCTTTGCGCGCAGATCTTTTCGCGTATCGCCGTCGAAATACAGATAGCCGAACTGCAGCATGCGCCGATACTCGCTCTCGCACTCTTTTACGTCAAACTGCGAAGACGCCAAAGGGAGCATTTCTTTCACGAAACGGGCCGGATGCTTTGCGTAAAAGTGCATCTTGATTCTGAGGAATACGGGATCCTTGTACGAGTCGAGCACCTCGAGCGAACCGGCGAGATCGTCGATCTGTCTTTCGGACATCTCCAGAACCTTGCGTATCGCCACTATCAGCAGCGATATTGCCCCCATGTGCATGTTCCGCTCGTCGCACCCGACGTCCCAGTGCCAAGAGCTCGAGGGCATGTGGCCGCTCCCGAGCCCCGCGTTTATCGTCCGGACCGCCCTTGACAGCATATTGCACAACATGTCCAGCGTCTTGTTTGCGTCGCGTTCTGCCAGAACGGTGACGGTTGTTTCCAGCACGCACCGATAATCGTAGTCGTTTAGATACCCCCGCGCATATCCGTCGCCGTCGTTCAGGTGTAGCAGGTTCTCGCACAGTTTCAAGGCGGTGTCGAATTCCTTGGGAGCCAACTTTGCGGCAAGCGCGCCGATCTGTTCGGCCACGATCCAAGGCAGGCGCTGGCCGGCATTGCGGTGCCACTGTTCTTCGAGTGCCTTGTTTGCTATTTTTTTACCGAACTTTGCGGGCATTTCGGATGCGGCCTGGGCAAAGTCTGCCAGCACGGTGGGGTTTTTGCGCTCTGTGACGCGCACCTTCAGAATCGTGTCCGTGACCAGTTCCGGCCTTTCTTTTGCAATGCGCGCCAGATACTTGGATTCGGGCCATACTATTGGCATGTACTCGCCCGTATCCGACACGGATCCTGGCACATGGACAAAGTAGGTTCCGCTTCGAATCAGCGCGTCCAGCCACCGGGCAGACGCGTTTTTAAAAAAATAGTGGTAGGCTTGCCAGTTCTTGCAGAGCAGGGCCTCCATCTTTTCCAGATCCGCCCCCTGATCTTTTAGCGCGGCGTCGATCTGGCGGGTTACCTGAAAATAAGGCTCCAGCAACCGGTTCATGTGGCGGGTAAACGCGCCGAGTTTCTTGCGATATTCTTGCTCGGACGGGGGCGGGCCGTGGTGGGACACCTTCACAAACCACCGGTGGAGTTTGTTGATGTCCTTGTACAAGCGAGACAGGTGTTTGGGGAGATACCTGCCAGGATCGCTGATCGACTGTATTTTTTCTACATGTGTAGGGTTGTTTAAGAATTTCTTCTCGGTTTTGTCTGCGGACGTCGGTGTTGCTTTTCCATAGGCGGAATAGGCAAACAGATCGAGTTTCAGTTTATCTTCTGCATGCACTAGCGTTTCACGGACAGAGTGTGCAGACTGCGCCATCCTGTCCGGGTTTACGCCCCCCGGCGGATCGCTCGGGTTCGAAGATTGCCCCGGCGCGTTACGGCGCAGGACGAACAGGGCGGAATAAAACATGTATCCCAGATCTTGGGACTGCTCGTAGAGCCTTTCGAACAAGAGTTTTTCGTCGCCTGACGCAAAGACGTCGCTTTGTACGTGAATTTCGGCTCTGGATTCTGGCACCGAGCCACCTGCTCGGCGTATGGCGGCCACACCCGGATCGACCTATTTGCACATAAGAGTGTATGACGGGCCAGTTTGGTATGCACTCACCCCCCCCCCCCCGGCCAGTAGGCACGAAACGCCCCAGTCTGACGCACTGCGGGGGTAGGGGAACCCGCGGTCGGGCTCCTACAGCCGCGGCGCGCGCCCAGCACCGCTATGTCGCGCCCTCGCATCCGCGATACAGGCCGTGTCTGGCGAACCCATCCTGCCCCCCGTGCCGTACCGCACAGCGCAGAACATGCCGCGCAGACGGATCCCGGCAGAATCCGACAGGGGATTAAACACGGCTACTTGGCCGGCAAGGTTATTTTGTCCAAGGATACGGCTCTCTGCATCCCCTACAATAATCTGGGCGTTCGTAGTTGTAAATAGCTTCGATTTCTACATGGTCGAACCCCCGAATTTCTTCGCCGCATTTCGTACAACTCGTTATCGTTTCCGCTCCGCATTTTGGGCAAAACTTGCTGTTGCGCTCTGGGCTCTTTTTCGACGCCATGTTCACAACGTGGCCTTTTACGCAAATTTGCGCAACGTCAAACACACTCATTCCTGCCCCGTGCCGATTTTGAGTGATTTAAACATAACGTAGTGGGTTGCCCTAACCCTCCCCGCGGCACGGGTTATCGCACGCCACCTTACATTCCCCGTGCCCGATTTCCGGGCGGAAAGCGCGCTCCGGATTAGGCGGCAAGCGATGGCGCCTGCGGGGGGTCAGATCCCTCGATGGCGTGTAGCCCGGCGCGGGGCGGTTTCCGCTGGCAGGTTACGGCCCTCGTGCCATGAAGAGATTCTACGCAGGCGCAAACTACGGGCACCCGCCCTGCCGCCAACTCTATAAGCGCCCGGCCCGGTTCGCTTCCGTGCCCGGCACGCAGCACGCACGCTTTTGGATCCGGAGGGGGGCCGGATTCCTGCAAGGCGGGAAACGCGCCCGGGCGGAGCGCTTCGCGCTGTAGGCCAGTTCCGGGAAAGGGAGGATAGATTGCCCGACCGACAAACCGAGATCGCCGGCGTGACTTGGGCCCGTGACAGAGTCTGGTGCCTCGGGACGCTGGTTGACGGCTGCAGGCACGTCCCGTGGGAAAGAGGCGTCAGCTTTGCAGACTGCGACGTTCTCATAGTCGACGCGCGCTCTTTGTTACGGCAAGATCCACTCTTTACGAACTCTGACGAGATGAGGGCACTCGTGCACGAGATCGACAAAAGATCCGGCAGGAGCGACTTTATGCTCGTCTGCGTCGTTTCCGATAAGCGGTTTCTTGCATCAGACAATCCTGATCAGGGGGACGGTCCCGGCACGGGTGGGCGCGGCAATCTGCCCCCGGTTTACGTTTCCGAGTATTTCTGGCACCCGGATTCTGACAACATATCTACGCACAGGATCGAACCCGGTGCCACGCGGCTGGACGCCGGCTGGAAGTCCACCGAACTTGCCAAGTTTGAGGCTCTGTTCGGTAATTCCCCGGATCCGTGCCTGCGCCGGGGGGCGCCACATGATGGAGCAGCCCGGAGATCTGCCGGTGTTAAATAGTCAGACGGCGATCCGTCGCCGAGTAGATGAAAGGCGACGGATCGAACCGCCAGCTGACAATCGCCAAGCCGGGCTATAAGGGGCGCGGCAAGGCGGCCGGGGGCGGTGACAAGAAGGCGGCGCGCAAGTACGACGACCGCAAGTACATCGAGCGCGGCAAGTTCTACGTGCTGGACATCGACGAGGACATGCTGTACGACGTGAAGGAGATCAACGATGGCAAGGTGGGGCGCCCGTTCAAGTACTCCGACGAGGCGTTCGTGGCGGCCAAGATCTTCAGGGCCGTGGCGCGCGTGCCGTACAGGCAGCTCAAGGGCGTATTCGAGGCGCTCGTGGGCAGGGGCGTCCCGTCGCACTCCGTCATCTTCGAGCGGATAAACGCCATAGCGGAAAAGGACGGCGAGGGCGGCACGCTGTACCTGGGCAACGGCGACAAGATCCGCGTGGAGTTTTTCGCGGGCGATTCGACCGGCCTCAAATCGACCAACCGCGGCAACTGGATGGATCAGAAATGGGGCGGCAGGAAGGGCTTCGTCAAACTGCACGTCATCGTGGACGCGAAAACCAAGAGGATCTACGCCATAAAGATAACCACGGACAAGGAGGGCGACATGCCCAACCTCAAGGAACTGCTCCGCCAGGCCCTGTCCAACGCAAAGTCGGCCGCGCCTTCCGCGGACAAGCCGGCCGAACCCAAAGTAAAGGTCGGCCTTGACGCGGCCTACGATTCCAAAGAGTCGTACCGGCTGTTCGACGAGCACGGCGTCGAGGGGCTGGTTCCCGTGCGGCGCAACTTTGCGGGCAACGCCAACGGATCCACGGCCCGCAAGGAGGCCGGGTTCCGGCAGCTGGGCGGGTTCGACAAGATCGACCGCGACGCGCAGCAAAAGTTCGCCAAAATGACAGACGAGCAAAAGACGGCCAACCAGGGAGTGTGGATGCAGGAGAGCGGCTACAACCAGCGCCAGTCCGTAGAGGGGTCGTTTTCCACGTTCAAGAGGATATTCGGAGAGTCTGTCATGTCCAGAAACTGGCAGAACGTGGTCAACGAGGTCATGACAAAGGCCGCAATCTACAACACGATGATCGACATGGCGCAGGCGCGGGGTTACCTGCACGGGACGGCGCCGGCGGGGTCCGGGGAGCGGGCCGGGGAGGGGTACGGCTAGGGCGGGAGCGGAAAACGAGGGACTCGGCCGACCCGTATCAGCGGAGGCGCGGAATTACCGAACAAAGCCAAGTTTGAAAAATACTTTAAAGAATTAAAGTCCTGCAACGTCGGCATGTCCATGCGCATTCACAGAGGAGCGCACGTTGCAGAAACCAAAAGCGGGGATCTGGTCGCGTGCATGTACCGCCTGCATTCTTCAAGCGCGTTAAGGGTCATGCTCCCGCCGCTGCGTACACCCGAAGAATCCGTCGGCAAGGTTCTGGAGGTTTTGGGCTTGGACTACTCCACTCCAGAACCCGAGTGGTCCAAGCTCGTCGACATTCCCGAGACCCGCGCCATCGCGCGAAAGATAGGCTTGCTAAAAAAGCAGGTCGCGGAAAAGAAAGAACAGATCCGGGCCTTGGAAGAAGATTTTGCGGACAGGCGATCTTTGGCCAAGCTTTTGTACGCGACCGGCGGCGAGCTGGAAGGCGCGGTCTTGGCGGCCTTCAAGACGCTCAGCCTGGACGCAAAGCCTGGAGAGCCCGGCAGGGAAGACCTCGTGCTAACGCCGTCCGTCGACGCGCGCTGCACCTGCTATGTAGAAGTCAAGGGCGTCGAGAACAAGATCAAACGGGACGACCTGAGGCAGCTTGCAGAATGGGTCGACGGCGGATGGTCCAAAGGCATCAAGTCAAAGGGAATTTTGGTCGCAAACATGCATCGGCTGTCCGACATCCGCACCTCGAAAGACGAACGCAGCCGTCTGGAACCCGATCAGATGGAGTTTGCACAAGCTCGGAAATTCTGCATCGTGCCCGCGCATCTTTTGTTCGATCTCTGCGTAGGGTTCGCGGGCGGGCGCGCCACGGACCTCGAGAAGATAGAGCGTGCCTTGATCGACACAGCGGGCTTTGTAAAGCCCGGAGATCTGGGCCTCGAGACGTGATAGCGCGGCCTCTACATCCAAGTCTAGAACACGCCAGTTCCGCGCGGGGCCTAGAGCCTGCAATCCGCCGCGTTAGCTGGCTCTGCCGTCCATACTGCGGCCTCGAACCGAGTGGACGCTCGGAAGCTGCGCAGGCCCTGCCGCTTGCCCCGCAGCCACGGTTCGGGCGCCTGCGTGCTCGGCTGCGCGGAGCGGGCGCGCCTGTCGGATAATGCCGCTCTGCCCGGTCTGGCCGCGTGGCGATCGGGAACTGGCCGCCGGCGGGGCTTTCGGGCACTCCCAAGCCGTCATATGCCCGTTCTTCGGGCGGCCACGGTGATTTCGGCCCTGTCCCTGAAATTGTCGTAATAGTACGACAGGGGGTACGCCCCGTGCAATTCCAACTCGGAATCGGACGGGCACCGCCCGAGCATTCGGCAGACTCTCTTCACTTCCAGCTGCAGGTTCTTCTTTGGCACGTGCGTCTGCGGCTTGGGGGGGCGGTACCCCTTTGCGGCGCTCGTGGATCTTCCGTTCCCGCGCGCGAACGGATCTAGATTTCTCGAGAGCGCGGAGTGCCTGTCTAGGGACGTTCTGTGGTACGATCTGTTCTTTTCTATCCCTATGAACGACCTTCCGGCCATCTGGGCGGTCAGGGTGGTCGTCCCCACTCCGTTGAAGCAGTCCAGCACGGTGTCTCCGGGGTTCGAAAACAGCGATATCGCCCTCAGGGCCAGCTTTTGCGGCATCAGCGTGGGGTGGTTGTAGCGCAGCGAATTGTGCCGGATGCGGTGTGCGTCGGACCACACGTGCCCCAAGGGCACCCGATCGCGCAACATCCTGGCCGGGCGCCGGCTTTTACATTTTCCGCGTATGCAGTAGCCTTCCGCCAGCGGAAACATCAGATCTGTCGTCTCCGCGTCCAGCCCGCGCGGGCTTTTGACTGCGTTCCGGGTAGGCGCCGCGCCGGTCTTGGAGAACACGAGGATGGGATAGTGCGCCGAGATGAGGTGTTTCCTTGGCACCGACCAGGCGTCCCACACGATCCAGCACTGAAACCGCATGATTCGCGCAAGGTACGGAAAGAGCCGCATGGACCACGTTGGGAGGTTGACCATGGCCAGCGTCCCGCCGGGCCTCAGCGTCCTGCACGCCTGGTCAATCCACAGCTTGCTCCATTCTACGTATTTCTCCTCCTCCATATCGTCCCTAACGCGTCCGTATCGAACGTTGAGGTTGTACGGCGGATCGACCAGCACCAGATCGACGCAGCCGTCGGGAATCTTGCCGAATTCGCCGAGCACGTCGCCGCAGAATATGCGGTTGGTGGGCTTTCTGCGCCTGACCGGCCTGGCCGCGGAGGCGGCCCGGCCGGGCTTCAGCTCGCCGGACGCGTCCAACCGGCGGCACAGGCCGTCGTTTGCGACATCCAGGAAGGAAATGTCGCTGCGGCGCGTGCCCGTAATGAGTGCCAGCCTGTCCAGCAGTTTCCACAATCCGCCGGACGGAGTCGCCACCGAGTCCTTCCATACGTCCGACATGCGCGTCCCCTCCCTGCTCATCAGGTACCTCTTCCCCCCGTAGTCTTTTACCGTGTCTCCGCACGCCTTGCAGTAGGAATACGGCTGTTTTACATCCAGCAGTCCCCGTCCAGAGGACAAAAGTAGCAAGCCTTCGTGTTCGGAAAAGAGCCCCGACGAACCGCGCTTCTTGGTGTCCAAAGACACCAGCGAGAGGAATTCGTAGCCGCCGATGGAATTGTACACGTAGGGAAGCGCGTGCATTGATCCCAGGAACGCCAGTATTTTTTTGGGCGATCCGATGTTTCCGACAAACTCGGCCAACTTGGAGAACCTGCGCAGTTGTCCGGATGCGGAGTTGGTGCGCGACGGGTTGAGCGCGTTTTTGCGTACAGGGGGAAGCCTGAACAATATGACGCTGCTTTTTTCAAACGCGCCCACTATTCGATCCGCCCGCCCGCTCGATCCTGCCTCCATCGCATCTTTGATGCGGGCGGCGTAAATATGAGTGTAGTCGCTCGACCAGCGTACGCGCGCGAACCCGCGCCCGGCAAAGCCGGATTCGCGGGGGCAGACTAGCGCGTGCCGGCCGGCGCAGACGGGCCTGACTCCGTGCCAGGCCCTCCGGTCGAGGCTCAAAGCGGGCAGACGTGAACGACCTCCGCGGGCGGCGACTGCGCGGTTTGCCTCAGTTCGGGCCTATTCGCTCCGCGGGAAAATGGGTTTCCATTCGTCTGTGGTGTGGTGGAGTATGGGTATGGCGTTGTTAGGGGCGTTGTCGTAAAACACCACCAGAGACTGCGTGTTCCGGTATCCGTATACGTAGTCGGGTCTCGGATCCACCCTCCTACAGTGTTTTTTCAGTATTCTCTTTTCTTGCGAGCTGAAATCGGCGTTGTTTTGATGGAAAGCCCTCTTTTCTTCCGGTATGGATTCCGCACAGATAACACGCATGGGCGTGGTGTCTTCGATCTGTTTTATTTTGGACGCGTATCCGGCTATGATTCCCAGGTAGTATCTGTGCGCACTGTTGTACCATATGTCAGAAATGTCCCAAAGGCGCTCTATCGTGCGCCCCGATCCCACGAAGTCGTCAAAAAACACGATGTGTTTTCTCCTTTTTTTGTCCAAGTCTTTGAGATTTGCTAAATAGAGGAACTTGCCATCGTACTCACTACTCCCCATTTCTGACGTGTTTCGGAACATCCGGATCATGTAATCCGTGCTGCTGCCCGGATACAAGCTCATAGTACTGAAATAAACGTGTTCGTCTTTTATTTCCAAGCGATCTTGGAGTTGTTTTATCAATATCTTTACCATGGAGACGGTCCGCTGGTGTGAAAAGTAATCTACCAAGGACAGTGTTTTGAGTCCGGTTTCTGCATCCTCGCCAAACTGGCTCACGTAATCTTTCAGCCGACGTTCGGTGACCTTTTCCCTGTAATCGCCAAACGTTTTTGCCAATCTTGCTATGAGAGGCTTGTTCTCTCGGAAAAACCGATCTGCATCACGCACCGTGTCCACCCTGCACGCCTTTCAGCGTTTCTCTTATCTGTGTTTGGAGAGCGCGCAGAGAATCACCTATTTCTTTCTTCATGACAAGTTTCTCAGTGTTTAAGTTTGACAGCGCGTCTTGCAGGTTGCTAGATTTTCTCAGTATCGCGTTTTCTTCATACGTTCCGCGGGCGGATGCTTCGAACAACTCGTCTATTGTCATGGCCTCGCCGAGTCTCCCCGACTTGTCTTGTTGTCGCTCTGATTGGAGGAATTTTTTGAACCCGCGCGACACTGCCTGCTTGTCTGCGTCGGTTTTTGCGGTTCTTAGTACCGTGCGCAACCGCCTGAAATCATTTATGTGGTTTGCGATGGTTCCGTCGCGGTATTTTTTTATCATAGTGTCGATTATCTTTTCTTTCGGGTATTCGGACAGGATTGACGGGTAGTCGTCCAGTTTTTTCAGCACCGGTTGCAGTTGGGAGAAAAAGTCGCCCCTTATGCGCCGCTTCGGTTCCGGTTCTAGAGCCAAGTTTATGTATTTTTGATCGAAGGTCAGTATTCGCTTGCATTCGGTGATTCTTATGTTCGACATTCCGGTGAGATTTGACAGTTCCTTGTTGCTCATAGTGGGAGATTCTGGGATAAGATTGAGTATGGTCTGCAATTTCAGCGCAGTGGGGACAAGTTCCCAGTCTTCGCGCACGTTGTGGATGTTGAACATGAGCAGAAGGTTTTGGAGTTTGGTGGGTTTGTCTATCACGTTCACTGGGACTTTTTCCATGTTTAGGTTTTTGGCGCAGCGCAGGCGCCGCTCCCCGTCCAGCAACGTGTACTTGTTTTTGCCGCTTTCGTAAACTATGAGCGGCACGAGAATTCCGGACTTTTTGATTGACTGTTGGAGGTATTCCAAGTCGCTTTCGTCAAAAAGTAGCCTCGGATTATCTCTGTTCTTTGCTATTGTCTTTGGAGCTATGTCCGACAAAGTAGACTGCGTGCTTGCCAACCTGCCAAGCATTGATCGTAGCCCGTATATAGATAGATCGTTTCGGCGGTTTCGCGCCAGCCTGCCCCCCCCCCCCCACCCACGCTTGATGCGTGCCAACCCCGCGGGATGCGGCAGGATAGAGACCGAAACTGGCGCCCGCCATGCATCTCCGGACGGCCCTGCCGGCCCGGGGGCAGTCTAAGGCCGACAGGTGGCGCGGCGCCGACGGCACCACTCGCCCGTTCTGGGGCGGGACGCCGGGCATTTCCGGTGGCTTGCCAGCCAAGGCCGCTTCCCCATGCCAAAACAGGACGCCGAACCCGGCCCGGCAGCAGATTTGCGTTGTTGGCCGGATCTAGTGCCGCCGGGCCAAAGATCTCCGGCCTTGGCGACTGCGCCCTGCGCCCGCCTTTCCCCTAGGCATGTATGTCGCCCGGCTCTGCCGGCCTTTGCGTTCGCCTTCAGCAACGGCTATTTGCCCCGATCCTAGATCTGCGGGGTGGAAAGGACGCTTTTGGTGGTGGCCGGGGCCGTGGCGTTCGTCGCGGCCTCGGCGCTAGCGCTCGCGGCGTCGGGCTACGTCGAGGTAGAATCGGGCCCAGATTGCCCGGGCGCCCAAGAGGCGGAAGGGCTGTGCGTAACGTCGCCTTTCGACGGGCGGGCGTACACCGCCGCGTTCGATTCGGAATCCTTCGAGGCGCAGGACGCGTCCGCGCTGCTGGCCGGCACGCTCGCCGCGTCGGCTGCCATCTTGGCCATCTCGTTTACCGTAAACCAGGTGGTGCTCTCCAGCGTGTCCCAGAGGTACAGTTCCAGGCTGGTCGAATCGTACGCGAAAAAGCCGGCCGTCTCGTTCGCGGCGTTCGTGCTGACGGTGGCCGGATCCGCGGCCCTGCTGCTGGTCCACAATTCGCCGCACGCGTGGATCGGCGCCTACTTTGTCTGGGCGCTCGCGGCGGGCTTCTTTACGGCCCTGTGCTTCTTTGCCCTGGAGTTTACGCGCATGGTGAGGGTCGTATCGCCGTACAGCTTTATCGAGGACGCAAAGAAGAAGATCCTGGCGGGCATGAAAGGCCCCAAAGGCGCCCCCGCCCAACCCCTGAGCAAAGAGCAGTTCGAGAGCCTGGCGCGGTCGCTGGGCGACGCGGCCGTAAAGTCCCTGGCCTCCAACGACGGGGACATCTGCATTGCGTGCGTCGAGACGCTCGGCGACGTGGGCAAAGCGGGCCTGTCCGATACGGGTAGCGCCGACAAAGGCGCCGCCGAAATGGCGCCAGATGAACTGGCAGATAAAATGAGGGCGTGCTTTGCGGCATGGGTGCTCGCAAGGATATTCAGAGAGTCTGCAAGAACGGAAAACTCCCCAGTCACTAACGAAATTCTGAAAAAACTCGGCGAAATGGCGGCGTGGACCATGCGCTACAAAGGCAACGAGATCGCCGTCGGCGTCCTGTACGACAAGGATCTCACCAAAGGATCTCTCAACTGGCAGGCGGTAGAGCATCTGGCCGGCGCGGGAGGCAGGTACGACAAGAGCAACGCCATACGCCACTTGGAGGCGCTGCCTTCCGCCGCCGCTACGGCAGACTGGCACATGCCATACGTGGAGCAGTTTGTCATGTACCACGTATTCAGAGCCGTCACGGCGATAATAGACAAGGACGATTTGGAGCTGTTCAAAGAAGTGATCGACGTGTTCAGCTTGGGGTCATTCGGCCACATGGACGGCATGAAAAAATCGATCAAGGACTATGTTTTCCGCAGCTGTTCGGGGAGGGATCTGGCAGCCCGGCGCGACGAGATCCTCTTTGAGTTCGAGCACGCCGCGAAAAAGGACTTTGGCGCCATACTGGAGCTCAAAAAGAGGATCCGGGATCTGCTGGCCCAAGCCGATCCGGATACTGGCTCGGACAAGAAGGCCCGGGGCATGGATAAGCTCTACGTGTACAGCCTGCTCTGCGGCACTTTTTTCCGCATAGCATGCCACATCATCGGCAAGGGCGACGAGTATGCTGCGTACCTGCGCGAACTGTGGAGCCGTGCCGGCCCCGACGAGCGACTGAGCATGTCCGCGGGCGCGCCGCCCTGCCCCAAGGACGTGGACTGGAACTCTGCGTACGCGGTGTGGTGGGGGCAGGGCGGTCTCGCCCAGATCGAGATCGCAGACGATCCGGGCACGTACGAGCCCCACTACCACAAGTACGCGGTGCTCCACATGCTGCGGGAGGGCAGGATATTCACCGTGCCGGAGGAAAAAGACGCCGCAAAGTGGGCAAGCCGCGGCCAGCATTATGCCCTCGAATACCACTACGAGAACATGGACAGAATGCAGGCAGAGCCGTTTTTGGAGGCGCTGGGTTCCCTTGCCGGATCGAAACTGCCGGCCGAGATGTTTCCCGGACAGGACGTGCAGGCGCGAATTCAGAGCGTCCGGGAAAAACTGAGGCGGTACAAAGACGACCGCCGGCGCTTGATGGACGAGCTCGTGGGCCAGATGCCAGCAGACGGGCAGAGAATCAGCGAGTGGAAAGGCATGGCGCGCGAGGCGTATTCTGAAAACAGCCAAGCTGGTACGATGGGCAGGGTCAAGTACGACGCCGGACTGCGCGGTGGCATCGTCGCGGCACGCGACGACATGCCCCTCAGGGCGCTGTGCAGAAAAGGGTACACGGCCCTGGACGGGCAGATCGGTGTCGCGGTCGCCAAGGCCGAGTTTGAGAGGATTCTGGAAAAGGCCGGCGACGGCACGGCGCGTATACGGGCGGATCCGGGCAGGCTGGAAGATTCGGTAAGGGCGTGCGTCGAACAAATGCGGAAAGACGGGCACAATCCGCGCGTCGCGCTAGTGCCCAGCCATCACAGAGAGCAGATGCCGGAAACCTACTCCACGAACTCGATAAACGCAGGCGGCCAGCCAATCCCGATAGCCGAGATGCTGTGGAACATGCCAAAAGATACGTGGATACTGGATCCAGACTGCCTCGAGATCACGTACGGGGCAGAAAACGAGGCAGGCCGCATGCGGTTGGACGTGCAAGACGCAGAGTCCGGAACGGTACCGATGACCTCCGACATACGGCTGTCCGTCAGGATCCTGGACGGCGGCGGCATAGCCAGGATCGCCTCCGGCGATGCCTGATCACAGGCAAGGCGACAGACGGGTACGGCGTGCGTTGCGGCAATTCGGGCCGAGCCCAAGCCGGATCCGGGCGGCGGTACGGACGCCGCCGCTCTGTCCGCGTGCAGAACGGGAGTGCGCCCGTCTTTTGGATCGACTGCAAAGACGGGCTGGGAATCTGCCGCTCATGTGAAAAACATCTTAGCAAAGTACGGCCGGATCCGCCGTTCCTGTTCGGTCTCCCCAAGGGATGCCGATCTCGTGCTCCCAAGTGGACAATATGATCTAACGAACCAACAAGACTGGGTTCAAAGAAGCGTGTGCCTCCTGGCAATTCGGATTCATTTGTGCCATGGAGCCACGGGCCATGGAGCCACGGGCCATGGAGCCACGGGCCATGGAGCCACGGGCCATGGAGCCACGGGCCATGGAGCCACGGGCCATGGAGCCACGGGCCATGGAGCCACGGGCCATGGAGCCACGGGCCATGGAGCCACGGGCCATGGAGCCACGGGCCATGGAGCCACGGGCCATGGAGCCACGGGCCATGGAGCCACGGGCCATGGAGCCACGGGCCATGGAGCCACGGGCCATGGAGCCACGGGCCATGGAGCCACGGGCCATGGAGCCACGGGCCATGGAGCCACGGGCCATGGAGCCACGGGCCATGGAGCCACGGGCCATGGAGCCACGGGCCATGGAGCCACGGGCCATGGAGCCACGGGCCATGGAGCCACGGGCCATGGAGCCACGGGCCATGGAGCCACGGGCCATGGAGCCACGGGCCATGGAGCCACGGGCCATGGAGCCACGGGCCATGGAGCCACGGGCCATGGAGCCACGGGCGTGAGCAAATCCGAAGCCAGAACAGGTGCCAGATCGGGCAGACAAGCCGAGTGCCGCGTACTTGGATTTTCTGCCGTCGTGCCGTGCCGTCGTGCCGTACGCTAATACAATCTGGAGGCGATCTTGGCCGGATCTGACCAGAGGACAAACCCGCCCACACGCCTGTGGCCGGTGTCCGGGCGGCGGAGAAAGGCGCCCTGAAGTCCGGGAGGAACCACGTCGGACATACGAAGCTGACAGCTGCCAACCGTGGCGAACCTGTTTTTGACTGCTGGTTGTGTACGGAATCTAAACGGTGTCGAAAGAACGAGGTTGGACGGACAGACAAGGCGGCCGGTCAGGCCGGACGTTCAGACGGGCAAGACTTGGCCGGAGTACCGGCCGACGCGGTTCAACCGACAGTCTCATGGTGGCCGGAGACAAGTACCGGACGGGGCGGCTCGTCCGACTGCGCGTATGTGGAGAACCGGCCTCCGGAGGGGTGCCGAACCCGGTAGGGCAAAGAACCGGATCTGGAAAGAACCGCCGAAGGCCCGATCCTGCCAGCCGGTTAGGCTCTGCCGGGGCCGAACCGGTCTGGGCGTGCGTCCAAGATCGTCCGGGGGCGGGGCCGGCCATGGCCGCGATCCCTGGGTCCGGCCGGTGTCCAGCCGGCCGAGACGGTCCGGGACGTGGGCCGCCGACGGGCGGCCCGCTTAGGTCGGGAGGATTCGGGGGAGCCGTGCTCCTCCCGTTTTGTTTTCGTTTTCGTGGGTGAATGCGAGGGCGGCGCGGCCGTGCCCAAAGGCGCCTTCAGGTACAGCAAAAAGGCGCCTTCAAGCACAGCAGAAAAGCGCCTAGAGGTACAGCAGGAATTCGAAAAGGCGCCTCAAAGCACAGCAAAAAGGCGCCTTCAAGCACAGCAGGTCGTAGCAAAAGCGCCTGGAGGTACAGCAAAAGGCGCCTGGAGGCGCTTTTCTGCCTTAAATCGGGCCCGCCCGTTGGCGTCGTGGACAAGAGGTGGCGCCGGACGCTGCGCAAAAAGGACAGGGCGTACATGGTGAGCGTGCCCACCCACCTGGTCAGGGACCTGGGGTGGGAGGCCGGCGACGAAATATCCATGGACACGGTGGCCGGAATGCTGGTGGCCAAGCGGCAGGACGTCCTGGGCAAAAAGGACGCCAAGGCCGTCGAGGACTACGTCTCCCAGGCGCGCAAGGCCATCGAAAAGACCATGAAGGGCGCGGCCGAAGAGCGCAGGACAGAGCCCGTCGACAAGCTCGACTTTGACCCGCTGGACAGGCTGGAGATCAAGTGACCTCGTTCCGAAAGCCCCCGGGGCGTGGTCTGGCCGCCGTGCTCTCGGGCGTGATCAGGTGACCACGAGCTCTACGACCTTCTTGTCGCGCTCGTCCAAAGTGTCGTAGATCTCGCGCACCTTGGGGCTGGTGGACCACACGTGGCAGGCGCCGAAGCCCATCTTCCTCCACTTTACCATGTTGTACCGGACGTGCTCGCGGTGGCTGGACACCTCGCTGGCCGACTCTATCTCCACGCTGACCGGCACGCCCGTCTCGTAGTTGTAGGCCACCAGGTCGGTCCTGTCCCTGCCCTTGGATATCCTCTGGCTGGCCACGGCCACGAACATGTCCCAGGCCATGTACGATTCGGCGGCCTTGCGGCACAAAGACTCGACGTCGCCGGCCGTGCCGACCCCGGCAAAGTCCAGATCGAAGTAGGTGCCCTTGGCCTTGTCCGTGAGCCTGTACGGGGCGGTCCGGCCCCCGCCGGGCCGCTCCAGCAGGCCGCGCCCGACCATATCCTTTAGGACGGGCATCACCTCGGTGCGGTTGGCCACGCGCAAAATATCGACTATCTGCGCCTGCTGGAGGCTCTGCCCCTGCCTGAGGGCCAGCATTATCCTCCATTCCAGCGCGGAGGGCAGCTTTACCGTAACCTGCTCCATCCACCTAGTCTTGGCCTCGCGGGCGGCCGACTCTGCGCTGCCTACCACGCCGCGCCCGTACCTTTCCAGCTGGCCGGAGACGAACTCTTGGTACGCCTGCCCGCCCACCAGCTGCTCGGGCGGGGCGCCCAGCCAGAACTGTATGGGGGGCGGCTGCTCCTTTCCGGGCGGGGCCTTTTCGCGCACGGTCCAGTGAAAGTATTCCTGGCTTGCCAGCTGCTGCTGGAGTTCGGTCTGGAACTGTGGATCCCAGATCTGGGCTATGCGCGAGGCGTCCTTGCCGTTGACCTTGCCGACCAGCTGGGTGCCCGCGTTGCCCGAAATGATGCCCAGCTGCTTGTCGCTTATCTGCTCGGTGGTCTGGTGGGACAACACCAGCCCGAGGCCCAGCGAGCGGGCCTGCTCGAGCATCAGCTGGAGCACCTGCAGGTCCTTTACTATCTGGAACTCGTCCAAAGCAAGGACCACCTGCGTGCGGTCTTTTTCGTCGGGCACCCGGTTGGCCCTCTCCTGTATGGTGAACCACAGCTTTAGTATGAACGCCTGCATGGCCAGCGGCTGGACGTGCTGGGGCATGTTCAAAGGCGATATCCTGACCACCGTGTACGAGCCGGGCTTTATCAGATCTGCAAAATCGACGGTCCCGCGCCTGACCGAGAACATCCTCTTCAACACGGGGTCGGTGGCAAACTGCTCCACCCGGTTCAGGAGAGGGGTGAACGCCTCGCCCTTTAGCGTGGCTATGCTCTCGAGGGCCCGCTCCATCTCGGGGTCCGGCTCGCCGAACGTCTCTATTATCTCCGGCAAAGCGTCGCCCTTGCGGTCCTGGAGCTTTAGTATCGTGTCGTGTATGTCCAGGAATGTCGGGGCGTCGTGCCTCATGTACAGGTAGAACAGCAGGGCCCTGAAGATCCTCTCCATCTGCACGTAGCTGGCCGACTGCTGGTACCACTCTTCGATGGTCTTCATGAAGTACCCGACGTACCGCGATACGGTCTCCTCCCTCTCTTCGGGCGCGTAGGCGGGCAGCTCGAGCGGGTTTATCGAGAACCTGGTCGATTGCGGATCCAGAAAGTGGACCCTGCCCGAGGCCAGCGCCTCGGGCGAGCACTGCTTTACGAACTTGTGGGAGTCGTCCCCCTTGGGGTCCACGTACACGAAGGCGTTGGGGAAGCCCGAACCGTTCCACGCCTCCAAATGCTTGGCCAGCAGCCGTATCAAGGAAGTCTTGCCCGAGCCCGACGCGCCCACGGCGTACAGGTGGGTGGCAAAGTCGGCCTCCGAGACGACGGCCGCGCCCGCGTCCTTGGACCTGGCCGACACCCCCCACGCCCCGGACCAGTCGAAGCCGGAAGGCGAGGGCTGCCTGAAAAAGCCGACGTTGGCGCCCTCTTTTTCGGACGGCTTTGAGGGTATCGAGACGCCGCGGGTCGTCTCGATGTTGGGGGTGGCCGGCGCCGGCAGGTGGACCAGCAGCGGGATCTCTGACAAGTTGAGCAGCAGGAACGGCAGGGGCCTGCGTTCGCCGTACCCGAATATCCCCTTGTCGAAGTACTTGCCCGTAGCCTTGTCCGTGAACCTGGCCGGATCGGGTAGCAGCCTGCCCGGGAACAGGCCCATCCGCGTCCCCTTTTCCCTGCCTATCTTCACGCGCGCCTTTTTCTCGTCGGCAAAGTCCTGGTACTTGTACCCGAACTTGGTCAGGTGCTCGTGGCCCGAGTGTATGTTTTCGACGGGCATGGCCTCGATCTCGTCAAAGTGGAGATCCAGGTCGTCGCCGCCGCAGACGGCGCCGCGCGCGGACATGAGCACGTGGGCCCCCTGCATCTTGAGCGTGGCGTGCTTTTGGAGGCCCGGGTAGTTGTTCGTATAGTCGTAGCCCAGCTCCGGGTGGTCGTGCGGCTTTTTGTCGGGGTGCATCAGTATTTCCGTGTTGGACAGGTACTTGCCGCGCGATATCTCGCGGTTCTTGGCGTTGAGGCGCGTCACGTGCCTCCTCAGAAACCCGTTGAACGGGTGTAGCTTGAAGACGAACTGGATCCAAGCCCTGCCGGAGAGCTGGACGGTGGCGGCCACCTGCGACATCAGCTGGTGGGCCCTGCCCTTGTCGAGCACCGAGGCGTAGTGGCCGTGGTAGGTGCCGACGTCGAAGAACCGGCACTCGGGGCCCGGCGGGAACCAGGACGGGACGGTGGCGGCCATGTCCGAAAAGGCCGCGTTGGGGTACATGTTGAGGAACGCCTGCCGGTAGGCGGGCAGGTCGCGCTTTTCGGCGGCCAGCACTATGTCCAGGCGCTTTTCGCCCCCGTCCCACCAGATCTCAAAGCTGCGCGCGCTCTGGCTGGCCAGTCCGCCGGCGGCCATCACGGCCGCCTTTGCGTCCATCCGTATGGGGACCGAGACCGAGCAGGCGGCAAGCTCCCCGGCGGGGGGCAGGAACCGGTCGGCGGAGCCGAGCTGCCCCGCAGGTTTCTTCCTGTTGGACAGCTGCCAGCGCTTGGAGCCCATGCTATCGCGCCAGCCTGTACAGCCCCTGGGCGTTGCTCATCACGGGGTCGTCGGGGACCAGAACGCCGAACCTCTTTTTGAGGCGGCCGGACAGGTCGTCGAGCATGCCGGGCAGCAGCAGCCCGCCGCCCGAGAGCGCGATGTCGTGCTTTTTGCCGCACCCGTCGGCCATGTCGAGCACCTCCGATTCCAGGTTCTCGGCCAGTATCTTGGAGTACTTTTTGCAAAGTTCCCTGTTGCGCTCCAGCAACCCCAAATCCAGGTGGGCCAGCTTGCCTATCTTGCGGGTCACAAAGTCCGATGCCCACCTGGAACTGTCCCCGTCTATGACCTCGTACTCTTCGACTACAACTATCTCGGTGGTGCCCTGCCCCACCGAGACCGATATCCCGCTCGGCTTTCCGAGGCAGACCAGCGTGCCGCACGCCTGGGCCACCACCCGGCACTTTTCGACGTCGGCCGTGCGCTTGACCAGCCGCACGAGCGCCTCGCGGTCGGCAAAGGCGTGGTAGGGCAGGCCCACCACCATGCTGATCTTTTCCGGCTCCCGGCTTTTGGCGCCCCCGGCGCACGACAGCCTCACCGCCTCGCGCACCAGGGCCTCGGCCTGCTTTGCGTACCGCGGCTCGGGCCTGCCCCTCGATATGGGCCGCACGACAGAAGAGCCCGAGGCGCCGGCCATCTCGGCCGCGCCCGTACCCACGGCCTCGGCGTCCCTTTCGGACCACGCCCCGTGCACGCGTTTTACGCACACGGACGGGAACCGGACCGAGCCGCGGTCCGAGACGCACTTTACGAAGCCGGTGCCCAGATCCAGGCCCATCTTGAGCATGCGCGCGGTGGGCCGGGAGCATAAAAGGGGGGTCAGGTTTCTCCCGCGATGTGCCCTTTACTCGGGACGCCAGCGTCCCGGCTCAAGGGTATATGCTCCCCTACAGCCTAGCTGCCGCCATGAAGGGTATGGGCCCTACTACAGCCCGGCGGCCGCCCGAAAAAGATCGCGCGCGGCGGGGAGGTCTGCCGGGCGCACTAGGCGCCCGCGACTGGGGCGATGTGCCCTTTACTCGGGACGCCAGCGTCCCGGCTCAAGGGTATATGGCCTCCTACAGCCCGGCCGCTGCCAGGGACGGCCGCGCGCGGCCGGCAAGGTCTGCCGGGCGAAAAAAATGGTCAGGTTTAGCGCGCGATGTGACCCTGAACGGGGCCCCTTTGCGCCCCGTTAAGCGGCACATCCCGGAAGGCAGGGCCGGGCGGGAAAAAAGGCGGGGGGCCTAGTCCGGGCCGCCGCGCCGCGGGCCGGCGGGGGCAGACCTCAGGAGGCGCCGCGCGCACGCGACGAGCCGCTTGTTCGAATGGTCGGCGAACGGCTCCGAGCAGGAGGGGCAGTCTTTCATGCGGCCGGTGCGGCGGCCCGCATAAAAGGCCGCTGCCGGGCGCGGATCAGCCCCGGCCGGGGCACCGGCCCCCGTGCTCCCCGCCGCAGCTCGCGCACGGCCCGTCGCCCAGCCGGCCCACGATCTCTTCGACCATCTCGAACACCCGGTCGCGCAGCTCGCGCTCGCCGGCCGCCTCCTTTTTGAGCGACTTTATCCGCTTCCTGCCCGCCTCCTCCCTCCTCCGCAGGGCGGTCAGCTCGTCTATCTTGGCCTGCTTGGCCCTCGCCTCGACCCTGAGCCGCTCTTCGTCCGAGACGGTCAAGAACGGTATGGCCTTTCTGTACTCTGGGAACCGCTCGAAATCCTCCTCGTTGTACCGCTCGTAGTGGGATTCGAGGCCCACCTTGTGGCCCATCATGTCCTCCTTGTCCAGGTAGTCCACCTTGGCCCGCCTCATCATGGTGTTGAAGTACTTGCGGAACCCGTGGTCTAGTTTGACCGCGTGCATCCTGCGCCCCTTTCCGGGCGGGCGGAGGCCGGCGCGCGAGACTATCTTGGCCACCCTGCTCTTGACGCTGTTGACGCCGAGCCGGACCGGCGTGTCGTACCTCACCGAGGCGAGCAGCGGATCGGAGCCGCGCGGCGCCCGCCCGAACCTGTGCTCCCACTCTTTGCTGTACAGCTGCGCGACCGCGTACGCCTCGGGCGTCACGAACGTCCAGTACTCTTCGGGGTACCCGCGGTACACCCGCAGCGCGGCGCCCTCCGGCGGGTCGCCGACCGGCACCAGGTCCTCCCAGCAAAAATAGTCCCACGCCCCCACCCGGAAGCCGCCCGACGAGAAGAAAAGCACTATGAACTTGTCGGTCAGGCTCGGCGAGCCGGCCAGCATGGCCCGCAGCTCGTCGCGCGTGTACGCGCGGTCGCGGCTCTTGACCGGCGGCGGCATCATCTTGTTGATCGCCCTCCAGGACAGGTCTATCTCGGCCGCTGCCAGCAGCGCCTTTACCGGCTTTATCTTGTTGGGGACGGTGTTGGGGCTCAGCCTGCCCTTTCCGACCAGCTCCTTGAGGCCCTTTACGTAGCTGCGCACGGCCGCCTTGGCCGCGTCCGGGTTCGACCTGGCCAGCCCCACGAACGCCTCGCACATGTCCTCGATGCCGCGCGACTTTGGCCGGATCCCGGCGTATTTTTCAAAGACGCCGTCGGGCACCGCCGCCATGAACGCTGCCAGGCTGTTCTTGTACACGTACTTTGTCACGTCGCTGCCCACCGACTCCATCATGTCCGAGTAGGCCGTCCCCTCCATGGAAGAAAGATCTATCTCCACGGCTCCGCACGGTTTCCGTTCCTGATAAGGCACTAAAGCCGGGCTAATTCTGCCCGTTTATGTCCAAGTACCCGAACAATACATCGAAGAGCAGGCGGGCCCGCTCCTGCTCCGCGGCTATGGCCGCGCGCAGGCGCTCCTCTTCGGCCTGCCTGTCCGGCGATACCGGCGCCGACACCTCGCCCTCGGCCTCGGGGGCCGGCATCATGGCGTCGAGCACCCTCTGCGCCTCTGCGACCTGCTCGTAGAGCCGGTCGCGGAACTCGGGATCGGAACGGTCGTAGCCCTGCATGGGCACGCCCCTGTACAGGTACATGGACTCGTCTATGTCGTGGTACAGCCGCGACTGGTTGGAGAGCGGCTCGTACCGGCCGTCGGGGGACAGCTTGAACAGGTGCCCGTCGGGGGACATCATCACGTCCCTGTTCGTAGAGTCGGGCGATATGGGGTGCAGCACCATCCCGTCGACCTCGATTCCGGGCCGGCCGTCGAGCGGCTCGCCCGATATTTTTATGCCGTGGTTGTAGTAGTTTTGCCACGAGTTGCGCTGCGAATCCCACACGTCGGTGCCCACGATGTCGAACTCGAGCGGCGCGCGGAACGCGTGCTTTATCGTTATCTGGAGGCACTCCAGCTCCGAGCCGGGCGAGCACTGGACCGTCTCGTGCTCGGCTGCCAAAGTGTCCAGGTCGATGGCCCCGTCCGGATCTATCACGGAGACCGTCCCGGCCCCGTCGAACGAAATGTCGTAGTTTATGACCGCCCTGCTCTCCGATATCACCTCGCCGGAGCGCAGCCCGAAGGCCAGCGCGGCGTGCGATACGTTCTGCGGGCCCTCGTTTTCGTATATTTTCAGCACCACGGCGTTCTCCGCGCCCACCTCGGACTCTATGAGCGGGTACGGGGTGAAAAAGTACTCCACGTCCGAGGCCAGTCCGTTGTACGCAAATCCCGCATCGACCAGCTTTGCGCCGTACTGGTCGTAGCCGAGCGTCGGCGGGGTGCAGTCGTCGCACTCCGAGCCGCCGCGCGGGGGCGGCTGCGATACCCCGAAGAGGCTGAAATGCCCGGTCCAGACCGAATCGGAATCCTCGTCGACGCACGCGTTCGTATCGTACGTGCCCGGCGGCCAGCCCTCGGGTACCGACTGGCCCACGGGCAGCGCCGAGGTGTCCCAGGACGGATCGCAGGCAGGTATCGGCAGCGGCACGCCGAGGGTGCCGACAGAAAAGACCAGCGCGCCGCGCAGCGGTATGTCGAACTCTAGGAGCACCGGCCTGTCGAATATAATGTCGCGGCCGGGGTGGCCCACCTGGACCGTCGTGGTTATGCCGTCGAAGAGCAGAGGGTAGGCCTCGCGCTGGTCTTCGGACAGGTGCGCCGTCGACGAGCTGGAAGATATGGCGATGGCCTCGCCGAACGCCGCGCCGCCCGACGCCAGGGGCCCGAGGCCGCCGGCCTGCGTGCCGGCCGGGAACGTGGCGTCCGGCAGCCCGAACGTGCGGGTCACGATGCGCAGCTCTGAATCGAAGACGGCCGAGCCGCCGCCGGCGCCGATCACGGCCGGATCCGTCACGGTCCCCGTGAACGAGGACACGTCGACCACCGGCTCTATCCCAGAGGGCGCCGTGACCGTCCCGACCACGGTGCCGCGGGCCAGCGGTATGCCCGGCTCTTCGAGCGTGACTTCGGTTCGCGCCGCCGCGGCGGTTACCTGCGAGGGGGCCGCCGCGTTGCCCGCAGCGTCGGTGACCGCGCCGGCCGTCAGCCTCACGGACGACGGCGTGGCGCCGCCCCCTGACCACGAGACCAGTATCGACTTGGACCCCGAGCCGAGCACGCCCGAGGCGGGCACGGGGGAGGCGCCGTCGGCCTCGATGCCCGCATAGTCGGAGGCAGAGGCGGTCACCGGCTCGCTGTAAATGACGGTAACCGAGTCGATCCCGGCTATCGACGCGTACACGACCGAGGGCGGCACGGTGTCCACGACCGCGTTGGGCCCCGTAAGGTCCCTTTCCGAGAATTCGGTCGGCGTGCCGGTGCCCGAGACTATCTCGACGTACAGTTTTAGCGGGCCCTGCGGGGCGCCGGCCGGAACCGTGTAGGTCGCGTCGAAGCCGTTCTCTGCCGAGACAGTCGCCACCGCCTGGCCGTTGACGCGCAGCGCCGCGTCCATGGCCACCGTGCCCTGGGCGCGGAACGTTATCTGTATCCGGTCGCCCGCCTTTGCCGGCCCGTCGTGCGAGACGGTAAACTGCGATATCATGACGGGCATTATCGCGTTGACCGACTGTATCCGGGCGCCCGGCTCCAGCGTATTGCCGAACAGGTCCGAGACGGGCCCGGCCGTCCTGACGCCCGGCGCGTCGCGCATGGTGAACGTGTCCGGGTTGGCCATGGTGATCGTGACGGTCCCGGACAGCTCGGAGACCGACGATACGTCGTACCCGGGAACCGAAAAGTCCGACGTCTGCACCGTGCCGTCGGCCAGGTCTTCGCTGAACCGCACCACGATGGTGTCCGAGCTTGTCACGGAAGCCGATACCATCGATGGCGGCCGGCCGTCCTCTATCAAAATATTGCCCGATACGGCCGTGACGGCGTTGCCCGACGTGTCGGCGAACTGCGGCGCGGCTCCCGGCACCGCCAGCGAGAGCAGGCCGGGCGCGCCGGCGTTGGGCGCGGCCGATATGACGGCCAGCAGCGACCGGAGCACGTCGGGGTCGAGCGTCACTATGACGTTGGTGCCGTCGGCGCGCGCGGTCCCCGCAAGCCGCACCGGGTCGCCCGGCGTGTTCACCGAGACCTTGGCAAGCTCGCCCGCAAACGACGAGGCGTCCATCGTCTCGCTGAAACTCAGCACCAGCACACCGTCGTCGGTGTTCAATACCGCCGAGGCGAGCGCGGGCCTTGTCGTGTCGGGCGTGGCCGTCAACGCGGTCCCCGAAGAGGAGGCATCGGCGCTGGACACATCGCGCAGGCCGCCGGACAGCAGGTCTATGTCGGACGGCGCGGCCGCTATTATCTCCTGGCGCTTTGCCTCCGACACGGTTATGGTTACCGTGGTTCCCGCGCTGTCCAGGACGGCCGAGGCTATGTCGGCCTCGGCGAATACAATGTTGGCGCCCGAAGTCCCGATCTCGACGCGGGCCGCCTGCGCCGCGGTCGGCGTCGCCATCTTTTCGTCGAACGTGAGCACGATGGTGCCGGCGCCCTCGTCAAGGGAAGCGGACTGGAGCTGCGGACGCACGGTGTCCGGCTCGGCGGCTATCGGCCTGTCGGAGGCGGCCGCCGAAGAGTTGGAGCTCTGGTCTCTCACGGCCCCGGCGCCCATGTCCAGCTGCGGGGTGGCCATGGCGATGACCGCCTGCCTGTTCTGCTCGGAGAGCGTGAACGAGACGGCCGCGGAATCCGCCGCGGTGGTGCGCGCCGAAGCCGAGAGGGCCACGCCGCCCGAAGATGCGCCCGCCTCGCGCACGTATATAGCCGCCTCGTTCATCTCCGAGACGTCTACCGTCTCTGTGAAAGTAAGCGTCAATACCCCGGTGCCCTCGTTTAGCGCCGCCGACGAGAGGGCCGGCGCGATGCCGTCCGAGACTGTCACGTGCGGCGACTGCGTGGATTCGAGCGGCGTGCCGGTCAGATCCTCAACGTCTCCCGGGTTCCGCACGTACTGGAGGCTCAGGCCGGGGTCGGTGTCGGGCAGCTCGCCGGACAGGCCCAGCACCAGGGAGGTGCCGGACGGGGCCGGGTACCGCGACACGGTGATGGTTCCCGCGTCGGCCCCGTCCAGTTTCCAGGTGCCGTCCGGATTGGTGGAGGTTCCGCGGACCGCCTCGCTGAAGGTAACAGTGATGGAATCCAGCGAGGTGGCCTCTGCCGACGCTATGAGCGGCGCCAGGTTCTGCGTGACCGTGACCGTCTGCGAGGCCAGCGCGTTGTCCGACTTGTCCTCGGCGTCGCCGGCGCCGGCGTTGTAGCGGAGCGTGACGGTTCCGATCGGATCGTCGAGGTCGCCGCTCAGCTCCAGCGTGGTGGTGTCCGTCGTTATGGCCGGGTTGCCGCTCACCTCCACCGTCGCCGGCCTGTCCGCGCCGCCCAGCGTCCAGGTGTTCGCGGCGTTGGTCTGCGTGGCGTCCATGGCCTCGCTGAACGTCACCGTTATCTTGTCCAGCTCGCGCGACTCGGCGGAGAGTATGACCGGCGCTATGCCGTCGCCTGCCGCCGCCGAGTAGGCCGCAAGCGAGTTGCCCGCCGAATCCTCGAGGTTGCCGCCGGCCGCGTACGCCACGGTGATCGAGGGGTCGGTCTTGTCCACGATGTTGCCGTCGAGGGTCAGCGTCGCGGTGCTGGCCGGGGAGCCGAACGCGATGGTCGATACGAGCCTGCTGTCCGCGTCGGCGCCCGACAGGGTCCAGCCGGTCGGGGCGCCGGCCGGATCCAGCCGCACCGGTTCTGAAAACGCCACAGATATCGTGTTGCGCGAATCTACGGTCGCCGAAGTCACCGCGGGCGCGATGCCGTCCGTGGCCGTCGCGGCCGCGTATGCCGCCAGGGCGTTGCCGGCCAGATCCTCCAAGTTGCCGCTGTCCGCGTACGCCACGGTGACTGCCGGATTCGTCTTGTCTGCAATGTTGCCGTTCAAAGTCAGGGTGGCGGTTCTCGCGGAGGAGCCGAAGCCTATGGTCGAGACCGTCCTGCTGTCCGCGTCGGCGCCCGACAGGGTCCAGCCGGTCGGGGCGCCGGCCGGATCCAGCCGCACCGGTTCTGAAAACTCCACGTCTATCGTGTTGCGCGACGTGACCGTAACGGAGGTCACCGCGGGCGCGATGCCGTCCGTGGCCGTCGCGGCCGCGTAGTCTGCCAGGGCGTTGCCGGCCGTATCCGCTATGTTGCCGCCAGAGTACGCCACCGTGATCGCGGGGTCGGTCTTGTCGGCTATGTCGCCGTCGAGGGCAAGCGTGGCCGTGGTGGCCGAGGCGCTCTGCGTTATCCCGCCAACCGAGTCCACCTGCACCGAGCCCGCGTCCGCGCCGGACAGCGTCCAGCCGAACGGCTTCGTGCCGGCGCCGGACAGCTGCACTGCCTCGGAGAACGCCACCGACAGGGTGCGCCTGTCGGTCACCGTCACGGATGCGACCGCCGGGCTCTGCCCGTCGTCCAGATTCCGCGATATGGCCGACGTCCCCAAGGCGTTGTCCGATCCGTCATTTACCTGCGCGGCGTCGATGGATACGGTGCCCGTATCCCCGGTGCCCGCCACGGCCCCGCCGAACGTCATGGTGTGCACCGCCGTCCCGCTGCCGGCCAAGGCGGACACGGCGCGGGCGGTTCCGACCGTCGGCGTATAGTTTGAGGCCGTAGCCGTGACGGCCTCGCCGTACGTTACCGTTATCGTGTTCGGTCCGGTGATCTTGGAAGACACCACGGCCGGCGCTATGCCGTCCGATACGGGTATGTTCGCGCGCGCCGCCAGGGCGTTGGACGACGGGTCGGCTATCGCGCCGGAGCCCGAATTGGCGTCGCTGCCCACGTCGCCCGAAGATGTCTTGTACTGCAATACAACGCCGTCCGGCTTCGTGTCGTCCATGTCGGAGCTGAGAGTGAGCACCACGGTGTCGCCGCTCGAGACGGCGGTGCTCGAATCGACTGTGCGGCCGGCGGCGTCGCCGCCCGAGACCGACCAGCCTTGCGCGTTCGTGCCGGATACGGACAGGTCTTCGCTGAACTCCACGGTTATCTCGCGCAGGGAGGTGGCTTTGGCGGACTTTACGGCCGGCGCGATGCCGTCCGACACCGTCACGTGCGGCGACGTAGTAGAGGCGAGCGGCTTGTTTGTGGAATCCTGTATGTCGCCCGGGCCCCGTATGTACTGCAGCTGGAGCGACGGCGACGTCGTGGTCAGGGCAGGCGAAATGCCCAGGATCACCGCGTTCGACGAGACGCCGGGGTACTGGGTTACCGCGATCGAGCCGGCGTCGGTCCCGCTCAGCTTCCACGTGCCGCCCGCGTCGGTGGCGGTGCCGGATACCGTTTCGCTGAACGTGACTGTGATCTCGCCGGGCGCCGTGGCCTCCGCCGAGGCGATGGTCGGCGCCAGGTTCTGCGTGACGGTCGTGGCTACAGACGCAAGATCGATGTCCGCGCCGTCCTTTATGTCGCCCGCAGAGCTCGAATACGAAAGGGTCACCTCGCCTATGGGCTCGGGGAACGCCGACGAGACGCTCAGCACCACGCTCGTGCCCGAAAACGCGGCGTAGCCGATCGTGCGGCCTCCGGCGCCGGAGCCCGAAAGCGCCCACGTGCCGGCGCCGGTGGCCGTCCCCGAGACGCTCTCCGAAAAGACGACCGTTATCTTGTCGGCCTCGCGCGATTCGGCCAGCTCGATGGCCGGCGCGATGCCGTCCGATACCGGTACGTTTTGGCGCGCCGCCAGCGCGTTGGACGCCAGATCCTCGATGGCGCCCGAGCCCGAAGCGGCGTCGCCCGGCACGTCCCCTGCGGAAGTCTTGTAGCGCAGCACCGCGTTGTCCGGGTTGGTGTCCGCGAGGCTCCCAGAGAGGGTCAGCACCGTCGAGAGGCCGCTCGAGGTGGCCGTGCTCGAAATTACCTGCAGGCTCGGAGCGTCGGTACCCGATATCGACCACCCTTGCGCGTTGGTGGCCGGCGCGTCGACGGGCTCGCTGAAGGTGACCTCTATGGTGGTAAGCGAGGTGGCCCTCGCCGTGAGCGTCGGCGCGATGCCGTCGTCGGCCGCCGTCGCCGCGTAGGCCGCAAGCGGGTTGCCCTCCGAATCGACGATGCTGGCGCCCGAGTAGGCCACAGTGACTGCCGGATCGGTCTTGTCGGCTATGTCGCCGTCGAGGGTCAGCGTGGCCGTGCCGGCCGCGGTATTGGTGTCGATCCCCGACACGGACGATACCTGCCTGCTGTTCGCGTCCGCGCCGGACAGCGTCCAGCCGTACGGCGCGGCCGCCGTTCCCGACAGCTTTACGTCCTCCGAGAAGGTCACCGATACGGTGCGCCTGTCGGTCACCGTCGCCGAGGAGACCTCCGGGCTCTGCCCGTCGTCCAGATTCCGCGATATGGCCGACGTCCCCAGGGCGTTGTCCGACGTATCCTTTACCTGCGCGGCGTCGATGGATACGGTGCCCGTATCCCCGGTGCCCGCCGCGTCCCCGCCGAACGTCAGGGTGTGCACCGCCGTCCCGCTGCCGGCCAAGGCGGACACGGCGCGGGCGGTTCCGACCGTCGGTGCATAGTGCGCGGTTGTCGCCGTGACGGCCTCGCCGTACGTTACCGTTATCGTGTTCGGTCCGGTGATCTTGGAAGACACCACGGCCGGCGCTATGCCGTCCAATACCGTGATGTTCGCGCGCGCCGCCAGGGCGTTGGACGACGGGTCGGCTATGGCGCCCGAGCCCGAATTGGCGTCGCTGCCCACGTCGCCCGAAGATATCTTGTACTGGAGCAGCACGCCGTCCGGCTTCGTGTCGTCCATGTCCGAGCTGAGCGTGAGCACCATGGTCGTGCCGCTCGTGACCGAAGTGCTCGAATCGACTGTGCGGTCGGCGGCGTCGCCGCCCGAGACCGACCAGCCTTGCGCGTTGGTGCCCAGTACCGTGAGAGGCTCGCTGAAGGTGACCGTTATCTTGTCCAGTTCGGTGGCCTTTGCGGTAAACGTAGGCGCCTGCCCGTCCGCCAGAGGCTGCATCCGCGCGCCCGTCGTCCTCATCATGGCATTGCCCGACTCGTCGGTTATCTCTGCTTCGGCGATGGTCACCGAACCGGCGGCCCCGGTGCCCACAGCCGGCGTCCCCGACGGGGTCGTGAACGTCAGGGTGTGCACCGCGGTACCGCTGCCCGAAACGGTCGGCGCGGAGCGGAAATAGTTGTCCACAGTCGGCGGCGAATAGGCCGCCGCGCCTGCGGTGACGGCCTCGCCGTACGTTATCGTTATCGTGGTCGGCCCCGTGATCTCTGCCTTTTCCACGGCCGGCGCGATGCCGTCGGCTACCGCAACCGACGCGTCGGCCATGGCCCTGGAGTTGGCGTCGGCTATGGACACGGCCGTTCCCGAAGCGGGGGTCGAGTCGTACGCGAGATCCAGATCCGGCCTAGTGTCGGGCAGGCGGCCGTCTAGCGTGAGCGTGAGCGTCTTTGTGGATACCGAGAGCGAGGACGCGCCCGATACTGCCAGCGCGCTGCCGTTGACAGTCGCGTCGGTGCCGGAGACCGACCAAGCCGAGGGTATATCGGACGGGTTGTTCGAGCTGGACACCTCCCTGGTAAACACGACCACGATCGTCGACGGGCCCGTGGCGGCCGGGTTGACGGCCTTGGCCGACATGATCGACGGCCGCCTGTCGTCCTGCACGGCCGCCGCCGGCACGGCCGCCAAAACTAGCGAGGCGCCGTCGCTTATCGTGCCGCCGGCCGAGTACGCCAGTTTCAGATCGGCTGACGGCACCGGCACGTCCCCGTCGAGCGCGACGGTCATGGAGCCGGTCGCCGAGGTGAGCGAAGATACGGACGAGACGGCCAGGCCGGACGCGTCGGCCCCCGAAATAGACCAGTGCGAGGCGTCGTTGTCCGGGCTGGATACCGGTTCGCTGAACGACACCGTGATGGCGCGGTCGTCCGTCAAGGCGAACGAGGCCGTCGGGGCCAGGCCGTCCGATACCGGCATGCTTTGGCGCGCGGCCAGCGCGTTGGAGTCGGGATCTCCGATGGCGCCCGAGCCCGAATCCGCGTCGCTGCCCACGTTGCCCGCCGAGGTCTTGTAGCGCAATACCGCGTTGTCCGGGTTCGTATCGGCCAGGTTCCCGGAGAGCGTGAGCACCGTCGAGAGGCCGCTCGAGGTGGACGTGCTCGCCGTC
The DNA here is from genome assembly GCA_965203465.1 of Nitrosopumilaceae archaeon. Classification (GTDB taxonomy): domain Archaea; phylum Thermoproteota; class Nitrososphaeria; order Nitrososphaerales; family Nitrosopumilaceae; genus JAWVZS01. The sequence continues at coordinate 661,883 of CBDBCR010000001.1, read as the reverse complement.
ACGTCCAGGCCGGCGGCGTCGGTCCCCGAGATAGACCACCCTTGCGCGTTGGCCGGCACCGAGACCGGCTCGCTGAACGTGACGGTTATCCGGTCGAGCGCCGTGGCCTCGGCGGTGGCCGTCGGCGCTATGCCGTCCGATACCGGTATGCTTTGGCGGGCCGCCAGGGCGTTGGACGACGGGTCGGCTATCGCGCCGGAGCCCGAGCCGGGGTCGCTGCCCACGTCGCCCGAAGAGGTCTTGTACTGGAGCAGCACGCCGTCCGGCTTCGTATCCTCCATGTCCGAGCCGAGCGTGAGCACCACGGTGTCGCCGTTCGAGACGGCGGTGCTCGAATCGACGGTGCGCCCCGCCGCGTCGGTCCCTGATACGGACCACCCCTGCGCGGTCGTGTCCGATATGTTCATGTTTTCGCTGAACGTGACGGTTATCTGGTCCAAGCCGGTGGCCTTTGCCGACGTTATCCGCGGGGCGAGGCCGTCGTCGGGCTTTTCCGAATACCGCGCCAGGGCGTTGTCGCTTTCGTCCTCGATGTTGCCGGCAGCCTCGTCGTACGAGAGAGTAAAGTCCAGGCTCGTCTTGTCGGCCAAGTTGCTGTCGAGGGTCAGCGTCGCCGAGGTGGCCGTGGCCGAGGCGGTCAGCACCGATATGGCAGAGCCGGCCGTGGGGGACGATACCACGTCGGCCCCCGATGCCGACCATCCGGTCGGCGCGCCGGCCGAAGACAGCCTGACAGGCTCGCTGAAGCTCAGTTCCACGGAGTTGCGCGCGGTGTACTTTGCAGAAGAGACCTCGGGGGCTATGCCGTCCGATACGGTCACGGACGATATAGCGGCCAGCGCGTTGGACGCCGAATCGGCTATCGTACCGGAGCCCGAGCCCGGATCGCCCGATACGTCGGTGCCCGACACCTCGTACCTGAGCAGCACGCCGTCCGGCCTCGTGTCTTCCAGATCGGAGCTGAGCGTGAGCACGACGGTATCGCCGTTCGAGACGGGGGTGCTCGAATCGACGGTGCGCCCCGTCGCGTCCGCCCCGGATACCGACCAGCCCCGCGCCGTCTCGTCGGATATCGAGAGGCTCTCGCTGAAGGTGACCGTTATCTCGTCCAGTCCGGTCGCCTCCGCGGTGAACGTCGGCGCCTGCCCGTCGGTCAGGGTCACGGGGAGCGCGGCCTGCGTCCCGAGCGCGTTGTTGGCGTCGTCCACGACCTGGCCGGCGTTGATGGTCAGGTCGCCCGCCGCGCCGGTGCCGGCCGCCGCGCCGTCGAAGCTGATGACGGCGGCGACGGTCCGGCCGGTCTGGGAGCCCGATATGCCGCGGCCGGCCCCGTCCACGACGATCGACGAATAGTGCGACCCCTGCGTGAACACGTGCTCGCTGAACGCTACGGTTATCTGGTTGGGGCCGGTGACCTTTGCCGACGTTATTTTCGGCGCGATGCCGTCGTCCGGCGTGGCCGAATAGGCGGCCAGGGCGTTGCCGCCCTGGTCCTCGATGTTGCCGGTTGCGGCGTACGCGAGGGTAAAGTCCAGAACGGTCTTGTCTGCCAGGTTCCCGTCCAGCGTCAGGGTGGTCGAAGTGGACGTGACCGAGGTCGTTATGACCGAGACGGACGAGGCCGCCGTGGCGGCGCCCTTGTCGGTCCCCGAGACGGTCCAGTCGGTCGGCGCGCCGCCCGAGGACAGCCTGACCGGCTCGCTGAACTCCAAGTCCACCATGTTGCGCGAGGTGTACTTTGCGGAGGATACCGTCGGCGCGATGCCGTCGTCCGGCGTGGCCGAATAGGCGGCGAGGGCGTTGCCGTCGTCGTCCTCGATGTTGCCGCCAGAGTACGAGAGCGTAAAGTCCAGCAGGGTCTTGTCGGCCAGCTGGCCGTTGAGCGTGAGCGTCGCCGAAGTGGACGTGACCGACGTGGTGATCACCGAGACGGACGAGGCCGCCGTGGCGGCGCCCTTGTCGGTCCCCGATACCGTCCAGCCGGCCGGCACGGAGCCCGAGGACAGCCTTACAGGCTCGCTGAATGTCAGCGCCACCGAGTTGCGCGCGGTGTACTCTGCCGATACGGTCGGGGACTGCCCGTCCGAGAGGGGCTGCTGTATGACGCCCGCGCCCAGTGCGTTGCCGGTCGCGTCCGTTATGTTGGGCGCGTTTATGGATACAGAGCCCGTCGCGTCGGTGCCGAACGGGTCCTCTCCCCTGAACGTTATGGTGTGGGTAGCGGTCGTGCCGCCCAACAGGCCCGACACGGCGCGGGCCTGCCCACCGACGGCGAGCGACCGATAGTCGGACTGTACGGCCTCGACCGGCTCGCTGTACTGTATCACCACGCTGTCGGGGCCGGTGACCCTGGCCGACGATACGCTCGGGGGCATGTCCAGCACGACCGAGGCCGTGTACGAGGCAAGGCCGTTGCCCGACTCGTCCCTCACGTCGCCGGTGCCCGCGTCGTAGGCCAGCGTGACTGTCCCCAGCGGATCGTTGAGGCTCCCGCTGAGCCCCAGGGTGGTGCGGGTAGCGGCGGTCGGTATGGGCGGGTTGTCGTTGACCGCGACGGAGGCGGGCCGGCCGGAGCCTCCCAGCGTCCACGTCTCCGAGGGCGCCGTCGAGGTGGCCAGCACCGGCTCGCTGAAGACCACGGTGACCGAGTTGAGCGTGCCGGCCACGGCCGATTCGATCTCGGGCCTTATGCCGTCCGACGGCCTTTCCGAGTACTGCCCCAGCGCGTTGCCGGCCGCGTCCTCGATGTTGCCGCCAGAGTACGCGAGCGTAAAGTCCAGGATGGTCTTGTCGGCCAGGTTCCCGTTGAGCGTGAGCGTCGCCGAAGAGGCCGAGACCTGATCGGTGAGCGGCGCGATGTCGCCCTGGCCGGCGCCGGCGCCTGTCGCTGAGCCCCTGTCGGCGCCCGAGACGGTCCAGCCGGTCGGGGCGCCGGCAGAGGAGAGCCTCACCGGCTCGCTGAACGTCAGCAGGACGGTGTCGCGCGAGACGTACTCTGCAGAAGAGACGGACGGCGCGATGCCGTCGGTCGCCGCCGTCGCCGCGTAGGCCGCAAGGGCGTTGCCGGCCGTGTCCTCGATGTTGCCGCCAGAGTACGCCACGGCGACAGACGGGCTCGTGGTGTCGGCGATGTCCCTGTCCAGTGTGAGCGTGGCGCTCGTCCCGGAGACCGACTCGGATATGTCCGATATCGAATCTACCTCGGCGCTGTTTGCGTCCGCGCCCGATATGGCCCAGCCGAACGGCGCTGTGCCGGCGCCGGACAGCCTCACGCTCTCCGAAAATGCCACTTGTATCGTGCGGCGGTCGGCCACCGTCGCCGAGGCGACCGTCGGGCTCTGCCCGTCGGCCAGGTTCTGCCGGAGCGCCGCGCTGTCCCCCAGCGCGTTGCCCGAGCCGTCCAGGACGCTCCTGGAGTCGATCGTCAGAAAGCCGGTCGCGCCGGTGCCGGCCGTGCCGGTGAACTGCACCCTGTGCGTGTCGGTCCCGGTGCCGAATATTATCGGCACGTTGCGGGCCTGCCCGCCCACCGAGACTTGGTAGTCCAGCAGGGTGGCCGTGACCGGCTCGCTGTACGTGATCCGGGCCTGGTTGCCCGTAAAGATCTCGGCCGACAATACCCGGGGGGCCAGGCCGTCGTCGGGCTTTTCCGAATACGCCTCGAGGGCGTTGCCGCTCTCGTCTACCAGGTTGCCGCTCTGGTAAGAGAGCGTAAAGTCCAAGAGGGTCTTGTCGGCCAGCTGGCCGTCCAGCGTCAGGGACACGGAGGTGGCGCTCGAGGTGGCCAGGCCCGCCGGCGGCGAGGCCGACGTAGCCGCTCCGATGTCGGTCCCCGATACGGTCCAGCCGGACTGGGCGTTGCCAGATTCGAGCTTTACCGGCTCGCCGAACTCCACCAGGACGGTGCCCCTGCCGGTGTACTGCGCCGAGGATACGGACGGCGCGAGGCCGTCGCCCACGTCCACCGAAGAGTCGGGCAGCGCCTCGGAGCCCGCGTCCGTTATGGAAACCGTGGTGCTCTGCGACGGGGTCGAATCGTACGTCAATACCAGGTCGGGCCGGGTGTCGGGCAGGTTGCCGCTCAGCGTCAGCCCGAGCGTGCTCGTGGACAGCGAGAGCGACGTGGCCGCCGATACGGTCAGCGGTGTCGCGCCTGCCGTCGCGTCTGTTCCGGACAGCGACCAGGCCGAGAGCAGGTCCGAGTCGGCGTCGGAGCTGGACACGGCCCTGGAGAACGTGACCAGTATCGTGTCGGGGCCGGTTGCCACCGCCGACATTATCGACGGGCCCCGCTCGTCGGGGACGGCCGTGGCCGCAAAGGCGGCCAGGCGCAAGCTCAGGTCGTTTATGTTGCCGCCGGCGTCGTAGGCCAGTTTCAGGTCGGTCAGCCGCGCGGGCAGATCCTTGTCCAGCGTTATGGTCATGGTGTCCGTAAACGATGCGAGCGACGAGACAGACGAGATCTGTATGCCCGCAGCGTCCGAGCCCGAGATGGACCAGTGTGACTTGTCGTTGTCAGAGCCCTGGACCGTCTCGCTGAACGTGACCGTGATGGTGCGGTCGCCGGTCACCTCGAACGAGGCCGTCGGGGCGATGCCGTCGAATACAAAGTCCTCCGCGACATCGGCCAGCGGGTTGCCCGTCGACTCCGGGAAGGTCAGGTACTGCGCCACGTCGCTGCGCTGAATCGTGACGCCGTTTACGACAAAGGACGTGTACGGCTGGTCGGTGATGTCGCCGGAGCCCGAGCCGGGGTCGCCGGCCGCGTCGGTGCCCGACGTGTCGTATTTCAGCTTCAGGGCGGGCCTCGTGTCGGGCAGCGGATCCGAGAGCGTCAGTATCACGGAGTTGCCGTCCAGCGCGGTGCTCGAATCGACGGTGCGCGAGCCCGCGTCCGTTCCAGATATCGACCAGCCCTTGCCGGTCGTATCCGTGGTGGTCACGGACTCGTTGAACGTGACCCTTATGGTGTCAAGGGACGTGGCCTCGGATCTCGTTATGGTCGGGGCTATACCGTCGTCGATGGGCAGGGCCAGCCTGCCCGTGCCCAGCCGGTTCCCCCCGTTGTCCGTTATATCGTTCAGTGTCAGGAAAAAGTGCCCGCGCTCGGAAGGCGAGAACGGGCATTGGGCGTTGAGCACGTTGTACCTGAACCCGTTGCCGGAGTTGGTCGTCTGGGTGGTGCCGCAGTTGCCTCCCGTGTATCCGATGACGGTGAACGGCTGGCTCCCCCGGTTCACGCTCTCGCTGAACTCGTAGATCACGCTCTGCGCGGGCACCGTCCTCGCCGATATGGTGGGCGGTATGCCGTCCGAGACCGTTATCGACGAGCGCGCGGCCAGCGGGTTGAAGGCGGAGTCGCGTATGCCGCCCGACCCCGAGCCCAGATCGCCGGATATGTCGCGGCCGTCGGTCTCGTACCGGAGCAGCACGCCGTCCGGCGCGCTGTCTGCCAGGTTGCCGTCGAGGGTCAGCACCACCGTTGTAGAGCCGGCCGAAACGTCGGAGCTGGCCTCTACGTGCAGCGCGATCGCGTCGGTCCCCGACACAGACCAGCCCCTGCCCTCGGTGTCCGAGGTCAGGACCGCCTTGCTGAACGTGACCGTTATCTCGTTGATCTTGGTGGCTTTGGCGGACGTTATGGTCGGCGCCGGATCCCGGGCGACCGGCGCGGTCGCCGATTCGAGGTCGTTGCCCGAGGCATCCCGCGCGTTGCCGGGGCCGTCGTCGTAGCGCAGCGTGACATCCCCTACCGGGTCGTTCAGGCTGCCGCTCAGCGTCAAGAGGGCCGTCCTTGCGCCAGAGACTGCCGGATTCGCGCTGACGGCCACGCCGGGCGGCAAGTCCGCCCCTCCCAATATCCAGGTCGCCGCGGCCGGCGTCGACGTGTAGGAGACCGGCTCGCTGAACACGACGCGCACCTTGTCGGGGGCGGGCGAGCTGGCAGCAAAGGTCGGCGCGATGCCGTCCGATACTGAAACGGACGCGTCCAGCAGGGCCGCGCCGCCCGCGTCCGATACGGCCACGGCGGTCCCGCTGTCCGGGGTCGAATCGTAGGCCACCGAGACGCCGTCCGGCTTTGTATCCGGCAGGCTGCCGCTCAAGGTCAGCGTGAGCGCGCGAGTCGGGTTCTGCAGCGACGAGGCGCTCTGCACCCCCAGCTGGGCAGGCGCGTCGGCGTCGCCGCCAGACACGCTCCACGCGCCGGCCAGGTCGGCAGGCGCCGCGGCGCTACTGACCGGCTTCGTAAAGGTGACCACGACGGTGTCGGCCGCAGTCGCCCGCGCCGATTCTATGAACGGCCGCCTGTCCTCCGATACCTCCGCCGAGGCGGCGGCCAGCTCGTTGCCGGCCCCGTCCGAGACCGTGCCCACGCCCAGGTACTCTATGCTCAGGTCCGCAGTCGGCAGCGGCAGGGCGCGGTTGAGCTGCAGCGCCATGGAGCTGGTAAGGGACGAGAGCGAGGCGGCCGACAGGGGGGCCGTGTGCGGGGCCGAGCCGTCCGCGTGCGAAAACTCCCAGTGCAGGTAAGAGTTGTCCGCGCTGCTGACCGGCTCGGTAAAGTCGACTGTCACCTGCGTATCGCCGGTTATCCGGGCCGAAAACTGCGGGGCTATGCCGTCCGATACCGTGATCGACGAGACGGCCACAAGGGCGTTGCCGGCAAGGTCGGATATCTCGCCGGCGCCGGAGAGCGCGTCGGACCCCACGTCTTGCCCAGAGGTCTCGTACCTCAGGTACACGCCGTCGGGCGCCCCGTCGGCCAGCTCCTCGTCGAGGGTCAGTACCACCGCGTCCGAGCCGCTCGTGGCCGTGCTCAGGTCCACGTGAAGGCCCGCCGCGTCGGTCCCCGATATAGACCAGCCGTGCGCGTGCGTGTCAGAGAGGGCCATCGGCTCGCTGAACGATACCGATATCGTCTCAAAGGATACGGCCTCGGCCGAAGATATCCTGGGGGCCAGGCCGTCCGATACTCGTACGGACCCGGATATCTCGAAATGCTCGTTGCGCACCTCGCCCGCCGCCTCGTCGTAGTCGAGCGTTATTTCCGGGTTCGTCGACGTCAGGTGGCCGTCGAGCGTGAGCACCAGCGTCCTGGAGCTCGCAGATATGTCGGTGCGCTCCGAGACCTCGAGGGCGCCCGCGTCGGGACCCGAGACCGACCAGCCTCCGGGGCCGGACGTGCCCGCCTCGCTCACCGGATCGCTGAAGATCACGGTTATGGTGTTGGAGGCGGTCGCGGTGGCCTCGAACGTCGAGGCGCCCCCGATGACCGTGGTTGCAGACGAGAGGGTCAGCGACGAGTCCCCGGCGTCCGATATCGATACGCCGCGCGAGTCGTCGTAGCCTATGTAGACATCCGAGGCCGGCGATATCAGGCGGCCGTTTATGGTGAGGGCCAGCGTGTCGGTCGCCGACGAAAGCGAGGTGGCGGCCGAAAAGGTCAGCGGTATGCCGCCCGGCTCCGAGTCGGGCCCGCCGAGCCTCCAGGCCCCCGCCATGTCTGCCGAGCCGGCCGCGCTCGTGACCTGCTTTGTGAATTGGACGCTTATGGTGGACAGGTCCAGGGCCGTGGCCGACCTTATGGCGGGCCTGGCCTGGGCCGGCTCCGATACGTCGCGGCCAGCCTGCGCGGCGGCGGACGGGTCCGAGTCCGAGCCGCGCACGGCGCCGGAGTCCAGGTACAGGTGGGGGTCGGACATGGCCTCTATCAGGGCCGCCGAGGCCTCTGAAAGCACGAACCGGACCGTCTCGCTGCCGTCGATGCCCTCCTCCAGCTCCGCCTCGGTCGGCGTGACCTGCCCCGCCGTATTCGCGTTGCCGGCCCCGTCGCGCACGTGGAACTTTGAGGGGTCCGTCTCTGCGGTCCACAGGCCTTCGGAAAATACCACGGTCAAGGTGCGGCCCGTGCTGCCGAAGGCGGGCGCTTCGGAAGAATCCAGTACCGGCCCGGTCCCGTCGGGGTTGCGCAGCGGTTCTGTCACCTGGCCTATGCCGTAGCCGGTCACGTCCTCGACGGCGCTCAGGCCCCCGTCCAACACCATCTCGAGCACCAAGTCCTTGTGGCTTCCCATGGCATTCGTCTGCGCCGTCGTGAGCGTTATCCGGACCGTCTCGGAGTCTTCGGCGGTCGAGACGGTGGCGCTCGAGAGGCCGACGGCCAGGTACGTGGCGCCGGGGCGGTCCCCGTGCCTGTAGAACATGATCTGATCCAGGTCAAAGTCGGCCGCGGCCACCTTTACCGGCTCGGTGAACGTCAGCACGAGCGCGCCGCCGTCGCGCACCGCCGAGACCAGCTCCGGCCTGGTGCGGTCCTCGTACACCCTGGTGAAGACGTTGCCGCTAGAGGCATCGGAGAGGTGCTCGCCCTCCGAGCCGCGCACCGCCCCCTCGCCAAGGTCAATGACGGGCACCGCGTCGAGCTCCACGACGGACAGCCTCGTCGGCTCGTCCAGTTGTATCTCCAGCGTCCTGTCGTCAGAACCCGTGACCAAACTCGACGAGGAGAGCGATATCTTTGCGTTTACGTCGGTGAGTTTGTACATCTCGAACTTTGCAAGGTCCACGCGCGAGGGCGGCGTGGCGTCGACGGCCTCGCTGAAAAAGAGCCTCACCAAGCCCGTTCCCAGATCCAGCGACGATTCGCGGAGCACCGGCGAGGTCTCGAGCTTTTCTATCGTAACGTCGGGTATGGCCTCCACGTCGTTGCCGTCTTGGTCGTCGAAGGCGCCGGCCGCCACGTCCAGCCGGGGGTACGGCGTCGATGCGAACAGGGCGGCGAACGCCGTCTTGTCCGAATCCGAGAGCGATATGCGCATCAGTGTGTCGTCGGCCGCCGTCAAAAGTTCGGCCCCGGAGAGCCGGCCGTCCGGGCTGTGGCCTACCACCGAGTTTACCGACAGGCCGGCCAGGTCAAAGTTGGCCGACGATGCGCGGACCAGCTCGTTGAACGTTATTTCGAGTATCCCCCTGTCGGGGTTGAGCGCCGCCTTTTCGATGGCCGGGGCCGTGGTGTCCCGGACCGTGCTGAGCCTCAGGATCTGTATCCCCTGGTCGGCGAACGAGCCCGACGCCGAGTACGCCTGGGCGCCCGAGATGAAGGTGTCTATCCCGCGCGAGTCGAGCAGGTGGTTTTCGGCCGACGGGGCGGCGGGCCTCTCGACGAGCCTGCCGCGCTGCCGCGGCTGGTCGGGATCGGTGATCTCCACGACGGTCACCCCGTTGCACTCGTTGTGGCTCCCCCACACGTAGGAGCCGCAGGCGACGGCCGCGTACGCCTTTGCCCCCAGGTGGTACGCGTCCACGCCCCACGCGCCGGCCAGGTCAAAGTTGCCCAGCGCGCCGTTGCCCCCCTTGCTGACGCTCCGCGCGACGGACGGACTGGCCGGATCCGTGGCGTCTATGACCGTCATGTAGCCGAACGGGACCGTGTGGCGGCCTGGCACCCACGGCAGCGGGTAGTGCAGCTCCTCGGTGTAATCGTTGCCACCCACCACGACGGCGTACGTCCTGGGCTCGTCGCCCGTGTGTGAGTTGTTTATGGTTATCGTGCTGACCGTCCTTGCCTTTTGGAGCTGGGCGTCGTGGATCCGGTGGCCGGCGGCCCTCGGGTCGCCCGGCGCCGATATGTCTATGAACTGCACGCCGTTCTTGTTGGGGCTGGTCACCGCCGCGTACGTCTTTGAATTGGTCTTGAATATCTCCACGTCGTACGTGCGGCCCAGGGCCGAGTACGGGGAGCCGTAGTCGTCGCTGGAGCCGGCCGCTATCCACTCCACCGGCTTTGGCAGCCGCGGGTTCGAAATATCCACCACGGAGACGCCCGAATTGTGCGCGGGCAGCTGGTAGTTCGAGGCTATAACCGCGTAGGTCTTGGCGCCTATCTTGGCCGTGTCCACGCCGATGGGCCCCGACATCTTGAAGGAGCTCTGGCCGGTGTCCCCGCCCCCGTAGGGCTGCCCGGCCAGCACGCCCGAGGCGCGCCGCGGGTTGTGCGGATCCGAGACGTCCAGTATCAAAAACCCGCCCCTGCTGGCGGGGCCGCCGTCGTCGGGCGAATACGCCCACTCGTCCTGCGCGGTGACTATGGCGTACGGCCGGCCGCCCACCTCGAACACATCTATGTCGCCCACGCCCCTGAGGATGTCGAACGGCGTGTTGTCCGTGTCGATCAGCGAGGCTGCCGGCTGCGGGGCGGCCGGATTCGTCACGTCGATTATCTGCAGGCCGCCCCCGTTGCCCACCACGCGCGCGCCGTCGAGCGCGTCGCCCTCCTTGAACGAGCTTACGAACATGTACGTGCGGCCGTTTATCTGGGCTATCTCGGAGCTGCGCGGCGCGCCCAGCGCAGAGTAGCCGCCCGTGTCGTCGGCGGTCGCGTTGACCACCGTCAGCGTCGAGCCGCGCCTGGACAGGTCCATGCGGACCGTCTGTATGCCGTCGTCGTCCATGCCCGCTATCACGGAATACAGCCTGCCCTCGATGACGGCGGTGGCAGCCGAGTTGGCCCCGCCCAGGTAGTTGTACCTGGCGGCGGTCGAGCACCTCTCGCCGTCGCGGCCGCTGCCCGTCGCGTACGGCCGGACCGGATCGGTGATGTCCACCAGCTGGAAGCCGCCCCCGTCGCCGTCGTCTTCGTAGCCGCCGGCCGTGAACAGGGCGTATGTCCTCTGGCCGCCTGCCACCGTGTGCTCGAAGGTGTGGACGCTGGTGGGCCCGTCGAGCGTCGAATAGGCGCCCTGGGCGCGGCCGGGCCTGTCGGCGCCCGACGAGGCCGCCAGCGGCGAGCCGGGATCCGAAAGATCGATTATCTGGAACCCGTCGTCGCGGTAAGAGGCGACCACCGCGTACGGCTTTGAGTTTATCGTGACTACCTCTATGCCGGCGGCCCCGTCCAGCTCGAGGAACTGGCCGCCGGCCTCGTCGCGCCCGCCGTCGAATACGGCCTCTACGTGCAGCGGGGCCGCCGGGGCGCTTATGTCGATTATCTGGACCGCGTCGAGCTCCTCGGCCGCGATGGCCGCGTACGTCTTTGTCGAGCCGTCCTTTGTCACGGCGAACGTGTCCACCGAGCCGGCCCCCTCGAGCGCCGGGAAGAGTGTGCCCGCCGCGTCGAGGCCGCGCTTTTCGAACGGCCGGCCGTTGGCGTCGACGGCCACCAGCGTGCTGCCCCCGTCGTTCGGTACCTGCCTTTCCGATATCGGGCTGCGGAATATGCTCCCCTTGGAATAGCCGTACCCGAACGAGGCCTCGAGCCAGTCGTCGGACTTGTCGGCCGGCGTGTCGTTGTCGTTCATCACCAATACCCTGCTGGGAGCCGTCTCGACCTTGTCCATGTTGCCCGTCAGCGGGACCGGCCAGCCGGCGGCGGTGACCGTCCTAGGCCGCCCCTGGCTGTCGGTCAGCGAGTTCCAGTTGTCGGCGCGGTTCGGAAAGCTCTTCCAGTTGGAATCCTTGTCCACGCTCAGCACCCACGTGTAGATGGCCACGCCGCCGCGCGGCACGTCGAAGGTCCCCGGATAGCCGCGGATCCCCTCCCTGTTGGTGACCGGGACGAAGGCGTTGGCCCCTGCGTCGAAGCGGGCGTGCGGATCGAATATGGCGGAGCCGTACCCGCCCCTGTTCTCAGAGTACACGACCTCGGCCCCGTTCTCGTCGGTCTGCTTCTGGTGGTTAGAGTACACGTGCTTGAAGTTGGGCGCCGTCCGGGTGCCGTCCGTATTGACGTTCTCGTTGAACTCCATTATCAAAAAGCCGCCGGGGGCCAGCGTGGTCTTGCCCGCGTCCGAGGCCACTATGATATAGTGCTTTGAGTTTACCGTAAAGTGGTCGAGGCTCCTGCCGCCTTCGAGCCTCAAAAAGCCCCCGCCGGCCGGATCCAGGGAGTCGTGGCGCACCGTCCTGACCTTGGATATTGCGGACAGGTCGGTGATGTCCACAAAGTCGACGGCGCCGTTTCGGTGCGCGGCCACTATGGCGAACGTCTTTTGTCCTACCTCGGCTATCTCGACGTCGAAGGGCAGCCCGGAGGTCTCCACCGAGGCTACCGGGTCGGGCTCGTTGGGATCGGACATGTCGATGAGCTGCAGCCCAGAGTCGGCCGCCGAGGCCACCAGGGCGTAGGTCTTGCCGTTTCTTTCGAACATTTCCACGTCGCGGGGGGCCGCCAGCGTGCCGAACACCCCCTCCTCGTCCCTGATGGACGAGACGACGGCCAGCTCGTGCGTGGCCGTGTCCAGCACGAACGTTACGGACGCGGACCGCACGTCGACGCCGCCCTGCGTGGAGACGGCCGTGAGCACGTTGTCGCCGGCGACCAGCTCCACCTGTATCGACCAGAGCCCGGCCGAGCCGGCCGCGCCGGTGGCCAGCGCGGCGCTCAGGCCGGCCCTGTACAGGCTGACCGAGGAGCCGGACGGCGCCCTGCCCTCTATGGTCTGCGTCGTGGAGGTGAACGTGGACGGCACCGTCGTGATGACGGTCCCGGTGGGGTTGTAGGTGACCGAGACCGCCTCCGAGGCGTCCGATTCGTTGCCGGCCCTGTCGGTGGCTTTTGCGGTTATGGAGTTGGCGCCCGGCTCGAGGGTGACGGTCTTTGTCCACGAGCCGCCGGCCGCCCTGGCGGCGCCGCTTTCGGCCCTGGCGCCGACGTAGACTGCCACCTCCGAGTTTTCCTCGGCCGTGCCGGCCACGTCGAACGAGGGCGACGTCACGGTGACGGCCTGCGTGGTGATGGACGGCTTTAGCGGCTTGATGCGGTCTGAGACTTTGACGATGCCGGACGGCTCGTTGCCCGAGCTGTCGGCCAGGTCGCCGGAGGACGGATTGTACGTGAGGCGCAGGTCGGGGCTGCGGTCCGTCAGGGCGGGCGATACGGTCAGGGATACCGAGTTGCCCGCAGGCGCGGATCCCGTTACGGTTCTGGTGCCGGCGTCGTCTCCCGACAGCGTCCAGGTGCCCGATACCGTGCCGGTTCCGGTTACGGTCTCGCTGAAGACTACGGTTATGCCGGTCGTGCTAGTGGCCGAGGCGGTGAAGGTGGGGGCGATGCCGTCGGATACGGGTATGTTAGAGCGCGACGCCAGCCTGTCGCCGGCGGCGTCTTCGATGTCGGCTATCGTGCGGCATAGCTGTCCTCCCCATACTGGTTCACAGTTGCTTTGCGTAGAGTACGAGAGCGTTATGCCTGTCGGCGTCGTGTCCGGCAGTTTTCCGCTGAGCTCAAAGACGACCTTGTTTTTGGGAGTACTGAGGGACGTGCCGTCTATTATGCGCAGGGTGCCCAGATCCCCCCCGGTCGCCGTCCATCCCGTTTCGGAGTTCTTTGCGGTAGTTACCGGCTCGCTGAAGGTCACCTCTATCTTGTCTAGGGCGATGGCCTTGGCGCCCGTTATGGTGGGCGTAGTGGCCTCTGCCAGGGGGACGGCCAGTACGAAAGCCGCAAAGACCGCCGCGGCGGCCGCGAGCCTATGCAGGTTTTCCAAGGGCTACGCCCCCCCCCCCCCCCGCGGCACCGTCGGCATGCGGGGGCCAAGGCGGCCTAGCGGGGATCCTCAAGCGATACCCCCCCCCAGAGGGCGCGAGCTGTCCCGAGCATATCGGCAGAGCCGCAGCCGGCATATTTAAATGAAAAAACGGCTCGGCGCGCCCAGCGGCACGCCGAGCGCGGAAAAACGGGCGCGGGCAGGCCCGTTGCGGCCCCGTAAAGCTACGAAATGAATGGGAGCGGGTGCGCATACCGGGCATGGCAGCGGCCAAGAGAACGCCCAACGATCAGAGATCGGACGCGTTCAATCCGAACAGCGCAGAGCACAAGGCGATGCTAGACAACCGCAGCGTGCAAAAGAACACGAAGCGCTGAACGCATACAGACGGCGTTTTTCAAAGCCGGCCCGGGCGCGAAAGCCGCGCCCGGCCGGAGGCCGCCCAGAATGACATCCTCGATGTTCGCCGAGCCGGCCGCGCGCGCCGAAGGCGCGGGCAGCGTCCGGGGGCCGCACCCGCAGCGGCCGGCTAGGTACAGACAGGGTGCGAGAGCCCCGTGCAGGTAGGCCGGCGCCCGGACGCGGGCCCGATCCTGTACCGGGCGGCCCCCGCCAGCAGCGCAATTTTCATATGCAGGCCGCTGGGGCCTACGCCGTGAAGGTCTCGCTGTTTCTTGGCGCGGGCGCGTCGGCGATGTTTGGCAAGCACACCACCTCCGAATTCTTGCAGCTGTTGCCCAAGCGCCTGGACGCCGAGACGGGCAAATTCTACAAGCGCCTCGATGACAAGCTTCGGTTCAAGGACATCGAAGAGGCCCTGCAGGCGCTCAAAGACGTAAGGCTGTTCGGCAAGACCGACGTGAGCAAAGTGGTTTTTGCGTCTACGTCTATGCCGGGCAGTCAAGACGCGCAGAGCGGTTTTTGGCCGTCGTGCACCGAGTTGAAGAACCAGATCGAATCGGTCATCAAATCACACTATGCGTGGAACCACGATCATGATCAAAAGCTGCAGGATGCCTACGATCAAATCTTCCGCGATCTGAAATCACGAACCGGCGCCGTCACCGTTTTTACCACGAATTACGATACTGCCATCGAGACGTACTGCCGCATGGCGGAACGCACTTGCGTTGACGGCTTTGCAGAGAGGTACGGCCGTCGCGCATGGACTGGTGATTTTGGCACGCAGAACGCCAAGAACCCGGTGCGCCTCTACAAACTGCACGGATCGCTGGAGTGGAAACTGCACAAAACGTACGGCATCATCATGAGCCCCGAACTGAGCGGCGGGCCCAACATCAAAAAAGACATCATGATCATGCCCACCCGTTCTCCAAAAGACGAGGAAGACGAGAACCCGTTTTCAGAAATATTCGGCCTTATGAAAAAAGAGTTCAAGGAACAGGACGCCTGCATAGCGGTCGGATGCTCGTTCAGGGACGAAAGCGTCAATGAGGTCTTCCGAGAATTCATACAAGACAAAAAGATGCTGATCGTGATCTCGCCCACGGTAGTCGAGGATCTGTCAGACAACCTGTTCAAGCAAAAGTGTAAATCGGCTAGCGGCGATCACGGAGAGTCGTACATCTTTCCAAAAGACGGACAGGGGTGCGTCGCCGGGTTTGACGCCGAATTCGAATCCAGCAACGCGCCACAGCTGATCTCAGAATCGCTAGACGTGATCCGGGAGAGATCCGGCCGCGATCCGTGCCGCGATCTAAAGTCACGCGCGGACGAAGAGCGTCGCTTTTTCTAGGCGCGGATCTGCCGCGCTTGGTCAGTCACTCACGATTTTGCCAGCGTGCGCTGGAGGCGGCTGTCTTGAGGCCTTGAGACATCCACGGAACCCGAACGTGCGGTCTGCGCAGACGACCGGAATCCGCTCGCCTCCGTCCGACACACGGGGCGAACGGGCTGCCCGTAGCCCGGCCGGTGCGGCCAGGCGGGCGCCGCCGGAACCCGCAGCTGCGCCGCCTCTGCCGGGCTGCGCCGCAGATCCCGAGATCGGGGCGCCGAACGATCACGCGGCATCTCCAGCTCCGGAAAACGCCATTCGTCGGGCACGTTGAATGCGGGCAGGCGCCCGCATCAAAGAGCCCGTTTTTTCTCTGATCCGGCGCACCCTTGTTTGGGTCGATGGTTTGCGTGGTTACCCAAGTCCGCTTTGTCGCCGGCTCCGTATTCATCCGCGTCATGGCCGGTCTCTGGCCCCGCACGGGAATCCTCCGATCGCCCAAGTTTCGCGCCAGTTGTGGCAGGCGCATTCGCGCCGGGTGTCCGCGTCGGCCGCCGCGGTCCTGTGCGGATTTTCCAAGGGCGGCACTCCCCCCAGAGGGGGCGAAATGCCGGGCGAACGATATGCTATTATGGCCGGGAACGGGCGCCCCGCCCCGTGAGCCGATCCGATGGTAAGGGGTACTACGTAGAGCGGTTCGTTATGATCGACGGGCTCGATTCGAAGCAGGCAGAGGCGATCAAAAATTCGACGACGCCGGTCGTAAGGATACCGCTGCTTCAGAACCAGAAAATCCACTACGGTCCCGCAGAGGAATACACCGTCACGATTACAAACAGAGCCACGCACACCACCGACATCGTCGTTTTCGGCAACAGCATAATGTACAACAAACGGGACGTAGAAGTAGTTACGGGTTATGCGTAATCGCACGAGCTCAATTTTTCTTGACTGCGGCCGCCAAAGACCGACGCGGCGACCGCGTGCGGCTACGCGGGACGCGATCGTGCGAGAGCAGGCGGCGCGCATGGGGCGGGAGGCGGCGCTCGAGGCGAAACCCAGCCTCTGCAAGTCCGACCCCGCCGTCGGCCGCACGGCGCGCGGGGATCCGGGGCGGGTGCACGCGTCCGAGGCGCTCGACAACGCGCCGAGGGGTGGAGATCACGCCCGTTCGGGCATCTGCGGGGGAGAGTGCGCGCACCTCTTTGGGCGGCGCGGCGAGACGGGCAGGACGCCCCCGTTCGTGGAGGGATGCCCGGCGTCGGATCCCGGGCAACAGGCGCAAGCTGTACAAGCGCCACGCGCCGCTCCTCAGCCCAGTACGCCTCCACCGGCATGCGCCAAGGGGCACTCGGCGCCGCGTTCGGCATCGTCCAGAGCGCCGTCCCGCTGCACCCCGCGCTCGACAGGCAGGCGCTGGAAAAGATCCCCCGCGGCCAAGGCGATTTCCGAGGCGATCGCCGGACGCCGGAACGGGTCAAACGTCGCGCCGTCGGGATCCCACTGCGCCCTGCTGGTGGGCGGCGCGCGCAATCCGCACCGGCGCCAAGGGGCGAAAAGAATCGGGGGAGGAGTTTTCGGGCAAGAACGAGATCTCGATCAACGCGCTGGTCGCAGTCAACAGGCGCAGAAGCATCTGCGGAGCGGCCGCGCCCGGCTTGGCATAGCCCGCTGCGTCGAACGGCGGTAGAGCTGGCTAGGGTCTTTCCCAGCATGGCCGGGGGGCGCCCAGATGCGCGTGCCAGGCGATCTGGCGTTCCGCAGAATGGAAAAGCGCCCCAGAAACTGCCAGATGGCCGACGGGCAAAAGGCGGGCAACGGGTGAAACAGCGGCGCAGGGAGATCCCCAAGCGGCGCCGAAGGCGCCGACGCTCGGGGCTCCCGCCGGGATCCCCCAGACCCGCCGTGCGCGCGGTACGCTGCCGTGCTGCGGGCCTGCGCGCGGTTTCTTGCAAGGCCGCCGGGATCCGGCGGTGCGCTAGCTTTGGCCAGAACGGACGGCGCGATCAGCAGACAACGCGCTGCGGTCTACGTCTCCGCGCGCAGATCGCAAGCCGCCCTGTCGTTTTGCGCGTGCGCGGCACGGTAGCCCGGACAAAAGCAGGGTTACGCATAGGCTCTGGAAAATACCGCCGTGCGCGCAAACGGTCCCGGACGACGCGGACTATTACGGGGTCGCGTACATGACCGGCGAAAAGCCCGTCCAGACGGTGGTGTGCTCCACGTCCGAGGGGCAGCGCAGATCAGACGCGGGCGTTTCGGCCACGGCCGCCCACGAGTTCATCCACGCCGTGGGGCTGGGGCACGCGTTCAACAAGACCGGGGACATAATGTGCAGCGCGGAGAACGGCGTTCCCACGTGCGACAGGCTGGAATCCAGGGCCAAGACGCCGTCGGCCTTCAGCCTAGCCGCGGTGGCGCAGATGTACGGCGCCGACGGGTTCAAGAACCCCAACGGCGCCGTCACGCGCGGGGAGAGGTTCTCCGTCCAAGAGTACGCGGGCGCGCAGCCGGGATCCGCGGCGCGGTGCTCGTCCGAATACCGGAGCACCGGCCAAGACCTCCAGTCCGGGTGGTACATGACGTACACCGTATGCAACAGGGGCCCCGTCTACTATTCTTTCTCCACGGATCACGAATACGACGGGTTCAGGATATACGTGCTCCCGCCCGAAACCGACGTCGGCGGCTTTGTGGGCGACCGCGTCGGAAGGTACTACACGTGCGAGGGGCACGGCCAGATGTGGCACGCCTACCACAACACGTGCACCGTCAGGGCCGGCTCCAGCATCGTGGTCCACAACACGGAGGACCGCACCATAACGATAGACGGGTACGTCCTGGGCCACGAGTGAGTTCAGGCTCAAGGCCGGCCGCGGGCCGGAGCGTCTACGGACGGCCGCCGCGAAAATCTCCCCGCGGCAGCTGCCCGGCGGCTACCGGGCGGCCCCTCCGGCGCAATTCTCATATGCAGGCCGCGGGGGCCTACGCCGTGAGGGTTTCGCTGTTCCTTGGCGCGGGCGCGTCGGCGATGTTCAGCAAGCACACCACCGCCGAATTCTTGCAGCTGCTGCCCGAGCGCCTGGACGCCGAGACGGGCAGACTCTACAAGCATCTTGCGGACAGGCTCCGGTTCAAGGACGTCGAAGAGGCACTGCAGGCGCTCAAAGACGTGAGGCTGTTTAACGAAACCGGCGCGGGCAGATTGGTTTTTGGCGGCGAATCTATGCCCGGCATCAAATACGCGGGGAGCGGCTTTGTGTCGTCGTCTGCCGAGCTTGAACGACAGATAGAATCGCTCCTCAAATCCCACTACGGGTGGAAGCACGATCATGATGAAGAATTGTATGACGTGCACTTTCAGATCTTTCATGATCTGAGATCGGAAACCGGCGCCGTCACCGTCTTTACCACGAATTACGATACCGCCATCGAGACGTGCTGCCGCCTGTACGACTGCACTTGCGTTGACGGGTTTGATGATTCGTACGGTGTTCGCATATGGAGTGGGGAGTTCGATACGCAGAATGCCACCAACCCCGTGCGCCTCTACAAACTGCACGGATCGCTGGAATGGAAAATGCACAAAAAGTACGGCATTGTAGCGGGTTTCGAGATCGGCGACGGGCCCAACGTCGAAAAAGACATGGTGATCATGCCCACCCTCTCCCCCAAGGACGACGAGAAGGAGATCCCGTTTTCAGAAATATTCGGCCTCATGAAAAAAGAGTTCAAGGAGCAGGACGCCTGCATAGTGGTAGGATGCTCGTTCCGGGACGAAGGCATCAACGAGGTTTTCAACGAATTCATACAGGACGGAAAGACGCTGATCGCCATCTCGCCTACGATCGTCAAAGATCTGTCAGGCAACTTCTTCGAGCAAGAGTGCGAATCTGCCAGCGGCGAACTCGGCGAGCTGGTCATCACCGCAAAAGGGAGGCTGGGGCACGTCACCGGGTTTGCCGCCAAATTCGAGCCGGACAACGCGAGGGATTTGATCTCAAAATCCCTGTCCATAATCCAGAAAAGAACAGGCAACGATCCGGACCGCGACCAGCCGGACTGACGCGCGCCGCGGACAGCCGCCCTCGAGGCGCCCGCCGGGTCCGCATTTGCCGCTGGACGCGACCCAGGACGCGGCGCCGTGCGCCGCAGACACGCGCACCCGATCGCCTCCGTCCGGCTCGGTCAGGCAGGCGCCGCCGGAACCCGCAGCTGCGCCGCCTCCGTACCGGGCCGCCCCGCCAATCCCGAGATCGGGGAGACGAACGATCACGCGGCACCGCCAGCTCCGGAAAACGCCCTTCGTCGGGCACGTTGAATGTGGGCTGGCGCCCGCGTCAAAAAATCCTAGTCTTTTTTGTCTGCTGATCCGGCGTACTCGTCGTTGTTAGGGTTGAGTTGGTTGGCGTGGTTGTCCAAATCCGCTTGGTCTCCAGCGCCTTCGTATTTGCCCATGTCATGTCAGCCCTCCGGACCCGCATAAAAACTCTACGATCGCTTGGCGGTAACCGGCCGCGTCCGCGGATCGCTCGGGCGCGAAAAAAGGCGCCGCGCGCTCCGGCGCTCCGTCCGCCCGTACGGCAGAGCGGGCCGCCCGCCGAGGCCGGCCCGAATCGCCGTCGCGCATGCCGCAGATCTCGTCCAATCCCGGGCTCCAGAGACTGCACGCCTCCGGCTGCGCAGACCCGGGATCCCGCGATCCCCTGCCGGCCTTCCGGCGGCAGATCGGCCGGCGCGGCCGCGCGTTCTCGGAGCCCGGACGCGCGGAAATGCGGGCGGCCCCGCTACGCTTTTTCCGGCGCCTAGATCGCCCCGTGCCGGAGCCTGCGCTAGCGGCGGTGCGCCGCAGCCCCGCCTCGCGCTTTAGCCCGGAGGCCAGCCGGCCCACTTTCGCCCGTATGCGCGCCGGTACGCCGGATCGTTGCAAAAGCAGTCCGGGTGCCTCTTCGACTCGACCAGGCACAGGGGCCCGGGCACGCGCAGCGCGTCGAAATCCGACAGCGACCTGAGGGCCGCCGCTTTTGGGGCGATCCTCTCCAGGATCAGCTGCGAAGCCAGCAGGATCCCCGCCAGCGCCGGCTGGTGCGGGGCCGGCGTCGGCGCCTCCGGCTCGCCCGTCCGCGCCGAGAACACGCCGCAGTCGCCGTGGAGCAGGTCCCCGAACGGCCTGCCCTCGAAGGGCAGGAGCCGCCGCAGCGGCATTCCCGCGCCGCGCGCCACCTCGGCCAGCAGGCCGCGGCTGCACGGCTCCCCGCGCGCGCGTATCTCCCTTATACGGTCCCTGCTCAGCCCCGTCTTTGACGCTTCCATGTCTTCGCCGCTGGGCGGGCCGCCGCCGGGGCGGTAGTAGCACGCCAGGCACGGAGCTGCCTGCCAGCGAATGCCTGCTCACGCCGTACCTGAGGCTGCCCGGCTCTACGTCCGTCCACCCGTTCCAGAGCGTCCGCGGGAGGGCGGCCTGCGCGTTGAGCCTGGTCTTTACGTTGTCGACGCAGACTGCCACCTCCGAGACGCGGGCGTCGGCGGTCTCCATGTAGGCCTCGTACGTCAGGTCGGTCGCGTTGACCCGAAGCGGGGGGCTCCGGGCCGACAGGATCAGGCCCGCACGCCGTACTTTGGGCCTGCCCCTCTCCTCTTCGAACGCCGTCAGGTACCGCTGCTCGTTGGACTCGTCGAAATTTTCCGGATCCAGCAGGGTGACTCGGCCCGCCAGCCTGGTCGCGGACAGCGCGCAGCAGAGCGCCTGCCCTATCGCCCCGCATCCGACCACGGTCAGGTCGCCCAGATCGACTATTTCGGGGACGGGCGGGTCGGTCACGGGCTGCCTGGCTCTGCCGTGGGTGACCAGATCGTACTCTAGGCGGGCGGCCGTCTCCGGCCTCGCTTCGCGCGCGAGCATCTTGAACACTTCGCCGACTGCCAGGGCCCCCGCGTGCATGGCGCCCAGCGCGTTGTACACGGCCGGAACCCACGGGCACGGGCCGCCCGCGGACAGGTACGAGCTCCACCCCGACGAGCCCGCGTACAGGGCGTTGCGCGCCCCGGAAGACTCCCCGCGCACGAACAAAGGTGGCAGAGGCGTCCCGGCCGCCCCCCGAATCCAGCAACCGCACGTGCGAAGGGGACAACCCCCCGCAAGGCGGATCGGGGCCCGTCGTATCCGACGTGTTTGAGCAGCCGGGGCAGCAGGTTCAGCGCGACGCCGCAGGCCACCTGCGCGTTGGGCGTGGGCGGATCCTCCACCAGGCGGATGTCCGCCGTGAAAGAATCGAGCCGGCGGCGCATGCTGCCGACGGCCGGGCTGCCCAGCAGAGCGCCCATCAGGGCGTCGGTCTTTTGCGCGGCGGTGAAGGTCATGGTGCCTGGAACATCCTCTCCACCCTGCTCCTGCCCAAGCGGCGCCAGCGCCGTCCCGACAGCTCGTATACCGCCCACGCCGATGGGTCGTCTGTCCCGGCGGCCCCGTAGCCGGGCACGACCACGCTGAGCGAGCCGGGCAGTGCCAGCGCGGATCCCTCGTCGTCAGCGCGGCTGTGGAACGCGCGCCCGGGGTGGGTGTGTACTTGGCACATGGAGACGAGGCCCCTCCGGTTCAGCCGCCTGTTGATCCTAAACTCTTCGTCTTCGGGCACCTCGTAGGATGCCGGCAAGCAGGCCTGCCGCGGGAATATCGCGGCCGATACGCCGAACGTCCCTTCCGAGACCGCGCCCGCCCACATGGCGTGTGCTTCGAGCCCGCGCGATCCCCGCTCCCCCAGAAAATCGAACGTCTGCTGCAGGATCTTGCGCGGAAGGTCCACGCGGCGGATCTTCAAACCGCCGGCCCCCAGAGGCTCCGCCTGTCCACCATGCTGCAGGCGCGATCCACGATCCACGTTATCGCGCCGCTGCTGCCGCCCCTGATCGGCTGCCAGCTGTCCTCTGGGTACAGCAGGTGGTACTGCAGGAATCCCGGGCTGCACGGCCACGCCCTGCCCTGGCGGTCGTCCACTATGTGCCGGGCCGGATTCGAGGGATCGTCCGCAGATTCGGGGATTTCGCGCGCGGAAAAAAACCTGATCAGATCCAGCATGGGGACAAGCTACTCGGACGTGCTTGACAGCGACTACCTGTGCTGCGCGGAGGGCAAGTCCGAAGACACCGCGATACCGGCGCTGGCCCGCACCCTGGGCTACGAGGTAGCGATGGCCCCCTGGACGCTCGACATAGGGGGGTGCGGCAACGCAAAGCACCTCGGGCCGCTGATCCGGTACCTGAAGATGTCAGGAAAGAAGATCTTCGTCCTTTTGGACAAGGACAGCAGGGCGCGCAAGCACGTTGACAAACTCGTAGAGGAAGGCATACTCGCCGCGAACCAGTGCCATTTTCTGGACGGCGACTTTGAGGACTTGTTTCCGAGCTCGATGCTGGCAAGATACAGCAGGCAGCTGGCGAGAAAACACGGGATAGAGTTCGGGTTGTCCGCGGAGGAACTGGACAGGCGCAGGCGGAGCAGCGGCGCGGTCAACGTCCTGCAGGAAGAGTGGAAAAGGCGGTCCGGGCGACGGTACCCCAAGGCGGAGCTCGCAAGGCGCCTGTCATATCTGGAACGAGACGACGTCCCAAGGGAGGCAGAAGAGGTCGTGCAGAAGGTCATGAAAGAGTTCGGGGTGAAGCGCGCGTAGGCGCGGCCGTGCGCCTCGCCGCTCCAGAACCGAGGCCGGCGCCCGGCCTAGATCGCCGCTCCTTCTTGCCCCGGTACAGCTGCCAATCCTGGTCCTTGCCCGCGTGCCTCGTCGCTGTGGCTGCCGACGGAACACGCTTAACTGCCGATGTGGGTAAAGCGGCATGGCGTCTGAGAAGCACCAGAGTTTGATCAACGCGCTTGCAAAGGCGCTTGAGAAGGAAAAGGGCGTCGAGGTGACTCACATCGATGTAGAGGATACGCCACAACTGTTTGATGAAAAATACAGCCGCCTTCCGAAACCGTACGCCGTAAACGGCAAGTTTCCCGATCTGCTGGGCAAAGATCAACGGGGAGTGACCCATATCGGCGAGGCAGAGACGGACGTGTCCGGCCCCCACACCGAACACGCCGAAGGACAGCTGCGCGCATGGGGGTGTCTTGTTATGCCCGACACCAAGATTCCCGCCCCGCTGCACGTGATCGTGCCCCGCGGAGACAGGGAAGCCATGGAAAATCTCATACGCCGAATCGGGCTGGGGGGCAAGATCGGCAACCAGATACACGTATGGGCGTAGAGGGCTTGGCGGATGAGTCGCGATTTGCGTCCGCGAACCGTCCGCTGGCCCTCGGCCGTCGCCCTCCCGCCGTGCACGATCCTGCGCGCGATGAAGGGCGGTTCGGCCTCCGCGACCGGTCTGGGCCGGCGTCCTAGCAGACGCGAATTGCACTCGCCCGGCGCGACAGAATGATTGCGGCGGAAGAGCCGCTCGCCGGGATCGGCCCGCGCAAGGCTTCCCCGCGGGCCGGCCGCCTACTCAGGGCGAGCTGCCGCCGGGCGCGCGACGCGGGCCGGCGGCCGCGTCGGCCCGTTTTCCCGCTACGCTCTTCAGGACGGCGCCGTAGCATGCCGCCTCCCCGCAGGCGAATTCCACCCCGTTCCCGGACCTCCGCAGGCCGGCCATGTTGCCCTCGTTGACGGTCTTGCCGCAGACATAGCACGCCATGCGGTTCTCCACGAACGCGTCGTACTGACCGTACTTTCTCAAGATCTCCGCCACGTCGCAGGCGTGCACGGCCTTGATCTCGATCTTCGCCATTTCGGCGGCGCGTGCCCGCGAATGCCGCATATATCCATTGTTCCGGACGGCTGCCGCAGGATCCCCCAGAACGGCGGATTCCGGCGCATCCGAGGCCCGGCGCCTGCGGGGGCCGCGCGGACCGGTTTTTGCGGCCCGGGGCCGGCTTTTCCCGGACGCCGCGCTTGTCGGTCACGGCCGGCTGCCAAAGCGCGCGCCCCTCAAAGCTCGATCCGCCACGTCGGGCGCCCGGCGAGGAAAGGCCGGCCGAGGGCGCACCTGCCGGCCGGAGGCGCGGAGCGGGGGCCCGGGCCGCGGAACCGCTTCCGGAACAGCCACAAAACGCCCGATCGCCGAGATCCGCGGCCCGTACAAAGCACCCGGTGAGACGTAGCGGGGGGTTTAAATGCCAAGTAAACGTACATCTGCACAATGACATCGTTGAAAAAAGCGATCGCAATACTGGGCATAGTCTGCACGATAGCAGAATTGTACTGGGTAGTTACAGATCAAGAATAGAAGGGCTTTGGGAATCCGCACGGCCGGGCAGGCGCGATCATAACCAGTACAAGAGTGCTGGCTAGATAGACGACCACGGCCCATCAAGGATTGGCTTGCACGATCAAAGATCGTACCACTCGGCGTTTTTTTTTTTGCGCTGTACTTGGACAACCGGACGCTCTTTCCGCTGGGGCTTGGGCCGCTTTTCTGCGCCCGAAACCGACCTCTTCCAGGATCCAAAAACGCAGGCGATCCGCGGCGCGCCCCGTCCGTCCGGCCCGACGCACCGCCTGCGATCGCCTTTTTTGCCGCCGTCCCGTTCTTGCCCAGGGCGCCGCGCGGATAGTGCGCCCGCAGGCGGCGCGCTCCGCGCCTGCCAAGCGACGCCGGTTCCTGCGCGGCGGATCTGGCGGCTCGAAACGTGGGATCGGCGCCTTCGCCCGTACGTGGGCGACAAGATGCCCGTCGCTCTGGCGCGTCCCAAGTAGCCGCATGTGCCAGAATGCGGCGATTCAGACGGTCGTCGTGATGGGGCCCGCCCCGGGCGGCGCTAGCCGGTCAGGAGCCTTTCTTGGCGCTTTTTGGGGGCGGCGGCCGGGCCGGCCCCTTGTACGCGGAGTGTTCCGGATTGAGCTGGTGGGCATTGTTGTCCAAGTCAGCCTTGTCGGCCTTTCCGGGGTATTTTGGCATGCAGGGGCACGGAACGGGAACTGCTTAAACATCCCCTGCAACGCCGTCAACGTTCGTGCAGAATGCCCTAGCAGGCCGAGCTGTACAATATTGCCCGCGATCCGCCCGTCGTTCCGGACTATCGTTCACCGCCGGCCCGTCCTTTCCGAGACGCCCTTGCGGGCGCGGGGCGCAGCTTGGCGCCGACTGCCGGGAATCGACGCCGAGCCGCGGGCACATCGTGGATCCCGCCACGCTCCTGCCAGATGGCGGGCCGCCGGCCTGGCACAGGCGGAGTCGCCGGCTGCCGCCTACGAGCCGCCCCAAGGCGCGGGTTTGCCCACGGCGCGCCCGCAGCTCAACCGGAGGGGCACGGGCGCGACGGCCGAGTTTGTGGATCCGGCCAGGGCCGCCCTGCCGGGGCGCGGCTGCAACCTATGAATAGCAGCGCGCGGGGCCGCGCGGGTGGACGGGACGGCCATCATGGAGACTAGCGCGGTGGTGCTCGTGCTCAAATCGTACCACGAGATCGGCAGGGGGCCGGCCTGGTTCGAGAGGCGGCTGGACGGCAAGCTCGTGGTCCCGCGCGCCGTCGAGACAGAGTTCAAGCGCCTCCAAAAGGCCAACAAGAGGGGAAGGGGCAGGAACGACATCGCGTGGATGGGCCGCGTAAAGGGGGCCAAAAAGAACTGGATATACGACATGTACCAAGAGCCAGGAAGGGACGGCGGCCTGCTGCGCAGAATCGAGCGGATGCACATGGCAGCCGTCAACGAGCCGGGCACCGCCGAGGCGCGCGCGTGGCTAAAGGCCAAAAAGGCCCGCCTGTTCAGCGCCTGGAGGATAAGCGCAAAGTCGGCCGAGGCCAGCCCAAAGCCCGCGCTCAGGCGCCTCTACGAGGATGCGAAAACGGACAGGATCATAATGATGCAGGCGGTCACGATAGCGCGCTCACTGGATGGCAAGGCCGCGCTGGTCTCGAACGACGGCGACTTTACGGCGTTCGCCAAGCCGCTCGAGGAGATGTCGGGCGGCGCGATGCGCGTGGTTCGGTTCGCCAAGATGCGGTGAGCGCGGGCGCGCCGGGCCCTAGGAGGCAGGGAACAGGTAGGAAGGGCAGTATCCCTTGCCCGGTCCGAGATCCTCGTAGAGCTGCGTGCAAGGCATGCGGGTCCACAGGCGGCCCAGCAGCAGCGCCACGCCGCGCGGCGCCGACATGAAGAGGTGCACCCGTTCCGGCCCGCTCTGGCAGAGGCGGCGGATCGAGTCGCACGCTCCGAGGGCCCAGCCCCCGGCTTCGGCCGCGTCCCGTATAGCCCGGCGGCTGGCCCCGCCGGGGTGGCGGACGCTGGCATATCTGCCGACGCCCGGAATCTGGCCGCGTATGTACTTCACCGCTTCGGGCGACGGATCCGATGCCAGCGCGACGCCCACCGCAACGTCCCGGCCGGGGCCCAGGTCGGACACGTAGCACTCGACGTCTACTCTGGATATCTCCCCCGCGGACGACCGTTCCTCCTCCCCCTCGAGGTACGAGACTTCAGAGTAGGCGGCCTCGGCCAGCGCCGCGCCCACCGCGAACCACGTTGGCAGGCGCATGTACCCCCGCACCAGCACGTGCGCGTGGTGTCGCGAGCGCAGCGTCCGCGCCGCCCGCCTGAACGCCGGCAGGAATTCAGAGTTCCACAGACCCGGATCCGACGGCACGCGCCTGGGCTCGCTGCCCGGAAACAGATCCGTCCAGTCGAACGAAATAGTGGCGCTTGCCGGCTCCGGATCGCGGTCGAGCATCTGGACCAGGATCGACGCCGTAGAACGGGGCGGGCGCTTTAGGGGCTCGAGGGCAGAGAGCAGCTGCGCCCTGGCGATTCTTCTTTTGCCCCCCGTCGTCCAGTCCCGCACAATGCCGACGCCTCTGGCAACCGCGTCGTCGTCGTTGCAGAGGCCCGCGGCGCCCATGCGTTCCTTGACCAGCCCGATCAGCTCCCCCCTTGATCTGAAATAAAACCGGACGTCGCGAAGAAACGCCACGGTGTCGGCTGTGGACGCTCCGAGGTGGCCGGCCAGACTGGCGCACAGGCGGCCTTCTTTGGATCCGGGTTTTGCGTGCTCTAGGCGGCGCGCGACGGTGTCGTCGTCTCCGTCTGCCAGCCCCGCCAGCGGATCGCCGCCCGGGGGCCGGTTGGTCGCCAGTGTTATCCGGGGCTTGATCTCTGCCCCCTTCCACAGCTCGTAAAACCCCTGCACCATGCTCCGCCCGCCCGGTTCGGATTCGGTGAGCCATTCGAGCGTCGCGGGCCGGCTCGCGTCGTTCGAATACTTTGCTTGGTAGCATTCCCGCCTCCCGTCTTTCATGTACACCGTCACGTCGTCCGCGTTTTCCGCGTCGGGATCTTCGATTCCGACGCTTTCGATGTCTTGAGATCTCGCCTCCAGCACCTTGAGCCAGGCGAACAGGTGCTGGTAGTTGTCGCCACTGATCCGGGCGCCGCTGGCGCTCAGGCCGGTGGGCGTGCCCCGTCCCTCCCCCGGCGGCCGAACGGCGGGGTCGGGCCGGTTCTGTCTAGCACCGACGAGGCGGTGCCGAAACCGACGCGGCCGTCCGGAAACGCCTCCAAGAGTATGTTCGGCACGAGGCGCTGCGTTATGTCCGAAAAAGAATACCCGTATCCGGCCTCGCCGGGGCCGGTCCGCCCGACCAGCCGCTCGTATTCTTCGGTCCCGAAGACGTCGCCGAAGGCCCTGCGCAGCAGCGCCTCCCTCTGCTCGTCGTTGGGCCGCTTGAACTCGTGGCTGATGGCCGCGCGGCGCAGGACCGCCGGATCGAGCGATTCGTACCGGTTGGTGCACAGCACCACCAGGGCCGGCAGGCGCTCCTTGGCGAGGCGGTCTATGCCCCGGATCAGCGCGTTGACGCCGGCGCGGTCCTCGTGGTGCATCTGCTCGGTGTCCCGGGATTCGGCCAGCGCGTCTGCCTCGTCGATCACGAACACGACCGCCGACGAGGGCTTTCCGTCCCGGCCGGCCCCGCGCCCGGCCTTTCGTGCCACCTCGTCGAAGGCCTGCGATATCAGGCTGGTCATCTGGCCCACGGCCCCCTGCCCGCGGGCTATCAGGCTCAGGCGGAAGAGCGTCACGGAGATCCCCTCTTTGCGGGCGACGGCGTCCCCCAGGCTATCGGCCAGCGTAGTCTTGCCCGTGCCCACGTCCCCGTAAAAAACCATCAGCGGAGAGCGCTGGCGGAACTGCGCCACGCACGGCAGCACGGAGCCGTGCTTTTCCCTGCTCCAGTCTTCCAGCGACCCCGGAACTACTACGAGGCGGGCCTCTTTCAGCACCGTATCCTTTAGGCGATCCAGCCCGACGAGCGCCTCGAACTGGCAGGCGGCGTCTTCGTCCGGCATTTCCCGGACATAGTCGAACAGATCCTGCGAGCTCATGCACAACACCTAGTGCGGGCGGAACGTCCTCCGCTGCGCGCCGGCGCCCTGCGCAGAGTAGCTCTTGTCGGCCGCCCAGTAGCCGTCGCCGTCCCTCGGTTCGTGTCCCTCGGAGCGTTGGAACGGAAGGCGCAGTCGGATCTGCTTCTTGGCGCCGTCGTGCAGCGCGTCCCACTTTGCGCTGTATGTCAGGAACGAAAACCACTCCGCGCCAGAGACATCTGCCCTGGAAAAAACGCGGCCGGAGTTGTCGTCCCGCAGGCCCGACGGCCTGTGTTCGTATTCCAAGACTACTATCTTTTTGCCGTTGCGCTTGAACCCGTACTGCACGCTCGACACGTAGCCTCCAGGCAAGAGTTCGTTCAGTTCTTCCTGGTAGTCCGCGATCTCGGATTCGCTGGGCCTCCCGTAGTACGCGCTCATGGCCCTGAGATCCGCCGACACCTTGGAGGCGATGTACGCCGAGGCGGTCTTGGTGAACGCGGAGCTCGTCGTGAAGGAATGCGTCGACATGAGACTACCCCCTGAAAGACTCCCCCAGGACGGCCTGCCAGCGCTCCACCGCCCGCCCCTTGGTGGTGGCGTAAAGGGCCTCGCGTATGGCGTCTGCCGCCTCTTCTGCGGCACCCACCAGCGCGTCGCGGTCGCCGTCCGAATACCCGCCGGTGACGTTGTTGTCGGCGTTGACCGGATCCAGTACTTCGATGGCGGCCCCCGTGGGGCCCGGAAGGGCGCCGGAATCGTAGTCGTCGAACGACACGCGCTCCTCGAGGCCGGTGCGCACCACGTAGTTGAACAGCGTCTCGAGCGCCTGCGGATAGTCGTTCATCTTCGCCCCCAAGTCCGACAGGTGGGCCAGCAGGAGTTCCAGCAGGAAGGACTTGCACTTGAATCCGGGATTTTCGTCTTTTCGCTGCTTTGCCCACCACTTGGCCAGGCGCGCGACCTGCGCGAAATGCGGATCGTTCCCCTTGCGCCTGCGCATGAATTCCAGGTGGAGCGGGATGCTGGTGTGCAGCCTCTCGCCGGTGTACTTGTCCACCAGGTATCCCCGGTCGTCGTCGCCCCCCTCGTAAATGACGGGGACTACGTCCACGTCCAGTCCGGTTCCTCTGAAATTGATCCTTGCGCAGTGGTCCAGGCAGGCAAAGTCGCCCCGATCCTTGTTGGGGTACGCATCGCGGAGGCACCCCTCCATCCAGCCGACCACTTTTTTCTCGTCGACCGGCGCCTGCTCTTTTTTCACGTACACGGCCACGTCGAGGTCGTTGATGGTGCGCAGGGCGGTCCCCTTGGCGACGCTTCCCGAATGCAGCATCTTGACCAGCCCGAAGCCGGGGTTCTCCTTGATGTGCCGCGCGAGGTTCTCTCTGAGGCCGTTTACCTGCTCCCGGTACCGGCGCGCGGAATCCCTAGGAAGGTTGACGTGTTCTTCCGCGAAGGCGAGTATGTCCGCGTGGGCCACGGCCGGAGTCTCCACGCTTTCTTCCGGGCGCGCCGTGTATTTAAAGTACGGGCCGGTTCCGGCAGATTCCGGGGCCGGGCAGCCGATCACGGAAGATCCCGCGCGCCGGCAATGGTTATTAACGCGTTGGCCGGTGACTGGTGCATGCAGGGACTGTTCCTGAAGCGGATCAAGGTCCAAAACTTCAAGAGTTTTGCAGACATGGATCTGGAACTGGAAAGGCTCAACGTCGTGGTCGGGGCCAACGCCTCCGGCAAGTCGAACCTTGTGAGCATATTCGGGTTTCTGCGCGACCTTTGCAAGAGCGGGCTGGACGGCGCCGTCTCGGCGCAGGGGGGCCCACAATACGTCGGCAACCCGAAACTGGCTGGCAAAAGCACGGTGGTCGAGTTGGAAGTAAAGGCGCCGAAAACGCGCGCGCGCATACCGGGCCGGCGCAAGGTGTACAGCACGGGCGGGAAGTGGCGCCTCGAGTTCAGGGCGGGAGACGAAAAGGCCGAGCTGATCGAAGATTCCTGGGCCTTTGACGTGTGCGAACAGCGCACGCAGATAGGGCCCGCGGGCGCCGGATGCAACCGCCCAGAGTACTCGAACGCAGACCGCGAGGGAACCGTCCACGCGGCGCGGCGCGGCGGCAGGCTTCGCTTGGAGACGGATCTTGGTGGGCGCCTCGGAGGCGAGCTCGGGCGCTGCGCGGCGTCGGACGCAGAGGGCAAGCTGCTCGTCGAATCCGGTCTTTTGGTGGACTTTTTTCCGTGGCTCCTTCGCTTTGAAAACATAGGCGCGTACAACTTTTCCAGAGCGGCCGGAATCCCCCAAGGGCCGCCGGAGCTAGAGGGCGGAGGTCCCGACCTTGTGCAGGTGCTAAAGCGCACGCTAGCCGACGGCGAATCCAGAAAGAAACTGCACGCCCTGGTGTCCGAAATGCTGCCGTCCGTCAAATCGATGGGTGCTGAGGACTTTGCAAAGTCCGTCGCGCTCGCCGCGGCAGGCAGGCGCCCCGAAAAGGCGCAGTTTCCCCCGCCTCCGCTCTCCGACGGAATCGTCAGCGCGGCTGTCGTGGTGGCGTCCATGTATTTCGGGGACATGCCCGTGGTGGCTATAGAAGAGCCGGAGAAGAGCATGCACCCCTCCCTGATGGCAAGGACGGTGGATATGGCAATGGACGCCTCCCGAGAACGGCAGATCATAATGACAACCCACAGCTCGGAGATCGTCCGCCATGCCGGAACAGAGAGCCTGTACGCGATCAAAAAAGTTCCCGGGGGGTTTTCAGAGATCTGCCGCCCGTCGGCGAACAAAGAGATCGCGCAGTTTCTGGAAAACGGCGTGGGCTTGGCCGAGATGCACATGCAGAACATGCTGGAGTGGTGATGGACGCGAGCGTGGTCGTGTTCTTGGAGGGGCGCGACGACGAGAAATTCTTCGATTCTGTGATGCGCGGCGAGCTCGCCAAAAGATACAACGTCGAGACCCGCCTGTACGCTAGCAAAGACAAGGAAACGCTGGTGCAGTTCGTCGAAACGCTGCACAAGATCAAGCGCGATTACATCGTGTTCGCGGACTTTGACCAGAGCACCTGCTACATACAAAGAAAGGAGACTCTGCGCAAGATCCCCAACGCGCGCCACGGCAACATCGCGGTGGTAAAAACCGAAATCGAGAGCTGGTGCCTCGCCGGCATGGGAACTGACGAGTGCGCGCGCCTGCAAATCCCCTACCACACGAACACGGAATCCGTGTCCAAGGAGAATTTCGAGAGGATGCTCGAGCGGGGAGGGTGGCCGTCGCGGAAGGATTTCATGGCGAAAACACTCGAAATGTTCGACGTCGAGAAGGCCAAAAAACAGAACGCCTCGTTCAGATACGTGTGGGACAAATTCGTGTCCGGAACCGAGGGCGCGCGCGCTCCGTAGATCGGCCCGCGCGCTTTTGCGGCCGGGCAGGCGGGGGCTCCGCGCCGGGCAAGATCGCGACGGCGCGCTCCGGCCCGGCGCGCAAGGGCCGCGCCAGTACGGTGCCTTGCGCCCCCCGCCGCCTCGGAAGCGCCCGCCGCGGCACCCTTTTGCCCGCCCACTACGCGTCCTTTTCGATCACGCCTTTCCCGAACCTCTCGGCCTCGGTGCTCGAGGCAGTCGTCGCCCGGCCGGGGCGAGGGGAAGGAGCGCAGCGTGCCGCCAGAAAAGCCGCGGCACCCCGCGGATCCGATCCCGCACGGCGGGCCGTGCCGTCCAGGACCTGCCCGCCCGATCCGGCGGCGGATGAGCCGAGCGCAGGCAGGTCTGCGCGCGGGGGCTGGTGACCCTCACGCTGGTCGCGGTGCGCCCGGCGTCGTCGCGCGGCGGCGCGGCATTCGGGGAGCACTTCGAGTACAGGATCAGGGCGGCCAGCACGGCCGACGGGTACGTAGTCTACGACGTGATCTTGGTGCGCCAGCAGTACTTCGCACGTCCTCCTGGATGCCGGGCAGACATCGCGGTCCAAGGAAAAGCGGACGTGGAACTGCACCTCAGGCTGCTCGTCCTCTACGACGAGGCAAGGTCGCTGACGCATCCGGGCGGCGCGCTTGCAGACCCGCGCTAGCGAAAACCACGCGATGCTGGCGTCGGCCGCCAAGGAACTGGCGGGCGAGTACAAGAAGGCGGGCCGCGGAAAGTTCGGCGGCAAGCTGGAGCGCGCGGCAGACCAGCTCTTCACGTTCATCCTGCACCCGGGCCTGGATCCTACCAGCAACGCGTGCGAGCGCGTCATGAGGTCCGTGATCAGGCAGCGCAGCGTGCGCCAGAAATGCTCGACTGCCGGCGGCCGGGCGAGGTTCGGCATCCTGATGACCCGCTTCGAGGAGAAGCTTGGCCTCCCGACCATGGGCAAGCTGGGCGAGATTCTGGGCGTCCCGCCGGCCCCCGAATACGCCCAGATCAGGGCGGCGGGCTCGCGCGCGTGCCTAGTGGGTACGTAAACGGACCCCGACAGTTCCAAAGCGTTTAGATAAGAGCGCGCGGTGCGCCGTTGCGTGGAAAGTTCCGGAAACAGGATGGGCATGCCAGCTCGGCCGTGCACGTCCAACCGGTACATAAAACCGCTCAATGCCGAGGACTGGGCGAGGCTCATGGACAACCTCAAACGCGGCCCGACCCCCGCTCAGCGCAAAGCGTTGGACGATGCTTTGGAACTGGCCAAGAGCGTAAAGCTGGTGGAATGAGCAGGATCCGCGTTCATAAGTCTGCGTAAACACGCCGGTTGGGGTTTTCTATGCACGGATCTGCGGGATTCGCGAGATTGCGCATGACCTACTTTGACATAGGGCGCTGACTTTGCCCGTCCGCGCTTGGCGCGAGGCCCGCGCCGCGCGTCCCCGCGGGGCGCCGAAAGCGCCGGCCCCCCGCGCACGCCGCGCCCCGACGGGCGCAGAGATCGCCCGGGGGCGGCATCGCAAGTCCGGGCTCCGTCCGCGGCCCGGGGGAGCCGGGAGCGCGCGGCGGCGGCTCTGCGCGCCCGCGTAAGCGAGGGCCCAAAAGCGCCGCGAGGCGCGCGGCGTCTGCGGGCGAAAGTCGCGCGTAAACTGGCGGGGCCGGGTTTTCTAGGCGCGGATGCGGGGAGTTTGGGCGATTGCGCATTGCTTCCAGCCCTCGCGGCGGCCCCGAATCCCCCGATTTTTTATAGGGGAACGGTACGCGCCCCGCGTGGGCCAAGACTACCTCAAAGACAGCGCCCTGGAAGGCCGGGCCGGCGACGAGTTTGCGCACCGGCACTACGTCGATTCCTTGGCCGACATCCTGCTAAAGTCCGAGACCCCGCTCAACGTCGGGCTTTTCGGTAAATGGGGCGTGGGCAAGTCGTCCATAGCGCACATGCTCCGCGACAGGATACGCAGCGACGAGAACCTCAAGGGCTTCGGGTACGCCGAGGTGGACGCGTGGGGGCTCTCGCCCGAATCCCTGCCCCAGGGGCTGCTCGAGGAGCTCAATGCCCAGGCCGGCTCCCCGTACAAGCGGGAAGAGCTGGACGACATGCTGTACAACCGGCGGCAGATCCAGCACGCGGAGCTGCGCCGCCTGGGGGGCCGGCGGCGGACCGTGTTCGGCGGCGCGGGCGCGGCGGCCGCCCTCGCTGCCGCCCTCGCTCTGTATCCGGACATGGCGGGCATGACCGTGATCGGGGCGCTGTGCCTCACCCTGCTGGCGCTGTCGGCAAAGATGATTTTCAGCACGGCGAGGAAGACGATCCCGCCCACCGCGTCCCCGAGGCAGTTCGGCAGGATCTACGACGGGATCGTCGGCAAGCACAGGCCCAAGAGACTGGTGGTCGTGATAGACAACCTGGACAGGTGCGAGAGCGCCGTGGCCGTGAAAATTCTGGGCCTGATCCAGACGTTCATGGTGAAGGACGGCTGCGTCAACGTGCTCGCGTGCGACGACGAGGCGCTCGTCTCGCACCTAAAGAGAACGGGCGCGGCGAGCACCGACAGGGACGGCAACGAGTTTCTGAGCAAGTTCTTCCAGGTCTCGCTCCGGGTGCCGTCGTTTCTGGGCGAGAGCCTCAGGTCCTACGCAAAGAAGCAGATCGGCAGGCGCAGCGTGGAGTTCGACCAGTTCGCCCTCACGATACTGCTGTCCGGCGCGATCGACAACCCCAGGAAAATCAACCAGTTCCTCAACATAGCCGTGGCGCTGTACAGGCTGGCAGAATCCAGGGAAAAGTCAGGCATGCTCCAAAGCGGCCTCGTCACGGGCGATACCAACTCGCTGCTCAAGTCGGTCGTGCTCATGCACGAGTGGCCCGAATTCTGCAAGGCGCTGGAGGGGGATCCGGGCATGTACCAAGACGGCGCCAAGCAGAAAGAGTGGTGCGAAAAGGCGGCCAAGATGCCCGAGGCCGAGCGCTCGCGGCTTTTGAGGTTCCTGGGCGCCACGCAGATGCCCGGAGCGGACATAGTCCCGTTCCTCCGGATGAGCCAGGCGCCGCACGCGGCGCTGCCGGGCATAAGCGAGTTCGAGGACGCGTTCTCCCGCTCGGACCCAAAGGCGGTCCGGATGTTCGGAAAACTGGACGCGGGGGCTCAAGAGGCGTACATGGGCAGGATCGACGAGATACTGAGGGAATCGGCCTCGGAGTCCGATCCCGGCATGCCCGCGCTGAGCGGCAACGTGGCGATGCTGGCAGAACTGGTAAAGGCGGCGCCCGACTCTCCGGTCCGCGCGAGAATGGCCGCCACTCTCGGGCACTACGTCGCGGGCCCGCTGCTCGGAAACGCGCGCGGCATGGTCGAAAGGATCGGGGCCGAGCAGGTAGGCCTGATGCCGGCGCGCATGCGGGACATTGTCTGCGAAAGACTCGTGTCCGATGCGTTCCTAGCCGACCCGCCGGACTTGGCCGCGCTAGAGCTGCTTTCCAAGAACCGCGCCGTAGTCGGGGCAGGCTTGGCCGAGCGCATGGGCGAAATGGCGGTCGAAAAGATCGACGCGGCCGGTTTGTGGGACGAATTTTTCGTCGCGGAATGCCTGGAATACCGCCGGGAGGGCGCCAGGATGTCGGGCCTGGTCTCGAAGATAATATCCGAGGCCACCTTCGGCGTCGCGCCGAGCGCCGGGTACGACATACTGTGCGCCCAATTGGCCGGGTCCATGTCTCCAGACGAGGCCGAAACGCTCCGCTCCAGGATCGCCGATCTAGCGATGCAGTGTGCCGGCGCCAATGCGCCCCTTCCTCACCGTCTGCTGGAGCAGATCGGCAGGATCGACTTGGACAAGAAAATCGACAGGGCGCTGCATAAAGTGCTACAGTCCTGCTCCGATCAGAGGCACAACACCGAGATCCTCAGGATCTTGGCTGGAAAAAAAGGCGAAGACACGGAGTATCTCGAGACGGCCAGCGACGCGTTTGAAGAGTTCAAGCAGACAGGCTTCCTGTACGAGCTGCTCGAGATTTTAGACGATCCGAAGTATCGGCAATTCTTGACGACAAAGGCTGCGATCGACTCGATGCTGGAATTGCTCAGAGACGGAGACATGAATCCGAGGTTGACGTGGTTCCTTCTCACGCGCACGCCCGACAGCCTGAAAGAACACGTCGGATCCGCCTTTTTCGACGCCATCGCGTCCAAAGGCGCCTTCAAATACGGGCTGCGGCTGAATGACGCGAACGGACGCTACGAAGAGCTTGACTCCGGCCTGATGGCTACGATCTCGAACGCGTATGTCACAAAAGCGCGCAACTTGGAGAGAAGGGATCAGTACGACGCGTACATGCTAGCCGCAGAGATGGGAAACCAAAAGCACGCGGACGAGATCGCGTCCTACGCAGAATCGCTGACCGAGTCCGCGGACGAAAACAAGCGCAATGCTGGATTCCGCCTGCTGGAGACGCTGAAGAAAAGCAAGGCCAAGTGATGAGGACGGGCGATAGGCACGGCCGGCGACGCTCAGTCGGGCCAGGCGCTTTTGCAGGTCCCGGACGCGGAGGGAAACCCGGCTCCGGCATCGGCCGGGCCGCCGCAGAGCCGATTCCGGTAATATGTCGGATCGTGAAGAACCTAAGGCACCTGCACAGATCCTGAATCAAGCCTCGAGCCCCCCGCGAATGCGGTTTTTTGTACGTCACCGGCGAGCCGTTTTTGTGGCCTTCGGTCGCGCGGCGCCAGATCCGACTCCGGGATACGGGATCTGGTAGCCGTCCAAGCGTCCATAATCGGCACCCGCCTTGCCGTGACGGGTTTTTACCCCGGATTCTCACGCTCTCTTTTGCCCCGGCGTCGCCCGTCTTGTGGACGCTCAAGATATAACCGAACCACCACTAGCGCTACTTTCAGCGCTACTTTCAGCGCTACTTTCAGCGCCACTGTTAGCAGCTTTGTTTTCAGCTTTGTTTTCAGCGTTTTTTCCGGCTTTTCGGCCATCGCAATCAACGCCGCCCGGTTCTCATTTTAGCATTTGTTTTTGTCTTTAAAGCCGGATCGCCCCGCCCGCGCCGGACAAGATCGGCTAAACGCCAAGCGCGGATCCCGGCTTCGCCCGTACGTCGGAGGCGGCCGCGCGCCTCAAGGCCGGCCTGGAGCCTGCGCCGCTAGCCAGATATCCGTCTCCAAGATAGCGCAGGGCAGGTCGTACTCGAAGCGAAAGCCGCTGAGCAGATCCGTGCCGAACAGCGCAAAGGCGGATTCGTCCCCGCTGTCCGGATCCGGCTTCAAAACATTCATGTCGATGTGCCGCAGGATGAGCTCGCCTGTCTGCTCGTCTGAAAACACCAGCAGCGTGTTCTTCATCACGTATACGTCCTGCCGTCCGCTTATGCCCAGCATGTCGATTGGGTGTTTTTCTAGCGATGCAAAGTCGATTCCGAGTTTTTTTGGCCGCGCCCTGTAGCAAGGTCGTGCGGACGGCTCCCGTGTCTACCAAGAATGGTATCTTGCTGGAATTGTGTTCGCGCATCAACGGGTTGACAATCGTGCCGCTGATCCAGATCGACGTGCCATTCACTTCCGTGGCTATTTTCACGTGTGTTCCGATTGTTTCCCCCGTATAAGAGTTTGCAAACTGCGCTAGAACAGCAGAGCCACATCTTGCTTGTAGATGCGCTCTATGTGCACGTTTCTTCTGTCGATGCCTTTTTCGTCGATCTCTTCGAGGAGTTTCGTAAGGTTCGCGTGGCTGGCGCGGACTTTTTTATCGAGGACGGCTACGTACATGTCGCCGTAGTCCTTCTTCAGAGCCTCGCGATTGTCCGCCACCCACCTCATATCGGCGCTGTATCTTGCGAGATCGGCGCGTATCTTGTCGTAGTTGTTGCCTATCAGCTCTTTTGCCGCTTTTACCTGCGGGGACTCTGGATCGCCCAGATAAGCCATGTCAGAGCCCATTTGCCAGCACCGCGCAGGCTAACGCAGGGCCACATAAAAACCTGCCGGATTCACGGGCCGGCCCGGAGGCCGCGCCCGGGAAACGCCCGGAGGCCGTCTGAGGGGGGCTCTAGCGGCGTCTCGGGCGGTTTCCGGGCGCGGGCGCACTCTACGCGCCCGCCGGCCAGACCGGAGGAAACCCCCGGATGCGGGCGGGCGGCGCGCCTTTCGGGCGGAAGCGCATCCGAGGTTTTCTAGCCCGCGAGCGCTCAGGCAGAACGACATGTCGGAAAGGCGGAACGACAAGCCGTTCCGGCGAACCATCGCGGCTCTCCTTTACCGGCGGCCGCGGCGGCCGGCGCCGCCCGGAGCGCCCCGCGGCGTTTCGATCAAGGCGGCCCGCGATCCCGTCTGGCCGCCCGCGGCTCTGCCGCGGCCGCTGCGCGCCGGCCCTGCAGGAAAGGCGCCGTTCCCTGCCCGGGCTTTTGCGTTCTGCCCGTGCGCGCCGCGGTTGCGGGCTCTTGCGCGCCAAGCGCGCGTCATCCAAGACGCGGCACGTCCACAAAGTCGCGGAAATCGCCCGCGTCGAACCCCTC
The DNA here is from genome assembly GCA_965203465.1 of Nitrosopumilaceae archaeon. Taxonomy (GTDB): domain Archaea; phylum Thermoproteota; class Nitrososphaeria; order Nitrososphaerales; family Nitrosopumilaceae; genus JAWVZS01. The sequence continues at coordinate 623,414 of CBDBCR010000001.1, read as the reverse complement.
CGATCTGGCGTACGTGAACTCAAAGTACGCGCCCGGCACGTCGTCGTCGAACGCGCCAAAGTCCTCCCGCACGACGTCGATCGCTTCGCCGTGGCTCTCGTACCGGTGGACTATCAGGATACGGACCGTGCCCCCGCCTTCCACGCGCGCCATGACCCGGGCTATCTGCTCGGGGAAGCGGAAGCGCGAGACCAGGATCCCGACCTTTCTGAGCACCTCGTCCGCGGAGCCGCAGCCTGGCGGGTCGGGGCGGCGCGGGCCAAGCCTCGGATCGGGCCCGCTTTCCGGTTCCGCGTCGCCGCCCGGCGGGCGCGGCCCTTTTCCGGCCGTCGCGGCGCCTTTCCCGGCCGGCCGGCGCCCCAGGCCGGGGTCTGCGAGACGGTTGTACATTTTGGTCGCCATTTCCGCACTGGCGGGCAGATTCGTCGCGTAATAAACGCAGCTTGGCTCTCGGCGGGGATTTGGCCCCTCCGAGCGGGCCGGCTCCCGCGTTGGCCGGAAAAACCCCGCATCCGCCGCTCGCCGGCATTAGAGCTTGACGCGCCGGTAGCGGGCAGTCCGGGGGACGTGCCCCGGCCCGGAACGCGTTTTCCGCTGCCCCGCGGGAAAGCGCGTTCGGGGCGCGGCCCGCGCCCGGAGGGGCGACCCGCGCCGCCGATCCGGCCGCCTGACGCCATGCGCCTGCGCCGCGCTTAACGCTCTTGTGGATCTTTGCCCCAACCGAGCGCCATGGGCAACCCGGATAAAAGAACCATGAAAATGGACGACGTAAGAGACGCCCTTGCCAAAAGGGCTCACGACGAGTGGAAAAAGCTCGGCGAAGACTAGCCCCGCTTTCTTTTTCGGATGCAGTATCGGATAAAATGCCGCGGATCGGGGCCGGAACGCGTCGTCGCTAGGGCGGCGCGTCCCGCGCTGCCCGGATCCGCGCCGGGCGTACGGGTGGGCGCGGTCTACGCCAGGCTTGAAGCGGTTCGTCAAAAATCTGGGCCGGATATGCCCTCACTCAAACAGCGCCTTTGGTATCTCTTCGATAGCCTTCTCCACGGAAGGATACGTACGCGCAATTACATCCTCGCCTTTTTGGTACGCGTCCTTGGAGAGTATGCCTTTGGTCATGCCGCTCCCCGGCCCGTGGACGTTTTATACGTTGTTGGGGCGCGGAAAAACTGTCTTGTACGAAAATTGAAAGAATCGGCTACCGGCCGGGCCGGCGCTCTTTTACGGCCAATATTGGGGGCCGGTTTGAGGGTCTGCCGCGCGCGCCAAATGGATCAGCGAAAAGACGCTGCGGTACAGTCTCCAAGCGGGCGCCCAAGGACCCCAAGATCGTAGGCGAGCAGACCGGGGGCCCCCGCCCGGAGACGCCCACCCGTGCGCGGGCTTTGGCCGGGATCGCCCGCGAACGCCGGGTATAAACATGGACGCGGCCGCGTTCGGGATCGGGTTGGAGGGGAACGCGGCGCGCGGATCCGCCGGGAATGCCGGCGTCGGGGGCGGGCCGGCGCGGCAGACCCGGGAAACGCCCGTTGCCGCCAGAGTGCGCGAGTTGGAGCGGAGGGTGGAGCGGCAGGAATCCGAGATGCGGGGACTGGCGCTCCGGATGGGCGCCGGATTGCGGGATCGCGCGGGGGAGGTCGTCGCGCGCATGGAAGGCGCGTTCAAGGCGCTGGATCACGTGGTCGGGGTCCACTACGCCGTCCTGCGGGACGGGACGTGGCACGTAGTGGCGGTCCACGACATGGAGGACGGGGGCAGGGCGCTCAGATCGATCTGCAAAAAGGCCGTCGAGGTCCAGGACGCGTGTGGCGTGGAAATCGCCCCCGTGGTGCTGCACGTCGACGAAGTCCTCCGGGAGCACCTAGCCGGCACCGAGGCCGTCTTCGAAAGGCCCCGCGGCTGATCGTGGGCGGGCCGGCGCGCAAGAGCCCGAGGCCGGAAAAGAGCGCACCCCTGGCCGAAATGTCCATCGTGTGCATCCTGATGAACCACTTCAACCTCTACCAGAAAGCCGAGAACGCGGCGTCGTGGAACCTGGATCTGATCGGGCTCGTTCCCGACCATACGACCATTTTCAGGGCGCACGCGGCGCTCGACATGGAGTGGCTCGAAAGGGTGCTGACGGCGATCGCCAACGCGTGCCTGGAAAGGGCCGGGATCGGCGAGGCGAGCGAGGTCGACACGGCGGCGGACAGCACCGGCGTGAAGACCGACAGGTACGAAGACAAGGCAAAACTGGACAAAAAGACCGGCAGAGAGACCGCAGAGCGCGTAAAATCGCACCTGAAATTGCACGTTTTCGCGGTGCTGAAGCGGCAGATAATCCTCTCGTGCGCGATGACGCCGAGCAGCGTGGCCGACACCGACATGCCGCCATCGCTTTTTGAAAAGTCCAAGAAACTGGGGCGCAGTTTCGCCTGCTGGCGGTCCCACGCCTACAGGGGGTACGATTCGGACAGGAACTGCGAGGCCGCCTTCGACACGGACATGCGCCCCAACATCGATCAGAGCGGGGAGAACGGCGGCAACAGGCGCAACGGCGGCAAGCGGTTCCGCCGCAGGGCCGCGGCCCTGTTCGATCTGTGGCGCTACCGGAATCGCAGGATGGTCGAGGGCATATTCGGGGCGGAGACGCGCGCCCACCGGCTGCTCTGTAGGTACAGGAAAAAGGAGACGCAGGAGAGGTTCGGCGTGCTGCTCGCGGCAACGTCGAACGTGCGCGCGCTCAACCGGATCCGGCGCGACGCGGAAACGGCCGCTGCGGGGTAATCTGCAAGGGCCCGGACGGGCCGGAAACGGCCCCCGGGTAGAATCGGGCCGCCGCCGAGCCCCCAAAAGGACGGAATCCGCCGCTTTGGGCTATTCGCGGGGGAATTGTGCAACCCCCAAAAATAGCATCACCGCCATAGGCGGGCGTGGAGCGGCCAGAGCGGGGCAGAACGGCGGATCCTAGCGCGCGTGGTGGAAACGGAGGCGGGTGTGTTCGGGCGCCTCGGCCGACAGGAACACATGCGGGATGCTGGACGGGGCGGCGTGAAGATGAGCGAGGCGCAGGCGAGGTGGACAGGGCGCCAAAAGGCAAAGGCGGAGACGGCCAACGCGCAGACAGGCGGCCTCGTGGGGGTCCGGTGCGGGCCAGGAAGCTGTGGGCCTGGTACCGGTTCCGAAAACCCCGCAAAATCCCGCATTCTGACTCCCGGGGCAGACCCGGCGGACTGCCCGGGCGCGGGGAGCACTCTGCCGCGCTGCCTGCAAGGTACGGAGCACGGGGCGGCGAGGCCGGAAGAGGGCACGGAAGAGAGCACCAGGCTAGCCGGAAGAGGGCACGGAAGAGAGCACCAGGCTAGCCGAAAGCGGCAAGATACGGTTTTAACGAGGCGCGCGCCGGCGCGCGGCGTGATACAGAGGCGCCTCATAACCAACTTCGCCGTCTCGGACCTGCGCATAAAGTACCGCAACTCGGTGCTCGGCTTCATGTGGACGTTCCTGGAGCCGCTGCTGATGCTCGGCGTGCTGTACGTGGTCTTTACCAACGTCTTCCGCAACGACATCGAGCACTTTCCGCTGTACCTGCTGCTCGGCCTCATCGTGTACAACGCCATGCAGAGGGGCACCGACATGGGCCTCTCGAGCATCGTGGCGAAATCTGGCCTCATGACGCAGGTCTTCATCAGGCAGGAGGTGCCGGCCGTCAGCGCCACCATGACCGCCGGCATAATGCTGTGCCTCGAGATGGTCGTGTTCGGCATATTCATGGCCGCGTTCGGCTTTCTGCCGACGGCCACCGTGCTCCTGCTGTTCCCCATACTGGCCCTGGAACTCGTCCTGATACTGGGCCTCAACCTGCCGCTTTCGGTGCTCAACGTCAGGTTCAACGACGTGCAGTTCATCTGGCGCGTTATCATGCAGGCCGGGTTCTTCCTTACCCCCATATTCTACACCATGGACATACTGCCCGGCGCCATGAGGGGCATGCTGGAGTGGACCCCGATGGTCCAGATAATGGTGATGGCGCGCGACGTGGCCATATACGATTCGGTGCCGGAGGCCGGCTCCGTCCTCATAGCGGTCGGCACCACCCTGGCGGTGCTCGGCGCCGGCTACGCGGTGTTCCGCGCCATGCGCGCAAGGATAGTGGAGATGCTCTGAATGGACGCGGTCTCCGTCGAGCACGTCTCGAAAAAGTTCCGCATATTCCACGAGAGGCACGAGTCCGTGTACGAGGCGGTCACCAGCATGTTCACCCGGCGCCAAAAGTACGAGGACCTGGAGGTGCTCAAGGACGTGACGTTCAGCGTGCCCAAGGGCCAGATGTTCGGCATCGTGGGCCGCAACGGGGCGGGCAAGACGTCGCTGCTGCGCATAATCTCGGGGGTGTACAAGCCCGATTCGGGCGCCGTGAGGGTCAACGGCACGCTGACGCCGTTCCTTAGCCTGGGCGTCGGGTTCATGGGCGAGCTGACCGCCTCGGACAACATCGTGCAGTACGGCCTGCTGCTGGGCTTTTCCAAAAAGGAGATATCCGGGAGGATACCCGACGTCATAGAGTACGCCGAGCTGGGCGGGTTCGAGGACACCAAGATCAAAAAGTTCTCGGCCGGCATGTACTCGCGCCTGGCCTTCGCCACGGCCATGCAGGTGGACCCGGACATACTCATGATAGACGAATCCATACAGGTGGGCGACGTGGCGTTCCAGAAAAAGTGCCTGGACAGCATAGCTCGGTTCCGCAAGAGGGGCAGGACGGTCATACTGGTCACGCACGACATGGGCCAGGTCAGGCAGCACTGCGATTCGGCGGTGCTGATAGAGGGCGGCACGGTGGCCGCCAGCGGGCCGGCGGCCGACGTGGTCGATGCGTACATGAGCGCGGTGAGCGGGTGACGGTTCGCGTCCTGCTGCTCTCGCAGTACTTTTCCGATTCCAAGGGCGGCGGCGAGCACGTGATGCGGATGCTTGCCCGCATGGTAGGCGAATCGGGCGGCAGGGCGTGGGTGGTGTGCGGCAGGGTCCCGGGCGAGCGCTACCCCGACCTGCCCGGCGTCTCGCTCGAATTCGCCGGCGCCCGCCTCGGCTACGAGGCCGGCCTGCCGACCGGCATGGCGCAGAACGCCTCGTACGTGCTCGGCGCGGTGCGCCGCGGCCTGTCCATCGCGAGGAGGGAAGGGATACAAGTGGTACACTCCAACAACTTCGCCCCGGCGGCGGCGGGCGCCGCCATATCCAGGATGGCCGGCATCCCGCACGTCACCTCCGTCCACGACGTCTTTTCGCTGTGCGGGGACTGCTACTGGCAGAGGTGGAGGCGGCAGGGCGGGGTCTCGCGCCTGGCGGCGGCGCTGGCCCCGCGCTTCGAAAAGATCATGCTGCGGCGCGGCCACGACGCCATACACGTGCCAAGCGAGGCCACCGAGAGGGACGTAAGGGCGATGGGATCGGTCTCGCCGGTGCACGTGGTCCCCAACACCATAGACCCCGAGCCGGGGCGCCGGGCCGCGGCGCGCGGCGGCGGTCCGGCCTCGTTCGTGTACGTCGGGCGCCTGGTCTTCTACAAGGGCGTCGACGTGATAATAAAGGCGGCTGCCATAGCGCGCAGGAGCAACCCTGATATCACGCTGCGCGTCATAGGCGGCGGCCCCGAGATGGACCGGCTCCGCGGCGAGGCCGGCGAGGGCGTCGAGTTTGCCGGGTACCTGGACAACGAGCAAAAGTACTCGGCCATAAAGGGCTCGGCCGCGCTGCTCTTTCCGAGCTCCTGCGAGGGGTTCGGCCTGGCCATACTCGACGCGTTCTCGTGCTCGGTGCCCGTGATAGTCTCGGATTCGGAGCCGCTGCCCACGGTGGCAGGCGCCGGCGGCGTGGTGGCGCCCCGCGGCGACGCGCGCGCCTGGGCGCGCGCCATGCTCGAGATCGCCTCGGATCCGGCGCGGGCCGCGGCGATGGGCGCCGAGGGCGCGAGGCGCCTCGCCGCGGAGTACTCCATGGCGCGCGCCTCCGAAAGGGCGCTGCGCATGTACTCAAGCCTGGCCGGGGCCGATCCGTGACTTTACGTAGTCGATGGATTCGACCGGCGCGGGGTCGGCGCCGCGCAGCAGCGCAAGGTACACCGACGCGTAGTCCAGCACGTATATGAGGCCGACCAGCTTTGTGAGCAGCGAGCCGGCCGGCGATGACACCTCCCGGAACTCCACGGAGCGGCTGGCAAAGTACTCCGACATCACCTTCCAGCGCTCGCGCGTGGTCTGCCCGTCGCCGTGCCCCCGTATCATGACCGGCCGCGCGTCCGAGGCGGACTCCCACCCGACGATGCCGTTGTGGCACGACTCTATGATGTCCTCGGTCATGGCGTGCATCTTTGCGTTCTCCTGGAGCGAGTTTTTGAACCGGACGGCCGCGGCGCGCAGGCCCCACGGGTACAGTATCACCGGCGTGCCCGACAGCCAGGACGCAAGCTCGAGGGACTGGTTGCCGTCGCGGTTGGACGACGATACGCGGGCCGCCAGCGAGCTCAGGTGGCCGAGCGATTCTTCTGCGTCCGAGGGGCCGAGCTGCAGGACGGGCCCGAGCGCCCCTATCATGGAATACAGGTAGGAGACGAGCGAGGCGCGCGGCGAGTGCACCTCGCCTATCCGGTAGTGCGGTATGCCGTCCCTGCGGCATATCTCCTGCAGCAGGCCGCCGGACGAAAACCCGACCGCCCTGCACCCGGTCTTTTGCGCCGAGCGCAGCGCCGATATGGTCTCGGCCGTCTGCCCCGAGACGCTCGTTGCCACCACCAGCGAGCCGGGCCCGGTGGTGTACGGGAGCCGGTACCCCTTGACTATGTCCACATGGACAGGCGAGCGCGAGAGCAGCGAGTGGAATATCTCTCCGAGCGCCCCCGAGCCGCCCATGCCGGCGAACACCACGTGATCGAAGCGGTAGTCCATGGCGGGCTCTGGGCGCTGCTCGTACGCCTCGCGCGCGAGCCGCGGCCAGTCGTCGTATGCCCGGTGCATTCCGCTCGGATCGAGGCTCAGCGGGATGTCCAACGGCGCGCGCGGCCGCCGTTTCACTTAAGTGCCTATCGGGGGAGGGCGTCCGGCCCGGGCGGCACCTCGAGCAAGTAACCGCCCAAGGCAGGCCCGCGAGAGTTTTCGCCCCGCATGCACCGGCTTGCGGCGGGGCGGCGCACAATTTGCGTCGGCCGGCCGACGCGAAACCGGCTCGGCCCGTAAAACATCCGAGGTCCGTCGGCCGGACTCTGCTGGCCGGAGACAGGTCTTGCGGCACGCGCTCCGGCGGCCGGCCCTCCAGACAATCCTTTATTATCGGCCCCCCGGGGGCCGCGCCATGGCGCGCAGGAAAAGGCGGCATTTCAGATCCGGGCCCGCAGACGCGGAGCCGAAGGCCGAGCCCAAGGTTCCGGAGCCGAAGGCGCCCGAGCCGGCAGAGGCGCCCGTCCGGCGGCACAAAAAGGCGCGCAGGACCGCAGAGAGGGACAACCGCGCCTCGACGGCGGTCTTTTTCTTCGCGGTCGTGGTGACCGGCATCAGCATGATCTCGGTGGTGTTCCCCGCGGCCATGACCTCGACTGGCCAGGCGCCCGTGCCGGGCCTCGACTACACGGGGCCTGGCGTCTACGAGTTCGGGCCGTGGGCCGCGCCCGTGCTCGCCGGCGGCGCGGCCATACTGGGCGTAGGGTTCATGCAGTACATGGGGATGCTTCCCCACCGGATTACGCGCGTGATAGCGGCCCCGTTCCGCTTCGAGGTCTCCAGAAACGTCTCGTACGCGGTCCTTGCGGCCATGCTGGTGCCGTACGCGGCGCTCAGCTACGGCGAGCTGTACGAGGACGAGGAGTGGGAAGACTACGCCGGGATACTCGCCAGGATGGAGACCTGGACTCCGGAGACGGCCCTGACGTCCACCGAGCCGCACGTAAAGTACGCCTTCATATACGCGTCCATGCAGGCGTTCGGCAACTACGCGGTGCTGCCGTTCGTCTCGAGCATCGCGCTGATCCTGCTGGTCTTTGAGACCGCGCGCACGATATCGGGCAAGCGCTTCGCCGCTCTGATCTCGGCCGCCGTGCTCATGCAGAGCGGCATATTCCTCACGTACGATACGAGCGTGACGTACGACAGCTTTTGGGCGCTCCTGTACCTGACGTCGATATACCTGGTCGTCAGGCTGTGGCAGGCCGCGCCGGCGTTCTACCTGCTGTCCATACCGGCAAAGGCGCTGACCGTGGCGTTCCTCCCCATGTCCGTCTATTTCGTGCTGCGCTCGGGCCTGCCCGCCAGGCGCAGGATAGTCATGGCCGTGGGCACGGCCATGGTGCTCGTCATCATGGCGACGGTCTTTGTCGTGCAGGGCACCAGCACCGACCTCATCACGGGCAGGCAGGAGGCGTTCTCGGCCTCGGAGTTCTGGGAGGGGTTCACCTCGTTTGCCTACCAGATGCGCTTCGACGGCCTCGTGCTGGTGCTGCTCATGCCCCTGCTGGTGGGCCTGACGGCGGCCTCGCGCCTGGGCATGCGGCACGCCGATTCCATAATGGTGATGATCTCGGGGATGCTCCTCATAGCCCCGTTTTTGACCGGCTTTTCCGACCAGACCAACCAGCCGTACAGGTTCCTGCCCCTGATCGCGTTCGTGGCCATCGGGGTGGGCGCCGTGCTAGGAAAGACCGGGCGGCAAGAGGCGGCGGCCTGAAAACGGGTCACTTTTTGCCCACGTACACCCACCCGGTCGGCAGCCTCGCCTTGTTCCAGTACGGCGAGTTGCAGCGCGCGCAGTTGCCCGGCAGCCTCTTTTTCGTGGTCCAGCGGTAGCCGCAGCGCTCGCACGCGTGCTGCCACATGGGCACCTTTACGGCCCTGTTCACGGCGGCCCGCGCAGGCGCGCCAACTAAGATTCCCTACGCGGGGCGCACGAACGTCCAGATGGACTCCAGCGTGTCGCCCGGCACCGTGGGGTACCCGTTGTGGGCGAACCGCGCGAGCAGCTGCGTCTGCCCGCCGACTTCGTAGGTCAGGTTGGTGCTGGCGACCACGGTGTACGTGTCTATTGGCACCACCTGCACGCGCCGTATCACCTCGAAGAACTGCCCCCCCAGGTCCACTATGGCCGGCGCTTCGCGCGAGGCCTCCAGATCCAGGAAATTGTCCATGAACGCAAGGTTGAGATCCGTAAACTTTGAGGATTCCAGGTACGCTATCAGCGTGCCGTCGGAGTCGCGCAGTATCGTCTGCACGTGCACGTACAGGTCCGACTGCGCCCAGGCAGGCTGGGCGGCTGCGGCCAAGCCGAGCACCGCGGCGGCCAGAACGAGCTTCACGGAGCCTCGGCGCGGGCGGCGCGTATTTAACCTATCGGGGCCCCGGCGCGCCGCCCACCAGCGAGCGGTACATCGAGACGGCCTCGTCCTCGTCGCGCGCGCCCACGATCACGGCCGAGCCGCGGTTCATGATGCTGACCGAATAGTCCTGGTTGCGCAGCGAGAGGCCCAGCTCGCCCATGTCTTCGGAGGCCAGATCGCGCCTCTGGGCGGCAGCGGCCACCGAGCCCGCGTCCAGCCTGAACGGGCCGGTCGGCGTGATCGAAAACGTCCTCTTGCCGCGCCCCCTGCCGCACAGTTCTTCCACGATGAGATCCTTTTTGGGCGCCTCGGCCCTCTTGCCCGAGCCGCACACGGCGCACTCTTGCGCCCTGAACGTGCGCACCTTTTCAAAGTCCATCGTGGATATGTTGACGTGCAGCATGCTGCCGGCCAGCGCGGGCCGCTGCCCCAGTATCACGCGCACCGCCTCGGCCACCTCTATGCCCCCGATCACGGAAAGCACGGAAGGGTGGACTCCCTCTATGCTGCAGGTGGGCATCTTTTCCTCGTCCAGCGACGGGAACATGCAGTGGTAGCACGCCGATTCGCCGGGCAGCACAGTAAAGGCCTGCCCCGAGACCCCGACGGCGGCCCCCGTCACGAACGGTATCTTGGCCTCCGCGCAGGCCCTGTTGAGCGCGTAGCGGGCATCGACGCTGTCGAGCGCGTCGATGACCACGTCGCACCCGGAGACCGCCTCGGGGGCGGTGTACTCGTTTACGGACATGGCCAGCGCCTCGAGCCTGCACGAGGGGCCCAGCCGGGCCAGCTTGCGCGCGGCGGCCTCGACCTTTACCTGCCCCACGTCGGCGTCGTCGTACAGCGTCTGCCTGTGCAGGTTGGACGTCTCGATTACGTCGCGGTCCACCAGCCGGATGGCCCCTATGCCCATCGCGGCCAGGCGCTCGGCTATCGGGTTGCCCAGGCCGCCGGCGCCCACGATGCAGGCGCGCGCGTTTTTCAGTTTCAGCTGCCCCCCGTAGCCGATCTCTTCGAGCATCACCTGCCTCGAGAACCTGTCCAGCTCGGCCTCTGAGAGCGAGCCGCCCGCGACGGCGGGCAGTATGTACAGCTCGTCGCCGTCCGAGAGGGGCGCCTCTGCGCCCCCGGCAAAGTCGGCGTTCTTGCCGTTGATGTACACGTTTATCAGCGAGCGCGGCGAGCCGTCCGGCTCGAGCACGCGCCTGGCAAAGTCATCGCCCATCTGCTCTGCCGCCTTTGCGAACGCCTCGCCGGCGGTCGCCGCGGACAGCTCCAGCCTCCTTTCGCCGCCGCCCTTGTTGAGGACCGACGGCACCACGAAAGCTATCTTGCTCATGCGGCCACCCCCGCGTCGGGCCGCACCAGGCGCGGCTTTTCCAGCACGTCCATGAGCGGTCCGGTCGCCTTTAGCCCGTTGCCGGTCACGTAGCAGACGACCTTTTCGTCCCTGCCTATGAGGTTCTGCTCGGCCATCCTGCGCAGCACGGCCACCGAGACCCCGCCGGCCGGCTCGGTGAATATCCCCTCGGTGCGCGCAAGGAGCAGTATGGCCTCGAGTATCTCGCGGTCGCCCGCCTCGCGCGCCGTGCCCCGGTACTGCTCGAGGCGGCGCAGCACGTACGCGCCGTCGCCCGGATCCCCGATGGCCAGGCTCTTTGCCACGGTCCGCGGCTTTTCGACGGGCCGCACGCGCGCCTCGCCGGCCTCGTACGCCTTTACTATCGGCGCGCACCCGCGCGGCTGGGCCGCTGCCACCCGCATGCCCTTCGCGGTGCCGGTAAGCGACAGCTCTTCGAGCTCTTCGAACCCCTTGCATATGGAATTGAGCATGGCGCCGCTGCCCACCGGCACCACTATCCGGTCCGGCACGCTCCAGCCGAGCTGCTCGGCCGCCTCGTAGGCCAGCGTCTTGGAGCCCTCCACGTAGTACGAGCGCATGTTGATGTTTACGATGCCGTGCCCCAGGCGGTCCCCTTTTTGCGCGGCCATCCTGTTGGCGTCGTCGTAGGTGCCGTCGACGGCCACGAAGTTGGCCCCGTACGAGAGGGCCTGCGCGATCTTTGCCATCTCGATGTCGCCCGGGGCGTACACGTGGCACTCCAGCCCCGCGCGCGCGGCGTGCGCGGCGGTGGCCGAGGCCAAGTTCCCGGTCGATGCGCAGCCCACTGCGCCGAGGCCGAACTCGCGCGCCTTCGAGACGGCCACGCCGGCCGGCCTGTCCTTGAACGAAAAGGTCGGGTTTACCGAATCGTTCTTGACGTACAGGTTGTCCAGGCCCAGCTCGGCGCCCAGCTTTTCGGCCTTTACCAGCGGGGTCATGCCCGCGTCTATGCTGACGATGTTCTTTTTGTCCTCGATGGGCAGCATCTCAAAGTACCTCCAGTAGGTCTGCTCCCTGCCCTCAAACGACCCCCTCGAGACGCTCGGAAAGCGGTACTTTACGTCCAGGGGCCCAAAGCACTCGTCGCACACGTACAGAAAGTCCGCCTCGCGCTCTTTGCCGCACTCCCTGCACCTTAGGAACGTCCTTGCCACGGGTTGGCCGGCCACGGATGCTAGATAACCGGTTCTAATATGAAGTTTAGCGCCGCTTAAATTTTGCGCCTGCAAAATTCAGCGGCCGGTAGGGTTTTAGGCCCGCCCGGCCGAGGCCCCCCGTGCCTGCAAGGTACCGGCAGATAGCCGTGATCGGCTACAGCGAGGACGGGTTTCTGCCCGAGCACGGCCGGATAGCCTACCGGGTGGGCAGGTGCGTCGCCGAATCCGGCTCGGTGCTGATCACCGGCGGCCTCGGCGGCGTCATGGAGGAGGCGTGCAGGGGCGCCTCGGAGGCGGGCGGCCTGACGGTTGGGATAATACCGCAGGACGACGCGGCCTCGGCCAACCGGTACTGCCAGGTGGTGGTGCCAAGCGGCATGGGCATGACGCGCGACTTTCTCAACGCCCTGGCCGCCGACGGCCTGGTGATAGTCGGGGGCGGGGTCGGCACGCTCTCGGAGGCGTGCGCCGCGTACATGCACGGCAAGCCGACGGTCGCGGTGCTGGGCACCGGAGGCGTCGCCGACGCGTACGCAGGAAAGCACCTGGACCACAGGAAGCGCGCCCGGATAGTCGGCGCGCCGACCCCCGACGAGGCCGTGAAAGCTCTCGTCGGGATGATAGGCGGCGGATCGTTCCGCGGCGGCCCGGAGCCCGGATGACGGCCCGGATTCTTCGACAGGTATTGTATCATTTAAAGTTTATACGCCAGGCTCGCGCATGAACTCTCGCACCGCCCTTTCGGATCGGGGCAGGCGGGCCTCGGCAGATATCTTGCTCACGTCGACGTCGTATGTCACGCGCGGCGCGCCGTCTGCCACCTCCACGCCCTCCGCGCCGGGCAGGTCCCCTACGCGGACGGTGCCCGACCCGCACAGGTTGTACGTGCCCCCCTCCAGCCCCATCGCGATGCGGGCCACGTCGTCGGTGTGCATGTACTGCAGCCGGCTGTCCGGCGATATCCAGAGCGGCCCCCCGCGCAGTATGTCGTAGACGGGGTTTTTCTTCAGGCCCGGCCCCACCATCCCCCCGAGGCGCAGCACCAGCGCGCCGGGGCACGCGTGCAGGGCGCACTGCTCGGCCAGGTGCTTGTGGAAGCCGTACGGGTGCCGCGCTGCCGGCGGCACCGAGCCCTCGCCGGTGGCCCCGGGCGAGGAGCAGTCGGGGTACACGTCGCACGAAGAGGTGAGGACGTACCGGGAAAAGCCAAAGTCGGCCAGGCTCTTCTTGACCGCAGAGACGGTGCGCTCAAAGTCCGCCACCGGGTCCCGGCGCCCGAGCAGCTTGCTCGAGTTGCCGTGGGCCGCGACGAGCGTCTCGCACCGCCTGCCGGCGTGCCGGGCGTAGTTGGAGCGCGTGACGACCTCGTGGTCCAGCCCCTCCGCGTCGCAGAACCGGGCGAACGCAGAGCCGACGAACCCCGAGCCGCCCAGTATGAATATCACCGCCGCCCAGCCCCGCCCATGCCGCGGTTTTCCCCGCGTCCAATATAACCTAGCGCCGCGGGCGGCTCACTCCCGGACCGACCCTTCTGCCAGCAGCGCGCCCTCTAGGTCGCCGCGCACGCGCGAGCCGGCCCCGATTATGCTGCCCGATATGGTGCCCGATTCGAGCACGCAGCCGGGCATGATTATGGAATCGCGCACGGCGCAGCCCCTGACGGTGCATCCCTCGCCCACCGAGACGTTGGGTCCGAGCTTGGAGTGATCCACGGTGCAGCCCTCGCCCACCAGCGCCGGCCCGTCCAGCCGCGTCTTGCGCATCAGGCAAGAGCCGCCCGCGCGCGCCCGCGCGCCGAGCGCGAGCCTGTTTGCCTCCAGCATGTCCTCCGGGGTACCGGCGTCCTTCCACCAGCCCCGCACCACGCGGTGCTCCAGCCCCCCCGAATCGAGCACGATCTGCAGGGCGTCGGTTATCTCCAGCTCGCCCCTGCCGGACGGCTCCAGCGAGCCTATGACGTCGAATATGGACGGGCTCAGGAAATACACCCCGATCACTGCCAGGTTGGACGCCGGATCCTCGGGCTTTTCGGTTATTCTGCGCACGGCCCCGCCGGCGTCCAGCTCCGCTATCCCGAAGCGCGACGGATCGGCCACGGGGCAGAGCAGCGCCATCGCCTCCGAGCCGAACCCCTCGGCGTGGGCGCGCAGGCCCCCCTGCATCATGTTGTCGCCCAGGTACGCTACGAACCTGTCGCGGCCCACGAACTCCCGGCACAGGCCTATGGCGTGCGATATGCCCCGCGGCGCGTCCTGCTCCACGTAGGTTATCGAGACGCCAAAGCCCGAGCCGTCCCCGTAGTACCCCGACACCCTGCCGCGGTGGGCGGCATCGACCACCACGGCTATCTGCGTTATGCCCGCCTCGCGCAAGTCCTCCAGCGCGTACTGGGACATGGGCTTGTTGGCCACGGGCAGCAGCTGCTTTGGGCACGCGCGCGTGAGCGGGCGCAGGCGCGTGCCGCTGCCCGCGTGCAGTATCACGCCCTTCATGATCTCGGCCCGCCCGGTGCAATCTTGTGCGTCCATGCCCCCGGCTGACTCAAAGTCGCCGGGCCCGACGGGGTCGCCTCCACGCAGCACATTGCCGGGCGCCCCGGCTCAAAACTCACATATATCCTAGCGCGCGGCCCCCGCATATTGATAATTTCTCCGGAGCTGCCCGCGCCTTGATGACAAAGAGGCAGATCCTGCGCCAGATGGACGGGTGCGTCGTCCGGCGCGCCGGGCCCGAAGACCTGATACCGGCCATGGAGATAAACCTAAAGACGCTGCCCGAGCACTATACGGACTACTTTTACCAGAGCCTGCTCGCCGAGATGCCCGAGGCGTTCCTGGTCGCAGAGGCCGGCGGAAGGTGCGCCGGGTACATCATGTGCAAGACCGAGTTCGGGTTTTCCAACTTTAAGAAACTCGGCTTCGTAAAAAAGGGCCACATGGTCTCGGTGGCGGTCCTGCCGGAGTTCCGCGGGCGGGGCATGGGCAAGGCGCTCGTCGAAGAGGCCGTGACCGGCGCCCGGATACGCTCGTGCGACGAGTTTTACCTAGAGGTGCGCTGCAGCAACGCCGGCGCCATAAAGCTGTACGGCGCGCTCGGCTTCAGTTCCAGGCAGCGCCTGCACTCGTACTACCGCGACGGCGAGGACGCATACCTCATGTCCGCGGAGCTGGATCGCGCCTAGGATTATAAGCGCCGGGGGGCGGGCACGGCGGTGGAAAGGCGCAGGGCCCTCGGCGTGCTGATATTCTGCCTCTGCATACCGGCCTTTTTCGCGTACGCCTACCTCGTCATGGTCTCCGAGTGGGGCCCGGTGGTCCTAGAGCTGTCGGTTCTGATGATAGTCGGCGCCGTGCTCGGGACCGTCGCCTGGACGGGGTACACGATGGCCACCACCAAGAGGTCGCCCGCGTCGGCAGAGCCGGACGGCTAGCGCACGCGCGCGTCCACGACCGTCTGGTGGTATCCGGGCCCGACGGTCCTGACCCTGCGGGCCCCGAGGACGTCGAGCCTGCCGGGGCAGGCGGCCGCGAGGTTTTCCCGCGCCGCGCTCGTGGCGCCGGACTTTTTGTAAGAGTGCGTGTGCGCGTAATAGTGCACGATGCCCCCGGGCGCCGACACCCGCAGGGCGTCGGGCAGGAACTCGGCCGACCTTTCGGGCAGCACCATGAGCGTGCGCGACGAGATGTTGTCCATGCCCCAGGTGGCGGACGCCGCGTCGCCCGCCACCGAGATCACGCGCCCCTTCAGTTTGTTCCTCCTCGCGTTGGCCGCGCACAGCCTGGCCGCCTCGGCGTTGACGTCGATGCTGTAGACGGTGCACTTTCTCGCCCGCGCTATGGCCAGCGAGAACGCGCCGACGCCGCCGAACATGTTCACCACCGTCTCGCCGTCCGAGCACGCCTCGGCTATCCGCATGCGCTCGGTCGAGAGGCGCGGGGAAAAGAACGCCTTTTCGACGTCCACCAGCAGCCTGCACCCGTTCTCCGTGTGCTCGGTCAGGGTGCGGTCCTCGCCGGCGAGCAGCTCCAGCCCGCGCGTGCGGTGCTCGCCGCCGACCGGCGAGGACTGGGCAAAGACCGACCGCGCCGGGCCCGAGCGCTCCAGCAGCGTCTCTCCTATCAGGGATTTCCTGTGCGACAGCCCGTCCGGTATCCGGACTATGATGATGTCCCCCACCTGGTCGAACGCAGACCACATCATGGCAAGCTCGGATGCGGGCAGCACGCCCGCCAGCTCGCGCTTCAGCATGCCGGCCAACGGCGCGCGTGGGTACCCGGACGGGTATAACATGATCGCCTCAGGGCAGCGAGCCGGGCCCGAACGGCCCGGGCAGCAGCGACTCGGCGGGAAGCTCGGGCCGGCCGTGCACCGCTATCCGGGCGCCGGGGGCAAGCTCGGAGATGACCTGCCTGCAGGCCCCGCACGGCGCGGCGCCGCCGGGCGCGTACACTGCCATCCGCACTATCCGGCCGCAGCCCTCCGAGACCGCCTTGAACAGCGCCACGCGCTCGGCGCACATGCTCGAGCCGTAGGCCGCGTTTTCCACGTTGCAGCCAGAGTACACGCGGCCCTCCGAGTCGAGCGCCGCCGAGCCGACTGCGAAGCCCGAATACGGGCAGCGCGCCAGCGCCGAGGCGGCCTTTGCGGCCTCCATCAGGGCGTCCACGGAGGCGGTGCTCAGCGCGAGTAATAAAAATTGCCTGCCATCTTTTGCTCCTTGTCCAGCCTGCTGTCCTGCTTGTTGACGCGCGGCCGCATGGAGCGCTCGTCGCGGCGGAACGATATGCCAAGCGAGCCCAGAAACCTGTTCATGGCCTCGGCCTTGGGCGCGGGGGCAGCTGCCCTGCCGCGCCTGCCAGGCTCGCCTTCGAACACGACGACCGTGTCCGAGACCAGGTCCATGAGCTGCAGGTCGTGGTCTATGACAAGGGCGGACTTGCCGAACGACCTTGCGAATTTTTGGACGAACTTTGCGACGGCGATGCGGTCCTCTACGTCCAGGAACGCCGACGGCTCGTCGAGCGCGTACAGGTCCGCCTTGCGCAGCAGGCAGGCCGTTATGGCCACCTTTTGCAGCTCGCCCCCGGAGAGCTGGCTCACCCTGCGCGAGTAGAGTTTCTGGACGCGCAGCGGCACGGCGATCTGCTCCTCTTCCATGCTGCCTTCCAGCTGCGAGCCGCAAGCCGAATCGAGCACGGCGAGCACGCCGGCCTCGGAGTCCGAGCGCAGGTACTGCGGCTTGTACGATATGCTCGTCTTGGAGGGGGCCCCGCCCGAGTCGGGTTTCTGCTCGCCCGCCATTATCTTCATCATCGTGGTCTTGCCGAGCGAGTTGGCCCCCATCATCCCGACCACCTCGCCGCGGTGGACGGTGCCCGCTTCGACTTCCAGCTCGAAGCCGTCGTGGCGCTTTGAAAAGCCCGGGTACGACAGCACCCCGCTGCCCTCCTGGAACTCGTCGGCCGACGAGGCAGAGGCGTCCATGGCAAACGCCTTGTCGCGGAACCGCACGTTCTCCGACGGCAGGTACCCGTCCAGAAACACGTTGATGCCCACCTTTGTGGACAGCACGCCAGAGGCGATGCCGTACGCCGACGGCTCTCCGTAGAGCACGTCGATGTGGTCGCTCAGGTAGTCCAGCAGCGTCAGGTCGTGCTCCACCACCATCACGCTCTTTCCCTCGGCCGCCAGCGAGCGTATGACGCGCGCCACAGCCAGCCTCTGGAACACGTCGTTGTACGAGGACGGCTCGTCGAAAAAGTACAGGTCCGCCTCCCGCGAGGCGGCCACGGCCACCGAGAGCCTCTGCAGCTCGCCGCCGCTCATCTGATCGGTCCTGCGCCCCAGCGCGGGCTCCAGCCCCAGCTGGCCCGAGACGCGCCCGGCGCGCTCCGGGCCGCCGTACTTTGCGAGCAGCTCGGCCCCGGTGCCGTCGAAGGCGCGCGCCACGTCGTAGACCTGCTGGGGCTTTATGGAGACGGCCGCGCCGCCTAGCACGGACTCAAAGTGGGCCTTTAGCTCGGTGCCCGCGTAGTGGTCCAGCACCCCGTCCCAGCCGGGTGGATCTTCGTACCTGCCCAGGTTGGGCACGATGCTGCCCGACAGTATCCCCACGATGGTGCTCTTGCCCATGCCGTTCCTGCCCAGCAGCCCGACCACCTGGCCCTTTTTGGGAGCCGGCAGCCTGTACAGCCGGAACGAGTTGCGGCCGTACTGGTGGACCTTGTCCCTGCCCGTCTCGGAGGCCAGGTTCACCACGGTTATGGCCTCGAAGGGGCAGACCTTGACGCAGATGCCGCAGCCGTTGCATATGTTCTCGTCTATGCGGGCCTTGCCGGTCTGCTCGTCTATCGCGACGCAGTCGGCCCCGGACTTGTTGACGGGGCAGTACTTTACGCATTCCAGCCCGCACTTTCTGGGCTGGCAGGCGTCCCTGTCCAGCACGGCTACCCGGTGTGACACGGCCTAGCTGGAAAGCCGGAGTTCTTAACGTCTTCGCGGGGCGCGCCGGCGCGATATCTTAATAGGTGGGGCCGGCCGGCCCCGGTTCAAGCCGGCCATAGCGGCAGGGCGCGACCCAATCCCGTTCCGAACTTGGAAGTCAAACCTGCCGTCGCTGTTGTGCTACTTAGATGCGAGAGCTCTTGGGAAGCAGCAGTGCCGGCATCACTTTAATCAGGGGCCCTCGGCCGCGCGCCGTGAGCACGTGCTCGGTGTGCGGCCAGCCGCTCGAAGACGACATACGGCTGCTCAACCACATGATGGAAAAGCACGGGTTCCGCAACCCGAACGCGGCGCCTGACCGCAACAGCAGGGGGTACTGAGCCCCCCGGTCCGCGGCGCCTACAGGCTCGTGTCTATCTTTCTGCTGTGCGACAGCAGGCTAGCCGACCGGAGCAGCACCGAGCGCGGATCCCTGCAGGATGCGCAATCTGCTGAATCGAAAACCGCGCGCCCGCCGGGGCACCTGCCCCCGAGCACCTGCCTCGCCAGCGGAAGCAGCGCGGCGCGCCCGCCGTAGGCGGTCTTGCCGTCCAGAAACCAGAACATGCTGAGCGCGTCGCCTTCGAGCGCCTCGGATCGTATGGCCTCGCCGGCGCGCGTATAGTGCCCGACCGTCCTTACGCACCCCCTCGCGGCGCGGTGCACGGCCGAGGCGAACACCGAGCACGCGGCGCACCTGTCGTCGTACAGCACGATCGGCACGTCGTCCCGCCAGCCCACGGCCACGTTGCGGCCGGCCCGATTAAAAATTTACCCCCGTATAGATTTTTATTCGAACCGGCGCGGCGCGGCGCCCGATGGGGCCAGACTATTCCTTGATCAAAAAAAACGTCAGGCGGGCCCGCAAGCTGGTCATACGGGCCACGACGGCGGCCGGCTCCGGCCACCCGGGGGGCTCGTTTTCCATGGCCGAGATAATCGGGTGCCTGCTGCACGGCCACGCGCGCGTGCGGCCCTCCGAGCCCGGCTGGGAGGACAGGGACCGCATAGTCCTCTCAAAGGGGCACGCCGCGCCCGGCCTCTTTGCGGGCCTGGCCGTCGCAGGCTTCATCGAAGAATCCGAGACCGAGACGCTGCGCGCCCTCGGCAGCCGGCTGCAGGGCCACCCCGACCTAAAGTGCCCCGGCGTGGAGTTTTGCGGCGGCTCGCTGGGCACCGGCCTTTCGTTCTCGGTCGGCGCCGCGCTGGCCGCGCGCCTCGACGGCAGCGGCAGGAGGATATACGCGGTGCTCGGCGACGGCGAGACCGACGAGGGGCAGGTCTGGGAGGCCGCCATGGCGGCCTCGAAATACGGCCTGGACAACCTGACCGCGATACTGGACCGCAACCTCATACAGCAGGATTCGTACACCGAGCAGGTCATGCCGCTGGACGGCCCGACGGGCAGCCCGACGCAGCCGCGCTCGGATCCGTCGGTGCGCAGGGTCTGCGACAAGTGGCGCGCGTTCGGCTGGAACGTGCTGGAGGCCGACGGCCACCGCGTCGAGCAGGTCAGCTCGGCGCTCGACGAGGCAGCCCGCTCGCCCGGCTCCCCGTCCATAGTGATAGCAAGGACGGTAAAGGGGAGATCCGTAGAGCACATGGAGGACAACCCGGCCTGGCACGGCAAGGCCGCCTCGGCCGACGTGGTCCCGCTCATATTCAAAGAGATCGATTCGGAGGCGGCGATAGCGCCGTCGATAATAGCCGGCGACATGTCCGATCTGGAGGGCACCGTGAGGAGGTGCGCCGAGGGCGGGGCCGACTGGATACACCTGGACGTCATGGACGGAAAGTTCGTGCCGGCCCGCACCTTCGGCCACGAGACCGTCGCCCGCCTGCGCCCCGTCACGGACCTGCCGTTCGACACGCACCTGATGATAGCAGAGCCGGCTAGGCACGCGCGCGCCTACGCGGAGGCTGGCAGCGACATGGTGACGGTCCACGCCGAGGCGTGCGACGAGGCCGAGTTCGGCGCGGTGCGCGACGCGCTGCGCTCGGCCGGCGCGGGCCTCGGGCTCGCGGTAAACCCCGGCACCGATCTTCCGGGCTGGGCCGGGCGGTTCGTCCCCGAGCTCGGCCAGGTCATCGTCATGTCGGTGGAGCCGGGCAGGGCCGGCCAGAAATACATCCAAGCCGCGCACGCAAAGACCGCCGCGCTGGCCCTCCGCCTCGCCGAGCTGGGCTTTGCCGGGACGATAGAGGCCGACGGCGGCGTGGGCCCGGACAACGCCGGAGAGTGCTTTGCCGACGGCGCGCGCGCGTTCGTCGGCGGCAGCGCCATCGCCGGCAGGCCGGACGCGCGCTCGGCCATCGCCGAGTTCCGGGCCGCCATAAAAAAGGCGAGGCGCTCTGCCATACTGGCCGAGGCGCACCGGCTGGGCGGCGCCGAGCTCGTATCAAAGTGGATATCGCTGCACGAGATCGGCGAGGCGGCCTCGGAGCTGCGGGCCCTCGCGAGGGAGTCGGGGTGCGCTTGAGCGACATGCGCGCCGCGTACGGCAGCGCGCTCGTCGAGCTCGGGCGCTCCGACGAGTCGGTCGTGGTGCTCGGCGCTGACACGACCGGCTCGCTAAAGACGTCGGCCTTTGGGAAAGAGTTTCCCGAACGCTTCTTCAACGTCGGCATAGCCGAGGCGAACATGGTGTCCATGGCCGCCGGGCTGGCGTCCTCGGGCAAGAAGGCGTTTGCAAGCACGTACGCCATATTCCTGCCCGGGCGCGCCGTGGACCAGCTGCGCAACTCGGTGGCATACCCCTCGCGCGGCGCCGGCAGGGGGCTGGACGTCAAGATAGTCGTCTCCCACGGCGGCCTCTCGGTGGGCGCCGACGGCGGATCGCACCAGCAGATAGAGGACATAGCGATAATGCGCGCCATCCCCAACTTTACGGTCCTGGTGCCAGCAGACGGCGCGTCGGTCTCGGCCCTGACGCGCTCGATGGCAGAGCGGCCGGGGCCGCACTACATGCGCATGTCGCGCTCGTCGACGCCCGAGGTCCACGATGGCTCGCAGCGCATAGAACCCGGCAGGGCCGTGACGCTGCGCGACGGCGCGGACTGCACCATCGCCGCCTGCGGCATAACGGTGCGGATGGCCCTCGAGGCCGCCGAGACGCTGGCGCGCGAGGGCGTCTCGTGCAGGGTGCTCGACGTGTTTTCGGTAAAGCCGCTCGACGCCTGCGCGGTGGAAAAGGCGGCGCGCCAGACCGGCGGCATCGTGACCTGCGAGGAGCACAACGTGCTTGCCGGCGCCGGCTCGGCGGTGGCAGAGGCCGTGTGCTCTTCATACCCCGTCCCGGTGCACCGCATCGGCGCGCAGGACGCGTTCGGCGAGTCGGCGCGCGACGCCGAGGTGCCCCGGCTGCTGGCCAAGCACGGGATCGCGCCGGTTAATATAGCAGAGGCCGCGCGCAGGATGGCGGGCAAGAGATGAAGATATTCCTGGATACCGCCAACGCCGGGGCCATACGCAAGTACAACGACATGGGCCTGGTCGACGGCATCACGACCAACCCCACGCTCCTTTCGCGCGAGGGGGGCGATCCGGCGCGCGCCATGCGCGAGATAGCCTCCATAGTAAAGGGCGACGTGAGCCTAGAGGTCATAGCCACCGAATACGAGCAGATGCTGTCCGAGGGGAGGCGCCTTGCCGGCTACGCGCCCAACGTGGTCGTAAAGGTGCCCATGACGCCCGACGGCCTGCGCGCGTGCCGCGCGCTGTCCTCGGAGGGCACGCCGGTCAACGTCACGCTCGTCTTTTCTGCAAACCAGGCGCTGCTGGCCGCAAAGTCGGGCGCAAAGTACGTCAGCCCGTTCATAGGCAGGCTGGACGACGCCGGCCAGGAGGGCATGGAACTGGTGCGCGACATGGTGGAGATATTCTCAAACTACGACTTTGAGACCGAGGTCCTGGTGGCAAGCGTGCGCCACCCGCTGCACGTCATAGAGGCCGCAAAGGCCGGCGCCGACGTGGCCACGCTGCCGCCGGCGGTGCTCGACAAGATGATGCGCCACCCGCTAACCGATTCGGGGCTGGCCGCCTTCCTTGCCGACTGGAAGAAACTAGGAGCGTGACGCGGCGCCGGTTTCGCCCGGGCAGCCGCCTTCCGGGCGGGCGCGGCTTGCGCGCGCCGGGGCCGCGCTGCCAGCAGTCTTGAACGAATCCCGTCCGCGACGCGCGCCGGCTCGGCCGTCTGTAAATGCCCCCGCCCGGTTCGGGCAAGTCCGCCAGGCCCCAGCGCCGCCGTTCTTTGTCATGCTCCGGCAGCCCCGCGGTGCCGCCCTGGAACCCATATTCTGCCCCGAGATTCCGATGTCTTGTCGATCGGCTCTGCCAGAGAATCCGGCGCCTGTGCCGAACGCGGTCCACGGCGTGAACGGCCCTGCCGGTCACGCCAAAACAAGGGCCAGGCCCCGGCCACGGTGCCGGACGGCAGGCTCGCCGCCAAGGGGCCGCCGCCCGCCGCGAGCATGGCCGCAAAGACGGGCCGCGCTTCCGTACCGGGCCGATCCTTGGCCTCGCCTTTCTGGTTTCCACGCCGAAAAGCGCCGGTCCGTCCTTAGGAGTGTTGGCGCGGGCAGGTGACACTCGTCCGTCAAACGCGGCGCAAACCCCCCATGTGTGAGGCCAATGCGCGGCCAAGGTTAAATAATTCGCGCCCCCTACGGGCGGCATGGCAACAGCATACGTGCTTATCAACTGCGAGCTGGGCTCCGAAGAGGCCGTCATAGGCGAGCTCAAGACCATCGACGGGGTCGTCGAGGTGCACGGCACATTCGGCGCCTACGACATACTGGCCAAGATAGAGTCAGACCAGGTCGAAAAGCTGCGCGAGACGATAACCTGGAAGGTGCGCAAGATAGCAAAGATCCGCTCCACCCTGACCCTGATGGGCATCGAGGGGCAGGAATAGTCCTCTTTTATACGGACGCGGCGAGTAAGGGCCGTCCCTTCCTTGCTACATGGCCCCTCAAAGGGGCCGCAAAGCCGCGGGGCCCTTTTCGCCCCGCGGCAACCCCAAAGATTTTTACCGCCCGCGCGTGCGCGCGCGGCCGTGGACAGGCGCGCAATGGCCGGGGCGGCGGCCGCCGCGGCGGCCATAATCTCGGTCGTGGCGCTATCCGCGTCGGCACCGCAGTACGATCCCGACCGGGCCAAGGCGCCGCAGTCCTCGGGGCCGTTCGAGCTGGACAGCTCCGAGTACGCGCTCGGCGAGAACATATTCTTGGTCGTCTCCGAGACGGATCCGTCGGTCAGCGGCAGCATCGAGTTCCTCCGCCCGTCCGGCGGGGGGCACGTGCCCTACAAGACCATACCGTTCGAGGGCCGCAACACCCCGTTCAACCAGTACTTTACCCCGGTCCCGTTCAAGCCGGCCGGCATATGTAGCGGGGAGGATCTTGCAGGCTGGTGGATCGTCGCTTTCGAGGGCACGCCGTACCCGCCGCTGCGCTTCGAGATAGACGGAGGCGTAAAGGTGCCCGGCCAGGAGCACCGGTTCGAGGACGTCTGCTAGACTTCGTTGAAAAAGCACGTGCGGCTGCCGGTGTGGCACGCCGGCCCCGACGGCTCCACCATGTATATGAGCGCGTCCGAATCGCAGTCGGCAAGTATCCTGCGTATCTTTTGCGTGTTGCCCGATTCTTCGCCCTTCATCCAGAGCTTTTTGCGCGACCTGCTCCAGAACCACGACTTGCCCGTCTTTTGCGCCAGCTCGAGGGCGTCTTTGTTGGCGTACGCCAGGGTCAGCACCTGCAGCGAATCGGCGTCCTGCACTATGACCGGCACGAGCCCGCCGGCCTTTTCAAAGTCTATCAAGCGCGTGCGCGCTCCGGCCCTTCCGCTTAAAACCTTACGGGGATGCCGCGGCCCGCCAGGTGTTTCTTGACCGCGCCGACCGAGGTCCGCTCGTAGTGGAATATGGTGGCGGCGAGGGCCGCGTCCACGCCCGTCTTTTCGAACACGTCGGCCATGTGCCCGGCCGAGCCGCACCCGCCCGAGGCGATGACCGGCACCCCGACCGATTCCGAGACCGACCGGCACAGCCGGTGGTCGTACCCGCCGCCGGTCCCGTCCATGTCCATGCTGGTAAGCAGTATCTCGCCGGCGCCGAGCCTCGCCCCCTCCTTGGCCCACTCTAGCGCGTCGAGGCCGGCCGCCTTTTTGCCGCCGTGCGTGTACACCCCGTACCCGCCGGGCCCGCGCTTTGCGTCTATGGCTAGCACGACGCACTGCCTGCCGAACGCGTCGGCAAGCTCGGCGAGCAGCTGCGGGTTCCGCACGGCGGCCGTGTTCACGCCCACCTTGTCGGCGCCGCTGAGCAGTATGTTGCGCGCGTCCTCCATGCTGGAAACGCCGCCGCCCACCGAAAACGGTATGTCGAGCACGGCGGCCACGTCCGAGACCAGCCGGGCCACGGTGGCGCGCTTCTGCTCCGAGGCCGTGATGTCCAGGAATACGAGCTCGTCGGCTCCCTCTTGGACGTACCGCGAGGCCATCTCGACTGGATCGCCGGCGTCGCGGATCGAGCCGAACTCTATCCCCTTGACCACCCTGCCCGCGTCCACGTCGAGGCACGGGATCACGCGCCTTGTCAGCACGGGCGCCCGCCTGCCGCCGTCACGCGCCCCTCGTACAGCGCCCTGCCGAGCACCACCGCGGCGGCCCCCGCCTCGCGCACCAGATCCACGTCGTCGGGCCCCGATATGCCGCCGCTCGCTATCACGCGCGCGCCCCCTACGGCGCACGCGGCCCCCAGGTGCTCGGTGTCCGGGCCGTCCATGGTGCCGTCCCTGCCCACGTGCGTGAGCAGCACGTCGGCAAAGCCGTCGCCGACCAGCCGCCTGACGGCCTCCGGCACCCCGATGCCGGTGCCGCGCTGCCAGCCGCGCGTGACTATCCTGCCGTCGCTGTGGTCGGCAGAGACGACTATGCGCGAGCGGCCGCACTCGTCGCCGGCGGCCTCGAGCGAGGCGCGGTCCTCGAAGGCCATGGTGCCGACCACCGCGCGGTCGGCGAATTCGAGCGCCGCCGCGACGGCCCCGGGCGTGCGCAGCCCGCCGGCGACCTGCACCGGTATGTCTACCGCGCGCGCGGCCCTCTTTACGTGCTCGGAGTTGTCGCCGCGCCCCAGCGCCGCGTCCAGGTCCACCACGTGGAGCATCGCGGCCCCCCCGTCGCGCCACCTGCGCGCCGCCTCTGCCGGATCGCTGCCGTACACGGTGCTCCTCTGCGGATCGCCCCTGTACAGCCTGACAACCCTGCCGCCCATCACGTCGATGGCCGGGATGGCTATCACCTGGAGCACTCCCGCAGAAAGTTGGCCAGCATGCGCGCCCCCGCCCCGCCCGACTTTTCGGGGTGGAACTGCGTGCCGAAATAGTTCTTTTTGGAGACGACGGCAGGCACCCGCACCCCGTAGTCCGATTCGGCCGAGACGACGTCCTCGCCTGGGCGCGCAAAGTACGAGTGGACAAAGTACGCCCACGCGCCGTCGTCCACGCCGTCGAGCAGCGGGCTCCGGCCCGTGATGTCCAGCGAGTTCCACCCCATGTGCGGCACCTTGAGTGTCCCGGGCAGCGGCACCACCGAGCCGGACACGACGCCCAGGCCCGGCAGGCTCCCCTCGGCGCTCGACTCGAAGAACGCCTCCATGCCGAGGCAGATTCCGAGAACGGGCCTGTCGCCGCACGACTCTTTGATGTCGCCGGTCCCGCCCATGACGCGCATGGCCGGATCAAAGCTGCCCACGCCGGGCAGCACGGCGCCCGCGTAGCCTGACAGCCGGTCGGCGCGCCGCTCCACGCCGACCGAGGCGCCCTGCCGCTCCAGCGCGTTCTTGAGGCTCAGTATGTTGCCGGCGCCGTAGTCGAGTATGCCGACGCGCATCACATCACGCCCTTTGTGCTCGGCGCGCCCTTTTGGCGCGGGTCTTTGGCCGCGGCCCGGCGCAAGGCCACCGCGAGCGCCTTTGCGGCGGCCTCGGCCTTGTGGTGGTCGTTGGAGCCGCGCACCACGTCTAGGTGCACGCAGCAGGACATGTTCTGCAGCAGCGACTGGAAAAAGTGCTCCAGGTCCTCGCGCTCGACGCCCTCGGTGCGCTGCCTCTTGAGCGAGAGCGAGGTGCGGTGGTACGGCCTGCGCACCAGGTCCACCACGGCCTCGGCTACCGACTCGTCCATGGGGACCGAGGCCTGGCCGAACCTGCATATCTTTTCGCGGCCGCCCAGGGCCCGGTCCACGGCCGAGCCGAGCGTTATGGCCACGTCCTCCACGAGGTGGTGCACGATGCCGTCCTTTGACTCGGCGCGCACCGATACGTCCATCATCGAGTGCCTGCCAAGGGCCGTTATCAGGTGGTCTATGAAGCCGACGCCCGTGTCGGCCGAGGCCCTGCCCGCGCCGTCGATGTTTACGGACGCAGAGACGCGCGTCTCGCCAGTCTGGCGCCTCACGCTCGACCGCCTTGCCACGGCGGGCGAGCGTCGGGGGCCCACTTATGTATTCGGCGCGGGCGGCTCGTCCGGGCGCGACATGCCGGAAAGCGAACGCCCGGACCGGGGGCGGGCGATATGCGTCTGCCGGCCCCGCGCTAGCCCTTGGCGGCCGCCGCCCCCGTCATGCCGCGGACGATCCCGTGCGCGAGGGGCGGGCGGAGGCCCCGCCCGCGGGGCGATGCCAAGTTCTGGACAGCAGACGCGGGGCTCCTGAACGATTTTTAAGAGGACGCCGGGGGCCGGCCCCGTGGCAAGCGGCTTCGAGATCAGGATGTCGCGCATAACGCGCGGCGGCAAGATGCTGGCCATCCCCATGGATCACGGCGTGTCGAGCGGGCCCGTCGAGGGCCTCGAGGATCCGCACCGGACCGCGTACGCCTGCGAGGGCAGCGGCATAACGTCGGTCATAGTCAACAAGGGCGTGCTAAAGTCGATGCCGAGGCCTCCGCGGTGCGGCGTGCTGGTGCATTTTTCGGCCAGCACGTCAAGGTCGCTCTCGCCCAACCGCAAGATGGTAACCGGCACCGTCGAGGAGGCCGTGCGCATGGGGGCCGACGGCGTCTCGCTGCACATCAACATAGGCGGCAAGGAAGAGCCCGAGATGCTAGAGCAGCTGGGGGCCGCGGCCGAGCGCTGCCAGGCATGGTCGGTGCCGCTGCTGGCCATGATGTACCCGCGCGGCGAGAACGTGCCCGACCCGCACGAGCCCGGAGTGGTCGCGCACGCGGCCCGGATAGGCGCCGAGTGCGGCGCAGACATAGTAAAGACGGTGTACACCGGCGACGCGGAGTCGTTTTCTCGCGTGGTGCGCTCCACGCCGGTGCCCGTCGTGGTGGCCGGCGGGCCGCGCGCCTCGAGCGACCTGGACCTGCTG
This sequence comes from Nitrosopumilaceae archaeon, assembly GCA_965203465.1. Classification (GTDB taxonomy): domain Archaea; phylum Thermoproteota; class Nitrososphaeria; order Nitrososphaerales; family Nitrosopumilaceae; genus JAWVZS01. Next base: position 595,677 of record CBDBCR010000001.1, on the reverse strand, counting down.
AGGATGGCTGAGCAGTCCGTAAAGTCGGGCGCTGCCGGCGTGACGTTCGGGAGGAACGTCTTTGCGCACCGGAGGCCGGCGGACATGTGCCGCGCGCTTGCCGACGTGGTCTTCGAGGGCGCGTCCGCGCAGGAGGCGTCAGCCCGCCTTGGCTAAGGAACTCGTGGTGGCCCCGCGCGCCCGCGCGGGCGGGCAGGACAGGCTGCTCGGCGAGCTTGCGCGCGCCGGCGTAAAGACCGTATACGCCAAGCCGTCGAGGTACACGCGCAAGCACGGCCTTTCGACCATGCACGAATCCGCCGACGCGGACATGGTGGTGGGGGGCCGCTCCAGGAAGGCGGGCGCCCGGTTCAGGGTAAAGTCGAACGCGGACATCGACGCGCTTGTCGAGGCGGCCGAGCGCGGCGTGCCTTTCGCCGTCATAGAGTCGGTCGACTGGAAGATAATACCGCTGGAAAACATCGTGGCCAGGGCGCGCAAGACCGGCACGAGGATATACGTCTCGGCCTCCAGCCCGGCCGAGGCGCGCAAGATGTTCTCCGTGCTAGAGGTGGGCGTCGACGGCGTCATACTCCCCGCCTCGTCGGCCGGCGGGGCGCGCGAGATCCTCTCGCGCATGGGCGCGCTGAGCCTCTCCACCTCGCCGGGCAAGATACTCGAGGTAAAGGAGGTGGGCGACGGCGAGCGCGTGTGCGTGGACACGGTGTCCATGCTGGGCGCCGGCGAGGGGATGCTGGTGGGCAGCAGCTCCAATTTCATGTTTCTGGTCCACAACGAGTCGGTCGGCTCGTCGTTTACGTCCCCGCGGCCTTTCCGAGTCAACGCCGGCGCTGTCCACTGCTACACGCTGGCGCCGGACGGCACTACCCGCTACCTCTCCGAGCTGGAGTCGGGCAGCGAGGTGCTCGTGGTCGGCAGCGGCGGCCGGGCGCGGCGCGTCGCCGTGGGCCGCTCCAAGATAGAGCGGCGCCCGATGCTCATGGTCAAAGCTTCGGCAGGCGGCAGGACCGGCGGCATAATAGCGCAGGACGCCGAGACCATACGCTTCGTGCGCCCCGACGGCAGGCTCGTCCCGGTCACGCACCTAAAGGAGGGCGACAGGGTGATGGTGCATTCGCGGCCCGCGGCGGGCAGGCACTTTGGCGTAGAGGTCTCCGACGAGAGCATACTGGAGAAATGAAGTACACTACGTGCGTCTCGGTCGCCGCAAAGACCCCCGGGGCCATGGCGGCCCGCGCTAAAACGGCGCTGCGCTCCTCCGAGTACGCGGAGCTGCGCCTGGACTTCCTCAGGCCGGCCTCGGTGCCGCGGGCCCTCGAGGCCGTCGGCAGGGGCCTTGCGCGCTGCGTCTGCACCCTGAGGCCGGCCTCGCAGGGCGGCTTTTTTTCCGGCACGGAAGCGGAGCGCGTATCAGTCCTGAAGCTGATAGCCGAGTACGGCCCGCACATGGCGGACATCGAGGCCTCGGCGCTTTCGCGCAGCTCCGATCTGGCCTCGTACGTGCGCGGCACAGGCACCCCGATACTCGCGTCGTGGCACGACTTTGGGGGGACGCCCCCCTCGGCTCAGCTTGCCCGCAGGCTCGCGTCCATGCGGCGCCTCTCGCCGCACGTAAAGATGGTCACGACGGCCGCGGGGCCGGCCGACGCGGCGCGCACCCTCTCGCTGTACTCTGGCTTCGAGGGCGGCAGCCTGGTGGCCTTTTCGATGGGCGAGCACGGCCGCCTCTCGCGGATACTGTGCCTGTACATGGGCAGCCCGTGGACGTACGTCTCGATGGGCCCGCCGGTCGCGCCCGGCCAGTACAGCCTGGCGCAGGTGCGCCGCATGGCCGCCTGAAAAGGCCTTCGAGGGGAATCGAACCCCTGTCCGGGGAGCCACAATCCCCTATACTGCCATTATACGACGAAGGCCGCGCGGGGCCGGCCTCTCTTTCCGGTAATATTCGTTGGCGACGCGTGGCGGTAGCCGGTCAGGCCTGGCTTGCGTTTAGGCACGGCCAGATCCGCCTGCGGCGCTTTTTCGTGACTAGGCTATCCCACGACCTGACCGCTTACGCTTGGCGCCCAACGTTAATACCGGCGCGCCGGGCCGGCCTTGCGGTTGGACGGTTCACCGATGGCGCCGGCCCGCACGCCGTCCGTGCTGGACATGGTGCCGTGGGTGCTGCGCAGGAGCGGCCGCGACGTCATACGCATGTACGATTCTCTGTCCGCCATAATGCGCCTGGCGACCGGCGGCACGATGCTCAACTTCGGGTACTGGGACGAAGGCGACGGGCCGGCCGAGGCGCAGAGGCGCATGGCGCTAAAGACCGGCGAGCTCGCCCGGCTCGGGCCCGGGCAGACCGTAGTCGACGCGGGGTGCGGCTACGGCGAGCCCGCCCGGATCTGGAACGCGGAGTTCGGGCCGCTGGACGTGCTGCGCGCCGACATCAACTTCGCGCACGCCGCCGGCGGCGTCTGCGCCGACGCGCAAAAGCTGCCCCTGCGCGGCGGGTGCGCCGACGCGGTCATCGCCCTGGAGTCGGCCCAGCACTTTGGGAGGATGCCGGATTTCGTCGGCGAGTCGCTGCGCGTGCTGCGCCCCGGCGGGAGGCTCGTGGTGGCCGTGCCGGTCGCCACGGGGGGCGGCCTCGGCCTGCTCGGGGCCACGTGGCCCTCGCAGCGCCACGACGCCGGGCGCGTCCAGGAGCTGCTGCGCGCTAGCTTTCGCGTCGATTCGGTGGAGCGGGCCGGCGGCAGGGTGTACGCGCCGCTCTGGCGCCACTACAGCTCGCACCGCGCGTCCATAGCGGGCAGGATACGCTCGCAGTACCCCGGATACGTGGAAAAGATACTCAACGCCTCGCTGCGCAGCATGGCGCGCGCCTCGGAGCGCGGCGCCATAGACTACCTGGTGGCCTCGTGCACAAAGTCATAAGAGTCTATGCGTAAACGCGCCGGTTGAGTTTTTCTAGGCACGGATATTCGAGATTTGGTAGATTGCGCATAACCTCTATAGGCTCTTTTGCAGCTCGGCTATGCGCTCGCGCGCAAACTCTGCGCGGCAGCGCCCGGCCTCGGCGACCGCCTCTGCGTACCCCTCGTCGCCCTCCGACAGCACCTCGCATTCGTGCAGCTCGGCCGACGGGCCGGCCACCGCGGCGCTCGAGCCCCTGCCGAAAAAGCGCACCACGCCTCCGAGCGCCTCTATCTCCATTACCGCTCCCCGCTCGGACTTGCACTTGTACGTGATCCTGCCCGTATCGGGGTTGAACACCTGCGCTATGCCGCCCGGCATAGAGGTCACCACGACGGTCACGGCGGCTCTGCGGGCGCGGGCCGTATTAAAACCAATACAAGGCATTTATTCCGGCCGCGCCCGGGGCCCGCCGTGGAGTCCGAGCGCTTCGAGAGGGCGTGCCAAGAGATAGTGCGGAACCTGGAGGAGAGGCCCGGCTCGGACGCGCGCCGGGTGATCATGAGCGCGTGCGCCAGGCACTCGCCCGAGCGCATACCGCGCAACCGCGAGATACTCGCGCGCGCCGCAGGCGGGCGCCTCCGGCAGACGCTCGCGAGCAAGCCGGTCAGGACCGGCTCGGGCGTGGCCGTCGTGACGGTCATGCCGATGCCGTACGCCTGCCCCCACGGAAGGTGCACCTACTGCCCCGGAGGGCCGGCCGCGGGCACGCCCAACAGCTACACGGGCCTCGAGCCGTCGGCCGCCGGCGCGATGGCGCGCGGCTACGATCCGCGGCTGCAGGCGGGCGACGGCCTGGCGCGCCTCGCCGCCGCGGGCCACGACACGTCCAAGGTGGAGATGGTAGTGGTCGGCGGCACGTTCATGTTTTTGCCCCGCCGGTACCGCGCGTGGTTCGCGAAGTCGTGCTACGACGCGCTCAACGGGCACGCCTCGCCGACGCTGGCATCGGCGCAGCTCGCAAACGAATCGGCGCCCTCGCGCAGCGTGGGCTTTTCCGTAGAGACCAAGCCGGACTGGTGCGGGCCCTCCCACATAGACGACATGCTCGAGTGCGGCGTGACGCGCGTGGAGCTTGGCGTGCAGTCGCTGCGCGAGGATGTGCTGCGCCTGGTCAACCGCGGCCACGGCGTGGCCGAGGTGCGCGAGGCGTTCGCCTCCGCGCGCGATTCCGGGTACAAGATAGTGGCCCACATGATGCCGGGCCTGCCGACGGCCACGCCCGAAAAAGACTTGGAGGACCTGACCCGCCTGTTCTCGGATCCGGCCTTCCGGCCCGACATGCTAAAGATTTACCCCGCGCTGGCGCTGCCCGGCACCCTGCTCCACGAGCAGCACGAGCGCGGGCAGTACGAGCCCTACCCGCACGAGGATCTGGTGCGCACGCTGGCGCTGGCAAAGTCGCGCGTGCCGCCGTGGGCGCGCATCATGAGGATACAGCGCGAGATGCAGCCGAGCCAGATCTCGGCCGGCCCGCGCCGGGGCAACCTGCGCCAGGAGGTGCGCGCGTTCATGGAAAAAGAGGGGCTGGCGTGCAGGTGCATACGCTGCCGCGAGGCCGGCGCGCCATGCGAGCCCCGGATGCTGCGCGAGCGGTACTCGGCCTCTGGGGGGGCCGAGCACTTTGTATCCATGGAGGGCGGCGGGATACAGGGGTTCGTGCGGGTGCGCGAGCCCCGCAGTCCGCACCGGCCCGAGCTTGCGGGCGCGGCCGTGGTGCGCGAGCTGCACGTGTACGGCAGGTCGCTGCCGCTCGGCGGCAGGGGCGGCATACAGCACAGGGGGCTCGGCGCCAGGCTGATGGCAGAGGCCGAGGGCATCGCGCGCGAGGCCGGCGCGCGGCGCCTGCTGGTGCTCAGCGCGGCCGGCGTGCGCCCGTACTACCGGCGCCTGGGGTACGAGCGGCGCGGCCCGTACATGGCAAGGGATCTGCGTTGAAGATAGGAAGGGGCACCTGGATAGACAAGCTTGCATCCGAGCTTATAGATCGCGAGAAAAAGCTGGGCCGCAGCCTCGACATGGTGCGCGTCGAGAGCGGGCTGGGCGCCTCGGGCGTGCCGCACGTGGGCAGCCTCGGCGACGCGGTGCGCGCCTACGGCGTCAGCCTGGCCCTGCGTGACATGGGGTACGGCTCCGAGCTTGTGGCGTACTCGGACGACATGGACGGGCTGCGCAAGGTCCCCGACGGGATGCCCGGCTGGCTCGGCGATCACATCGCAGAGCCGGTCTCGTCTGTGCCGGATCCGGGCGGCTGCCACGGCTCGTACGGCGAGCACATGTCCTCGCTTCTGCTCGAGGGCCTCGACTCTCTGGGTATATCGTACACGCACAGGAGGGCCTCGGAGGTGTACTCTGCGGGCGAGCTGGACGAGCAGTCCCACGCCATACTGAGCAGCAGCGGCAGGATAGGCGAAAAAATAGCAGAGCTTACGGGGCAGTCAAAGTACTCGGGCCGGCCGCCGTACCACCCCGTCTGCTCGCGGTGCGGCCGGCTGTACACCGCAGAGGCCGCATCGTACGACGAGCGGGGCCGCGCGGTGGAATACGAGTGCTCCGGGGCCCGCATAGGCGGGCTGTCGGTGGAGGGGTGCGGGCACCGGGGAAGGGCGCGCCTCGGCGAGGATCCGGGCAAGCTCGCGTGGAAGGTCGAGTTTGCGGCGCGGTGGGCCGCGCTGGACGTGCGCTTCGAGGCGTACGGCAAGGACATCATGGATTCGGTGCGCGTAAACGACTGGGTCTGCTCGGACGTGCTGGGCAGGGCCCCGCCGCACCACGCAAAGTACGAGATGTTCCTCGACAGGGGCGGGCGCAAGATCTCAAAGTCGTCGGGCAACGTGGTCACCGCGCAGGCGTGGCTGCGGTACGGCACGCCGCAGTCGCTGCTGCTGCTGCTGTACAAGAGGATAAGCGGCGCGCGCGAGCTGGGCCTGGAGGACATACCGTCGCTGGAGGCAGAGTACGATTCCCTCGAGGACGTGTACTTTGGGCGCGGGCGCGAGCCGGGCGCCGAGCGCCTCGATCGCATGCGCGGCCTGTACGAGTACGTCCACCTGCTGCGCCCACCCGGCGGGCCGCGCCCGCGCGTCGACTACGCGATGCTCGCGCGGCTGTGCTCGGTGTTTGCGGAGGACAGGGCCGCGCGCGTCTGCAGGAGGCTCGAGGCCGCCGGCATCGACGCGGGCGCCCCCGGGATCGCCGGCATGATAGAGCGCGCGGGCAACTTTGCCGACGACTTTATGTCCGGCGCCGGCGAGGCCCGGATCCCCGAGGGCATGCGCGCGCCGCTCGCGGGCCTCGCCGACGGGCTGGAGGGGGGCGGGGACGTCCCGGATCTGGTGCGCGCGGCGGCAGAGCAGGGCGGCGTGGGCGCAAAGGACGTCTTTGAGCTGCTCTACATGATACTGCTCGGCAGGCCGCGCGGCCCGCGGCTGGGGCCGCTCATATCCGAGATGGGGCGCGCGCGCGCGGCCTCCGCCATAAGGGGGGCGCTCTGATGGCGCACAGGGCTCCGGGCCGCTCGCGCGGCAGCGGCGGGTTCTTCCTGATACTTTTAGGCGCGTTGATATTCATCACCGCGCCGCTGTACCTGCAGGACAGCCCCGGGCTGGGCGCGGCGGCCATAGGCTTCGGCTTTGCCGTAGGCGGGCTCGGGTTCTACCTGCGCTTCGTGCGGAGGGGTGGCAGGTGAGGCTGTTCGGCCGCCGCCCCGAGGCCGAGCCGGCCCCAGAGCCCGGCGACGGCGCGGCCGAAAAGGCGCGCGAGGCAGAAGAGCTGGGCGCGCGCATAGTCGAGCGGCGCTCGGAGCTTGACGAGCTCGCAAAGCGCCTCGCGGACGTAAAGTCAGAGTACGACCAGACCGTCTCGGACCTGATGTCGGTCCGGCGCGAGGCCAACGAGGAGCGCGACAGGGCCGAGTCGCTGGAGCGCAGGTACGCGATAGCAAAGTCGCGCGCCGAGCAGATGGACAAAGAGTGCAGGCGCGGCAAGCAGAAGCTCGACGAGCTCGCGTCGGCACAAGAGGCGCTGGGCCGCGCCAAGTCCGACCTGGAAGAGGCCAGGGAGTCTCGCGCGCGCGCCCTGCAGGAGGCCGCGAGCGCGCGCGCGGCCCTAGACGAGCTCGAGGCCAGCAAGGCCGCGGCCCGCCGGGAACTGGCGGCGGTCGAGGCCGCAAGGGCGCAGGCCGGCCCCGCGCCGCCCGCAGAGGCGGAGCCGCGCGGCGTGGTCGAGGCTGCCAGCGCCGTGGTGGCCTCGATGCGCTCCAGGCTCGAGGCCGCCGAGGCTGAGGTGGCCCGCCTGCGCGCGCGCCTCGGCGAGTCAGATCCTGCCTGACCAGGCCTTGCGCACCTGCTCCTCGGTGTCGCCCAGGTCGTAGACGGGGGACGTCACCTCCGAGGCCCTCTCCACCGAGACGAGCACCACGCCGCGCACCTCAGAGCGCACGCCCATCTGCGCGTACATGGCGGCGGCCTTTTCAAGCTCGGGCTCGCCTCGCCCGAGCAACCTGGCCCTGCCGGCGAACCGGTACCCCCTGCGCGAGACCGGATCCACCGAGTTTATCTCGACTGCCGGGTTGGCCGCGAGGTTCGAGACGGTGCGCGGCGAGCGTATGTCGGCAAAGACCAGGCTGCGCGAATCGATGGCCAGCACCGTCCCCTTTGGCGAGAGGTTGGGCGAGCCGTCCGGCGAGACGGTCGCCACGTAGGCCAGGCGCCTCTTGCGGAGGAACTCTTTCATCTCCTGCGTTACGGGCCCTACCTCATCCATTCGGCGGCGACCCCGTAGAAAAAGTAGAACGCTATCCCGCCGCCGATGATGGCTACCCAGGCGGCTATGGCCTTTATCCGGGACACGCCCCGCCTGCGGGCCCGGCCACTATTGAATGTCGCGCGCCGGCGGGCGCCGGTCGTGCTCGTCGCCGATGTGCCGGGCCAGGGCCATGACGTCCGAGCCGAAGCCCCTGCCGCAGAACTGGCACGAAAAGTCGAGGCCGGCCACCGGCCCGGGCGGCGGCCCCGGCCGATTTAAAGCCTGCCGAAGACTGCCGAGCGCACCGAGCGCACAGTCTGCTCGAGGGACTGATCGGATACGACGGGGCAGCCGAGGTCGGATCTGCCGGCCGCGCCCTGCCCGCCGGCCATGACCCGGGCCCCGACGATCCCGGTCAGCTTTTTGACCAGGCGCTTGGCGGCGGCCACGTTGTCCCCGGCGGTCACCGAGACGAGCACCAGGTCCGGTCGGTGCTCCAGGACGAACTTTGCCACCTCGGCCGCGGGCGCCGACGGGGCCATGTTGCAGACGTGCAGCCCCGACTCGGAGAGGGCCGCCTCCAGTATGGCGCACCCGATGCTGTGCTCCTCGCCGACGGGCGTGCATATGAGCACGCTGCCGGACCTGCGCTTGACCGGCCGCGCCTCGCGCACCAGCATCGAGGCCACGTTGCTCGCGACGTGCTCGTCGCCCACGCCTATCGAGCCGGACATCCACAGATCGCCGACCCTGTACATGACGGGCCTGAGCACCAAGTCGTAGAATGCGATGATGCCGTGCGCCGATTCCCACCCGTCGCGCACGCGCAGGGCGGAGTCGGTGCTGCCCGACAGCGCCGCCTCGAGCAGGTCGGCCCTGGCTCGGTCAAGGTCGAGCGTGCGCCCCGAGGCCCTGCCCGACAGCGAATCGACGAACTCGCGCACCTTGGGCTCGCTGGCGTACTCTGCCGGTATGTCCAGCGCGGAGATCTGCGAGGACTTGCCCAGGTACTTTACTATCTTTTGGCGCGGGCCGCCGCGGTCAGGATCCCAGACGCTCTTTACGATGTAGGAGTATTTTTCCCCCCCGACGCTCTTTGTCCTGACGTAAACCATTGCCGCTTCTCCGGGAGGCTATCTGCCGAGCCCCAGCGGCACCGAAGCGCTGCCGAACCCCTCGCTTATCCGGAACACGTAGTCCCTTCCCGGATCGTAGACGAACTGCGTCCCGCCGTACCCTATGTCGGGCCCGAAGAGCATGTTGAACTCTTTGGCGTCGCCGGGCCTCACCAGTATCTGGCCGTTGGTAAAGTCCATTCCCGAATACTTGAACTCCGACTGCCCGTCCCAGACGTCGTAGGCGCAGATCTGAGGGCTGGTGCAGGCGAGCGCGACGTTCTCCGACGAGGTGTTCTCGGCCAGCATGCGTATGGACAGGAGGGCCTGGCCGGTCGGGCTGATCTCGAACTCGTTGCCCTCGCTGCCGATGCCGCCCCAGTAGTAGTTGATCGGGCCCACGCTGAGCGGCTCGTACTGGGACTTGTACGAATAGACCGCGATGGCGTGGCGCGCCCCGTCCTGGCAGTCCAGCCGGGTTACGGCCTTTTTGATCTCGTCGCACGCGTCCAGCTCCGCCTGCAGGCGGGCCAGCTCGGAGTCGGACGGCTCAGATCCGGACGGCGGGCTGCCCGCGTCCCGTTGCTGATCTAGCGCGATGACGCCGGCTCCCACCAGGTACCCGATGCCGCCCATGAACGAGGCGTCGTCCAGCTGGCCCGAGGCCCACAGGGCCGCGTTGCTCTTTATCCACGACGGGACCGCCCCGTCGCCCGGCGCGGCCTCCACGTCGGTGCGGGGCACCGTCATTATGCCGTTGTCTATCAGGTACTTTATCCCGTCGAGGAACGCGGCGTCGTCCAGTATCCCCTCGGACCAGTACCCGGCGTTTTCGCGCACCCAAGACGGCGGCGCCTCTTGGGCCGAGGCCGCCGATCCTGCGAGCAGGAACGCTGCCGCCGCTGCAAGCGCCAAGACCTTCACGCGCGTGGTGGGGCGCCGCCTATATTTAAACTAGTGGTAAAAAATCGCCTCATAGTGCCAAGGGCGCTAGCCCTTTGGATCGGGCAGCTTCGCGTCGGCAGGCTCGCCTCCCCCGCCCCTCGCCGCCTCCCGGCGGTACTCTACCTTTAGCCACAGCGGCGTGATTATCGTGGTGACGGCCACCATCAGTATGATGGTAGAGTAGACCTCGGGGGTCAGTATGCTCAGCGATACCCCCACGCCGGCCACTATGAGGCCCACCTCGCCGCGCGAGACCATGCCTATGCCGACGCGCATGCCCTGCCTGCGGTCCTTGAGGAAGAACGCGGCGGGCAGCCCGCAGCCGAGCATCTTTGTGGCCACCGCTATGACTATGACTATGCCGCTTAGCATCAGTATGTTGGCGTCTATCTTTGTAAAGTCCACTTCCGCGCCGATGATGGCAAAGAAGAGCGGCGCGAATATCAGGCCGACCTTGCCTATGTAGTCCTCCACCTTTTCGAAGACCTTGGTGGTCGAGAGCGCCATGCCGACGGCGAACGCGCCGACTATCGGCGAGAGGCCCAGCGATCCGGCCAGGGCCGCGGCGCCGAAGAACACGGCCGTCACTATCCCCTCTATGCCCCCCCGCGCCTTCCACAGCTTTTGGCTGACCATCTTGGGGACCAGGAACACGGCGGCGAGCAGCATGGCCGCGAAGAAGCCGAGCACCTCGAGTATGGTCAGCGTCACGTCGGTGATGCTGATGTCGTCTATGCTGCCGTCCGCGGCGATCGACGAGACCACCGAGAGCACCGCTATGGCGAGTATGTCGTCTATGACGGCCGCGCCGATTATGAGCCTGGCCTCGGGCGTCTTTATCTTGCCGAACTCGTTGAGCACCTGTATCGATATGGCGATGCTGGTCGCGGTCAGCGCCGTGGCTATCATCATCGACTGGAGCGCGTCGTAGCCGAACGACTGGAACGCGAGCAGGCCCACGAAGAACGGCACCACCACGCCGAGCGTGCCGACCGTGAACGAGGCCTTGCCGCCCCTGATGAACTCCTTCGGCGTCATCTCGAGGCCGGCCATGAACAGTATCACTATGGCGCCCATCTGCCCGAGCGTCCTCAGCTCCGGCCCGATTTCGAGCAGATGCTGGCCGTCCCACGTGAGGAACGAGCCCAGGGCGAACGGGCCCACTATCATGCCGGCGAGCAGCTCGCCGAGCACGATGGGCAGCTTTAGGCGCAAGAACAGCTCCGCCATGAGCTTTGCCGCAAAGAGCAGTATCCCGATGCCCACTATTATCTGGACGAATTCGGCTTCCGCTGCCACGGGGAGGCGCCGGGGGCCGGTTATATAAGGCGATTACCCGGCCGGGCGGTTTTGTAGTATCCCGAAATTCGTCCACCCCCCCCCCACCGAGCGCCTTCCTCCGCCTCGGCCCACCGGAGCGGGCGGGCGCGATCTGGCCAATCCGCCCCGTCAGGCCACCTTTACGCCGCCTGCGCGCACGCCGGGCCCGCCCGAGACGGTGCCGACCACCCAGCTGCGCATGCGGCGCCTCGAAAACACGGCCCGGATGCCGCGCGCCTGGCTCTCGGGGGCCACGATGCAGAACCCCACGCCCATGTTGAACGTCCTGTACATCTCCGCGGATCCGACGCCGCGCGAGGCTATCAGATCCATTATGGGAGGGGGCGGCGGCATGGAATCGAGCGTGTACCCGGTTTTCTTGAGGCGCATCAGTTTCGCAAAAGAGCCCCCCGTTATGTGTGCCATGCCGTGCACCTCGAACTTTCGGGCGGCCCTCTGGGCCGGGCCCGAGTATATGCGCGTCGGGCAGAGCAGCGCGTCGGCGAGGCTCCGGCGGCCGACTTTTGCAGAGTACGGCAGGCCCTCCAGCGCCCTCCTCGCGAGAGTGTAGCCGTTGGAGTGCAGCCCCGAGCTTTCGACGCCGATTATCGCGTCGCCTTTCTTGATGGACTTTGGGTCGATGCGCCCCCCGTCCGGGATCAGCCCGGCCACCGAGCCGGCAAGGTCGAACGAAAACCCACCCCCCCGGATCATGTCCGGCATGACGGCCGTCTCGCCCCCGACTATGGGCACGTCGGCCTCTTTCGCCCCGCGGGCTAGGCCCGAGGCTATCCGCTCGAGGGCGCGGCCGTCGTTCCTGCTGGCCGCCACATAGTCCACGAACGCCAGCGGGACGGCCCCCACGCAGGCGATGTCGTTGACGTTCATCGCGACGCAGTCTATGCCCACCGTGTCGTACCTCTTGAGCGACGATGCGACCAGCGCCTTGGTGCCCACGCCGTCGGTGTGGAACGCAAGCTCGGCGCCGCCGGGCGCGCGCACCGTCCCGGCGTACCCGCCGAACCCGTCCAGCACCCTGCCCGGCCCGAGCCGGTGCGTCGAGCGCACGTGCCTGCCCACCGCCGACAGGGCGGAATCTATGGCGCGCACGTCGATCCCGGCCTTTTTGTAGGTCAGCTTCACCGCGCCGCGCGGGCCCAGCTTCTCTTAAAAATCCTACATGTACATGCCGGAATATTCCTGGCGGTGCTCCGCGTACTTTGCCGATATCTCGCGGAACTCCTCGATCATCTCCTCTTCCTTGCGCAGCTCGTCGGTGCCCATCCGCGCGCCGTAGAACCTGTTTATGGCGTCGATCAGCGTTATGGCGGCTGCCGGATCGGCCCTCTCGCTGTGCGCCTTTGCGAGCAGCGCGATGCCGCGTATCTTCCTCATCAGGCACTCGTTGAGTATGCCGCCGGGCACGCCGGTGATGAACCCCTTTGGTATCATCTCGATGTCCTTGTCGGCCATGACCCGGCACAGGTCCTCCTCGGCCGCGCAGTACGCCTTTTGGTCGTGCGAGTCGGAGGCCACCCCGTCGAGTATCACGAACTCGCCGGCGCCCTTTGACTCGGCCCAGTCCAGTATCCCAGAGACTATCGTGTAGAGCCCCTCGGCCTTCAGGGTCACCTCGCAGACTATGGCGCACGCGGCGCCGTCGGGGGTGGCGTAGAAGCGGAACGGGTGCCGCAGCCTGCCGTTCTGGAAAACCGTCGAGGGCGGCAGGTGGCCCGACCGCATGTAGCCGACCTCGCGCATGCCCATGGCGCGCACTATCTGGCCCGCCGCGAGCGGGCCCACCTGGCCGGCCCCCACGAAGCCGGCGAAGATGGTTGGGCTGTTGTACTCGGCCCTGCGGGTCTCAAAGACCTCGGCTTCCGGAAAGCCCATCTGCGCGCCGGCCCGTGGGCGCCAATAATTACCATGCGGCGCCGCCCCGGGCCAAAAAAGATATAGATCCGGCGCGCGGGGGGCGCCGTGGAGACCAAGAACACAGGCCTGCGCGGGATACCCGTGGCCGACACGCGCGTCTCGAACATACGCGGCGACGTGGGCGAGCTGATCTACCGCGGCTACAACATACGGGACTTGGTGGAAAAGTCCAGCTTTGAAGAGACCGCGTACCTGCTTTTGCACGACGAGCTGCCCAACAGGGCGCAGCTGTCCGACTTTGAGTCAAAGCTGAAGGAGGCGCGCTGGATACCCAAGCAGATGCAGACCAACATGGGCAACTGGCGCCGCGACGCCGACCCCATGGACATGCTCCAGGCGTTCGTGGCCGCCCTCGCGGGGTACTACGACGAAGAGTTCCACAACAAAGAGTCCAGCTACGACAAGTCCATCAACCTGATAGCCAAGGTGCCGACCATCGTTGCGAGCTGGCAGCGCATACGCAACGCGCTGCCCGTCGTGGATCCGGATCCGGATCTCGGCCACGCGGCCAACTTTCTGCGCATGCTGACCGGCGAGATCCCCGACCCCGAGACGGCCCGCATATTCGACGTCTGCCTGATACTGCACGCCGATCACACCTTCAACGCGTCCACGTTCGCCGCGCGGCAGGTGGCCTCCACCCGGGCCCACATGTACTCTGCCGCCAGCGCGGCCATCGGGGCCCTGAGCGGCGAGCTGCACGGCGGGGCCAACTACGAGGTCATGAAGATGCTGCTGGACATAAAGTCGGTCGGCGCCGTCGACGGCTGGATACGCGCCCGCATGGACGCGGGCGAGAGGGTGATGGGCATGGGCCACGCGGTGTACCGCACCTACGATCCGCGCGCGCGCGTGCTCAAGGAGATGTCGCGCAAGCTCGCGGCAAAGACCGGGGACGCCTGGTTCGACATCACGCAGGAGGTCGAGCGCGTCACGGTGAGCCAGATGAAGGAGCGCAAAGGGATGGACATCTACCCCAACGTGGACCTGTACAGCGCGTCCATATACTACATGATGGGCATACCCATGGATCTGAACACGCCCATCTTCGCCATCTCGCGCGCGGCCGGGTGGGCCGCGCACATCATAGAGGAAAAGTTCGCCGAGGCGGCCCCCAAGCCGGCGCTGTACCGGCCCAAGGCAGTCTACGTGGGCAAGTACTGCGGGCCGGACGGCTGCAAGTACACCGAACTGGACCTGCGCTAACCCCGCCCGTAGAGCACATCAAAGACCGCGTCGTAAAAGCTGACGCGCCGCTCGCGGGCCCTCCTGTCCAGCCACCGCAGCCCCTCTGCCAGCTCGCGATCGTCCTCTGCGAGCACGACCAGCTCGTCCACCATCCTGGCAAAGCGCGTCTCCACGGGCACCCCCTTGCCGGCAAAGGACAAAAAGGGCGTGGCAGAATTTTCTACACCAAAGGTGTCCCCTATTTTGACAAGACGCGCCTTTTATAACCGTCCGTGCGCGTTTCGTACCGTGAAATTCAGCCTAGACAAGAAACTGGTCTTTTTCGCGCTCGCGGTGGCGGCCCTCGCCGCCCTCTCGACTGCCGTCCTCTCGCTGGGCCTCATAGACGGCATGCTCCGCGAGAGGGCCGCAGAGACGCTCGAGGGCCAGTCACGCGAGATGGGCCTGGCAGTGGGCAGCTTGGTGGAGTCGCGAATAGTGGCCCTCTCGCAGCTTGCCGGCGATCCGGCAGTCGTGCTGGCCTCGGAGGGCGGCCAGACGGTCAACGCCCAGGTCAACCTGACGGCGTTCCAGTCATCGTACGGGGGCAGGACGGAGCTGCTCGACGCGGCCGTCTTCGGCCCGGGCATGGAAAAGCGGCTGGACTTGGACGGCGGGGCGGCGCTGGCCGACGCGGAGCTTGTAAGATCGCTTGCGTCCGGCAGGCTGGCCGGGTTCGCCGGGGGGCCCGGCGGGGGAACAGTCCTGCTGATCGCGCTGCCGCTCGAGGGCGGCGGCGTGCTGGCAGCTGCGACCGGGACCGCCGCGGTCGGGCGCATGGTAGACGGCGAGGGGGGCCCGGCCCTGCGGCTGATCTCGGGCGGCGCGAGCCTGCCGCCCGGCCCGCCGCCGCCGCTCGAGCAGATGTGCCCCCTCGGCGGCGGGACGGCCTCGTACGCGGGGCCCGGTGGCCGGACGGTGGGCTCGGCGTACTGCCGGCCCGAGTACGGGTACGCGGCGGTCGCAGAGCTCGCAGAGTCCGACATGCTCGCGCCGCTGCTGGAGCTGGAGCGCGACATGGCGGTAGCCGGCCTCTCGGTCACCGGCGCGCTAGCCGCCGTCTCGTACATGCTCTCGAGGCGCCTGTCCTACCCGCTGCGCCGCATGAGGCGGGCCGTCGGCGAGGTGGAGCGCGGCAACTTCGAGGTGCGCACCGGCATACGCTCGTCCGACGAGATCGGAGACCTGTCGCGCTCGTTCGACGCGATGGCCGCGCGGCTCCTAGAGTCCGAGATCGCGCTGGTCAAGCAAAAGGAGATAATCAGCCAGCAGGAGGACATCCTGCTCCGGTTTTCCGACCGGACCGAGGAGGCGTGCGTCTGCTTCGTGGACATACGGGGCTCGACGCGCGTGTGCATGCCGCTCTCGGACGACGAGTCCGCCTCGCTGTACGCCGCGTTCATCAACTCGATGGCCTCGATAGTGGGCAGGCACGGGGGCACCGTGGTCAAGAACGTGGGCGACGCGCTGCTGTTCTGCTTTCCGGCCGGCAGGGCGGGGGAGGTGCTGGAGTGCTGCGTCCAGATGTGCGAGCACCACGGCAGCCTGTGCCGCCTGCTCGACGAAAAGGGCCTGCCGAACGTCGACTACCGCGTCAGCGCCACTCTGGGGCCCGTCAGCGTCGCGAAAATGTCCACTTCCGAGACCAAGGACATATTCGGCTCGACGGTGAACGCGTGCTCAAAAATCAACTCTTTTGCGCGCCCCAACGGCCTCGTGATAGGCGAGGCGCTGTACGAACAAGTGTCGGGCGGCGCGGGGTTCGAGTTCGAGCGGGGGGCCGACTTTCACATATCGGACAACCGGGACCTTGCCATATACCACGTCCGGCGGGCGGCGTAGGGCGCGCGGGCCTCGCCCGCGTCGGCCAGAGGCCTCGATCCGCTAGTTAAATTTATTTAGACACGTCCGGCGGGCGCGCCAATGGGAACAGTAGACAAGGCGGCAATCGGCTGGTCTATCGGCATAGTGCTAGTCGCGGTGGGAATCGCGGCTCTAGGCCCGGCCTCTGAGCAGGCAGCGCAGCCTACGGCCGAGCCGGTCGCGTACAATACCACGACGGACGTCATGATGGAGGACACCATGGCAGAAGATGCCATGATGGACGAGGCCATGATGATGGACGAAGCGATGGACGACTCTATGGACGAGGCCATGATGATGGACGAAGCGATGGACGACTCTATGGACGAGGCCATGATGATGGACGAAGCGATGGACGACTCTATGGACGAGGCCATGATGATGGACGAAGCGATGGACGGGGCCAGCACCATAACTCAGATCAGCATACCCGAGGGAACTGGGATTCCGGGTTGCGAGGCTGACGACGCGTGCTTTGATCCGTTCAGCGTCGAGATCAACGCGGGCGACACAGTCGTGTGGACGAACGACGACAGCCTGATCCACATGGTCAACGCAGGCGATCTGTCAGAGGACTCTTCGGCCATAGGCTTCGACTACCCCAACGGGTTCGACAGCGGCCTGATGATGGCAGGCGACACGTTCGAATGGACGTTCGACGATTCGGGCGACTATCCGTACCTGTGCCAGCTCCACCCGTGGATGATAGGCACCATACAGGTCAACTAGCCATTTTCTGCATTTTTTTCCTCAGCGCGTGGTTGTACGCCACGCCGAACCTGTGCGCCTCGTCCCGCGCCCTCTGCAGGACGTGCAGGGCGGGGTCGGTGCTGCGCATGCGCACCGGCACGCCGCGGCCCGGCATGAACACCTCCTCGTTCTGTTTTGCCAGCGCGGCGCACGGTATGTCGGCGCCGGCCTTGCGCAGCGCCCCCAGCGCAGAGCTCAGCTGCCCCCGCCCGCCGTCCACCAGCACTAGATCCGGCATCTCCGACTTTTCCCTGGACAGGCGCAGGTACCTGCGCCCGACTATCTCGGCCATCATCGCAAAGTCGTCCCTTCCGGACACCGTCTTTATGCGGAACCGCCTGTACCCCGACTTGTCCGGCCTGCCGTCGATCAGCCTGGACATGGCGCCGACGGCGAACTCGTCGCCGTGGTTCGATACGTCAAAGCACTCTATGATCCTCGGGAGCGAGGGCAGGCGCAGGCGCTCCTGCAGGCGCGCAAGGGCCGGATCGGCGCCGCCCTTTGAGCGTATCAGGGCGATGTTGCGCATGACCAGGGCCATCATCTCGGCTTCGGGCCCGCTGCGCGGCACGCTTATGGACACCTCCTGGCCGGCCCTATCGGAGAGCGCCCTTGCCAGGGCGCGGGCGTTTTCCGGCCGCCTGCTGACCAGCACGCGGGCCGGTATGGGCCGGGTGGTATAGTACTGGTACACAAAGTTGCCGAACGTGTTGTCGGCCATGACATCGAACGAAAACCTGTCGCTGTCGCGTATGAGGCCGCCCGTCTTGCGGAACGTCATGACCACCGCGCGGCGCTCGCGCACCGACACGCCAAAGTACTCCTCGTCGGCGCCGCCCGGCGAATCCATCTTTTGCGGCGCGCGCAGCGCAGAGAGCCTCTTGAGCGTGTCGCGGATCTCGATGGCCCTCTCAAAGTCGCGCGACCCCGAGGCGGCGCGCATCTGCCCCTCCAGCCACCGCACGAACCCGGCCGCCGAGTCGCCGCCGGACAGCACGCCCTCCAGGTCCCTGACGTGGCCGGGGTAGCTCTGCCGGGCCCGCTCGAACTCGCACGGCCCCTCGCAGTTGCCGAGGTGGTACTCTAGGCACACCTTCTTGGGCAGCGGCTTGCAGATGCGTATCTTGAAGGCCTTGCGCAGCGAGCCGACGGTGAGCAGCTTGGAGCTGCCGTGGGTGAACGGCCCGTACACCCTGCCGGCCCCGGGGAGCACGCCGCCGCGCGCCCTGCGCGCCACGGCCAGGCGCGGGTACTGCTCGTCGGTGAGCCGCAGGTACGTGTAGCGCTCCTGGTCTTTGAGCTCCATGTTGAAGCGCGGCCGGTGCCGCTTTATCATGTTCGATTCGAGCACGAACGCCTCGGATTCGCTGTCGGTCAGCACGAACTCCATGTCGGCTATGCGCTCGACGAGCTTGCCTGTCTTGTAGTCGGTCCGGCCCGAAAAGTACGAGCGGACGCGGTTCTTCAGGTTCTTGGCCTTGCCCACGTAGATGACCCCGCCGGCCGCGTCGCGCATGATGTAGATGCCGGTCTGGGGCGGCGCCTCTGCCGCGAACGCCGGGATCATAGCGCCTTCTTGAGGTACCTGCCCGTATAGCTGCCCGGCGCGCGGGCCACCTGCTCGGGCGTGCCCTCCGCCACCACCCTGCCGCCCTCCTCGCCCCCCTCGGGGCCCAGGTCCACCACCCAGTCGGCGTTGCGTATGATGTCCATGTTGTGCTCTATGACCAGCACGGTGTTGCCCATGGACACCAGCCTGTCGAGCACGGCGAGCAGCCTCTCGACGTCGGCGAAGTGGAGGCCGGTGGTCGGCTCGTCGAGTATGTACAGCGTCTCTCCGGTCTGGTACTTTGAAAGCTCCGAGGCCAGCTTTACGCGCTGCGCCTCGCCGCCCGACAGCGTCGTGGAGGACTGGCCCAGCCGTATGTACCCCAGCCCCACGTCGTTGAGCGTCTGCAGCTTGCGCTTCACGGCGCGCACGTTGCCGAAGAACTCGAGGGCCTCCTCGGCGGTCATGTCCAGCACCTCGGATATGTTCTTGCCCTTGTACCTGACCGCCAGCGTCTCGCTGTCGTACCTCTTGCCGCCGCACTCGTCGCACTTTACGAACACGTCGGCGAGGAACTGCATCTCTATCTTTTTGACCCCGTCGCCGTCGCACGCAAAGCACCGGCCGGCCGGCGTGTTGAACGAAAACTGGCCCGACGCGTACCCCCGCTCCCTAGCCAGCGGCGTCTCGGCGAACAGCGCCCGTATGGGCGAGAACGCGTCGATGTACGTGGCCGGGTTGGAGCGCGGCGTCCTGCCTATCGGCGACTGGTCTATGGCCACCACGTCCGAGAGGAGCCCGACGCCGTCTATCCCCGCGTGCTTGCCGGGCCGCCTGTACCCGTAGTAGAACTCGGCGTGCACGGCCCTGTACAGCACGTCGTTTACCAGCGTGGACTTGCCCGACCCGGACACGCCGGTGACCACGACCATCTGGCCGAGCGGTATCTTTACGTCTATCTTTTTGAGGTTGTTGGCCTCGGCGCCGCGCACCGTCAGCGAGCGGCCCCCCCGCGGCGCGCGTTCCCTGCGTATTATCGAGCTGTCGTTGAGGTACTTGCCGGTGAGCGAGTTTTTTTTCCTTACCATGCTGCCGACGGTCCCCTCGAAGACCACGCTGCCCCCGTGCCTGCCGGCGCCGGGCCCCATGTCCACGAGCCAGTCGGAGCTGCGCATCACCTCCTCGTCGTGCTCCACCACTATCACCGTGTTGCCGAGGTCGCGCAGCTTTGTCAGCGTGTCTATGAGGCGCGCGTTGTCGCGCTGGTGCAGCCCTATGGTGGGCTCGTCTAGCACGTACAGCACGCCGGTCAGGTTGGCCCCTATCTGCGTGGCCAGGCGTATCCTCTGCGATTCGCCGCCCGAGAGCGTGTAGCTGGCCCTGTCAAGCGAGATGTACCCGAGCCCGACGTTCTTCAAAAATTCGAGCCTCTCGGTTATCTCCTTGAGTATCTCGCGGCCTATCTTCCTTTCGGCCGGCTCCAGTTTGAGCGTCGTAAAGAACGCGAGGCACGCCTCGACGGACATGCGGCAGGCGTCCATTATGCTCGACTCGCCTATGCGCACGGCCAGCATCTCGGGGCGCAGCTTGTACCCCCGGCACGCCGAGCAGGGTATGTTGCGCATGAACCTCTTTATCCAGTCGCGCTTGGCCGGGCGGGTGGTGGTCCGGTACTCGCGGTCCAGCAGGGCAAAGACGCCTGGAAACTGCCCGTCGCCGTCTAGCATGGCGTCCAGCTTTTCGCCGGCTATGTCGCGCAGCGGCGTCTGCAAAGACACGCCCTTTACGTGCCGTGCCATGTACTTGTAGTACCGCGACAGGCCGTGCTGGCTGAGCGGGCGTATGCCCCCCTCCAGTATGCTCAGGTCCGCGTCGGGCAGCACCAGGTCCCGGTCGTACGCCGACGTGGTGCCCAGCCCGTTGCACTCTTTGCACATGCCAAGCGGCGAGTTGAACGAAAAGGCGCGCGGCTCCATCTCGCCCACGCTTATGCCGCAGCGGGGGCAGGCGTTGGCCTGCGAGAACAGCCGGGCCTCGCCGTCCTGCGGCCCGACCGAGGCGGTGCCGCCCGAGGCCCGGATGGCGGTCTGCACGGATTCGAACACGCGCGAGCGCTCGCCCTCCGAGACGCGCACGCGGTCCACGATTATGCTCACGTCGTGCCACTTTTGCTTTTCCAGCTTGGGGCGCTCCCCGTCGAGGCGCACCGTCGCGCCGTCTATGCGCACGCGCGCGTACCCGTCCTTTTTTATGCGCGCCAGCGTCTTTTCGTGCGTGCCCTTTTTGCGCCGCACCACCGGCGCCATGACCAGCACGTCCTGGCCGTCCATCCCCTTGAGTATGGCGTCGCACATGGCGTCGACGGACTGGCTCGATATGGCGAGGCCGCACCTCGTGCAGTGCGGCCTGCCTATTCGCGCGTACAGCAGCCTCATGTAGTCGTAGATCTCGGTTATGGTGCCCACCGTCGAGCGCGGGTTCTTGTTGGTCGTCTTTTGCTGTATGGATATGGCAGGCGACAGCCCGTCTATAGAGTCGACGGCCGGCTTGTCCATCACCTCGAGGAACTGGCGCGCGTACGCCGACAGCGATTCGACGTAGCGCCGCTGGCCCTCGGCGTATATCGTATCGAAGGCCAGCGTGGACTTGCCCGAGCCCGAGATGCCCGTTATGACCACCAGCTTGTACTTTGGTATGTCCACGCTGACGTTGCGCAGGTTGTTCTGGCGCGCCCCGCGCACGCGCAGCGCCCGGTCGCGCGTCATCGCGGCTTTTCCCTCATCCGGCGCTCTATGCGCGAGAGCCGGTCGCGGCACTCGATGGCCCGCTCAAAGTCCATCTGCTCCGAGTACTCTTTCATCCTCTCGCGCAGACTGGCCGCGGATTCTTCTAGGTCGTGGCGCGTCATGTTCTTGACGTCGTCTGCCTGCCCGCGCGCCTCGGGCACCGGCTTTGCTATCGTCGTGGGGCGTATCTTGTGGAGGCGGTTGTACTCTGCCTGCCTCTTCCTGCGCCTGTCGGTCTCTTCCATGGCCGAGCGCATCGAGCCGGTCACCGAGTCGGCGTACATTATGACGGCCCCGTCGGAGTTGCGCGCGGCCCTGCCGAACGTCTGTATGAGGCTGGTGTTGTTGCGCAAAAACCCCTCCTTGTCCGCGTCGAGGATCGCGACGAGCGAGACCTCGGGTATGTCAAGGCCCTCCCTGAGCAGGTTGATCCCGACCAGCACGTCGAACTCGCCGAGGCGCAGCTGCCGTATTATCTCGGTGCGCTGGAGCCCGTCTATCTCCGCGTGCATGTACCTCACCCGCACCCCCTTTAGCGAGAGGTACTCTGCCAGGTCTTCGGCCATCCGCTTCGTAAGGGTGGTCACCAGGGTGCGCTGGCCGGCGCCGGCGCGCTTTCTTATCTCCGAGATGAGGTCGTCCATCTGCCCCCCGGAGGGGCGCACCTCGACGGACGGATCGAGCAGGCCGGTGGGCCTGACAAGCTGCTCGACTACGCTGGCCGACATTTTCTTTTCGTAGTCGCCGGGCGTGGCGGAGGTGAACACCGCGTTGCGTATGTATTTTTCGAACTCTTCGTACTTTAGCGGCCTGTTGTCGTAGGCGCTAGGCAGGCGGAAGCCGTGCGTGACCAGGCTGTCCTTGCGCGACTTGTCGCCCTTGTACATGGCGTGCAGCTGCGGCAGCGTCACGTGCGATTCGTCGATGACCAGCAGGCAGTCGGGGCCGAAAAAGTCCAGCAGGCAGAACGCCTTCTGGCCCGGCCTGCGCCCGTCGAAGTGGCGCGAGTAGTTTTCGACCCCCGAGCAGTACCCCAGCTCCTCTATCATCTCGAGGTCGTAGCGCGTGCGCTCGCGCAGCCTCTGCTGCTCCAAGAGCTCGAGCTCGGGCAGGCGCCCCTCCAGCTCCTCGCGTATCGACTCTATGGCCCTCTGCCGCACCGACTCTTCGACTATGTAGTGCTTCGCGGGGAACACCGTGATCCTGCCGACCCTGCGCTTTTCGTCCATGGTCACGTGGTCGAGCACCGCTATGCTCTCCACCTCGTCGCCGAACATCTGTATGCGTATGACGTCGTCCGAGTAGGCCGGCACCACGTCTATGGTGTCGCCTTTGGCCCGGAACTTGCCCGGCTGCGGTGCGGCGTCGTTCCTTTCGTACATGGCCTCGACGAGCCTGCGCAGTATTTTGGAGCGCCCCGGCGAGGCGCCCGCCTCGAATGTGACGGCCATGGCGTTCCAGTCGTCGGGGTTGCCCAGCGAGTATATGCACGAGACGGTGGCCACTATGATCGTGGGCTCGCCGGACATGAGCATGGCCGTGGCCTCCAGCCTCATCCTCTCGATGGTCTCGTTTATCTTGATGTCCTTTTCGATGTACGTGTCCGTCTGCGGTATGTAGCTTTCCGGCTGGTAATAGTCGTAGTAGGATACGAAATACCCCACGTTGTTGTGTGGGAAGAACTGCTTCAGCTCCTCGTACAGCTGGGCCGCCAGGGTCTTGTTGTGCGATATGACCAGCGTGTTCTTGCCGGTGCGCTCCACGAGGTTTGCCACCGTGAAGGTCTTGCCGCTGCCGGTCACGCCCAGCAGCGTCTGGACCGCGCCCTTGCGCGCCCCGCGCACCAGCTTTTCGATGGCCTGGGGCTGATCCCCGGTGGGCTCGAATTCCGAGACCAGCCGGAATTTGCGCGTCACGGCTCCGCCCCGCGGCATGGCGGATTTAAAGCAATGTGCAGTTGCCGGGATTTGAACCCGGGTCGCTGGCTTGGGAAGCCAGCATGCTACCAGCTATACCACAACTGCCCGCCGCGGCTGCCGGGGCGCGCCTTTTATTTCTACCACGCTCAGTACTTTTGCAGCGTCTCCCTGTAGTTTTTGGCCGAATCGAGCACCGTCTTTTTGGCCTCGCGCGCCGAGCCCCAGCCGGCTATCTCCACCTTTTTGCCCTCCAGGTCCTTGTACACCTGGAAAAAGTGCGCTATCTCGGCGCGGTAGTGCTCCTCGATGTCGCAGATGTCGGTCGTGTGCAGGTAGCGCGGATCGCTGGTGGACGCGCAGATTATCTTGTCGTCGGGCTCGCCCTCGTCGCGCATGCGCAGCACCCCTATCGGGCGCGCCTCTATGAGTATGCCCGGGTACGTGGCGGCCGTGACGAGCACCATCGCGTCGAGCGGGTCGCCGTCGTCTGCTAGCGTCTGCGGCACCAGGCCGTAGTCGCCCGGGTAGTGGAACGGCGAGAACAGGACCCTGTCCAGTTTCACCATGTTGTGCTTTTTGTCGTACTCGTACTTGTTCTGCGAGCCCTTGGGTATCTCGACTATCACGTTGATTATCTCGGGCACGTCTATCCCCGTCTCCACGTCGTGCCAGAGGTTCTTGCTCACCGGGCGCGCGCCCGCCGGTTCCGGTATATACCTATCCGCCCAGCACTATCTGCTCTATCTGCTCGGGCGACGTGGCAAGGTAGTCGGGTCCCTCGCGCATGAGCGCCTCGGACGTGTTGAACCCCCACGAGACGGCTATCATGGTCGCGCGCGCCTTTCGGGCCGCCTCGATGTCGCGCACCTCGTCGCCCACGTAGAATATTCTGCCGCCGGATCTCTTCGCTATGGAGCGCAGCGTGCGGCCCTTGCCGAAGACGCTCCTCCCCGAGTACACAAAGTCGAACACGTCCATGCCGTTGCCCTCTAGGAAAGCCCTGACGCTGCGCTCGGCGTTGGACGTGAGTATCCCGATGCGGCAGCCCCGCTCCTTGAGGCGGCCCAGCGTGCCTGCCATGTCGGCGGCGGGCCGCGCGCGCGCGACGCCCCTGCCAACCTCCTTTCTTACCCCCCTCATCACGAGGGGCAGCTTCAGCAGCGGTATGCGCAGGTGCCGGAGTATCTGGCGCGGGTGCCTGTCGCGCAGCATCGCGACCTCGCCCGGATCTATGGCGCCGTGGTGCAGGCGGGCCGCCGACTTGTTGACCGCGTCTATGAACAGCTGCATGGAGTCGGCGAGCGTGCCGTCAAAGTCGAATATCACCGTGGCCCCCAACGGCGCGGCCGCCCGGGGCCGCCTTGATAAACCTGCGCCGCGCCCCGGGGTGCGCAGGCGCGGAAAAACGGCCCGCCTGTCGCCCGGCGCGCCGGCCCGCGCCGGCCCGCGCGGCGCCGAGCGCGGCAAGGCACGCGCGCGCCACCTGCTCGTCCAGATCGGAGGGCATCGGGGACACCCCGAGCGGCAGGCCGCCTGCCGAGCGGTGTATGTACACCATGGAGAGCAGCTGGCCGGCGAACGAAAGATCCATTATTTCGGGCGGGTGCCCCTCGGCCGCCGACAGGTTGGCGACCCTGCCCTTCGAGACCAGGTACGCGGCGCTTCCGCCGCACCGGCACTCGTCCAGGTGCCTCCGCGGGCTGCGCGTCCTGCCTTGCAGCATGCGCCCGGCGTCGATCTCCACGTCAAAGTGCCCCGCGTTGGCCAGCACGGCGCCCCGCCTCAGGCGCCCGAGGTGCGCGCCCGAGACTACGCCCTTCATGCCCGTGCACGTGACTATGCGCCTTGCGCTCCGCGCGGCCCTGCCCATCGGCTCGACGCGAAAGCCGTCCATGGCCGCCTCGAGGGCCGCGCGCGGGTCCGTCTCGGTCACGGTCACCTGCGAGCCCATCGCGCGGCACCTGCGCGCCACGCCGCGCCCCACCATGCCGTATCCTGCCACCGCGGCGCGGCCCGACATGGACAGGCCGGCTGCGCGCAAGAGCCCGTCGAGTGCGCTCTGGCCCGTGCCGAGCCTGCTGTCGAAGAGGCGCTTGGTGCGCGCCTCGTCCACCACGACGACGGGGTAAGGCAGCGAGCCGGATCTGTGCGCGGCCCTAGCGCGCACCGCGCCGGTGCGCGTCTCCTCGGTGCCGCCCATCGGCCCGCGCCCGACGAGGCGCAGCAGCTGGCCCCCGTCGTCTGCGACTATGGTCGGCCCGCTGCGCGCGGCGCGCATAAGGCACCCCTCGAACTCGGCGCGGCTCTGCCCCGACCTGCCGTGCACGCACATTCCCAGCTTGCGCAGGTACGAGGCCACGTCGTCCTGCGTTGTCAGCGGGTTGCCCGACGATGCGGTCACGCGGGCCCCGAGCCTCTGCGCGCCGGCTAGCAGCACGCCCGTCTCCTTGGTGAGCTGCAGGCACGAGGCTATGCGGGCCCCCTTGAGCGGCAGGCCGGGGGCCATGCGCTCGAGCATCGCCGAGAGCACGGGCATGCGCGAGGCTGCCCACCCGCACGCGTCCTGCCCCCTGCGCGCGGCGTCAGGGCCGCGCGCGCGGACCGTCCGCCCTCACCTGCCCGCGCGCCCCAAAGTCGGGCCGTATGCCCAGCGCGCCGTAGTCGCCGGTATGGCACGTAAAGCACAGCGAATCCCGCGGCATCCCGATGGCGTCGGCCAGGTTCTGCGCGTCGTTGTACCCCAGAAAGTCGGCGCCTATCGACTGCCTGACCCGCTCGACCGGATCGCCCCCTTTTTCCGAGTACGCGGCGAGCTCTTCGCGGGACGGAAAGTCGATGCCCGCGTAGCACGGGTACGTTATGGGCGGGTAGGTTATGAGCATGCTTATCTTTTCGGCGCCGGCCCTGCGGAGCGCCTTGACTATGGCGCGCGAGCTGGTCCCGCGCACCAGGCTGTCGTCTATCACCACGACGTGCCTGCCGCGTATGATCTCCGATATCGGTATTATCCACCTGTTTATCTCGACGCGGTCGCTCTGGTGCGGCTCGATAAAGCTGCGCAGCGGGCCCTTTTTGCTGTACCTGTCCTTGAGCAGGCCCTCGTCGAACTCGATGCCCGACTCTTGGGCGTACCCGAGCGCGGCCGGCCTCGCAGAGTCGGGCACCGGTATGACCAGGTCGGCGTCCAGGGGGAACTTTTTGGCCAGGTACCTGCCGATGTTCTTGCGCGCCTGGTATATGTTGGAGCCCTCCATCTTGCTGGACGGGTGCGCGAAATACGTAAACTCGAACGAGCAGTGCGCGCGGCGCTTTTCGTCGGAGAACTTCTCGGACTGCATGCCGCCGCCGCCGAACCGGACCAGCTCGCCCGGCTCGACGTTGCGCAACAGTTCGGCGCCGACTGCCATGAGCGCCGACGACTCCGAGGCGGCCACGAACGCGTCGCCCTTGCGGCCCAGAACCATCGGGCGGAAGCCGAGCGGGTCGCGCGCCGCGTACACCGAGCCGTCGTCGGTGATGAACGTAAAGCAGTACGAGCCGGCCATCTCGTCCTTCAGAACCGACAGCGCCCTTCCCATGCCGCCCTTTTCGGAGATCAGCGAGACGAGCCTCTGCGCCGCCACCATCGTGTCGCTGGAGTTTTGCGGCGTGAACGAGCAGCCGCCCACCATGGCCACCTCCTCGGCGTTGGCGATGGTGCCGTTGTGCGCCACGCACAGATCCTTGACGCGCAGCGGCTGGGCGTTCTCGAGCGAGCTGCGCCCCATCGTCGAGTACCGCGTGTGCCCTATGGCGCACGGCGAGCTGTACTCCGATGCTATCTTTTTGAGCTCCGAGGAGGCAGACGAGACTAGGCCCGTCTTTTTTAGCGGCGCCTTGCCGGGCACGGCCACGCCCCAGGCCTCCTGGCCCCTGTGCTGCAGGGCCCGCAGCGCGTCTATGACCATGGGGACAACGTTGGCCCCCGAGGCGCTGTATATGCCAACCACGCCGCAGTTTTCCCTAGCGCTGCCCATGCCCTCCCGACCACTCCGTGCGCGCCTTATCAACGCTTACGCTTGCTATCGCGGATCCGCCGCGCGCGAACGAAATCTGCGAGCCGCCGAACCTGCCCACCTCGGCTGCCCGCGCGCCCGCCGAGCGCAGCCGCTCCACCACGCGGGCCGACTTTCGCGGCTCGGCTGCCAGCAGGTACCGCGAGTGGCTCTCCGAGAACAGGAGCCGGTCGCCGGCCATGCGCGCGGACGGCACGCTGCCAGCCCGCACCGAGCAGCCGGTGCCGGCCGCGATGCACATCTCGGCTGCCGCCACCGCCAGCCCGCCGTGTGAGCAGTCGTGCGCGGCGCGCACCGCGCCGGCGCGGACCAGCTTTGAGACGGCGCGGGCCGAGGCGGCAGAGGCGGCCGCGTCGGCGCGCGGGCACCTGCCGGCCGTCACGCCGTGCACGTGCTCAAAGTACTCGGATCCGCCCATCTCGTCGCGCGTGTACCCGGCCATTATCATGCGGTCCCCCTCGCGCGCGCCCCCGCGCGGCGGCGCGGAGTCGGAAAACCCCAGCACGCACAGCACCGGCGAGGGCTTTATGGGGCCCGAGGCCGTCTCGTTGTACAGGCTCACCTTGCCTCCCACGCAGGGGATGCCGGCCGCGCGCGCGTACTCTGCTATGCCGCCAAGCGATTCGAGAAAGCACCAAAAGACCCCCGGATCGCCGGGATCGCCGAACTGCAGGTGGTCGACCATGCCGGCAGGCTCGGCGCCGGCGCACGCGACGTTCCTGCACGCCTCGTCAAAGCACCCGGCCGCGCCGGCGCGCGGATCCACATAGCAGTGCCGCGGATTGCCGTCCATCGAGACGGCCAGGAACCTGCCGTTGTCCATGCGCAGCACCGCCGCGTCGCCGCCCGGCTTTGCGACCGTGCGCAGCCCCACCTCGTGGTCGTACTTCCTGTATATTCCCTCCTTGCTAGATATGTTGGGCGAGGCAAGCAGGCGCAGCAGCGACTCCGAGGCGTCCAGCTCGGGCAGATCCGGCTCTTGCGGTATGCCGTCCAGGTACGCGGGCCTCGAGGCGGGCCTGTCGAGGGGCTGCGCGTTTGCCACCGTCTCCGCGGGCATCTCGGCGACGGTCCTGCCGCCGTCCCTCACCCTCATGATGCCGTCGCCGGTGACCCTCCCTATCGCGGACACGGGCACGCCGTGCCTCGCGCAGACGCGGCGCAGCTTTTCCATGCCCGCCTTCGACGTTATGACCATCATGCGCTCCTGCGACTCGGAGGTCATCACGTGGCGCGGTTCCATCGAGCCGCCGCGCAGGTGCACCGAGCGCACGTCCACCTCTATGCCCACCCCCAGCGAGTCTGCCGTCTCGGAGACGGCGCACGAGAGCCCGCCGCCGCCCAGATCCTTTGCGGCCTTTATTATGCCCGACGAGTTTGCCTCCAAAAACGCCTCGATCAGCAGCTTTTCGACGAACGGGTCGGGTATCTGCACCGCGGAGCGGTCCTCCGATTCCAGCTGGTCGGAGGCAAACTCGGCGCCGCCCACCCCGTCCATGCCCGTGGGGCCGCCCATCAGCGCGACCAAGTCGCCGGGCGAGGCTCGGTTCTTGATCAGGTCGCTTTTTCTGCCCAGCCCCACGGCGGCCACGTCCACCATGGCGTAACCCCCGAAGGACGGATCGGATCCTATCTCGCCGCCCACCGTAGGCACCCCGATGCAGTTGCCGTAGTCGGATATGCCGGCGACCGTTCCGCGCAGCAGCCAGGCCGCGTGCGGATCCGAATCCAGATCCCCGAAGCGCAGCCCGTCGAGCACGGCGGCCGGGCGCGTGCCCGACGAGAGTATGTCGCGCACCACGCCGCCCACGCCGGTTGCCGCCCCGCCGTACGGCTCGACGGCCGACGGGTGGTTGTGGCTCTCGATGTGGACCGTCACGACGTACCCGCCGCCCGCGTCGAGCGCCCCCGAGTCGTGCCCCCTTTCGCGTATGACCAGCCTGCCCGAGGAGGGCAGCGCGGACAGGTGGCGGCGCGAGGACTTGTACGAGCAGTGCTCCGACCATTCCGCCGAGACGATGTGCAGCTCTGCCTCGCTCGGCTCGCGGCGCAGGCGCGACCGCAGGTGGTCAAGCTCCGCGCCGTCGAGGCTCACGGCCCTCCCCCCTTTAGCGATTCGAACATGGCCGACGAGGGCCCCTCGCCGAGCGGGTCGGTCTGCGGCTCGCAGGCGCGCTCTGGGTGCGGCATCATGCCCAGCACGTTGCCGTCTTCGCTGCAGACGCCGGCGATGCCGCCGGCCGAGCCGTTGACGCTGCCCGAGTACCGGAAGACTATCCTGCCGGCGCGCTCCAGTTCTTCGACCGTCCGCGCGTCCGCGTGGTACCTGCCCTCGCCGCATGCCACCGGCATGCGGGTCTTTGCGGGCATGCCGCGCGTGAACGGCGTGGACGAGTTTTCCACGTCCAGCCCGACCCAGCTGCACTCGAACCCGGGCGGATCGTTTGGCAGCAGGGCGCCGGGCAGCAGGCCCGCCTCTGCCAGTATCTGAAAGCCGTTGCACACGCCCAGGATCGGCTTGCCGCGCTCCGCCATGCGGCGCACCGCCGGAACGGCCGGGCTGCTGGCCGCGATGGCCCCGGCCCTGAGCCGGTCGCCGTACGAAAAGCCGCCGGGCAGCACCGCCGCGTCCAGGCGCGGAAGGGGATCCGCGTGCCAGCAGTACACCGGCTCGTGGCCGTGCAGCGAGAGCGCCCTGTGCATGTCGCGATCGCAGTTGCTTCCGGGAAAGACCACGATCCCGACCCTCACGGGCCGCTTGGCCAGCCCGCCTATTTATTTCGGATCGGGCGGCCCCGCCCCGAAGCCGCCTCCGCGGGCCCTTTAAGGGAACACGGCGATACGTGCGCGTGAAGGCGGCACTGCTGGCGCTCCTGGCCCTGGCGCCCCTGGCCGCGCACGGCCAGCTCTGGGACATACTGCTGGAAGGCGGCCTGGAATCGACGGTGCTCGAGCCGGGGCAGGCTCCGGCCGTCTCTGGCAGGCTGGTGGACCACGCCGGCGATCCGGTCCCGGGCGCCGAGGTGACCGTCAGGCTTGGCGCCGTCTCCGCCACGGCGGTGAGCGGGCAGGACGGCGCGTTCCGGGTGGCGCTGGGCGGCTTTGACGGCCTGCCCGGCACGCACGTAGCCAACGTTTCGTTCACCGACGGGCAGAGGTACGGGGCCGCGAGCGAGCACCTGCAGGTCTCCGGCAAGGTGCTGCGCTCGGCCGAGCTCGCCCGCCAGCTGGACACGCCCACCGCGCAGCGCTACCTAGCCTCCACAGAATCCGACTATGCCGGCGACCCGCTCGGCTTGGTGCTGTACCGGCACTACGCGTCGATGGCGTCCGAGTACCGCGAGGCGCTGGCGCGCGAGGCCGCCGAGGCGGAAAGCGGCCGCCTCGCCGAGGAGCGCAGGGCGCAGGCCCACATCGCGCTGCTGAGGGCCATCGAAGAGAGGGCGCCGGGCGCCGGCTCGTACGAGGGGTGGAGGTACGACAGGTTCGTCTCCGGCCTGGACAAGTCGGTGCGCGGAATCATCGAGGGGCAGCTGGAGCACTCTGCCGAGGCGCTGGGCAGGGCGCGCGCGGCCATGGCCGCCGCGCTCGAGTCGGGCGGCACGCGCGCCGAGGCGCGCGCCGCGTACGTGGCGCAGCTGGAGCTTTCGCAGGAGCAGATGAACCGCATCTCTGCCGGGCTGGGCCTGCAGACCGAGGCGCGGGCGGGCGACGCGCCCGAGCTGAGCGACTCGGCGTCCGCGGCAGTCTCGCCGGCGGTCAGCGTGGATCCCCGGACGGGCAGGGTCAGCGTCAGCGCCGGGGGCGTGGTGGCCGAGTTCGAGGTGCGCGGCGGGCAGCTTGCGAGGACCAACTAGGCGCGGCGGGCGGTCTGCCCAAGGTCACTATGGCAAGAGTTATACCCGCAGGTGCCCGCTTCGTCCCGTATACTCCAAGGCCGACCTGTCCGTGTTTGAAAAGCTGTCCGCCGACCAGATCGGCGAGCTCACGGACGTGTTCTACGAAGCGATGGTAAAGTCCACCAGCGCAGAAAAGGTGCGGGAGGTTTTGGGAAAGGATGTAGACGACGAGGACGTTGGCAGGATCGTGCGCTCGTTCCGACGTTTTTTTGTGGGCAGGGTAGGGGAATCCGACCTCCGCGTTCTGCCAAGCTTGTCGCCCGCTGACAAGGACAAGATTTCGATCGTACGCGGTGCGATCGACAAGATGAGCAGCCACAACGGCACGTACGACAGCGAGGCCCAGAGCAGGGATCTCGCGAGAATATTCAAGTTGAAGCCCAGAAAAGGCCCGGCGCCCACAATCAAGGGCATACTCTCACACTACGAAAGCGACATGGACGCGACCGAGCTGATAAGAGAGATACGTGATGGTTGAGGGCGTCAAACGTGTATACTACGACTCGAACATGTGGGTAGCGTACATGAGGGGTGGCAGGGACAGGTTCTTTAGCGTATGCTCGCCGCTGTTCGACAGAGTCGAGCGCGGGCGGAGTTTTGCGGTAGTGTCCAATTTGGCCATGGCAGAGACGATCCACGCATTGCGCAAACTTACAACTGGCGAGTTCAAACCAACTTCCGCTACGATCTAAGATCACGCCGGTATACGATCGGAGTGCATGTCGATCGAGGGGCGCTTTGCAGGGTACGTAAACAGCCTAGTGAATAACAAAAACGCCGAGATTGCAAACTATTCAGATGCGCTGTTTGACCACCATTCCCGCGTCCTTTCAAAGATCTCCGACTATGCTGGGCGCATCACGGGAGGCCTCAAGTCCAGATACAGGTACGCCGGCTTGGGGCACGCAGACATAGAACACGCCCATCTCGCATCGGACGCCAGAGTGCCGGAGTTTTACTCGACAGACATGGCTTTTGACGCGCTCAACGGCGATCCCGAGTTTGCCGGCGTCTCGTTCAAAGTCCTCAGGCTGCCCTGACTGGCCCCTGCCCGCCCCCGCAAGGCGGGCGGGCCCGCAAACTTACAAATACGCTCCGGCCGGCACCGGCAAGGATGCCGATGATTACCGGAAAAGCCATCTGAGCGGTGATGACGGTTATGAGTACTGAGGCATCTACATGAAACTCGCGGCCCTGATATCCGGCGGCAAGGACGGCCTGTACGCGGCCTACCTCGCGCGCCGCGCGGGCCACCAGATAGCCTGCACCGTCACGGTCGCGCCGCACTCCGACCAGAGCCACATGCTGCACGAGCCGGGCACGCACGTGGCCGCCCTGCAGTCGGAGTCCATGGGCGTGGCGCACCTGCGCGCGGGGGCGGGCCGGGGCACGGAGGCCGAATCCGCAAAGATGTCCCAGCTGCTGAGGGAGGCGGCCTCGGCGCACGGCGCGCGGGCGGCGGTGCACGGCGGCATCGCGAGCCGCTTCCAGATAGACGAGTTCGCCCGCGCCGCCTGCGAGGCGGGGATGGGCGCGCTCTCCCCCCTGCAAGGCGCCGACCAAAAGGAGCACATGCGGAACCTGCTGCGCGACGGGTTCAGGTTCGCCATAGTCAGCGTCGGCGCCGACGGGCTCGGGCCCGAGTGGCTCGGCAGGACGGTGACGGCCGGCGACGTCGGCGTCCTTGCGGGCCTGGCGGAAAGGCACTCGTTCAACCCCGCCTTCGAGGGCGGCGAGGCCGAGACGATCGTGCTAGACTGCCCCCTCTTCTCGCGCGCTGTGGAACTCGAGGGGGGCGCCGTCTGGGACCGGTGCAGGGGAAGGTTTGAAATATCAGGCGCGCGCCTGTCCCCCCGTGCTTGACTCGCTGCGCGACAGTCTGAGGGCGGCCGTAAAGCGCGTCGTAAAGTCGTCCGGCATCGACGAGGAGCTTGTCGGCGGGCTGTGCCACGACGTGCAGTCGGCCCTGCTGCGCTCGGACGTCAACGTGGCCCAGGTGCAAAAGGTCTCTCAGAACCTGA
The DNA here is from genome assembly GCA_965203465.1 of Nitrosopumilaceae archaeon. Lineage (GTDB taxonomy): Archaea > Thermoproteota > Nitrososphaeria > Nitrososphaerales > Nitrosopumilaceae > JAWVZS01. The sequence continues at coordinate 562,586 of CBDBCR010000001.1, read as the reverse complement.
AAAAGCGGGCGCTCGAGGAGAGCCCCCCGCCCGGCCTCTCGCGCAAGGATCACGTCGTGAAGATACTGTACAGCGAGCTTGCCGGGCTGATGGGCACCGAGCCCGAATTCCAGATGAGGGCGGGCGCCACCAACAGGATAGTCATGCTCGGCATACAGGGAAGCGGCAAGACTACTGCCACCGCAAAGCTCGCGCACCACCTCTCGTCGCAGGGCCACAGCGTCGCGGCCATCGGCGCCGACACGTTCCGGCCCGGCGCGCTAGAGCAGCTGAAGACCATGTGCGAAAAGTCGAACGTGGAAGTGTACGGCGGGGGCGGCGAGCCCGACGAGGTCGTGCGCGCGGGCCTGCGCCACTTCGAGCGCCAGTCTCCCGACGTGGTGCTGATAGACACGGCCGGCAGGCACAAGGAGGAAAAGGGCCTGCTCGAGGAGATGAAGCGCATAGGCAGGGCCGCCGAGCCCGATCTTGCGCTGCTCGTAATAGACGGCACCATAGGCCAGCAGTGCGAGGGGCAGGCGCGCGCGTTCCACGCCGCGGTGCCGGTGGGCGGGATCATGGTCACAAAGCTCGACAGCTCGGCCAACGGCGGCGGGGCCATCGCGGCGTCGGCTGCCACCGGCGCCCGGATAATGTACGTGGGTACCGGGGAGAGGATAGGCGACCTGGAAAGTTTCTCCCCCACAAAGTTCGTCGGCAGGCTGCTCGGCATGGGCGACGTGCAGGCGGTACTGGATCTTGCGAGGCGCCTCGAGAACGAGGCCGGCGAGACGCGCATGCGCAGGATAGCGTCGGGCAAGATGAACATGGACGACTTTTTGTTCCAGCTCGAAGAGGTCTCAAAGTCCGGCTCGCTGCGTGGCATGCTCGAGGGCATACCCGGGTTTGCCGGCAAGGCCGGCGACCTAGACAAGCTGGAGGGCAAGACCGAGACGTGGCGCCACATAATACAGAGCATGACCCCGCAGGAGAGGGGCGATCCCGACCTGCTCAACGCCTCGCGCATAAAGAGGATAGCGAGGGGCTCGGGCCGGACCGAGCACGACGTCAAGGACCTGCGCAAGGGCTACAACAACTCCAAGCAGATGGCCAAGATGGTGCGCGGGAGGCAGGGGCAGTCCATGCTGCGCCGCATGGGGCTTGGCTAGGGGCGCGGCCGCGGCCGGCAGGACGCCGGAAAGGGCCCGCCTCTGCGACTCCTGCCTGGGGCGCATTGCCGCGCCCGGGCCCGGGCCCGCGCGCAGGCGCGGGGCCCGCCTGCGGCGGCGCCCGCACTCGGGGGCCTGCCGCGTCTGCGGCGGCCTGACCGACTCGCTGGACGAGCTGGCCAAAGCCGCCGCCGCCGAGATGGGCCGCGCGCAGTACGAGACGTTCCTTGTCGGGGCCGTGCTGCCCCCGTCGGTGGCAGAGCGCGACGACGCCGTGCGGGCCAGGCTGCGCGCGCGCGGCGCCGAGCCCGTAAAGTCGGAGATCACGCGCGAGCTGGCAGAGCGCATCGCGCGCATCTCCGGCAAGAGGCAGGATCGCGCGGAGCCGGATCTGTCGGTGGTCCTGGAGCTGCGCTCGGGCAGGTGCGCGGTGCGCGCAAGGGAAGTGGTGGTGTGCGGAAGGTACGCAAAGTCCGAGCGCGGCGTGCCGCAGAAGAGGCAGGCCGGCTGCCGCAGCGTGGAGTCGGCCATAGCGGATCACATCGCGTCCGTGTACGGCTGCACGCAAGTAAGGATCGGGTGGTCGGGCAGCGAGGACCGCGACAGCCTGGTGGGCGGGCGGGGCAGGCCGTTCTTCGCGCGCGCGATAAACCCTTCCAGAAGGTACGCGCGCCTCCCGCGCAGCTCCGACCTGGGGCCCGTGCAGCTCTCGCGCATGAGGCGCGCGGGGTCGGCGCCGGGCCCGGCCCGCATACGGTGCGGCGTGACGGTGCGCGCGAGTACGCGGGCCCCCAGCCTGCGCGGCCTGCGCTCGCTCGCAGGCGCAGTCTCTGTCCTGGACGGGCGGCGCAGGGCCGAGCGCGCCGTCCACTCGGTCCGGTTCAGGAAGGGCCGGGGCGGCAGGTTCACCATGCGCATAGTCTCGGACGGCGGCATCCCGATAAAGCGCCTGGTCGAGGGCGGCGGCGTGGAGCCGAGCGCCTCGTCCGTGCTCGGCTACGCGTGCCGGTGCGAAAGGTTCGACTTTGACGACATCGAGGTCATTGGCCGCCGGTGAACACGCCCGATATCGGCGTGTTTATGCGATCCCGGTACTTTTCGCACATGGCCCCCTCGAAGTCTATCGTCTTGCAGTGCTCGAACTCGGCCGTCTTTGCGCGCTGAAAGTTGTCCGAGTACAGCACGTCGTCGCCGATGAACAGCGCAAGCAGGCCGATGCCGGCCAGCCCGGCGGCGACGGCCACCATGGACCAGCCGACCGCGCGGTAGTTGTGCGGATCCTCCTCCAACGGCCCCGCCGGCGGGCGCTCGGAATTTAACCGTTTCACGGCAACGTGTAAAAGCGGGGGGCCGCCCGGCGCGGCCGTTGGCGCTGCAGATACTCCAGTACGAGTTTCTCGGGCCCGTCCCCATGTCCGAGTGGGGCCCGCCCATGGAGGAGGTCGTGTACGTGCTGCTCGCGGTCGACGGGGAGCGGTTCTCGGTCGTCTATGCGGGCCAGTGCGCAAAGTCCGACGATCCGGCGTTCTTCACCAAAAACCCCAAGTTCGGGTGCTGGATGCGGCGGGCCGGCTCGGAAAAGAACCTGCACGTGGCCGTCCTGCCCATGTTCGGATCGTCCGAGACGGGCAGGGAGCGCGTGGTGGGCCAGATACTGCAAAAGTACAGGCCCCCGTGCAACGCAGAGGAGGTCTCGTGCGCCTGCTGCGGCAAGTCCATGTCCGTCGAGCGCGAGATGGAAAAGAGCCGCCTGTACAGGTGCCCCTCGTGCGGCGTGACCGACACCCGGCTAAAGTGACCTCTTTTCGAAGAGCATCTGCGTGAGCAGGTCTATCGCCTTCTTTAGGTGCTCTATCTCGTTGACCGCGTAGAGCTGCGCCTCTGCCACGGCGCGCATCGCCTTGGCGGCCCCCCGCTGCGCCTCGTCGGCCGCCGAGACCTCCAGGGCGTTTATCTTGGAGAGCGCGTTTTCCAGGTCGCGCCGTGCAAGATCGGCGGGCGAGCGCGCCGTCTAGACCAGCTCCTCGTCTATGGACGCCATCTGATCCAGGTACTGCCCGCACGCGCACCCCGGCACGCGGCACTCGCCGAGGCCGGCCATCGAGGCGCCCCACTCGGATTCTGCGTGCGCCTCGCCCGCGTGGTGGCACCGCCTGCAGTTCAACTCTTCCACGGCACCAGGACCGCCCTGGCGTCCAGCTCCGAGTTCTTTAGCCGCTCCAGCACCTCGTTGGCCCGCTCCATCGGGAACTCTTCGTACACCACCTCGAGTTTTTTTTCGTCCGCTATCCGGACCACCTCCTCCATGTCCCGGACGGATCCTATCAGGGTGCCCCTGACGGTCTTTTCCTCGAACGCGACGAACCCGCGTATCTGCCCGATGGTCGCGACCACGACCGTGCCGCCCTTTTTGACCGAGCGTATGGCGGCCTCGGTGGCGTCGTCGGACGGGGCCAGCACGATCGCAGAATCGAGCTGCCCGGCAAGCTCGCCGTACCCGCGCGCCTCTTGCGCGCCCAGCCTGCGCGCCACGTCCAGGTGCCTCTGCGCGCGCGAGACGGCCGTGACCCTCATGCCCTCGAGCGCGGCAAACTGCACGGCCATGTGGCCCACGCCGCCCATGCCGAATATCCCCACGCTCCTGCCCGGCGCCGGCTCGGCCGCCTTTACGGCCTTGTATGCGGTTATGCCGGCGCAGAACAGCGGCGCGGCGTACTGGGGGCTCATGGAATCTGGGACGGGCACGGCAAAGTCCTCGTGGACGTTGACGTACTGGGCGTACCCGCCCCGCATGCCCTCGCCGAGCGTCTGCGAGTCGGCGCACCTCTGCTCGTTGCCCGCGAGGCAGTGCTCGCACTCGCGGCACGTCTCGAGCAGGGGCGAGACGCCGGCGCGCTGCCCCTTTTTCAGCCGGGTGACCTCGGGGCCCGCCTCCACGACGGTGCCCACTATCTCGTGGCCGGGTATGGTGGGCAGCTGCGGCGGTATGCCGAGCTCCTTCCAGTCCCCCTCTATCCCGTGAAGCTGCGAGTGGCACACGCCGCACGCCTCTATCCTGATCAGCACCTGGCGGGGGGACGATACGCGGTGCGTGGGCACCTCCCTCATCTCGAGGGGGCGCGTCTCTATGGGGCCCAGCCTCTCGAGCACCATGGCCTTCACGGGCGGGCGCCGCCGGGCGGCCTTATTAAATCCGGCCCGCCAGACTTAAGGCCGGCCGGCGCGCCGGCGCCGCGTGAAGAACGAGGACATGGAGCGCGTCGCGCTGCTGACGCTGGTCTCGCGCGGCGAGATCAAAAAGATGAGCGCGGGGCAGCTCAGGAGGCTGGAAGAGCTGGTCTCCAGAAAGGACTACGGCCACGACCGCAAGGCCGAAAAGTCCAAGAAAAAGCTGCTCGCAAAGATCAACGCCCGCATGTACGAGCTGGGGGAGGACGGCTAGCCTACAAATATGGACGCGCCGCGCGAGCCGGCGTGAACAGGCTGGCGCGCGAGACGAGCACGTACCTGCTGCAGCACGCGGGCAACCCAGTCGACTGGTACCCGTGGGGGCCCGAGGCGCTGGGCCGCGCGCGCGAGCTGGACATGCCCATATTCCTGAGCGTCGGGTACAGTTCCTGCCACTGGTGCCACGTCATGGAGCACGATTCTTTCGAGAACGCCCAGATAGCCGGCTTCATGAACGCCAACTTCGTCAACATAAAGGTGGACAGGGAAGAGAGGCCCGACATCGACGACGTGTACCAGCGCGCCTGCCAGGCGGCCACCGGCCAGGGCGGCTGGCCGCTGAGCGTCTTTCTGACACCCGGCCAGGAGCCGTTCCACGTCGGCACGTTCTACCCTTCGTCGGATTCGTACGGCCGGCCCGGCTTCGGCAGCGTGCTGCGCCGGCTGGCGCAGGCATGGAAAGAGAACCCGTCGGACGTGCGCAGGGCCGCCGGCAAGTTCACCGCGGGCCTTGCGCGCGCGGCGGCCCAGTCGGCGCCAGTCTCCGAGTCGTCCCTGGACGAGGCGGCCGTCAACCTGCTGCAGATGGCAGATCCGGTCAACGGCGGGTTCGGCTCGGCGCCGAAATTCCCAAACTCGGCGTGCGTCTCGTTCCTGCTGGCGTATTCTGAAAGCCCCAGGTTTGCCGGCTTCGCGGCCAAGACGCTGGACCGCATGGGGCGCGGCGGGATCTTCGACCACGTCGGGGGCGGCTTCCACAGGTACTCTACGGACGCGCGCTGGCTCGTGCCGCACTTTGAAAAGATGCTCTACGACAACGCCCTGATACCGGTCTCGTACGCCGACGCGTACCGGGCCACCGGCGATCCGGCCCACCTGGAGGCGCTGCTGCGCACGCTCGACTTCGTGCTGCGCGAGATGCGCTCGCCCGAGGGCGGGTTTTATTCGGCGCTCGACGCCGATTCGGAGGGGGGCGAGGGCGCCTACTACACGTGGACCAAAAAGGAGGTGCTCGGCGCGCTGGGCCGCACGCCCGAGGCCGAGGCGTTCTGCGCCTATTACGACATCACCGACGGGGGCAACTGGGAGGGGCGCACCATACTGTGCGCTTCGGCCGGGGCCGCGCGCGCGGCAGCGCACGCCGGCGTGGACCTGGGGCAGATGCCCGGGATACTGGCCGAGGGCAGGGCCGCCCTGCTGAAGGAGCGCTCGGGCAGGCCGCGGCCCGGCCTCGACGGCAAGATCATCACGTCGTGGAACGCGCTGGCGGCATCGGCGCTGGTCGCCGGATACCGGCTAAGCCTGGACCGCTCGTACCTGGACGCGGCGTCCGAGTGCGTCGGCTTCATACGCGGGCGCATGTTCGAGGGCGGCAGGCTGCTGCGCATACGCGCCGGCGGCGCCTCCAAGATAGGCGGGTACCTCGACGACCACGCGTTCTACGGCTGCGCGCTGCTGGACCTGTTCGAAGCCTCGCCGTCGCTGGCGTACCTGGACGGGGCGCGCGCCATGGCCGGCGCGGTGCTGGACCGCTTCCGCAAGGGCGGCGAGCTGTTCATGACGTCGGAAGACCACGAAAAGCTGGTCTCGAGGCCCGCGAGCTCGCACGACCTCTCGCTGCCGTCGGGCAGCTCCGCGTCGGCCTCGCTGCTGCTGCGCCTGTACCACCTGACGGGCGAAAAAAAATACATGGACGCGTGCGAATGCGTGCTGGAGGCGCACGCCGGGCAGGCCGCCGAGAACCCGTTCGCGTTCGGCAACACGCTCTGCGTGATGGCGGCGTACGTGCGCGGCGTGACGGAGGTGACCGTCATGGATTCGGGTGACGGCATGGCCGCGGGCGTGTGGCGCAGGCGCCTGCCCGGCGCCATAGCCGTCCGGGTGCCGTCGGCGGAGGCCCTCGAGGCCCTCTCCGGCGTGGCGTTCTTCGAGGGCAAGGAGTTCGGGCAGCCCCGCGCGTACGTGTGCAGGGACGGCTCGTGCTCGCCCCCGGTCAGCTCGGCCGAAGAGCTGCGCGCTCTACTTGGGTGATATCCGTATGTCGATTATGGAGCCGACCTCGGGCTTGCCCATGCGCTCGTACCTGCCCTTGGGCATTGCGATGGTCATGGTCGTCTGCTCGTAGCTCTTCATCTTTATGGTCGGCTGCGCCTGGAGTATGGCCGCGAGCAGCGGCGTGACGTGCTTGCGCGTGTCCTCGTCGAGCTTTGCGACCGACTCCATTATCATCTGCTTCTGCGAGATGGGCTCGGTGCTCAGGTTCTCCACCACGGTCATCTGCACGGCCCGCCCGTTGTCTATTATCTGATGCACCCGAAACTCGGTGACCTCGCCCACGGGGGGCGCCGCGCGCGGCCGGCTTTTATCTTTATCCGAGCGCCAGCGCCAGGCTCACGGCGGCGACTGCCAGCGAAAAGGCCACGCCGAGCACGAATATGAGCCGGCTGCCGTCGGCCTTCACTTCAGCGCCCCCTCGACCGCCTCCATTATCCGCGGGGCGCACTCGCGCATGATCTCGTTGAATTCGCGCACCTCCTCCAGGCTGGGCGAGGCCCCCCTGGACTGGTACGACTGCATGAACCCCGAATAGATGCTGCCGGCTATCATGCCCAGCGCCGCGTCGCGCACGGAGCCGGCCACGCCGCGGTACGCCGAGGCAAGATCCACGTAGGAGCCGGCCGTGCCCACGTAGTAGTCTATCAGGCTCGAGACGAACTCGCGGCTCTCCTCCGGCATCGGCAACGCCCCGGCGGGCGCGGCCGAATTATTTGTAGGTAATTGTGCGCGGCGCCGCGGCCTCCGGACTGCGCCGCATTTATGAAGCGGGGCGCCCGGGGGCCTCCCGTGTGGCGGTTCGACCTGGAGGAGGGGTACGCGTACTGGATACGCGACGGGGACAGGAACGTGGCCGGCTATTTCGATCCAGACTACGGCGCCGACCCCGACGAGGACGCAGACCGCATAGAGGGCATGCACAAGCGGTCCGAGCCGGTCCGGGGCGGCTACCTGACGCTCCCCATGGTAAAGCTGGGCGTCTTTGCGGCCGTGCCCGTCGAGGCCGACTTTCTGGAGCGGCACGTCTCGGGCGCGCTGGAGCGCATACGCGCGTGGCGCGCGGAGCTTGGCGGGGCCGGCCACCAGATATCCATATCGCACACCGACGAGGACGTGCTGACCGTCACGCTGCCCGTCTCGTTCGGCCGCCCCGTGGAGCTGGAAAAGGGCGCCATAGCGGCCCAGATCACCCCGCTGCTCGACCGGCTGCGCGCGGCGGGCCTGCTGTGAGCCTGGAGGCGGCCACGTACCCGGCGGCCGAGCCGGCCAGCAGCAGGCCGGGCGCCAGCGAAAACTCGGGGACCGCCGCGTATTCTTCGGATTCGGCGACCAGCGAGTACGAGACCGCCTCGCCCGCCACCTCGCGCACCGGCACCACGAAGCGCGCCTCGCCGCCGCTCGGGAGGTAGTCGGGCCCGGCGTGCGGGCCTGCCACGGCCACCACGCCCCCGTCCCTGCCGTACAGGGTCGCGGTTATCGAGACCCCGTTTGCCGTGATCTCGCCGTTGTTTGCGACGGTCCCCCGTATCACCGTCATGCCGGCCGCGCTGGCAAGCTCCGAGTCGGTCACCTCCATGACCTGGCTGCGCGGCGCCCCTATGGCGTAGCTCGCGTCCAGATCGTACGCGCCGGCGCCGCCCTCGACGGCTATCTCGAACGGCGCCCTCAGGCCCGGCGGCAGCGTCCTTGCCAGCGCGCCCGACGAGGACTCGCCGCCCCCGTGCGAGGCGCGCACGGTCACGCCGCTGACCGCGTATTCCAGGCCGTTGACCACCTCGCCGACTATGCGGTAGCTGCCGTCCGGCCCCTCGTAGACGCGCTCGTTTTCCACGTACACCTCGGCGCACGCGGGGAGCGCGGCGGGCAGCGCCAGCAGCAGTGCCGCGCGCCATCCGAGCCTCACGTTATGCCCGCCTCTTCCATCCTCTTGTGCGCGCGGCTGATCACGTTGCGCTTTTCGAACAGCATGTCGTACTGCTTGGCCCAGATCCTCTTTTTGGTGTTGAACGAGGTGCGCGGCGGATAGTACTCCTCTACGAGCCACTGCAGCGCCCTCACGGCCGCGAGCAGGTCGGCGCGCTGCTCGGGGTCCATGCTGAGCAGCTGGTCTATGTGAGTCTCGGTAGACTGCACTAGCGCCGTTATGCGGCTGGCGTTGTGCTTGTAGTACTTTTCCAGCGCGTACGTGGCCAGCTCCACGTCCTCGGGCCTGCTGCTCGAGTGCCTGGAGGCGTGTATGACCGCGTCGAAGATGTCCCCCATGCTCTGTATGTTGTCGTCTATCTCGACCCCGTGGAAGCGCTCGGCCGTGTCCCTCTGCCTGTTCTGGTACTTTACGACTATCACGGTCAGCACCGCCGAGACCACCACGCCGAGCAGGTTGGTGATGAACCCCCCCATGACGAGGAACTCGTTTATCGTGACCACGGGGGCCCCGCGGATCTGCTCGCTAAAAACCTTGAGCGCCGGCCGCTCTTGAGCCGGCGCGGCGCCCGGGCCCCCCGGAACCCGGCGGGTTCACGAAGGCGCCCAGGCGTGCTGGTCCAGCCGCAGGTGGGCCTGGCCCTGCCTGCCGGCGCCCACGGCCCGCTCGATGCGGGCAAGCGCCTTCATCATCTGCTCTATCTTGAACTCCAAGACGACCACCCGCTGCGCAAGCTCGGTGCTCAGCTCGTTGATTCCGGGATCCTCCTTCATGCCCGGCCCGGGCGGGCCCCGCTACAAAAACGTGGCGGCGCGGTTTGCCCCGCTCAGGCGCCGGCGCGAAGCGCGTTCGGCCGGGGGGATCCGCCGGCCCCCCGCGAAACGGCCCGATTCGCGTCGCGCGCGGATCGACGCGCGGCCGAACGCGGGCCCGGCCCTGCCGGTTGCCCCGGGATCGCCGTCCGGTTCAGATACGGGCGCCGCAGGCGGCAGACGTTGGAAAGAGTCGACAAGCTTGTTTTTCTGATCAAACGGACCGCCGTCGCGGGCAGGACGCGGTTGCAGAAATGCGGTTTCTGGCACGCCAGCTCTACCGTGCAGAACTGAAGCCCCTCGGATTCTATTCCGACTGGGAGGCGTACCGCTACGGGCCGTACAGCGCGGATCTCGCGGGCGATCTACACAAAGCTGTAAGGACGGGGGCGGTCAAGATCGAGCCCCGCGAGATCGGGTGCCGCGCGGTGGACGTGTACAGCCTCGGGCCAAAAGGCGCCAAGAGACAGCCGCGCTTGATGGAGGCCCACGGCGGCCTCGCGAATCGCACCTACGAGACGTTTGTCAACCTCAACAAAAAATCGCTAAAAAAGATCATCGGCGGAATATATGCAGGCTGCCCGCAATACGCGAAGAATGGGACAAAGGGCGAAGTAACGGACGTTGGTTCTGAAGACGGAGCGTGCTTCAACCCCGAAATCGAGCGCATGGTAGAAGAGATCGAATCCGGAAACGCTGGCTGAAGTACAGACAGCACAAGAACGCATAGAATGCGTCAAGCGCCTAGCGAGAGAGCGGTGTCAAGCTCTGTCGTGAAGCGCAAACTGGAAAAACAAACCAAGCGAAGCGCTCGATCGGTATCTGCGATCTGAATAGGCAGAGGGCCTCGACGATCCCGAACAAGCGGGCGAGGCGCAGATGCCGGTTCGGGCGCCGCCTGACAAAACCTGTCGGGGAATCCAAGCCGATACGGGATGCCAAGGCCGCGCGCGTGCCAGACACGGGCGAAAGTATGCGGGTGCGGCAACCGCTAACTAAAGCGGTCGGATGCGCGCCGCCCGCCAGGCCTCCGCGCTGCGAAAAGTTGTCCTGCAGCCCGGCCTGCCGCGCCCTACCGCGCGGGGCGCCCGCGTCCAGCCGCCCCGAGCCGCCGCCCCCACTGCGCGAGGGCCGAGGCGGCGGCCACCCAGTCGCGCAGGTCGTCGTAGACGGGCACGCCGTGGCTCTCTATGAGCCGCGAGATCTTTTGCGTGTACGGCCCGCCGTTTGCCCCCACCAGGACGGGCTTTTCGCGCTTTTTGGAGAACGCCGCGAGGTGGTCCACGATGGTCTCCTCGAGCGGATCGTCTTGGAAGACGAACCAGGGCATGACGATGTCGACGCCCGCGTCGTCCATGAACGTCTGCATCACGAAGCGGTAGTCGTCGGCGTTGGCCCCGCCGGTCACGTCGGCCGGGTTCCCGCTGCCTATCACGTACGTGGGCGGAAAGTGCGACTTCATGGCCCGGCGCGAGGCGGGCGAGACGCGCGCCACGCGCAGGCCCAGGCGCCCGAAGTGGTCCATGGCCCCTATCATGGGCCCGGCCCCGTTGCTCGCCATGGCGGCCCTGTTGCCCCTCGCCGGCGGCTGCCAGGTGAGCGCCTTTGCGACCGCGGCCAGTTCCTGGTAGCTGTCCACCGATATGACGCCGGCCTGCCGGAACGCCCCCGCTATGACGGCGGCCGAGCCGCCCAGCGATCCGGTGTGCGAGGCCGCCTGCTTGGCGCCTATCTCGGTGCGCCCGCTCTTCCACACGACGACCGGCTTGCCGGCCTCCTTCATGACGCGCTTTGCGGTCCGCACGAACTTGCGCCCGTCGCCGAACCCCTCGACGTACAGCGCTATCACCTTCGTCTCGGGGTCCGAGGCCAGGTACCATATCATGTCGGCCTCGTCTACGTCGGATCGGTTGCCGTAGCTGACCATCTTTGAGAGGCCGAACGCGTCGGCCGTCTCGAGGAAGCTTATCCCCATGGTGCCGCTCTGCGAGAGCAGCGCCACGTCCCCCTTGCGGGCGCGCACCATGCGCGCCTGCCCCTGGAAGGCGCAGTCGAGCCGGTTGGCCGCGTTGAACATGCCTATGCAGTTGGGCCCGATTATCCGTATGCGGTGCTCTGCCGAGAGGCGGCGCACCTGCTCCTCGTACCCGGCGCGCTCGCCGCCAAGCTCCTTGCCCCCGCCCGAGACGATCACCGCGTTGTGTATCCCCTTTTTGGCGCACTCTTCGAGCACCTGCGGGGTCACCGAAAGGTCCACCGATATCACCACCAAGTCCACGCTGCCCGGTATGGCCGCCACCGACGGGTAGCACTTTTTGCCGAATATCTTGTCCACCTTGGGGTTGACCGGGTACACCCTGCCCTTGTAGTCGTGGTTCACCAAACTGTCCAGTATCGAGTTGCCTATCTTGCCGGGCGTGGCCGATGCCCCGACGAGGGCCACCGACGAGGGCGTGAAGAACTTTTCCATGTGCTCCCTGTCGGGCCGCGCACGCGAGACGGCGGGGCGCTTTTTCTTGGAGAGCAGTATCTTTGCGTCCACTATGCAGTGCGACTTTGGGTAGGCTATCACCGGGTTAAAGTCGGCGCTCTCGATATAGTCGGCGTGGTCCATCGCCATCCTGCCCATGCGCACCAGCGCCCTGCAGAGCAGCGGTATATCGACGGGCTCGGAGCCGCGGAAGCCGCGCAGCATCGGGTACCCTTTCAGCTCTTGGAGCATCGAGCGCGCGTCCGACGGGGTTATGGGCAACATGCGGAACGAGACGTCCTTTAGCACCTCGGTGAGCACCCCGCCCATGCCGACCATGATGACGGGCCCGAACTGCGGATCGTTTTGCACCCCCACTATCAGCTCGACGCCCTTTGGCGCCATCTTTTCGAGCAGTATCCCGCGCAGCCCCTTTTTGGAGAGGCGCCCGTGCATGTCCTCGAATACCTTTCTTGCCTCCTGCGCAGACGAGACTCCCACCTTGACGCCGCCCACGTCGGTCTTGTGGAGTATCTGGGGCGAGACCGCCTTCATGGCAAGCGGAAAGCCCAGCTTTTTGGCGTGCCTGGCAGCCTCGTCGGCCGTGGTGGCCAGCGCCCATTCGGGCACGCGCAGGCCGTACTTTTTGAGCAGCGACTTTGCGTCGTCTTCGGTTATGACGCGGTGCTCCGAATTCATCGCCCGCTCGAACACGCCCGACATTTCCCCGCCGCCCCCGCGCTCCGTATTTATAGCTTGAACGCCGATTTGAAGTTGCCGTAAAAGGTCCGCAGCCCCTCCCGGACGCGCGGCATCGCCTCGGGCATCTGCGCCCTGACGGCTCCGGCGTCGATGCCGGCCCTCGCGAGCAGCTCCGTCGAGTTGTCCAGCCACAGCGACACCATGGCCTCGTCGACTTCGAGGTGGAACTGCACGCCGACGGCCGAGCCCGCCCGGAACGCCTGGCAGGGGTACTTTTCGGAGCTTGCCAGCACCTCGGCGCCCGGCGGGGGCTCGATGCCGTCCATGTGCCAGTGGAAGACGGTCATCGGGTCGGGCAGGCCGGAGAGCAGCGGATCCGCCGAGCGGCCCACCTCGTAAAAGCCGATCTCGGGGGCCGGCCCGCGCCCCACCCTGCCGCCGGCCGCTGCGGCTATCAGCTGGGAGCCGAGGCAGACGCCGAGCACGGGAACCCGCCTCTCCATGTACCCGCGTATGGCCTCCTGCTCTGCCAAAAGGTGCGGCGAGCCGTCCGACACGCTCTGCGGGCCGCCCAGTATTATCGCGAGGGACGGGTCGGCTTCCGGTATCCCCGACATGGCGCTCACGCTCTCTACGGAAAAGCCGTCTGATTCGAGCAGGGGGCGCAGGCCGCCCAGCCCCTCCCTCCACGTGTTGTGTATGGCCAGCACGTCCGCCACGCGCGCGCGGCCGCCCCGCCCTAAATAACTGAGGCGGCCCCCCTCCCTACGGGGGCGATACTGTTTTTGGGACAACAGAGGGCTGGCGCGCGAAATGATTTCGGGACTGTACGTCTTGTACCGAAATAGAGTCCGCCAGCCGGTTCGTCCGGCCCTTTTCGGCCGGGGGCGGGCCGGCGAGGTATACTACTTTTTGTACACCAGTAGATGTCGTGCTTTGTGCCGCGATACTTCTACAAAAGGGAAGCATCGTGACGCAAAAGAACCCCCACGATCCCGACTCTCTCGTCCTTGCCCGGCGCAGGCGTCATACTTTGTGCTGCGATACTTCCGTATAACGAAAGTATCGTGGTTCGAAATACGAACCCGCGTGTGATCCCGAAATTCGTCCACCCCTCCCCCCGGTACCCGACACCAACTTTCATATACTTTGTGCCGCGATACTTCCGCAAGAGGGAAGTATCGTGGTTCGAAATATAGTATCTTAGATTGACTTTGGGTAATTTTTAGCACGAACGATCAGGCCGTGAGATAGTCGTGCATCTTTATGATTTTGATGCGGCCGGATCTCAGAGCTTTCAACACTTCTCTCTTTGTCTGCTCGATGTCGTCGAAAAACTGGTTGGCGATGTAGCGCTTGACTTCCCTCCACTGGGACTCGATCGGCGCAAGCTCCGGCGTGTACTTTGGCAGGAACCTCGCCACGATGCCGCCGTCGGTTCTCTCGTACAGCCTCCGGAACACGGCTTCGCTGTGGTACGAGGCGTTGTCCGTGTAGATCAGCAGCTTGCCCAGCTTTTTGTAGGCCCTCATGAGGAACGCCTCTACGTTCTTGGCGTTGCCCGTGTCGCAGAACTCGAAATAGCTCTGGCCTCCGGCCGCCACGACTCCGAGCAGGGTGGCCCGGCCTTTCCGCCTGCCCGTGACGTCGACCCTGACCTGTTCGGCGCGCTTGCCCTTCCTCCTTTTCTTGCGGTACCATCCTTTCCGGACCACGCTCTGCATGGATACGTGCATTTCGTCAAAGGAAACGGCCAGATGCCCGCGCCCAGCGTAGATTGCTACGGTTCTGTGAGCTTTTTTTTGAAATCCTTGATTTCTGCCGGAGACGCCCCGCGTGCGTCGCGGGGGCGGGGCTTGATGTACACGAAGCCCAGCCGGTTCACCAGATCCCAGACGGAGTGGACATGGTACTCTACGCCGAACTTTTTCTTGATGTGCGTCCTGATCAGCGGTATCGTCCAAGCACCCGCTCCGAGTCCGATCGCCGCGGGCCCAGCTTCCAGATCCCGCTCGAGCGCCTTGAGCTGGCGCTTGGTGAGCTTGCACGCTGCCCCTTTGTTCTTTATGTCGTATCTCTTGTTCAGACCGTTCTTCTCGATGTTCCTTATCCAGTTGGTCACCGTGCTGCGCGGAATGTTTAAGCCCTTGGATATTTCCATGATGGTCTTTCCCTGCTTCCTTTGTATGCATACCACCAGCCTGCTTTGTGCCTTTGGATCTTTTTCCTTCCGATGCATGTCGCACAGGCGGGCCATGGTCACTTTGGGAAGGAACTTCCTCGCCACGGGGCCCCCCCGGCGTGCCGCTATTTAGATCTTTGCCCAAAGTCAATCTAAGATACTATATCAACCTGGAGACGAAGCTGATGCTCAGCCTGGAGCAGAAGAACCTGCCAGTGTTTACCACGGACGACGCGAAAGAGATACTCGGGACCGGCGACTCTTCGGTCTGGCACACACTGCATAGGCTGGCGGGCAAGAGAAGAATACAGAGGATAGAACGGAGCAGGTACCTGCTCGTCCCGGCGGCGGCCGGGCCGGATCTGTACTGGGCAGAGCGCCCGGGAGTCATAGTGCCCCGCCTGATAGATCAGTACTAGTGGGGTTTTGGACGGCCATGAACTTTTGGGGAATGACCGATCAGATACCGTACACGGTGCTGGTAGCGACCACCAAGAAAAAGCGGAATTTCGAGTACGGCGGGCAGCGGTTCGAGTTCGTGAGGCTCGCGGAGAGAAAGTTCTTCGGCTTTACTCAGCAAGACGCGGGTTCGGGCAAAAAGTTCAACGTCTCGTCGAGGGAGAAGACCATAGTGGACGGCCTGATGCACTCGGAATACTGCGGGGGCATAGTAGAGATAACCAAGGCCATGTGGAGCGCGCGCAAAGAAGTCTGCTGGCATGAAGTTCTGGAGGCCGCAGAGAGGGTGCAGGTGGATGTGGTCCTGAAGCGGCTAGGCTACCTGCTCTCCGTACTGGACATAGAAGGGGAGATTTCGCGCAAGATAGCCAGGATGAAAAAGACATCGGTCCACCTGCTGGATCCCCTCTACGGCAGAAAGGGTGCCACGATGTCCAAGGAGTACGGATTGGTGGTGAACGCAACCCGCGCCGAGCTGCTCGACTGGATGGATCACTGATGGACATCGGCCTTGTCAGGGCGCTGGCCGGCAGGTACTGCGTGCCGTATGGAACCGTGGAAAAAGACTACGCGCTCACCAGCCTGCTGTCCAAGATAGCCGAGTTCCCAAAGCTGGGCAGCATGGTCTTCAAGGGCGGCACGTCGATCAAAAAGTTGCACTATGAAGATTTCAGGTTCTCCGAGGATCTGGATTTCAGCTGCCTGGAAGACATTTCGGACGATTTTGCAGGTTTCGTGGAGGACAGCATGAAAGGCCTCGACGTCGAATTCACCGAAGTGCGCGATTTCGAAAAAAAGGCCAGAGCGCCGCGTTCGAGGTAAAGTACAGGCAGACAGACGATTGGTCGACGAACATCAAGATAGACCTAGCATGCGGGAGGACGTGGCGGCGGGGGGCGCGGCAAGGCCCGTGCTGCACTCGTACGAAGGCCTCGGCTCGTTCTCCGTCCCCGCCATGCCGGCAGGGGAGATCATGGCCGAAAAGGTCAGGGCCCTGGCGTACACGAGGCACCCGCGCCACCTGCACGACGTGTGGTTCCTGCACCGGCGCGGCGTCGGGATCGACGCCGCCATGGTTGAGGGCAAAGACGGCGTCGGCGTACGGCGAGGCGTTCGATCTGGGCATGCTGCTCGAGAGGCTGCCCGAAAAGTCGAGGCACTGGACAAAAGACCTCAGGCACCTCGTGCCCGGCGGCCCGCCGCCGTTCGAGGCCGTTTCGGAATACGTCCGCGCGGCCGTATCGGACGCGATGGGCGCGCGGATCTGAGTTCATATACGGGCGGGCCCCCCCGGGGCCGCGTTGGAAAAGGGGCGCAAGTGCGAGGGCGCGTGCAGGAGGTACGCCGCAAAGAGGCCCAGGACCGGCAGCAGGTACCAGGCGGGGCAGGTGCGCTGCCAGACCTGCGACGTCTGGCTGGACCGGCGCGGCGCCCGCTCGAGGGACGGCTCGCCTGCCTCTCCCGAAAAGACGGCCTGGTTCTGCGGCTGCTGCGGCCACCAGCTGCGCAGGGTCCCGAGGAACTCCATATACAAGCCCAGAAAAGAGGGCCACCAGAGCTCCGACCTGTCCTACTTTAACAAGCACAGGGGCCTGATGCTGGCAGGCCTGGGCAGGGCCATGGCGCAGACCGGCGATCCGGCGCGCATGGACGAGCTGCTCCCCGCGCGCATGCGCGTGGCCGACATCGAGTACGAGTTCGGCGCCCCCATAGACCGGATACTGGAGACGGCCCGCTCGCCCGAGCCCAACAAGATGTCGCTGGCGGCCGAGTTCGAGGCAGCCAAGAGCAGGCTGGGCAGGGTGCCGGCAAGGGACGAGGTCGGCCCGCGGTTCGGCCCCGAGCAGTACGAAAAGGAGTTCGGCTCGTGGGAGCACATGCTCGAGAGGCTCGGCTACGACCCCTGGTACAGGAAGGACGGGCCAGTAAAGCCGGCTGCCCGCCCCAAGCCCGTAAAGAGGGCGCGCGCCTCGGGGGACCGGCGCACCCGCGTGCTCGGCGCCCTGAGGGGCGAGCCGCAGATGGCGGCCCTCTTCGAAAAGCTCGATTCCCAGCTGGCCACGATGGACCGGGCCGCCGTCGCGAGGCTTGGGCGCGAGGCGCTAGCCGCCGGCGCGCGAGAGCAGGTACTCTCCTAGGGCCCGCCTGGATTCGGGATCGAGCACGTCGCACAGCGCGGAGACGGCGTTGGCCGCGCTCTCCTCCCTGAACCGGTCGGCGAACTTTTTCACCCTGGCTATGCGGCGCGCCCTGTCGGGCATCATGACGGAGCCGCCGCGCGCCACGTGGTTGGCCGCGGCCACGATGTGCCTGCAGAGCGTGAAATAGTGCTCCTGGTCGAGCCGGTGGCCGCACGTGCACGAGACCTCGCCCAGCTCGTGCTTTTTGGGGGTATCCATCCGCACGCATATGGAGTTTTCGAACTCGGCGTACACCTGGCGGCGCGACCTGCTGCCGGCCTCGGGCTGCGGGCCGGGCCCGAACAGGTACGGCTTTGTGCTCTTTAGCATGTCGCGCTCGGTGGCGTGCGTCTTTAGCACGTGCAGGCCCATCCCGTCCTCGAACGTCTCGGGGGCCGCGCGGGCCAGCGAGCCGAGCATCTGCGCGTACCCCCCGTCGGCGCCCTCGGCGTCGGGCGCGCACAGCAGGTCCTTGAGGCACCGGATGGGGTACTCGCCGGAGCCCTCCGGTATCAGCCGCACCCGGGCGGTGCCGGCCAGGCAGTCGACCGATTCTACGGTGCCCACCCTGCCGGTCCCCTCGCCGTACATGACGCGGGCCACCGAGCCGGGCCTGCACGGGACGGTGCCCACCTGCGAGCACCACCTGAGCAGGTCGGCCTTTTCTATTACCAGCACGGAGCTGGCCCGCGCCTGCTCGGCGGCGGCCGGCGGGACCGGGACGCACGTGAACACGACCGGCTGGCTGCCGGCCGGCGCCTCGCGCGCCAGCCTGCGCACCAGCGAGGCGCTGACCTGCCTGCCCACCGAGGCCTTGCAGCACAGTTTCGCAGAGGTTATGCCCAGCTCCTCGAGGGCGTCCTGGCCGGCCCTGCGCTGCGAGACGTCGGCGGCAAAGTCAAAGCCTGGCTGCTCCGAGAGCAGCGCCGAGCTTGCCAGGGCCAGTCCCGCCAGCCTCGAGGCCTGCTCTTCGGGGCCGAGGCCGTCGAGCTCCGAGACGAAGACGGGCGCCTCGACGCTGCGGCCGAAGAACTTTGTGCGGCCGGCGCGCAGCGCCTCCTTCCTGGCCTGGGCCGCCAGCCTCTGGTAGTTTTTCTTCGTGAACAGCTGCCGGCTGTACCCGAAGTTGGTCGAGAGCGAGCCGGTCTGCAGCACGCGCCCCGATTCGAGCATCGCCTCGAGGCACTGATCGAAGCCGGGTATCTTTGGGAGGAAGCGCAGCAGCGGCAGCGCCTTCGCGGTCGATGTCATCAGGCTCTGGTAGGAGGCCCCGTCCGTGCGCGAATCGAGTATCCTGTACATGACGTCCTGCAGGCCAGAGTACTTTGGCGGGGCGCGCAGCCTGCCGCCCTCCTTCTTTAGGCGCTTTGCCGCCACGAGGTGCTCGACCAGCGAGTCGAGCTGGGCCGCGCTGTACGAGAGGCGGGCGCCGGCCGGAAAGTGGACCCTCTTTTTCATGCGGGCGTGCGAGGCGGCCACGCGCGCGCCCAGGTCCTTTAGCGGCACGCTCCCCTTTTCGAGGACCGCCTCGCAGAGCGCCGCGGTCAGTATCCGGCAGGAGAGCAGCGAGGTGAGGGGGGCGCGCAGCAGCTCGGCCTGCGACGATATGAGCTCGTAGGTCTTTTTCCACCCCGGCTTTGCGAGGTTGCGGCGCCTGTTGTCGGCGCCGTGCTTTTTGGAGCGGAAGCCCTCCAGCTTCAGGGTGTAGCGGACGAGGTTGGCAAAGTCGATGGGCGATTCTATGCAGTACTTTGAGCGCATGGCGCTGCCCGACATGCCGTCCATGAGGTCCTCTGCAAAGTCGGGCAGGAACACGAACGGGTACCTGCGGCTCATGCGGGAGGCGAGCGCCCCCATGCGGTCGGCCGCGGCGGCCTCCTTGGGCCCGAGGCCCTCCAGCACCTTGGCGCACTCGTCGCCGAACAGGCGCGTGCACGAGCCGGGCGCCTGCGCGCGGTACCCCGGCGGCCGTGCGCGCCTGCCCGCCGGCCTGCCGCGCCCCCTCGCCTTCATGTCGCCGCGCGAACGGCCCCTCCTTATAGCGGTGCCGGTCGGGGGTTGGCTATAAAGGGCGGCGGGGGGCCGGGCGGCGGTGCTACGCCGAGCGTCCGCGCGGGGGATTCTGGGCGCCTCGCTGGCCGCGCTGGCCCTTGCGTCGCTTTCTGCCGCGTGCGTCTGGGACGCGCACGCCCAGACCGACAGGTATGTGTACATTGACGATCTTCCCGAATGGGCCTCGTACGCGGGGAACGTAATGTACGAAGCTACGCAGTACTGGGAAGAACGGCTGCCCGGAATGGCGTTCTACCAGGTAGACGATCCCGCGCAGGCGGACTTTAGGGTCCAGTGGGTCAAGGAGTTCGGCGTAGAGCACGTTGGGTATGCCCTTGGAACCCAGTTTATAGAAGTGGGTCTGGGTGACAGCGATTGTGAGGGAAGATGGTCGCCGTACTCTTCGCGGTACGTAACCGAAATCATGGCTCACGAGATCGGGCACGTGCTCGGTTATGGGCACAGCGACGATCCGTCGGACATAATGTACCCGATAGCGCTGAACAGAGAATACGGCCTTGTCGAGCGGGAGATAACTACCACCGAAGGTTACGGCCACTTTGAGCCGTTTTGCACCGTAAAGGACGTGAGCTCGTTCGCCTACCATGTCTCGATCGAGGATCCCACCTACGGGTTAGACGTGTACGTGGTGCCCGACGGCTCGGCGCTAAGCGATTGGGCCGATGGAGAGTCGTTCGAATACTATGCCGACAGCGCGTGCTTTGGGGAAAACTATCTGAGCTACGGTGGCACGTGCAGCGGCGTGTCCAGGAACGCGGGCCTGCTGATACTTAGCCCCGACACACTGACAGAACCGCTCACCTCGATAACGGTGCAGTTCCAAGAAGTAGATCCCAGCTTTGCCAGGGGCATCGCACAGCCAGAGCGCGAGGCACCCGCGCAACCCGAGGCTTTCAGTGCGGACGAGTCGCTGACGCTGTTCGTAGATCCGATGAAAATGTACACCGTAAAATACCCATCGTCGTGGTCTATCTACGATCCGGCGCTCGATCAGACGCTGGGCGAAGCGTACGATGGACCTAGTCTGGT
Organism: Nitrosopumilaceae archaeon; assembly: GCA_965203465.1. Classification (GTDB taxonomy): domain Archaea; phylum Thermoproteota; class Nitrososphaeria; order Nitrososphaerales; family Nitrosopumilaceae; genus JAWVZS01. The sequence continues at coordinate 542,105 of CBDBCR010000001.1, read as the reverse complement.
GACGTTCTTTGACGACGAGCTGTACGCTAACATAACCCTCTTGTTGTACGACATCGACTACGCGACGCTGGGCGATTCTGATATATTGGACATGATAGTCGACGACGAGAGGTATTTTTGTGAAACGGCGGCCGAGAGCGGATACGCGTGCTCCGATTTCTTCGTATTCGACACGTACACGTCCGTGCTGGACTCTGGCCTCAAGGCGTACAACGTCGAGTACGGGTGGACGCACTGGGAGGATAGGCAGAGCTACGAGACGTTCACTAGGGTGGCCGAGGTACATTCCGGAACGACTGCATGGTACATGGTGGCCGAGACGGACTTGGAGAACGGCACGCTGTTTTACGATCTGATCGATTCTGTCATCGGCTCGTTTACGTTCACTGCTCCCGCGCTGGTCTCCGAAGGCGGCTCGCCAAACGCGATCCCCACGAGAGCCGAACCCGAGTCTAGGACAACCGGTGAGGTCGGCACGCTCGAGGTAGAGCGCGACATGTACGACGTATGGCAGCAGGGCTACACGGAGGTCAAGGTGAGCGGAACCGTGGATCCCCGATATGCCGGAATACGCGTCGCGCTGACTTACACGTATCCGGACGGCCGCACCGATGGAAAAATGATCTCGTACGTGCCGCCGGGCGACTTTGAGGCCTCGATTCCCCTGAACTACGATTCGCCCGCGGGCACGTACGAAGTCATGGCATCCGTGGCAGACAGGATAATCGGGACGGCTTCGTTCGATGTGGTGCAACCTCCGCCCGCAGGCGTCGGATCTTTGGACGGGCCCGCGGAGGTCGATGCGGGCGCGGCCGATCCCGGTCTTCTGTGCGGGCCTGACGAATATCTCGGCTTGGACGGGACATGCAAGATGATCGCGCGCACGCAGAGCCCACAAACGCCCGGCGCCGAGCCGCAGGCTCCCGACGCCAGATCTGGGGCGCTCGAAGACATGCAGGCGGAGCTTGACGGCGCGCCTGAAGAGCCGCAACGGCATCTCCCGCCTGCGCCTGACGCCGGATCTCGGGCGCTCGAAGACGGATCCGCAGAGACGGGTTCAGGCGCGACCGAAGAACCAAGTCCCCGATGCGGGCCCGGCCAAGAGCTCGACCGGGACGGAATATGCCAGCTGATCTCTGCCCCAAGCGGGGGCGGATGCCTGGTGGCCACCGCGGCGTACGGCACCGAGCTGGCGCCGCAGGTGCAGCGGCTCCGCGAGATCCGCGACGGCGCTGTGTACGGCACCGAATCCGGGAGGGCGTTCATTACGGGGTTCAACCTAGCGTACTATGCGTTCTCGCCTACGGTGTCCGACTGGGAGCGGCAGAGCCCCGCTCTCAGGCAGGCGGTGCTGTACGCGCTGGCCCCCATGCTCTGGTCGCTTTCCGTTCTGGAACACGCGGACACCTCGTCGGACGCCGAAATTGCGGCCTACGGCGCCGCCGTCCTGCTAGCCAACGCCGCAATGTACGTAGGGATACCCGCATCGTCGGCAGCGCTGCTGAAGCGGCGCCTGTGGCCCCGGCTTCCGTGCAGAACCCAAGCCTATTCTAGCGAGCATTGAAAATTTCGCCTTCCCCTCCACGCATCAGACAGGCGGGGGCGAAATCTTCCATGACCGGCAGAATAGGTTCGGGCATGTCTTGCCTGCGGCCTGGACAATCGCCTCGGCGCCCCTTTTCCGGCCTGCCGCGCACCCCCGGACTGCGCGATCCGATCATGGTGCGTTTCAGATCGTGGGCTTCGGCTCGCCCTCGCGAAGCGGAATGGCTTGGACTTACCGCTGAACCGCGAGCCTGCGTAGTTTTTCCTGCACCGGATCGCCAAGCTGCTTTGCCGCGTACTCTCGCGTACGAAGCATGTGCGGGAGTAGTTTGTCCCCGTTTTGCCTTAGCGCCTGCATAATGTCGTACGGGCTGGGCACGCCGTCGGCAGTCGCTCGGTAGCCCTTGGCTCCGATCTTTTTGATCAGATTGGCAGGCCACGTGTTGTTTCTCTCCATGTTAAAGACGGACATAAACAAGTCGTAGGCGGCCTCCGCCGCATCCAATAGTTGTTGTGGTACGGGATCCTTCCTTTTCAGACCGCGGAATGTCTCTATCAAGCTGTCTTCGACCGAGACACGAACGGAGCCGTCTAGTCCGATCATGGACTCGTAGACGAACCTCAAAGCGTAGTACTTTACGACATCCTTGCTGATGATTCCCTTGGCTCGCGCCACCTTGTCGGATGGGTCGTCCTTGAGATCCCGACACCACTTGCGGTGGAGCTCACCGAACAGCTGCATGAATATGTGCGGTATGATCAGATCCCGAATGTGCCTGTCCTTGAAGATTTGGTCGTAATGGCCGTCTGTGGTCGAGAACAGTACTTTGTCCGGCGCGATCGCGTCGTTGGGGTCTATGGCGTACGCGCAGTACGCCCTGGCCACCGCACCCGTTTCCATGACGCGCCGGCGTGTCACCCGGTTCCGGACAGCGGACATGGCCGAGGCGAACCCGTTTGGCCGGCGCTCAAAGTAAAACTCCGGAAAATCCTGCCGGCACTGCGAGGCAAGATCGGTCATCTCAGGATAGTTTGCCACCAAGGCCGCAAGTTCGACGGGGTTGTGCGTGTTTGCAGCCTCGCCGATCAGGCGGCGCTCCCCGTCGCCGGCCGCTTCGTGTACGGACAGCAAGACTAGCACGCCGTCGGCCGGGTGCGTCGTGTTTTCCAGAGCGCGCACGGTCTGCCTCCCGTCGACTATCTTGAAGTTTTCTACGCTGTAAGTGGAACCGTCCACGGCGTCGAGCCTCGTGCAGACCGCCGTTATCCCGTTGTTCATCTTCCAGAATCTGGATCTCGCCCCGCCGTCGCGCAGCGTGTTGAGCATGGCCTTGTACGCGTGGGACTCGTCCTCCGGCGCCTGCCGCGGGTTTCCCATAAACAGCGCCTCCCCGTACTCCCTTGCCAGATCCGCCAGCGAGCCGGCGGCGATGTGCCCTATGACCGACTTGCCGTCGGCCCCGTCTTTTCTGCAGATTGTCTTGCCGTCGAATCTTACCTGTAGCGCAGGGGTGTGCGGCACTCTCACGCGGGACAGGATGCCGTCCATGTCCAGAATCTCGAAGCTTGTGCCGTAGGCTGGCCCTCCGTCCAGCCTCTCTGCGTTCCACCTCGGATCGGCCGACAGGGCCCGGACTTGGCCGTCCGCCTTTCCGGTGACGGCGAGGATCATCCGCTTCCTGATGGGCGGGTGCCGCGCCTCCGCCATTTCAAACTCGGCGGACTTTTGCCGGAAAGTCGCGTTGGCGCCGTCCGGGCACCGGCGCAGGTGGTCCAGCGTGGAGGCAAAAGACTCCGCGTCCTCCCTGGTGACCCTCTGATCGTGGCCGTCGCCGTACTTTGCCCGGATCCAGCACACGTACCCGGCGTCCCCGCTCTCGTAGGCGCAGAATGCGTCGATGCCAAAGCCGCCCCCTCCCCTTATCGAGACCGACTCGTTGATCTCCGCCTCGTCCGTTATGCCCAGCACGTTTCCGAGCACCCAGCGTGCAAAAGCCTCGCCGGCCGGTATGTCCAGCCGATCGCATATGTCCGAGATCTGATCCCGGAACAGCTCCCGGCGCGCCTCTGTCATGGGTGGGGACGCTGCGCCGCATTCGTAATAAGCTTGCCAGGCCTACAGTTTGCTCGTTTGGCGCGCCGGATCCGGGAGCGCGGGGCAAGCGGCGGTTGCCCGAGGCCGGCGCAAGGCCGGCAGCCGCAGCTTGTGCCGCACGATCCGACGCGCGGTGCGAAAAGGGCGCCCGAGCTTCGGGGCGGAGCTGGATTCCCGGCGGGCAAAGATTGCGCTCTAGTGCGCTCGAGGCTCAAGCCGGAGCTTGGCCACGCAGTCCGTCGGCAAAGTGGGCCACGCTGTCGCCCAGCGTCAGCCCGTTGCGCTCCAGCAGCGCGGCGAACCGCTCGGCGCCCTCGCCGTTCAGGCTCAGCGCCACCCGCAGCCCGCGGACGACCACGGCCAGCACGTTGTCCGGCCCCAAGCGTTCTGAGACGGCGCCGCGCAGAGCTGTCGCTTCGTCGGGCGGGGCCGACGCCCCGAGCTTTGACATCGTCTCCCTGCTTACCGTGATCACGTACACGTATTTGGGGCTCGCGCGCACCCTGACGCTCTTGACTTTTTCTATACAGCCGGCCATGTCTGGGCCGCGCTTGGCCCGCCTCAGCGCCACGATGTTTTCGATCTAGTTCTTGGTGAACTTGTGCTCCATCGGCGCGCCCAGCAATATCCTCATGTCGCCTAGTTCAGATAGTTGCGCGACTTTTGCAGCCGTGCTGAACGACACGCCGCAGTCGGTGGACGTTCCCCACACGACCGCGTTCCAGTACTCGGGAGGCAACTTTGAGAGGCTCAAGAACCGCTTTATCGTGTCCTCGGACACCGACACGCGTTTGGACACCTCCTGCACGGACATGCCCTCTTTCATCATCCTATGGATCAGTCCTGCCGCTTCGGCCGGCGACAGCGGACGGTTCCTGCCGGAGGCGTTTACGCTGCAGAGCAGTTTCGCGTAAAGAACCAAGTCGTCTGTCAGCTGCGGCATGATCGGCGGCCCCCGACATTACGGCGCGGTTTAGCCGCGCGCCCCATCTTGCGTCTAAGAAACGCCATGATCGGCATGCCCGCCTTTTTGCACCGCTCTATGCGGCCAAAGTTGCCCCGCGGTTCCGGCCCGGCCGGCAGAAATACCCGCACGAGCTCCCCGGCGCCGCTACTTTGCCGGGCCGTCCGACCCGGCTTGCGCGGCTCCAAATCACGCCTCGTTGGCTGCCAGGCCGTCCTCCACCAGATCCGCCGCGGCATCGGCCACCGTCCAAGCCTTGTTCTGCTCCCCGTGAAGCTGTATGCGCGAGTACGTATCCGAGTCTGCGGATATCAAAATGTCGTGCCTTCCTAGATCAAGCGATCTTATGTGGGCTATTATGTCGGCGACCGGCCTGTCCGGCTTGTCGGCCTTTGCCTTTTTTACGTATGAAATCTGCCTGCCCGTGAGCGACTGTAGATCCTTGGCCGTCTGGAGCATCAGGGCCGGATCGTCACGGTCGCGCGCGTGCAGGTCTGTAGCGTCGAGCGCCGCGCGCATCGCAAGCCCGTCGTCCAGCACGGCGCTTTTCAGGAGTCCGGGCAGGCGCGATGCCTCCACGTATCTGCGTATGGCGTGCCGCGGCAGCGAGGTGGCCTCTGCCATCTTTTCCACGCCCCCAAACCTGTCAAAGACCACGGTCATGGCGTTGACCCTGTCTGTTTTGTTCATAGGCACCTGGGACAGGTTGGCGTGCAGCGAGATCGCCTTTTTTTCCCACTCTTCCATCTCTGCCGGATGTACGAGGCTGGGTATTCTTGAGAACCGGCCGGGCTCTTTTTTACGTAGCAGCCAGAATGCCAAGAACCTGCGCTGGCCGTCCAACAGCTCGTAGACGCCCTCTTGTCCCGTCTCTGCCACGCGTATGGGCTGCAGCAGGCCTATAGACTCTATGCTGGCTGCCAGATCGGTCACGCCCACATCTATTTTGGTCTGCCTTGCGTGCGACGATCCCCTAAGTATCGCGTCCAAGTCCACACGGCGCAATGCGAGATCGTCCACGCAGGCACCGCGCAGGTACTTGCTTAAAAATCAGTCCAAAGGCGGTCCGCCGCGCGCGCCTTTCGGCGCATGCCATCAGGAAGAGTCAATGCAAGCGTACAATCCCGATGCAAGATTATTAAGAGAGCCGCCCAAGGCCCTCTCGTGATCAACAGATTCTCCAACACCCGAACCGAATCCGTAAACGGCATGTTCTCGGGCAGCGTAACGTTCGAGGTGCCAAAGTTCCAGCGAGGTTGCCCGTGGAGCCAAGAGGCGGCGGAGCACCTGTGGGACGTGCTAGCGGGCGCGTTCGGCGCGGCGAAAAGTTCCCCGGGCGCGGCAAGGGACGCGCAGCGCCTGCTGGGTTGGGTGGTGCTGGTGCCCTGCAAGAAAGACGCCCTGTGCGTCGTCGAGGGCCAGCAGATCCTGACCACCCTCACGCTGCTGTTCTGCGTGATCCGCGACGTGCTTGCAGAGGACGCCGGGGCCCGGGCCGAGGCCGACGCGCTGGCAGAATCGATGATAGAAAACACCCACATAGACGGGCGCCGCGTGGGCTGGAAGCTCGTGCTCAACGGAGACGACGGGGCGTTGCTAGAGGAGATACAGCGCCGCGAGCTCGGTGGCCACGCCACCCAGCTGGCGCGCCTCCGGAAAATGGAGCCGGACGCCGATTCGGCCAGGCTCCTAAAGAGCAACTACGTTTTCCTGCACGGGCGCATAAGCGAGGCGCTGGCAGGCGGCTTCGGGGGCGCAGAACCGCCCGGGGATGCCCGGGCGCTGGCAAGTTTCGCGCGTTGCGTCAGGAACTACGGCTTTGTAATAAACGCGCAGGTGCCCGACGACGAGGCGGCGTTCCAGGTGGTCAAAAGCCTCGACGACTGGGCTGGGCTAGGGCGAACCTGATCAAGAACCACGTGCTGGGCAGGGCCGGCGGTGACAGGGATGTGCAAGGCGAGCTGGAAACGCCATCGCGGAGCGCTGAGCTGTTCGCGGCCTGCGCGGACGAGATCTGGCGCTTGTATGCATGTCCGTCCGCGCGCGGATTCGGAGGGGCGCCGCCGGTTCGGTCGCCGGCTGCGAGGCTGGCCCGGCCGCGCCGAAGCTGGTCCCCGCCGCCCGCATTTTTATGAGACCGATCGCGACCCCGGACAGTGCAAAAAACCCTAACCCGCCAGCAGAGGGACGCGATTCCCAAGATGGTGGCGTACGTGCTGGCCAACAGGGGCCGGACCGTAGACGAGCTGGGCGCGGATTTAGCCGGAGACCGGCCGCAGATTGGGCTGCGGTCCAGGCGGATCTGGCACACGAAGGCGGGGCTGGACGCCATGGTCGCAGAGGAGCTGCGCCTGCCGCCGTCCCTGCACGGGCCCGATCGCAAGTCGAACGACCTGAGGAGGGCGACGGTCAGGGAAATCATCAAGATGCGCGGGCGCGGCGAGCTGGTCGACTGGCGCAAGGGTAGGCGGATCAACGTCTTTAGGCTGTCCGATCCGCACAGGCGCGCGGATCGGCCCGCCGTGGCCGGCGCGCCCTGCGCGCCGGAGGCCGCAACCGAGGGAACCGACGCCGGTATGAGAAGGCTGTTCATGTCGATAATATCCAAGTCCAAAAAAGACAACACGTACAAGTTCGCGCTGGGCAAGACGCTGCTGGACTACTGCAAGGCCAACGCGCCGGACGGCGCCTCCCGCGACATACCGTACGACTATCTTGCGGGCGAATTTCTCAAGCATTACTGGCACCAGCGGTTCAGGTTCAGAATGAAGCAGGACTTCCACACCAAGAGGCAGCCGGTGGTCATAAGCATACTGGAGAAGGCGTTCGGGGACAGGCCCCCCGTCCGGTACGAGGACATACCGAACGGCCAGTTAAAGTCGGCAAGGGAGCAGATCCTGTCCAGCGTCTTCGGCCACTCTACAGGCACGGGCGTGGTGGTGTCAAAGTTCCAAGAGACAGACGACGGAGGGGCGGGCGACAGCGGCTTGTTCTACGATTACGACGACGACAGGCAGGTGATCACGCTGCGCCCCGAAGCTCATTCGTTCTTCAGGAGGAACAACCACCTTCTCACCCAGGCCCTGCTGGCAGAGTGGGTGCTGTATCTTGAAAAGGCGAACCACGGACTGCCGCTGCTGGCCTCCAAGATCATGTCGAAAGAAAGGAAGCGCGGGCCCCTCACCAAGTACCGGAACATGTTTTACGAAAGGGAGCGCGCGTGCTTTTACTGCCTCAATTCGTTCAACAGATCCGGGATGCACGTAGATCACTTCATACCTTTCTCGTACATCTACGACGACGACGCGTGGAATCTGGTGCTCTCCTGCGCAGAATGCAACCTGAAAAAGAGCGACTTGCTGCCCCCGATAAAGCCCTATTTCGGGGAGCTGGTGGTGCGAAACGAAGAGTATGCAGAGAACATGCCGGAAATGAGGGTGTCGCTACTACAGCTTTCTGCCAGGGGGAAGAACACCTGGAAGAAGGAGATGCGCCACCACTACGACGTGTGCTCAGAGTACGGCTTCGACCGCTGGAGATACACGCGCTCGGCAACAACGCCAAAGGCGGCCTGAACGCCACAGACGATCGATCCCGGGCCGCGCCGCCAAAACCGACTACCGGCCGGGCGGCATTTGTGGTTCTTGCGTGCGCGTTTCAAAAAGCCTCATCGTATCCGGGCACGCCGGCATACAGGACTAGAGCTCCGCCCTGCCCCACGCGTGCCCGCACGAGCCGCACCTGTACTTTGGATCCTCACCCGACACACAGCACCCTCCCAGCTCCGCCTTGCCCTCCTCGACCAGCTTTTCTATCCGGGGCCAGGCGTCGGGTGCCGGGTACCCGTAGAATATCTCGGCCCCCTTCCGCCTGCCGCATTCGGGGCACTTTGCTGGCAACAGCTCCGGCTCGCTCATGCGCCCGCGCGCGGGCGGGCCGTATTAAAATCCGCCCCCGGCGCCGAGTCGCCCTCCCGGCATGCACCCCGCAGGGGGGGCCGCGTCCCGGAAGGGTCGTCGTACAAGCGCGCCCCGCTTTTAACCCGGCCCGCGTGCCGGTGCCTCCCGGATTCGGGACAGGCTCGTACGCACGCCTCTTGGAACCAGAAGAGATTTTATTCGACGCTGCGCAAGTGGGCACGGTGCTCAATGACAGGCTCTGAACCAGACATCATTTACGTGGGCGACGCGGCATCCTCCCCCCACATAAAACAGGTAAAAAAGATGATCGCAAGAGACTGGGACAAGATGCGCGCCGAGCTTGCAGAATTCAGCGCCAACGCGGACTGGGTGGCGGACAACCGCGAGGCGCTCAAAAAAGACTACGCCGGCAAGTACATAGCCGTCCTCGATCAAAAAGTCCGCGCCAGCCACGAGGACTTTCCGGAAGTTCTCGAAGAGATCGACAGAAAAGGGATCGACAGAAGACGCGTGTTCACAGACCACATCTACTGGCAGGATCCGTGCCGGACTTTCTAGCGCTCAGGCCAGCGAGCCTACAAGCGCCGCGAGGGCCAGCGCCGCGCACAAAAAGGGCATGGCCGGCATGGCCCAGCTCACCAATACCCCCTCGCGCCGCTCGAACTCCGAGTCGGGCCGCGGCGCCGACAGGTCTATCCTCCTCTCGCCGCCCTCGCCCGACTCTGCACGGAACGTGAACCGCTCGCCGGGCCTGCGCCGGTGCGCGCAAAGGAAAGCCATGGCCCGCTCGTACAAAGAGCCGCCGAGGCCCCGCGTCGGGGAGGTTCCCCGCGCCAGGTCGGCCAGGTTGTAGCGCAGGTTGAGGCACATCGCCCCCATGTGCTCCAATATCAGCCCCCCGAAGAAGACGAAAGGCGGCACCGGCACCGGCCCCCAGGCGGGGCAGAGCACCGACAGAGACACGACGGCCAGCACGTCGGCCCCGCCGACCGGCAAGAGCCTCCACGCGAACAGGGACACCAGCGCCCCCGAGCCCATCGAAAAAACCCAGAACGCGTCGACGTCCCCCCAGTCCAGCGCGTACAGGGCGGCCCCCAGGCCCCCGCCCAGCATCCACGCCCAGTCGGGCACCTCGCGGCTGCGCGCGTCCCAGCACGAGGCCGCCAGCAGCAGCGCAAGGGCCGCTGCCAGCCGCAGTTCCGTCACGGGCGCGCCCCCGGGCGCGGCGCGCCCGCCCGGTCGCGCGCGCCGGCCACCCACTCGTGGAGCTCGGCCAGCGCCGGCTCGAACCCGCCAAAGTCGTCCGTCAGGAGCCGCAGGGCCCCCCCGCGCACGCGCTCGGCCATCCCCGCCGAGCAGAGCGCGGACGCCGAGTTGCGCACCGTCTTTGCAGAGTACAGCCCCTCGAGGGCCTCCTGCAGCAGGTACACGGGGTACGCCCGGTCGGCCCCGCACTCGTCCTGCATCAGGTGCATGGCGCGCGCCTCGGCCGCCACGCACAGGGGCACGAACCCGACGCCGAGGCGGGCGCCGGCGGCCATGCACCTGCCCAGCAGCGTGGCGCGGTACCTGCACCCCGACGAGCGCCGGCCCAGCCTCTCGGCGTAGCCCAGGCGGGACAGGACGCAGGCTGCCCGGTACCCCCTCCGGCCGCCGGCAAGATCCGAGCTGGAAAAGGTGCCGCGCAGCGCGGCCCCTACCCACGCCTCGGCCCAGGAGCAGGCGAGGCGGCGCCTCGCGCCGCGGGCGCGCGCCATGGAATCGGTCATCGCGGGAGCGCGCAGGAGCTGAGCACCACCACGCGGGCGCCGCTCTTGGCGGCCCTGGCCAGCGCGCGCGAGGCCCGCGCGGCCGACGGGTACCGGGTCACCCGTATGGCCGAGCCCCCGTCGGCGCCCAGGTACTCGCGCACGTGGTCGGGAAGAAAGTGGACCGGCCTGCCCAAGTCCCCCGAGACGACGTACGTAGAGCCGCCCTCCGAGACCTCGGCCACCCTGCCGGTCCTCCTGTTCACCAACAGATCCGAGCCGCTGGCCGGCACGTACCGCAGGTCTGGATCGTCGCGGATGTACTTTTCCGCCCCGGCCGCCGCCCGCCCGGGGGCCGGGCGCGCCGGCCCCTTTTTCTTGAGCTCGCCCACCGGGCCCGGCACGCAGACGCGCTCGCGCGCCGGCGGCGCCGGGCGGCCCCCCTCGAAGCCGCGCAGCACCTGCTCGACCCCGTTGGCGCTGGGCCACGAGGCCTTTGCGCCCGACCTCATCGTCATCCTGCAGGCCACCACCAGGGCCTGCGCGGCCGCCGCCTGGCGCTCGGGCCTGATCCTGCCCAGCTGCACGGCCACGTATGGGGGCGTGGCCGGATCGTGCAGGCGGGCAGCGAAGCTGCGGCACATGTCCAGCAGTACCCTGCGCGCCTCGTCGGTGACCGGCGCGCGCGCGGCCGCCGCCAGCTCGGGCCGCCGCTCCAGGCCCGTCCTGCGGCGCGCCTCGGCCTCGCCCATGCCGCTCTCGGCAAGGTACCCCATCAGGGGGCCTATCAGCAGGGCGTCTATCGAGGAGGGGTGCGTGTTCTCCATTACGTGCGCGGCGACCAGCTCGGGGACCGAGCCGTACTCGTAGACGTGCGCGGCCGCCTCGGCCTTTCTGGCGCGCCTCAGCCCCATGACCGTCTCGTCGTCGTTGAGCGGGTACAGCGCGCCGCCGGCCCTGCCAAGGCGCAGCGGCCTGGCCGAGCCCGGATTCCTGGACACGTCCGAGACGAGCCTCTCCGAGACGTGCCTCGCGCGCGCGGGCAGCTGCCCGACCGACGAGAGCCGCACCCTCTCCGTCACTGGATCACCGCCATGCTGTCCAGGGCGAACTGGACGGCCCGCCGCGCCCGGCTCCTGTGGGTGCCGCGCAGCGACTGGTACAGTCGCATGACCGCGGCCCGGAACCGGTCGAAATCGCCGTCGTCCGAAAAGAAGCCCTGGGCCGAGGATATCTCGAGGTTGAGGTAGAACCAGGGCGAGTGGCCGCCCGAATCCAGGCCGAGCGCCTCGGCGTCCTCGTGGAGTTCTGATATCACGCCGAGCATCGTGGGCGCGCGGCGCACGCACAAGACGGACAGGACCGCCTCGCGCACGCTCTCCTCCGAGACCGGAAAGTCGGCCGCGCGGCAGGCCCCGTACACGGCGTACATGGCGCACTTTGCGCGCGTGTAGGCGGTCCGGCTGCGCAGCTTGTGGTAGGCAGACCAGGCCCGCAGCCGCGCGAACTCGGGCATGCCCAGCTTGCAGCAGATGTTGGAGAATTCGGACGAGACCTGCGCGTGCGTGTGCACGCGCCTGCCGACGGCCCTCTTTGCGTCGGTCTGGCTGCCGCCAAGTTCCACGCGGTGGTACAGCGAGACGCGCGCGGGCAGCTCCGCGGGCCCCTCGTCGGGCAGCCTTTCGCAGACGACCACGCCGCACCGGCAGACCAGCTCGCCGTCGGGCGTGCGGGTCAGGCGCGACTGGTGGGCGCACGGCTCGGCCAATGGTACCGTACCGTACGGTACCCCTATTTATGGCCGGCGGAAAAACGCGCGCGCCGGGGGCCCCCCGCGGGGGCACCCCGAGGCGGGGCCCCGGGGGGCCGGGCGGGGCCGGCCCTTTTACGGAACCGGGCGGCGGCAGTCGTGGATACCCCCTTCAGGGCCGAGGTCAACGGGCGCGCCTGCGTGGTGCACGCGGGCGCCGACAGGCTCCGCATAGAGCACGGGGCCGGCTGCCGCGAGGTGCCGTACTCGGCGGTGCGCTGCGTGCAGAGGCGCCGGCGGCGCCTGACGGTCAACGCCGAGATCGGCGGGCGGCTGGTGCTGTACTCGGTAGAGGCGCCCGGCGCGCGCAGGCTGCACGAGCTGCTGCTGGCCGGCTGCGCGGGCCGCGCTCCCGTCCCGGGCGGTGCGGGCCGGTCCTAGGGCGCCGGGCAGGATTGGCGGCGAAACGCCGGCGGGCGGATCGCGCGGCATCGGCGCTGCGCCGATCACGCCTTGCTGGCCACCGCCTCCCACTGCGACCACGTCCCGGTCTTTGGCGGCCTGCGCGCCAACCTGTCCTCGTCGGGCCCGGCCTCAAGCTCGAAGCCGGCGCGCAGTAGGTGCCCCGCAAGATCCCGCCCGGAAAAGAAATGCACGTCGGTGCCCCTCTTGGGTCCCTCTAGGTACCTGACGGTAGAGCTGCCGCCGGCCGTCGTCTCCTTTACGCGGTGGCCGAAATAGACGTCGGTGGACGCGGAGTTTACGCGCAAAAACAGCGCGCCGCCGGGCCGGAGCAGCCGCGCGGCCCGCTCGAAATGCCGCGCCGCAGAAGCGGCGTCCCCGTGCTGGAACACCTGTATGGCTACGAGGTAGTCGAACCGGGCGCCGGGCTCGAAGCTCTCCATGTCGGTGCACTTCATGCGGCCGGCGGCCGACGGGCACCGCGCGGCAAGCTGCCCGATCGCCGCCGGCGACGGATCGATTCCCGTTAGATTTAGCCCTCTGCATACGAGCCGGGCGAAGTCGCGCCCGTTCCCGCACCCCACGTACAGGCCCCTGCCGCCCGACAGGCCGGCCGAGCCGGCCACCGCCTCCAGTATCGTTTCGGTGAATTTTACTGGCGGCTCTCCCGCGTACCGCCCGCGCTCGTATTCGGCGTCCCAGCGCCTCGATGAAGTCGCGCCCCAATGCCGCGCGCGCTCCCGCAGAGCTGATAAACGTTGGCCGAGCCTGCGAAAAGGGGCGGCCGGCTCGGGCAGCCGCGCACGGCGGGCCCCGCCCGGCGCGCGGTACGGACAGCGGGGGGCAAGGCGCATGCTCGGTTTTTGCCCCGATCCAGATCTTTTATACGCCCAAAAACGGCCCCGGGGGCGTGCAAAAGGCCCGACCCTCCCGTACCGTGGAAGGCTTGAATGGGGAGATCGCGAGGCTGAAGGCGGTCAAGCGCGACCCCGCCGTCGACAAAAAGTCCGTCGAGTGGAAAAAAGATCCGAAGAGCTCGTCGACGTCATCGTGCCTCTGCCCATAGAAGGCCCAGAGATCCGCGGGGAGCTAGAACGCGAGGCGGTAGAAAGCGTCATGCGCGTCGTGTGGCCCGCGACGGGGAAGGGCATGACGGGCGAGGAAAAGCGCCGAGTGCTGCGGGCCAATTTTGGCGCCATCGGAAAACATACCTCAGATCTGGCAGACAAGGCGGTCCGCCGTCTTGGCCGCGCGCCGTCCGCCGGCGCGATCCGGCCCGGCCTACCGGCCGCCTAGCTCGGAGAGCAGCGGCCCCGGATCCGCGGCGCGGAACTCGAAGCGGTGAACGGCGCCGCCCTCCTCCCACGACAGCCGCAGCCGCGTGCCCGACGGCGAGCGCCCCATCCTTTCGAGCGGGCGCAGGGAACCGCGCGGCACGAAGTTGAGGAACAGGCCGCGCCCGTCTATCTCGCATGCCACGGCCCTGTCCGTGACGCACAGCGCGCCGCGCCCGTGCCGCGAGAGCACCCGGGCTTTCAGGGCGAGCCTCTCGCCGGGGCGCAGGAATATCATTTCCGGCCCAGGAGCCGGGCCGCGCCGGCCGGGTTCGCGCCGATGAGCTTTGACATCTCGCGCGCCTCCTCCGCCGAGACCTTGGAGCGGCCCGAGTACGCGCGGGCTAGGCGCGCGCCCCCGTCGGGGTCGCCTGCCAGCCTCATGCCCGCATCGACCGAGCCGTCCTCGAGCGAGGCCAGCTGCACGGCCGGGTTCATCAGGGTGGCCCCGCTCACCCGCGGCGGCTCGGGCCGAAGCGCCGGCCCGATGTCGCGCGCGGCCGCCGCTGCCATGGCGCGCGCGCCGGCCCCGAGGCCCGCCGAGCGCGCCCTCCCGTCGGCCGCCGAGGCCACGGCCGAGGCCCCCGCCGCGCCGGCGCCGAGGCGCGCGGCCGACGAGGAGAGGATGCCGGAGCCGAGGCCGCCCAGCATCCCCGCCGCGCCGGCCCCGGCGTACGCGCGCACGCGCTCGCCCAGCGGGACGGAAGCGGACGAGCCCATGAGGGCGGACGGCACGCCCCCGGCAGCCGATTCCAGGCCCTCCGAGGCCCGCGCGGCCCCGCGCGCTGCCCCCTGCAGGCCCGCCGAGCCGGCCGAGGTGGCCGACCTTATCGACGTCGAGACCATCTCGCCTACCTTGGAGGAGAGGTTGCCCAGCATCGGCGAGAGCATGACCGGAAAGAAGACGGCCAGGAACCCCACCGAGAGCATCTGGAACCAAGCGCGCAGCGGCGGCACCTGCTGGGAGTCGATGGCCGACATCCCTACAGACAGGACCACGGCAGACATGAGCGGGGCCAGCGAGAGGCCCACCAGGTTGCGCTGGAACATGTCCGAGATGCCCGACGTGTTTATCCACGGTATGAGGCCGACGGCCGTGACGAGCGGAAAGGAAACCACGACCACCTCGGTGAGCACCACGCGCACCGCCGAGAGCACGAACATCATGGCCGTCATGAACATGACCGCGAACCCCTTGAAGAGGGCCAGCAGCACGTTGACCGCGAACCCCTCGCCGGCAAGCGGGCTCTGCAGGGCCCCGCTCCACGAGTCGAGGCTCAGCGCGGATTCGCGGTCGAACGCGCCGATCTCGCCGAACGCGTCTACGGGGTTCACGGTGGTCCCGTCCACCGTGCAGGCTGCCGACCCCATCATGCACCACAGCCGGGCGGCGCGGCCGTGCGGGTCGCCGCCGAACGGATCCATCAGGTACAGGGACGAGGATTCGATGAGCAGGGCCGCGGTGTCCCAGACGAGCGGCAGGGCCAGGTACAGGGGGGCCAGCACGGCCATGCGCGCGGCCATGGCCTGCGCCGTGCCGGGCCGCACCAGGCTCATCTCCTCGAAAAAGTACGAGACGCCGGCCAGCATCAGCAGCGCCGCGAATATCCCGAAGGCTATCTGGACGGTCAGCCCGTACATGGCAAGCGACGGGTGGCTCTCTGCCAGCTCGGGGCCCGGCGGGCCCGACAGGGGCGGCAGGCCCTCGGGCACCCTCCTGCCCCCCTCGTACTCGAAGAGCGTGGGCATGTCCGAGAGCAGGTCGGGGACGGCCGGCCCGCCGACGGTCACGAAGACCTGCGATATGGCAACCATGGCGGCGAGCATGATGACGCCCATGCCGAGCATGAGCGGCATCGTGAACAGGAATCCCCGGCGGCGGCGCCTTGCCGCCCGCAGCAGGCAGTGGAGCATCGGGGTCGGTGCGCGGGCCGCTTAAAGGGCCCTTTAACGGGCCCGGGCCGCTTCATGCGTGAACCAGGTGATGGCGGCAGCGGCCCTGTTCGGCGTGGCGGCCCTGGTGCTCGGCCCGCTCGTGGCCGAATCGGGCCGCCAGATAGGCTCGCACTCGCAGGGCGTCTCGGAGATGATGGAGGATTCGCGCAACCGGGCCGGCGAGCTGCTGGTCCAGACGTGGGTTTATTCGGCCAACGGAACCACCACGGTTTATCTGTCGTCGATAGGCGAGCGCGACGTGGCGGTTTCCGGAGTGGTGCTGAACGGGGCGGCCGTCCCCTACGCGCTCTCCGACCAGGCCGGGGCGCCGGCCTCTTACATAGAATCGGGCGGCCTCGGCACGCTGGCCGTCAACGGGACGGGGGCGGTCCGCGTGATCTCGGAGAGCGGCAAGATGTTCGAGTTCGGCTGAGGCCGAGATCAGGGCCTGCCGGCCTTCCACTCTTTTTTGGAGCGCGCGCCAAAGTTTTCGAGGTTGTAGCGCGCCGTCCAGCGCAACATCAGCAAGACCGCCACGGCCACGTGCGGAACCCACACGAACACCGCCACGCTTGCAAGCAGCACGGCCAGCGCCTCGTCAAAGCCGGCAAACCCGGGCTCGAGGTACGACATTGCCAGTATCACCAAGTACGGCGCGGCCGAAAACGGCGCCGACACCGCAAGCCACCGCCTGGTCTTTTTCATCTTTTGCGTCCAGAGCAGCGCAAAGATCGAGGCGGCGAAAAAGCACGCCCAAAACCTGCTCACCGGCTCCACGCGGCGCCCCGCCGCGCGCGTTATTTAAGGCAGGCTCTGTACAAAATCCGTTTTCGCGTTTTGGTGCGCCGATTCCGGCCGGCTTAAATGCCATTCATTTAACTCCTCGCCGATTCCGGTACCCCCATTGAATACTACTTACCTGGCGCGCGCCAGGCGCGTGCACAGCGCCTCGGAGCCGTCCCCGGCCGAGGCCGAGACGAGCACCAGGTACTCGGCGCCGGGGCTGACCTGCGCGGCGACCGGCCCGGCCGCGCGCCACGAGCCGCCGGCCGGCACCGGCCCCTCCGCGGCCAGCCGCGCGGGCGCGCCGCCGTCGCCGGCAAAGCTGGCAGACGCCGAGGACCACGGGACGGACCCGAGGTTTGCCGCCGAGACGGCCGCGTACGAGGTGGAGTCGGACGTGGCGTGGATTTCGGCGCGCCAGACCTGGCAGCGCGCCTCGCGCGAGGCCACGTCGGACGCGTCGGACATGACCGCCGCGACGGCGCCGGCCAGCGCCAGCGACATGCCGGCCAGCATGGCCACGGAGAGCAGGCCGTGGACGGCGCGCCTCATGGCGACGTGTCGAACAGCTCCAGCTCCTCGGCGGACGGCTCGAGCCGCACGTGGAGCCGGTGCTTTTTGGTGATCAGTATCGCGTGGCCCGGCTCGAACGACTTTAGCCTCGAGCACTCTTCTTCGGACAGCCCCAGCACCCGGGCCGACTCGTCGGCCGCGTCCTCCTCCATGCTCATCAGTATCTTGGTCTCCATGTTGTCTATGATGCGCGGCGCGCCGCCTCCCCCGCCGGCCACGTCGCCGACGTTCTGCGAGACGAACAAAAACAGCACGTTGCGCTTGCGGCCCATCCGCACCAGCTGCTCGACGTACCGCGCGGCCCCCTCCATCTTGAAGAGCATCCAGGCCTCGTCGAGCAGGACTATCTTCTGCGCCTTTTGCGGCAGCTCCTCTATGCGGCGCCAGACGCGCGCCAGCGCGAGCACCAGCAGCATCGCCTCGTGGGGCTTGCCGTCGGCCCTCCTCATCGACATGACCAGCCTGTCGGGGAAGCGCGGCTCGCTGCGCATGAGGCCGGCGAGCGGGCCCTCGACGAGATCGTCGAGCCACCTGCGCGAGGACGGGTCCAGCGAGGCGTGCAGCTGCGCGACGCTTCCGACCCTGTCCGAAAAGCGCCGGAACTGCTTGACTATCTCCTCGGGGGCGCGCGTCACGCGCCCCAGTATGTCCGCCGCGTCGGCCGGGGCCAGCAGCCGGAACGGGTCCAGCCCCAGGCTGCCGCCGCCGGTCAGGCGCACCCCCTCGAGGCCCAAGTCCGCCGATATCTGGTGGTACTCGCCCATCGGGTCGATCACGAAGCAGAGGCTGTCTGGGTGCTTTGAGAGCAGGCGGCGCAGGATCATCTTCGCGGTGAACGATTTTCCGGAGCCGGACGTGCCGATTATGGCCATGCTGTAGTTGGAGCGGCGCGCAAAGTCGAATATGACCGGCGCGCCGCTGTCCGCGTTTATGCCCAGCGCCAGGCCGTTGGGCACCTCGAGCATGTCGCCCGAGACGAACGGGTACAGGCACGACATGCTGCCCAGGTCAAAGTCCAGCTTTTTGCCCCACCCGCCCAGCGTGGCCGCCTGCATGCCGCGCTGCCAGGCAAAGGCGGCCCCCGAGGCCGAGGCGGCCTCGCGCAGCGCCCGGACGGCCCCCCTCAGGCCCCGCCGCTCGCGCGAGGCGGCCGTGCAGACCACGCGGCACCGGTACAGGCCGGAGCGGCTGGCGCGCATCGACTCCTCGGCCCTCCCGAGCGCGGCGTACTCGTCGGCCGATTCGCGCGAGCGCAGCGAGGCCTCGTACACCAGGTCGCGGCGGCGCCGCACGCGCGAGAGCGCCTCGGCGTGCGGGACAGGCTCCACCCAGACGGATGCCTCGTGGCACGCCGGAAAGACCGACGTGGCCAGCCACCCCCAGGGCAGCTCGCGCGGGACCGAGGCCAGCGTGAGGCACCTGGCCCACGCCCGCGCGCCGCCGGCCTCTATCTCGACGCAGTCCAGGTGCTCGCGCACCGCCCGCGCCCCCCTCGAGCCCAGGTTCTCGGCGTACTCGTAGCGCAGCGATTCGAGCGCGCGTCCGAGCGGCTCGGGGCTCGATATCCGTACCTGCAGCACGGGCATGCCCGTCTCGCTGCCGCCGACCGGCACGCGCAGCACCTTGCGGGACAGGGTGATGCGCGCGGGCTTTGTCATGGCCCTGAGCAGCTCCAGGAACGCGCCGACCTTCTTCCTCTGCTCGGCCTCGGGCAGGGTGGCGAAGTTGCCCGGCGTGACCGTGTACTCCACGGCCCGCGGGCGCGGGCCGGCTTTAAGGGGGCGGCAAGCGATAAATTGGCGGGCGCCGGCAGCTTCCGCGGAGTACCGGGAAAGGATGATAGAGAACGCGCGTGAGGTGTGCGTCGAAAGCGCGCCCGAGGCGGAGATTTTGGAGACGGCCATATACTACGCGACAAAGTGGACGGGCCTGTCCGAGGAAGAGGCCAGGCGGATATTCATCGACAACGAGCCGCAAAGGCCCGTGACGCTAGACGATCTCAGCCCGAGGTCGCGCGAGTGGCTCTTGTCGTTCGACAAAAAGCCGGACGGGTAGGTTGTTTTAATTACGTCGGTGCGGAGCGGGCATCGTGCACGTGAACGGGTTCGGAAGCAGATCGGGCAGCGGTAGTTTTTGGCGCAGAGGAACTCGCGACGAGATCAGGCTCGTGTTTGATAGAGAAAAGGCGCGCACGCGGGAGAGGCGGCGCGTCCACAAATTACGGATCGCAGGCTATGTCGAGTCTGTCAGAAACTTGGGGCTCGAAAAAACCAAAAAACTGGAAGCGGGCATATTGGGGCGCTACAGCGAGGCAGACGATGACGGCTCTAGCTGGGAGGAAGTATCCCGCGTGCCGGCCGGCAGAGAGCTCATGGAAGAGATGGACGCGCACTTGGCGTCTGTTGCCGCTGCGCACAAGAGGGACTATGGGAATGCCTCCGCCATGTTTAGGGGAACGAGTGTCAGAGAAGCGCTAGACGTATTAGAAACTAGAACTAGCGGCCACATGGGAAAATACCCGTTCAAGGCAGTCTCGTGGGACGTTGGATCTGCCGAACGCTATTTCAGAAACGCCCTCCTTGTGTATAATGGTGACTCGATCCGCGGCGTTGAAGGGGCCACGCTGGTAGAATACACATACCGCCACGTGCATTTGGACGCAGACGAGAAGATTGGAACCCCCATGGCGATTGCGCTAGTGCCTGAAAGGGAGGCACGGATTCCAGTCATGGCGCCTGGCCCCGAGCTTGAGGCGATCGCGGTCTTTGTAGATCGGATCGATGGAAATGTACTCCGGCTGCTGGAGGCAAGAACGCGCGCTGAGAGCGTTCGCTTGATACGCCTGTGACTGGGGTTGCGGAGTGCACGATCACAAACCATATAAAACCATGACTGTAATCCCCCACATGGAGTACCGAGAGAGGATGATAGAGAACGCGCGCGAGATATGCGGCGAAAGCGCGCCCGAGGCGGAAGTCTTGGAGAAGGCGATATACTACGCGACAAAGTGGACGGGCCTGTCCGAGGAAGAGGCCAGGCGGATATTCATCGACAACGAGCCGGAGAAGATTGTGACGCTCGACGATCTCAGCCCGAGTTCACGCGAGTGGCTCTTGGAGTTTGACAAAAAGCAGGCCGCGGCTCGCAAGGCTGAGCCCGCCAGAACCGGCGCGTCGTGAAAGTCGTGCAGATTGCCGGCGCGCAGAACGTGCTCCTTTGCGGCGCGGATGCAAGCCATAAATTGGCGCTCGCCGGGAAACCTGCGTGGAATACCGAGACAGGATGAGAGAACGCGCGCGAGATATGCGGAAGGAGCGCGCCCGAGGCGGAGATTTTGGAGACGGCCATATACTACGCGACAAAGTGGACCGGCTACTCCGAGGAGGAGGCCAGGCGGATATTCATCGACAACGAGCCTCCCCGAATCACTAGGCTGGAGGACTTGGACCAAGAGACGCGCGAGTGGCTCTTGGAGTTCGGCAAAAAGCGGGCCCGCCCTTAAAGGCGCGCGCGGCACGCGTCTGCGTGCGCGGGTTCGCCATAGCCAGGCTAGAGTCCGCCGAGCCGGCGCGGATAGCGGCCTCGTACTCGGTGGGCCCGGCCAGGGTCTGGGTGACGCGCGGGGGCAGGTACCTGGTCTGCGAGCCGCGGCTCAGCTCGGGCGCAGAGAAGGTCTGGCGCGGCCTCATGGAGAACCTCTACTATTCGTACTCGGGCGGCGGCGGGGCGCGCCCCGTCATAGAATCGCTCGAGGCAGAAGCCAGGCAGGCTGGCCTCTACGAAGAGTACGCCAAAGAGAGGGAAGCAGTAGAGTACTATGTGGTGCGCGACGTCGAAGGGTACCGCGAGCTGGACGTGCCCATGAGGGATCCGCGCGTGGAGGACGTCATATGCACCAGGCACGACAGGGAGGCGGCGGTGATACACCGCGACTTTCAGGAATTCGAGATGCTAAAGACCAACGTCCGGTTCGCCACGCGCGAATCCTTCGACGGCCTGCTGCAGGTGATGTCGCAGCGCAACGGCCAGGCGCCCACCACGGCGCGCCCCGTGCTGTGCTGCTCGGCGCCGGACAACAGCCGCATAACCATAACGTGGAGGGACCAGGTCTCGCGGCCCGGCTCCACGCTGGCCGTGCGCAAGTTCCCCGAGCGGCCGTACGCGGTGCCCGACCTGCTGGGGGCCGGCACGTTCGGCCCGCTGCTGGCGGCCTACGTCTGGCTGATGAACGACGCGAGGGCATTTTCGTTCGTGGTGGGCCAGACCGGCGCGGGCAAGACCACGCTGATAAACGCCCTGGCCTGCCTGTCCAACCCGCGCTGGCACGTGCTGGCCATCGAGGAGGTGCGCGAGCTCTCGCTGCCGCACTTTTGGGCCGAATACCTGGTGACCCGCCAGAGCCCGCAGCTGGTCAGGTCCGAGTACGACGTGGGCATCATGGACTTGGGCATGGCGGCCATGCGCAAAAAGCCGCACTGGGTCATAGTCGGCGAGGTGCGCGGCGAGGAGGCGAGGCAGCTCTTCCAGGTGGCCCTGACCGGCCACGGCTGCACCTCGAGCGCGCACGCCTCGGGGGCCGCCGAGCTGCTGGCCCGCCTCGGCGGCGAGGGCATGGGCGTGCCCGGTGCCCAGATCTCGGCCATAGACTACGTCGTGCACGCCGGCAGGGCGCGGCTGCCCGGCGGCCGGCTGGCCAGGCGCGTGCTGGGCGTCTCGGAGGTGGTCCCCGGAGACGGGGCCCCGTCGCTGCGCGAGGTGTTCCGCTACGATCCCGGTTCGGATTCGCTGCTGCCCGGCTCGGCCGGCGAGCTTGCGCGCCGCAGCCTGCGCCTGGGGCGCGCCGCGCGGTTCCTGGGGATACGCGACGCGGCCGCGGACCTGGAGAGGAGGGCCCGCATAGTCTCGGGGTGCTCGGGCGGCTCTGCGGGCGTCTTTGCGGCCGCCTCGGAATACTACGGCGTGGAGGATCCGGGGGCCGCGTAGGGCCGGGATCACTCGGGCCTGTCGGTCGGGCCGTACCTTTCGAGGAACAGGCGCTCGGCCCTCTCGCGCTCGGCCTGTATGTCGGCGCGCAGCGCCTCCATCCTGTCTATGGCCGTGTGCACGGACTGCTCGGCCTCCTCGAACCCCTCCTGCCAGCCCTGCCTGCCCAGGTTCATCTGCTCCAGGACCGCCCTTGCCAGCGCCAGCTGCTCCTCCAGGACCGACTGGAACTGGGGATCGGACCTGTCGTAGCCCTGCATCGGTATTCCGTCGTAGGTGTACATGGATTCGTCTACCTCGTGGAAGAGCGACGAGATGTTGCGCAGCGGCTTGTACAGGCCGTCGGGGGCCAGCCGGTACAGCGCGCCGTCCTCGCCGGCCATCACGTCCACGTTGTTGGAGCCCTCCACCAAGGGGCGGAGGAGCAGCTCGCCGCCGTTGACGCGCACGCCCGGCACCGGGTTGAGCGATTCGCCGGTCACCCGTATGCCGTGGTTGAAGTAGTTCTGCCACGAGTTGCGCTGGGTGTCCCACACGTCGGTGCCCACGATGTCGAACTCGAGCGGCGCGCGGAACGAGTGGCTTATCGACACCGACAGGCACTGCAGCTCCGAGCCGGGCGAGCACTGCACCGTCCGGTGCTCGGCCGAGAGCGTCTCGAGGTCGATGGCGTTCTCCGGGTCTATGGCCGAAAGGGAGCCGGTCCCGTCGAACGAAATGTCGTAGTTTATGACCGCCCTGCTCTCCGATATGACCTCGCCGGAGCGCAGCCCGAACGCCACCGAGACGCGCTCCACGTTGCCGGGCCCCTCGTTTTCGTACATCTTTAGCGTAATGTTGTTCTGCTTGCCGACCTCGGATTCGATGAGCGGGTACGGGGTGAAAAAGTACTCTACGTCCGAGACCAGCCCGTTGTACGCAAAGCCGCCCGATACCAGCCTGGCCCCGTACGCGTCGTAGCCGAGCGTGGGCGGCGTGCAGTCGTCGCATTCGGAGCCGCCGCGGACCGGCTCGGCGACGCCGAACACGGTAAAGTGCATCGTCCAGACCGACGAGCTGCCGTAGTCGACGCAGGCGCGCGCGTCCGATCCCTCGATGAACGCCTTTGCGGAGCCGGAATCCGATACGTCGCGGCACTCGGGGACAGTGAGCACGCGCCCGTCGGCGTCTATAGAGTACACCAGCGTGCCGCGGTACAGCGCCAGCGGATCGAACACGGCGCGGACCGGCTCGCTGAACAGCACGTTGTCCTGCGGCGAGCCCAGCTCGACCGTCCTGGAATCTTCCACGCGGTACCCCCGCGCCTCGTCGGAGCGGTCGTATCCGGAGAGCGCGATGCCGGCGCGCTCCTCGGCGGCCGCGTACACGCGCAGCTGCTCGTTGGGCGGCAGCCCGGCCACGCGCGTGCCGGCGGCAAACTCCACGCGCTCTACCAGCCCGCCCACGCTGACCGTCAGGGGGCCGACAAGGGCCGTGTTGGCAGAGCACCCCGCGCTCAGCTGCCTGCCCGCCTCGGCGCACAGCTGCTGCGCCTGCTGCGCGCTCAGGTCGGGCAGCTGCGAAAGGTCGATGGCCGGGACCGCCGGCCCGCCGACCGGCTCGAACGAGACCGAGCGCACCTCTTCGGAGACCGGTACCGGCGTGACCGGCGCCCTGCCCGAGCCGGTCTGCGCGGCCGGCGCCGAGCCGGGCGCGTCGGCTGCCTGCAGGGGCCGCACCGAGATCTCCGTCTGGGCGCCCGAGACCGATACCGCGCGCGCCTCGAACGCGTTGCCGGCCACGTCGGTAAGCGAGGCCGATACCTGCAGGGTGCCAGTCGAGGTGCCCGACATGGCCGTCACCGAGCCTGTCCATACGAGCATTATGACGGGCAGGCCCGAGTTGGCCGCGCCGGCAGTGACCGGCGAGCCGTCCACGCTCAGATCGTAGTCGTTGCTGGTGGTCAGCACCGGCTCGGAAAAGACCAGCAGAACAGAGCGGGATCCGGCGAACATTGCAGTCTCCAGCTCCGGGGGCGAGGTGTCTATGCGCACCGGCTCGCCGCGCAGGTCCGCCCCCGAGAGGGCCAGCAGCGAGCCGGCCTCGTTGCGCACGACGGCCGCTACCGAGACGGGCCCCTCGCTGTCGCCGGCCGAGACGGTGTACGCGGCGGTGAACCCCGATTCGGTCACGGAGACCTCGGTGGTCTTTCCGGACAGCCGGATCTCGGCGCCCGATATGGCAGAGACGCCCGTCGAGGTCGAAAAGACCAGCCTGACCGTGTCCCCTATCCCGGCCAGCAGCGGGTTGGGGCCGTCGGAGTACATTTCGAGCGAGACTATGTCTATTGTGGCCGGCCTCCACGGCGCGTTGACCGTCATGTCCGAGGCCAGCGCGTTGTCCGAGTTGTCGCGCACGCCGCCGGCCAGCGCGGTGACCTGCTGCGGCTGGCCCTCCGGCAAGTCCTGCACTGTCAGCAGCACCGCGCCGCCCGACGTCTCTACGGCCGACGTTATAGCAAGCTGGCCCACCCGGAACGCCGACGTCGATACCGACGAATCCATCAGGTCCTCGCTGAACTCCAGCAGTATGCTCGACGGCCCCGTTATGCGGGCAGATACGAGCTGCGGCGGCACCGGATCGTCGATGCGCAGTATCCGGGTCGTGTCGGCCAGCGCGTTGCCGGCCGTGTCGGCGATGCCGGCCCCGCCGGCGATCACAAAGTCGAGCGTGCTCGTCTGCACCGATGCCACCGTGGCCAGGTCCTCGGGGGAGAGCTGCAGCCGCACGGTGTCCTGCGCCGCCGAGGCCGAGCCGCCCAGCGTGACCTGCGCGCCGCCGCCGCGCACGGCCATGAGCGACGCGTCTATTCCAGAACTTTGAACCCACTCGTCGAGCACTATGCGCACCAGGCCGGTGTTGAGGTTGACGCCGACCCGGAGCACCTCCGGCGCCGTGGTGTCGGGCGCGACGGACAGCGCGCCGCTCAGCGCGGGGGCGTTGCCCGAGGCGTCCGAGACGGCGCCCGCCTCTATAGAGACGGACGGCGAGCTCTGCCCTATGAGGGCCTGGCGCGCGCTTTCGGGAAGCGAGACGGTCAGCTCGGCCGTGCGGTCCCCGGAGAGGTTGGCAGAGCCGAGGCTCTGCCCGCCGGCCGAGATCCCCGACAGCCTCGATACGATCACGGTCTCGCTGAACCGCAGCACGAGGGCGCCGTCGTTTAGATCCAGCGACTGCGAGACGAGCGACGGGGGCGTAGAGTCCTTGGACACGGCCGCGTCGATCGACGAGGCCTCGACCGAAATAGCGGAAAGGTTCAGCACGGCGCCGGCCTGCAAGGATACGCGCACCGAGGAAGATCCCCCGATGGCGGCCACCTCGCGCAGGCGCTGCTGCTCGGTCAGCGAGACTGTCACGTCGCTGCCCGACGCGGAGGCCTGCGCCCCCTGCAGGGAGACGGACATGGAGATCATGGACGCGTCGGGGTTGCGGACCGACTCGTCGAACGATACGGTCAGCACGCCGGATTCCTCGTCGAAGGAGGCCGACTGCGGGACCGGCGCGGTGGAATCGGCCGAGGTGCGCAGGCTCAGCCCCTGGGCGGCCGCGACGGGGTTGTTGGAGGAATCGTATACGGCCCCCGAACCCAGGTCGAGCGACAGGCCGGAGAGCTGCACCAGCGCCGAGACGGTCGCCTCCGGTATGTCCGATATCGTGACGGTCTCGGAATCGAGCGCGGGCCGCCCGACGCTGGCTCCGGTCATCGCGTGGCTGCCGCCCTGGCCTGACACCGTTATCTTTGAGAGGTCGGTCCGCCAGACCGGCTCGGAGAACGTCAATGCCAGCTCGGCCGAGCCCAGGTTCAGCACGGCCAGCTCCAGCGCCGGGGCAGACGCGTCGGGCGAGAACGCCAGCAGCGGCGAGGCCAGGTTCTTTGCGCGGGCGCCGACGGGCACGCCCGCATAGTCTGCCACGGCGCCGCTTTGCAGCTCGATGTCCAGCGCGCCGGTCTTTTTGGCTATGTCCTGGCGCGCCCGCTCCGAGAGCGTGGCGATCACGGCCGCGCCGGGCCCGGCCGTATCGACGGTGCCGCCGGCAAGGCCGGTGCCGGTGTCCGACGATATCAGAATCTTGGCCAGGTCGGGGGAGCGCACCGCCTCGCTGAACGTCATGACCAGCCTGCCGGTAACGCCGTCCAGCGAGGCCGAGACCAGCTCGGGCGGCGTGGCGTCCGCAGAGTAGGCCACGCCGGTGTCCGGCTGGCTTCCTATCCTGTTGCGGAAAATGTCGGAAAACGCGCCGGCCGAGACGTCCACCTCTACGCCGCCCTGTCCGGCCCAGTCTATGGCCTGCCTGCGGGAGTTTTCGTCGAGCCTTACGCTGAGCGTGTCGGTGTCCGTCGAGGTGACCAGAGAGGCGCCCGACAGCGAGCGCTCGTCTGCCTGGCCGGGCCGGCTCAGGTACACGGCGGCCAGATCCACGTTGTACGAGGGCGCCGCGTCGATGGCGTCGTCGAAGACCAGCGTTAGCACGCCCGAATGCGCCTCGAGCGAGGCGCTCTGCAGTACCGGCGGCACCGTATCCTGCTGCACCAGCAGGTCCAGATCGTGCGCGTTGGACGCGAGCGCGTTGCCGGCCGTGTCCTGGTAGGCGCCCGAATCTATATCTAGGTGCGGCACGCGCTGGGAGGCCGCAAAGTCGGCCTGCGCGTCGGTCAGCTCGACGACCAAGGTCGGGCTGTCCTGCTGGCCGGCCGCCAGGGCCGCGTCGTCGAGCGTGCCCGAATCGTCGAGGTACAGCTGGCTGGTCTCGCCGATGTTGCTGAACGCGAACTTTGTCAAGTCCAGCGAACCCGCATCGACTGTCTCGTCGAATACCAGCGTGAGCATCTTGTCTGCGGTGCTGACAGTGGCGCTGAGCAGCAGCGGAACCTGCGTGTCCGGCGTGTCGGTGTCCAAGCTTGCCCCAGAGACGGCGGCCAGCGAATTTCCCGTCACGTCCGAGACGTACCCCGCCTCCAGGGACAGCGAGACGCTAGAGCCGGGCGCGGCAAGGAACGCGTTCATCGCCGAGCGCTGCGCCTCGGTCAAAAGGGCGTCTATCCGGGTCGAATGCTGCGCGCCCGGCTCTGCCACCGACGAGGCGCCCTGCGGAATGGTGTAGGTCTGCGAGCTCTGCCCGGCCGAGGCCACCAAAAGCGCGCTCCCGCCGCCCAGGCCCACCTTTTCGCTGAAGGTCAGCGACAGCAGGCCCGCGCCCCGGTCCAGCTCCGAGCGCGAGAGCGACGGCCTCAAGGCGTCCGGCGTTATAGAGAGCGCCTGCGAGCCTCCCGAGGCCAGCCTGTTGCCCTGCGCGTCCTGCCACGTGCCGGCCTCGTAGAGCAGCACCGGGCTCCCGCTCATCGCCTGCACCGCCTCCTTTTGCGCGCCGGTGAGCGGCACCGAGACGGCCGCGCCGTCGGCGGCCGTCGATGTGGGCAGAAAGAGCGACGCGTCGTCGTCCGAGACGGCCGCGTCGGCCGAGACGTGCAGCTGGTACGTGCGGAACTCGGAGACGTCGACGGCCCGGTCGAAGGCCAGCGAGAGGGCCGCCGGCTCCGAGGAGAGATCCAGCGATGCCGAAGTCAGCGACGGGGCCGACGCCATGGCGGCGGCGGCGCTCACCGGTACCGGCATCATGCGCAAGAAATTGGGGCTGGCGATGCCGGCCACGCTCCAAGCCCCCGCGTCCGAGTGGATGAGCCGCGGGTACCCGTCGGCCGTCACCATGTTGGTCAGCGCCGAAAGCTCGGCGGCGCTCAGCGATATCACGGCGGTGCTAGACGCGCTCGAAGCGACTACCGACGGCCCGGTGACAGAGCCCGAGAGCGCGGTGCCCCCGTCCAGCGCCGTCGCCGACGTGCTGGCCGGGCCCCCGACGTATATCTTCGAGGGGTCGAGCGAGCTGAGCTTCCTGTCGAAGGTCAGCGTCAGGCTGGGCGCAGAAAGGTCCAGCGAGGCAGAGACCGGCATCGCGTCGGTGCTGGAGCTCTGCACCGTGAACGCCCTGGTCGGCGACGTCGGGTTGCCCGCCACGTCCGAGACGGTGTTGCTGGGCACCCACAGGCGCAGTGGGAGCGAGGTGGCGCCCGGCCTCAGATCGTACGTGTTGCCCCCGAGGGTGGCCGGGTCGAACAGATCGCGGATCATCTCTTGGACGAAGTTGTTGTATACGCCGATCGTAATGGTCCTGGTGAACCCGCTAGAGGGCGACGGGGCGCCCGAGAATGAGTTGTTAAGTTGCAGGGATCCCAGGTGTCCTTCTGGCAGCGTCTCTACGCAAAAGCGCCTGAATATTGTCGTCATGTTGGCGTCGTAGCGGCGCGTCTCGCAGTCAGAGTCGCCGGGCCTGACCGCGTCGGCGGCCGCCTGGGTGGCGTAGTTTACGATCGCGCCGTTGTCGCGCACCGGCTCGTTGTACTGGAACAGGTTCGTCTTGAGCAGCAGCGAGTCTAGGAAAAGCGCGGCGTGGTGGACTTTCGTGAACGTGGCGGCGTCGACGGGCTCCTCGAAGGTCAGCAGGAGCCGCTTGCCGGGCTGCGAGCCGGCGCCGTACGCCATGTGGACCGAGGCCAGCAGGGGGCCGGCGCCGTCCTTTTCTATTCCGTCTACGGATACCGCGGAGAGCGCCGCGCTGCCCACGCCGTGGACGCTGGTCCACGCCCCCTGGTCGGCGTCGAGCGTGGCGCTAGAGTACCCGTTTGCCGTCTTTTTCTGCGCGAGGGACAGGGGCAGCACCACCTTGGAGGCGGCGGAAGACGGGATCGCGCCGGACGGCGAAAAGTTGTTGGTCGATTCGGGCAAGGGGCTGCCCGACATGTCCATCTTGTTGGCGCCGCTGCCGTCCTTTACGTCGATCTTTGAGGCGTCGAACGCAGACAGGTCCACCTGGCCGTCAAAGTAGAGATCGAGCGACGGGCGCCCCTCCACGTTCAGGACAGAGTACACCAAGCGGACGGTCTCGGAGGACGAGCCCGAGACTGGCACCCCCGCGAGCTGGCCGCCGGCGTTGGGGTTGCCCGCAAGGTCCTTCCATGCTCCGGACTCGAACGAGACCTTTACGGTCCCCGCCGGAGCCGAAAGCTGCGAGGCCCGCGATATGCTGAGCGCCTCGGAGCCGCTCAGGCCCAGCACGACGGTGTTCCCGTCCTCCGTCGACGTGACCGATGAGAGCAGCGTGCCGGACTTGTTGTTCGAGGACAGCACGGTTATCCTGGCCGGCTGAAACTCCGAGACGTCGACGGTCTCGCCGAACGTCATGGACATGGTGAGGCCCGACAGGTTCACCGCCGCCGACGAGAGCGCCGGGGCGTGCGTGTCCTGGCCGATGCGTCGCATGTCGATGTCCTCCGAGTCGCCCGGAGTCGAGTTGCCCGCCGCGTCCGACCAGGCGCCGGACGCGCCGGCCAGCCGCAGCGTCCCCGAAAAGCCCGAGATCGCGGTGCGCTCGGCCTCGGTGAGCGGTATGACCGCCAGCCTGTCGCCGTTGTGGAGCGCCGCGCTCCGCGAGAGGGCCTGCGATCCGGTCCGCGGCGACGTTTCGGCCACCGAGAGCTGCGCGGTGTCCAGGTTGCGCACCGACTCGGTGAACCTGACCGAGGCGCTCGGCGAGGATGCGTCGAGGATCATGCTGACCGAGCTGACAGACGGGGGCGTGCTGTCCTGCACGACGGTCAGCTTGCCCGGAGTGATCAGCGTCTCGGCGTCCAGGTCGTTGTCGCTCGTGTCGTTTACGGCCCCGGCCGACAGCACGACCGTCTGGGGCGCAAGCGCGGATACGGACACCCTCTGCTGCTCGGTCATGATGAACCGGACCGACTTTGTGGCGCCGTCTGACAAGACCAGGTCGAACCTCTGGTTTTCGCCCAGCGCCAGCGACATGGAGGCGTCTCCGCTCTTTGTTATGCTGACCATTTCGGGCGACACGCCGGTCACGTGTACAGTCTCGCTGAACTCGACGGTGAGCCGGCCCTCTGCCTCGTCCAGCTCTGCAGAGACGACGGTCGGCTTGTCGTCGTCGGCCTCGTCGGCCACGCGGACGGCGGTCTGCGCGGTGGACGCGGCGACCGTCTGGTCCGAGGTGTCCTTTGCCGCTCCCGCGTCGAGGTACACGTGCGGATTGGTGTACCCGATGGCGGCCTGCCGCTGCACCTCCGTAAGCTGCACTGTCACGACCGGGCCGTTGCCCGTCGAGGATACGGTCGCCCCGTCCAGCGACGTGCCTCCCGCGATCACGGCGCCGTCGGCCACGTGTATGCCCGACTGGACCACGTCCGAATCTGATGCCTTTACGGTCTCGCCGAACGTCAGCCTCAGCACCCCGGTGCCCTCGTCGAGGGCAGCCGACGAGAGTTCCGGCTTTATGGTGTCCGGCGTTATGGCCGCGGCCGAGCTTGCCGCGCCGCTGCCGTTGCCGCGCGTGTCCTGGACGGCGTCGGCCACGGCGTGTACCGTCGGGGTGGCCATGGCCACGATCCTCTGCCGGTCGGCCTCGCCCAGCGTGCCGCTGACCGAGACGGCAGAGGAGGGCACGGCCAGCCGCACGTCGGTGGCCGGATCGTATGCGCCGGCGCCGTCTCGCACGTACACCGAGGTGCCCGAGGCGGTGCCCGCAGAGACGGTCTCCGAGAACCGGACGGTGTACTCGCCGGTGCCCTCGTTTATCTCGGGCCTCGTCGTCTGGCCCGTCAGCAGGGCCGGATCGACCGAATCGGCCGTCACGGAAATGTCGGCGTCCGAGATCTGGGATCCGAGGGCGGTGCCCGACGTGTCCTGCACCGCCCCGGCGCCAAAGTAAAAGTGCGGATTCGAATACCCGATCACGGCCTGGCGCTGCTCCTCGCCCATCTTTACGGTAACCCGCACGCTGTTGCCCGTCGAGGTGACCTCCGCGTCGGTCAGCTGCGTGCCGCCGGAAGACTGGCCCGCGCCGTCGCGCACGTGCATGCTGGCCTGGCCCACGTCCGCGTCGCCGGCCTTTACGGTCTCGTCGAAGGTCAGCGTCAGTATGCCGGTGCCCTCGTCGAACGCGGCCGACAGGAGTTGTGGCGGTATCGTGTCTGTCGTATCGTCGTCGATGCGGACGGTGGCCGCGGCGACGTCCTGGTCCGAGGTGTCCTTTACGGCACCGGGCGCGAAGCGCACGTGCGGATCGGCGTACCCGATGGCGGACTGCCGCTCCGGCTCTTTCAGTTCCAGCGTCACGACCAGGCCGTTGCCAGTCGAGGATACGGTCGCGCTGCTCAGCGAGACGCCCCCGGTGGTGCCGGGCCCGTCCCTGATGTATATCAGGTTCTGCTGCACGTCGCCGTCGCCCGCCTTTACCGTCTCGCTGAAGGTCAGCGTGAGTGTGCCGGTGCCCTCGTCCAAGTCCGGCACCGTATTCGAGTCCAGCGCCGGCGGGGTGGTGTCCTGCGTTATCGAGGCGCC
This sequence comes from Nitrosopumilaceae archaeon, assembly GCA_965203465.1. Lineage (GTDB taxonomy): Archaea > Thermoproteota > Nitrososphaeria > Nitrososphaerales > Nitrosopumilaceae > JAWVZS01. The sequence goes on along the minus strand of CBDBCR010000001.1, from coordinate 510,567 downwards.
GACGCCGGCGGTCGCGGCAAACTGCCTGTCCGAGGTGTCCTTTACGGCGTTGGCCACGACGTAGACGCTCGGTGTGCCCATGGCTATCACCTTCTGGCGGTCTGCCTCGCCTAGCGTGCCCGAAGAGGACGCGGCCAGGGACGGCACCGTCAGGGCCACGTCCGTGTCAGAGTCGTACGTGCTGCTCTCCCCGACGTACATGACCGTTCCAGAGGCCGAGCCGGCAGAGACGATCTCGGAGAACGTCACGGTCCAGGCGCCCGTCCCCTCGTGTATGGAGGCAGACGAGAGGGTCGGGGCGGTGTTGTCGGCGGCCTTTGCCAGCGCTACGTTGGCCGCCGCGATGCCGTTGTTCGAGGTGTCCTGGACGGCGTTGGCCACCACGTACACCCTGGGGCCGGTCATGGCGATGACCTTTTGGATGTCCGATGTAGAGAGCGTGCCCGAGGCAGAAGCCGCGGTCGAGGGGACGGTCAGGGCCACGTCGTTTGTGGAATTGTACGTGGTGCTGGTGCCGACGTAAATCGTGGTGCCTACCGCCGAGCCGGCAGAGACGATCTCCGAAAAGGCGACAGTCCAGGCGCCGGTCCCCTGGTTGAGCGAGGCCGACGAAAGAGTCGGGGCGTCCGCGTCGGCGGCCTTTGCGAGCGATACGTTGGCCGCCGCGATGCCGTTGTTGCTCGTATCCTGGACGGCGTTGGCCACCACGTACACTTTGGGGCCCGTCAGGGCCAGCACCTTTTGGATGTCCGACACCGACAGAGTCCCCGAGGCAGAAGCTGCGGTCGAGGGGACGGTCAGCGCCACGTCGTTTGTGGAATTGTACGTGGTGCTGGTGCCGACGTAAATCGTGGTGCCTACCGCCGAGCCGGCAGAGACGATCTCCGAAAAGGCGACAGTCCAGGCGCCGGTCCCCTGGTTGAGCGAGGCCGACGAGAGGGTCGGGGCGGTTGTGTCGGCGGCCTTTGCCAGCGATACGTTGGCCGCCGCGATGCCGTTGTTGCTCGTATCCTGGACGGCGTTGGCCACCACGTACACTTTGGGGCCCGTCAGGGCCAGCACCTTTTGGATGTCCGATGTAGAGAGCGTGCCCGAGGCCGAGGCCGCGGTCGAGGGGACGGTCAGCGCCACGTCGTTTGTGGAATTGTACGTGGTGCTGGTGCCGACGTAAATCGTGGTGCCTACCGCCGAGCCGGCAGAGACGATCTCCGAAAAGGCGACAGTCCAGGCGCCGGTCCCCTGGTTGAGCGAGGCCGACGAGAGGGTCGGGGCCGTGGTGTCTGCCGCCTTTGCGAGCGATACGTTGGCCGCCGCGATGCCGTTGTTGCTCGTATCCTGGACGGCGTTGGCCACCACGTACACTTTGGGGCCCGTCAGGGCCAGCACCTTTTGGATGTCCGATGTAGAGAGCGTGCCCGAGGCCGAGGCCGCGGTCGAGGGGACGGTCAGCGCCACGTCGTTTGTGGAATTGTACGTGGTGCTGGTGCCGACGTAAATCGTGGTGCCTACCGCCGAGCCGGCAGAGACGATCTCCGAAAAGGCGACAGTCCAGGCGCCGGTCCCCTGGTTGAGCGAGGCCGACGAGAGGGTCGGGGCGGTTGTGTCGGCGGCCTTTGCCAGCGATACGTTGGCCGCCGCGATGCCGTTGTTGCTCGTATCCTGGACGGCGTTGGCCACCACGTACACTTTGGGGCCCGTCAGGGCCAGCACCTTTTGGATGTCCGATGTAGAGAGCGTGCCCGAGGCCGAGGCCGCGGTCGAGGGGACGGTCAGCGCCACGTCGTTTGTGGAATTGTACGTGGTGCTGGTGCCGACGTAAATCGTGGTGCCTACCGCCGAGCCGGCAGAGACGATCTCCGAAAAGGCGACAGTCCAGGCGCCGGTCCCCTGGTTGAGCGAGGCCGACGAGAGGGTCGGGGCGGTTGTGTCGGCGGCCTTTGCCAGCGATACGTTGGCCGCCGCGATGCCGTTGTTGCTCGTATCCTGGACGGCGTTGGCCACCACGTACACTTTGGGGCCCGTCAGGGCCAGCACCTTTTGGATGTCCGATGTAGAGAGCGTGCCCGAGGCCGAGGCCGCGGTCGAGGGGACGGTCAGCGCCACGTCGTTTGTGGAATTGTACGTGGTGCTGGTGCCGACGTAAATCGTGGTGCCTACCGCCGAGCCGGCAGAGACGATCTCCGAAAAGGCGACAGTCCAGGCGCCGGTCCCCTGGTTGAGCGAGGCCGACGAGAGCGCCGGCTTGTCGTTGTCTGCCTCGTCCGTTACGCTGGTGACGGTCTGCGTCGTGGACGCGGCGATAGTCTGATCCGAGGTGTCCTTTACTGCTTCGGCGTCAAAGTACACGTACGGGTTGGCGTACCCGATGGCGGCCTGCCGCTGCGTCTCTGTGAGTTGTATCGTCACGGCCGCGCCGTTGCCCGTCGAGGAGACGGTCGCCCCGTTGAGGGACGTGCCGCCCGTGATTACCGCGGTGTTCACGAGGTATATCTTTGCCTGATCCACGTCCGAATCGCCGGCCTTTACGGTCTCGTTGAAGGTAAGCGTCAGCACCCCGGTGCCCTCGTCGAGGGCAGCCGACGAGAGCTCCGGCTTTAGGGTGTCGGCGGTCTCCGTAGATTCCCCGATCGTGCCCGCGGCCACAAAGTTGCCGTCCAGATCCTGTACCGCCGCGCCGCCGGAGAACCAGTACTGCGGGTTGGACAGCGCGATGACGTTCTGGCGTATGGATTCCGTCATATCGATCGTGATCGCGGCCGCATCGCCCGAGGAGGTGACCGCCGAGCCGGTCAGCGGATAGTTGCCCTCGGCGGGCGTGTATATCTGGAGATTCCCCAGGTTGATGTCGGCGGCGTCCGCCTGCACCAGCTCGTCAAAGTTGAACGTGACGATTCCGGTCCCCTCGTTTATGGCGGCCGACTTTATCCGGGGGGCCGTCGCGTCGGCCGTAACGCTGCCGCTCGGCACGGACAGGTCCCCGTCGGCGACGGCCGGCAGCGCCAGCGAGCCCCTGTCGGACTTGAAGGCGCTCGCCCCTATCAGCACCTCCAGGTTGCCCGACATGGCCCGGATCGCCTCCTTTTGCGCCGGGGTCAGCCCTATCTCGACGGTGGCCGTGCTCGTGATAATAGAGGCGTTCGTATCCAGCGTGACCGTCGGCGAGTTGTCCGCCTCGCGCACCGTTACCTTTGGGAGGGTGTCGGCATCGCTCGCGTTCACGCCCACGTCTACGTTGAAGTTGAGCGTCAGCTTGCCCGCGTAGTAGGCGGTGTTTTGGCCGCTGCCGGTCGTAAAGTTGTTCAGATCCACCGAAGCCGATTCCAGCTCTGGTTGTATGCCCAGCGCCCTAGACAGCGAGGGGGCGGCGCCGGCTACGTTGTTGGTGCTAGTGACGGCGCCCGCCTCCAGGTACACGTGCGGCGCCGCGTACCCCTCGACGGTCGTCACCTGAGAAGACGTAAGCGTGAGCGTGACGGTCGCGCTGTCGCCCGTCGAGGATACCGTCGAGCCGGCCAGCGCCGTGCCGCCGCTGGTGCCGGCCCCGTCCCTGACGCGTACCTTGGACTGGTCCACGTCCGCGTCGCCCGACTTTACCGCTATGTCTAGGGTGAGCGTGAGGGTCGTGCCGGCCAGCGCGGCGGCGGACAGCTCGGGCGAGGGGTGCGTGACGGTCAGCGCCCGGACTTTTTTGAGGTTGTCCGCGCCGCCGGCGTCCGTCACCGCCCCGGCGTTGAGGTGCAGGTGCGGCGTGGACATCCCCAGCACCCGGGTCACGTCCGATGCGGTCAACGTCGCGGTCCCGCCCGTGCCCGAGACCGCCAGCGTGCCGGTCACGTCGGTGCTTGAGTCGTACGCCCCCGTATCGCTGTTGCGTATGTAAAAGGTGCCCGAGTTCTTGGTGACCGACTCGTCGAACGTGAGCGACAGCGCCCGCGTGGTGACCGTCAGTTCCGCCGCGGAGAGCCTGGGCAGGTAGTTGAGCTGCTTTGCGATGGCCGCGTTCGGGTTCGTGCCCGGATCGCCGTCGCTGTCGAGCCCCTCAAACGCGTCGGCGTCGATGTGCAGGTGCGGGTTCGTGTACGCGATGAGCGTGCTGAGCTGGGTCGGAGAGAGCGTGAAGCGTATCTCGTGGACGGGCGAGCGGTGCGTGCTGGGACTGTTGGATGCTGACATGTCGATCCCTCCGGTCGATGCCGTCGCGCCGTCGCGCAGGTGGAATTTGGTGGCGTTTGCGTTTGCGGTCTGGCCGGGCGAGTTTAGCGTAGTCGGATAGGTTGCCGTTTTGGTTCCGCCGGCGCCGTACTGGCCGTATGCTAGGCTCTCGTCCGCGACGATGTACAGCACGCCGGTGTCCTTGTCGAGTGTGGCGCTGGCCACCTTTGGAGTGGTCGAGTCACGAGCCCATCTGAGCGCTTCGCTCGAGTTGTCAACGTCCGTGCCGCTGCCAATGGTGCCGGATCGTCCGAACCCCGAAAAGTTGGTGCTGGTGTCCGCCGAGGCCAGCGCGTCGCTTTTTATCCAAAGAGTCGATCCGAGCTCTTGGTGCCGTCTCAGGCCGTCTTCTTGCGCCGGCAGGTAGCGTATGATCACGGTGTTTCCGCTAAACTCGATCGCGTGGCCCGTCACGGGGTCGTAGGAGACTATGTTGCTGTTGGCAATGCCCTGCTTTACTACGATGCCTGCCAGCGCCGTCGCGTCGTCCGTCTGGGCTTTCATCGGGGTGTTGAAGGTTATGGTCAGCTTGGACGCCCACGTGCCGTCGTTGTGCGTGTCCAACGTTCCCGCAAAAGTTTGGCCGCCGTGGACGAACGTTGACAGTGTGGGCGTCGTAGCCTCAGCGCCCGGCAGGGCCGCCAAAACCCCCAGCGCCGCTGCCGCGAGCACCAAGATACCCAAGACTCCCCGCACGACCCTACCGCACCTCTCCCCCCCCCCCCCGCCAATTATATAAACCAAATTCGGGCGCCGGGCCGGAATCGGCGCGGCGGGCCCCCGATACGCAGGCGATCCGCCCGGATCCGCGGCGCCGGGCCCGTTTCCCGGCGGCGGCCGCGCCCCCGGAAACGGGCGCTTCGGGCCGCGCGGCTCTTCCGCGCGGGGGGCGCAGGCCCCTGCCGGAGCTGCCCCTAGCCGACCGCGAGCCTGTCGTTGGCCAGGACCGCCTCGGCGTGCAGGCACGCGAAAAGGAAGCAGACCGCCGCGCTGGCCCCCGGATCGAACCCGCCCAGGAGCGCGGCGGGCAGCAGCACCACCGAGGCCGACTCGGCCGCGCCGGCCAGCGCGGCGGCGCGCCGGTCCGGAAAGCGCGCGTACAGACAGCGCAGCAGGGCGCTGCGCTCGCGCCCCCGTATGTGCCGGCGGCGCCGCATCGTGGTGTGCAGGTCCATGACCATCGAGGAGAGCCACAGCGCCGCGGCCACCGCGCACGCGGCGGGGCCCGCCTCGGGCCTGAAAAAAAAGTAGAGCGCCACGCACGCGGCGGGCAGCGCCGACTTCACGGCGCCAGCCTGTACTGTATGCCCTTTACGCCGAACGCCACGACCACCACGACGGCGCCGCCTATCCGTATCGCGTTGAGGGCCACGCCCACCAGGCCGGCCACTTCCTCCGAAAAGACGGCGTTGGCCTCGCACTCGTCGCCCTCGACGCAGAACCCGTCGATGTCGACGCCCATCAGCGGGGCGACTATCGTCGGGGCCCCCACGATGAAGACTATGGCTATGAACGCCTTTTTTCCGAACCTCACGAGGTCGCCCCTGGACTTTCCCTCGTCGTCGTCTCCAAACATCGCGCCCGGTGCCCCGTCCGGATTTAAGGCCCGCGGATTTCGAGCGGCGCGTCGACGGCCGGCCCGTCCTCGCCTTCCACCTCTATCCTCAGGCGGCGCGTGCCGCACCTGCCCGGCACGAACGTGACCCCCATCGCCCCGTCCCCGTCGGTCGTCACCGATCCTATCAGCTCCCCGTCCACGTACGTGCGGGCCAGCCTGCCCGAGAGGGGCGAGCCGTCGGCGCCGTACAGCGTGATGGTCAGGCTCTTGGGTACCGACGGGTCCGGCGCGGCGATCGAGTAGCCGGGCGCCGGCGGGGCGCCCGCGAGGCCCGGGTCGGGGGGCGCAAAGCCGGACAGCCTGCTCGGCCCGCGCGCCGGGCCCGGCGGCGCGGCGCGCCGCGGCGCCGAGCTCTTGCGCAGCGCGAACCTCAAGACCATGAACACGGCCACGTCCATGGGGACCAGGCGCGGGCGCGGCACCCCCAGCGCCAGGCCCAGCGGGACGGGCAGCAGGGCCAGCACGGCGTCCCAGCCCAGCCGCGCGGGGCCGGCCGAGAGCGCGGGTTCGGGCAGCGCGGACAGGACCGCCTCGGAGGAAAAAGAGTGTACGCACAGCGGCAGCGCGACGCAGAAACCCATGATGATGCCCGCCTGCCTGAACGAGACCCTCCCGAGCAGCGGCAGCGACATTACCGGCTCGTCTAGCGAGCCGCCCCCGCGCAGCACCGTAAGGACCGTGTACCCCAACTGCGGCGATGCTTCGCCCTGCGTAAAAAGGGGAAAACCGGGCCCTAGCGGGCCCGGACCGTGACCGGCTCCGATATGCGGCTGCCCCCCGCCGTGGCCGCCTCGATGAGGGCGGCCACCTCCGTGCCGGCCGTGACGGCCATGGCGTCGCCGGCCGAATCGACCACGAGGGCGTGCACAGAGGCGGTCATGCCGGGCGCGAGCGGCAGCGGCGAGAGGTCCTGCGTGAACGGCTGCATGCCGGCGGTGCCCGAATCGGTGTCCAGCATTATCTTTACGCTGAGCGCCGTCACCTCGCTGTTGCCCGTGTTCTTTACGTTGGCCGACAGGTAGGAGTCGGCGCCGGCCCCCTGTATGAGGATCTTTTGCAGCGAGACCGAGCCGGCCGTCGTCTGCGCGTCGAATATGTCGCCGGCAAAGGCGAACAGTATACCGGCGAATATGATGACGATGCCCACTATCATGGCCACCTGCAGCAGCCCGCTTATCGCGCGTCTCTTTCTCATTGGCCGCCGTGCGGCCGGAGCGTAAAAGGCCGCGCGCGGCCGGCTTTGTCGCGCGGCTCCGGTTTTGCCTTCCGGCGCGCGGGGGTCGGCAGCCGGGCCGGGCGCCATGCCAAGGCGGCGCCGCGCAATATCGGTAGCGCGCGATCGCCTGCCCGGGGACAATACATGCTTCAGTCGAATGCGCCTAGCGCCGATGCTGGGAGTCCAGATGCTCTGCCAGCTTGTAGAACTCCTCTCCGCCCCTGTCTTGTCCGACCTTGACGAGCCTGCCGGTCCGGACGTACTCGTCAAAGCCGCGCTCGGCCTTTATGATCTCGTCGCTCCACATCCACGTCTGGACGTGCTCTATGACCTCGTAGCGCGTCACGCCGGTCTCGCGTGTAAAGGGGTTCTTGAAGCAGATCTCCAAGGTCAGATCCAGTATCGATTTCCCCGAGACTCCGGGTTTGCCTTCCGGTGCGCGGGGGCGAGCATCCGGGCCGAGGGCCATGTCCGGGCAACGGCGCGGCGCGTAATAACGGTAGCGTGCGATCCTCGCCTGCCGGAAGCGGAACTCCGGCAGACCCTGTATCAAATCTTATCTGGGAGGGGAGCATGGCTCTCCGAGATGGGCCCGAGAGTTGAACTATTCTTACCCCGCATGAGGGTGACCGGCAGACTAACTCACAACAATAGGCGGACGGGGTACTACCCCACAGAGGGTGAATGGGAGCTTTCCGCTCAATCGGGCAAATCCACAAATCCAATGGCTTCGAAGGAGGTGACACATTGATCAACATTGGGATAGACGTGCACAAAAAGATGTGCGCGGCGACAATAAAAGGAAACGGCAAGGATATAATAGAACAGACCGAATTCAAGAACAGCAAAAAAGACATAGAGGCGTTCGCGGCACACGTAAAGAAGACGCACGGCAAGAACGCCAGGGCGGTCTGCGAGGCGACCGGCAATTACTGGATCATACTGCACGACACGCTGGAGGAGTGCGGCATCGACACGATCTTGGCTCACCCGTCCAAGACCAAAGCCATAGCCGAGGCAAAACTGAAAGACGACAGGGTGGACTCGGAGGTGCTCGCGGACTTGCTGCTCCTAGACATGGTTTACGAGTCGTTCGTGCCTGACGAGCGCTACAGGAACCTGCGCAACCTGGCCAGAACCAGGCTCGACCGGGTCCGCACGGCGACGGAGCAAAAGAACAAGATAACTGCGCTTCTGGCCAAATATAGTTCTGGACGAAAATTCGTCGGTTTGTCAACAATTTTTTTCTCACGCACTTATTTACTACGGGATCAGGCTACACCCATGACTAACACGTCAACGGTGCTGAAAAAGGCACTCAAGAAGGAAAAGGACGCCCGGGTCAGCCTGCGCATAGTGGCCGTCAACATGGTGGCGGTGCAAGGACAGCGAGTCGACGATGTTGCGCAGAGCCTGATGATGTCCGACGACTGGGTGCGGCAGTGGGTGGACAGGTACGAGAGCGGCGGGCTGGACGCCCTCCGCGACCGTCCGCGTGCAGGAAGGCCGCCCAAGGTAAGGAAAGACAAACTCAACAAGATCATAGACGACGCGTCCCGGAAACGGGTGCGGCCGCACGAGGTCAGCGACGCGATAAAACGGAAGACCGGCGTGGGCTACAGCAGCAGGCATGTCCTGAGGCTCATGCGCGGCCGCAACCTCTCTCCCAAGAAAATACAGTACGTCCACGTAAACCACGCCAGCCCGGCCGCCGTGAGCAAGTGGCAGAAGCGCGAAAGGCGCGTTATTGCCTACCACAGGCGCAAAGGGCGCACCGTGGGGTGGGGGGATGAGTCGCACCACCGCAGGGACGACAAGTCCAACGCCTTGTTCTGGACGGAGCAAGGCACGCCGGTAAGCGGAACCTTCACCAACGACCCCCAAAAAGTGTCGGCGCACGGGCTGTTGCTGGAAGACACAAGACACATGGTCCGGCTGTACGACAGGGCCAACTCCGACACGTTCATCGATTTTCTCAAGGAAGCGCACAGGCGGTTCGGGCCGCTCCTCATATACGAAGACCGCGCGTCGTACCACCAATCGCGCAAGGTTCAGGAGTTTTTGCGCGACAACCCGGAGATCGTCTTGCGGTATACGCCCGTCGGTTCGCCGTACGTGAATCCGGCCGAGCACATGTGGCTAGTCAAGAGCAGATCGAGCGTCTCGTACAAGTACCACGCATCGTTCGAAGACTTTTGCAAAGACTTGTCGGAGCATTACAGGACCGTGCACTACAACATAGATCCGATCAAGTGCATGAACCAGCGCCCGAAAAGATACGCCAAGTTTTGACGGCGAACTTTTGTCCAGAACTATACGAGCACAAGCTTCCCACAAAGACGAAATTCTCAAAGACCAACTTGAAGTGGATGCGAACCGTAAGCGTCTCGCCGGTGGACAGGCTGTCGCTGGACTCGTACCTCGACACGCTGCAGCTGATGCAGAAACAGACGGAAACGCTGGAGCGCGAGATATCTTCCGAATGCATGGACGACGATAGGGCAAAGCTCGTCATGACGGTCACCGGAATAGGATACGTTACCGCGCTGACCATAATCGCAGAGATAGTAGACGTAAAGAGATTCAGGACGGCCGAAAAACTCGTCTCGTACGCGGGCCTTTCTCCGTCCCACCGGAACAGCGGCGAGACCAAGCGCGGCGGCGGCATAACCAAAAAGGGGTCCGTCTGGTTAAGGAACGCCATGGTGGAGGCGGCCAACGTCGCGGCGCGCTACGACGCTCGAATGTCTTCGACCTACGAGCGGCTGTCGAAAAGGATAGGCAAAAAGAAAGCGAGGGTGGCCATCGCGCGCCGCCTGACGGAGGTAGTCTGGCACATACTGACCGACATGGCCGAATACCGGACGCAGGACAAGGATCTAGTGCAGCGAAAGTATAAAGCGGCGGCGGCCAAAGCCCGCCCGCCTGACTGAGCACACACTCGTTTGCAGTGGCCCGTCAATCCGGGAAGATTTGATATGGGAGATCAGCCCGTCTGATTTGTCGATCTCGTGCGCAAACGCCCTTAGGAATTTTGAGGCGCCCGTGCTTGCCGGGTCGAGCCCGTATTGCCAGATCTACGCGCGCTTGCCTCGGATCTCCCAAGCGCTTGTACCGGCGCCTAAACTGAGATTCCTTTACAACGATCCGATCTCTCATTGTGCATTCCCGTGGCGTGGAGCGCGGCTCCAAGCAACCCGCACTTAGTCTTTCTTCAAGTCCGCTAGCAGCTTTTCTACGGAGGAATACACTATCTTGGGTCGGTGTTTTCGTGTTCGATTACGGCAAAGACGTCCTCCGGGATCAGATCGTCCTCGTGCAGCCACGCAAGATACCGCTCAAAGTCCATCTGGCCGGCGAATTCGGACTTTAGGAAATACTCCCTTACCATGGCCAGCTTGTCCTCCGGAAGGTTCAGGAACGGGTTGGGCGACTTGGGCATCAAGGCGCCGCGCCGGGCTGCGGCTAATATCCGTTGGTTTTCCGCACAGCCGCCTGTCAGGCCGCCGCGGACGCCAAGGCGCGGACGAAAACGCGCCTACGCGTCAGCACGACGATACGGCGTCCGAATACTTGGAGAGCAGCTCGTCCAAGCGCGAGCTCGAGCGCGCCTCTGCGTATATGCGCAGGATGGGCTCGGTGCCGCTGGGGCGCACCATCACCCACTCGCGCGGCCCGAACGCCACCTTGACGCCGTCTGTCAGGTCGGCGCCGGGGTTCTCCGCCTTTAGGCGCTCCATGACGCGCCCGGCCCGCTCCGGCGAGCACGGCACCTTTGTCTTTGCCGTGTGCGAGGGGGGCAGCGACGATGTGAGTTGCGAGACCGAAGAGCCCGAGGCCGCCAGCGCCTCCAGCATGAGGCCCAGCGTCATGACGCCGTCGCGCACCTGGTTGTGCTTTGCGTACATGAACCCGCCGTTCTCCTCAAAGCCGACCAGCGCGCCCGTCTCGGTCATGGCGCGCGAGACCTCGACGCTGCCCACCCTGGTGCGCAGCACGCGCGCGCCCGACTCGGCTGCCACCGACTCGGCGGACACGCCCGAGTTGACGCACGTGACCACCAGCGCGCCGGGGCTTTTGGCCAGCACGTGGCGGGCGAGCACCAGCGCGGACTGCTCGCCGGTCAGGACGCGGCCGCGCTCGTCGCAGAACATGCTCCGGTCGCCGTCGCCGTCGAACGCGACGCCCAGGTCGGCGCCGCGCGAGGCGACCGCCCCGGACAGCCCGCCGAGCGTCTCGGGGGTCGGCTCTGGCCCGCGCCCCGGAAACGACGGGTCGACGTCCCCGTTGATCAGATCCGGCTCGAGGCCGAGCAGGCGGCAGAACCGCGGGGCGGCGGCGGCCTGCGCCCCGTTGCCCAGGTCCAGCACGACTTTGGGCCGGCGCGAGGCGATCTTTTCCGTGTCCAGCAGAGAGGCGGCCCCCTCCACGTACGCCCCCACGGCGCGCCCCTCCGTCGCGGTGGTGCCGAAGGCGCCGGTGCGGGGCCCCCACGAACGCCCGGCGTGTATCCTTTCGACGGCCTCTTCGTCGGGGCGCGCCAGTTCCACGCCGTCGGCCGCGCACGCCTTGAGGCCCGCGTACTCGGGTGGGTTGTGCGAGGCCGTCGCCATCACGCCCGCGTCGTAGCCCAGCTTTTTGACGGCGTATTCCAGGCACGGGGTCGGCACCAGCCCCGCGCGCGCGCAGTCCACGCCGCGCGAGTTGAGCACCGAGCAGACCGTCTCGGCCACGACCCCGCTCGAGGCGCGCCCGTCCATCCCTACCAGCACGCGGCGGAACCGCAGGTGCTCTGCTAGCGCGCAGCATATATCGTGCACCTCCGGCAGCCCGAGCTCCGAGGGGAACACGCCCCTCACTCCGTTGGTTCCGAACAGGCCCATCGGCGCGCGCGCGTACCCGGCCGTATATATCGCGATCCATGGTTTATATTATCACCGACGGGGGGCGCCGCGTGGAATACGTCTATGCCGCCCTGATGCTGCACAAGCTCAAAAAGGACGTAAACGAGGACAACCTGACCGCCGTCGTAAAGGCGTCGGGCGCCGAGGTCAACGACGCGCAGGTAAAGTCTCTCGTGGCGGCCCTAGCGGACGTAAACATCGACGAGGCCGTAAAGGCGGCCCCCGTCGCCGTGGCGGCGGCGCCGGCGGCAGGCGAGGCCGAGGCCCCGGCCGAAAAGAAGGAAGAGAAAAAGGACGAGGGCAAGAGCGAAGAGGCCGCCATGGAAGGGCTCTCTTCGCTGTTCGGATAGGCGGCACGGCGACGCGCTGTTCGGCAACGGCAGGATTATTTCGGCGCCGGCTAGGCCGGTTGCAAGATGCCGATCCGCGCCCCCAGATGATCCTGCATCCGGCACGACCTAGCGCGCAAACACAGATAAGAGCACGCGCCGGAGTCATGCCGTGAATGCGCGGGATCCGCTAGTGATCAAGATCGAGCTTCCGGTTATCGAAGACTTGGGCATAAAGCTGTACGGCAAGCTTCCGCCAGTCGTATCCGAGATGGTGGCAAACGCCTGGGATGCCGACGCTGACAGGGTGGAGATCACGCTGCCGGAGGGTCCCATAACCGAAGAGTCAGCCATAGTCATAAGCGACTGGAGAGGGCATGTCGTACGACGACATGGCCAACAAGTACCTCCGCATAGGACGGAAGCGGCGCGAAGAGGGAGACGGACTCACCAAGGGCGGCAGGAAAGTGATGGGTAGGAAGGGCATAGGCAAACTTTCTGTGTTCGGCATAGCAAAAAACGTGGAAGTCAGCACGGTAAAAGACGGCAGAAAGAACGCCATCGCGATGAACATTGACGATATGCTGGAGCACGCCACCGGGCAGATGTGCTACGAGCCGCGCGTTGTCGACAACGACATCGACACGAACGACGGCAAAGGCACCCGGATCACCCTAACCGGACTGAAGAGGAGGACGCCGATAAACGTGGACGGTATAAGGCGCGACCTGTCGAGGCATTTTTCCGTGATCAACGGCGGTTTCAGGGTCGCGGTTAACGGAACCGACATAGCTCCGGGCGACAAGTTCCGAAACGACGACGTAGAGCACGTTTGGCGCATAGACGCAGAACGGGTAGTGCCTAACCGAGGCTGGACGGTATCGGGCACCATATACGCCATGAAATCGGCGCTGGATGCAGATGACGTGGGGCTGACTGTCATGGCCCGCGGCAAGCTTGTGCAGAAGAGCACCACATTCGGCGTAAGGCAGGGCGACAAGTACACGTACTCGCGCATCACGGGCGAGATCACGGCCGATTTTTTCGACGAGGAAGAGGATCTGGTGTCTACAAACCGGCAGGCCTTGATATGGGAGAGCGAGAAGGGGGAAGCGCTGCAGGAATGGGGCAAGTGCAAGCTCGTGGACATCTCCAAACAGATCTTGGCGAACAGAAAGAGCAGGGCCGAAAAGCCGATAAGGGGCGATCCCGCAATCGCCAAGTGGCTGGACGGCTTGGTGCCGGCCGAAAAAAAAGTAGCGGACAAGATCATAGGGATACTGGCGCACGGCGACGACTTTGACGACGGGCGCAAGATCGAGATCATGCAGTACATACGCGGATCGTTCGAGGCGCAGGCGTTCAAGGAGATGGTCGCCGACCTTCCAGAAGAGCCAGACTCCGCTAGAATGCTGGACGTGTTCAAGACATGGAACCTTATCGAGGCCAGGGAGATGCTCCGCATAGTAAGGGGCAGGCTCGGGGCGATCGAAAAGCTTGCGCAGCTCGTCGACCGGGACGCCCGGGAAATGCCAGAGATGCACAGGTACTTTTTAGAGTCGCCGTGGATCCTAGATCCGACGTGGACGGACTACCGGCACGAGGCGCGCTACTCCAAGATACTGTCCGAGCAGTATCCCGAAGGCGGACTCGAGGAAAAGGACAGGCGCATGGACTTCTTGGCGATCGGGATAGGCAACACGCTGCATGTGGTGGAGCTAAAGCGTCCAAAGCACAGGGTCAGCGCGGCGGACATGAACCAGCTTTTGAGTTATGTCGACTTTGTGAAAAGCAAGATGGGGAGCCACCCGGACAGCCCGTACTACGATGTCACCGGATACGTGGTCGCAGGCAGCATACCGGAGGGCCCCGTGAGGACCATGATAGACGAGGCCAAGGCGAACAAAAGGTACGCAAGGACGTACGAAGACCTCATGGCGCGCGCCAGGAAAATACACGAGGACTTTGAGAAGAAACTGGTGCGCATGGACGACCAGAGGCGGATGTCCGCATAGCGGCGTGCCGGGCGGTTCTGCTGGGTGGGCGGTAGATGTGGGCTCACATCGCCATGCGCGCGAATTGGTGGGCTTGCGCGCCGATGTCTTGGCTCGCGGCGTGCCGGGCGGAGGCTTCTGCCATATGGAGGATTCAAGCCCAGATGCCGCGGTTGCAAGGCACGCCGATAAAAATCCTCCAAGACCGCACTGTTGTAAAGTTCAGGCCGCCGTCGAAAGCTGTCACGCCGAGGCGCTCCCGGGCCGCGCGAGTCGCCTGCATGGCGAGCCCGCCTCCCCGATCCGCGCCCGGTCAGGCGGCAGAATACCCGGCCGCCGAGGCCAGCGCTTTGGCCTGCGCCGATGCCTTTTGGAGCAGCTGCTCGCGCGTCTCGCCGGTGGCAAAGCCCGATTCTACGGACAGCGAGCGCGCCTGCCCCGCCGCCTTTTGCAGCAGCTGCGCGGCGTTCTCGGGCACGGCGAAGCCGGCCTCTGCCGAGAGCGAGAGCGCCTCCTGAGCTGCCCGCCCCAGATCCGAGCGCACCGCCTCTACGTCCACGCGCAGCTCGGCCGCAGAGTACAGGCGCCCGCCCTCGAGGGCCGAATCCAGCGCGATGCCGACCTCGACGGGCTTTATGTCCATCTTGCCGAGCAGCGGGGCCAGCTTTTCGGGTATCTGCTCGCCCTTGCGGACCGGCACGGTGTCCTTTGTTATCCAGATGGTCCCCTGGTCTATCTTTGTGGGTATGCCCGCCTCCTTGAACTCGGTCAGCATGGGGCCCGGGGCTATGCCGGTGTTCTTTGCCGGCACCACCACATCGATGCTGGCCGTGTCGCCGGCGCGCGCGGCCATCATTATGGAATTCTTGGAAAAGAGCACGTTGAGCTTGAACGGCGACATCTCCGTAAAGACCAGCATGCACTGCCCCGTTAGCTTTTCGGCCATGTCGGCCACGCCGGGCGCCTCGACCGACGAGAGCGCCTTTCTGGCGATCTTGTCCTTTATGCTGAAAAACTCCACCTCTTCGCCGAGGCGCTTGCGCAGCAGGAGTATCTGCGAGGCGCGCACCTTTTCCATCCTCACTATGGCCATGACGCGGCGCTTTCTGGGCAGCTCCAAAAGCTGCGCGTGCATGGCCGCCTTTTTGGGCGGGTATTCGCTCCTGTTTTCGCGCATCACTTGCCCGCCTCCTTTTGGCGCACCGCGCCGCCCATCGTGGTCTTTACCATTATGCGGCGTACGTTCTTGTCGCCGTTGGGCAGTTTCGAGCGCACCGCGTTTATCACCGCGCCCGCGTTGGCGGCAAGCTCCGAATCTTCCATGGCCTCGGTCCCTATCTTGCACGAGAGGGACAGCGAGCCGCGCACGCGCACCTTTATCGAGGAGCGGAACCGCTCCAAGAACGACTCGATGGGCGCGTTGAACGGGACCGGCGTGGGCATCTTGCCGCGCGGGCCGAGCAGCTGCCCGAGCGCCTTGCCGACGGCCGGCATCATCTTGGTGTCGGCCAGGAAAAAGTCGTACTTGTTTATCAGCTTGCGCGATTCCCGCTTGTTGGAGCTGAGCCGCGCCAGCTCGTCCGAATCGACGACGCGGTCTGCCGAGGCGGCCTTTGCCTTTGTCCCCATGTCGCCGGTGGCCAGCACGCAGACCGAGGCGGGCGAGCCCGAGTTGGGCAGCTGGACCGTCTCGTTTATGGCGAAGCCCTTTTTGACGTCGATGTCCTTGAAGACCATTATCAGCTCGAGGGCCTGCGTGAACTTGCGCCCCTTCGAGGAGCCCTTGGCCTCCTTTATCATGGCCGCAAGGTCCGAATCCGACACCATTCCGGGCGGCGGCCCCCGGCGGCCTCTTAAAATCGTTTGAGCGGGCCGGAGGGCAATGTTTATAATACCATGTACGGTACCCTACGGTAATGGAATTGGAAAACTTTAGCCTCTCAGACCTAGAGGGCGTAGGCCCCGTGACGAAGAAAAAGCTGGAAGACTCCGGAATCAACACCCTCATGGACATAGTCGTGAGGGGGCCCGTCGAGCTCGAAGAGATCTCGAACATGGCCTCGGAGACGTGCGAAAAGATAGTCGCCAACGCCCGCAGGCAGCTGTCCGACTCGGGGGCCATAGCCAAAGAGTTCTCGACGGCCTCGGAGATATACGAGCGGCGCCAGAGCATAGGCAAGATCAGCACCACCACCCGCGGCCTCGACGACCTCCTAGGGGGCGGCATCGAGACGCAGGCCATAACGGAGCTGTACGGCGAGTTCGGGTCCGGCAAGACCCAGCTGTGCCACACCCTGTGCGTGAGCGTCCAAAAGCCGAAGGACGAGGGCGGCCTAGACGGCAACGTCCTGTACATAGACACCGAAGGCACGTTCAGGCCCGAGCGCATCGTCTCGATAGCAAAGGCCAACGGCATGGACCCGGCAAAGGCGCTCGAGAGAATAGTGGTGGCGCGCGCGCAGAACAGCTCGCACCAGATACTGATCCTCGAGGCCGCCGGCAAGGTGATCAAGGAGGAGAACGTAAAGCTGATCATATCCGACTCGGCGACGGGCCTGTTCAGGGTCGAGTACCTCGGCCGCGGCACGCTCGCCGCGAGGCAGCAAAAGATCGCGCGCTACGTGCGCCTGCTCGGCCGCATAGCCGAGACGTACAACTGCGCCGCGATAGCGACCAACCAGGTCTCCTCGAGCCCCGACGCGTTCTTCGGCGATCCCACCAGGCCCATAGGCGGCAACGTCCTGGGCCACGCCAGCACCTACAGGATCTACATCCGCAAGGGCAGCAAGAACAAGCGCGTGGCCAGGATGGTCGACAGCCCCCACCACGCGCAGACCGACGCCACGTTCGAGCTGGGCGAGGCCGGCGTGCACGACAACGAGGACTATCTGAAGCAGATAGACCGCGAGGCAGAAAAGGCCGCCAAGGAAGCCGACAAGGCCGCCAAAGAGGCGGAAAAAGCCGCCGACAAGGCTGCCAAGGAAGCCAAGGCTACCGAAAAGGCGGGCAAGGCGGAAGACGCAGAGACCGGCCAGTAGGCCCTTTTTTCATTTTTTGGCTCGCGCGGAGAGCCCGCCGCCGCGGGCGCCCTCGGTCCGGCCGCTCCGGGGCAGGGCCTATTCGGGCCGGTCGGTCGGGCCGTACCTGTCCAAAAAGGTCCGCTCGGCGCGCTCGGGCCGCCCACCCCGGCACATACGCGGTATATACGGCAGTCCGATAGCGCCGGGCAAGCGTTAAAAGAGGGCCCCGGAGTGCCGGCGCGTGGCGACCAAAAAGACCTCGGGGCGCTCGCACGGCTTCAGGCACAAGTCGCGCTCGGTGATGACCAAAAAGCGCCCCAGGGGGGTCTCGTTCCTGCTGCGCCGCTACGAGGCGGGCCAGCAGGCGCTGGTGATAATAGACCCCCGGCAGCACAAGGGCCTGCCCCACAGGAGGTACCACGGCAAGGTGGGCACCATAACCGAGGCCGGCAGGAGGGCCGTCGAGCTGGACGTGAAACTGGGCAACAAGACCAAGAAACTCATAACGCGGTACGATCACATAAAGCCGTTCGGGGTGCAGTAGTTGGAGGAGATCAAGAAGAAAAAGCCGGTCTCGGCCGCCGAGGTCAAGGAGATACTCGGCTCCAACGATCCCGAGGAGATGGACCAGATACAGCGCTGGACTTTCGACTACGTCTCGAAATTTTCCACCCTCGAAGCCGACGAGGCCAAAAAGATGCGCCACGACCTGGTAAAAGAGTGCGGCCTGACCGAGGAGGAGGCCGTCGAGATAATCAACATACGCCCGACCACGCTGGCGGAGCTGCGCTCGTTCACGTTCGGCTGGAAAAAGCTCGTGCTGGCAGAGACGCTCGACCGCATGCTCGCCATCATAAAGGGGAGCTCCTAGCCGGGCGGGATGCTCATGCGCGGGGCCGGCGGGCAGTCCAGGTACGAAGAGCACGCGCTCGTCCTCGACGTGCGCATGCGCGCAAGATCCGCGACGGTGCGCGGCCGCGAGGGCACCATGGTCACGGCGCTGGGCGACGGCAGGTTCAGCCTGCTCGAGATCATGGCCGCCGAGGGCCCCCCGCCCAAGGTCGGCGAGCGCGTCTGCATCGGAAAAGAGGGGCGCGCCGGCGTCGAGGCCGTGCTCGGCAGGATCCCCTACGAGCAGGCCTCGCCTGACGCGCAGGCGCAGCTGCACGGCGCGGTCGAAAAGATAGTCGGGTACCAGGAGGGGCGGTTCGTAGAGTACGTCAACGCGGCCGGCCCGCTCACGCAGCACGTCCACGCCCTCGAGATGATGCCCGGCGTCGGCAAGTCCCAGGCGATGGACATGGTCGAGGAGCGCCGGGAGAGAAAGTTTTCCAGCTACCGCGACATCGAGGAGAGGGGCGGCGTGGAGGGGGCAGCCGGCCGGATAGCGCAGATGGTGCTCGACGAGATCACCGGCGAGGCGCGCACGCGCCTCTTCGCGAAGCCATGAACAAGAGGAGGCGCATGGGCCAGCACTTCCTGGCCTCGCGCGCGGTGGCCTCGAGGATGGTGGAGTCGGCCCGCATATCCAAAAGGCACACGGTCCTGGAGGTGGGCACCGGCAGGGGCGCGCTCACGCGGGCCCTGTGCGAGAGGGCCGGGAGGGTGGTCTCCGTCGAGGCCGACAGGAGGATCTACGAGGAGGCGCGCGCGGCCCTTGCCGCCGACAACCTGGAGCTGGTCTGCGGCGACGGGTTCGGGTACGCCGGGCCGTTCGACGTCTTCGTCTCGAGCCTGCCGTACTCGCAGAGCAGGAGGGCCGTCGAGTGGCTCTGCCAGCGGCCCATGTCGCGCGCGGTGATCATGGTGCAGAGGGAGTTCCACGAAAAGCTGGCCCGCGCGAGCCGGGCCGCGGCCGTGCTGGCCTCCCACTGCTTCGACATGAGCGCGGTCTGCCGGGCCGCAAGGGCCGACTTTGCGCCGCCGCCGGCCGTCGAATCGGTGGTGCTCAGGATGGAGCAGAAAAGGACGCTGGACGCGCCCACCGTAAAGGCGGTCAACCGCATGTTTTCGTACAGGCGCAAAAAGCTGTCCAACGTGCTGGCAGAGTTTGGCGCCTCGTCGGATTCGGATCGGAGGCTGGAGCAGATGGGGGCGGACGAGATTGTCGGGATCGCGAAAGGCATCGCGTGAGTATGTTCCGGCGGAGGACACGTTTCTGCTGGCAGACGCCGCCGGATCGGAGTCGGGCCGCGCGGCCCTCGACATGGGGACCGGCTCGGGGTACCTGGCCGGTATCCTGCAGGAGCGCTTCGAGACGGTCGTGGCCACCGACGTTGACCTTGGGGTGCTAAAGCATCAGACGTACCCCGCCCGGATGCGCGTGTGCTGCCACGGCGCCTCGGCGCTGCGCGGGCCGTTCGACCTTGCCGTCTGCAACCCGCCGTACCTTGCCACCGAGCAGGTGCTGGATCCGGCCACCGACGGGGGGCCCGGCGGCGTGCCGGTGCCCGCGGCCATGATCCGCACCGCCGCGCCGCTGCTGCGCCCCGGCGGCAGGCTGCTCTTTGTCAGCTCGTCGCTGTCCGACTACGGCAGCCTCGTGCGGCTCTGCTCCGAGCTGGGCATGGACGCCTCGGTTGAGCGCCGCAAGAGGCTCTTTTTCGAGGAGCTCGTGGTGGTCAGGGCCGTCTCGGGCTAGCGGCGCAGGCGCGCCTTTGCGGCCTCGAGTATAGCGCCGGACATCTGCTGCGTAGAGGCCGAGCCGCCGATGTCGGCCGTCACGTACCTGCCCCCGTTGATGGTCTCGGCGGTCGCGGCAAAGACCGCGTCGCGCACGTGCCGCTCGCCGAGGTGGCCGGCCATCCACGCGCCGGAGAGTATGGCCGCGGTCGGGTTGGCCGCCCCCTTGCCTGCCAGCTGCGGGGCGCTGCCGTGCGCTGCCTCGAACATGGCGAATTTGTCGCCCATGTTGGCCGAGTATATCAGGCCGATGGAGCCGACCAGCGCCGATGCGAGCTCGGATATGATGTCCATGAAGAGGTTGGTGCTTACCAGCACCGAGCCGTCGAACTGCTCGGGGGCCAGCACCATCTGCTGGGCCATGTTGTCGATGTATATCTCGGATACGTCCAGGCCGGCAGACGAGGCCGAGCGCCGCGCCTCCTCCCAGAATATCCCGTCGGTCTTTTTGAGTATGTTCCTCTTTGTTATGGCGACCATCTTTTTCATGCCGCGCTCGCCCGCCCAGCTCGCGGCGGCCTCGCAGATGCGGCGCGAGCCGTGCCGCGTGATCTTGCGTATGGCGATGGCCGCGTCCTCGGTCACCTGTGATTCGACGCCCGTGTACAGGCCCTCGGTGGCCTCGCGGAAGCAGGCGCAGTCCAGCCGCCTGCCCGGCGTGAGCCTCTCGTAGGTCTTGCAGGGGCGTATGTTGGCGTACAGGTCGAACTTTTGCCGTAGCGTGACGGCCACGCTGCGCGGGGCGTCGGGCCGCGGTATCGTGGTGGTCGGCCCCTTGAAGCACGCGTCGGCGGACTCCAGCTCGGACATGGTGCTCTCGGGTATGTACGACGGGTCGCGCGAGCCGGATCTTTCCCACTGCTCCGAGCCGGCCTCGCACTCTATTATCTCGGACTCTAAGCCGCAGCCCCGCAGTATGCCCAGCATGGAATCGACGATCTCGGGGCCTATCCCGTCGCCGCGTATGACGGCGGCCCTGCCTGCCACGGCGCCCGGCCCCCCGGCTTTACATATAACTCGTGGGCCGCGCGATGAGTTTAATGCGCGGTCGG
Source organism: Nitrosopumilaceae archaeon (assembly GCA_965203465.1). Lineage (GTDB taxonomy): Archaea > Thermoproteota > Nitrososphaeria > Nitrososphaerales > Nitrosopumilaceae > JAWVZS01. The sequence continues at coordinate 489,540 of CBDBCR010000001.1, read as the reverse complement.
GCGGTCCGGCCGCGTGCGGGGATCGCCTAGCCTGGCCAGGGCGTGGGATTGCTAATCCCATGTTCGCAAGGACGCGGGGGTTCGAATCCCCCTCCCCGCGCCACACTCGTGCGGCTGCCCGAAAACTAGACTTAAAAGGGCGCGGCCGCGCCCCGCCCCATGGCGCGCCGCAAGACGCAGAAGATAATCAGGTCGGGCCCGCGCAACGCGACCACCGGCATGTGCCCCGAGTGCAAGACCATAGGCCGCATATTCCTGCTGGGCCACCCCGGCGAGGAGCGCGGCAAGTGCGAAAAGTGTAGGCAAGAGTTCGAGCTGTAGATACCTTTTTAACGCAAACCCGGGCCCACCGGCCCGTGTCAGGCGAATCCGAGACCATCTACGAGAGGGTCGCAAAGCTCGAGGACGAGTTCGCCATGCTCCGCGAAGAGCTGGACATCGTCAAAAAGGCGCTGCGCAACAGGATAGCCCGCCACGAGATATCGCAGATCAAAAAGGGCAACGACGTCGAATCCATCATAGACTGAGGCGCTCGGCGTACCGCCCCGGCTCCTTTATCTCGCGCGTCGTGGGCGGATCCCGCATTATGGCCTGGAAGGCCCCGTTGCCCGCGCGCGCGTGCACGAACGCCACAAAGTCGCGCCCCATGCTCTTGCGCACCCCGTACGCCGACGGGTCGGCGCCGGTGAACGTGCGCAGGTACTCCTCAAAGTCGGGGTCCCCCGAGAGCGCCTCGCGCACGCAGAACTCGGCCATGCCCTCCATGACCGTAAAGGCGGCGTGGTGGCGCTGTATGGGCCCGAGCCACCGCCGGTACAGGCCGGGCAGGCCGGGCAGCGCCTCGGATATGCGCGGGTCCACCTCTATGCGGTCGTAGGTCATCACGTCCGGCCCGAGCACGTTGACAACGAAGTTGTCCGGGTTGAGCGTGAAGAAGAGGTTGGCCCTGCGCGCGGCCGGGAACTCTGGCGGCACGTCCTGCAGCTGCATGTGCCTGTACAGCGACGAGGCCGGGCCCTCGTCCATCTCCAGTATGCTGCCGGCCAGCTCTTCGTTGAGCGCGTTGACCTCGGCCGCGGCGGCCGCGTTCATCTCCTGCAGCGGCCCCTGGCGCGAATGCACCGACTCTTCGAGCAGCGCCATCTTGAGGGCGCCCGCGTAGCCGGAGCGGACGGCATCGGCGCCCGAGTACGGCGGGCCCTGCCGGTACAGTATGATCTGCGGGTAGCGCGACAGCACGAACCCGTTGAGGTATATTTTGCCGCCGAGGCAGTCGCCGTACGTGGTCGAGATCTTGGAGAGGTACTGTATGGCGTACGTAGAGTACACCAGGTACTTTTGCATGTCCGAGGCCATGATGCCGGCCACCGCGCCCGCGTCCGAATCGGCCACGGCCCCGAACAGATCGTCCACGAACCCGCGCGAGCCGGGCGGCGCGAAGACCTTCCTCGCCTTTAGCATCTTGAACCCGCGCAGATCCGATATCTCGAGCGGCGGGGCGGGCCCGCCCAGGCCCAGCTTTTCTAGGCTCTCGGCGGCGCCGGGCAGCAGGCGCCCGGCCGCCTCGGCCAGCGGCTCGAACTCGAAGCCGAATCCGGCGTCGCCGGCGATGCGCTCGGCCAGCGACGCTATCTGGGCCTCCTCGCCGGTCTCGACTTCGAGCTGCGCAAAGAGCGCCTCTGCGAATTCCGCCTGCTCGCCCACGGGTGAGCTCCCCGGGGGGCGCCGATTTAACGGTTGGTTTTTCGCCGGCTGTCCGGCCGCCCCGGCGGCGCGCCGTCTGCCCGAATCGCCGTGGTTCCACGCGCGGCGCGATCCTTTCGCGCGCGTCCGGCTCCGGACATTTCCCCCCGCTTTTTTTCCGGACCCCGGCGTCCCCCGGCCCGTGCGCCGTGCGTCCGGCGGCCGGCTTTGCCCTCACCTTACAAGGCCCAGTTCCTTCAACAGGCTTATCCCGCCCTCGGCATCGTCGTCGGATATCTCCCAGCACAGGTCTCTGCCCGCGTCCCTGGCCTCCTTTACGGTGTGCTCGGCCCCGCCGCTGCGCAGCACGTAGTGGCATTTTGCGGCGTAAGAGAGGGGCGCCGGCTTTAGGCCGCAGCGCTCTTTGCAGACGGCCAGGACGCCCCGGATCTGATCGCGCTCGCCGGGCAGTTCCCCGGACACCCGGGCCGCGTATTTTCTGCCCGACTCTGTGATCTCGTACGTGTACCCGCCGCAAGACCGCAGGTATTCGTTGAAGAACGAGAATGCGGACAGATCCACCAGCGCCGAGGCGACCTCCCTGCTGAACGGCCCGTAAAGGTACGGCAGGTACCGGGGCGCAAAGCCGGCTATCTTTAGCGTGTAGAAATAGCACAGTTTCTGTATCGCGGTCCGGCTGTCCAGCAGGCCGCCGTTTTCTGCCACCGTCATGACCAGTGCGTCGTACGCGTCCAAGCGCGCCCCGGAGAACGCGGGTTCAATTTAACGCTGCCTAAGCGCCGGCTTTGTTCGGTAATTCCGCGATCCGTGCCTGAACGGAGCCGTTTTTTTGGCCGATCCGGCTACTGCGCAGGCACGAAAATACGAATTGCCGAACAAAGCCTAAGCGCCGGGCATATAGTATCAGGTCGCCAGACTGGCGGCGCGCCCGGCAGTGCGCGGGGGCGCGCATCCGCGCGGTCGAACCGGTCAGGCGACGGCGCAGGCCGCCCCGCGCCGGACAGGCTGGGGCCACATCTCGAATACGCTCCAGTCCGGCCCCCCCCCTGTACGGCAGCTGGAAATCAGCCAAGCCGCAATCTGACGACCTGGGACTATACCCACAACCCTGTATTGGTCAGTGTACTGACCAACCCGATAAGTTGATTAAACCGTGTGTGTGGCACGCGGCATCAGGGCTTGAATTATCCAGATGGTTGAAGCTTTCGGGCGGTTCTGCTGTTCTGGTGTAAATGTGGGCTCTGGGCACCACTTTAACAGGTCGCGCCTCATGTCTCCATATTTTGTCGCGGATGTCCAGCTCCTTGCATGTGTTGATTGCTCTGCCGTGTACGTTGCTCCACGCGATCACGTCGGCGAGATCGTACGTCTTGGCCCCGGCGGCCGGCTTCATGCCCCAAGCAAGAACCGTGTCGCGCATGTCCGAGTCGCATTCGACTTCGATGTCTCGCACCTCGCAACGGTGTTTCGCCGCAAAATCCATTATGCCGTCCTGCATGTATCTCCAGAGCAGGTGGTTGAAGTGGTTGCGAGCTACGTGTTTCGGCTTTGTGCCGAATGCTCGGTGGCGCAATACGCCGTCGATCGCCTTCTGCTTTTCCACATGCACGCATATGCCCAGAACGTCGCAGTCGAACCGCGCCCTAGCTATGATCTTTACGCGCTTGTTTTCTCGCGTCCCGGGCCTGCGCCCCGCCTCGCCCGCGCCGCCCCTGCAGGCGACAGCCGCGATCGGCCAAGGGTTAAAGCGCCCCCGGGCGGCGCCCCGCGCTCGTGAAGGAATCCGACGCGCGCCTGCTGCGCTGCGTGCGCTGCTCCGGCCGGCTGGAGCTCGAGGCCCTCTCCGGCCTGGTGGACGAGGGGTTTCTGTCGTGCGGGTGCGGCGCCAAATACCCGGTGGCCGAGGGCGTGCCCATAATGTGGAGGTCTTTCAAAGAATACGTGCGCGCGCGCCCCTCGCTGGGCGGCAGGCTGATGCTGGGGGCCCGCACCCCGGCAATGAAAGAGTTCGTCAAAGAGTCCATGCGCGGCCCGCCCGTCGCGCAGGACCGCGCGCCCGCCGAGCTGAGGTGGGCGCGCATATACTTGGCCAGCGGGCGCACCGCGTTCTACCGCGAGGCCGCGCGCGCCCTGCGCCGCACGCGCGGCAGCATAGCAGAGTACGGCTGCTCGGTGGGCAGGATCTCGGGCGGCGTGCGGGGCAGGGAGGTGCTCGGCATCGACCGCTCGTTCTACGCGGTGCGCGAGGCCGCAAAGGGCGGGGGCACGTACGCTGTCGCCGACGCGCTGGAGCACCCGTTCGGGAAGAGGAGGTTCGGCGCGGCAGCCTGCTTCAACATGCTGGAGTCGGTCGACTGGCGGGCCCTGGTAGACACGATGGCCGGCCAGTCCGATTCGCTCGTAATATCGAGCCCGTACGACTACGCGCCCGGCTCGGAAAAGGCCGGCCCGGAAAGCCTGCGCGCCTACCTGCGCGCCAGGGGGTTTTCGGTGCGGGGCGAAGAGTCGCGCATACCCTGGACGCTGCGCCTCGGCCCGAGGGCCAGGCTCTCCTACGAGGTGGACATGGCCGAGGCCGAGAGGCTGTGATGGGATTGGCAGGATTCGAACCTGCGGCCCCTAGTACCCGAAACTAGAATCATACCAAGCTAGACCACAATCCCACTTGCGCGGCACCGCGCGGGCCCCCCAATTTAAGCCCTCGAGGCGGCCGAACCGTTTAATTTGACACGCCCCCGGCGGCCCCCCGTGCCGGGGTAGCTCAGCCTGGTCTAGAGTGCCAGCTTTTCTCCGAAAAGGCAATACTCATAATCTGGAGGTCGCGGGTTCGAAACCCGCCCCCGGCACACACCTAGTACCAGCCCGAGACGGTCTTCCAGTCGTCCTTTGCCTCCCGCACCCAGCCGAACTTGCGCGCCAGCGAGGCGGTGTACAGCTTTGGCCACTGCCCGTCGACCTCGTCCATCCACGACTTGAAGACGCGCGGATCGATATAGTTGCGCAGCGACGTGCCGATGTTGTAGTCCCGGGTGCGGCCGGCAAAGTCCACGTCGAGGCGCAGCTTTTCGGCGCGCGCCTCGCTCTTTTCGGCGCGGGCGGCTAGGCGCTCGGCCTTTTTGCGGGCCTGCTCCTTTGCCTTTGCGAGGCGGGCGCGCCTGGTTTTCAGCTGGGCTGCCGCGCGCTTTGCCCCGGCCGCCTTTTTGGGCTTGCCGCGCGCCGCCGAGCGCGCCTTCTTGAGCGAGCCGCGCGCAGCCTCGACGGCGGCCGCCGCCCTCGAGACCGCCTCTGGCTCGGAGCCGCGAGCCGCGCGCGCCTCTTTCCGGGCCTTGGAGGCGGCCGCGCGAGCCGCGCGCAGCGACTCTTTGCGCTTTTCGAGCGATCGCGCGAACGTCTTTGGGACCGTCCTCTTGTGGTTGCACATGACGGCCGCCTTGAGGTTGGCCATTTTCGCGTGGTACAGCTTTGCGTGCGGCGAGCTTGCGCGTATGCGGTCGTGCTCGCGCAGGTACCCCGCCACCTCGCGCGAGGCAAGGTACGTGCGGAAGACCTTTGCCGAGAGGCCCGGCAGTATCCCCGAATAGTACGCGTTGACGTGGCGCGACGATATGCCGTCGAATATCTCCTGCTTTGAGTTGGGCTTTTTGCCGGGCCCGCGCGGCTGCTCGACGAGCAGCAGCATGTTGCGCCGGAACTGCTCGTCGGGGCCCGCCGCCTTTACGGTCTCCTGCCAGCGGACGCTGTCCTTGCCCAGAAAGTCAAACTCTACCGAATCTTGCGTGACCTTTACGTGCTCGCGGCGCAGCGTCGTGGCCCCGACCGTGTCGGCCTCGTCTGCGTCCTTTTCGTCGCCGACCCTCATCGACGTGCGGTATATCAGGTAGCAGGCAGTCGCTATGCGCGCCTTTTTGGCGTCGCTGCCGGCCATGTCCGAGACCATCGATTCGACCACCGCGTCGATGCTGCCCGAGAGACGGACCGCCTTGTCGTACTTTGCCCTGTCCATGTCCTGCTTTACCTCGGCCGTATCGGCCAGCCAGACGTACTTTGTGTTGCCGGTCAGCCTGTCGGTCCACTTTGCCACCCACACGGAGTCGGGCTCGCAGACCACGCCGGCCCAGCGGCCCGGCGGCACCTCGGCCCCCTTGCCCAGGTTGAGCGTCACGTCGCCCTCGCCCACGCGCGGCTTCCACTTGCCGCGCAGCGGGTGGGCCCCCCTGCCGATGAATATGCCCGGCGGCTCGACCATGTAGTTGCCCAGCTCGACGGGCTTGCCGTCCAGCTGCGCGGTGCCGTATTTGGCCTTTAGGGATTCGCGCGCCTCCTTGCGGCTGGCCGCCAAGGCCTTGCGCTGCTCCGGCGTCATGGCCTCGCGCTCGGCCTTTTCCCTGTCGACGCGCCGGTTCATCGCCGAAAAGTCAAGATCCGCAAACCCTACCTTGCCGTGGCCGGGGCCCAGCTCCTTGGCAAAGTCGCGCACGAAGTTGTCGCGGAACACCCTGTCCTGCGCGTACGGCGTGTCCTTTTTCTTGGCCCACTGGTAGGCCATCTCTTCCTGTAGCGGGGTGAGGACCGTCTTTTTGCCCTTTATGCCGACCGGCGTCTTTTTGGGCTCGTACGCCGGCGGGAACAGGACGCCGGCGTGCTGGAACGTCTTCCACTTTGCCACGCCGGCGCGGCCGAAAGTGCGTATATCAATTTAGCGAACTCGGCGCGGCCGCCGAACCGCGCTATTCGGGGAACAGCTCGGCGGACATGAACTCTTCGAACTCGGTGTCCGACTTTGAGAGGCGCGCCTCCATGAACATCCTAGCGTCGTCGCCCACCACGTAGCGCGGCAGCGGCGGCCTCTGCGAGGCGGCGCGCACGACGGCTTCTGCCACCTTGGAGGGCGGCGTGCCCGCCTTTACCATCAGCTCCAGCCCCGAGAGCATCCTCTTTGTGATCTTTTCGTATTCCGGATCCGCGTGCGAGGCCGGCACCCGCATGGACGAAAAGAACCCCGTGCGCACCACGCCCGGCTCTATGACCGTCACGCCCACGCCGAACCTTCCCAGCTCGTAGCGGAGGCATTCGGTGAGCCCCTCGAGGGCGAACTTGGAGCTGATGTACGCCGGCGAGCCGGGCAGGCCCATGCGGCCGGCCACCGATCCTACGTTGATTATGGTGCCCGACCTCTGCGCCCGCATGGCCGGGGCCGCGCGCCGCACGATATCCACGACGCTGAAAAAATTGGTCTCGAACTGCTTCCGGAACTGCTCTACGGTCACGTCCTCTGCGCACCCGAACTGCCCGTAGCCGGCGTTGTTCACGAGCACGTCGAGGCCCCCCTCGCAGGCCCGCCCGACCGCCTCTTTTACCGAGGCGGGATCGTCGACGTCCATCCGGAGCAGCTCGACGGGCAGATCCCCCGCGGCTTCTGCCAGTGCCGCGCCGCGCCCCAGGTCCCGCACGCCGGCCAGCGTCTCGTATCCCGCGCGCGCCAGGGCCAGCGCCGTCTCGTACCCGATGCCGCCCGAGCAGCCGGTCACCAGCGCCTTCACGGCCGGGCGCGCGGCGCCCCGCTAATTAAGTCAGAGCGCCCAGCCGCGCTCCGCCAGCAGCCGCGCCGTCTCTGGCCGCACGCACGCGCCGCCGCCGGCGGCCCTTTGCACCCAGTCCAGCCCCGGAGAGCACGCGTCCGGCGATATCTTCAGCACCCTGTCGTCTCCCTCAGACGGGCTCCCCCGCCCGTCCCTGTTGCTCGTCAGCACGTACAGCGAGCCGTCCGGCCCGGCCACCGCGTCGCGCAGCCGCCCGTATTCCTGCAGGTGCCTTCCCGCCTCCGTCCAGGAGACGGGATCGACTGCCACCAGGGCCCTGCCGGCCAGCGCGGCCACCATGTACATGCCGTCCCACTCTGGTATGTCGCCGTAGTAGAAGGCGGCGCCCGACGGCGCCCACGTCTCGCTCCCCGTGTGGAGCGCCGGGCCGGCGGCCCCCTCGGCGCTCTCGTCGCCGACTGCCAGCGGCCAGCCGTAGTCGGCGCCGGCCTCTATGACGTTTATCTCGTCGTGGGCGAAGCCGCGCTCGCCGGACGGGCCGTGCTCGGTCGATACCAGCCGCCCCTGCCGGTCCCAGTCGAGCCCCTGGGGGTTGCGGTGCCCGTAAGAGTACACCGGCGATCCCTCGAACGGGTTGTCCGGCGGGACAGAGCCGTCCGGCGCTATACGCAGTATCTTGCCTGCCAGCGACGAGACGTCGCGCGACAGATCGGGGTTGCTCGCGTCGCCGGTGGCCACGTACAGCGCGCCGTCGGGGCCGAATGCTATCCTCCCGCCGTCGTGGAACCAGTGGCCCGGTATTCCGTCTATCAACACCTGCTCGCCGGATAGCCCCGCGTCGGTCTCTACGAACGACGAGACGCGGTTCTGCGCAAACAGGCCGTACGTATAGTACAGGTACACCTTGCGCGTCTGCTCAAAGTCGGGATCGAGCGCTATGCCGAGCAGGCCGCCCTCGCCAGAGCCCACGCCGAGGCGCAGCACCGGGTCGGGCAGCAGCTGCCCGTCCTGTATCACGCGCACCTGCCCGCCGCGCTCGGTCAGGAAGATCCTGCCGTCGGGCGCAAAGTCCATCGACCAGGGCACCTCGAGGTCCTCCGCCACGGTCTCGACAGAGTACCCGTGCGCTGCGGCCGCCGCGGCCAGCGGCAGGGCCAGAAGCAGGGCTTTCACGGCCCGCCGCCCATCTTCGAGTTTACCTTGCGGCGCAGCTGCTCGGTGTCGAGGCCCTCCGGCTCGAGGCCCAGCGAGCCGGCCATGCGCTCCAGCTTTTGGCGCTCGTCCGAGACGGGCCCCGAGACGCCGAGCGACCTGCCGGCGCCCATCTGCGAGCCGACCTCGTCGCGCGCCCGCCGGTACTGCGCGGCGGCCCTGCCCAGCTTGCGCGCGGCGCCCGGCAGCCGGCCGGTCCCCAGCACCAGGACGAGGGCCACGAACGCTATCGTTATCCACTCGGTGCCCCCGATGTTCAGCTCCACGCCCGCCGCCGGGGCCGCCCGCATATTACTTGTGTGCGCAGGCCATGACCGCGCCGCCCATCAGGTCGGTGGCCACCTCCACGCGCGAAAACCGCTCCTCCAGGGCGGCCCGCAGGCCCGAGACGGTCGGCCAGCGCTTGAACGTGCCGTACAGCTCGCCGAACCTCAGGCCCCTCCTGCCCCCGGCGGCCAGCCCTATGAGCGGCACGGCGAACCTCAGGTACGCGGCCACGCCGGCCCTGACCAGCGCGCCGTCCGGCTTGCCCAAGTCCACCACCACCAGCCGCCCGCCGGGCCGCAGCACGCGGTGCAGCTCGGCGAGGGCCGCGCGCAGGTCCACCGCGTCGCGCAGCGAGTACCCGCACATGGCCGCGTCGAACGAGCCGGCGCGGAACGGCAGGTGCTCAAAGAGGCCGCACGCGCGCCGCCCGGGCGCGCGGCGCAGCATCGGCATGAGCGGATCGCACATGACGAGCGATATGTCGGCGCGCTCGGCGAGGGCCGCGCGCGACATGTTGCCAAAACCCGATCCCGCGTCGAGCACCGCGTCGCCCGGGCGCAGGCGCCCGGCCACGCCGGCCGCGCGGTGCCTGCACGCGCGCCCCGCCGAGATGAACCTGTTGACCCTGTCGTAGACCGGTATTATGTCCTCGAGCGCTTCCATGACCTCGGGCCAGTAGCCGGCGCCGAGCCCCATCTTGCAGCGTCAGTCCTGCCCGAACCGCTTGCGGGCCTCGTCGGCGAACCCCGACACCTCGGAGTCGGGCATCCGGTCCATGGACGGCTTGTCCACCGAGACGCGCGCCATCTTTATCGAGCGCCCGTCGAGCTGGTCGGACTTTGTCAGTATGGCGCCGGCTGCCAGCACGGCGGCGGACGACACGTCGGCGTCCTTTGAATAGTTTTTCTCCAGGAACGCGGTGGCCTCCTCGGAGCCCGAGCCGATCGCCACCGCGGTAAATGGCACGAACGTGCCGCTCGGATCCGTCACGTACAGCGAGCCGCCCTTTTGGTCGACGCCCGCTATTATGAGGGCGACCCCGTACGGGCGCACCCCCGAGTACTGCGTGAACTGGTGGCACTGATCCGCCAGGTACTTTGCGACCGTCTCGACCTCGACGGATTCGTCGTAGTAGAGCCGGTTGCCGGCCGAAAACGAGCGCGCGTTGTCCACCTGGACTCGCGCGTCGGGTATGTAGCCGGCCGCGGCCACGCCTATGTGGCCGTCCACCTGGAATATCTTTTGGGTGACCTCGCCGGTCTGCAGCGACTGCGGGCGCTCCTCGACGGCCATGACCACGCCGTCGGTGCCGCGCACGCCGATGGCCAGCGTCCCGCGCTTTACTGTCTCGATTGCGTACTCTACCTGGTATATGCGGCCGTCCGGCGAGTACATGGTGGGCGTCATGTCGTAGCCGCGCGAGCCCATCATAACGCCGCCGGTCGGCCCCGTGTTAATTTAAGGGTATATCGCGGCTAGTTGGTTGCCCAACCCCCGATGCAGGGCCGTTGTCTACGCTGGGGCGCGCTTTCCACCCGAGAATCAGGCACGGATGACGCAGAGTGACGTGAGGCGACCCTGCCACAGGGGGGTTAGGCGACTAACTATCGCGGCCGGAGCTTGGCGCGGGCCGCCTGGGGGAAAGGCCGGCGGCCGCAGGGCCCGACATTAGGGCCGAATTTGGACATAAACTGGAGAACCGCTTATAGCCCGGACCCCGCTACGCCCCCCGTGGACGCGCAGCTGCTGCAGGCGAGGCAGGCCATAGAGTGCGCCGCGGTCCCGCGCAGGGTGGATCCGCAGACGCGCAGCCTGCTAAAGTACATGTTTTCGGCCACGCGCGGGGGGCGCTCTAGGCTGTGCATCGTGGCCCTGCTGCTGGGCGGCGGGCTCAACAGGCACCAGCTCGCGCGCGCGGCCGGCATGGACTACAAGGCCATAGAGCACCACCTGCGCGTGATGGAAAAGAACCGGCTCGTCGAGCGCGGCGGCGGCGGGTACGGTTGCACGTACCGCGTATCCGGCCTGCTAGAGCACGGCCTGCACGAGCTCGTCGGGGCCGCCGACGCGCTCGGGCGCAGGGCCGAGCCCAAAAAGTACTACTGACGCAGGGCCCGCAGCCGGTCCGATAGCGCCGAGGCGGCCGAGGCCAGCGAGCCGCGCACTCCCAGCAGCGATATCAGCGAGCCGGCGTGGAAGTCAAAGTCGCCCGACTCGGACATGCGCCGCAGCGCCTCGGGGCGCACCGACGAGAACGCGCGCTCGACGGTGGCGTTGCCCATCTTTTCTAGCGCGCGCCTGGCCGACAGCTGCCTCGCGAACTCGGCGCCGAACTTGGCGCGCCACGCGCGCTCGTACCCGGGCGGATCGCCGGCCGCCCTGCCGGCCAGCACGCCGCCCATGCCGCACGAGTAGATGCCGCCGGCCGTCGTCGGCTTTGTCTGCCCTGCCGCGTCGCCCACCAGCACCGCGCCGCCGGCCGAAAACGACGGCAGGGGGCCGCCGGTCCACACGGGGGCCAGCACGCGGCGCAGCACAGAGTATCGCCCCCTGCCCGAGAGGAACGACTCGAGGGCCGCCGCGGCGTCGATGCCGTAGCCGGCAGCGCCGGCCTTTGCGCGCCGATCCCCGGTCGGTATTATCCACGCGAAGAACCCCGGGTACTTTTCCAGGTCTATGTGCACCTGCACCGGCCCGTCGGCCCACGGCGCCCTGATCTCGGACTGGGCCGACGGCATGGCCCCGCGCAGCCGCGCCGAGCCGCGCGCGTCGACGGCGGTGCGGCATGCAAACTCGCGGCCCTTGGCGCGCACGTACCCGGACGCGACGGACGTGGCCTGCATCCCCACGCGGATCTCGGCGCCGGCCTCCTGCGCCTGCGCGGCGGCCTGCTTGTCGAGCGCGCGCCGGTCCACGCAAAGGACACGCTGCCTGCGCGCGTCGATCTCGAGCCGCCGGCCGGACGGCGAGACAAGCTCTGCTTCCTCTATGCGGGATTCGACGGCGCCCGGCTCGAGGCCCAGATCCGCGAGCGCCTTTTCGCTGACGAGGCCGCTACAGTGCTCGGGGGTGCCCACCTCGTGGCCCGATTCGAGCACCAGCACCGAGAGCCCCGCAGAAGCTGCCTCGCGCGCGCACAGCATCCCCGAGATCCCCCCGCCGGCCACCACCACGTCGTGCACGCGCGCCCGCGCGCAGGCGTCCTATTTCTGCCTAAGGGAGATCCGGCCGGCGCGCGGCCGCCGGGAAGAGGGGCGCCTGCCTCTTCCGGCGGGCGGCGGAAATTCCGCGCCGCTGCGGGTTTGTGGATCTTCCGGACGCGCAAGCCGGGGAGCGGCGCGGAAGCGATGCGGCTCCACCGGCCGCGCCCCCGGCGCCCCGTTTCCGATCCCATGGCATCTTGGCCCGTTTTATTGGAGCCGTAGCCGTCTTCTGCAAGAGCCGAACAACCGCGCGCCGGGCATGCGCGCGGGCCAAAAACCCCGCGCTCTGCGTACGTAGAACGGCGCCTTGCCTGTTGCCAGCGGAGGCGCCCGATTTCGCCGGACGGCGGCCTTGCCGGCACGTCCGCGATTCGCTAGAGGCGGGCCGATGAAAACAGCAGCGCGCATGCACTCGGTTCCCCGCGCGAATCCCGTTCCGCCGGGCACGAGTCCGCGCACGAAAACCAGCCAGGCAGACGGCCAAGACCGGGCGGGCGCATTGCGGGTTAGCGTGTCTCCAGGTACAACTCTACGTCCAAGGCCTCGGAGTCTGACGGCCCCGTTTTCATCCGGCGCAGAGCCGCCTCGAATTTTTGGCGCTTTTTGGGGTTGATTGTTGCGATGCCGCTAACGCAGAACGCCCTTTCGCCCACGGTCTCCACGATGGAGGCCTGCTTGACCTCCAAAAAGTTTCTCATCAGGGCATCGCGCAGATCCTTGCAGTTTTTGTGATCCGGATCCGCGCACTGCAACAGCACGTGCGCCGTGGCCGAGCCGGGCGCCATGCCTTACTCGAACCACGCAGAGCCGGCGGGCTGACCGTTCATTGCGGCGGCCTTTCGCGCCTCGTTAATAAAGATTGGACGGCAAAGGCGGCCCGCCTAGCCCAAGGTTTTTGAGCGGACCTCCGCAGCCGGCCCGCGTGGAGTTCAAGCAGACGGTGGCCGTAAGGGCCGACCTGGGCATGGGCAAAGGCAAGGCCGCGGCCCAGGTGGGCCACGCGTGCGTTATGGCCGCCGAAAACGCGAAAAGATCGCGCCCCGACTGGTTCGAGGCCTGGATCTCCGGCTTTCAGAAAAAGGTGGTCGTGCGCGTCGACGGCGTGGCCGGCCTCCAGGAGGTAAAGAAAAGCGCGGCCCGGCTGGGCCTGCCCTGGGCGCAGGTATCCGACGCGGGGCTGACCCAGCTGGAGCCGGGCACCGTCACGTGCGTCTCTGTGGGGCCGGCGCCGTCCGATCTGGTGGACAGGGCGACGGGCGGGCTGAAGCTCTTCTAGGGCCAGACGCCGCGCTGCTCAAAGGCTTCCACGACGCGCCCGACTGCCAGCACCATGGCGGCCTTGCGCATGTCCACCTTGTGCTTTTTGGACAGCTCTAGGGTGTCGCGGAAGCCGGCCGTTATCTTTGCCTCCATGCTCTTGGCCACCTCGTCGAACGTCCAGTACAGGCCCTGGTTGTTCTGCACCCACTCCAGGTACGATATGCACACGCCGCCGGCGTTGGCCAGGATGTCGGGCACCAGCACGATGCCGGCCTTGTGTATTATCGGATCCGCGGTGGGCAGCGTGGGGCCGTTGGCCGCCTCGCCTATTATCTTGCACTGGAGCGACTTTGCTATCTTTGGGGTGATCTGGTTTTCCAGCGCGGCCGGCACCAGCACGTCGCACTTTGAAGTGAGCAGCTTTTCGGCCGTGACCGTCTTGCTGTTCGGGTACCCCACCACCGAGCCCTTTTTCTTCTTGTACCCCATCAGGGACGAGACGTGGAAGCCGTCCGGCACCAGTATCGAGCCGCGCGAATCGCTCGCGCCCACGCACCTCGCCCCCATCTTTTCCAAGTATTCGCCGGCGAACGTGGCCGCGTTGCCGAACCCCTGGAGCACCACCGTCGCGCCCTTTAGGCTTATGCCGGCGACGGGAGCTGCCTCGCGCACGCAGTAGGCGGTGCCGAGGCCGGTGGCCACGTTCCTAGCCAGCGAGCCGCCCATCGTTATGGGCTTGCCCGTGGTCACGCCCGGCCGGTACGTGTTGCCGTTCAGCTTGCCGTACGTGTCCATGATCTGCGTCATCTCTTTGCCGGTGGTATAGACGTCGGGGGCGGGGATGTCCTTTTCTGGCCCGATGAGCTCCGATATCATAAAGGCGAACCTGCGCGTGAGGCGCTCCATCTCGCCGGCGCTCAGATTTTCCTTTTTGGGGTTTACGAATATGCCGCCCTTGCCGCCGCCAAGCGGTATGTCGGCCACGGCGCACTTCCAGGTCATCCAAGACGAGAGCGCCATGACCTCGCGCTCCATGTACTCCACGCCGCCCTCGGGATCAAAGTACCGGATGCCGCCCTTGTAGGGGCCGCGGTCGTTGTTGTGCTGGCTCCTAAAGCCCGTAAAGATGCGGATCTTGCCGTTGTCCATGCGGACCGGTATCTTTACGCGCAGGACCTTGTTGGGCATGGCCAGGTACCGGCGGATCTCGGGATCGCGTATCTTTAGTATGTCGCACGCGTCGTTGACCTCCTTTGTGGCGTTGTCGAACGGATCGGGCCCTGCCATGCCCCGGGGCCGGAAAGGTTCGTATTTAAGTTTAGGGCGGTTTTTGGCCCGAATCCCCCCGCCGGGCCGCCTCCGCGCGGCGCCGGCGCCCCCGATCGGTCCGGGCTACGGCGACTGCCGAACTACCGGGGATCGGGCATGAAAAAATACCGCCTTTTGCTGTGGAGATCTATTACAGATTCCAGTCTTTTCATCATCTTGGCAACCTTGGTCTCGTCGACACTTAGTGAACTTCGATCAAATTCAACGTACAGCGAATAGCTCCCGCTGCATGTCTTGGCTAAAGAACTTGATGTTGCCCGAACTTAAAAGCCCCTCGTAAATGAGCGTGGAGGGCTTTATTCCACTTTTTGCGTTCTCGTTACCGTAGTCGCTGGCAAACTCGGATATTTCTCCATACAGTATTGACGCCATGTCGCGTTTGTTCACTCGGTTTTCATGCCGTTTCGTGGCCCCGTAGAGCAGTATGGCGACAGCGCCCGCGACAGCTCCCGCAAACAAGCTGCCAACGACATCCTGCCATAGATTCTCAAATGCGTACGGCATCATGCAAATCCGGCCGTCGTCATGCCTTGTACCTCAACTCGTCAGAATACAACAAATCCAGTATTACGGACTCTGGTATGTTTATCCTGTCTATCGGCCTGTCCGCATCAAACGCCAGTTTTTTCAGGGGCTCTAGATCCCCCTCCCAGTGTTTTTTCAAGTCCGACAGGGTGTAAAACATCATTTTTTCCGTGTCTTTTTTGATCGTGTCCGGCGCCGTACCGCCAGGGCCCGCGCTCATTGCACCAAGCCCTCTGTCTTTATGTATTCTAACTCCTCCCTGACTTTGCCTTCGTCAAAGTCGGTGCACTCTTTGGCGAGTATCTTGCGCACCGTCGTTTCGTCGTCCAAGCCCAAGCATTCTTTGAGGTAGTGAGCAGATGCGAGTATCTCAAGGCTTTCGAGATCCTTGCCGTTTATGAATTTCGTGAACCTCTGGAATTTTTTCTGCGCGCGCTGATTCCGAAACTTCGTCTGGTGATCGGGAAGCATGTTGTAGACTCGCTCCAGGGTGAATCCGTTGGTTGCGAGCAGCGAACAGTACGGCCCCCGCAGGTACCACGAAAAACTGTAGCCCAGGTTGACGCCGAAGGCCTGTAGCAGGTACACGACCTTTTGGAGGGACAGCCTGCCTTCGAACTCGTCCATGGAAAACTCGCAGCCTGGTATCTGCCTCAGGATGAATCCCAGCTCGATGGACTCTCGCGTCATTGCCGCGCCTCCAACTCGGGCTTCGTAAGCAGTCGGGCCTGCACGCGTCACAGTCCGTCCGGCCGGATATATCAGTATCGCGCGGTTCGGCCGCTTAGAATCCCGGCGGCAGGCGCCTCGGCTGTCCGTCCAAGGGCGGGCGCCCGCACGCAGGCTACGCGCCGCCGGCCCGGAGGGACTCTTCGACCATGCCGCAGACGACGTGCCAGGCCAGTATGTGCGCCTCTTGCACGCGCGCGGTGTTTTCGGACCGCACTCTGAGGCACAGCTCGCAGGCGCCTGCCAGCCTCGAGTCCCGGCCGCCCGTAAACCCGACAGTAAAGGCGCCCAGCTCGCGCGCCTCGTGCACGGCCCGCAGCACGTTCTCGGATTCGCCGCTGGTGCTGATGCCTGCTAGCACGTCGCCCTTTTTTACGCGCGCTTTTACCTGCCGCGCAAACACCTCCTCGAACCCGTAGTCGTTGCCTATCGCGGTTATCGCCGACGTGTTGGCGGTCAGTGCCTCGGCAGGCAGCGGCGCCCTCTCGCGCGAGAACCTGCCGGTGAACTCGGCGGCCACGTGCTGCGCGTCGGCCGCGCTGCCGCCGTTGCCGCACAGGTACACCGTCCCCCCCGACCGCAGGCACTCTGCGATGCGCGAGGCGATCCGTTCGAGCGTGCCGGCGTCGCGGCCGAGGGCGCGCACCGCCTCTTGGTGCTCTGCAAGCTCGCGCTCTACGTCCACGCGCGCGCATCCGGGCCGCGCCATATAACAGCTGACGCGGCCCGGATGCGCAACCCATTAAAGGCCACGCGCGCCCCCGCCGGGCGGGCTCGTAGCTCAGCTTGGATAGAGTGTTGGACTTCTAATCCAATGGTCGGGGGATCGAAGCCCTCCGGGCCCGCCACATGGGTTATTTACCGGAGCGCCGGCGCGCGGGGGTGGACATCGCGCTGAAGCTAGAGCCGGGGCCGGGCGGCGCGGTCTCGGGGACCGTCTCGGTGGGCTTTGCGGGCAGGTACGACGGCGTCGTGATAAACACGCAGGTGCTCGGCTACAGCGGCCTGCTCGGTTTCAGGTCGTGCAACGGCAGAAAGCCGGGCGCGGTCGGGCGCCTCTTCGTGCCCATGGAAGAGGTCGACGGCGGCGAAATACGCTTCGAGGCCTCGCCCGAGTTCGAGCACGGAAAAGAGCTCGAGGCCAAGGTCAGGGCGTCCATAATAGAGCAGCACAAGGAGATAGAGAGCGCGTCCGCGTTCGTCCGGCTCAGCCCCTCGACTGGGTGATCTTTAGCGTGCCGGTCATCCACGGGTGCGGGCTGCAGTGGTACGGGATCTCGGCCTCTTCGGTGAACAGAAACTCGTAGGTCTCGCCCGCCAGCACCACGCCCTCCGAGCCGAACTCGCCGCTGTACGAATCCTCGGTGCGGTGGTCGGGGGTGACGGTGTGCGGGGTCGTGTCCTCGTTGACCCATATCACCAGGTTGTTCTTTGTCAGCTCTATCTGGGGGTTTTTGGGGATAAAGTTCTCTTCTTGGTTGGGATCGCCCGAGCCGGCTATCATGTTTATGGTGAAAGTTCCGTCCGGCTCCAGCACGTGCTCGTCGACGCTGGGCCGCGCCAGCGATTCGGGCAGGTAGAACGATGTGTAAAAGACGATGCTGGCGCCGACCGCCACGATGACTGCCAGGATCCCGACGCCGTACGCGTGGCTTGCCGCAGGCTCGCTCAACGGGCCAAAGCCCCGCGGAGTCTTTTATTAACGCTTGGCACGCTGCAGGGCCAGCCCGGCAAAGTGGCGGTGCAGCGACAGGTCGCCCAGCTCGGGGTGGAACGCGGTTCCTATCATGGAGCCCTTGCGCACGGCCACTATGCGCCCGTCCAGCCGCGCCAGCGGCTCGACGCCCTCGCCGACGGCCGAGACCGACGGGGCCCGGATGAACACGCCCTCGAACGGCCCTATGCCGAGCGGCTCCAGCGAGACGCGCGCCTGGAACGAGCTGCGCTGCCTCCCGAAGGCGTTGCGCTCCAGGTCCATGTCGAGCAGCTCCAGGAGGGGCTGCCCGCCGCCGGCGCCCCCCTTTACGCTGCGCGCCATCATCACCATGCCGGCGCATATGCCCAGCAGCGGCATGCCCGAGAGCGCCTCCTTGCGTATCTGCCCGAACAGATCCCCGTCGGCAAGCCCGCCCACCGTCGTGCTCTCGCCGCCCGGCATGACGAGGCCGTCGAGGCCGGCCGCCTGCTCCGGGTACAGGACCGGCACCGCCTCTGCCCCGCACGCCTCGAGGGCGGCGGCGTTCTCGCGCACGTCCCCCTGCAGGGCCAGCACCCCGACGCGCGCGCTCACGCCGAGCCCCCCCTCTCCTGCATGGACAGATCCGGCGAGGCGATGCCGGGCAGCGACGATCTCTCGGAGGTCATCTCCTGGGCCTCGGCGACGCGGGCCGGATCGTCCCAGAAAGCGGCTGCCAGCACGACTGCGCGCGCGCGCTCCTGCGGGTCGCCGGCGGCGAATATCCCAGAGCCGACGAACACCCCGTCGCAGCCAAGCGACATGAGGTAGGCCGCGTCGGCCGGCGTGGCTATGCCGCCGGCCGCGAAGTTGACCACCGGCAGCCTGCCCAAGGCGGCCGTCTGCTCCAAAAGATCGTAAGAGACGCGCATGCGGCGGGCGAGGCGCATCAGCTCCTGCCTGTCGCCGGCGCGGTGCAGCGCGCCGGCGAGGCGCAGCTGGGCCTCGACCGCCTTTACGTGCCTCACGGCCTCGGCCACGTCGCCGGTGCCCGGCTCGCCCTTTGTTCGTATCATGGCGGCCCCCTCCTCTATCCGGCGCAGCGCCTCGGCCAGCGAGCGGGCCCCGTTGACGAACGGCGACGTAAAGTCCCACTTCCATATGTGGCGCTCCCCGTCGGCCGGCGTGAGCACCTCGGATTCGTCTATCATGTCGACGTCGGCGGAGTCGAGCACGCGCGCCTCGTACGTGTGCCCTATGCGGCACTTTGCCATGACCGGTATGGTCACCGATCCCATGATCTCGCGTATCACGCCGATGCCGGCCGTGCGCGCCACGCCGCCGGCCTTGCGCACCTCCGAGGGGAGCTTGTCGAGCACCATGACCGAGACGGCGCCGGCCTCCTCTGCTATCGCGGCCTGGCTCGCGCTGGTCACGTCCATCACCACGCCGCCCTTGAGCATGTGCGCGAACCCGCGCTTGAGCGTCGAGGTGCCGCGCGTCCTGCCGTCCGCCGAGATCCTCCCGCGCGCGTCTGCCCTGTCGCCTGCAAGCGGTATCATGGCCAGCGCGCCGGGGGCGCGCACTATTAATTATTCGGAGCCCCGCTCTATTATCGCCCTCAGCTTGGCCTCCAGCTCCGTCACGACGGGGGGCACGAACCGGTCGGTGGCGCCCTGGTTGGGCCACGTTATGCTGCCGGCCGCGCCGTTGAGCGTCGTCTCCAGCGTAGAGCGCGTGTACTCGGACTGGCCATCGCGGACGGGGAACGCGTCGGGCGGCAGGGACATGACGCCGGTCTCCTTGACGAAGGCGACCAGCGACAGCATGTCGGCGGGGTCTACCTCGAAGGCCTCCTCGGGGGACTGCACGCCCGACTCTA
The DNA here is from genome assembly GCA_965203465.1 of Nitrosopumilaceae archaeon. GTDB lineage: Archaea > Thermoproteota > Nitrososphaeria > Nitrososphaerales > Nitrosopumilaceae > JAWVZS01. The sequence continues at coordinate 470,214 of CBDBCR010000001.1, read as the reverse complement.
TCGTATAGTAGGCTGCCTGCCCGTCGGAGATCTCTAGGTATTCGGTCTTTTCCGAGGCGAGCCGTTCTGTTATGCCGAACGACACCGTCCTGAGGTCGTGGCGCGTGTATTCCAAGTCGAGGCGGTCGTCGGGCAGCGCCGCGCCGCGCGGGACCTCGGTGCGCAGTATCAGCGGCGAGACGAGCAGCATGGCCGCGATCGCCGGCACCGCGGCGAGCACCAGTACGACCGGCTTTACCAACGCGGCCCGGCCCGGCGGCCGGCTACAAAAAGCTTGGTCTGCGGCGACGGGCGGGAAGAGGCGCCGGGCCGTCGGGTAGGTTAAAATTGCATGCGCCCGGCCGCGCCCCGTGGGGTCGTAGCCTAGCCTGGCAGGGCGACAGTGACTGCCGTCACCGCAAAGGGCTCCAGAGGTTAAAGACAGACCGCTGACGCAAGAATGATGTGAGTTTGGAGCTGTAGTGACCCGTAGGTCGCCGGTTCGATTCCGGTCGGCCCCACGTCACCCTTTCAGCACGTTGAGGGCCGAGCCGCGCCGGAACCATTCTATCTGATCCTTTCCGTAAGAGTGGCGCAGCTCCAGCTCTTCGGACGAGCCGTCCGGATGGTCCAGCGCGCACCGCACCGGCGCGCCCGGCGACAGCGAGGCCAGGTCCAAGAGCGAGACAGAATCGCCCTCTAGCACAAGATCGTATCCGGCCGGATCGGCGAACGTGAGCGCCAGGACACCCTGCTTTTTGAGGTTGGTCTCGTGTATGCGCGCAAAGCTGCGCGCGATGACGGCCGCGCAGTTTAGGTACCGGGGCGTCATGGCCGCGTGCTCGCGGCTGCTGCCCTCGCCGTAGTTTTCGTCCCCTATTATGACCCACCGGGCGCCCTCGGCCTTGTACCTGCGCGCGAGCTTGGGAAACGGCATCTTTTCCCCCGAAGAGTGCCTCCCTTGGCCGACCTCGCCGGTGAACGCGTTGACCGCGCCCAGCAGCATGTTGTCGCTCAGGTTGTCCAGGTGCCCGCGGAACGACAGCCACGCGCCGGCGGGCGATATGTGGTCGGTGGTGCACTTGCCGCGCGCCTTTGCAAGGACCGGCATCTTTTCCATGTCGCGCCCGTCCCACGGCCCGAACGGCTCGAGCCTCTGCAGCCGCGAGCTCGACGGGTCCAGCTCCACCCTTACGGAGCCGGGATCCCCCGAGGGCGGCACGTAGATCCCCTCGGGGACGGAAAACCCGCCGGGCGGCACGTCCGGCGCCGGCGGCGGCGGCTCCAGGACGAACCTGTCGCCGTCCGGCGAGACCAGCTCGTCGGTGAGCGGGTTGAACGATATGCTCCCCCCCAGGGCCAGCGCCGTGACCAGCTCGGGGCTGCCTATGAAGTTGAGCGTCTGCCGCCTCCCGTCGTTGCGGCCGGGAAAGTTGCGGTTGAACGAGGTCACGATGGTGTTGGCCTTGCCCTCCTCGAGCTCTGGCCTCGACCACTGCCCTATGCAGGGCCCGCAGGCGTTGGCCAGCACCGTGGCCCCGATGGCCTCTAGGGAGCCCATCTGCCCGTCGCGCTCTATGGTGGCCCTTATCTGCTCCGAGCCGGGCGTGACCAGAAGCGGCGAGGCCGCCTTCATCCCGCGCCTGCGCGCCTGCTCGGCGACGGCCGCCGCGCGCGACATGTCCTCGTACGAGGAGTTGGTGCAGCTGCCTATCAGCGCGGCCGATATGGCCTTTACGTACCCCTGAGATTCCGCGTCGCCGGCAAGCTCCGAGACGGGGCGCGCGAGGTCCGGCGTGTGCGGGCCCGAGACGTGCGGCTCCAGCTCCGACAGGTCTATCTCTATCACCCGGTCGTAGCAGCGCTCCGGCTCGCGCTCGGCCCCCTCGTCGGCGCGCAGCAGGGCCGCGCGCGCGTCGGCAAGATCGGCCAAGTCCGCCCTGCCGGTCGCGCGCAGGTACCCGGACATGCGCCGGTCGTACGGGAATACGGAGCAGGTGGCGCCCACCTCGGCGCCCATGTTGGCTATGGTGGCCTTGCCCGTGCAGCTGATCGATTCGGCGCCGGGCCCAAAGTACTCTATGACGGAGTTGGTCCCCCCCGAGACGGTGAGCAGCTGCGCCACGCGCAGTATGACGTCCTTTGGGGACGACCACCCCCCCAGGCTGCCGGTCAGGCGCACCCCTATGCGCCGCGGGTACAGCACCTCCCAAGGCATGCCCGCCATGGCCTCGGCGGCGTCGAGGCCGCCCACGCCGACCGCCATCATGCCTAGGCCGCCGGCGTTGGGCGTGTGGGAGTCGGTTCCGATCATCAGTCCGCCGGGAAACGCGTAGTTTTCCAGCACCACCTGGTGTATGATGCCGGCGCCCGGCTTCCAGAACCCCACGCCGTACCTGCTGGCAGCCGAGCTGAGGAACCTGAACACCTCGCTGTTCTCGTCGAGCGACGTCTTCATGTCCTGGTCCCCGCTGATCCGGGCGCGTATCAGGTGGTCGCAGTGAACCGTGGTCGGCAGGGCCGCCTGCTCGAGGCCCGCCTGCATGAACTGGAGCATCACCATCTGGCCGGTCACGTCCTGCAGCGCGACGCGGTCCGGCCTCAGCCGCACGTACCCCTCGAGGGGGCCGCCGGGCGAGGCGAGGTGCCCCGAGAGTATCTTTTCGCACAGAGAAAGCGGCCTGCCCACGGCCCGCCGGTACTCCGACGAGCCCTCCTCCAGCCGGCCGTATATTTCAGAGACCTCCGGCGGGCCCAGATCCGTCGCCACGCGCCGCCGGGCCCCCCGGCGAATTTAATTCTTAACAATTATTAAGCAAACGTCCCCCCCTGTCCCGTGGTCAACAAGGGCTTCCCCAGCTTTGGCACCTCGCAGGCCGGCGCGCTGGTCTCTGCCCTCAAAAACTACAACCTGCCCGAGTTCATACTGGCCATGGTGGCAAAAGAGTGCAAGTCCGACCTCCTGGACAGGGGCCGCATAGACGACCGCCTGCAGAGCATGAACGACGGGGCCCTGGCGCTTCTCCACCGCGTCTTCGTAGAGTGCGAGCACGACGAGGCCGGCCGCTTCGCCCAGTACCGGTTCTACGCGTACGTCTCCAGCATGTACCACAAGTCCCAGGTCTCCATAAACGAGCACATACCGGGCGGCTCGGGCAAGAACCACAGGCTCATGGTGGCCGTAAAGAGCAACGGCATGTACGTGGCCGTGGCCACCAACAAGGCCACTGGCAGGCCGGTCAACGGCGCCGACGTGCGCAGGTTCTGCGCCGTGGTGGACGACATAAAAAAGGGCGACCACGGGACCATGCTGACCGACGCGGTCTACGGCTCGTCGGTGGGGTTCCGTGGCGAGGCCATATCCGAGATGGAGCGGCTCATAGACGAGCGCGCCTCAAACTCGGAGAACGCGCTGGACTTGAAGGCCGCCAGCTTTGAGAACAACATCTACTCTATAAAGAACGCAAGAGCTCCCCCGCGTCCAGAGTCAGGAACCTAGGCTCTTTCGAGCGCGCGTGCGCCGAATCGTACCCGCAGAACGGCAGGCCGTCGTAAAAGTGGCGCGTCCAGACGTCGTGGACGGGATCGCGCGCCTTGGCGCCGCGCCTGCGCAGCAGCTCGTGGGCCATCTCGTGCGAGACGGCAGTGCAGTTCTTTTCTGCCAGCACGCGCTCGTCGTCCGAGCGGCGCCACCACACCATGCCGAAGTTCTCGGCGTGGTAGCCCTCGCACGTGCAGTCGGTCCAGAACGGCCTGAAGTTTGCCAGGTAAAAGTGGTACGTGCCCTCCCCGCGCGCGCGGTGGTCGTCGAGCAGCTCGTGCGTGTCGAGCCTGCGCAGCGGCCCGCGCGGCGGCACGGCCATCATGTCCGACTTTGGATCCAGGTCCTGCGAGAACTCCGATCTCGCCCAGTGGGCGAAAAAGCGCGCCATGTCCTGCACGTACGCGAACTCGGCCGCGCGCGCGGCCTCGGCGCCCTGCTCGACGAGCAGGATAAAGTGCAGGTCCATGGAAAAAGGTAGAGGGCCTAGGTCTGGCCCTCTATTCCCATCAGGGTGAGAGTGGAGCGTATCTTTTCTATCTTGCGTATCTTCCACGTTATGGTCTCGCGCAGTTTTTCGACCGTGTCGGACTCTATCTTGGCGAGTATGTCGTAGGCGCCGAAGGTGCCGTGCACCTCGCGGATGCCCTCGAGCCCCTTGAGCTGGCCTATGATGGCCTCCTCGGAGCCGAGCTCGCAGTTGATGAGCACGTATGCAGTAGCCATGGTGCCGCCCCCCGGGCGGCCGTATATCAACAGTGCGGCGCCCTAGCGGCTTTGCCCCGGCGCGCCGCTCGCCCCCGGCCGCGCGTACCGGACGGGGGCCCTCAGGGCGCCCTGGCGCAGTGGGGCGCGCCTTGCGCGCCATGTCTGCCGGCATCCACAAGCTGGCCCATGGTCTCCAAGCATGTTGCGTTCACGCCCGAATGCCCCGATCCCCCTGCGCTGTCGTGGCGCAGAAAAAACGCCGGGCATCGGGCCGGCACGAACACGGCGGTTATTTCAGATAGGATATGATCTTTTTGTCCACTCCCAATTCGTCGGCTACTCTGGCCGCGATTGTCTTTCGAACATCGGCGTCTGCAGGTCCGTACACGATGTATCTGATCACCGAATCTGCCGAAGCAAACGGAGAATAGTCAGACAGGTTAATCACCTGATCGTCCTTCAAAATCATGATGGGGTTCTTGTTGTATAGTTTGATTTGTATCTCAGATTTGTGGAATATCACTTCGTGGGACCGCAGTCCCATGTCCGCTGCTATCCGCGCGGACATCTCGTCGAGTTCTGCTTGTTTTAGTTTTACGAGCCTCTCCCCAACGTCTGCGTTTTGTGCAAGATCCTTGGCGGTAAAATCACAGGCGCGTTTGAGTAAGCGCCGATGCCTTATGTTCTGGAGTATTTCTTTGGCGACTCCGGCGTTCTTGTGTCTGATTATGAGATCGTAGACAGAGTTGTCGTCTAGCTTGCCGTAAAAGCCTAGAAAATGCGAATTGTCGCCGTCAAGGCGGATTTGCATGTGGGTCTTTTCGATTACTCCGTTGTCTAGAGCTATGTCGAGTGCTTTTAGGAACATGCGATCTGCGATCAGCCGAGCGTGGTGGTGGTATACCTGCGTGTGTAGCAAATGTCGTCCAAGTCGGTAGTTTTCCACAGCGTCCTTGCCTCTGACATCGATGCATAGAGAAGTGTTTGCGCGTTTGCGTAGTGTGTGAAGCACTCTGTCTAAATCAAACCGGCCATAGTACACGCCGATATGGTAAGAGTCACGCAACAGGTAGTCCAACTTGTCAGCGTCAAGACTGCCGGAAACTATGTCCGAGGCTGGCGTCCGCGGTCTTCCCTCCAAAAGATCCACGATTTTTTGTTTCTTGTTTCCAAGAATGTGTCCCAGATCTTGACTCTCGTTTATCATGATCTTGGATATGAGTTCGTGCGGGTCGTCTATGCTTGGATTGCACTTCCTTATCACAGATTCGAAGAGGTGTGAAAAAGGTCCGTGCCCAATGTCGTGCAACAGAGCCGCTAGTCTCACGTCTTCCTTGTCTTGCACGATGTCCAACTCGTCACAGATTTTCCCAGCTAGGTGCATGCAACCGAGCGAATGCTCAAAACGCGTATGGATGGCGCTCGGATAGGCCACAAATGCGTGAGAGTTGCTTGATGAAATGCAGCCTACGAAATAACGGCGTGTCGATGAGTTTGACTTCTTTTTCAGATAGCCCTATGAACCCGTACAATGGATCGCGTATAGACTTGTGCCTAAAATTCGGTGTGGTTTTAGTTGACAAGGCTCAGTCCTTGCAACAGGTTTATTCCCTCATCAATGTCTTTGTTTGATATGTCCCAGCGCAGGTCTTTACCTGCCCGCTGTATGTCGGCCCTGGTGTGTTCGGTTTTGCCGTCACGGCTCAATATGTAGTGACATTTTGCGGCGTAAGAGAGCGGCGCAGGCTTTAGGTCGCAACGTTCCTTGCAGACAGACAAGATGTCCCCGATTTTCTTGTACTCGTCCTTGTTCTTTTTGGACACTTTCTTGGCAAAGTTTTTGCCGGACTCGGTGAGCTCATACGTGTATCCGCCATAAAATCCCGAATATGCGATCTCGTTAACAAACGAGAATGCGGACAGGTCTATCAGTGCCGAGGCGATCTCGTTGCTGAACGGGCCGTAAAAGTACGGCACGTACTTCGGGGCAAAGCCGTCTATCCTCTGTGTGTAAAAGTAGCCCAATTTCTGGATCGTGGTTCGGCTGTGTAGCGAGCCGCCGTTCTTTCTCACAGTCATGAGCAACGCGTCGTGACAATCCATGCAATCCGAGACGCAATATGCTGCAATTTAAAGCATATGGCCGCTCGGCAAAATTGCCCGGATCGGGGCCGCGGCGCTAGCGGTTTAGGCTACCTCCCCTCCCAGCTTTATCTGATTCTGGCGCAGTGGGGCGCGCCTTGCGCGTAGTACTGGCAGAGGCGCGCGTCCAGCTCTCCGTAAAAGTCGGCCGCCTCGCGCACGTGCTCTGTGCGCGTGTCGCGCTCGGTCGATACGAGCACGACCACGCGGGGCACGGGCACGCCGGTGCGCTCCTCGAACATGCGCGCGTACGCCGTCCCCTGGACGAAATAGTCGCGGAGCCACCCGTCCTTCTGCTCGGAGCGCTTTGTCTTGTAGTCTATCGCCGAGACCGCGCCGTCGTAGGTCCCTATGCAGTCCGAGGTGCCGGCAAGCCTCATCCGGTCGCTGTACAGGCGCAGCTCCACGCCGAGCGGATCCGAGATCTTGGATACGAACGGCATCAGGTTCTCAAAGTGCGCCCTGGAGAGCAGCCTGCCGTCCGAATCCGGCGCCTGCCCGCGCAGGTGCTGCTCTATCATGCGGTGCGCGGCGGTGCCCGTGAGCGCGGCCTCCGACGAGATGTACTCGGACGCGGGCTCCATGGCCTTCCACCTTTCGAGGCGCGCGCGCTCGGCCTCGGGCCGGGTGGCCGCAAGGATCGACGTGACCGACGGGTACACCCTGCCGTCCGGCGTGCGGTACATGCGGGCGCCCCCGCTCCATACGTGCTCGGGCTCGTTCAACGCGCCGCGGCCTTGCCGGACATCGCGATCAGGGCGCGCCATATCTTGGGGGGGACGGGAACTATCGAGAGCCTCGATATCCTGAGCAGGTCCCATCCGGCGAACTCCGGCTCGGCCTTTATCGCCTCGAGCGTGACGGGGTTTTTCAGGTGCTTTACGTACTTTACGTCCACGACCGTCCAGCGCTCGCCGTCCCTCTGCGGATCGGGGTACGGGCCCCGCACTACTTCCATGACGCCGACCGCGCGCCGCTCCGTCCCCGTGTGGTAGTACAGTATCTTGTCGCCCTTTTTCATGGAGCGCATGTGCTTCAGCGCCAGGTTGTTGCCCACCCCGTCCCAGACGGTCCTGCCGTCGCGCTTGAGCTGGTCTATCGGGTAGCCGCGGGGCCCCGACGGCTCCTGCTTTGCGAGCCAGTACGCCACGCAGTCGGGCCCGGCGGTTCACCTTTAACTGTTGGGCAGGCGGCGCGGCAGGTGACGGCACGGCGGCGGGCGTCTTGCGGCAGGCGTGGCCGCGGGCGGCGCGCGGGGCGGGCGCGCTCTGCCCGGACCCAAGCCGCCGCGGGGCCAAGGCACGGAAAGGTCTTTGCAGTCGCGCCGACGCCCGAAGGCGGCGCGTCCGACTGCGGCCGGAGCCGCGGCCCGGAACCTGCCCCCGGACGGCCGCGCGCGCTGTCCGGCGCCGCGGATCCGGCGGGCGCTTGCGGCGGCCGAGTCCACAGCCGGCCTCCGCGTGCGGGGCGCGTCTTGCCTGCCGGACAAGATCATGCAGGATATTTTACGATCTTTGGGTACGGTTTGACGGCGGTCTTTGTCGAACTGCCGCCTATTTCGGCCCTTCCGCCGTACCGACTGCTCGCTCGGTGATTTCAGCTTCAGACAGTCTTTGGCCATGGACGGCAGTCCGCACTCCGGTTTGGATCTCGCACGGTGGCTGTCCGGCTTTTCGATCCCCCGCAGCTCAATGTTGGACAGGTGCGGCGCCGAGGAGAAAAGGGCGGCGATTTGCCGGTGCAGGTATGGCGATCTGGCGCCTAGAAAGTCGTGCGCGTTTTTGTTGCGCGCGCTTTGCGCGCTGTAGGATGTCATCGGGCGTCACCTTTTCGCGAAAATCGCCGTCGCGCTTCGCGTTCGGCGCCGCCCGCAGTAATGCGCTTTTCGGCGGCCGGATCGATCTTCCTGCCCGACTCGGGGCCGTATGCGGCCATTGTTTCTTGTACGATTTTTTTGACCGCCTTCTCGACGGCGGGGAAGAGGGTTTGTTCGACCGACATGCCCAGCCGGCGCGTTGGGTGTTTTATGAAGTCTGCATGCGCATGGCCACGATGCTCCCCTATTCACCTAGACAGCCCTATCCGGACCTGTACCCCGTCTATCTTTTCGTCCTTGTACCTGCCGCACCCGCCGTCCGTCTTTACGGAGCGCACGCGCACCAGCGAGGCAAGCTCGCCGGACATCGAGCGCACCGCCTCGGCAGAATCCCCCTCCAGGCCCAGCACGCAGGCAGACGAGAGCACCTCGGCGGGGTCGTACCCGCACTCTTTCCTGAACGCTTGTATCCGGCGCGCCACGTCGCGCACCAGCCCGCGCGCGGCCGCCTCGGGGCTGCGCGAACGGGGCACGACGGCCGCTATTCCGCCGCGCTCTGCCAGCGCGCGCCCCTCCCGCGCCTCCAGCGAAAACTCGTAGTCCTGCTCGCCGAGCTCCAGGCCGCCTGCCTCGTACCTGTGCGAGCCCGACTCGAGCACGTCTTTGAGTACCGCAGACGGGTCCGTCCGCCCGTGCTCGCTCATCAGCGCCTGCATGTTTTGGCGCGCGCGCGGCCCCAGTTTTTTGCGGTCCACCGATACGGACGGCTCTGCCAGCCCGAGATCCGAAATTTCGGATACGCGCGCGGCCGCGCCGTCCGACCCGAGCGGGTGTATGGCGCAGCTGTCCGCGTTGGCCTGCTCCGCTATCATGGATTCGAGCCCCTCGAGCAGCCGCGCGCCGTCGCGCGGCACGCACAAGTCCAGCGAGTCGACGGGCCAGCGCCTCTTGAGGCCGGCCTTCATGCGCGCCGCAGACGCGGCCGAGACGCATTCGCGCGCAAGGTCAAAGGCCGACTCTAGGCGCTCGTCGCGCGCGCCCGGCTCGGGCCACCGCTCGAGCAGCACGGACGGATGCTCGCCGGATGCCTCCGCGTACAGGTGTTCGGTCGTGTGCGGGCATATCGGGTGCAGCACCACGTCGAGAGTTGTCAGCGCCTTTTGCAGGACCGCGTATATGGCGCGCCTGCGCGCTGCCCCCTCCTTTCCGTCGTCCCACAGCTCGGCGCGCGTCATGGGCACGTACCCCTGGCTGAGCGCGTTTATGACGAAATCCTCGACCGAGCGCGCCCACTCGTGGAAGCGGCACGCGGCCGCCGCCTCGCCGCACTCGCGCACCGTCCCCGAGAGCCTCGAGAGGAGCCAGCGGTCCGGCGCCTTTAGCAGCCCCTCGCTTTCGGCCCACTCGACGGTCGCAGAGCCGTCGTACTTGTCGTACGAGCCGTTCTGCACGTAGTACAGGTGCATGTGGTACAGCGTGGCGAGCACCTGGTATGGGCGCGCGGACATCTCGCGCGCGTCGAAGTTGAGAGGCTCTATCGGGCCGGTCTTCCACATCATGTAGAACCGCACCAAGTCGGCGGGGTGCTCCGAGAGCAGCTGCCGCGCGTCGAGCACGTTGCCGCGGCTCTTGCTCATCTTGTTGCCGTTCTCGTCGAGCACGTGGCCCTGGAACAAGAACGAGCGGTACGGCGCGGCCGGCTCGCCCCTGTATATGACGCTCTCCACCAAGAGCGTGTAGGCCCACCCGCGCGTCTGGTCGATGCCCTCCGTGAAGAACGGCGCCGGTATCTGCGAGCCGTACTCTGCGTCGGTCAGCGAGGCGAGCGGCGCGGCGCCGCTGTTGTGCCACGTGTCCAGCACGTACCCCTCCCGCTTCGTCGGGCCGCCGCACGACGGGCAGCGCACGGCCACCCTGTCTATCCACGGCACGTGCAGCTCGAATCCGGGCCCGTCGGGCAGCTCTTCGGCGGCCCGCACTATCTGCTCGCGCGAGAACATCCACGTGTGCTTGCCGCACCCGGAGCACTTCCAGGCTGGCAGCGGCGTCCCCCAGGCGCGCTCGCGCGATACGCACCACGGGTGGCGCTCGCGCACGATGGACAGAAACCGGTTGCGCGGCTGCTCGTAATAGTACTGCACCGATTCGGCCGCCTTTACGGCCGCGTCGCCCAGCCGGTCCAGCTTGTAGAACCAGCCCCGGCGGGCGAGCCAGACGACGGGGTGGCGCGACCTCCAGCACAGCGGGTACTTGTGGCGCAGCCTGCCGAGGCGCACCAGCGCCCCGCGCGCCTCCAGATCGCGCGCGACCGCCGCGTCGGCTTCGCGCACCTGCAGGCCCGCGTAGGGGCCCGCGTCTTCCGTGAAGCGGACCTCGTCGTCGATCGGGCAGAACACATCCACGCCGCGCCTCGAGGCAGCCGCCATGTCCTCCTCGCCGTTTGCGGGCGAGAGGTGGACCAGGCCGCTGCCCGCTCCCGCGTCGACGAACTTTTCGCACACGGCCACGTGGTACTTTGGCCCGCGCGCGAGCTCGGCCAGCCTGGGCAGTACGTCCAGCAGCGGGTGCTCGTACTTTAGCCCCTCGAACGAAGAGCCGGGCGCGCGCGACTCGACTTCGTACCCGAGGCCGAGCTCTTCCATGAGCGGCCCGAGGCGCGAGCCGCCCACTACCCACTTTTCGGATCCGACGCGCACGCGGCAGTACGTCTCGTCCGGATCCAGCCCTATCATGGCGTCGGTGACCAGCGTGAACGGCATGGTAGTCCACACTACGAGGTACTCGTCGCGCCCGGCTAGCCGGACCTTGTAGTACATCGACGGATCCTCGACCTCCTCGTACCCCTGGTTGACCTCGGCGTGGCTCAGCGAGGTCTGGCAGCTGGGGCAGTAGGCGACCACCGTGTAGTCCTGCTCCAGTATGCCCCGCTCCAGCCCGCGCCGGAGCACCTGCCACTCTTTTTCGATGTACTCGTCGCGGTACGTCCAGTACGCCCCCTCCTGGCCCAGCGAGACGCCGAGCAGCTCGTCTGCCTCGGCCCACTCTTTCTGGTACCGGTGTACCAGCTCCTTGCACTTTGCGGCCAGCCCCTCGGCGCCGACTTTTGCCATCAGCTCCGACTTTGAGCCCGAGACGCCCAGCTCCTTTTGGGCCTGCAGCTCGACGGGCAGCCCCTGCGCGTCCCATCCGGCCTCGAAGCGCACGCGCCTGCCGGACAGCGTCGAATGCCGGTACCAGACGTCCTTTATTATGCGGCCCCGTAGGTGGCCGGCGTGCGGCGTGCCGTTCATGGTGGGCGGCCCCTCGACGAAGCCGACCGTCCCGGAGAGCTCGGACGCGGCCACCAGGCGCCTCTGCTCCTGGACTGGCAGCCTAGCGCGCGTTTCCGCCTCTATGGCCTTGGGGTCGAAGTCCTTTTCCACGGCCCCGGCCCGCGCGGCGCCGTAATAAAGGTCAGCGCAGAGGGGCTTTGTTCGGTAATTCCGCGATCCGTGCCTGAACGGAGCCGTTTTTTGGCCGATCCGGCTACTGCGCAGGCACGAAAATACGAATTGCCGAACAAAGCCCGACTCCGGTCAAGTTTTAATAACGCGGCGGGCAAAAAGAGCCGCACGATGGCTGCCAAAAAGGAGAAAAAGGCCAAAAAGCCCAAGAGCTCTGACCCCTCGCCGGACAGCGGCATCGTCATAGTAGACGACGACCTGTCCATAGACCAGGACAAGGTCAACGAGGAGAGGCGGGCGTACCTGGAGGAGGCGCGCTCGCAAGAGGCGTCCGACTAGCAAACCTTATCACTGCCGGCCCCCATACAGGTACCCGTGAGGGCGCTGTGCATGATCTCGGTAAAGCCGGGGCAGGTGGACACGGTCACCGCCGTTCTCAGGAAGAGGCGGCGCATATCCAAGGAGATAATGGTGGTGGCGGGCAGGGCCGACATCTGCCTCATGCTCTCCGGCTCCATGGACGAGATAAACAAGACCGTCATCGACCTCAAAAGGGTCAAGGAGATAGAGACCACAGAGACCCTCATAGAGGTGGAGGTGAACCTGGGTTGGTAAAGGCGGTCGTGCTGGTAAACTCGCCCAAAAAGCTGATCGCGGCCCGGCTGCGCAAGACCGCCGGGGTGCGCGACTCGTTTCCGACCAGCGGGCAGTTCGACGCGGTGGCCGTCATAGAGGCGGACACGCTGGCCCAGATAAAGGAGGTAATCACCGAGATCCAGAGGATACGCGGCGTGGAGAGGACCGAGACCATGGTGGAGGTACAGTAGGTTCGGTTTTTATGGCCCGGCACGGAGGGGGTACCCAGTGAACGTCAAAAAAGTAGGCAACGTGATACTGGCCGTCGAGGACTTGGACAGGTCCATCGACTTTTACCACGGCACCATAGGGCTCCCCATCCGCAACCAGCGGCGCTCGTGGGTGGACCTGGGTACCGGCGGCGCGCTGCTCAGCCTCCACCCCGCCTCGCTCGACTCCGAGGGCGGCCGGGGCGGCGGCATCATGGTCGGGTTCCTGGTGGGCGACATAGAGTCGGCGCTAGGCGAGCTGAAGGCAAAGGGCGCGCGCGTCCACAAGGACATAACCGACAGGACCGCTGGCAAGCACGCCATAGTAGAGGATCCGGACGGGTACCACGTCTCGCTGTTCGAGCCAAAGTTCGAAGATCAGACGCAGCAGACCGGCGGATACCACGGGTTCACCCCGATCTGAGGCTAGCCGGATATCTTTTTCTTGATCTTTAGTATCAGGTTCGATATGTTGCGCACGTCCACGTCTATCGAGACGTAAAAGATGTTGCGCCCGTCAGGTATCACCACCACGTAGACCTTGTCGTGCTGCAGCGTCATGTGGTCGAGCCTACCAAGCGGCCTGACCGACCCGCTGCGCATGTTCAGCAGGCTCGACATGATGAAGAACTCGTTGTGCGTGTGGCGCTTGTCCAGTATGGGCACGGTGCCCGGGCGCAGCGCCCCGGTCATGGTGCGCCCGAACTCGTTGATCACGCCCACGTACCTTATCTTGGCGGACAGCGAGGCCGCAGCCTGGCACTTTTTGCGCAGCGCGCTGACCTTGGATTCCCACTTTGCCGACGGCGAGGATGCCACGGGGCGCCGGCGGGGCACACGGTAATTAACATTTGCAAAGCGCCCCGGGCCGGGGCCGCTGTCCACGGTTTAAATATGAACCGCGGCCGCCGCCCACCCATGGGTGGACGCCTTTGGAGACGGGGCACCTCGCCTCGTGCCGCTTGAGACGCGGCGCGACCAGTTCGAAATGTACAGCGCCGCGGCGCGCGGCTGCTCCCACTCTTTCCTGTTCGAATCGCTGACCGGCCCCGGCGAGCTAGCAGAGACCTCGGTCATGGGATTCGATCCGGCCGCGCTGGTCCGCGGGTACCCCGGCAGGCTGGAGATCTCGGAGAGGGGCGGCAGGTCCCGCACGCTGGACTGCGCCGATCCGCTCGACGAGCTCAAAAAGATGCTGGGCAGCAACCCGGACCGCTCGTACAGGTATTTGGGGGGCGCGGTGGGCACGGTAAGCTACGGCGCGGTCCGCCTGCTCGAAAAGATACCCGATTCGCACGGCGAGGCGGGCCCGCTCTTCGAGTTCGGCATATACGACGACGGCGTGCTCTACGACAACGCGCGGGGCAGGGCGTTCTACTTTCACTACGGCCAGGACAGGTCCGGCACCCTCTGCCAAGAGCCCGGCTTTGGGAAGTTCGCCGCCGCCGAGGCCCGGGCCGAGGAGGCCCCCGGCCATTACATAAACTCGGTCCGAAAGGCCAAAGAGTACGTGCACGACGGCGACGTCTTCCAGGTGGTGCTGTCGCGCAGGTTTTCGTTCGACGCGGAGGGCGACGAGCTGGAGCTGTACTCCCGCCTGCGCCGGCTCAACCCGTCGCCGTACATGTACCACGTCAGGCACGGCAAGAGGCGCACGGTGGGCGCCTCGCCCGAGATGCTCGTGCGCGTCTCCGGCTCCACGGTCGAGACGTTCCCCATAGCGGGCACGCGCCCGGTCACGGGCGACGAGAAAGAGGACGCGCGGCTGGCCTCGGAGCTGCTCGCGGACGAAAAAGAGAGGGCCGAGCACACCATGCTCGTCGATCTGGGCAGGAACGACGTGGGCAGGGTCTGCAGGTACGGCACCGTCAGGCCCCGGGAGTCGTTTGCCATCAGGCGCTTCAGCCACGTGCAGCACATAGTCAGCCACATAACCGGCGAGCTCGAGCCGGGCCGCGACATGTTCGACGCGTTCAGGTCGGTCTTTCCTGCAGGCACCGTCTCGGGGGCCCCCAAGGTGCGGGCCATGGAGATAATCGACGAGCTCGAGCCGGGCCCGCGCGGCGGGTACGCGGGGGCCGTGGGGTACTTTGGGTTCAACGGGTGCTGCGACTTTGCCATAGCCATACGCAGCATATTCATCGACGGCGCGCGCGGCTACGTGCAGTCGGGCGCCGGCATCGTCTCGGATTCGGTGCCGGAAAACGAGCTGCAGGAGACGCAGGACAAGGCCGGCGCCATGATCCAGGCGCTGCGGGGGGGCCCGCCTTGAGGGTGCTCGTCGTGGACAACTACGACTCGTTCGTGTACAACATAGCGCAGTACCTAGGCGAGCTTGGCGCCGAGCCGCAAGTCGTGCGCAACGACAGGGTGACGGCCGCAGAGGCGGCCTCGGGCGGGTACGGGGCCGTGGTGATATCGCCGGGCCCGGGCACGCCCGAGCAAAAGAGGCACTTTGGCCAGTGCGCCGACATAATACGCTCGGCCGGCCCGCGCGTGCCGCTGCTCGGCGTCTGCCTGGGCCACCAGGGGATAATACACGCGTTCGGCGGCAGGGTGGCAAACGCCGGCTGCGTGAGGCACGGCAAGACGAGCATGATACGGCACGCGGGCGACGGCCTCTTCGAGGGGGTCCCCGATCCGTTCCGCGCCACGCGCTACCACTCGCTGGTGGGCGAAAAGACGTCCATACCCGACTCGCTCGAGGTGACCGCCACGGCGGCCGACGACGGCGAGGTCATGGCCGTGCGCCACAAAGAGCACCCGATAGTAGGCGTGCAGTTCCACCCCGAATCGGTCATGACCGAGCACGGCAAGAAAATACTGGAAAACTTCCTGCGGGAGGCGCGCCGCCACGGCTGAGCTGGGCCGCGCCGGCGCGCGCGAGGCCGCCTCGCGCATGCTCTCGGGGGACATGCCCGAGGCCGAGTGCGCCGAGCTTTTGCGCTCCATGGCCGACAGGGGCGAGACCGACGAGGAGCTGCTCGGCATGCTCGAGGCGGTGGACGGGCGCGCGTGCAGGTGGGGCCCGGCCGAGGCCATCGACATGTGCGGGACCGGCGGCGACGGCGCCGGCACGTTCAACGTATCGACGGCGGCGTCCTTCGTGGCCGCGGCGGCCGGCTGCTCGGTGGCAAAGCACGGCAACAGGTCCAGTTCGGGGGCGTGCGGCAGCGCCGACGTCTTCGAGGCGCTCGGGTGCGACCTCGGCGCGGGCCCCCGCAGAGTGCAAGAGCTGCTCTCGAGGCACCGCATATGCTTCATGTTCGCCCCCCGGTTCCACCCCGCCATGAAGCGCGTGGCCGGCGCGAGGCGCAGGGCCGGCGGGCGCACCGCGTTCAACCTGCTGGGCCCTCTGGCCAACCCGGCCGGCGTCGCGGCTCAGCTCGTCGGGGTGGCGCCGGGGTTCGGCCCCGAAAGGATGGCCAGGCTGCTCGCCGGCAGGGGCGCAAAGACGGCCATGGCCGTCTGCTCGGAGGACGGCGCCGACGAGCTCGTCGCAAGCTGCGCGTGCAGCTACGCGCTGGAAACGGCCGGCGCCTCGGAGCGCGGCACCGTCTCGCCCGAGGACGTGGGGCTGCAGCGCTGCAGGCCCGAAGAGCTGCGCGTGTCCGGCAGGGCCGAGGCGCTTTCGGCCTTTGCGGGGGCCGTAGACGGCACCGCGCCGCCGGCCGTCTGGCAGACGGCCGCCTTCAACGCGGGCGCGGGCCTGTTCGTGGCCGGCGCCGCTTCTTCCGTAAAAGAGGGCGTCGGGATGTCCGCCGAGGCGGTAAGATCCGGGGCCGCGGCCAGAAAGCTGGACGAGTTCGTGGCCGACGCCGGGAGGCCCGAGCTGCTCGAGGTGATAAGGAACGGCTGACATGCTGGCCCGGCTGGTGGCCAACTCTTACAGGGCGCTCGACGAGGGCGCGTACAAAAAAAGGCACGGGCTGGCCGGCTCGCGGTCCATGGCCGCCGCGCTGGCCTCGCCGTCCATAATAGCCGAGATAAAGTATGCATCCCCGTCGATGGGACGCATAGCGTCGGGCGACCCCGCCCGCGCGGCCGAGGCCATGGCCGGCGCCGGCGCGCGCGCCATATCGGTGCTCACGCAGCCGCACCTGTTCGGCGGCTCAGTGGAGAACCTGGCCGCCGCGCGGCGCGCGGTGGACGTCCCGCTGCTGATGAAGGACATCGTGGTGGAAAAAGAGCAGATAGACGCGGGCGCCTCGGCCGGCGCCGACTGCGTGCTGCTCATACAGGCGGTCTTCGACGCGGGCCACGCCGAAAACATGGCGGAGCTTCTCGAGCATGGACATAAAAGGGGACTGGACGTGCTCTTGGAAGTGCACACCGGAAAAGAGATGGAGAGCGCGCGGCAGGCCGGCGCGGACGTCATCGGCGTCAACAGCCGCGACCTGGACACGCTGAAGATAGACCCCGGCCTGTTCTGCAGACTGGCGCGCGGGTTCTCCGGGGCGCCCCTGGTGGCCGAAAGCGGCGTGCGGACGGCAGAAGACGTGCGCCGCCTGCGCGCGTGCGGGGCCGACGCGCTGCTGGTGGGCACCTCGGTCATGTCCGGCGACATCGGCGCCCGCGTATCCGAGATGGTGGGCGCGCTTTGAGGGGCGCGTTCGGCAGGTTCGGCGGCTCGTACGTCCCAGAGACGCTGGTGCCCGCGCTCCAAGAGCTCGAATCCGAGTACCTCGAGGCCAGGGCCGACCCGCGCTTCAGGGCCCGCCTGGCAAAGCTGCTGAGGGGGGCAGGCAGGCCGACCCCGCTGCACTACGCCGAGAACCTGACGCGCAGGGTGGGCGGCTCGCGCATATACCTAAAGCGCGAGGATCTGCTGCACGGCGGCGCCCACAAGATAAACAACACGCTCGGCCAGGCGCTGCTCGCCGAGAGGATGGGCAAAAAGAGGATAATCGCCGAGACCGGCGCCGGGCAGCACGGCGTGGCCACGGCAATGGCGTGCGCGGCGCTCGGCAGGTCCGCCGAGGTGTACATGGGGCACAAGGACACGGTCAGGCAAAAGCTCAACGTGTTCCGCATGGAGCTGCTCGGCTCGACGGTCAGGCCGGTGCGGTCCGGTTCCCGGACGCTAAAGGACGCCATAAACGAGGCCATACGCGACTGGATAGCCAACGTAAAGAGCACGTACTACCTTTTGGGCTCGGCGGTCGGGCCCCACCCGTACCCCCGCATGGTCAGGGACTTTCAGAGCGTAATAGGCAGGGAGATAAAGGCGCAGTCGGTCGCGCAGACCGGCCGGCTGCCCGGCGCCGTGGTGGCCTGCGTCGGGGGCGGCTCCAACGCCATAGGGTCGTTCTACCCGATGCTGCGCGACGGGGTGAAACTCGCAGGCTTCGAGGCCGGCGGCTCGGGGCTGCGCGGCGGGCGCCACTCGGCCACGCTCTCGGCGGGCAGCGCCGGCATACTGCACGGCATGAAGTCGTACCTGCTGCAGGACGGCGACGGGCAGGTGCTCCAGACGCACAGCCTGTCCGCGGGCCTCGACTACCCTGGCGTGGGGCCCGAGCACGCGCACCTCAAGGAGACGGGCAGGGCCTCGTATTCTGCCGTGACCGATGCCGAGGCCGTCGCCGCGTTCAGGACGCTCTCCGAGACCGAGGGGATCATACCGGCCCTCGAGTCGGCCCACGCGGTGGCCGGGGCCGTAAAGATGGCGCGCGGGGGCAAAAAGTCCGACACCATAGTGGTGACCCTGTCGGGTCGCGGGGACAAGGACGTCGAGATGATCCAGAAATACTCGGGCGGGCGGCCGTGACGCGCATAGGCGAGCTCTTCTCTGAGCTGTCCGGCAGGGGCGAGCGTGCCCTGATAGCGTACACCATGGCCGGCGCCGCGCGCGCCTCGGAAAAGTCGGCCCTCTCGCTGCTAGGCGGCGGGGCCGACATGCTCGAGCTGGGGTTCCCGTTCTCCGATCCGCTCGCCGACGGGCCGGTCATACAGGAAGCGGCCGAAAAGTCGCTAAAGGCGGGGGCGCGCCGCGCCGCGTTCTTCAGGACCGCCAAGAGGATACGCGGAAAAACCGACGCGCCGCTGATACTGATGACGTACGCAAACGTGCTGCACCGGCACGGCTACGAAAGGTTCGCCGGCGAGGCCGCCGAGGCGGGCATCGACGGCATGGTGGTGCCCGACATGCCCCCCGAGGAATCCGAGTACAGGAGGGCCGCGCGCGGCAGGCTGGACACGATATTCCTTGCGGCCCCCAACACGCAGCCCGCCCGCATGGCCCGCATAGCTTCTGCCTCGAGCGGCTTTGTGTACGTGGTCGCAGCGTACGGCACGACCGGCGGGCGGGCCGGCGTGGCCTCGCACGCGGCCTCGGCGCTGCGCAGGGCCAGGGCGTCGACGGGGCTGCCCGTCGGCATAGGCTTCGGCGTCTCGGAGCCGGCAGACGTGCGCGCGTGCGTGCGCGCCGGCGCCGACGCGGTCATAGTCGGCAGCGCCCTGATAAGGTCGCCGGATCCGGCCGGCCTCGCCGGCCGCCTCAAGGAGGCTACGAGATGAGCGACGCGGTGCGCGACGACATCATAAAGGAGATACTCGGGGCCGAGAAGGAGATCACGCTGTTCGTGCGGGCCCACCTGTACTTGGAGCACTATCTTGACGCGGCCATAGAAAGAAAGTTCCCCCGGCAGAAGAGCCTGCTCGACGAGCACTACTTTCCGACCGAGCTCAAGCTGAGGCTGCTGCACGGCATGGGGTTCCTCTCGGACGTGCTGTACTACAACGGCCAGCAGATGAACCGCATACGCAACAAGTTCGCCCACAAGCTCGAGCCGTCCGAGGACCGCATAAGGGGGTACGTGGGCAACATGCTGCTGCCCTGGAAGACCGGCGAGGCCGTCGAGGCCATGGACATGTTCGAAAAGTACAAGAACGTGGCCATAACCACCGTGCTGGCCATAAAGAACGCCCTGGAGGAGGGGCGCGAGGCCGACTTTTTCCCGGGCACATCCGTCTCGGACAGCAAAAAGTAAGGTACAAAAGAAGAGCTGCCCGGGCGGCGCCCGTGACGAGGTACGTCTTTGTGACCGGCGGGGTCATGTCCGGGCTCGGCAAGGGCGTCACGACCGCCTCGATAGCAAAGCTGCTCCAGCTTGCCAACCAGCGGGTCTCGTGCGTAAAGATAGACCCGTACCTAAACTACGACGCGGGCACCATGAACCCGGTCGCCCACGGCGAGGTCTTCGTGACCGAGGACGGCGGCGAGTGCGACATGGACATAGGCAACTACGAGCGGTTCCTCAACCAGGACATGCGCAGGTCGCACAACATCACCACCGCGCAGGTGTATTCGAGCGTGCTGAGGGCAGAGCGCGCAGGCGAGTACCTGGGCGCGTGCGTGCAGATAATACCCCACGTCACCGACGAGATAAAGCGGCGCATAAGGGGCGTGGCAAAGGACGAGGATTTGGACGTGCTCGTAGTCGAGTGCGGCGGCACCGTCGGGGACATCGAGAGCCTGCCGTTCCTCGAGGCGCTCAGGCAGATAAGGGCCGAGGACGGCCCGGGCGCCGTCGTGTTCGTGCACGTCACGCTGGCCCCCTCGCTGGACGTGGTAGGCGAGCAGAAGACAAAGCCCACGCAGCACAGCGTGCAGGAGCTGCGCCGCATAGGCATACAGCCGGACATGCTGGCGGTGCGCTGCTCGCAGCCGCTCGAAGAGAAGACAAAGTCCAAGATAGCCATGTTCACCAACGTGGCCGCGCGCGACGTGGTCTCGTGCCACGACGCCGATCCGGTCTTCAAGGTGCCGGCCATGCTGCACGAGCAGGGCGTCGAGGACGCCATACTGCGCAGGTTCGGCGTAATCGGGCTGGTCGATACGTCGCGCGGGTGGAGCGCGTGGAACGGCGTGGTCGGCGCGCAGCCCTCCGGCGAGCCGGTCCGCATAGCCATGGTGGGCAAGTACGTGACGCTGGCGGACAGCTACGTGAGCGTGAACGAGGCGCTGCGGCACGCGGGCGCGCGCGCCGGCCGCCCCGTCGCGATAGACTGGCTCGACTCCGAGGCGATCGGCGCCGAGCCGGACCTGGAAAAGTACGACGGGATACTGGTGCCCGGCGGGTTCGGCACGCGCGGCTCGGACGGCATACTCTCGGCCGCGCGCTACGCGATGGAGAGGGACGTGCCGTACCTCGGCATTTGCTTCGGGTTCCAGCTCGCCGCGGTCGCGTTCTGCCGCGCGGCCTGCGGCAGGGCCGAGGCAAACTCGACCGAGATAGACCCGCGCACGGCCCACCCCGTGGTGGGCCTGCTGCCGGGCCGCGGCGGCGAGGACCGGATGGGCGGCTCGCTGCGCCTCGGCGCAGAGGAGATACGGCTGCGCGAAGGCTCGATGGCGGCGAGCATATACGGCGCCGAGAGGATAACAAAGAGGCACCGGCACCGCTACGAGATAAACCCGCGCTACGCCCAAGAGATGGAATCGGAGGGGATGGAATTCAGCGGCAGCAGCGCCGACGGGCGCATAGAGGTGCTCGAGATACCGTCCAAAAAATTCTTCCTCGGCGTGCAGTTCCACCCCGAGTTCAACAGCAGGCCCGGCTTCCCAGAGGAGGCGTTCTCTGCGTTCGTCAGGGCCGCCTCCTAGCAGTACCCTTTGAGCTTTTCCAGGGCGGCCTCGACGGCCCCGGGCTCGTCGGCGTCCCTCAGCAGCGAGGCGCAGAACTCGTCGCCCGACGCGGCCCTGCGCAGGTCCGAGGCGTAGCAGGACATGGCGCGCCCCGCCAAGTCCAGGTCGTTTTCCAGCGAGGCCAGCGCGGCGTCGTCTGTCAGCGAGGCGCGCATGCGCGCGGCAAGCTCCTTCAGTTTCGGCGCCGTCTTTGCGGATTCGGACTGGAGCACCGAGGCCAGCATGGCCCCGGCCGAGCCCAGCTCGGGGCTTTCCGAGATGCGTCGCAGCCGCCTGTTGTAGTGGTTGAGGGCCCGCATGACCATCTCAAAGCCCCCCTCGTGGCGCACGAACAGGCCGCCGGTCCACTGCACGCCGGCGTCCCCCGCGCCCCCCAATTTATTCGAGCCCGGCAATCTCGTAGATCCTCTGCCTGCCGTCGCGCGCCGAGACGCGCCGCTTGACGTACCCGCCGTCGAGCAGGTGGCGCAGCGAGAGCCTCAGGGTGCGCGGCGGCAGCATCGTGCGGCTGGCAAGGTCGCGCTGGGTGAGGGCCCCCTCGTACTCTAGCGTCTTTAGCAGAAGTTTGGAGCTTGGCGGCATGCGCAGCAGCTCGGCCGCAAGATCCACCTTGCGCGCGAGCGCCGTTATGGAAGCGGAGTCGTCGCGCAGCCGCACGATGCGCGCCGGCGGCTGCATCAGCGAGCAAGAGACCGACTTTTTGACCGGGTGGCGCGCGATGCCGTCGATGACCGCCTCGCAGTGCAGCTGGGACGAAATGTCGCCCATCTCTATGACCGAGCCGTCCGAGACCACCAAGGGCCGGCGCGTGATGTCCAGCGAGTTGACCGAGATCACGCCAAAGACGCGCGATTCCTGGAATATCATAGGCCCGCCGGCCGACATGGAATACGCCGACGAGCCCATCGGCGTGGAGACGATCACGCCGTCGCCGCTGTCGTGCCAGACGTCCTGGCCGTTGACGCGCAGCGTGTGCTCCATGAGCATGGCGCTGCGCGAAGGAAAGACCGCCGCGTCGTTTAGCGCCGGGCGCGCCTCGCCCCCGTCTATTGCCACGCCGAGGCGCGGCACCTCCTGCACCGAGTACCGCCCGCGCCGCAGGCGCGGCAGATCCGAGGCGAGATCCCGTATGTCGGTCTGCGCCAGCATGCCGCCCGATTCGCCCTCGCCTAGGCCCAGCACCGGCACCGACGTGTCGGGCGCCTTGTGAAAGTACTCGCGCACCCCCTTGTCCCCGCCGAGCACCAGCACGCAGTCCTCGCCGGCGGGCTTTGAGCGCGGCTTGGCCGCCCTGCTCTGCACGCCCTCCAGCTCCAGCATGCGGCGCAGCCTGCGCACCGACTGCTCTGGCGCGTCTGGCGCGTACACCGAGACCTTCACGGGCGCCCCGCCCCCGCCACCGGTAAAATAATCATGCGGAACGGAATTCCAGCAGGTTGTAAAAGTACGAGGCGTTGGTCGAGGTGGCCCCGGCAGGCTGCACCTTGTCGGGCCCCGGCAGGCCCGACTCTAGCGCGGCCTGGACCGCCCCGCCGGCGAAGCACAGGGCCCAGACGGGGTCGCGCTCGCGCACCATCGCGCAGGCGAACGTGGCGCCGAGTATGTCGCCGGCCCCGGTCGTGTCGCCCACGTCGCGGTTGGGCAGCCGGATGGAGTACAGGCGCCCCCCCTCCAACATAGATATCTCGAGCCCGTCGGTGTGCAGCACGCAGGCCGCGCCGGCCTTTTGCAGCAGCTTCATGCCCTCGAGGCCGCAGCTTCCCGTCATGGCCTCCAGCTCCGGCGGGCTGGCCTTTACGGCCGAGACGCCCTCCATGTCCGGGGCCCGCCCCTCGAAACTCACCAAGCCGCCGGCACCGGCCCTGCGCAAAAACCCCTGCGGGTCGAGCATCACGAAGCCGCCCCTGCGGGCGCACAGCAGCGCCTCGCCTGCGAGCTCGCCCATGACGGGGTTGACCATGGAACAGTCCGGATCGGAGCTGGCGGGCAGCACCGGCTCGCACGAGTTTTCGAAAAAGACGCGGCGCGAGGCCCCCTCCACCTCTATGCGGAAGCGCGTCGTGGGCGAGGGGCACCGAGCGTCGGGGCACTCCATGCCGCCAAGATGCGCGGGGTCGAAGTCGGGCCCGAAGCGCGTGCGCAGCGTGACCGAGGCGCCCATGCGGGCCGCGGCGCGGCCGCAGTAGCAGGGCGGCCCGCCCGGCCTCTGGTACCGGGCGCCGACAACCGACAGCGAATCGAATGTGCAGTGCCCCCATACCTCGGCCTTCACTTCCGGGCGGCGCCGGCGCGAGCGATTTAGGGGTTGCCGGCAGACGCACGAATATATAGCCAGATTCGGGCGCGCTCACCCATGCCGCTAAAGCGCGCAAGCAGGGGCCGCACCAAGGGGGGCAAGGGCTCGACCGGCGTTGTCCAGTGCTCCAACTGCGGCCAGACGGTCCCCAAGGACAAGGCCAAAAAGGTCACCTCCAGGCTCAGCCTAGTCGAGCACACGCTCGCAAAGGAGCTGCGCGCGCAGGGCACCTACATCGCCTCCCCCAAGGTGCTCAACTGGTACTGCATATCGTGCGCCATACACTTCAAGATCCTAAAGATACGCTCGGCGGACAACCGCCGCAAGCGCGGCCGGCTCCGCTAGAGCCGCCGGGCCGTGGATACGGCCCTGTGCGCCAAGGTTATAGCCGCTGCGGCGGCCACCGCGGCCACGGCGGCCTCCATCCAAAACATCCCCACGACGGCCAGTATCAGCAGGCGCTCCGCGCGCTCGCCTATCCCGACGCCGGACAGCTGCACGCCCAAAGATTCGGCGCGCGCCCGCGCGTAGCTTACCAGCAGCGAGAGCGAGAGGGCCGCGGCGACCAGCAGCGGCTCGGCCAGGGAACCGGCCATGATGCCGACAAAGACGGCCGCCTCGGCCGCCTTGTCCGCGAGCGAGTCGGCGAACGCGCCGCGGCGCGACTCTTTTTTTGCCGCGCGCGCCACCTGCCCGTCGACCACGTCAAAGAATCCCGAGGCCAAGAGCAGCGCGCCGCCCAAGAGCGCGGCGTGCTGCAGCCCGCTCGCGAAAGCGCCGGCCGAGGCCAGCGCGAGGGCCAGCCCGAGGTACGTCCAAAAGTCCGGCGGCAGGCCGGTGGCCGCGAACGCCCGCCCCACCGCGGAAAGCGCCGGCTCTAGCCGTCCGCGCAGCCTGTTGAGCAACTCGGCGGCCGGCCTGCCGCCCGTATAAAGATGGATTGTTTGGAGCGGCGGGCCGTCCCCGCGGCCCGGAAAAGAGTGCGCGGGTTCGCGCGCAGGCTTTAAATCGGGCCGGGCCGCCGCGCGTGCGTGTTCTTTACGCAGTCCGAGGCCAACGCCGCCCTTCCGGCCGTCTCGGGTCTGATGGGGAAAATCATCAAGGAAAAGGGCGAGATGGACAAGGCCGAGGCCATGATGTCGCGGGCCTCCAGCCTGGACGAGTGGATACGGCTGAAGCAGCGCTTCAACTCTGCCGCCGCGCGCTTTCATGCCGACATGGAGGAGATGGAGTCGGCCGGCGTGATAGTAAAGAGCGTCGAGGGCGGGCTGGCCGACTTTCCGTCGAAAAGGTTCGGCGAGGAGGTGTGGCTGTGCTGGAAGTACGGCGAGGATTCGGTCAAGTTCTGGCACGAGATCGGGTCGGGCTTTGCCGGGCGCAAGCCGCTCGAGGTAAGCGACGAGGCGCTAGTGTAGATTGGGCGCGCTGCGCGCGTGGGCCCGCCTGGCGCGCCCCAAGTTCATGCTGGCCTCTGTCATAGCCGTGTGCTCGGGCCTCGCGCTGCAGTGGTGGCAGTCGGGGACGCTCGACGCGGGCCACGCGGCCCTGACCATGGCGGGCGTGCTGGCCCTCCACGCGAGCGTCGACATGCTCAACGACTACCACGACTACAGGCGCGGCATCGACTCTAGGACGCGCAGGACAGGCATGAGCGGCGGCACCGGCGTGCTGCCCGAGGGCCTGCTGGAGCCGGAGAAGGTGCGCAGGGCCGGCCTCGCGCTGCTCGCCGCGGGGGCCGCGGCCGGCGCGTACTTTGTGTACATGCAGGGGTGGCCCGTCGCGGCCCTGCTGGCCTTTGCCGTCGTCTCGGTGTACATGTACTCGGGGCGCATCGTCGATACGGGGCTGGCCGAGGTCTTCGTTGCCGCCAAGGGCGCGGCCATCGTGGCCGGCACATACCTGATACAGTCCGGCGGGCTCGGGGCCGAGGTGGCCTTTGCCGGCGCGGCGGCGGGGTGCCTCTCGGCGCTGGTCCTGTTCGTGACATCCTTTCCGGACCACGACGCCGACAAGGCCGGCGGGCGCAGGACGCTCGTGACGCTCTTGGGCAGGGAGAGGGCCGCTCCGCTCTTTTGGGTCTTTGCGGCGGCCGCCTACGCCTCGGTGGCCGCGGGGGCCCTTTCTGGGGCCCTTCCGCACTCTGCGCTGCTGGCGTTGGCGGCCCTGCCCCTGGCCGCGCGCGCCGGCCTCTCGCTGCGCCGCGGCCACTCGGGCGACTGCATCGAGGCCATGTCGAGGACGGTCTGGTCTTCGAGGGCCGCAGGCGCCTTGGCGGCGGCCGGGATCGCGCTCGGCTAGGCCGCCCCGCAGGCGGTCTCGGACCACTGGAGCACCGCCGAGAGGTCGTCGGTGGCAAGGTCCGCCTCCACGCCGCAGTCGGGGCCGCACAGCACCGACAGGAGCCGGCCGCGGTGGCGCGACTTTACCGACTTTACGGCCTCTGCAAAGAACGCCATGGGCTCGGGCGAGCCGGAAAAGACGGCCACGACCGTGGTGCCGCGCCCGCCCGAGACGCGCGCGACGAGCTTTTGCAGGTCCAGGTCGAATATCACGTCGGCCGCGGTGGCCACGTTTCCTAGAGAGCAGGTGCGCCAGCGCTCGGCGCCGTACATGGCGCGCGCGGCGTCGAGCATGAGCCTGTCCGAGTCTGCCGACATGAGCACCGCGGTCTTGCCCGGCTCGGGCGGCGGCGGAAAGTCGAGCTGCCGTATGGAATCGGAGACCATCGTCCTCATCATGCTCTCCTCGGCGGCCCCGATCCTGCCCTGGTCGAAGAGCGCGCCCGTCTCTAGCACCGACGGCAAAAACACCTCCGACACCATGCGCGAGACCGACGCGCCCGAGTGCGCGCACCCCGAGACGAGCGAGCGCGCCTCGGAGACGGAAAGCGACGAGAGCGCCTTTGAGTATTTTTTCTGCACGCGGAAATAGTCCTCGGGAAACGAGAACCGCTCGGCCGCGTCTCCTGCGTGCCAGAGGGCCACGCCGCCGGCGAGGCTCTTGCGCACAAGGCCCTCGGATTCGAAGAGCGAGAGGTACTTTGCCATGGTGGCCCTGCCCACGCCCAGCCTGCGCGAAATTTCCGAGCCCGGCAGGCCCGGGTTCGATCCGAGCAGGTCGGCCACGCGCCTGCCAAGCTCGTCGGATGCGTACCCGCGCGCCACGCACTACGTGCGCGCCCGGCGCGTATAACCCATGCGGCCGCGGCCAAGCGGGGCGGCCCTCACGTCTCGGCCAGCCCGTTGGGCGTCCATATCCTCCAGCCGTCCATGGCCCCGGCCGCCACGATTATCCTGCACCGGGGGCACGCCTTGAGCGGCAGCCCTATCCGGGTCGACTTTGTGCGGCGCACGACTATGCGCGGCGTGTTGAGCACCGCCGAATCGCACTCCGGACACCTGACCGCCCGCCGCCCTTCCATGTACCGCACCCTCAGGTACCCTAGTAAAAAACTTCGCCCCCTTCCGGGGCGTGCCGGACTACGGCCGGGCGGCCGCCCCAGGCGAGGGCCGCCGCCTTAGATCTCCGGCGGTCCGGGTGCCGGTGCTGCCGGCTGGCCCCGAGTCCACCCCGCCCAAAATTCCGGGCGGGTACTTCCAAGACGCCCGGATCCGAGGCGGGTTTCTCCGGCAGGCCCGCCCGCCCGTCCTTTCGAACTCTGCGCGCGTTATCTTCATCGACTGCCACCCGGAAACATCCGATAAAAGGGACAAGGGAAATGGACTGGACGGGATTCGAACCCATGACCCCCCGCGTGCAAGGCGGGTATACTACCAGGCTATACTACCAGCCCACGGCGGCGCCCGGCGCTGGCCGGTTTTATTGCTTTGTCACGGTTTTTATGTAGCAGGCCGCCGGGCGGCGCCGTGGTGCTTCTCGAATCCCAGACAAAGCTGTCGGCGGGCGACGCGGCCCCCCCGTTCGAGCTTCCCGGGACCGACGGAAAAGACCACAGGCTCTCCGAGTACGGCAAGGCCGGCCTGCTAGTCATATTCATGTGCAACCACTGCCCCTACGTAAAGGCAAAGATCCCCGAGATACGCAGGCTGGCAGGAAAGTTCGGCGGCAAAATAGACATCGTGGGGATAAACAGCAACGACGCGCAGGCATACCCGGAGGACTCTTTCGAGGCCATGAAAAAAATGGATCTCGGCATAGACTACCTGGCAGACCAGACGCAGGAGACGGCCAGGGCCTACGGGGCCACCTGCACGCCGGATCCGTTCCTGTTCGACGCGGGCCGCAGGCTGGTCTTCCACGGCAGGCTAGACGACGCGGCGACTCCCGAGGCGCAGGCCTCCGAAATGACCATGGAGGCCAACATAGAGAGCCTGCTTGCCGGCAGGCCCATAGAGAAGGACTTTGATCCCTCGATCGGCTGCTCGATAAAGTGGAAGCCGGCAAATTAGACTTAAATCCGGCCGGCCCCGCCCGCCCCCGTGGGCTCGTAGCTCAGCTTGGCTGGAGCGTTCGACTGATAATCGAAAGGTCATGAGTTCGAATCTCATCGGGCCCACCATACAAAGCCGCGCGCGGGGCGGCCCGCCATGCGCGTCTAAAAAAGGGTAAAGACCCTAGGAAGCTGCCAGCGCGTCGTTGACTATCTGCATGACGGCGCTGCCCGTAAGGGCGCCCGTCTCTTGCTGTATCTGCGCTGCGCGATCGTCGGTGTACAGGCCGTGGAGTATCTGCGCGGGGTGCGCTACGCTCTGAGAGCCCATCGGCGGGATTGCGTCGGTGGGGTTGCCCATGACGTGCGCGTACGAAGGTACAGGAGATTCAATCACGCCTAGATCCATCAGTGTCGGGTTGAGGCCGAACGGATCGCCTACGACGATGACCGTCGCGGCGCCCTGGTATATGGCCGCATAGTCGTGGTTGACCGCTATGTAGTGGCCCGGTTCGTCGAATACCACATCAACGATCATGTTCTGCGAGCCGCCGAGCAGCCACGTCTCCGTTCCCTGCGCCTGGACCCTGTTGCCCTGCGTGACCCTGTCTAGGATCTCGCCGACGATGTGCCAAAACACGGACTCGCGGCCCTGGTTTTGCACGAAGAACCGGACGTGCTGATCCTCTTCAACGAAGAGCAGCTGCGCCTGGTACTGGTTGAGGTCCGAAGAGTTCCACACCTGCGCTATGGTGACGTCCCTGCGCGGGTCGCCGTTGATCAGCGTGTTGTGGATCTCGTTGGGCAGGTACGAAAACGCCAAGCCGTTGACCACCGTCTGTGCCAGATCGTGGTCGAACATCTTGTTCATGTCGTAGCCGCCGTCGTCGTTGAGGTACAGTTCGTTGTACTGGAGCTGGAACTCTAGCGCGTCGGGCTCTACGAACTGGCGATCTATCTTGATCCGCCCGTTCTCCACCATCGTCTTTTCCGTCATCAGCTTTTTGTAGCCGTCGAGCGGATCGACTATGGTTATGCCGTACATGCCAGAGAACACGTGCTGATCCATTGCGGCCAGGTCTATGCCGGAGCAGTGGTACTTGAACACGCCGGGGACCTCCGCGATGAAGCAGTAGGTCTTTGACTCGCCCGGCTGGACGGCGCCGAAGTTGGCGCCGCTTATCTGCGAGGCGTGCATGTCGTTTCCGTGCGCGGTGAGCTCGTCTTCGGGTACGGTGAGCGTCATCTTTATGACGTCGCCCTGCGTGGCCCTCACGGTAGGTCCGGGGACCTGCTCGTTGAAGGTCATCGCGCTGTACGTCTTGCCTCCCATGATGGGCAGCTCGACGCTGACACCGACCAGATTTGCCTCTACCACGTTGCGGCCCATCGTGTCTACGTTTTCACAGTGCGTGCTGGCAAACGCGCTCGGCATCACGAGCTCGAGGCCGCCCATCTGGTGGGCCGCCTCGGTGTCTTTGCCGAGGGCGGCGCCGGACGCGGCGGACTGAGTGAACGTGCCTCCGAACAGCGTTGCTCCCATTGCCGCTACCGCGGCGATGGTGAACACCATGCTAGTACGTCTATTCATTGGCCGCCGCGGGCGGGCGGCGTAATATATAGAATACAATTTTGGAACCGGCGCCGAGCTGGCAATATATGTAAGCCCCCCTCCGGCCGGCGCGTGGCCGGCGGGTACAGGATCGACGAGGACTCGCTGGGGAGGGTGCGCGTGCCGGCAGGCGCGTACTGGGGGCCGTTCACCCAGAGGGCCCTGGGCCAGTACACCGCCTCGGGCAGGCCGTCGCACCCCGACCTGGTAAGGGCCTTCGTCATGATAAAGCGCTCTGCTGCCTCCGCCAACGTGGCGGTCGGCGCGCTGGACGCCAAGAGGGGCCGCGCGATAAAAAAGGCGTGCGACGACGCCCTTGCCGGCAGGCTGGACGGGCAGTTTGCCGTAGACGCGATAAACTCCGGCGCCGGCACGGCCGTCAACATGAACGTCAACGAGGTCCTGGCCAACGCGGCCCTGGAGCACATGGGCGGCAGGAAGGGCCAGTACGAAAAGCTCCACCCAAACGACCACGTCAACATGTCGCAGTCGAGCAACGACACGTTCCCGACCGCCATGCACGTCTCGGTGCTGTTCGGCGCAGGCCGGGTGCTGGAGGCATCCGAAAAGCTGAGCTCGTCGCTGCGGCGCGCGGCGCGCAGGTTCGCCGGGCACAGAAAGGTGGGCCGCACGCACCTGATGGACGCGTTGCCCGTCAGCCTCGGCGGCGAGTTCGGCGCGTACGCGACGGCCGTCTCGAGGGCCTCGTCGGCGCTCGACGCGTCAAGGAAGGAGCTGCGCCGCGTCGCGCTGGGCGGCACGGCGGTCGGCACCGGGGCCAACGCGCCGCGAGGCTACAGGAAGAGGGCCGTGGCCGAGCTTGCCCGGATCTCAAAGCTGCCGCTGATCCCCGAGCCGGACATGCAGTACGCGCTGCAGAGCAGGCTCGCGGTGGCCTCGGCTTCGGCGGCCCTGCGCTGCCTGGCCTCCGAGATAGGCAGGATAGCAAGCGACGTGCGCCTGATGGCCTCTGGCCCGCTCGAGGGTCTGGCGGAGCTTCAGATACCGGCGGTGCACGCGGGCTCTTCGATAATGCCCGGCAAGGTCAACCCGTCTCTCGCAGAATCGATGAACATGGTCTGCTTCGCCGTCGCCGGCAACGACGCTGCCGCCGCGCAGGCCGCGGCGGCGGGGCAGTTCGAGCTCAACGTGATGCTGCCCGGCATGCTGCGGGCCGTGCTCGACTCGACGGATATGCTCTCCAACTTCGTGCCCGTCTTTGCGTCCAACCTGATAGACGGGCTGGGCGCCGACAGAAAAAAGCTGGCAGAAGGCGTGGAGCGCAGCCCGCTCACGGTCACCCTGCTTGCCCCCCTGATAGGGTACCAGAAGGCGGCCCAGCTGTTCAAGGAATCCCTGGCCACCGGCAAGACCGTGCGGAGCCTGGTCCTGGAGAAGAAGATGGTGGGCAAGCCCGAGCTGGACGCGGCGCTGAGGTAGCCATGGCCCGCATATGGATAGAGGCGTACGGCTGCTCTGCAAGCTATGCGGATTCGGAGGCGATCGCGGGGATCTTGGCGGGCGGGGGCCACTCGATGGCGGGCTCGGCCGAGGAGGCGGATCTGAGCCTCGTGGTGACCTGCTCCGTAAAGGACGCGACCGCCGGCAGGATGATGCACCGCGTGCGCAAGCTGGGCTCGCGGCCGCTGGTCGTGGCCGGCTGCATGGCAAAGGCCGAGCCGCAGACGGTCAGCAGGGCGGCCGGCTCGGCCAGCCTGATGGGGCCCGGCGCCGTAAGCAGGGCCCTCGAGGTTGTCAATTCGGCGCTGGAGGGCAGGCGGACTGTCGCGCTGGAGGATACGGGCGCCGAAAAGACGGCCCTGCCGAGGCTCAGGCTGAACCGCTCGGTGGGCATCGTCGAGATCGCCAGCGGCTGCATGAGCGAGTGCACGTTCTGCCAGACAAAGCTTGCAAAGGGCGGCCTGCGCAGCTACCGGCCCGGCCGCATAGCGGAGCAGGTCGAGCGCGACGTGCGCGACGGGTGCCGCGAGATCTGGCTCACCTCGACGGACAACGGGTGCTACGGCCTCGACATAGGAACAGACCTGCCCGAGCTGGTCGAGCGCGTGCGCGCGGTGCCCGGCGAGTTCATGATAAGGGTCGGCATGATGAACCCCATGTACATGCCGCGCATACGCGAGAGGCTGCTCGAGGCTATGGACCACCCAAAGGTGTACAAGTTCCTGCACGTGCCCGTCCAGTCGGGCAGCGACAGGGTGCTGCGCGAGATGGCGCGCGGGCACACGGCCGGCGCCTTCAGGAAGGCCGCCTCGGAGGCGAGGAAGAGGTTCGAGCGGTTCACCCTCTCTACGGACATCATAGCCGGGTTCCCGTCCGAGACTGACGCGGAGTTCCGGCAGACCCTGGATCTGATCAGGGAGACGAGGCCCGACATCGTGAACCTCTCAAAGTACAGCAGGAGGCCCGGCACCGAGGCCGCCGGCAGGGAGCAGGTGCCGCACGCGGCCATATCCGAGAGGAGCCGCATGGCCGCCGCCGAGGCCGAGCGCATATCCCTCGAGAGCAACAGGGCGTGGGTGGGGTGGCGCGGGCCCGTCCTGTTCGCGGGCCAAAAGGGGCGCACCCCCGCCTACAGGCCCGTCCTGGCCGAGGGGGCCCCCGAGGGCACGCACACCGTCGAGATCACCGGGGCCTCGGCCCACGGGCTGGCCGGGCGCCTTTGTCGAGAAAATTAGACAATGGTCAGATCCCGGGCCACAACAAGGTTTTTTATCCGAAACGGGGAGGGCCCGGCGTTGGATTACCAGATAGGCGAGCCCGCAGCTGCGATCGGCATAGGGGGCGCCGGCGCGCGCCTCGCGCCGCTCGTAGCCGAGGCCCTCGGCGCCGAGCCCGTGCTTGTCAGCCCCGATCCTGCAGACTTGGGGCCCGGCGGCATCCGCGTAGGCACCGGGCCGCTGGTCAACCCCTCCGCCGGGGCCATACGCGGGTACGCGGGGGCCGCGATGGGTGAGATATCCGATCGCCTCTCAAAGTACCACACCGCCGTGCTCGTGGCCAACCTGGCCGGCCGCTCCGGGCAGGCGCTCGGGCCGCTGATAGCCCCGCTCTTCGGAGGCAGGACGCTGGTCACGCTGGCCATCATGCCGTTCGCCCACGAAAAGGACAGGGTGTTCGGCTCGGGCGTGGCCCTCAGGCGTCTCAGGGCCGCCTCTTCGTGCACCGTCATAATAGACAACGACGCGGTGGCAGAGTGCAACCCCGACCTGTCGGCCAGGTCGTGCTGCAGGCTGTCGGATCCGGCCGTGCGCGCCATCGCCGCCTCGCTCAGGGACAGATCCGCCCCGCAGGGCGACGGCGTGCTGGCCCCCTCGCGCGGCGGCCTGGAGCCGCGCGAAGCTTTGCGCGACGCGCTGAGCACGCTGTACGGGAGCGTGGCGCCCGGCTCGGTCTCGGGCTCTGCGGTGCACGTGATGGGCGACGGCGTGCCGGCCGGCATGCTCAGGGTGCTCTCCGAGACGGGGCGCGGCGCGGGCGAGGGCGCGGCCACCGTGGTGGAGTCGGGGACCGGCCGCTCCGGGATAGCCCTGCTGGCAGGCGCGCAGAGCCTGGCAAAGTTCGACGCGTACGATCCGCTCGGCGCCATACCATCGTCGAAGACGCTCGACTGGGACGTGCCCGACGCCAGCTACGACTGGGGGCTGGGCGGCTACCAGCTGGAAGACTAGCCGGCCCGTTCAGGCTCGACGGGCGTTTTTGGGCCGGGCTTTGCCTCTCCAATGCGTGAAACGACATGTGTTCAAGGTCTGGATCGGCCAAGTGCTCGAAAGAGCCGTCCGTCGCGTGAAAGCCAGATCCCGCCCGGCGTGCAAGATACGCATGCTCGATGTCTGCGGGCCCCAGACTCGAGTATCGGCGCTTCCGGGCGTCGGCTTTTGTTAGAACTGGTTGCGTGGTGATCTTTGACAAAACCTGCCCGTGGTGCGCGGTCAAGGGCGATTCCGGTGCGCGGAATTCAAGCTTGCCGCGGTTTTTCGTCCCGCGCAAGTGTCTTTGTCTCGACGGCAATTTCGCGTTTTGCTGCGACGGTTGGCCGAGCTCCGGTGTGAGTCTTGTCCGTTGCCCCAGACGGTGTCGCAATATTCGCGTTGCTTGTCAGATGCGATTTCTGACGGATCGCACAATGTCTAAAGAATTTTCGCCCTCTTTTGCGCAATCTTTTATCAAGCCCTCGATGGTTTCCGGCACGTCTCCGTCGTCGTCCATGCCCAGCAACTCCATTATGTCGCGCAGCTCGTCTTTTGAACCCCGGTGCTTCGGGTCTTGTCCGCTTGCACCGTCTACGAGCTCTGCGATCCTGTCGGAGATCGTTTCTTTTTCTACAAATTGCTTGAGTCGGCGCGATGCGGGTTCGCCTGGTGTCGGGTGCAGCGTCATCACAATCGAGCCGCCTTCAATCCCAATGGCAAGAGTCGCAGGCGCCTCCAGCCCCAGATTTTCCAACAGAATCTTGGGTATTTTACCCGGCCTTTTTTTGTCCACGGTTGTCGTCTGCAGTTTGGACATCGATCTTGCTCTCGCTTCGTGAGTCATATTTTGTGTGGTTGTGCGGCTTTGGTGATTCTGCAACCCGTGCATGAGCGGAGCCCCTTTTGGCCGATCCGGCTACGCAGGCACGAAAATTCGAATTGGCGAACAAAGATGCGCCGCCCCTAGGCTAAACTCGGACTCAAAGCCGTCTGCATGCGTACCTGGCCAGTGCCCGCTCGCCGCCCTCCAAGATGTGCGGAACTGCGTTCCGGGCTCGAGGCAATGCGTGCCGCGGGGCCAGCCTCTGCCACGCAGCCAGATCCGCGCCACGCGCAATCGATCGAGTCGCGAGTTTTGAACCCCTCCAACTTGGGGAATTTGGCGGGCTTGCCTTACGTGGAGGTTGTTCCGTCTCGGCGTTATGGTTTGGGAGGTTCGTCCTTGGCGGGGCTCGGCCCGTCGGCGGTTTCCGGCTCGGGCTTTTCAAGTTCGGCTTTGGTCTCGGGTGCTTTCGGCTCGGCGGTTTCCGGCTCGGGCTTTTCAAGTTCGGCTTTGGTCTCGGGTGCTTTCGGCTCGGCGGTTTCCGGCTCGGGCTTTTCAGGTTCGGCATTGGTCTCGGGTGCTTTCGGCTCGGGTTGCTCGGATCCGGCTCCGGCCTCGGCTGGCTTGGGTTCGTCTCGATCCGCTGCAGCCGGCACCGTTTTCGTCTCAACGTCCCCGTCGTGCTTTGATACGATGATCTCGCCGGATTCCCCCTCCCACATGCGGACGCGTACCCTGCGCGGCGGGCTGCGCGCGCCGCGCGCCCATATCTGGTGCGCAAGATCCTCGTCTATCTTTACGTCCGAGCTGCGCATGTGCTTCGAGGCGAACTCGCGCACCATGTTGACGGCCCGCACCGCCCGGTGCTGCGGCTGCGACAGCAGCGCCTTGCCGAGGTTAATCGTGTACACCCGCTCTTCTGCCAAGTCAGCCGACCTCCGCGTCGCCCGTCCTCCACGGGCGCCGCTTGGGGTTGGTGCGCACGCCCCGCTTGGTCTTCAGTATCACCCACGCGGGAACAGGCGAGGTCTGCTTTACCTTCTTGAACAGCCGTATCTTGCGGGACGACGGCTTGCGGGCTGCCATTCGGCCCGCCCCTCCGGAGCTCTTTTTAAATGAATTGAAGCCTTTCCGCGGGCCCCGCGCCTGCGCGCCTGAACAACCCTTAATAGTGCGCCGGCCCCGATCGGCTCGAATCAATGGCGGTAATCTGCAACACCTGCGGCCTTCCCGAGGATCTGTGCGCATGCGGCGACCTGGCCAAGGACAGCGCCAAGATCATCATAAGGCTCGAGACGCGCCGCTTCAAGAAAAAGGGCACCATGATAGAGGGGCTCGATCCAAAGCTCAACGACTTGGACAGGGTGGCCAAGGATCTGAAGAACAAGTACGCCTGCGGCGGCACCGCGAAGGAGGGATACGTGTTCCTGCAGGGCGATCACCGCGACAGCATAAAGGAGACGCTCGTGGATCTGGGGTTCGCAGAGTCGTCCATCGAGCTGCACTAGAGTTGGTCTCGCGCGCGCAGAGGATCCTCGGGATACCCCACGCGGCGCTGCTCTCGGTCTCGTTCGCCCTGATCTCGTTTTCCTTCCCCATCGGCGCGTACGTCTTTTTCGAGCCGCCCGCCGATGCCGACATCGGCCCCGGCTACCCGCTCGACCTAGCGTACCCCGCGCTGGGATGGATGGCCGACTCGCAGCTGCGGCCCAGCTCCGGCGACGCGTTCGTCGCGGCATGGTCGCTGTACGCGGTGCTCTTTGCGGTCTGCATAATGGGCCCCAGGACGGGCTTTTCGAGCGCGCTAGCCTCGCTCATATCGGAGGGGCGCGAGACGCCCTCTGCCATGATGGCCGTGCTGCGCTGGCTCGGCATCATGGTGCTCGTCTCGGCGGCCATAGCGTGGGCGCAGGGCCTGTTCGGCGTGACCATAGAGCCGCCCGCCTTCGCGAGCGACCAAGAGAGGTTCTTGGGCGCCGCGCTGGCGCCGCTGCTCGAGGAGCCGGCCTTCAGGCTGCTCCTGATAGGCGCGCCGCTCGCGGTCTTTGCGTGGCGTCCCGGCTCGGCGTCCCCGCTGCGGGCGCTATGGCGGCCGCACGACGCCGGCCCGCACGGCCGGATGCAGGTGGCGGCGCTGATCGCCTTTTCGGCGGCGCTCTTTGGCGCCCTGCACGTGGCAGGCGACGGGTGGAGCTACGGCAAGGCCCCGCAGGCGGCGGCCGCCGGCCTGATACTGGGGTGGGTGTACTACAGGCACGGCATCGGGGCCGCCGTCGTGCTGCACTGGGCCGCCAACTATTTCGCGCTCTCGTACGCGTACATGACGGCGCGCCTGACCGGCACCGACGTGGCCGGCGCGTTCGACCAGGGCCTGCTGCTGGCCGTCGAGGCCGTGTTGCTGGCCTCGGGAGCCATGTCCGCCCTGTTCGTGGCCGCGCGCTACAAGAGATCCCGGGCCGCCCGGCAGAACCCCGGCTTGTAGCCCGACGAGAGGGCCGAGCGCAGGTCTTCGAGCACGTCGATGTCCTGCATGATGCGCGGCACGAACAGCACCGAGGCGTTGGGGGTGCTACGGCGGGCCGAGGCCATGTGCGCCCGGTAGCTGTCCTCGTCGTAGCTGGTCTTTATGATGTCCGGCGGCATGCGCAGCAGGGCGTTGGTGCCGTCGAACCGGCGCGAGGGCACCACGGTCACGAAGCCGTGCGGCATCTGCGTGCGCATCAGGGCCGATATGTCGGCCGGCTCGACGAGCGGCACGTCCTGGGGCAGCACCAGGGTGGTCGAGGCGCCTGCCTCGCGCGCCGGGCCGGCCGCGAGCTCGACTGCCCTGTTCACGCCGGCCTCGTCGGGGTCGGGCACCACCGAGGCGCCGTGCCTGCGCGCGAGCTCCGCGGCCTCGCCGTCGCATGTGACCACGAACGTGGATGATATCTGGGGCGAGGCCGACAGCGTCAGGAGGACCTCGCTCAGCATCAGCGAGCAGAGGCTGGCGCGCCGCCGCGGCGGCATGTCCAGGCGGGTCTTTGCCGCGTCGAAGCGCTTTACCGGCACGATGGCCGCGGTGCGCAGCAACTCAGCCGCGCGCCTGCTTTAGTATGAACGAGGCCAGCGCGTCCTCGGCCTTGCGCGTCTTCATCGTGATGTGCGTCTCGAGAGTGCGCATGTCCAGATCCCTTATCTTGGCCGAGAGCGCCTTGTCGCGCGAATCGAGCACCACCGTCCTGCACACGTCAGAGTACATCTTTGCCAGGCCCAGCGCGTTGGGCTCGATGCCGGCGGCCGTCATGTACTTTGCCGCCGGGCCGCTCACGGCCGAATCTCCTATCAGCGGGCTGACGGCCACCACGTCGCGCCGCCTGCGCGCCAGCTCCTTGTGTACACCCTTTATCTGCAGCATGGGGCCTATGCTGGTAAGCGGGTTTCCCGGCGCCAGCACCACCACGTCGGCCGACTGTATGGCCGAAGTCGCCTCCGGGTTGGGCCGGGCCTTGTCGGCCCCCACGTACCGTATGCCCTCGACGGGGTCCCTGCCGCGGTACCTCACCCAGTACTCCTGCAGGTGCATCTCGCCCTTTGAGGTGGTTATGCGCGTCTCGACCGAGTTGTCGGTGACCGGCACGATGTTGGCCGCGATGGCGAACTTTTCGCACATCCACTTTGTGATGTCGCCCAGGTTGCGCCCGTTCTTGAGCATGTTGGTGCGCACCAAGTGCGTGGCCGTGTCGCGGTCTCCGATGCGGAACCACGTCTCCTCGCCGAAGACCTCCATCTGCCGCAGAAAGTTGAACGTGTCCTTTTTGATCCCCCAGCCGCGCTCCGTGTCGAGCATGTCGGCCAGCCCGTAGACTACCGTGTCGATGTCGGGGCACACGTACATGCCGTACAGCCAGTAGTTGTCCCCCACGTTGCTTATCACGGTCACGTCGGCCGACTGCGAGGCAAGGCCCCTGACCAGCTTTACGGAGCCGGATCCCCCCGACAGCACGGCTACGGATTTTGTCATGACAGGCGCGCACCGCGCGGGGCGCTACATATTACCCTTTCAGGAGAGGCTTAAAGGGAGGAGTCCTTGCGGGGACGGGTGTGGAGCCGGTGTGCTGGTTCTGCCGCAACGGCAGGCACCGCGATTGCATGGGCGAGGTCCCCGTCGGGGACGGCTCGGAGGGGCCGCACGACTGCTCTTTCGGGACAAGGATGGCAGAGTGCGCGTGCGCCGAGTGCGCCTCTGCCAACGTTTAAGTAAACGGCCCAGGGCGCCCCGCCCCATGGCGGACAAGAAGGGTGCCCCGTTGCCGGCCTCTAGCGCGGGCCTGCTGAGGTTCTTCGAGGACGAAACCAAAGGGTTCAAGGTGGATCCCCGCATCGTCGTGAGCATGCCCATAGGCCTGATAGCCGTGTCTTGGGCCATCGAGTTGCTGCTGGCGTGACCTGAAATGGGCGGCTCGTCCGAAAACGTCTCCGGAATACACAAGAGGTACACCCTCACGCTTCTCAACCCGTCCTCCCAGTACCACTCGCTGGTCTTTTCGATGGCCGCGGTGGCTGCCACCGCGGCGGTGGCAGCGTTCTGGTACGGCATGGGCGGCTACGCCGCGGCGCTGGCCCTCTCGGTGCCGGTGCTCCTGGCCACGCAGGCGGCGGACTCGAGGCTGGTGCGCAACCGCGAATACTCAAAGGCCGTGCACATGTCCCTGTTCGGCAACCTGATATGGCTGGCGGCCGCCTCGGCGGCCGTGCTGGCCGCGCAGGTGGCCGGCAGGCCGGAGCCCTCGGCCATGCACGTGGCCACCGGGATGTTCCTGTTCGTGGCGTTCCGCATCGGCATCTACACGACAGTGCTGGGCGCCAGCCTCAGGAAGGCCTGGGCCATATGCCTGCTCCAGCCGCTGCCGCTCTTTCTGTGCATCGTGCCCAACCACAGCTGGGGCGCGCTGCTCGAGCCGATCCCGCTAGCCGTCGGCGGCATACTGGTGGTGATGGCCTCGGCGTGGTCAAAGATGACCGACGCTGCCGGCAGGCCCAGCGTGCAGAGCACGCACGAGCTGATACAGGTGTACCTGTCCTCGCAGAAAAAGAGCCACGGCGACATAGAATCTATAATCGAGAGCAGGTCCAGCCCGTCCACCGTAAGGACGCGCCAGGTTCGGCTCCGCTCGGGCGGCGCCGACGTGCGCATGGTGCTGCCCGAGATACACCCCGGCCCCTACCACCCCATAGGCGGCAGCAACGTCTCTTACCGCATCTACGAGGCGCTCGGCTCGTCGGCCATGGTCATGCACAGCATATCGGACCACTCGCTCAACCTGCCCTCGCAGGAGCAGGTCGAAAAGTACCTCGACGGCCTGCGCGCCGAGCCGGCCGGCGTGCTCGGCGGCAAGACGTGCACCGAGCCGGTCGTGGTGCAGGTCAACAGGGCGAGGGCCACCGGCGTGCTCTTCGGGCGCAGCCCCCTCCTGCTCCTCTCTCTCTCGCCCGAAGGCATGGAGGACCTGCCCAACCAGGTGAGGACCGACATCGAGGCGTTCGCCAAGAGCAGGGGCTTCGAGCAGGTGATGGTGGCCGACTGCCACAACGCCATGGGCGAGGAGATATCCGAGCCGGACATGCGCGACATGCTCAGGGCCGCAAAGTCGTGCCTCGACGAGCTGGTCGGAAAGGAGAGCCTGCCCTTCGAGTTCGGCTACGCGGGCCACCCCGGCTCGCGCTTCGGCGCGCCCGACCTCGCCGACGGCGGCATCGGGGTGCTGTGCCTGAAGGTGGGCGGCGCGGACTACTTTTTCGGGTGGGCCGACGCCAACAACATGGAGAACGGCGTGCGCGAGGCCGTCGCCGAAGCCTTCAGGGCGCGCGGGCTGCGCATGCTCGAGATGTTCACGTCGGACACGCACTTTTCGCGCGTGCGCGTCAGGAACAAGAACGGCTACTACCAGTTCGGCATAATGTCAAAGCCGTCGGACATATCCGAGTGGTACCTCGAGCTTGCAGGCAGCGCCGTGACGCGCGCGGCGCGCGGCAGTTTCGAGGTGCTCGAAAACGTATCGAAGACCAAGATAATGGGCCCCAAGATATTCGCCGACTTCAAGGCGGCCATGGACAACTCGCTACGCATAACGAAGATATTCGCCTCGGCAGGCTTTGCCGTGCTGTTAGCCGCCGTCCTGGTCTGGTGAGAAGCAGAGCACCTCGTCGAGCCTGCCGGGCAGCTGGTCGGCGAATTCACCCAGCTGCGCCACGGGCACGATGGGCACCCCGCCTTCGAACTTTGAATCCGGCTCGAGGGCCACCACGGCCGGCACCGCCTGCACGGCGCGGGCGCGCGCGTACCGTGCCGCCCGGCGCGCCTGCATCCGCGCGGCCCGGCGCGCCTGCGAGGGGGCGAGGCGCATCCAGTGCTTGCAGTCTACGAGCAGCGCGAGGCCGCCGGCCCGCGCGGCCACGTCTATCTCGGCCCTAGGGGCGCGCAGCACCAGGTTGCGCTCGGTCAGGTAGCCGCGCGATTCGAGTATGCGGGCTGCCAGCCCCTCGAACGACCTCCAGTCCAGCTCGGCAGAGACCGGCCCCGCCGGCTCGCCCAGCTCGAGCAGCAGCAGGGCCGCCGAGAGCCGGTCGCCCTCGGCGAAGCGGTGCCCGCCGGGGGCGCGCTCGCCTATCCCCGCCCCCTCCAAGAACTTCAAGTCCGCGCGCGCCGCGTCCAGGCCGGCGCCGCACAGCGAGGCGAACCGCGCGGCCGTCGTGAGGCCCGGGGAGATGGCGCGCAGGCAGGACAGATCCACGCGCGGGGCGCGCGGGGCGGGGGTTTAAACTATAACAGGCGGCGCGGGCGCGCGGTGGTTGGCACGGCTCGCGCTGCAACTGTGCGCGCTACTGGCCGCCGCGTCGGCCGCCGGCGCGGCGCACGGCTCGGGCGCCTATTCTGACGGCGTGCGGTTCGTGCAGTACGCAGACGAGAGCACCGCGCTAGAGGAGGTGCGCTCCGGCAACTTGGACATCTACTACTACAGGATGCCGTCGGACCGCCTGCAGGGGGCGGGCGCGCGCGAGGGCCTGCAGGTGCACGAATCGACCGGCGGCTCTTACGACATACTGCTAAACCCCGCAGAATCCGAAAAACTCAACCCGTTCGCGTCGAGGGAGGTTCGGTTCGCGGTAAACTACATGCTCGACCGCGACCTGATAGTCAACGAGCTGATGGGCGGCTACGGCGTGCCCATGGTGTCTAACTACGGGCCCTTCGATCCCGACTATCCTGCGGTGCTGGCCGAAATAGAGGGGCTCGGCGTCTCGTACGATCCGGGCCGGGCGCGCGGAATAATATCGAAATACATGGAAGGGATGGGCGCGGTCATGTCCGGGGGCGCCTGGCACCACGGCGGCGAGCCGGTGGAGCTTTCGGTGTTCATAAGGAGCGACGATCCGGTGCGCAGGTCGATAGGCGAGACGCTGGCCTCGGCCCTGGAGGGCTCGGGCTTTGCGGTAAAGCGCCAGTTCGGCGACCTCAACAAGGCGTTCGTGGTCGTGTACGGCTCGGATCCTGCCGAGCACAGGTGGCACGCGTACACCGAGGGGTGGGGCGGCCGCTCGGCGTTCGTGCGCTACGACCAGACGGGCCTCGCCCAGATGTACGCGCCGTGGTTCTCCAACATGCCCGGCTTCAACAGCCCCGGCTACTGGAACTACGAAAACGTGGAGATCGACGAGCTGACGCGCAGGATATACTCGGGCGACTTTGCGTCGGCCGGCGAGCGCGACGCGCTGGTGTCCGAGGCGGCCGGCGCCGGCGCGCGCGAGGCCGTCCGCATATTCCTGGCGGCCAAGATAGACCAGTACGTCGCAAACGAATCGGTCTCGGGGATAATCAACGACTTTGGCGCCGGCGTGCCCACGCGCTTCACGCCGATAAACGCGCGCGCCCCCGACGGCGTGCTCGACATCGGGGTAAAGCAGGTGTACCAGGGGGCGTGGAACCCCGTCATGGGCCTCTCGGACGTGTACAGCACGCAGATCTGGGGGGCCGTCTCGGATCCCTCGGTCTTCCGGCACCCGTACACGGGCCTGGTCATGCCGGTGCGCGCCCAGTGGGACGTCAGGACCGCCGGCCCGCTCGGAAAGCTGGCCATGCCGCCCGGCGCGGTCGCGTGGGATCCGGAGGCGGGCGCGTGGGCAGACGTGTCCGGGAAAGAGGCGGTCAGCGCGGTCGAATACCGGGTGCTTCCGGGCAACTGGCACCACGGCAAGAAAGCCGGCACAGCCGACCTGATGCACGCCGCGTACTTTGTCCAAGAGTGGGGGACCGACGCGGGCCAAGGCGACCGCACCGTGGACCCAGAGTACACCGCGCAGGCCGGCCAAGTGGCCGCCTCGGTGGCCGGGGTCAGGCCAACCGAGGGCGGCATCGAGGTGTACGTTGACTATTGGCACTTTGACGAGGGCGAGATAGCCGCCTGGGCCGCGCCGGGCGGCGGCATGCCCTGGGAGGTGTACGCCGCCATGGAGAAGGTGGTCCTGGACGGGGGCGCCGCCTTTTCGAGGTCGGCGGCGAGCGAGCGCTCGGCCAGCTGGCTCTCGCTGCTGGTGCCTAGCGACGCGCAGAAGGTGCTCTCGGCGCTCGAAGAGTTCGAGGCGGACGGCCACGTGCCCCCGGCCCTGTCCGGCATGGTAGATGCCGGGCAGGCGGCCGAGCGGTACCTGGCGGCGGCCGAGTGGATACGCCAGCGCGGCCACGCCGTCATCAGCGACGGGCCGTTCGAGCTCGAATCGTACTCGCCCGAGGCGCGCACGGTGCGCCTGTCAGCCTTCGAGGACCCGTCCTACCCGCTCGAGCGCGGGCGGTGGTCGTGGATGGAAGGGCCCGCGCTGCCGTCCATAACTTCGGTGGATGCGCCGGCCGTCGCGCCGGCCCCCGTTTCGGTCGAGGTGGGCACCGACGGGGCCACAAAGCTGCTCTACTTTGTGCGCGGGCCCGG
The DNA here is from genome assembly GCA_965203465.1 of Nitrosopumilaceae archaeon. GTDB lineage: Archaea > Thermoproteota > Nitrososphaeria > Nitrososphaerales > Nitrosopumilaceae > JAWVZS01. The sequence goes on along the minus strand of CBDBCR010000001.1, from coordinate 427,296 downwards.
CGGCGCCGAATCGGGCGTGCTCGACGCCTCTGGCGGCTCGTCGTCGTTCGAGGTGTCGGGGCCCGACGGGGCGCGGCAGCTGCGCCTCTTTGCGTACTCTGACCAGGTGCACAGGCCCGACTATTACGAGACGGGCTTGGCCGTGTGGTCCGAGCCGCCCCCGAGCGTCGAGGCCGCAGAAGAGCCCGCGCGCGATGGCCCGGACGCGTGGTGGCCGTACGCGGCGGCGGCCGCGGCCCTTGCCGCGCTGCTGCTCATTGCCCGTAAGAGACGCGGTAGTACAGGCTAGACTGCTGCCCATCCTTTTGCACGGAAAGGGCGTACTGGCCGGCTGGAAGATGGCCGAACGCGCCCAGCTCGAACAGCTCGGCGCGCTCCCCGGGCCCCGAGTACGAAAGCCAGTACTGCTGGCCGTCAAGCTCGAAGGCGCGCGCCTCGGAATACGGCGTGCGCGTCGGGCCCGACTGCGCGCACTCTGGCGACGGGCCGATGATGCACGCGCCGCCCGGTGCCTCGAGGCGCAGCCGCACCAAATCCGAATCGGACGCGCGCGCGATCAGCGAGCCCGAGATGGACAGCGCGCCCTCTTTCACGTCGACTGCGGCCGAATCGTCGTGTATGCGCGAGCGCGACTCTTGGCGCCGCTCGGACTGCCCGACCTCGAAGAGCGCGTGCGCTTCGTGCGGCCCCGACCAGACGGTCAGCTCGTGGGGGCCGCCGGCGCCGGGCGGCACCCGGTACGCGTAGGAAAACGAGCCCGACGCGGTGGCCGAGGCGACGGGCAAATCGTACTCGCCGCACACCGACGGCCCACACGCCTGCTCCGTTCCGGACTGGCGTATCACGCCCACGCTGTAGTTTCTTTCCGCGTCGGGCACCGAGACGCGCGCCACGGCCAGCTCGCCGGGCGAGTATTCGTCGCGCGCCATCGTCACCGACAGCGGCTCGGACATTCCCACGTCGAACGTGTCGACGGCGCGCTGCCCGTCGTGGACCGCGCGCACCGCGTACGAGCCGTCTGGGAAGAGCGAGGCCAGCAGCGGGAACGATGCCGAGTACAGGCCGCCGGGGCTCGGGTGCGCCCTGGCCGAAAGGATCGCCTGCGCCGAGCCGTACGGGACCACCTCTATGAGGACAGGCGAGACTCCGCCGGCGCGGGCCGTGCCGGAGACTTCCAGATCGGATCCGGGCAGCTGCAGGCCGGAGCCGGCAGAGACCGTCAGGCCCTCGGGCGCGGGCCGGCCCGGCTCATCCGAGACCGAAAACCGCAGATCGAGCGCCGCTCCGCCGACCGCCACGTTGAGCCGGTGGGAGCCCAAGTTGCTCAGATCCTCGGAGCGCGGGCCCAGGCGCGTGATCTCCGAAGGGGGCGCCTGCCACGACCATTCGAATTCGCCCGAATCGATGTAGGCACCGTGCCTCTCGACGCCGCCGTCTGGCTTGTACAGCGTTATGACGGCCGAGTCGTCGGCGTCGGGCGACGCGCCCGACAGGACGACTGTCTCGCCCAGCCCGTAGGCGTCCTTGTCCAGCGACGCCGACAGGGCGCGCACCGGGCCGGGACGCTCCACCTCGAAGGCGGCCGCCGCGAAGCCGCCGCCGTACTGGGCGCGCGCCACGTACTGGCCGGGCGGGAACAGGACGGGGTTGAGCTCGTAGGGGACTGAGAACTCGCCCGACGGCGAGGGCAGCGCGGCGAGGCGGCTCGCCACCGGCACAGTCGAGGCCCCGTCCCTGCCCTCGATTATCACCTGCCCGGAAGGCCCGAAAAAGTCCACCGAGACAGAGCGGTCCCTGCCCGGCTTTAGATCCCCGACGTTGCCCGCAAGGACCATCCTTTGGCCCGGCGCGTAAGAGCCGCGGTCGGCATCCATGACGAACCTGTCCAGCGGGGCCTCGTACGAGGAGGCGTCCTCGGCCACGGCGAACTCGTGCGAGGCCCGCCCCACGCTGCCCGAGACTGTCACTAGGTGCTTGCCGTAGTCTTTGAACCACGCGGGTATGGCAAGCTCGTACGAAAACGATCCGTCGCCGGCAAGGCGCATCGAATCGGATCTGTTGAGGTGGCCGGTGTCGCCGCCTACCAAGCTGGCCACCCGCACGTCTAGGGACGGCACCCACTTTGACGAGCTTCCGTACACCAGCACCGTCTGCCCGGGCTCGTACGCGTCCGCCGAAAGGTCCATCGTGAGGCCCGCGGGGCGCGCGTCGGGCGCCACCTCGTAGCCTGCCGAGGCCCGCGCGCCGCCGTACGAGGCGAGCACGGAATAGTCGCCGTACTTTGCCGAAACGGGGTTGACCGTGTAGGAGGTCGAGAACCGGCCGTCGCCGTCCGGAAAGAGCGCGCCGCTCTCCACCTGTAGGCCGTCGGGGTCGAGCACAGATATCCGCAGGCCCTCCAGCGGCACCTCGTAGGCCGCCGAGGCGCGCACCTCCACGGTCTGGCCCCTCAGGTACGGGCCCGGCTCGACGGACAGCGACAGGGACTGCTCCGGCCCGCGGTCGGATTCGGCCGGCGGGGCGACCACCTCGAACGCGGATTCGGCCGAGGCGCCCGCGTAGCTGGCAGTCACGGTGTACCGCCCCGGCGCCAGGCCGAGCACGCCGCCGGTGGGCACCTCGAAGGAAAAGCCCAGCGCCGCGTCCGGATAGCGCGCCGTCCGGTACTCTGACGGCTCGATGGCGAATTCGACGGGCAGCTGCACGCCGCGGTGGCGCTCCGCGTGGGCCGGCGCCGAGACCGAACCCGATATGGTCACGGGTTGCCCCGAGACGTACGGGCCGCCCGCGTCGACCGAGACGCCCGTGGGGACGCTGCGCGGCACGGGGATGGGGCCCTCGTTGCTCGATCCCCACGTGGGCTTGCCCGGCTTCCAGTCGTCGGGCGAGCCGGTGTCGACGCCGTCGCGAGCGCGCTGCCAGGTCAGTTCGTCGTTGCCCACGTCGGCCACCTGCGGCGTGGAATCCACCTCCAGCCCGGCCGCGTCGAGCAGCCGCGCCGCGTCGCCCCTGTTTGCGAACCAGAGCGGCCCGTGCGAGAACGCGGCGTATTCCCCCGGGCCTATGAACGCGCCGTCGGGCAGCACGAACGCCTCGCCCGAAGACGACGATATCTGCCAGCCGCCGATGTCGGCCCCCGCCTCGCCGGAGTTGTACAGCTCCACCCACTCGAGCGCCCCCCGCGAGTCGTTGCCCGGCGGGTTGGTCTCTATCTCGTTGATGACCACCTCGGCCCACGCGGGGGCCGCGCAGAGCAGGGCGAGCGCCGCGCATGCAGACCACATCATCATGGCCGTCTTGGCCGAGTTTTGCTTTAAAGTATTGCCGAACAAGGGTCGGGCGGGCCGGCCCCGATCCGGCCTCAGGTCTTCCGCCGCGCGCCGCTTTGGGACTAAATACGCATGCTAGGATTGCAGGCCGGAATGAATTCGACGTCCGCGCCTGCCGCCCCCGCAGGCAACCCCGGTGCGGAATACGACGCCGAACACGCCTGAAACAAGCACAGCGAAGACGCGTGCTGGGCCTTGGTGTCCCTGAATTCGGCAAACCCCGAATTCGAGGGCCAGTTTGTAGCTTTTGTCCACGGACGGCTGCAAGGCCGCGATCGCTCCCAGTCAGATCTTACGTCTCGCATGTACAACAAATTCTGCAACGTGCCCATGTACGTGGGCAGGTCGTCGGGAGCAGTCGACATCGCGATCGTGACTCCGGTTTTGTGTCCGGAATGAGACTTGTTGCCGATTACAAAAACAGCCGGCAGTCCCGCCGTCCCAGTCTTGGACGTAGAGGTTTCGTGTCGTTCCGCAAAGACCTTAAAGTGCATGGGCGTCAGACACCGGCGCTTCGATAACGATGATATCGCCGTCCGTCGCAAGCGCGCCGGATCTGTAGATTGGTGGAAAGGTCAGGATGGCCGGCATCGTCGGCACCATACATTCACCCACATACTTGATCGACATAAGAGTAGGCGGTACCGCGTTCAAGGGGATCCAAACAGCAAGATTCCGAGAAAGGGCCGGAATGCCGAGAGGGCGAAATGTGATAAACTTGTGGAATGAGTCTGCGGACGCACGCGCAGACTTGTGATCGAACGGCGGTCTGCCAACGCCCGAGACGCACGGGACGATGTTCGGCCCAGATCACGCCTTGTCCGGACGGATCTAGTTCCGGAGCAGGTCTAGGTCAAGAGTCCCGGCGGCCTTTGGCAAATCTCGAGGCGGCGACCCGCGATTTCGGACGCCGCAACCTCATCCGGCTTCGCGCACGCCTGTACGGACAACCGCGACGCCTGCCGCCGTCAAGAAACTTCCAAGATCGGCTGCTTGTTCATCCCCATAGACGCGGCCTCCCCGGTTGCCGCCCGCGCGTCGTTGCAGTGCACGGATCCTGGCCGCAAAAACGCCTGCAAAGATCTGCGCGGCGATCTGAAGAGGCTTGTCGGAGCCAAAAAAAGCACTGGCTGTGCGAACTGCGGGCTGGAAGGCGTTCTGCGCGAGGGACGTCGCGGCAGCCAATCCCGGAAAGCGCCAGAAATTCGAATCGGCGCTGCGCGAGATGAAGGCGGGCCGTGCGCCAAACTCGAGCCCCGGATGTGCGGGCGTGCTTGGAAACGCGCTAGTCGTAACAACGCACGCCCACGTTTCGCATAGGCCGCCAACCGAGGCCAAAACGCTACGGGCGCCAAGAGAAACGGCAATGTTCGTGCTCTAGATCCGCACTCTTGCAAATCGGGGGACGGGCACGGCCGCCCCTGCCTAATTCCCGGCCGCCCCTCACTGGGACGGGCGGCCCTCTAGCAGCACGTCCATCGAGACGCTCCTGCCGTCGCGCAGCACGCCCAGCGTCATGGTGTCGCCGACCTCCTTGTCGCGCTGCAGGCGTATCAGTATGTCGTCTATCTTGCGCACGTCCATGCCGTCCACCGAGAGTATGATGTCGCCGCCCACCCGGAATTCGCGCCCCTCGCGCGTGACCGTCTCGGAGGCCCCCTCCAGCCCCGCCTTGAATGCGGGGCTGCCGGGCACCACGTCGAGTATGACGAACCCGCGCGCGTCGGCAAGGCCCAGCACCGAGGCGTACTCTGGGCCGATGTCCGCGCCGCGCACCCCGATCCACGGGTGCTCGTAGGCGCCCTCGCTTATCAGCACGGGCGCTATCTTTCTGAGCGTGTCGGACGGGACGGCGAACCCGATGCCGGTGAACTCGCCCGTAGTGGACTGGATGGCCGTGTTGATGCCCACCACGTGGCCCTGCATGTTGAGCAGCGGGCCGCCCGAGTTGCCCGGGTTTATCGCCGCGTCGGTCTGTATGACGTCAGGTATGGAAAAGCCCGACGACTGCGGCAGGAGCCTGCCCATCTGGCTCACTATCCCCGATGTCATCGAGCCGGACAGCCCGAACGGATTCCCGATGGCGGCCACCGGCTCGCCTATCTTGAGTCCCGACGAGCTTGCCACCGTGAGGGGGTGCAGCACGGACCTGCTGGCCTCGACGCGCAGCACCGCCAGGTCGGTGTCCGCGTCGGCGCCGACCAGCTGCGCCTCGTAAGAGCGCCCGTCCAGGAACGTGACCGATATGCGCTCGGCTGCGCGCACCACGTGGGCGTTTGTTATGACGTGCCCGAGCGTGTCGTAGACGAACCCAGAGCCCACGCCGCCCCCGGGGGACGCAAGCTGCGGCGGGCGGCGCACCTCTATCTGGACCACGCCCGGCTCGGATATTTCGAATATGCGCACCAGCGAGAGGTCGATGTACGAGGGCTCGGCGGGGGCCTGCGCGGGGGCGGGGGACGGCGCCTGCGCCTCGACTATGCCGCCCGCAGGCTCGGGGCGCAGTTCGAACGGCGGGATGATGAGCACGGTCAGCGCCACCACGGCCACCGAGGCGCCGAATATCCCGCCTATCATGAGGCCGGATCTGTCCATACGCCCGCGAGGCCGGCGCTTTATTAAATCGTGTCGGATCAACTGTCTTTCTGGTGTACAAATAGCATGCCCTGCCGGCTAGGGGGCGAAACGATTTCGGGATCGCAGCCCTGCCCGCTCGCCCGGCTCTCCTCCTGCCCGCGGCCGCGGCCGTCTGGGGCGAAACGATTTCGGGATCGCAGCCCTGCCCGCTCGCCTGCCGCGGCAGGCTCGACCGCAAGGCCTGCAGGAGTGCGCCGAAAGGATGCCGTGCACGGCGATCGTCTGCCGACTGGCGCGGCGCCGCGCGCCCGAAAGTCTCTCCCCGGCCGGCGGCCGATTCCGCCGATTTTCGTACAGGGCGCCCCGGCCGGGGCAGAACCCAAACATTATATACTCTGTACCGAACTATACCGTAATGCCCAAGCCAGGATTCAAGTCCATAACGATCTCGGAGACCATATACGACAAGTTCCACGAGACCTTCAAGGCCAACAAGGAAAAGATGGCCTCCAAGGGGGTCAACAGCCTAGCCGGGTACGTCACGTACATGCTCGAAGAGACCATGCAGCGCGACAGCACCTTCGCGAGGCACGCCCCAAAGCTGGAGAAGGTCTCTGTGGACGACGACCGCGTCGTGCTCAGGGACAACCTGCAGAAGAGGATAGTGGAGGTGGCCGTGCAGCGCGGCGAGCTCTACTGCATGCTGTGCGAGGAAAAGGACTGCGTCCACATCGGATTCGTCTGGTCGCTGCCCGACGTCTACGAGACTCTCAACTCCAGGGGGCTCAGGCACAAGTGAGCCCCCGCCCCTTTTTTTATGGAAGGGGTGGGATTCGAACCCACGGACTCCTAAGAGACAGGATCTTAAGTCCCGCGTTTCCAAGGGCTCCGGGCCCGCTTTGGCCGGGCTAGACGACCCTTCCGAACGGACGGCGCCGCGCGCCGATTTAACGCTTTAGGCGACCAAGAATTATAAGGATTTGCCCGCCGCCCGCGTGCACTGCTCCGGTAGCTCAGCCTGGTAGAGCGTTACCTTGGTAAGGTAAAGGTCGCGGGTCCGGATCCCGCCCGGAGCTTGTAATTCGTCAGTAGCAGGTCGGTGTGGCCCGTCCTCCCCGAGCCGGCCGAATTGACCATGCGGCGCGAGGCAAGATGCCTCGCGTGCCAGCCTGCGAACATGTCCGAGACGGCCCGCGCGTCGGTGTTGGAGACCATCACCATGACTCCCCGCGAATCGAGCTCGGCGCACGCGCGCGCAAGCTCCTCGAGCTTTTCGCGCCCGAACCCGCCGCATGTGTAGGCGGTGAACGCGGTCGGCGAGGCCGGCAGGTAGGGCGGGTCGAAATAGACGAAGTCGCCCCGCCCGGCCTCGTCGAGCACCGAGGAAAAGTCGCCGCACGATATCCGGGCCCGGCGGGAGCGGAGCAGTTCGCCGGCCGCGCGCACCTTCTTTTCGTTGACTATGTTGGGCCGCTCGTACCTGCCGTGCGGCACGTTGAACACGCCCCTGCTGTTGACCCGGTACAGCCCGTTGTAGCAGGTCCGGTTCAGGAACAGGAGCTTGGCGGCCCTCTGCACCCGCCCGCGCGGCTCGGATCCGCGCACCGAATAGTAGCACGTTTCGGGATCCGCGAGGTACCTGCCCTCCAGATCCCGCAGCGCCGAGAGCAGCTCGGCCGGGCGGTCGCGCGCGGCGAGGTACGCGTCTATCAGATCGGCGTTGGCGTCCGAGCCGGAAAACTCCAGATCAGGCCTCGTCGACATCAGGCGGAACGCGAGGGCCCCGCCGCCGAGGAACGGCTCGTGGTATCTTTTGATCCCCCGGGGCACCAAGGCCTCGAGGTCGGGGAGCAGCTGCCGCTTGCCGCCGGCCCACTTTAGGAACGGCCGCACGAGCTGGACCGTGGACTGCCCCTGCACGGCGCGCCTGCCGCCCCGGGCTATTTGAGAGGGGGAGAAAAAAACATTTTACAAAAGCGCGAAAAAAATTACACCAAGCCGAGCGCAGGCCCGCCGCTCCGGCCGGGTAAATGAAAAGAAAGGGCTCTAGTCCCACTTTGACCAGGCGGCCATCCACCTGTACGTCCACGTGTTGAGCTTGCATCCCAACGCCATGAACGTGCAGGCCAAGACCGCGCCGGCACCGGCTCCCAGGGCGACAGGACTGTTGTAGAACTTGCCTACCTGGGGCTCGATTGGCGTCATGTACGGCGGCAGCGTCGGCCGCGGGTACTTGAACGCCGTCTCTAGTGGGTCTGCCACGGTGATCAAATTCACCATGTTGAAGAGCGGCAGCGACATCCCTACCAGTACGCCTCCGAAGAGTATCAAGCTGTGCTTGTTCTTCTTCGTGGCCCAATACACCAGATCCAACAGCATCGCCGAAGGAAGCCATACGGGGGTGACTATGAAGTCGTACGGATAGCCCAAGGCGAACCAAGCGCCCTTTGCAATCCACGTATAGACCGTCATAATCAGCGCGTAGTAGGTTGCGGTTCCGGGGACTCCTGTAAACGTCAGATAGTACGCCGCTCCCACAGACAGCATGAGTGTCTGCGATATGGAGAAGACGACGAACGACGTCCAGGCCCAGTCGGTATAGAAGATGTAGTCCCCTGCGTTGATAGTCAGGAGGGTAGAGTTGACCGCGACCACCACTATGAACAGGTAGTGGGTGCACCGTCTAAGCCAGACCATTGGCCGCCGTGGGCGGCGGTCAGTATATAAAATTTTACAGGCTCCGTGCCAGGGGGCCCGAATCCGCGCGCTGGGGGGTCGGCTGGCAAAGGTTTAAAAGGATTTTACGGCGACCCCGCCCCGAGATGACACTACCCAAAGGATTCGGCTCAGCCGGGGGTTCCGGGGGTTCAAGCGCAGACGTCGAAAAGATGATCGGCCGCCGTGTGGAAAACATGACCGGCATCATCACGCTCTCGTTCATCGCTGCGTGGCTTGCGACCTTTGGAGGCACCGCCGCGGGGTACTTTTACTACCCGTGGGCCTATCCGACTCCGAGCGGCCACTATGCGTTCATCGTCCTGACCATCATCGAGGCGATAGGATACATATTCTCCGTAAAGGTGTGCGAAGAGGGCTCGAACAAAAAGAGCAACGGCCTGGTCGCCGGCGTCATAGCCGGGGTGACGGTCGGCACCATCCTCATATCGCTGTACGTGGGCAACTAGCCCATTTCTCCCTATTTTTGCCCCGCCTATGTCACGCGGCTGTAGTGGCCCGGCTTCGACTCGTAGATGGACGCGCCGTTGGCCATGCGCTTGATGAACTGCTTGGCGTCCTCCGCGTCCTTGAACTTGCTGCTCTGCACCATCTCCTTCACGAGCTTGTCCTCGTGGACCGGCGTGGGCCGCTCGCCCTCCAGTTTCTTGAGTATGTCCATGAACATTGACATGCGGCTCGTGTCGCTCTGCGGCTTGCCGTACAGCACGCCCAGGTCGCGCCTGTCGGTGGCCGCGTCCACGCCGACGGTCCCGAGCATCTGCTCTATGAGGAATATGGCCCGCTCGGCGTCCTCGTCGTCGACCTTTTCCTTGAGCAGCAGGCGGGCGCGCGCGGTGGCCAGCCGTATTATCCCCTCCAGCTGGCGCGGCGTGACCGTTATCATGTGCTCGTCCTCGATGTTGCGCATCTTGAGGTAGTAGTCGAGTATGCGCTGCTCGGCGTCGGGCGTCATCTCCGGCTCGTGGCGGCGCACGTACGCCAGGTACTTTGTCAGGGAATCGATGTCGACGACGGAGCGGCCCGCCGAGCCCGGCTCCGCGTGCATCGATATGATGTGGCGCGCTATCTTTTGGTCGCGCTCGCGCGAGGGCTGGTCGCGTATGATGAATATGAGGTCGAAGCGCGTCAGCAGCGGTATCGGGAGGTCCACGTTCTCGCCTATGTTGCGGAACGGGTCGTACTTGCCGTACATGGGGTTGGCCGCGGCCAGTATCGAGGTGCGCGCGTTGAGCGTGGCCACGATGCCCCCCTTTGCGATGCTGGCCGACTGCTGCTCCATGACCTCGTGGAGGGCGCTGCGGTCCTCCGGCTTCATCTTGTCGAACTCGTCGATGCACACCAGGCCCTGGTCGCCGAGCACCACCGCGCCCGCCTCGAGCATCATTATGCCGGTCTTGTCGCGCACGACCGCCGCGGTCAGGCCGGCCGCCGTCGAGCCCCTCCCCGAGGTGTACATGCCCCGCGGGGCCACGCGCGCGCAGAACTTGAGCATCTCGGACTTTGCCGTGCCCGGATCGCCCACCAGGAAGACGTTGATGTCCCCGCGTATCTTGCTACCGTCGGGCATCGTCCTCTGCGTGGATCCGACTATGAGCAGCAGTATGGCCTCCTTTATGAGGTCGTGGCCCTGTATGTGGGGGGCGAACGAGTTGACCAGCCTCTCGTAGATGTCGGGGCTGCGCGACAGCGAGCGGATCTTCTTCTCCTCGTCGGGCGATATCGATTCGCGCTCGGACTTGCGCTGCCCGGTCCCGCGCCCGCCGAGGAACTCGATGTTGTTGCCGTCGATGCGGTGTATGTACACCCCGCTGTGAGCCTTGGTGACCCCCGATATGGGCTCCTGCTCTATGCGCACGATGCCGGTCAGTATTATCCGGTCGCCGGGCCGCGCGTTGTCCACCAAGTCCTGCTTTATGGTCACGTCCACGTAGTGGGGCAGCTGGCCCGGCGGCAGGTCCTCGGGGAGCTCCTGCAGGCGCAGCATCTGGAAGTCTATGAACTTGCTCGACTCGTGCTTGGCCTCGAGCGAGCGGTGGGCGCATTTCGGGTTGGAGCACTTTGGGGGCGGCGCGATGTTCATGCCCTTTTGCAGTATTATCTGCGTGACGTGGCCGTCGGGGCACTTGAACACCACCTCGCGCGCCAGCGACTTTACCTCCGATGCGCGCACGACCATCCCCATCACGCTGGTCATCTTGCCTATCACCTCGGCGTTTATCTGCCGCAGGCTGCGCTGCACCGGGTAGTTTACGACGCGCACGCGCGTCTGGTCGCGTATCTTTTCGGCGTACCTCGGAAAGCGCACCTCCAGTATCCTGCTGATCGAGCTGGAAAAGGCCTCGAGCACCGAGTCGGGGCTATCCGAGAACACCGACTCTATCTCGGGCACCTCCACCAGGTCGTTGTAGTCGACTGCTATGTGCCGCGCGCCGCGCGCCATCATCATGTCTATCTCGTGGACGTAAGAGTACGATCTGTCCTTGCCGCGGAACCTCGAGAGGAACTCGGTCACCCGGTCCGAGAGGCCCGACTGCGTGTATTCAAGCGCCACCGAGCATCGCCCTTTCGAACCCCTCGCTGGCCCGCCTGACCGCCTCGTAGAACGCCTTCTCCTCTATGCTCAGTTTCGCGGATATCTCGGCGGTCAGCTCCGACGAGTCGGCCAGCCTGACCAGCTTGCCGCGCCTCTTCCTCACCAGATCGTTCAGGAGGCTGCCGGCCCTCTCGCGGTCGCGCTCGGGCAAGCGCTTGGTGTAGGCGCGCAGCCGTATGTAAAAGTGGCCGTCCAGGCGCGCCACGTCGAACTCGCCCTGCGCGTTCTCCTTGACGACCGCCTGCTTTAGCTCCACGAAACTGTCCTCGTCCTGCATCTCGCCGCGGCCCTGCTCCGAGACGGCCTCGGCGACCCAGCGCGGCAGGTTGGCCATCTCGCCGCGCCGCCCCTCGACGCGCACGCCCGAGACCTCCAGGTCGACGTCCTCCGAAAAGAGCACCTGCACGTCCTCCAGGTTGAACCCGGCGGTGCCCGCGCGCACCACCGAGGCGATGTCGCCCACCAGCACGTATGGCCGATCCGAGGGTGCCTCGCCGGAGTGAAGCGTTTTGCCGCGGGGGTCAAATATTGTTGACTTGCGGGCCGGCCCGTCCGTCTGCTGCATGGGCAGCGGTACCGTACAGTACCGTATAAACCTTATTGTACGGGGCCGCCGGAGCCGGGGGCGTGTCCGGCATCATGTGGACCGAAAAGTACAGGCCCAGGGAGCTCAAGGAGCTGGTCGGGCAGGCCGACGTGGCCGGCGGCATAGGCGCCCTGCTGGAGGAGGCGGGGCAGATGCCGCACCTGCTCTTTTCGGGCTCGGCCGGCGTGGGCAAGACCACCACGGCGCTGTGCATCGCAAGGCAGGTGCTGGGCGAAAACTGGAAGGATTCGACGCTGGAGCTCAACGCATCGGACGAGCGCGGCATCGGGATGGTGCGCGAAAAGGTCAAAAAGTTCTCGAGGTTCGCCGGCATCGCGCAGGTGCCCTTCAAGCTGATAATACTGGACGAGGCCGACGAGATGACCGCCGACGCGCAGACGGCGCTGCGCCGCATAATAGAGGACGCCTCGGCCCACTGCCGCTTCATCATCATAGCCAACACCGTCTCGAAGATAATAGATCCGATACAGAGCAGGTGCGCCTCGTTCCGCTTCGGCGCCGTCCCCAAAAAAGAGGCCGTCGCGCACCTGGCCTCGATAGCCAAGAAGGAGAAGGTCTCCATAGGCCCCGACGGCGTCGATGCGCTCTACGAGCTGGCCGGCGGCGACCTGCGCCACGCCATAAACTCGCTCCAGGCGGCGGCCGGCCAGGGCAAGATAACCGAGGCGTCCGTAAAGGCCGCCGCCGGCCTCTCGCGCGCCTCCGAAGTCGACGCGGCGGTCCGGCTGGCCGCCGGCGGCAAGTTCGAAGAAGCGCGCGCCAAGATGATAGAGCTGGTCAAGGTGCACGGCATGTCCGAATCGGACTTTGTAAAGCACGCGGCCGGCTCGGTCTTCCGCGTCGGGCTACCCGATCCGGCGCGCGCCCTCGAGCGGATAGCAGAGTACGACTACCGGCTGCTTTCCGGGGCCAACGCCGAGATACAGCTGGCAGCCATGCTGGCCGAGCTGGGCTAGGCGCAGAGGGGGGGATTCGAACCCCCGCGCGATCTCTCGCACAGGCTCTCAAGGCCCGCGCCCTGCCGGGCTAGGCTACCTCTGCGGTGCGCGCGCGGGGCGCGCGGTTAAAATTTGTTGGGCATGAGCCCTATACAAAAAGTTGAGAATGTGCCTTAGTCGTGCGCGTGCGGGTTTTCCCCGCCTTCCATCTTTTGGTACGTGCCGGCGGCCTTTTCGTGGGCCTCTAGGTTGGACTGATCCACCTTTATGGCCTGGGGCGGGCACACCGAGACGCATGCCATGCACCATATGCAGTCGTGCTCGCGTATGGGGTCGGCCTTGTCGGTGTAGTCTTTGCGCTCTTCCTTTTCAGAGCTGCCCGAGCCGTCGAAGGTCTGGCCCACGACGTCCTTTGCCGGTATGTCCTTTTCGGTCCTGTACCACTGGAACACCTGCACGGGGCAGGCCTCTATGCAGGCGCCGTCTGCCACGCAAGAATCCCAGTCGACTGCGACCATGGTGCCGCTCACGCCGAGCGGCTCGTAGCTCTCGCCGCGCGACTTGTAGGCAGCCTGGACGTCGTCGTTGGTGGCCGATTCTGCGTCGGCCCTGCCCGGCCCCCACATAAAGTGGAACTGGCCGTCAGAGTTGATGATCTTGCCCGTCGGCTCTAGTCCTTCGGGAAAGTTCTCCGGAATTGGCATGGCGCGGCCCTACAAAGTTGTAATTTAAACCTAGACTGCCCCGTTAGGTCTGCCTAATGGTTATAACGCTCCGGCCGGCCCGCGCGCCGTGGACATCGCAAAGTGCGACGTGTACAGGGGCCCCAACGTCGGCGTGTACGCGGCGGCCAACGACGGGTTCGTGTTCCTGCCCGGCGGCTTCGCCGAGGCCAAGGCCGAGAGGCTGGCCGGGCTGCTGGGCGCCGAGCCCGTATTGACCACGGTAGGCGGGACCAGGGTCGTGGGCGCCATGATGGTGGCCAACAGCCGCGCCGCGCTGCTGCCGGCCACGGCGCACCCCTCCGAGGTGTCCGCCGTCGAAAAGACGGGCCTCAAGGTCTGCGTATTGCAGACGCGCCACAACGCCCTGGGCAACCTGATAGCGGCCAACGACAGGGGCGCGGTCGTCTCTCCCCTCATAGAGCCCGACGCGGCCAGCATGGCCGGCGATGCGCTCGGCGTCGAGGTGGTCCGCTCGCGGGTGGCAGGCTACGTGCAATCTGGCGCGATGCTGCGGGCAAACTCGTCCGGCGGCATCGTGCACCCCGAGGCCGACGAGGAGCAGGTCAGAAAGCTCTCAAAGGCGATGGGGGCCAAGCTGGAGCCGGCCACTGTCAACGGCGGCGTGCCCTTCGTCTCGTCGGGCATGCTGGTCAACGAAAAGTGCGCCGTGGTCGGCTCGTTCACCACGGGCCCCGAGATAATGATGCTCACGCGCGCTCTCATGGGAGGTATTTCCGGGGATCCGCAAGCAGGTCCTCCGCGCTGACCTGCCGCTGCGCCCTGGATTCCAGATCCCTCACGGAGACGGAGCCTTTTTCCAGAATCACCGCGTATCTGGACGCGGAGCGCGCGGCCTCGAACTGCTTCTTGAACGACTTTGCGGAAAGGTCGGCGGTGGCCTGCACGCCGCGGGAGCGCAGCTTTGAGGCCAGCAGCAGCGCCTCTTTCTGCATGCCGTCTGCGTATATTATCCGGGTTCCGCGCGGGCCCGGCTCTTTGAGGAGGTTCTGCTCGGCCATGGCCAGGACGGTGCGCTCCACGCCGCCGGCGGCGCCGGCAGCGCCCAGGTCTTCCCTGCCCATTGCCGCTGCCAGCTTGTCGTACCTGCCGCCGCCGGCTAGGGCGTCCTTGCTTCCCGCGTAGGCCTCGAACACTATGCCCGAATAGTAGTCCAAACCGCGCACTATCCCCAAGTCCGCCTCTGCGGGCACGCCGCGCTCCTCCAGCATGCCTAGCACCTCGCGCAGATCCCCCCATGGCTCCAGATCCGAGACCGGTAGTTTTGACTCTACGGTATCTACAGTGCCCGAGACCGACGCAAGATCCAGCACCTGTTCGGCCTCTCGGCGCTCGATGCCGGCCGATGCGAGCTCGGATACGAGCTGCTCGCGCGGGCGCTTTTGCAGCCGGTCCATGGCGCGCAGCATCGGAGGCGTGCAGCGCCGCACCGTCTTTGTCAGCAGCGCCTCCACCAAACCGCGGTGATTCAGCCGCAAAGAGACGCCGCGCAGGCCGAGGCCGTCGAGCATGCCGTACGTAAACTCGGCAAGCTCTGCGTCGACGGCCGGCCCCGACGGCCCGTACGCCTCGACGTTCCACTGGTGGAAATACCGGTACCTGCCGCGCTGCGGCTCGTCGTAGCGGAACACGCCGCCAAACGACGCGAGCTTTGCGGGCAGCGGCATGGAGCGCTGAGCTGCCGCGTGCCGCATCAGGCCGACGGTAAAGTCGAAGCGCAGCCCAACTTCCCTGCCGCCCTTGTCCTGGAAAGCGTATATGTCGTCGCGTATGGACGGGCCCGACTTTGCCTCCAGCACCTTCAGGGATTCGATGGGCGACGGATCCACAAAGTCGTAGCCGTACAGTCCGGCGAGGCGCATGAACTGCCCCCGGACAAGCTCGATGCCGCGCAGCTCGGCGCCGGAAATGTCCCTCATGCCGCGCGGCAGCTCCACGGGGCCGGGCGGGGGGCTCTTGATTTAGGCGTTGCCCCGCAGCCGCTCGCGTATGCCCGTGTAGTCCAGGTCCCCGAGGCCCCCGGCGGCGGCCTCCGAGTACAGCTTGCGCGCAAGCTCGGCGGCCGGCACGTCCGCGTTCACCGAGCCGGCGTGCCCGCACGCAAGGCCCAGATCCTTTGCGAGGTTTGCCAGCGTGAACGTGGCCGGGTACTCGGAGCGGGCCATGCGGTAGGCCTTTTTGCGGCTCATGCCGGTGGCAAAGTACGTCGCGTTGAGCACCTGCAGGAACTTTTCCGGGTCTATGCCGGACGCGCGGACCAGCTCCATGCCCTCCGATAGGGATATGGCGAGCGAGGCGATCTGCATGTTCATCGCGAGCTTTACGGCGTGCGCCGAGCCGCTCGGGCCCAGGTATATTATTTCGGATGCCACCGAGCCGAGCACGCCCCTGTGCCGTTCGACGAGATCCCGCGGCCCGGACGCCATCATGACGAGGCGCCCCTCGAGCGCCGCGTCGGGCCCGCCCATGACCGGCCCCTCGACTAGCCCGCATCCGGCGCCGGCCAGCTTTTCGGCGAGGGCCCGCTCCCTTGCCGGATCCACGGTGCTGATGTCCAGCACCGCCGAGCCGCCGGCGGCCGACGCTATGCCGCTCGGGCCGAGCGCCACCTCGTCTAGCGCGTCCGAGTCGGTCACCGCCGTTATGGTCAGGTCCGCGCCGCGCGCGGCCTCGGCCGGCGAGCCGCAGATCCGGGCGCCGCGCAGCCGCTCGGCCTTTGAGCGCGTCCTGTTGTACGCCTGCAGCGGGTATCCGGATTCGAGCAGGCGCTGCCCTACCGCCAGGCCCAGCATGCCGGTGCCCACCAGCCCTATCATGCGCGCTCTTCCCCGGCCACGCGCCAGCTGCCGCCGATGCGCGGCGCCTCGAATAGCAGCCTGCCGACTACCTTGCCGCCCCTGCGCACCATCGCGTAGTCCCGCCGGGAGAGGCCGAAGGTGCGCTCCTTGGGCTTGTAGCCGCCCTCGACGGTCCTCACGCGGAAGCGCTTTCCGGCGCGCTGCACCAGCCGCCTCGCCTGCTTTACGTCGCCCATCCACGAAAAGAGGTCAAAGTCGCCAAAGTTGGCCGTCTTTACCGTCTGCCCGTACAGGCGCGCCTCGAACTTGGATCCCTCCGAGCGCGCCGTCTCGTTGAGCCAGTCTATGACGTCCTGCCTGCCGCTCTCCACGCCGAACGTCTCGGAATCCCTCAACGGCGCGGGGCGGGCGGCCGGCTAAAAAAATGCAACGGCTGGGCCGTAGGATTCCCGCGGGATCCGGGCGCCGGCGGGCGTTGCCGGCAAGCGCCTGGATCTTTCCTGCAGATTCTGCGGCCGCCCGCAACAGTTAACTTGCATCCGCGGCCGTCGCCGGGCGCGGGGGTAGCCAAGCCCGGTCAACGGCGCAGGGCTTAGGACCCTGTCTTTGAGGAGTCCGCGGGTTCGAATCCCGCCCCCCGCATCTCGAAACAGCACACCTCTATCCACCCGCTCCCCGGCGTGGGAAAGACCGAGGCGGACCGCTCGCGCGCGAGCTCTATCTGGTGCATGCCGTCGGCGCTGAGCATGCGCCCGCCCAGGCCCTCGGCGCGCCCGGCCACCTCGGCGCGCGAGTACCTGCGTATCTCCAGCTTTGCGTCGCGCGATATGACGTTGAACGGGTGGGCCGCGATGCCGGCCACCGCCGGGTCGAATTCAGAGGGGGGCAAAAAGTACTCTAGTATCACGCGGCCCCTTTTGCAGAGGCGCCGGACCGTCCCCCACAGCGCATCGGGCTCCACGTAGTACGATATCCCCTCGAAGACCAGCAGCGACGGCGCGGAGGGATCCCAGCCGTTCCCCGCGAGGCCCGCGTCCACCGAACCCGCGTCTGCCACATCCGCGGTGACGCACGAGACCCTGCCGGAGAGCCCCAGCCTTTCGAGCATGCGCGCCTTTGCGCCCATGTTTGCCACGTCGACTTCAAAGACGCGCGCGCCCTCCGAGGCAAGCTCGACGGACAGCGCGTCGAGGCCGGCGCCAAAGACCGCGACTTGCCTAGCGCCGGAGCGCACCGCCTCCCTCGCAAGCTGGAGTATCTTCCACTTGCGGTACACGACCACCTTGTCGTAGTGCGGCCAGGCGGACGTGCACTCGTCTGCAAAGCGCCGCCCCGGATTCAGATCCAGCATGCGGCGGAACCTGCGCGAGGCCGGGCTCGAATGCACCCGCCCGCCCTCCAGTATCAGCACGCACGCCGAGGTCGCCGATATCTGTTCAACGTTCAATCAGATCCCGATCCTGACGTCGAGCACCCTACAGCCCTTTTCGAGCACCAGCACTGGGTTCATGTCCAGCTCGCGCACGTCCAGATCCGAGACCAGCTGCGAGAGCCGCTGCACGCACTCGGAGAGCGCTGCCTCGTCCGACGGCGCCTCGCCGCGCACGCCCGAGAGAAGCTTGGAGGCCTGCAGGGACGGGGCCATCGAGGAGGCCTCGCGCGGCGAGACCGGCGCGAGCCGGAACGTGACGTCCTTTAGCGCCTCGACGTATATGCCGCCCATGCCCAGCATCAGCACCTGCCCGAAGCCCGGCTCGGCCTTTGATCCCACTATCATCTCGCGCCCGCCCGAGACCATCTCCGACACTATGACGCCGCGCACCTCGGCCTTGCGGTCGAACTTTTTCGCGCACGCCTTTATCCTCCGGAAAGCGGAGCGCACCTCGGCGTCCGATTTCAGGCCGACCTCGACGCCGCCCGCGTCGGACTTGTGTATTATCTGCGGCGAAGACACCTTGAGCACCACCGGGTACCCGATCTTGCGCGCAAGCTCGGCGGCCTCCTTTTCGGTGCGCGCAAGGCCGCTTTCGGGCAGCGGCAGGCCGTAGGCTTTGAGCACGCGCTGCCCCTCGTCTTCGAGTAGCGCGTCGCGCCCCTGCGCGCGCGCTCCCGCGATTATCTCCAGCGCCGCCTTTTTGTCGGCCTTGAACTTTCTGGGCCTGCCCGCCGGCAGGCCCGACCACTCCGAGAACCTCAGCATCGCCGAGAGGGCCCGTATGGCCCCCTCCGCGTACGTGTAGTAGGGCACGCTGCCCTCTGCCAGTATCTGCCTGTTCGTCGTGCCCTCGTCGAGGCCCATGAGGCTCGCAAGTACGGTCTTGCGGTGCTTTTTGGAGGCCTTTACCACCACTCGCGCGAGGCCGTCGTAGTCCAGCGTCCCCGACGGCGTGCACATGACGATCACCGAGCCGACGTTCTTGTGCGAGAGCACGTGGCCGAGCACCCCCTCGAAGCGCGCATAGTCGGCGTCGCCCACTATGTCGACCGGGTTGCGCGAGCTGCCCCACGGCGGTATCACCGCGTCTATTTTTTTGCGCACCGACGAGATGTCGGCCATCTTTATGCCCATGCGCGAGCAGGCGTCCGTCGAGATTATGGCCGGCCCGCCCGCGTTGGAGACGATCGCGAGGCCGTCGCGCGGGAGCGGCTGCTTTGAAAAGGCGGTCGCGTAGTCGAACAGCTCCTCCATGGTGTCCACCCTGATGGCGCCGGACTGGCGCAGCAGCGCGTCGTAGATCTCGTCCGAGCCCATCAGGGCCCCGGTGTGCGACATGGCGGCCTTGGCGCCCTCTGGGCTGCGCCCCGACTTTAGGACGAGCACCGGCTTTTTGAGCTCGCGCGTCAGCTTTTTGCACACGCGCATGAACTCCCTGCCGTCGCCCATGTCCTCCAGGTACATCACTATGACCTCGGTCTGCCGGTGCTCCGCGAGCATCTCGAGCACGTCGACCTCGCTCATGGCCGCCTTGTTGCCCATGCTCACCACGGCCGAGAACCCTATCCCCTGCGCGCTCGCGTCCTCGACGAGCGCCGCGCATATGGCCCCGCTCTGCGATACGAGCGCTATCTTGCCCGCCTTTGGCGTGACCTTCAGGAACGTAGAGTTCATCATGGTCTTGGGATCGAGGTTCATCACGCCCAGGCAGTTTGGCCCGATCACGTCGATGCCGTACTTTTCGGCGATCTCGCGCAGCTGCGCCTCGCGGCGCGCGCCCTCCTCGTCTACCTCCTTGAAGCCGGCCGTGATTATGACCGCGCCGCCCACGCCTTTTCTGCCGCACTCGTCGAGCGCCTGGGCCACGAGCGTGTTGCGTATGACGATGACGGCGAGGTCTATCCTGCCGGGCGCCTCGAGCACGCTCTTGTACGCCTTTTTGCCGAAGACCGTGTCGCGCGTGGGGCTTATGGGCAGTATCTTCCCCTTGAAGCTCTTGATCAGGTTGTTGGTTATGGTGGCCCCCACGCTGCCGGGCCGGTCCGATGCTCCGATCACCGCTATCGAGCGGGGCGAGAGGAACACGGACGCCACGCCGGAGCCCTCCGATTTTGCATAATAAACCTACGCCGGCTGCCGGGGCGCGGCCCCTTTTTGTCCGCAGCCCCCGGCCGAAAACCGGCCGGGCCGCGCCGGCGTTCTTTAGCACGCGCTCTAGCAGCTTTGCGGTGTTGTCTCGATTCTGACATCCTGTCCGTCGACTTTGCCGTCATCTCGCTAGTCTCTTTTTGCGACTCCCGTTGAGACTCCCGGGGAATCCGGCGCCGCCTTGTTATCCCTGCCGGCCTCGCGGGCCACTTTATTCCGGCGCCTATGTCCAACGCGGTCCACGACATGAACGGCCCTGCCAAGCCGATCTTTATCCGTTCTTTTTTGTTTTTCACGCCGGAAAGCGCGGGCCGGCGCTACTGCCTGTACGCCCGCGTCGCGCGCATGCTCAGGTTCACCACCGTGAAATAGATGGCCGACGAGGCGGCGTGCGCCGTCAGCGACGCCGCGTAGGGGTCGTACCCTGCCTCCAGAAAGTAATAGTGGAGCGCCCAGCGCGAGATGGAATAGGCCACCTCGCCGACCCCCAAAGATCCGATGAACCGCGCCAGGTGCTGCCGGAGCCTGCCGCGCTCCATCCCGCCCCTGCCGTACTTGCGCCGGTTGCAAAAGTACGTGAGGCCGCCGAACACCCCGAAGAACACGGCGTAGTCGGCCGCCAGCGTGTAGCTGGCGTTGGCGTGGTGCTCCTGATCCGAGAGCGACTGGGCCACCAGCGACGATATGGTGAACGACGAGGCGAAGCCGGCCAGCAGGTTCCGGTTCAGCCTAAGGTACTCGGACGGGAACCGCACGGCCGCCCCCCTCGGGGCGAGGTAAATAAATCCACGAAGCGCGGCCCCTAAGGCGCCATGTAAAATGAAAAAAGGCGGTTCCGCCTAGGGTATGGCGCGGCTGTACAGCTTGCCCTCTAGGGCCATCTTGTACATTTCCGCGACATAGGGGTTTTCGCCGGGTGTCTCCGCGCCCAGCTCTACGAGCCTGGCGTAGACCCTGACCACGTAGGCCAAGGCTCCCATGAACGCCACGACGACGCCCATGTTGAACATCCAGTGGTTTGGAACCGCGAATATCTCCTCTACGAACCAAAAGTGCCACATCTCGTTGACCCCGATCGTGAACATGGTCGCAAGATAACCGAGTATGGTCATCTTTAGGCCGGTGTTCATCGAGTTGTTGGGGCCCCTGAGCACGGGCACCTTCCTGTCATAGATAGCCACGGAACCCCAGCCCAGAGGCAGCGCTACGAAGTGAGAGTAGAGCCACCAGTGTGCCGGCGTGAACGCGCTATCCCTGATGGAAGTCTGGTGCAGGGAGCCGTCTACGAAGTTGTCAACCTCGACAGACGCTGCGGTAGATCCCATTGCGATGACGATGAGCCAGATCTTCTTGAGCCTCTGGATCTCGACCTCTTTGGGGATCAGTGCGGGCATTTGTGCCATTTGGCACGGAGACGTGAGTTCTGGATATAAAGCTAGAGGCTCTTTCGGTAGGAAAAACAGGCCTTTATTTCTATTATACAGATATACGGGCCCCATACGACGCAAAATATGCATTCAAGGCCGGCAAGTTTTGGGATTATTTTTGCCCCCTGTCAAGCAGGAGCGATGTTGAACATCGATGTTGATTTTGCACGCCCGGCTACTGGAAGCGGCATGCCCCGCCGGCCTTTGGGCGCGCCGGGCGCCGCCCAGGCTGGACGCCCGCGCCGGGGAAGCGGCCAAGGCAAAACATATAACGACAGGCGCCGGCCGTCGCCCCAAGGGATTAGCATGGTAAAGACCAACAAAATTATCGTGGCCGGGATCGCGGCCGTTCTGGCGCTAGGCACGCTCGGTTTCAACTGGGTTGAGACCATCGTGCCTTCGGCAGACGCCCACGGTGTCCAGGCCCAACTGCAGAGCCGCTTCATAAAGATCGAAAACGAGACGTTTAACAGGCAGTCGCTCCAGACCGGCGAGACGCTGACCCTCAACGGCCAGCTCGTCAGCTTGGTCGAGAGGAACCTGAGGGGATGGATATCCATCTTTTCGGAATCTACCAACGCGGGCAACAGGTGGGAGATCCTCGCCAGGGATCCGCCCGGCAACGTCTTTGACATCGGAGGAAACGAAGTCCGCCCCTACTCGATCTCTGCAAAGGCGCTCGAGGAAGGCGTCTACCACGTCCACACCCAGCTCAACGTAGCCTCGGTAGGCCCGGGGCTCGGTCCTGGCCAGACGGTCGTGGTGGAAGGCGAGCCGATCATAAAGCCCATTCCGTACACCAACATAGCGTACCAGTCGATCATCATCGGCGTCGGCTACGTGATCACTTTCGCCACCAGGCCCTGGCAGGTAATATAGCCAAACCCCCTTTTTCATTTTAACCGCCCGCGCGCCGGGCCGGCCGCGGGTGCGCGCGCCGCGCTTTCCGGCAGCGAGGCTTCGATCGCCGCTGCGCGCTGTAGGAGTAAGCGTTCGTGCGCGGCGATCGCGGGATCTAGGGCGCGCCGCAAAGCTGCGGGCCGCTAGACGGGTACCGGCTTAAAGATACGCGGCGCGCTCGGGCGCGGGCCGAAAAAAGCCGGCGGCCGCTCGATCCAAAAGACTTTATGGAAACCGGCCCCGGCCCCCGTACATGATCTGGCCGGGCATGGGCGATCCCACAAAGAGGAAAAAGACGCTAAAGTTCCTGCTGCTGACCGGCATCATAGCCATATCGGTGGGGGTGGCCAGCAGCCTGATCCAGGGCCAGTGGGCCCAGAACGATCCGCTAAAGTCGTGCATCAACGAAAGGGACACGAGGTACTCGGTCTCCGCCAGCCTCGAGCTGTACGTGGACGGCGCCGAGGCCGAGATACCCGCTAGGGTGGGCTTTGAGGAGGGCGGCTGCCAGAGATCGATGTACACGATAGATTCGAGCGGCACCGTGTACGCCGAATGGACAGAAGAGTACCCGTTCGAGATAGGCCACTTTCTGTGGATGTGGGAGTTTCCGATAAGGGACATGGAGCAGTCAAAGTCCAGGATCCTGGTGGACGGCCGCGAGTCGGACAAGTTCATCAACCACGAGCTCATAGACGGGGCGTCCTACAAGGCCGAGTTCGTCTCAAAGGCCTACGACAGCAGCAGCGACAGCGACTTCCTTCCGCCCGACCTGTAGGCCGGCGGCAGATTCGTCCGGGCGGGCGTTGAAAATTCCGCCCCCGCGCAGGCGGGGGCCAAATCCTGCGCGACCGTCAGAATAGGCGCCCGCGCCCCGGCGCGCAAAAATTTGGCGGGCCCGCGGGCCGCGCCGAGAATGAAAAAATGGTTCCTACCAGTACTTGCCGTTGTCGGGGATGAGGCCGATGCCTTCCCTTTCAAAGTGCTTGTCGAGCTCGTCGACCCACTTCTCACGGTTGTCCTTGTAGGACCAGCCGTGGACGCGGAGCCAAAACGCAATGATGCCCAGTAGGAAGACTACGAACATCATGGTTCCGAATATGTAAATCATGACATCGTAGAAGAGCGGGTCGTAGTTGGGACCCAGCTGGCCCGTCAGGGCCGAGAGGACGTTTAGGAACGTTCCTACGATAGGGGTCATTACCCCCGCCCGCCCGCGCCTGCGATATATACATTACTCAGGGCCGCCATCGGGGGCTCGGCTTCCAGTTCGCGGGCAGGTGCGCCCCGAGGCAGGGCCCGATCCCGGCCAGGGCGGGGTGACGGGCCGCGAACTCGCGCCCTTTTGCCGGTAGCGCGCAATCTGCGCCTGCCGGTTCGGCTCCGGCCTTGCGCCGCGGCCGCCCGTATCCTGCAGCGCGCGATCTCGCGCCCGAGGCCGGGAAGATCCGGCCCGTCCCGGGTTGGCCCGGGTAGGAGATCCTGGCAGGCGGATACTGCATGCTTCCGGCCGCGCCTAACCGCGGACTCCCACGAATCGGAGACGGTGCCGCCGCGGGCGCGGTTGGAGCGCGGCTCTGCAGTAGCGCGCAGGCTGCCCGCAAAGCCGCCCTGCGCTAGCCGGTGCCGCCGCGGGCAAGGGCGGCCCGCCGTGTTGCCTGGCCGCGCCGCCGGCCGAGGCTGCATGCAGTCTTGCCGGGCAAGATTGGCGTATGCGTTAGGCGGCCCGGACTGGATGTGCGCTACAAGAATTGCGGGATAAAACGTCGATATGGCCAGCGTGGTTGGCTGGCGTGTGTCGAACAAGTCAGATACGTTGCGCACAGGACGTGATTCGAATCCAGGTGCTGGAACCCCGCGTTCGGCGGTTGGGAGAATCCAAGACGCCGAAAGGAGGCAAAACTCAGCGCGGCGACTCGATTCGACGCGCCAACTGCGCAGTATACGGGAGCTGTTGGGCATAGAATACAACGGGGATGCGCCAAAGACCATAGAAGGCCTGTTGGAGGATTACGTAGATGGGGGCGAGGATTCTTTGGACATTATACGATCTGTTAGAAGTGGCATCTGATCCACAACTCGAATATTACGACGGCGGTATTTGGGCGGCGCACATGCTCAACGACAGAATTGTAGTTGCGTCTCACGTAGTACTGTTAGAAACTATACACGTGCTAAGAAGAAAAACTGTGGGGGGCGTTGGATCGAACAATTGAGACAGAACGTGTTCAATCTGCTGCTACATCAAGATGCACAAACGCTATTGCAGAGTTTATAAAATATATACCAAATATGGACGAGCACGGTAAGCTTGAATCGTACACGCCCGATTTACGCCCAAGCGACTATTGCAGACAGATCTTGTTAGAGATCAGCAGACAGCCCATCCCAGTAGGAATTACGTCCAAGAGATATCGATACTCCGGCTCGGGGCCCGCAGATATTGAACACGCGCATCTTGCCCGCCGTGCGGGTGTGTCTGCGTTTCACTACGGATGGTTCTTTTGGGCGCTTGAACAAATAACCGGAATTTTTGCACGTGTCGCCTAGCGTATGAGCCGGAGTGAGCTGCTGGAAGCGTTTGGGCAAGAGGCGCAGGCAGGCACGCCCTAGCCCGAGGCGGTGTTTACGAACGCAGGACGGCTTCAAGATCCCCCGATCCCGGCGGACGGAGGCCGCTAGCCGCCCCCGTCTCCGGCGCCCGGCCCGGCCCCCACCGGGTCCAGCCCCGAGGCCAGGCGCAGCCCGTCGAGCAGCCCCTCGGCGTACCCGACGCAGAGGACGGCCGTCTCCTCGCGGCCTCTGTCCATAAAGTCCTCGGCGTCGCGCGCGTACAGCCTCGCGTTCTCCAGCGCCGCCCCGGCCCCCTCCTGCCGGCACAGCTTTTCAGTCTCCGCGATCGACTTTTCGAGGGCCGGCGCGTACCTCGAGACCATCTGCCGCGCGACCGTCTCGGAAGAGTTGGAGACCGGTTCGTCGAGGCAGCGCGTCAGGGCCTTGAGCGAGTCGCGCTCGGTAAAGTGCAGGCTGCCCGGCACTATGATCAGGTGCGGGGGGGCGCCAAAGTCCATCGAGCGGAGCCTGCCGGCCAGGCCCGACGTGACGGCCTGGCCTTCGGATCCCACGCGCGAGGCCACCACGCAGAACGTGCCGGGCGTGACGGCCCCGCGCCGCTGCCCCTCCTCGGCCGCGAGCAGCAGGCGCAGCGCGGCTGCCGGCTCCAGGAAAAAGCCGCGCGAGGCGTCGTACTCTAGCAGCAGGACGGTGTGGCTGCCGGCGGCCATGTTACGCTGCACCGCGTAGTAGGTCGATTCGGACGAGCGCGCGTCCTCCATGACGGTGGCCGTGCGCCCGGCCTTGTAGTGGTGCAGCCCGCACTCGCCCAGCGCCGACCAGGGCGCCGACGGGGCCGGCACCGTGCGCGTGGGTATGCCGGCAAGCTCGGCGCGCGTGCGCAGCTCCGCGTGCGTCGTGGCCGCGTACGGATCCCCGCAGGAGACGAGCGCCGCGTCCCCCTCCGATGCGGACTTTAGTATCCGCCGGCCGTCCTCGACCATCCAGCGCTCGGCTCGGATCACGCGGCCGCCGGCCATGCCCGAGAGGCTCTCCAGGTCGCCGTCGCCTAGCGGGCTGGTAAAGACGTCGGCGTACACGGCCGCCGAGCGCGAGACCGCGCGGCGGGCGTCGGGCGACATGCCGCCGTACCCGCACAGGCCGGCGCCGACGAACCACAGGGTCATTTCCGCCGGGCCGACTCCCTGTCGTGAAGCCGCTTTATCTGCCGTATGGCCGCCTTTAGCACCTCGATGCCGCGCAGGTACTCGTCCACCGAGATGCGCTCCTCCATCGTGTGGGCCAGGTGCGGATCGCCGGGGCCGTACGTGACCACGGGCACCGACATGCGGTTGCCTATCACGTTCATGTCCCCGGTGCCGGTCTTGCGTATGAGCGAGGGGTGCTCGTTCTCGCACTCGCGCACGGCCAGCGTCAGGGCCCGCACCAGCATCGAGCGCGGCTCGGTCTCGAACGGCTCGGTCTCGTCGAGTATGGAATAGAACGCCTCGACGCCGCGCTCGCGCGAGATCTCGCGAACCGCCGTGGCTATCCTCTCCTCGACGGCCTTGCAGCCCGCGTCGGCGGGTATCCGTATGTCCATGGTCGTCTCGCACTCTTTTGGGGTGACGTTGTGGCTGGTGCCCCCCTTGACCTCGGTCACCGTGGCCGTCAGCATCAGGGCGCGCTGCCTGCCCTCCTGGCCCGATTCGAGCGCCTTTTTGAGGCGCGCCGTAAAGACCGCCGACTCTTCTATGGCGTTCTTTGAAAGCCAGGGGGCGCTCGCGTGCGAGCTGTCGCCCGCGTCCACGCGCAGGCTGATGGCCAGCCTCCCCTTGTAGCCGACCGTCACCTGGTGGAGGCCGCTGGGCTCGCCGAATATGGCGTAGTCGATGTCCAGCTTTTGGCTGGCCAGGTGCTTTATGCCGGCCGCGTTTCCCTCCTCGTCGACTGCCCCCACGAACACGACGGTGCAGTCCGAGGCCGACGCCGCGGCGAAGAGCATCGCCATGAGCGGCCCCTTCGCGTCCGACGAGCCGCGCCCGTACAGCAGGTCCCCGTCCCTCCTGACGCGTATGCGCCCCGGCACCGTGTCCATGTGGCTGCACAGCATGATCACGGGCCGCCCGCGCCCCTTCCTCGCCACGAGGTTGCCGGCCTCGTCTATTCGTATGTCCTCGAAGCCCAGGTCGTCGCACTTGTCCGCCAAGAATTCGGCCAGCGGACCCTCGGACATCGACGGCGTGTACAGGCGCAGCGCCTTTTCTAGCATCTTTTCGGCGTACCGCGGGGTGGGAGTGATGTGGTCCAACTCAGGCCACCGACGAGGCGTACTCTAGCATCTTGGAGGGCACGTCCACCCCGCAGACCCGGACCGTGTTCTTGTACTCTGTGGTGTTGTTGACCTCGTGGACCACCAGGCCGCGCTCGCTGTCCTCCATCAGATCCACCCCCACTATCTGCCCCTTTACCGCGTCGCGCGCCTTTATGCAAATGTCTTCCATCTGCCCGTCCACCGGGCACGGCTCGGCCCTGCCCTCCAGCGCCATGTTGGTCTTCCAGTGGTCCGAGTTGCGGTATATGGCCGCGACCACCTCGTCGCCGACCACGATGGCGCGTATGTCGCGCGGCGGGCGCTTTACGAGCTCTTCGGTGTAGTGCACGTGGTGTATGGGGTGCATCGTCTCGCGCTCGGCCAGCAGGCAGTCGGCGGCCTCGCGCCCGCCAAGCTGCGAGACCATCCGGCCCCAGCTGCCGACGGTCGGCTTTAGCACGCGCGGGTAGCCCAGCCGGCCGAACGACTCCACGGCGGCCTCGCGCGAAAACGAGACCGACGCGCGCGGGGCCCGGACGCCTGCCGAGCGCAACAGCATGTGCGTGAACAGCTTGTTGCCGGCCAGCAGCGCCGATTCAAGGCGGTTGATCACGCGCGCGCCCATGCCCTCGAGGGCCGCCGTCGAGTGCACGCTGCGGTAATAACTTACGCACCTCTGCAATACCGCGCCTTCGAGCGGAGCCGGGCCGTCCAGGTCCAGCGACATGGCGCGGCAGTCGACCATCCGCACTTCGACGCCCTTTTTGCGGCCCGCCTCCAAGAGGGCCTTTTCCTCCCACCTTATCGAGTCGTACAGTACTGTGACGGTCACTGCCCCCAGTCCTCGCCGACCGTCTGGGCCGGCTTGAGGCTGGAGCCTGCCACCTCAAAGCTCGCGCCGCACTCTGGGCAGGTGACTATCTCTCCGTCCACCGCGTCGCCGGGCACCTCTACCTGCCCGTCGCACTCGCTACACTTTGCCATCGAGTCTCCCCCCGGCCCCGCCGCGGCGGCTTATTTTCTTTTCTAGTGCCGCCGGCCCGTCGTCCAGCGGTATCTCGACCAGGTCGCCCATACGCAGGCCCTTGAGGCCGGCAGCGACGGTGCGCGCCTGCTCCTCGCTCCCCTCCAAGCCGAGCAGCGAGAGCAGGTGGGCCGCGCCTGTCCTGCCGGCAAGCTCGCCAAAGACTATGCGGCGCCGGTTCCCCACCGAGCGCGGCGGGATGGGCTCGTAGGCGGCCGGGTTGCGCAGCACCGCGGCCAAGTGCGTGCCTGCCTTGTGCTTGTAGGCGGACGAGCCGACTACCGGCTTCGAATCGTACGGGCGCAGGCCCGCGTACGTCTCTATCAGGCGCGAAAGGTCCCCGAGCATGTCGAGCCTAAAGTCGTTGTCCGAATCGTACAGGTGCGTAAGGACCACGGCCACCTCGGCCAGGGACGGTATCCCTGTCCTCTCGCCGATGCCGTCTATCGTGGCGTGTATCTGGTCGGCGCCGGCGTCGCACGCTGCCAGCGCGTTTGCCAGCGCGAGGCCCATGTCGTTGTGCACGTGCACGTCGAGCGGCACCGAGACGGCCCTGCGTACCCGCGAGACAAAGTTGCGCATGCCCAGCGGGCGCATGATGCCGACCGTGTCGGGCAGGCTGATGCGGTCCACGCCGGCGTCCGATATGGCCCTGCACACCTGTAGCAAAAACTTCGGATCCGCGCGGCTGCCGTCCTCGACGGTGAACCTTATCTTGAGGCCGCGCGACTTTGCGTACTCTACAGTGTCGCGCGCGCGCTCGAGCGCCTCCTCGCGCGATATGCGCAGCTTGTCCTGCAGGTGCACGTCCGATATGCCCAGGTACGCGGCGACCCACCGCGCCCCGCACGACGCGGACACGTCGATGTCCTCGCGCAGCGCGCGGCCGTGCGCGACGATGTCGGCGCGCAGCCCCTGCTTTAGTATGTCCGAGACGGCCCGGCGGTGGTCGTCGGATATGACCGGCGAGATCTCTATCTGGTCCACCCCAAAGTAGTCTAGCATCCAGGCTATCTGTATGCGCTGCTTGTTGGTGAACGAGACGCCGGGGTGCTGCTCGCCCTCGCGCAGGGTGCTGTCGAGCACCCGTATGCGCGCGCGCCTGCGGCCCTGCCGGTTGTACGCGCGCGCGTGCCGGTTGTAGTCCACGCGGGATCCCGGCGCGGGCGTATTAAAAACACTCGGGTGCGGATCCGGCGGCCCTAGGCCCCCCGCGCGCCGGATTCCGGCTTTTTGCGGCGCTTGGAGGAGCTTTCCGCAAGATCCGGCTTTGGCGCGTCGCGGCGCACCCTGCGCAGTATTATCACGGTGTTGGTGTTGGTCACCCCGGGCACCTTGCGCAACCCGTCTATGGACGAGTTTATCTCGCCTATGCTGGGGGCCGTGATTACGGCCATGATGTCGTACTGGCCGGTGATCTCGTAGATGGTCTCGGCGCCGGGCAGCTCGAGCAGCCGCGAGGCCACCTCGGAGGTCTCCGAGCCCGAATCCACCGACGCCAATACCACGGCGCTGGCCGTGCCGCGGTCGCCCAGCTCCACCGTGAAGCGGCGTATCACGCCGCCGTCTACCAGCGACTTTACGCGGCGGCGCACGGCCGACTCGGATATGCCCAGGGCCGCGCCCAGCTCCACGAACGAGACGCGCGAGTTCTCCTGTAGCATCCTCAGCACTGTCTCGTTGGCCTCGTCAAGATGCACCCTTTATCGCCTCCTCCAGTATCTGCAGCGCCCTTTGCGCGTCCTCCTCTGTCAGCACGAGCGGCGGCAGCAGCCGGACCACGCTGCGCCCCGAGTACAGCACCAGCAGGCCCGCCTCCATGCATTTTTCCAGCACGGGCCGCACATCCGACTTTAGCTCCACGCCGATCATCAGCCCGCGGCCGCGCACCTCGCGCACCGCGGGCACGCGCCCGGCCATCTCCTGCAGGCCGTCGAGCATCAGGCGCCCCGTGCGGGCCGCGTTGTCCGGCAGCCGGTCCTCCCGGATGGACTCCAGCGCGGCCGCGCCGGCCGCGCACGCGAGCGGGTTGCCGCCGAACGTCGACGAGTGCTCGCCCTTGCCCATCGATTCGAGCACGTCGCGCCTCACCAGGGTGGCCCCCATCGGCACGCCGCCGGCTATCCCCTTCGCCACGCACATGATGTCCGGCTCCACGCCTTCGTGGTCGGATGCCCACATGCGGCCGGTCCTGCCCAGGCCCGCCTGTATCTCGTCGAAGACTAGCAGCGCGCCGCGCTCGTCGCATATGCGCCGCGCCTCGCGCAAAAACCCGTCGGGCGGCACGTGTATGCCGCTCTCGCCCTGGACCGGCTCCATTATCACCATGCCGGTCTGCCCGGTGACCGCCTCTTCGAGCGCGGCCGCGTCGCCGAACGGCGAGAACGAGACGGGCCCGGGCAGCGGCTCGAACGGCCGGCGGTACTTGGGGTTGAACGTGAGCGAGAGGGCCCCCATCGACTTGCCGTGGTATGAGCCGCGCATGGCCACGGCGGCCGGCTTGGAGGTGAAGCGGCGCGCAAACTTTGCGGCCGCCTCGACCGATTCGGCGCCGCTGTTGTTTAGGTGCACGCCGGTCAGGCCGCGCGGGGCAGCCCTCGCAAGCTCGCCGAGGAACCTCTCGCGCGTCGCGCTGTACGTCGAGGCGTGTACGGCCGTTATCTTGTCTGCCTGCTCGTGTATGGCCCGGGTTACGCGCGGGTTGCGGTGGCCCACCACGGCCACGCCGTAGCCGCCCATGCAGTCGATGTACTCGCGGCCCGAGGCGTCCCGGACGCGCGCCCCGAGCCCGCTTTCCACCGTTACGGGGAACCGCTGGTAGAGGTTCCCCATCTGATCTTCCGTCATCCCTCGATTACCGTGCAGCCCTCGCGCGAGACTGCCCTTGATATAGGATTTTCCCTCTTGCCGCTGGCTATGAGGGCAGAGCCGACGCCCATCTTGAGGGCCTCGGTGGCGGCTAGCACCTTCTTTTCCATGCCCGGGCCCATCTTGGGGCGCAGCTCTTCGGCCTCGCCGCGCGTCAGGCGCCCGACCAGCCTGCCGTCCATCATTATGCCGTCCACGTCGGTCACGAACAGGGCGTGGTCGGCGCCCACGCTGCCGGCCACGTGGGCCGCGGCCCTGTCCCCGTCCACGTTGAGCAGCTCGTGGCCCTCCCCGAGGGCCACCGGCGAGACCACCGGCACTATCCCGGAGCCGGCCAGCGAGCGCAACAAAGACGCGTCCACCGACGTTATGCGGCCCGTGTAGCCGCCATCTATGGCCTGCCGGCGCCCGCGCTCGTTGACTATGACCAGCCTTTTTTTGCGCTCGGCGCGCATCAGGCCGCCGTCGATACCGGACAGACCGACGGCGCGCACGCCGGCCTTTTGCAGCATCCGCACTATTCCCTTGCCTATCCTGCCGGCCATCACCATCGTGAATATCTCGGCGGTCTCCTCGTCGGTGTACCGGCTGCGTATGCCGCCCGGCGAGGTCACGAAGCGCGCCTCCTTGCCCAGCGATTCGCACACGCGCGTGACCTCCTTGCCGCCCCCGTGCACCAGGACCAGCCCGCCGGCGGCCCTTCCCATCTCGGCCACGGCCGACGGGTGCAGCTCGTCGACGACGCTGCCGCCGATCTTTACCACGATCATACCGGCGTGAGGGGCGTCTGCATCAGCCCCTCTTCCTCCCCGAAGCCCGCCATGACGTTCATGTTCTGCACCGCCGAGCCGGCCGCGCCCTTCATCAGGTTGTCCGAGGCCGAGAGCGCCACTATCCTCCGGTTGTCCTCGTCCACGTCGAAGCCGACGTCGCAAAAGTTTGATCCCACGAGGAACTTTGGATCCGGGAACTTGTACAGGCCGCTCTTGTCGCGTATGAGCCTCACGAAGCGCTCCTCGCCGTAGGCGGCGCGATACACGCGCCAGAGGCCCCGCTCGTCGATGTCGCGGGACAGGAAGACGTGGTTGGTGCACAGTATGCCGCGCACCACGTCGACCGCGTGCGGGCTCATCGAGACGCGTATCTTTCTGCCGGCCGCCTCGCTCAGCTCCTGCTCTATCTCGCCGGTGTGGCGGTGGCGCGCCGGCTTGTAGGGCCGTATCACGCCGGCCCGCATGGCGTGCGAGGTGCCCGATCCCGAGCCGGCGCCCGACGAGCCTATCTTGGAATCGACCACGATGTGGTCGGTGTCCACCAGGTTCTCGCGCACCAGCGGGGCCAGCGCCAGCACCGAGGTGACGGCCATGCAGCCGGGGCACGAGACCAGCTGCGCGCCGCGTATCCGGTCGCGGTGCAGCTCGGGCACCCCGAATACGGACTTTTCCAGGTATTCGGGGCAGGGGTGGGTCCACCCGTACCACTTGTCGTAGTCGGACGGCTCGTGCAGCCTAAAGTCGGCGCTCAGGTCCACCACCTTGAGGCCGCGCTCGTACAGCTCTTTGACTATCCCTGAGGCGGTGCCGTGAGGCACGGCGGTAAAGACCAGATCGCACGAATCCGAGAGCCGGTCGTAGTCCAGCTCGGTGAACTTTAGATCCGTGAACCCGCGCAAGCTCGGCTGGACGCGGTGCAGGTACTGTCCGGCGTGCTGCCGCGAGGTGACCGCGGCAAGCTCGGCCCGGGGGTGGTTGACGAGCAGGCGCAGCGTCTCGCCGCCCACGTAGCCGGACGCGCCCACTATCCCCACCTTCACGCGGCGCGGCCCCGGCGGGCCGTATTTATTTGTGGGCGGGGCGCGCGCGCCGACCCGGAGCGGCGGCCGGGCGCATTCGAAATATTATTAACGCCTCGCGGCGGGCCGCGGCCGTGCGCCAACACGCAGCCCCCGCAGGTACGCGGCCGGCGCCGCGGGGGCGGATCTGAAAATGTCCGAGGTGCGCTCTCTGGATTTCGAGATAATAAAGGAGCCGTGGAACAAGTACCAGATCATAGACAATTCCGTCCTAAAGGTGCGCACCATACTGACCAGGGTGGAGCGCAGGATGAAGGACAACAAGCCGTATTTCAAGACAAAGGACCAGTCGCTCATAGTCATCAACGCCGACCCCTCCCTCAAGGGCGAGCCCGACACCAAGGATCACAGCGCAGAAGAGATCAAGAGGGCCGTGGGAAAAAAGGACATGAGGTACGACACCATATCCCAGGACTTCAACGAGTATATTCTCGACGACGGGACCAAGATCAAGATCTACACCAACGTGACGAACATAGACAGGAGCCGCCTGTTCAACGGGAACGGGGATCCCATATACAACGTCTCGTCCACCAACCAGATAGAGATAAGGCCGTCGAGCAGGTACGGCAGCCCGGATCAGGACGAAAAGTCCGGCGCCGGAAAATCCCAGATACACAGGTGGTGAGCGGCGCGGCCTCTGCCGTTCCAAGATCGCAAAAAACGGCGCGGACCTCACAAGATATTTAACGCCTGCCGGCGGGGCGGCGTGGTTGGTTGAGGACAAGGAGGCCACGATCACATACATACAGACCCTAAAGGAGGATCTCGGGATATTCAGGATCGTGCCCGACGGCGAGGAGGTTCCGCAGTTCCGCGCGGGCCAGTTCATCACGGTGGGGCTGCCCAACCCCGAGGACGGCAAGACCGTCAGGCGCGCCTACTCGATAGCCTCGCACCCGGAGAACCGCAAGTACATAGAGCTGCTAGTGCGCTGGGTGCGCAAGCCCCTGCCCGGCAGGTTCACCACGCAGCTGTTCAGCGCAAAAGAGGGAGACAAGATAAGATGGATAGCGCCGGCCGGCAGCGCGCTGGACATAAGCGAGACGATGCCCGACGGCTCGCCGGACGCTCGCCGGATAGTGTGCGTCGGCGGCGGGACGGGCCTCGCCCCGTTCGCCAGTTTCGCCCAGCACCTGCACGCGGCGAAGGACAAGAGGGAGATAGTGGTGCTGCACGGGGCAAGCTACGTAGACGAGCTCTCCTACAAGGGGCTGCTCTCTGATCTGGAGGTCGAGAGCCAGAACAGGGGCAGGGAAGAGTGGAATTTCAGGTACAGGGCAGCCATAAGCAGGCCCAAAGAGTGGTTCAACAGGGGCTGGTCGGGCCAGGTCGGCCGCGTGGAGTCGTTCCTGAAGCCCAAGGAGGGGGGCAGGTCGGCGCTCGAAGAGCTGGTCGGCGAGGAGATCACAAAGGACAACACCGTGTTCTACGTGTGCGGCTGGCAGGGGACGATCGACGGCGTGATGGAGGCCCTCAAGCCCAAGGGCTTCGTCCCGGAGAAGGAAAAGCGCGCGGACGGCAGTTTCGAGGTAAAGTTCGAATCGTACGGTTGACGTTGCCCGCCGCCCTGTACCTCGCCCACCTGAACCCGCTCACGCTGGCCCACGCGCAGATAATACGCGAGCTGCGCGAATCGGGCAGGGTCAAGGTGATGCCGGTCGTCTTTTACGACGGCGGCAGGGAGGTCAACAGCCGCAGCTTTCCGTTCACGCTCGGGCAGCGCAGGGAGATGGTGGAATCCGAGTTCGACGGCGTCGAGGTGACCGGCGACTACGCGTTCCACGCGCCGTTCCGCGGGTACCTGCCGCCGCTGATCTCGGCGCGCTCGTGGGCGCTGAAAAAAAACATACTGCGCGGCGTCGGGAAAGACTACTACACGTACACCGGCGACAGGGCCGAGTGGCTGGCGCTCAAGGCGTACGGCCTGAGGCCGCGCATCGGCGCGAGGAAGGAGATCTCGGCCACCTCGGCGAGGGAGCAGATGTACCGGGCCGCCCGGGGGCTGGAATCGGACTGGAAGTCGCTGGTGCCCGGCGGCGCGGCCCGCGTAGTAGAGCGCGAGTGGGCGACGGTCGAGCGCTTCGCCGGCGCGCCCGACTCGTCCGTGCGGGTGCTCGGCATGAAGTTCCCGCGCGAGGGGTACTAAGGTTAATTTACGCCGCGCGGAAAGCGCGCGCGTGATCGTCTGGATGGACGGCAGGACGATGCCCGACTCCGAGGCGCGCGTGCCGATAACGACGCACGCCATACACTACGGGACGTCGGCCTTCGAGGGCGTGCGCGCGTACGCGGCCGGCGGCGACCTGCTCGTGTTCAGGCTGGCAGACCACCTCGCGCGCCTGCGCAGGTCGGCGCGCACCTACGGGCTCGAATACGGCTACGACGACTCGCAGCTGGCAGAGGCCGCGCTCGAGGTGTGCCGCGCCAACGGGCTGCGCGGCGACTCGTACGTCAGGCCGTTCTGCTTTGCCGGCGAGCACGGCATAAAGCTGGACGTGTCGGGGGCCAAGGTGGTCACCGCGGTGATGGCCTTCGAGATGGGCGAGATATACCCGCGCGGCGGCATAGCGGCGTGCGTCTCGTCGTGGGCAAAGTTCTCCGACAGGTCGACGCCGACGCAGGCAAAGATGGGCGGCAACTACCTCAACTCGGCGATGGCCGCAGCCGAGGCCCGGCGCGCGGGCTGCGACGAGGCCATACTGCTGGACATGTCCGGCAACGTCAGCGAGGCCTCCGGCGAGAACGTCTTCGTGGCCAGGGGCGGCAGGCTCTTCACGCCGCCGGCCTCGCCGGCCCTCGAAGGCATCACGCGCGACACCGTGCTGCAGCTCGCCGCCGAGGCGGGCATACCCGCGTCGGTCTCGCAGATCCCGCGCAGCGCCCTGTACTCCGCGGACGAGGTGTTTTTGACCGGGACCGCCACCGGCATCGTGCCCGTCCTGTCCGTGGACGGCGTCAGGCTCGGCGGCGGGCCGCTGTGCGAAAGGATAGCCGGCATGTACTCGGAGCTGGTCGCCGGCCGCGGCGGCCACCCCGAGTGGCTCACGGCGGTGTACCGGGCTTGAGGACGGCCCTGGTCGGCGCCGGCGGCTGGGGCAAGAACCACGCGCGCGTGCTCCACGAGACCGGCCAGCTGTGCGCGGTGTGCGACGCCGACCGGGACAGAGCCGCGGGGTGCGCCGCCGCGTACTCGGTGCCCGCTTTCGGCTCCGTAAAAGAGCTGCTCGGCTCGGAGTTCGACGCCGCGGTGGTCTGCACGCCGACGCCCTCGCACGAGCGGGTCGCCGGCGAGCTCATCGGGGCCGGCAAGCACGTGCTGGTCGAAAAGCCGGTCGGCCCCGAGCCGGGCGCGGCCGAGCGGCTGGCCGGCATGGCCGCCAGGAAAAAGACCGTCATGACGGCAGGCTACATAGAGAGGTTCAACCCCGCCGTGCGGGCCGTAAAGCGCGCGGCCGAGGACGGTTCGCTGGGCCGCCTCTTCGTGCTCGAGTTCCACCGGCAGAACCGCAGGCCGGCGCGCGCCGACGACGTGGGCATAATACACGAGGCGGCGGTCCACGACATCGACACGGCCATCTGGCTGTTCGGCAGCTTTCCCGAGGTGGTCTTCGCGAGGGCCGGCAGCTCCGGCGGCGGCAGGGACGACTTTGCCTCCGTGATGCTGGGGTTCGGCGGCGGGCGGGCAGCGGCCATATCTGCAAACTGGATAACGCCGGCGCGCATCAGGCGGTTCGACGCGGTCTTTACCGAGGCGGTCGTCTCGGCGGACTTTCTGACGCAGGAGATCAGCGCACAGGGCGCCGAGGCGCCCCCCGTATCCAGGCGCGAGCCACTCAGGGAGGAGCTGCTCAACTTTGCAGAAGCCGTCCGGGACAGGTCAAAGTTAATAGTGGAGCCGGGCCAGGCCGTGGGCGTGTCGAGGGTAGCCGAGGCCGCGCTGGCGTCCGCGAGGGACGGGGTGCCCGTCTACATGGAGCCGTGATGGACCCAAAGCTGCTAGACGTGCTCGCGTGCCCGTCGGACAAGCACCACCCGCTAGAGTTGCACGGCGGCGGCGGGGACACCGGGGCGCTGTACTGCACCGAATGCACCAGGTTCTTCATGATAACCGACGGCATACCCGTCATGCTGCCCGACGATCTGCGCGAAAAGGGCCAAGAGCTGGAGTTCCTCAGAGAGCACGCAGAGCTGCCCGACAAGATAAGGCTGCAGGCCAGGCCGTGGCACCTGTGATAGAAGAGGGCGCGTCGGTCTCGGAAGGCGCGCGCGTGTGGCACTCTGCGTACGTGGGCGCGCGCGCCCGCGTGATGGACGGCGCCTCGGTGGGCGCGCTCGCGCACGTCGACCGCGACGCGGTGGTGGGAAAAGATTCCCGGATAGGCGCCCTCGCGTACGTGGCGCCGCTGACCCGCATCGGCCGCGGCGTGTTCGTGGGGCCCGGCGCCGTGTTCGCAAACGATCCGTACCCGCCGTCGGGCAGGCTGTCCGGCGCGCGCGCCGGCGACGGGGCCGTCATCGGCGCCAACGCGACGGTCGGGGCCGGCGTCCGCATAGGCGAGCGCGCCGTCGTGGCCATGGGGGCGGTCGTGACGCGCGACGTGGGGGCCGAAGAAGTGGTGTCCGGCTCGCCCGCGCGGCGCGTCATGTCGCGCGCGCAGTACGACCGGAAGCGGGAGGCGTGGGCCGCGGGGGATCCGGAAGCGCGCCCGGAATGACAAAAACGCGTTGAAGCGCCCCGGATCAGGCCCCGTAGAGCCGTCTGGCCAGCGAGTAAAAGATCGCGGCCCACGCCGAGACCAGCCCGACGGCGCAGGCCGCCTGCACCGCCGAGGTGGGCAGGGCCCCGCCCGGAAGCGAGAGCGGCCCGAGCCCGAGCACTAGCAGCGCGCCGCCCGAGACTATCGATGCCCACATGGCCGTTATCATGCCGTAGATGCGGATCATGTCATCCCCTGCAGCAGGGCCGTGATCACGGCAAGCGCGCCCGAAAACGCGGCCAGGCGCAGTATGGCCCCGGCGGCCTCTTTTTCGCCCATGGGGCGTCTCGACAGTATCAGGCGCGCGAGCGTCATGGGCGCGAGCGCGTCGCGCGTATCGTGCAGCTTTGAATCCTGGCCGAGGCGCACGGGCCTCGCCACGTCGCGGTGCTCGGCCAGCCGGCGCACGCTCGCGAGGTACAGGAACGAGTTTAGTACGGCGGGCAGCGCCGCGACGGCGGCTATCACCTCGGCCCCGCCGGCGACGGCCACCGCCCCGTAGGCGGCGCCGAGTGCCAGCGCCCCCGAGTTGCCCGGGAACACCGAGCTGGGGAAGCGGTGGTACCTGCGGAAGCCCAGCGCGGCGAACGTGAGCGCCGCGCCGGCCGCGGCGGCCCCGTACTCGGGCGAGGGGCCCAGCGATTCTACTACCAGTATGCCGGCCGTCAGGGCCGCGCCGGCTATGGCGACGAACCCGCTCGCCAGCCCGTTGAATATGTCTATGGAATTGACGGTGTTGCCGCTCACCGAGACCGCCGCGACGGCCACGCCGGCGTACAGTACCGGTATGCTCACCGGGCCGAACAGCGGGAAGGCCAGCGAGTGATCGTATGCGCCTAGCAGCAGCAGCGGCGCGGCCGCCCCCGCCAGGGCCGCCGGCTTGAACCAGCCGGGCGTGACCTTCCGGTCGTCTACGTACCCCACCGCGAAGCCGGCCGCCGCCGTGAGCAGCACCGCCAGGAGATCGGGGCCGGGCGAAAACAGGTACGCCGCGCACAGGCCAGCCGCGATCCCGGCGAGCAGCGCGGGCCCGCCAGGCGAGGCCACCTGCGGCCTGCCCGGCTTGTGCAGGTCTGGCGCCGTGCTGCCGCGCCTGCGCAGCGCCCGGATCAGGGGCGGCGTGGCGGCCAGCGAGACCGCGAGCGAGGCGGCCGAGGCGGCCAGTATTTCCAGCAATCAGCCCAGCCGCCGCAGGTGCGCCTTTATGCTGCGCGCCGTCGCCGGCCCCATCCCCTCTATGCGCGAAAGTTTTTCCTCGTCGGCACCGCGCACGTCCCGGAGCGTGCGCAGGCCGCGCCTGTACATCGCCCTCGCGCGCACGCGCCCGACCCCGCGCAGCCGCACCAGCTCGCACAGCTCGGCGCGCACGCCGTAGGCGGCCCTCGCGCGCAGCTGCTCCAGCTCGCCGGACAGCTCGCCCCTCTCGAAGCCGCGCGCCAGCTGCGCGGTGCAGAACAGCAGCCTCTCGGCGCTCTCGGCTATGCGGCGCATGTCGCCAAGCTCCACCTTGAGATCCTGCGATATCTGGCGCGCCGGCTCCTCGGACATCCACCTGTACAGCGCCAGCAGGCTGCGGTTGCACCCGTCCGCGTACACCGGCTCGAGCATCTCGGACTTGTGCGCCTCTATGAGCAGCTGCGCCTCCGGCAGATCCTTTTCGCGCATGTACATGCGCGGAAAAAACTCGGGGCACTCCGAGACCAGGTGCAGCAGGCCGAACCCGCACCTGCCCGGCCGCGACGCCTCCAGGCCGTTGCGTATGCTGACAGCCGTGGCCGGATCCAGGTACAGCCGCGAGGCGAGCCTGCCGAAGCGCGTGGCCCGGTACCCGTCGCCCGATTCGGCCAGGCCCTCGGACTCTAAAAAGTCGACGGCCGCATCGAGCGTCAGGTCCAGGCTTCCGTCGTCCTGCGCGCCGCCCAGCGTGCCGGCGAAAAACTCGCCCAGCTGCTCGCGCCCGATGCCCGGATCGGTGACCATCAGCGAGAGCGCGTGTATCCGCAGGGGCCGCGGCGCGGCCATGCGCGAGACCACCGGCTCGGGCTCCCCGTGCACGTACCTGTCGGCTATCTCGTCGGCGGTGGCAGAGCCGCCCGAGACTATGACCGATTCTCCTCGCTTGTCGTACTGGGGCCTGCCGGCCCTGCCGCACAGCTGCTTGTACTCCATCACGCTGATGGGCTTGTTGTAGCCGGCGGCCGGATCGTACCGGGTCACGCTGGATATGACCACCCTGCGCGCGGGCAGGTTGATCCCCGCTGCCAGCGTCGGCGTCGAGGCGACTAGCTTTATGGCGCCGCCGCGGAAATTGTCCTCGACGGTCTCCCTGCATTCCTGGGGCAGGCCGGCGTGGTGGAACGCGGCGCCCGACGAGATCGCGTCTGCGAGCCTGTGGACAAGCTCGGTGGCCTCGGGGTCCTCGCGCAGCCGCCGCGCCGCCCCGGCGAGCGTTTCCAGCTCGCCTGCGGAGAGCGCCTTTTTGACCGCGTCGGCCGACTTTAGCGCAAGCGAGGCCGCGCGGGCGCGCGTCTCTGCGAACACGAGCGACTGGCTGCCCGACCGCACCGCGTCGAGCGCTACGTCTATGGCCGGCCCGCGCCTGCTCGCGTCCACCTCGTAGTCTTTGCCCCCGGGCACCCTGACGGTCCCCGAATCCCAGACGCCCTCGGAGAGGGGCACTGGCCTCCAGTCGCTGCTCACCAGCCTGCAGTCCAGCCACTTTGCTATCTCTGCCGAGTTGGTGACCGTCGCGCTCAGGCAGACCAGCTGGGGGCGCGGCCTCATGCGGGCCAGGCGCGCCAGCACCGTCTCGAGCGTGGGCCCGCGCTCTGGATCCCCGACCAGGTGCACCTCGTCGACTATGACCAGGCCTATCTCGCGCGTCCAGGCGGCGCTGCCCCTCAGCGAGGCGTCCATCGATTCGTTGGTCAGCACGAGTATGCGCGCCCGGCCGGCCGCGAAGCGCGGCGAGTCGCCCGTCGATATGGCCGTGCGCGGGTGCGAGCCGCCCAGCGGTATCTCCGAAAGCCTGTCGAACTCGCGGCGCTTTTCGGCCGCGAGCGCGCGCAGCGGGCTTAGGTACACGGCCCTCCCCGGCCGGCCCTCCAGGTGCGCCATCATGGCCATGGTAGCGATTAGAGTCTTGCCGCTGGCCGTCGGCGCCGAGACCACGACGCTCCTGCCGCCCAGCAACCCGGCGCGCACCGCCTTTGCCTGCGGCGGGTACAGCTTTGAGTATCCCTGCTTTTCCAGGAGATCCCGCGCCTGCGGCGGCAGCTCCAGCGACCGTACGTCCAACCCCGCGCGGCGCGCCGGGCCCCCTTTAAAGCCCTAGTCCAGCGTTATCTTTAGGAATATGAGCAGTCCCGCAAGCTCGGCGATGCCGACTCCGAGCATGTACGGGAATATGTCGTGCGAGAACAGCTCGTCCATGGAAAAGTACGCCGTGGCCCCGATTGCGTTGTGCAGCAGCAGCATGGCCGCGACTACGACCATGCCCAGCGGCAGCTGCGCGCGCGTGCGCGAGTACATGCGCCCGAACAGCGCCATGAGCACCCCCAGCACGCCCATGTTGGCGATCGAGACGGCCGAAAGCACCAGCGAAGTGGGCTCCATGGGTGCAAGGCGGCTCGGTTCGCTTATTTACCTTTGTCCAATTCCAGGAACGATTCCATGTTGGCCTCGAGCAGGCCGGACGGAAAGTACACCGCGCCGTATTTCCCGCCGGCGCGCTCGACCATGCCGTTCCGTTCCAGCACGCGCAGGTGGTGCTGCACGGCCTTGTAGTCTATGCCCAGCGCGCCGGCCAGCTGGTTGGCGTTGGCCG
This sequence comes from Nitrosopumilaceae archaeon, assembly GCA_965203465.1. Classification (GTDB taxonomy): domain Archaea; phylum Thermoproteota; class Nitrososphaeria; order Nitrososphaerales; family Nitrosopumilaceae; genus JAWVZS01. Next base: position 385,865 of record CBDBCR010000001.1, on the reverse strand, counting down.
GCGACGACGATATCTGCCTGACCAGCCTGGCCCGGTTGTGCCCGCCGCGCGAGCCGGCAAAGACGAACCAGATGAGGCGCCGCGTGTGTGGGTCGCCCGGCATGGCGCGGGCCTGCGGGGGCAAACATAAAAATCCCAAGATCCGGGGGGCCGCCCGTGGAGCTTGCATACGACTACCCGCTGTACCGCCCCCCCTCCGAGGCGCGCTCCATGATATTCCAGGTGACGCTGGGCTGCTCGTTCAACGAGTGCTCGTTCTGCGACATGTACAGGTCCAAGGAATACGCCGAGCGCCCGTGGGACCAGGTAAAGTCCGAGATAGACCTGATGGCGCGCGCGTTCCCCGGCACCCGGCGCGTCTTCCTCGCCGACGGCGACGCGCTCAACCTGGACACGGAGTACATGGTCAGGATACTGCGGCACCTGCGGGCAAGCTTTGCGCAGTTGGAGAGGGTCTCGTGCTACGCCATGCCGATGAACCTGCTCAAAAAGACGCCCGCCGAGCTGGAGCGCATGAGGGAGGCGGGCCTGGACATGCTGTACGTCGGGATAGAGAGCGGCTCGGACACCGTCCTCAAAAAGGTCACAAAGGGGGCCGTCGCTGCCACCATAGTGAGGGCGTGCGCAAAGGCCCGCGGGGCCGGCTACGCGCTCTCGTGCATGGTGATACTGGGGCTCGGCGGCAAAAAGTACTCGGGGCAGCACGTGCGCGGCACCGCCGAGGTGATCAGCGCCGTAAAGCCCGACTACGTCGGCGCCCTGACGCTGTACATGGAGAACGGCACAAAGGGCGAGTTCCTGGAAAAGTACGGCGAGCCCTTCGAGCGCATAAGCGACGAGGAGGCCGTCGAAGAGCTGGAGGGCCTGGTGGCCGGCATAGAGACGGACAGGAGCATCGTGTTCCGCTCCAACCACGGCTCCAACGCCTACACGGTCGGCGGGACCCTGCCGGGCGACAAGGAGGCGATGCTCGAGCGCATAGCCTGGATCAGATCCCACCCCGAGACGGTCCGCCCGCAGGGGCTACGCGGATTCTAGCAGGTCGCGCGCGCGCCGGTAGTGCACCTCGTCTATCATGACGCCGTCTATGGCCGTGGCGCCGCGCCCCCGCGAGGCCGATTCCTCGTAGGCCGAGCGCACGCGCCGCGCCCAGTCGAGCTCTTTTCGCGTCGGCCCGAAGGCGCGGTGCACCGCGCCCAGCTGCCCGGGGTGTATGACGCTCTTGCCGGCGTATCCCAGCGCGCGCCCCTCGGCGCAGTCTTTCTCCAGGCCCGGCGCGTCCTTCAGATCCTGCCATATGGCGTCGATGGCAGACTTGCCCTCGGCGCGCGCGGCGAGCGGCACGAGGGCGCGCGCGTGCGCGGCGCCCGGCGAGCCCTTTTGGTACTCTATGCCCATGTCGTCAAGAAAGTCAAAGACGCCAAAGACCACGGCGCGCACGCGCCCCGGCGAGGCCAGCTCGCGCGCGTTGGCCACCCCGCGGGCGGATTCTACGGACGGGATCACCTCGAGTTTTTCCAAGCCCGCCCTCCTTTCGGCCGCCTCCAGGATCCGGAACACCCCTTCCAGCTGCGCCAAGTCCGAGACCTTGGGCACCACGACGCCGTCGAGGCCGGGGCCGGCAGCCTCCAGGTCGCTTTCGATCAGCCCCGAGTCGGGGCTGTTGGTTCGCAGGAACACCCGCCCGAGGTGCCCCGAGCCCAGCTCTGCCCCGGCCATCCGGCGCGCCTCGCCCTTGCGGTCCGGCGGCACGGAATCCTCCAGGTCGAGACAGACGATGTCGGCGTTCAAAAGGCGCGACTTTTCCAGGAACCGCGCGTTGTTTCCGGGCACGAACGCGAGGCTCCGGTACCCCAAGCCGATCACTGCGGCTTTAGCAGTATCTTGCCGAACAGGCCCTTGCCGGTGAGCATCTTTGTGTGCGCCTCGGCGGCCTGCTCGAACGAGTACGTCGAATCTATGGCCGACTTTATCTTGCCGCGCGACATCCAGTACAGCCCCTGGTCGAGCTCCGCCTTGGTTCCCTGGGTGGAGCCGAGTATGTTGGTCCCCTTGAAGAAGATGTGGCGCAGGTCGGTCTTTGCGTCGTAGCCGGTGGTGGCCCCGCACGAGACCAGCGTGGCGCCGTACTTTAGCAGCGTCAGCTGCTGGTTCCAGTGGGTCTGCCCGATGTGGTCGAACGAAATGTCGATGCCGGGCGCCTCGCCCTTTGACTTTGCTATGCCCTTGGTGATGGAGCGCACCTCCTTGTGCCAGTCCTCCTTGCGGTGGTCCACGGCGTGGTCGGCGCCAAGCTCCAGGCACTTGTCGAGCTTGTCCGGGCTGGCCGTGGCTATCACGTCGCAGTTGTACAGTTTGGCTATCTGGATCCCAAAGCTGCCGACGCCCGAGCCGCCGCCCATGATCAGGACCGTCTGGCCTGGTTTTATCTTGGCGCGGCCCACCAGCATGTGCCAGGACGTGAGCAGCGTCATGGAGGCCGCCGCCGCGTCCTCGTAAGAGACGCCGTCTGGCAGCTTTGAGACGTTGACCTCGGGCAGGTGGGTGACCTCCTGGTAGGCGCCCCACGTGGGGCCCGTCTGGAACCCCCAGATGGTCCTCTTTGTGCAGTCGAACTCGCGCCCGTCGGTGCAGGCCTGGCAGACCCGGCACGCCATGTTCGAGTGCGAGACGACCCTGTCGCCCACCTCGATGTTCTTGACGTCCTCGCCCACCGACACCACGTCGCCGGCCGCGTCCGAGCCCGAGACGTGCGGGAGGGGGACGGCCACGGGCTGGCCGCGCATGCCCCAGATGTCGTTGTAGTTTAGGGCCGCGGCCCGCACGCGGAACACGACCTCGTCGGCCTTTGGCTTGGGCTCCTCCAGATCTTTGACCTTGAGTATGCGCGCATAGTCGTCGTCGGGGGCGTACTCGTCGTAGACTACGGCCTTCACGGGCGGGCCCCCGGGGAGCCCATAATTATAGTTATACTCGGCTCATCCTAAAGTCGCGCTTGGGCTGCTGGGCGGAGAGCAGCACCTGCTTTAGCTGCGCGTCTGTCACGGGCAGCTCCAGTCGGCCCTGGGCCCCCATGCCGATCAGGTAGTTTTCGACAGCGGCCGCCAGCTCCGGCTTTACCATCCTGATGTTGGAGAGGCGCGCGCGCGCCTCGGGCTCCAGTATGCGGCGGATGGCCGCCTCGCGCGCGGCCGCGTCCTCTGCCCGCCCGTCGGCGGGCTGGCCCTCGGCGCTCAAGAGTACACCTTTAGGGCCGGCTCTTTCGAGGCCATGTCCCCCAGAATTGACGTTGACAGCCTGTCGAGCTTTTTGACGCCCTCCTTGGTGAGGGTGCGCCCGCGCTTTTCGGCCCTCGAGACGTACCCCAGCCTCTCCATCTCGCGTATGGCGCCGCGTATGATGGCGCCGCCCGCGTCGCGGTGGTTGCGCGCGCCGTAGCCGCGCGGCCTGCCCCCGCCGTACTCGCGGCGCAGCCACGAGACCCCGACGGGCCCGTGCAGGTACAGCTTGCGGAGCAGCGAGGCGCAGCGCATGTGCCACCAGTCCTCGGCCTGCGGGGGCTTGTCGGCGTGCGCCCCCGTCTTGACAAAGGCCGCCCAGGCCGGCACCCGCACGTCCTCGGACTTTAGCTCCGATGCCAGCCTGCCGACCAGCTCTTGGGCCGGCACGTCGTAGACCTTCGCCACGCGAGCGCCGGGCGGCGGCGGCTTAATAAACCAAGATCATTGGCGGCCGGAGCGCGGGGATCCGGCGCCCTAGTCCTGGCCGCTGCCGCACTCGGGGCAGAACTTGGCCTCTTTGGAGACTGCCGCGCCGCACTCGGGGCAGAAGCGCCCCCCGGCCGGCCCGGTGTGGAGCACGGCCCCGCTGGGCTGGTAGCGGTCGTCGACCACCTGCGAGGGCCGCCCGTCCGTCAGAAAAGAGTCGGTGCGCGGCATCGTCTTTGAAGGATCCGACGGGTCGGGCACCGCGTCGCCCAGCCACATTGCAAACCGGGTCAGCGTCATCTCGGGCGTCGAAAAGGCCAGCGTGTGGGCCGACATGTATTCCTGCGCCGCCTTTTTGCCGTCAAAGACCTTCAACGGCCGCGGCGGCGCCGGGTTTACGTATATTGGTTTCTAGGCCGCGCGCGCGCCGCACTTTGTGCAGAATTTGGCGCCGGCCCGCAGCTCGGCCCCGCACGAGCCGCACCCCGGATCCGCGGACCTGTCCGGCGCGGGCAGGGTCCCCGGCCTGCCGAAGCCCTCTGCCGCCGAGACGATGCCGGGCGGGCCCCCGACCGGGTTGGAGGCGGAGCCCGGATGCGGGCCGGCGGCCGGACCCGGCTGCCCCACGCCCGGCATGAGGCCCGGCGACTGCGTCTGGACGGGCCCGAGCGACTTGCGGACCTCAAAGAGCACCTTTACGGCGAGGAACTCGAGTGCGGAATATGCCACCACGTAGTCGCCCAGCTTTTGGAAAAACTCCTTGTCGGACAGCTTGCCCTGCTTGTACAGGTTGTTTGTGTCTAGGAAGGATTCGTAGTAGCCCTGCGATTCGTCGAAGAGCGACTGGAGCTTGTCGAATAGGAGGCCGAGCGTGTCGACCGTCCCGCCTGGGCTGTACACGGCCCCGGCCCCCGCCCGGCCGTATTAATTGCTTTAGAGGCGGCTTGGATTCCTCCGCTGCGCGCATGGCGGTCCGGGCACGGCCCTTGCGCAAGATATATTTGCCAACGGACGGCCGTTGAGGCGTGAGCGAAAGCATGTCCGTGCTCGACGAGAGGAGGCTGAATCTGACCATGCGCCGCATGAGGGAGATCAGGTCGGAAAACCCCGACGGAAAAGACCACCTCAGGATCGCCCGCCGCGCGCTGGATCAGATCCTAAAGACGAAAGAGTACGAGTTCGGGATCGTGCTCTTTGACCATATCGCGAAAAACTTTACCGAAGTCCGGGACGATCTCAAAAGCATGCAGGACATGATAGTAGAGCGCAGGGACATGGCCTGACGCTGTGGGTCAGCGCGTCGTATTGTCGCTCCACGCTCCGTACGAATACTCGTCGTAGCGCATTTTGTACAAGAGGCGCAAATACAGTCCAACGCACGCAAGCATGCCAGAAAGCAGCGCAAAGTGAAGATACGCGTGGTACAGCCCGGCGATCACGGCCATTATAATCGCGAACGGAAAGATTACCGAGAGCAGGCCGAACGCGTACAAGGGCATTATAGTCGGCCTTGGATCCGAATACGTGCCGCGGGCAAGCTGCTGGGCCGCAAAAAACCCCGCACCGAGCAGGCCCGCCAGTATGGACGAGCTTACCAAGACGGAGCTTTGATCGAAACCGGCCGGATCCAACGCCGCGGGCGTGAAACTTCGGGCTTAAATATGCAATGTTAAAAGAAATATTAACGCGGCCTCCGCACGCTTCCCAATGAGCAACGTGGACGCGCCGAGCGAAAACCCGGCCGTCGAGATAAAAATAAACAAAAAGACCGTCAGTCTGGGCCCCGGCGGGCAGGCCACAGTGGCGGAGCTGCTCGAAAAGGCCGGATATCCGGACAGCGAGATCAACGAATACGACCTGTTCGTCGTGGGGGTCGGCGGGGAGCCGCTTGACAGGGAGCACGAAGTTTCGGTCACGCCGGGCATGCAGTTGCGCGCGATACGAAGGAGCAACACGTACGGCGCATGATCCCGCAGCAGCTGCTCGGCGAGGTAAAAGAGTTCGAGGGCAGGCGGGGCCTACGGGGCACCGTGGTGCGCGCGGAAAACGAGATGGTGTACGTCGTGTTTGCGGACTATCCCATACGGTCTGCACGGTACAACAGGGACAGGACTAGCGTGATGATCACAAACACCGTACACTACCCCAAGACCCCGTTCGACATGTTTTTCACCCCGTGCGACACCCTGCTCAAGGGCGACGGGCGGCCGGAGGGCACCTTTACGGTGGCCCACATGGGGAAAGAATGGCTGCAGTGGAGCATCCACCCGTACGCCGACTGCGGATGGGATCCCGCCAGGGACGACCTGGCCAGTTTCATGGAATACGTGGACCGGAGGTTCGAGAACGGTGACTGAGCGTGCCGCTTTTTAGCAGACGGCCGGGCCGCCCCGCGGCGCCAGCCCGGAAGGACGAAAAATCCAAAGGCGCGCCCCGCCAAGAGTGGGCCATAGCGTTCCCGTCTGGCCTGTACGAGCGCGTGTCCGCGTTCCTGGAGGAGGGGAGCCCGCTCGAAAACGGGTGCTATCTGAGGGCCGACTGGCACGCGTCGGGATCAGGGCAGCGCCTTCTGGTCAGGGAAGCCGTGCTGCCCGGGCCTGGCTCGTGGTCCGAGCGGGGGCCCGGCAGCATCAGCCCGTCGTCGGCGTACCTCAACAGGGCGGTCGAAGAGGCCGACAGGGCCGGCTCGTGCCTGCTGTTCGTCCACACGCACCCGTCCCCCGACCACCCCCCGTCGTTCAGCGGCACGGACGAGAGCGCCAACAGGACGTTCTTCCGCGACATGGCCGAGCTGCTCGACGGCCGCCCCGCCGCAAGCGCGGTGGTGAGCGGCGCGGGCATGCACGCCGTGGCGCACCACGGCGGAAGCGACCACACGGTATCCAGGATAGACGTGGTGGGAAAGACGCTGGGGCGCGCGGACCGGGGCGCGCCGTGCCGGCGGGACGGAGCGGCCGGCGGCGTCTACGCGCGCCAGGCGTCCATGCTGGGCCCGGAGACGCACGGGCGCGTGCGCGGCCTGGACGTGTGCGTGGTGGGCGCCGGCGGCGTGGGATCCGGCGTGGCCGTGCAGCTTGCGCGGCTGGGGGTGCGGCGCATTAGGCTGATCGATCCCGACTCGGTCGAGGAGAGCAACGTCAGCAGGCTCCACGGATCCTCCAGGAGGCACGTGGGGGCCGCCAAGGCGGACGTGGTGCGCGAGCACCTGGAATCGTTCTCCGACTCGGAGGTGCGCTCGACGGTGGGCGACGTCTGCCGGAAAGAGCACCTGGAGGCCGCCATGGAATCGGACGCGGTGATCTGCTGCACCGACAGCATGAGGAGCAGGGACCGCCTCAACGCCGCGGCGCTGGAGCACTACCGCCCCCTCATCGACGTGGGCTGCAACGTGGTCACGAAAGGCAGGTTCGAGGCCACGATACGCGCGCAGCTGGTCACCCCTTCCACGGCGTGCCTGTGGTGCACGGGCCAGATCGACGGCATGAGGCTGGCAGACGAGTGCCTCGACGAGGGGCAGAGGAGGGCAAAGGAGGAGTCGGGGTACTACGAGCCGCACCAGCCGTCGGCGGTCACGCTCACCACGTGGGCCGCGTGCCTGGGCACCGACAAGCTCCTCGGGCTGCTGGGCATGTACGGCGGATCGGGCGGCTCGGTCTCGTACGTCGACGTGGCCAACGAGTTCTGCGACCACCGCACGCCGGCCGTAAAGCCGGGCTGCTTCTGCGGCAGCCTGCGCTTCGGGTAGCCAAAGTCCCCTGCCGGCCGGCCTTCGGCACGGCCCCGAAAACGCCCGGATGCCCGCGTTCCCCAAGTGCTCTGCCCGAACCGCCGGGGCCGTACAAAATTAAAGGCGGGTCCGCGGCGCGGCCCGCGTGTACAAGCAGATACGGATCTCGGGGTTCCGCGGGGCGGACGACGTGGTGCTGGACAAGCTGGGCCGCCTCAACATACTGGTGGGCCGCAACAACGCGGGCAAGTCCTCGTGCCTGGAGGCGATATCCCTGATGAGCTCCGGGCAGCATATGTTCAGGAACGCGTTCGGCGAGAGCACGCTGGAGCAGATCCTCGGGCGCAGAGTCGAGATCGGCGGAGGCTGGGATTACATCGTCCACGGCGACAGGAAGAACGCCGCGGTGAGGGGCGTTCTGGACACGGGCGCCGTCGAGACGCTGGAAATGGCCGGATCGTTGCACGACATGGAGGAGATTCCGGATGCCGGGCGGATGAAAGAGATCGGATCTAGTAGTCAAGGCGGGGCGTCGGATCGGAAAGGCGCGCGCCGCGAGTTTTACTTTTATTTCCGCGGCGGCTCCCGCGTGCTAGGAAGGCTATACGTAGCCGGCGCAGACATCCTGTCCGAAACCGCGCCTTCCGGCGCCGCGGCCGGCTCGAGCCTGTTTGTGAAAAATCCGGATCTTGCGCAAAAAGAGCTGTGCAGCCGGGCGTCCAGTTCCGGCAAGATGCGCGACGTGGTCTCCAGGCTGAAAGGATATACCCGAGAGGTGATCGACATACAGCAGATCGGCGGCGAGACGTACGTGTTCTTCGAAAGCGGCGCCAAGAGGCCCATTAGCCTCGTGGGCGACGGATTCCGCTCCGCCGTGCTGCTGTCCATGTCCAGCCACCTGTTGCGGGGGGGCACGATGGCCATCGAAGGGCCGGAGAACAGCACGCACCCGGCGCTGATGTACCACGTAGTCGAAGAGCTGCTCAGGGGGTGCAGGGACTACGGCAACCAGGTATTCCTGGCCACCCACAGCGACGAGCTGGCCGAACGCGCCATAGAGATAGCGCCGTCGAAGGAATACGTGTCCGTCTTTCAGATGCACGAGGTTTGCGGCAGGACGCACGTGGAATCGTTCGATTTGGACGAGGCGCGCAAGCACCGGATAGAGATCGGGCTGGACATGAGGGGGATGTAGGGGCCCGCCGAGGCCCCCGCAGAAAAGCGGCGCGCGTTTGCGCAGGCGGCAGCGCGGGCTCCGGCAGGGCCCCGCCTAGGCTTCCCGGGGGGCCGCCCTGCTCGCGAACGCCTGCTCGGGCGTCTGGCCCCCGCCCAGCGACATGTGCAGCGCGTCGTTGTGCCACTCGACCAGCCTCTCCACCGGATCCCGCGGCCCGTCGGTGCAGAACGGCCCGCCCACGTGCCCCGGGCCGCGCGCCGAGGCCTCTTCGAACCCCGGCAGATTGCGCTGCATCTGGCCGAACCTGGCCAGCTTGCCCACCGTCAGGCCGGGGGACGGCAGCAGGTGCCGCACGCCCAGCGCGGCCAGCCCCTTTTCGAACTCGGTCGCGGCCGCGCCGTAGAACGGGCGCACGCGGCCGGTCAGCACCGAGGCGGGCCTGCCGCGCTCCGAGACGGCCCGCGCGATCACCCCGAGGGCGTGGCCCCCCGAGGGCTCGCCGGCGAGGCCGAACCCCGTCACCAGGCGCGAGGCGTCGTCCATGCACCCGAAAAACCACCTGCCGTCGCCCAATATCTTGTAGCCGGCCTGCCACATTGAATTGGAGTAGCGCCGCTCCAAGCCTACCCGGAAGTGCAGCCGCTGTGCCCGCACTCGATGCACAGGTGGCACCCCTCGGCGAAGACCAGGTTGGCAGCGCACGCGGGGCACGTCTCGCGGTCCATCTCGGGGGCAGGCGCCTCGGCGTCGGGGACCGGCTCGGGCGGCTCTTTGAGGCGCAGCGCCTCGTCTATCTGGGCCCGTATGTAGGGGTTGGCCGCGTGGCGCCGCACAAAGTCGGTCACGTGGCCGGTGGGCGCCACGTCGAAGTTCTTCGCGGCCTGCGAGCTGGTCATGTGGAGCACCTGCGCGTGGCGCGAGCCGTCCCTGTACACGGTTATCCCCTTTAGGCCCATCTCGTGGGCCAGCAAATACGCCGCCTTTACGTCCTCGACGGTCACGTCGTAGGGCATGTTTATCGTCTTTGCTATCGCGTTGCCTATCCACCTCTGCCATATGGACTGCGCGTACAGGTGGTCGGCCCAGTGTATGTCCATGGCCGTCACGAAGACGCGCCTCATCCACTCGGGTATCTCGTCCATGCCCTGCACCGAGCCGTAGTTGTCGGCTATCTTTTTGAGCAGCTCGTCAGAGTACAGGCCGCAGTCGCGCAGCGCCTTTTCGAATATCTTGTTGGTGTAAAAGAACCTCCCGACGGTCACGCGCTTTTCGAAGACGAGCGCGAAGGTCGGCTCCATGCCGTTGCTGCAGTCGGCGATCATCGAGAGCGTGCCCGTGGGGGCCACCGTGGTGGTCAGCACGTTGCGCACGCCGTACCTGCGCACCTTGTCTATCAGCGCGTCCCACTCGTAGGCGGATTCGGACGCGTCGGTCTCGTAGTACCCCGCGACGGGCACCTTGCCGTCGGGGTATTCTGTCCGGGGGCAGAGCGAAAACTGCCCGCGCGACTTTGCCAGCTCTACGCTCTCCTCCATCGAATAGTACGTGAGCGCCTCTGCCAGGGCCGACTGGAGCTCGTAGCCCTCTTTCGAGTTGTACGGTATCTTTAGCTTGTACAGCAGGTCGGCCACGCCCATCACCCCGAGGCCAATCCTGCGCGACTCCTTGGAGGCCGAGTCGATCTCGGGGACCGGGTAGTTGTTGACGTCGATGATGTCGTCGAGGAACCGCGTGGTCTGCCGTATTATCTGCTCGTAGCGCTGCCAGTCGAACTCGTAGCCCTCGCCCTGCCGCTTTACCATGTTGGCCAGGTTTATGGATCCCAAATTGCACGACTCGTACGGGTAGAGGCTCTGCTCGCCGCACGGGTTGGTCGCGCGCAGCGGCCCGCCGCGCGCCTTTGCGAAGACGTTGTACTTGTTTATCTGATCGAAGAATATCAGCCCCGGCTCGGCGCTCTTCCACGCCGACAGGGCTATGAGGTCGAATATCTGGTGCGCGCTGGTCTCCTTTACGGGGCCCCTGTCGCGGCTGCCGCGCAGCATGTACTTGCCGTTCTTGTCGTCCACCAGGGCCTTCCAAAAGTCCTCCCACATCCCGACGCTGACGTTGAAATTCTCGAGCACGCCGGCCTGCGTCTTGTTGGAGATGAACTTTTCGACGTCGGGGTGCCAGACCTCCAGTATCCCCATGTTGGCCCCGCGCCTCTTGCCCCCCTGCTTTACTACCTCGGTGACGGTGTTTATGATGTTCATGAACGAGACCGGCCCGGAGGCCACGCCCGACGTCGAGGCCACGATGTCCCCCTCCTGCCTCAGGTCCGAGTAGTTTATGCCCACCCCGCCGCCGGACTTGAATATGAGGGCCGCGTCCGAGGTGGACTTCATTATCCCCTCCATGTCGTCGGGCATGTCGAGCACAAAGCAGGCGGAGAGCTGCCCGAGCCGGCCGCCGGCGTTCATCATGGTAGGCGAGTTGGGCAGAAAGTCCTGCGAGGCCATCAGCTCAAAGTACGACGATATCCTCTCGGCGTACGAATCGAGCTTGTGCGCTGCCAGCATGGTCAGCAGCTCCTTGAAGCCGACCTTCATCCGGCCGGCCGAGGCCAGCTCCGCGTAGTGGCCTATCAGGGCCCTAAAGTGGTACTTGTTGAGGTAGTAGGGGCCCACGGAGAACTTGTTGTCAAAGTTGTCCAGCTTTGTATAGTACTCCCTGGCCTCGGCGGGGTCCTGCCGGTGCCCGCCGCTCTTGTCAAAGATCGACTGGTCGTAGAGCATGTCGCCTATGCCGACCAGCAGCGCCACCCTCTCGAACATCTGCGTAGGGCTCTCTGTTATCTCGTTCTTGTTGTTGCGCATGAGGTACCTCGAGGCCAGCACCCTCAGGCAGTTTACGTCAAAGTCCTTGGAGACGGGATCGAGCTCTTCGGCGTTGAGTATGGACATCTTTTCGTCGCGCAGCTTGCGCCTCTCGAGGCGGTACACGATGTAGGCCTTTGCTATGGCGCTCAGCTTCATGTCTATGAGGGTCGATTCCACGACGTCCTGTATGGCCTCGACGGTGGGGTGCTCGCGGCGCGCGTCCAGGTCCCTCTTTATCCGGTCCATGACGCGCTCGCAGACCCTGCCGGCCAGGTCGCGGTCGGGCTTGCCTATCGAGGCGTGCGCCCGGTACACGGCGCTGCGGATCTTTTCGGGGTCGAAGACGGTCAGTTTCCCGTTGCGCTTCCTTATCTGCTCGATGGCCGGCGCCTCTGGGGTTTCGCGATCCATGCCGGTCTTGCTCATATGGGAGGGGGTTCAAACGCTGTGTCTTTAAACCTAGCGCGCGCAGAAAGTTGACTTTGGGTTGAAAAATTTTCCACCGGCGCCGGCGGCCCGGGGCCGCTCGCATTCAGTTAAGCATATAACGAGCGGGCCCGCCGCGGCCGGAACCGCTAGGACTGGGAGGGGCGCTCCCACGGCCTGCAGAGCAGTATGTACGAGGACTTGCATTTCGGGCACTTTTCCGCAAACCCGTCGCCCTTGAAGCCGCACTCGCCGCAGAGGGGCACCTCGACGACGGGGCAGAACGACGAGAACAGCGAGGCCGACTTTTCCAGTATCTCCTTTATCTGGGCCGCCGGCGTGCCCCGCCGCAGCACGACGCGCACCAGCAGGCTCCCCTTTAGGAGGCGGTTGAGCTTTGTGCACAGCGAGACGATGTCGCTGCGCGGGGTCAGCGAGGCCAGCGAGTCGGCGCTGATCACCACGCCCTCCGAATACGGCACCATCTCGGATTCGCCGAAGACCTCGCTCTTGCCGTACTTTTCGCTGTCGGCCGAGGCGAAGCGGGCCGGATCGCCGCCGCGCACCAGGGATATGGCCACCTCCGAGCCTATCTTGGCGGTCTTGTCGGCCGCCTTGTCGACCGCCGTCTCGACGACCTTGTACATCACCTGGTGGCCCTGCCTGTCGCGCCCGTTGCCCAGTATGTTCACTACCGCCTCGTCGAGGCCGGCCAAGTTCACCACCATGGCCATGCTGCCCCTGTGCATGTACTGCGTGTTGGACGCGAGCACCGGGCTGAGGCCGCGCCGTACCATGTCCGAGACGTCCTTTTTGCGCTCCTCCATCGGCACCAGCACCTGGTCGAGCAGGATGGCCAGGCGCGCGCGGAAGAACGACGGGTCGTGCGACGAGCCGAGCGCCAGGCGCGGCAGGTTTATGGTGACGGACTGGAGCTGGAGCGAAGAGGGCGCCTTCGAATGGTTGGCCAGGCCGCGCGAGGAGATCCGGCCGCGCGCGAAGGCGACCAGGCCGCCGGCTGCCACCACGGGGGCCAGCCTCTCCGAGACCGACTCCACGCCGCCCTTTTCGGGGTCTATGACCAGCGATATGGACGGGGCCGGCGTCGCCTTTACGTACTCGGCGTACGCCTCTAGCAGGGCCGAGACCTGCCTGGAACCGGACGATAGCGAGACCCGTATCGACACGACCGTGTCCGACGGCGAGAGCGAGACCGAGGCGGCCATGAAGGCGCGCAGCAGCACGTCCTTTAGGTCGCGGCTGCGGGGCAGCGCCTGGAGCAGCCCGTCTATGACCACCTCCTCGGAGGCCTCGCGGGCGAGCAGCGATATGGATATGGCCAGAAGCGACGAGGGGTCGGCCGGCGTGGCGCGCGAGACCCCGAGGCACTTGCCGCCCAGCGAGGCGTCGCCGTCGAGCAGATCCTTGGCGTTGACGAAGACCGTATCGGGCAGGGTCTGCCACTGGCCGGCGTTGTCGATGTGCACGTCGCCGGCAAGGTGCATGTCGGTTATGTTCTTGGTCAGCGCGGTGCTGAGCAGGTACTCGCGCATTATGCGCCGGCCCGACCAGAGCAGCATGCGGTGCAGCCCGTCGTTGGCAGCCTCTGCGTTTGATAGCATGGACGCCACGTCGAAGACGGGCATGCCGAGGCGCGCCAGCTTGTTGCGGTATTCTTGGTGGCCGTTCTCGAGCAGTATCGAGTTGACCTGCTCGCGTATGAGCGGGCCGGTCAGGTAGGAGGTGGCGTGCTTTGTGAGGCGGTTCTCCGCCTCCTCGGTCGTCTTTTGCGCCAGCTCGGGAGGCAGCCCGCCCTCGCGCAGCAGCGATTCGGTTATCTTGTCGGGGTCGAACTCTGATATGGATTCGTCCGAGGACCTCACGTAGGTCTTGCCGCTCTCGGCCATCGAGCGGTCCTCGAGCTGCTTCATCAGGGTGAGGACGAGCTTGCCGCGGTTTGTCAGCGCGTAGCGGCGCTCCAGCTTGTTGAGCGAGACCAAGTTGAGCTTGCCCAGCTTGCGCAGGTGGTAGGCGAACTTGCCGCTCTCTTTTTTGGACCGGAAGCCGGCGAAGGCCTTCAGCTCCGAGTAGGTCTGCGAGCCCTTTGCGTGGAGTATCCTCAGTATGTCGATGCGGTTGCGGTTGGTCATGACCGCGAATATGTCCCGGACGCGCTTGGAGGCGCTGTGGCTCAGGTTCTCCCACGGCGCCTCCTCCACGGACGCCCGCCCCGCAAGACCCTCGCTCACGGAGCGGGCGGAAAACTACGAGGTAAATAAGAATTGTGTCAGGCCGGATCCTCGACGTCGAACGAGAACTCGGACGGCGAGAGGGGCTGGCCGCACGACGGGCACTTGCCGTCGAACTGCCCGACGACGCCGCGCAGCGGCTTTAGCATCTTCATCTGCGTTATGCGCGCCCCGCACTTGCCGCAGACTATCTCCATGGACACGGGGCGGGCCCGGATGCGCGGGTAAATAAACGGCACCGAAGGGCTCTTGGCGGGGCCCTAGGTGGCCCCGCAGACCCGGGCGCTGGATTGGCGCCCGGCGAGGCGGACGATCGTGGATCTTGCATTTCCCGGACTTGGGTCAGGCCAGCGCCGCGACGGCGGCTTGCGCGATCGCGCGCGAGCTCGCCTGCGGCCGGCATGCGTGCCGGGCTACGCTATGACGCGTGTGTATCGGAATCGTGCGTGAGCGTGCCTACGGAGGGTATGTCAGGGTCGCGTTACTTCTTTTAAACCACGCGCCCCACTTGCCCCGCAATAAAATGACAAGCGTCGAGAGTCTGGTCGTCCTAGTCTGGGAGTTGATGCTTGCCGTCGGCATCGTCCCGCCCGTCGATGGGGTCACCGAGAGCTTGGCCTTCTTGATCGTGGGTTTGGCGTGTGCCCTGTGGTGCCGGATTCCAAATCTCCGCTTTGCGGCAAGAATGAACTGCTCCGTATTCTTGCAACTGGGCGGTCGGAAGTTTTCGCTGCGGGCAGGACACGACCTGAGTGGCGGTTCTTCACAATAGCGCAGCTCGGTTTTTGCCAACTGCGGGTGTAAAGAATCAGCGCGATCGCGTACACGCACGTCAACGTCGGCAGCAGCTGTGCGAGGGCAGCGCGCGGGCGAGTGCCCGGATTGCGCGTGGCGTCTGTGGGGGTTTGTGTGCGAACGGGGCGAGGATGTCCGCTGCCGTGCCGGGCAGGCGGCGCACTCGCGTGGGCGCCGGCATGGAGTCGGGCGAGCAGACTTCCGGCCGGCGGCCCTATTTTCCGGAGGCAGGCAGTCTCGCCCACGTTTCCGCCACCGTCCTGTCTACCAACTCGGAAGTGTGCCTCTTGAGCTCGTCAAAGTTGGCGCGCACTGCTTCGCGCCTTTCGTCGACTGGCATATCTTCTCCTACACGGAACCACACGACCCGCATGATGTCCTCGATGGCTTCCTCC
Source organism: Nitrosopumilaceae archaeon (assembly GCA_965203465.1). Taxonomy (GTDB): domain Archaea; phylum Thermoproteota; class Nitrososphaeria; order Nitrososphaerales; family Nitrosopumilaceae; genus JAWVZS01. The sequence continues at coordinate 370,528 of CBDBCR010000001.1, read as the reverse complement.
TTTAGAGCGCCGTGGATCTCGGGGCCTTCTATCGGGAGCGACATGTAGATGCCCCTGCGCACTTTGCGGACTCTTTTTTCCACTCTTCAACGAACTTCCCGTAAGGCCGGACTTGCACGCCCTTTGCGCGGTGCGTAGGGCGTATAAACACCCCAGAGCGGGCAGATTTTGCGCTCCTTCGCCCGTCAGGCGGCACCCCTGTGCGGGCACCGGTAGGAACCCGCGCCCCGGCCGGCGGCTCTATCGCACGGCGGAAGGCCGCCGCGCCCAGACATCTGCCACCGTCCTGTCGACCAGCTCGGAGGTGAATTTTTTGATCTCGTCGAGGTTGGGCCGCAGTGCTTTGTACTTTTCGTCGTCGGTCATGCCCTTTCCCACGCGGTACCACACGACCCGCATGATGTCCTCGATCGCTTCCTCTTTTAGATCGCCGTGGATCTCGGGGGCGTTTATCGGAAGCGACATGTAGATGCCCTCAGCGCACTTTGCGGACACTTTTTTCCACTCCTCGAGGAACTCCCCGTAAGGCACGGCTTTCTGCATGCCCCGTGCGCCGGATTTGCGGTGTATAAACAGAGTGGATCGGGCGAATGCTGCGGCCCGCGGCTGGCAACAGGCACAGGGAAGGTGGCATAAATCAGTGGTGTTTAATAGGTACGGCTCTGCGGGCTTGATCCATGCGAAAGCATAGTTGGACAGAAGCGCAGCGGGCGAATCTTGACGGATCGGCGTTTGGTGTGGAGGTGCCCGTCCGGGTACATCTCAGGTACCCTAGCGCGCGACGGCTCATGTTCACGACGGCGGGCAGCCGAGCATACAGAACCTGCGCTCTCGTGGGCCTCGCGTCTTCGGTCGGAAATAGGGCTCGGGTGCATCAGGCTCGGGCCGTGTCGGGGGGTTCGTACATGTCTGCGGCGCCGGGGGCGAGACGGCATGGGTGAGTCGCCGCTGGACGGCGTGGATGTGGACGGGCCGTTGCGCGAGCTGCGCGCCAAGATGGACGCGGGGAATGGAATACGCCAAATTGTAAAAGAGGTGGTAGAAAAATACGCTCGACTAGCAGAGGATCCCGAATTGATCCTGATAGAAACATCAGAAGCCAACCAGTACTGGTTGGCGGTAAAAGGCAAAAAATGGTACGAGGCGGACTTGCTGTACATGAATGGGCTCAAGCGCAAGGATCGCGCAAAGTTTGACTCGGTCATCGAAGCAGAGGGGCGGGCCAGAGCACTGACACACGTATTTAGAGAGCAGTTTGCACAGTGCGATGTACTCTGGCGCGGTGCAAGCTGGGAAGAGCTTGAAGGCTACAAGAACGGAGCTTTTGAGAGCCGGATAGAGAAAGACGGGGGGCGCCGCGGCTACAAGGCGTTGAGCATGTGGCGGAACGAGTATTGTAACGATCGCGAGTTGGTCATAAAAGTGCCGATCAACGACGCCATCCGCCGCGCGGTCAAGCTAGCCACCTATACCGCCCTGCCCAGGCCGTTGCAACCATTCGAAGAGCGGATCGGCGATGCCAAGGAGATAAGGCACGCCGATGAGACGGAGTGCAGGATACCGGACCGCACGCGTGTTCCACGCAACACCACGATACATGTAAGGGTGGAGAAACCGCCTCTTGGGACCGATATGTAAGACGGCGCTCCGACTTGCCATCGAGCGTGCTAATGTATGCGCTGGTTGGAGACCGACTGCACGCGCTCCCACCTTTCCGCTACCGTCCTGTCCACCAGCTCGGAGGTGTATCTTTTGATCTCGTCCAAGTTGGCGCGCAAAGCTCTGCCCCTTTCCTCGTCCGTCATGTACTTGCCTACCCGGAACCACACGACTCGCATTATGTCTTCGACGGCGTCCTCCTTTAGATCGCCGTGGATCTCGGGGGCGTGTATGGGAAGCGACGTAAAGATGCCCCCGGCCCACTTTTCGGATTCTCTTTTCCACTCCTCGAGGAACTCCCCGTAAGAGACGGCTTTCTGCATGCCATGTACACCGGGTTTGCAGTGTATAAACAGTGCGGACGGGGCAAGCCCTGCCCCCGGGCCCCGGATCAGGCCCTCTCTAGCACCAGCCCGCGCCCGTCAAAGCCGGCCACGCGGGCACGCGAGCCCACGGGCAGCTGGTCGGGCGAGGCTATCGAGGCCATGAACCCAGATATCCTCAGGTCGGTGCCGTCCAGGCTCATCACGGCCCACGCGTACGGCACGTGCTCCTCAAAGCCCTCGGGGGGCACGGTGATTATGGTGTACGTCGATATGGCCCCCCTGCCCTCCACCGGAACCTCCTCGAAAGAGGCCGAGCCGCAGGCGCAGTAGCGCGAGGTGGAAAGCGAGAGGCGCGAGCACGAGGAGCACCGGCGGGCCAGCACCATGCCGCGCCGCGCCTCCTCCTCGAAGCGCCCGCCGGCCATCTAGGCCCCCTGGAACACGTGGACCGCGCAGCTTGCGCCGGTGGCCCCGAAGTTGTGCGTGAGCCCGACGCGCGCGTCCTTTACGGCGCGCCCGCCCGCCCTGCCGGTGAACTGCTCAAAGACCTCCACGACCTGCCCCACGCCGGTGGCCCCGATGGGGTGCCCCTTCGACTTGAGGCCGCCGGACGGGTTTACGGATATTTCGGAGTTGAGCCTCGTGCGCCCCTCGGCGGCCGCCTTTGCGCCCTCGCCCTTTTCGAAAAAGCCCAAGTCCTCGGTGTCGACTGCCTCGGCTATCGTAAAGCAGTCGTGGACCTCGGCAAAGTCTACGTCCTTTGGCGATATGCCGGCCATCTTGTAGGCCTCTTTGGCCGCTATCCGGGTGCTCGGTATGGTCGTCATGCTCTCCCTGCCCTGCAGGGCCGCCGGCGAGCCGCCCCTCCCCGAGCCGGTCACCCTCACGTAGTCCTTTGAATGCTCGCGCGCGAACCTCTCGCTGCACAGCACCACGGAGCTGGCCCCGTCCGAAAAGGGGCAGCAGTCGTACAGTTTCAGGGGGCTTGCCACCACGGCCGAGCCCATGACGTCGTCTACGGTTATCTTTTTGCGCAGGTGCGCCTTTGGGTTCTCGGCGCCGTTGTCGTGGTTCTTTACGGCGATGTGGGCCAGCTGCTCCTCGGTGGCCCCGAACTCGTCGAGGTACGCCCTGGCCATGGAGGCGAACAGGCCGGGGAACGAGGCGCCTGCCCTGCCCTCGTAGAAAAAGTCCGAGCAGTACGAAAAGTACGTGGTCGTCCACTCGGTCCCCGTGTGGGTGACCTTTTCGACGCCGGTGACCAGCACCGCGTCGTAGAACCCAGCGCGCACGTTGGCGAACGCCTCGCGGAACGAGACCGAGCCGCTGCCGCACGCCGACTCTATGGACAGCGAGGGCTTTTCGGGCACCCCGAGGCCGCTCATGACCACCGGCCCGAGGTGCACCTGCTTGTCGGCTATGCCGAAGACGTTGGATATGTAGCCGGCCCCTATCTCCTTGGGCTCTATGCCGGCGCTCTCTATGGCCGAGGCCGAGGCCTGCACGGTGATGTCGGCTATGCCCCCGTCGAGCTTGCCGTACTTCGTGCTGCCGGCGCCGAGCACGCAGACCGTCTCCACGGGCCGCGCCCCCCGCGGGCCGTATAAAATTGTTAAAGCCGGCCGGTCAGGCAAGGAATTTAACCGCCCCCGCCGGCAAGGCGGCCGATGAGCGGCACGGTAATGACCGGCGAGTCGATGCTCCCCCAGTTCATAAAGTACTTGGAGAGGGAGAACTTGGCCGAGTTCAAGATACGGGGCGGGGACGACTTCCACTTTTGGAACAGGTTCAAGATCCAAAAGTACGCGTTAGACGCGACCCTTTGGCCAAGCGCTTCGGGCTGGACCTGCCGTACGAGCACGACATTTACCTGTGGGGGCCGAGTTCCAGAGCCCTAGCGACCGAGTGCTACGATCTGGAGGAAAACCCCGGGCGGTACCGCGAGGCCCGGGCCGAGCTGCCGCAAGAGTTCCGCAGCGGCGAGTTCCTCGACTTCGTCCGGGGCAGGAGCAACGACTGGCTGGAGATAGCGACCACGCTGCTGTCCAAGAGGAAAAGCATGTCGAAAAGGAGCCACATCGTGAGCAACACGGAATTTTCCAAAGTCGGTTTCACGCGCGAGTTCATAGACGCGACCCTGCGCGACTTGGAGGGCGCCGGCCTGATAGAATGCGACGGGTGACTTTGGATCGGCCGGGCGCGGGTCGGCGGCGCGGCTTTGGCAGGGGGCAATTCTTGCCGCCGGCGGGCGGCTGGGCGCACGATACCGCCCGGGCAGGAGGGCACAAAAAGGGCGCGCCGCGCGCGGCGGCGTGGGTTTCGACGCGAAACCGGTGCTCGAAGGCTACGGCGGCCCGAACGCCGTAGACGCGATGACGCGCTGGGCTAACCTGACCCGCGAAGACGCGGAAAAGGCGGTGCTCGCCGCGGGGAGCTCGCCAGAGTACAAGGCGCCGCCCAGGCCGGCAAGGTTCATGACCGACCGGGAGCTCTCCGAGGCCGTGGACGCGGCGCTGGCCGGCGGCGCGCCCCCGGACGAAGGGGACGAGTCCGCCCGGATCAGGGGGGCGGCCAGGGATCTGAAGGAGAGGGAGGGCCGCCTGCGGGAGGTGCTCTCGGACGTGCACTACCGGATAAGCGACCTAGAGCGCAGGCACGGCATGGAGCCTAGCCTGTCGCGCGCCCTGACGGGCGCGGACACGGGGCAGTCGGCGCTCGAAGAGGCGTGGGACGAGGCCTGCCGCAAGCCGGAGTTTCGGGAAATCGACGGCGAGCTGCGGCGGCTCTCGGACAAGGCGACGGCCAAGAACATGCGGGACTATCTGGGCGCGCCGCTGTTTTGCTGCTGCGCGACCGTCGCGGAGCTGACAGACGTCGTAGAGAAGAAAAACAGCGTCCCGAAGAACGTCAACTACCACTTTGCCTCGCTCACCGCTGACCGGGGCGTGGCCGCCAGGTTCGCCGGCGCGCTCGATGGCGCCATACTCAATTACGACGGCGATTCCATAAGAGACGCGGGAAAGTCGGCGCCCGTGAAATACTCGCACAGGTGCTCTGCCCGCGGCAAGTCGGTGGGCCGCGGCATGCCCCTGGCGTTCTGCCTGGAGGCGGAGACGAGGATCCTGCTGTAGTGGCGCGCGCAATCGCGGCCCGGCCCGGGAGTCAGGCCGGATCTTGCGCGCCGCCCTGGTACTTTTCCAGCCCCTTTCGGCCCAAGCCGGGGTCGAACCCGTCCATCACAAAGATCGCCCCTACCAGTTTCAGCTTTGCCTCCTGCTCTTTCGGGGGAGGGGCCTCCCCCTCGTCCTCAAAGTACATGCTGTCCGCGAACTTTCGTATCTTGGCCGCCAGCGCCGCGGGATCCTCGCCCTTTTTGTATTCTTCCAGAAACTCCCGGGACTTGGCGGGCCAGGATCTCATGTGCGCCGACTCTAGGACGCGCCGCGCCCCGTCGGCCTCCTCGTGGGTCACCTGCCCGTCCATGGCGGCCCCCACCAGCGCCGATACGAGCTCGTACGTGTTTTTGTCGTGCTGCTTCCTCCTTTGCTGCAGATCGGCCACCTTTTTCCTGCCTTCCCTGTCCCTGTCGAGCACGGCCCGCCGCGCCGGCCCGTCTATGCGGAGCAGCTCCTCGAACGATTCGCGGTGCTCTTCTCCGTCCATCGGCAGGTGCAGGGGCGCCTCGGACGCGCACGAGGCCAGCCTGATCGCCTCGGTGTCCGTATCCGGCACGTAGGCGCGGCCGTCCGCATAGTCGTATATCACAAAGTGCACCCTGCGGACGCGCCCGTCCTGCAGGTACGCCAAGACAGCCTTCTGCCCCTCGCCCCGCTTGCCGCTGCGCCGCCCGAGGGGCACCTCCCTCATGGCGTCGAGCCCTATCTCCTTGACGTGCTCGATGATCTCGTTGATCGGCGTCCTGGCCATCATGTCCGACTCGGACTCGAGGCGCTCGGCTACCTTGCGGCTCTTGGCCCCGTCGGCCCCCACCAGCGCCCGCAGGTCCTCGTCCAGCTGGCCGTAGATCTTGGAGCTTGGCATCCTGCCCAGTATCACCACGTCCGAGCCCAGGACCGCGGCCGCCGTGTCTAGCTTGGAGAGCAGCTTGGCCACCAGCTCTAGTATTTCGTTCAGCTGCTTGTCCGGAAAGCAGGCGCGCGAGTGGACCGTCTCGTGCTTTGTTGTCAGCCTGTCTATCCTGCCCGTCCGCTGCACTATCCTCATGGGATTCCACGGCAGGTCGTAGTTCACGACGTAGTTGCAGTCCTGCAGGTTCTGCCCCTCGGCCAGTACCTCGGTGGACACCAATATGTCGGCCTCCTTCCCATCCAGGTCTTCGTCCTCTGGCAGGTTGGCCTTGGGCGAGAACCGCCGCACGCGCTCCCTGCGGTCGTCCGGATCCGTGCGCCCGTGTATCAGCAGTATCTCCTTGTCGGGGAACACCCCCTTTAGCTTTTTGTGCACGTACTTTGCGGTCGCCGTGTATTCGGTGAACACGAGCACCTTGCCGCCCTCTTTCTCGAGCGCCCGCTCTTCCAGTATGGACCTGGCGACAGCGTCGAACTTCGTATCGACCGTGATGCGCCCTATCTCTTTTTGCAGGCTGCGCATTTTTTCCAAATCCGCCTCGATGTCCGCCAGCATGGTCTTCGTGTCGTAGTCGCCCGCGTCTTCGGTGGCCAGCGCCTCGACCGACTCTACGAGCTGCGCCTCCCTGTCCTCCTCGCCCTCCCCCTCGCTCTCCATTTCCTGGTTGCTCCACTGGCCGAGCGCCCTGTTAAAGTCCCGGACCCGGAGCATCCTGCCCCCGCGCAGCGTCCTCCTGACGTGCTCGTACATGCGCACCTTGTTGCCGAGGCTTATGCGGACCGCCTCCACGCTCGACTCGAACCTCTTTAGCAGCAGGATCACCTGCAGTCGGGCAAGCGTCCCGTGGGCTTTTCTCTTTTCCTCGGGCAGCGACTTGTTGTACCTGTCTATCCCGTACGGCGCCATGGTGAGGGATCCCATGTCCTTGAAGATGCGCTCGAATACGTTGCCGAAGAGGCCGGCCAGGTCGTAGTTTATCGGCTTGTATTCGTGCTCGGGGAACCTTATCGGCTGCCCGTTTATGGTGTCGTGCGGGTACACCTGCCGTATGAACGAGCGCGTCCGGCGTATCATCACGCTGTCGAGCAGCTGCTGGATCTTTTCCAGCCCGCGCTGCAGGTCCTTGTTGGTGGCGTCGCGCATGTGCTTGTACAGGTCCGTGATACCGACCGTGTCCCAAAAGTACTGGTCGTCCCCCGCGGTCACTATGCTGAGCTGGTAGTACAGGTCCATCAGCGAGTTGTTGATGGGGGTGGCCGTGAGCAGCAGCACCTGCTTCGGCTTGCCCACGTGCAGCAGGCTCATCAGGTTGAGCCGCCGCTGGGCCGTCTTTGAGCGGAAGTTCTGCGACTCGTCTATCAGGATAAAGTCGATGTTGCGGTACTGCTTGGCGTCTTTCAGGAAGTCCGCCCGTCCGAGGGACTCCATGGTCACCATGCGGCGGACGGATATGTCGACGTCCTTTAGCTTGTCCTCCCACATGCCGCGCAGGACCTGGGCCGGCGCCACCAGCATTACTTTTCTGCCCTCGTCCAGGATCTTCTGCCGGACTATCTCGATCCCCATGTTGGTCTTGCCCAGCCCCGTCGAATCCGCGATGATCGCGCCGCGGTAGTTGGAGATCACGTGCATGGCCGTGTTCACGGCGTCCCGCTGGAACGAGGCCAGCTGTACGTCCTTGCGCTTGGGCCGGTCGTCCCGCTTTAGGAACGGCTCGAACTTTTCGTAGAGCATCTTCATGTACACCTCGTGCGGGTCCGGCGGCATGCCGAACTTTGACTTTTTCAGGACGCTGATCATGTCCTCTTTTGCGTCCTCGGCCGCGTCCCACATGCGGTCGAACCACTTCCTGGCGGCCTCGGCGACGCTCGGCTGGTACAGCCCGGCGTTGAGCTCGTAGTTGCCCACCATGCCGCCTGCCGTGAAGTTGCTAGAGCCGATGAACGCCGAGTTGTCCCCCAGTATGTAGCACTTTGAGTGGTTGAACCTGCTGGCGCCGAGCCGCACCCGCACGTTGGGGCGCCCCAGCAGCTCTATGAGGCCCGATATGCTGGCAAGCGACTCGGGCTTTAGGTCCGCCTCGTCGAGGCTCGACTTTAGCGGCGCCTGCGGGTCGGGATCCGCGCCCGGCGCCTGCCGGTACTGCTCGGCGTACCGCTCGAAAGAGCCGGCCGGCGGCAGCAGCGCCTCCTTGCCCAGGAGCATCCTCATCTCGAAAGAGCCGTCGCGCGCTGCCGGCTCCAGCGCGCCGCGCAGCATGCCGTACCCCGCCACGTCGAAATACCCCGTGGAGATGTCGAACTTTTTGATCCGCGGTATCTCCGAATTGAGCATCTTCTGCATCGTTATGCCTTTGGTCACGTTGTCGATGATGTCGCGCCTTATGGGCTCTTCTGTCATTTGTGGCCATCCTCCTTGGCGATCTCCTCAAAGTGGGGCATGGCCGCCTTGCGTACCTCGCCGTAGAATTTTCTCAGCACCCGGTTGTCAGACCAGTCCGCTTCGTCTGCTTCGCGCAGGGACGGATCCTCGCCAAACTTGAACGAGTCCAGCACCGTCCGGTACTCGTCTTTGGACAGGCCGTAGGCGTGCGCGACTAGCGCGTCGAGTCTGGCGGTAATATCTATGCGGCGTGCAGGAGGCAGATGCTCGGGTTTGATGCCAAACGAATCTGCAAACGCACCAAAATACGACGGATCCCCCCCCCACGTAACGCCGCAGTCAAAACGGCTGCCAAGTGGGCTATTTTCCCGTCGTGTTTTGAGGGGCGGGGGACGAACAGGTGCTTGAATATGGTTGCTATGTGCATTTGAGTTTTCGCCCTTGCGATAAAGTCGAACGGTATGGAGTTAATTATTCCAGCCAAGTGTGCAAGTTTGCGGTTGTGTAAGTCACCAAACATAGCAAGGTGGTTACGAGTCAATATAACGCTACGTAATGAGGCTGTATGAAACGTATGCGGAGGTATAATTGACGATATCATAGTTCTCATGTCGGTAGAGCGCGCGATGTCTCGGAATACAAACATGTACGATTCGTGGAATTTCGGGCAGTGTCCTACATATACCCTCTTTTTGCCCAGCCTGCGCAGTCCGTCGGATCGGTCCACGGTGAAATCAGGCGCAGCAAAAGCAGGATTGAACTGGTGGATATCTTTTCCCTTTAGTGCGGGCCAACCCTTGCCGTCTTCCCGGAACAGGTCTGCGTCCTTAGCATCGTGAAAGCCCGGAGCAAGAGATACCCGCCATCCATCGCTCGACATGGATCCCAATGTGGGGCGTTCTGATAGTTTTGCGAGCAGCGCGTATGATTTGGTGGGGACTTCCGGCACCGTCAAATCTTCGGGGGAGATTTTGCTTATGGTCTGCTTGGAGCAAGCCACGAATTTGGTGCTTTCGGCAGAACCGTCGTTGAGGGAAGACAAATGATGCAGATAAAACGCTGCCTTAAACTCGTCGGGGCCGGGCTGGTTCCTCACGGTCAGCAACGCAAACCGATAGCTCGAGTGAATGTCGAATATTTTTTTCCGGTTTTCGAATACGTACGCTTGCCTTATGTCCATGTTGAGCAATTTCCTCCGCATGTCTGCGGATCCCGTGTTTGAAAGGATCTGCGACGGCACCAATACCGAGATTGTTCCGCCGGCCGAGACCAAATTGAGCATGCGCTCCAGCACCAGTTGCCACAGATCCGTGTCGCCGGGACCCTGTAGCTCGTAGGTCTTGTAAAAAGCAGCCTTGTCTTGGAACGACTGGATGTACGCTTCGTGCAAGCTCCGCAGGCGGGGGTTTTTGAGCAGCTCTTTGGTTCTCTTTTTCTTTTTCGTGTCAGGTTTGAGGTGTTTGAAAGTTGGATCGTGCGGCGCGAAAAACTCGTCCTGGGCTGGTTTGTTTTTTTCCCACGGGGGGTTGCCTACCACGAGATCAAACCCGCGCCGCGAGTCGGTGAAGGCGTCCACCATCTCCAGTTCCCAGTGGAAAAAACGGTACCTGCACGCCAGCTTTTGGATCTTTGATTGTACCGCGTCGATCTCTTTGTCGTCCCGCGAAAGGCCCAGCTTCGCTAGATAGTCAGCCGCCTTGGCCTTCTTGGGCAGCAGCTCCGGCTCTATTTTGAACGCGGTAAGCGCGTCTAACATGAGCCGGTGGGATCTGATCTGCTCCTCGTATTCTTGGTGGCTTTTTTTGCTCTCTGTTGCCTGCGACACCGTGATGTCCGGGCTGTCGCTGACCCTCTCCAGCATCCCGCCGTATTTGCCCAGATCTTGCGTCCAATCGTCCAGCGAACGGTTCTTGGGGCTCTGTAGATCCCCGAGCCAGGAGCCGATAGTCGAATCGCCGTGCTTGATGTGGTGGTTTAGGTATGTAAGCGGCATCCCGATCGCAAAAGAGTCTAGCCACAGCGAGAGCCGGGCCAGCTCTACTGCCAGCCCATTCAGATCCACCCCAAAGATGCACCGCTTCATGACACGGCGCTTTAACAGAACGTCGGCCGTCAACAGGCTGTGGTCTATGTTGATTCCCTCCTTTTTCTGCTCTTCGATGACCGTCTGTCTGTCCCGCTCGATCTCTGCCACCAGCGGGTGGCCCGGGTTGCGGTTGAGCACCTCGGTGGCCCACTGCGTGATCTGGTTTAGCGCCTCGACCAGAAAGTGCCCCGAGCCCATGGCCGGATCCAGCACCTGCAGATCCAGCAACCTGTCGATGCAGGCGCGCCGGTTCTGCTCGGATCGCTTGCTCTTGTATCTGGCGACATCCTCCGGTACCTTGGCCTCGCGCTCGCGAAACAGGGGCTCCAGCCCCCGCCTCACCAGAAACTTGACTATTTCCTCCGGCGTGTAAAAACTGGCAGACATCTTGCGGGACATTATCCCGCCCTTTGATGCCAAGTACAGGTCGTTTTTCCTGTACGAATAGGTAGATTCTGCCTTGGAAGCGACCTCGCGTACGCCCTTCCGGTCAGAGAGCAGCATTACGTCTCTTTTGGCCTGCCGCACGCTGAACGACAGAAGCGACTCGTAAATGTTGCCTAGGTGTCGCACCCCCAAGTCCCCGTAGTCCACGGGCTCGCCGTCGGTCTCGAACAGATCCCGCAGGGCCCTTACGATGAACCTGTTGCGCACGTCGATCTGCTCGATGTCGGCCCTCCTCTTGAACAGGTCTCCGTCGTACTTTGGCAGGTTGTGCTCCGGGCTGCCGTCTTTTATCCTGCCGAAAAGGTCCAGCAGGTGCCTCCAGCAGCCGTCCCCTTCAGGATCGCCCTCGTACCCGTCCAGCTTTGCTCTCAGCGACATGAGCGATATCTTTGTGTACCCCGAATGGCGCACCGGCAACAGGTTGCGCGACTCGGCGTACAGCACGAACCAGACGCGGTACATGACCGCCAGGGCGGTCTCTTTTGCTCCCTCCAAGTCCTGTTCGGAGAACTGTTTCTTCATGTCGTGATTCAGAACCCCCTTGACGATGTCCAGGAACAGGCCGTCTGGGCGCAGGATTTTGTCCCGCAGGTTGTCCTGTAGCGTCCCGGCCTTGAGCAGGGACTGCTCGAAAAACACACCGATCTGTGGATCCGGGCCCGAATACGAGGAGGCGCCGAAGACGGCCGCCAAGTACCTGGCCAGAACCGCCTTTTTGGTCGAAAGGTCTATCTCGAAATAGTTGGTGGTAGACGCGGACACCCTGCTGGTGTACAGCCGCCACGCCGTCCCGTTGGTCAAGATCACCCACTGCGAATGCTGGAGTTCGGCCACAGCGGTATAGCTGGGGGCCACGTCGTCGCGCGTGCGGACGCTCAAGTCCCGGTTCGGCACGACTATTATCGAGGCCCCATCGAACCTGTGCGTCCTGCCAGGCGCCTCGCCGACCTTCCATCCAAGCGCGGCCAGCACGGCCTTGGCGCTGGAGCCCATCGCGGCCCCGACGCGCTCTGCCTCTGGGCCGATGTCGTGCTGCAGGTCGTCCCAGATCCGGCTCTTTAGGTAGTGGTTGGAAAAGACGCCGCGGTTGACGATCCCGGGCATCTCGGATACGGGTATGGCCCTGATCGCCTCGCGTACGCCACCTAGGTACTCCGTTCCGAGCTTGGAGCCGGAAAGACTGCAGGACTGCAGCACCGCTCCGACGCGCTCATAGTCGTCGCCGCTTTCCAGCACTACGGAGCAGCTCTCCCCGAGCGCCCTCAGAAACAGCGCGTTCTTGGGTACAAAAGCCACGATGCAGTCTGCCGTGATCGCCTTTTTGAGCTCGGCCAGATTCTTGGGGCCCCTAACTGCCAGCACCACCTGCACGTGAGGATCCGTCCCGTCTGCCCGCTGCACGCCGTAGCACTCCCAGCCCCTGCCAAAGTCCAGCCTCTGCCTCTTGGAGGGATCCACGCCGAACATGCCAAGCAGTCCTTCCACGCGGGTATCCGGCACGGGCGGGCGTGCGCCAGTAAGAATATAAGAATTCGGGAGTTGGTAGTTGCCTAACCCCCGATGCAGGGCCGTTGCCGATGCTAGGGAGCGCTTTCCACCCGAGAATCAAGCACGGGTGACGCAAGGTGGCGCGAGGCGACCCCTTCCACAAGAGAGTTGGGCAACTAACTAGGAGTTAGCGGGCCTGACTGAATGGAGCCGCAACTTGATAGTTGCGGAAAGGTGATTCCGACATCGTTATCCTGGTAAAACTCGGTGCTTCAATGGGGCCGCAATGCGGAAAGTCAAACCCACCACATCTACGTGGTAAACAACATTCCGTGTCGGATCATTGTGGCCCGCTTGTAGGCACCCCCTATCAAGATACCTGACTCTTCTACCGGGATCCGATTCAGGGTTTGCTGGTAATCCGCGCGGCACTCGACTCGGCCTCATGCCTGTCTGGCCCAGCGTCCTGATCGAGCCCATGCCGATGTTGCACAGGCGGGCCATCTACCCGAGAAATTCGAGCAACGGCGACTCGATGGCCGACGGTCCGGCGAACGCCAGCGCGTCTAGAGCGCGTTTGCCGGAGCCTGCCACGACGGCCGGGCTAGCAGGCGCAACGGAGTCGGCGCCGGCGGCGCTCTTGCCGGCCGCGTTCCCGTGGAGCTTCGGGGGCAGGCTAGGCAGCCTCGTTTCTCTTTGCGTGCCTGCACGCCGAGGCGGTGCTTGCCAACGGCCGGTTCGCCGCGCAAGAAAAGCGGCCGCGCCGGTTGCCGGCCGCCGATCAGCTCTGCTCTAGGTATTCGAGCGTGACCACCAACGACGGGACGTGGACGCCGTCGGCGCCCGGCAAGAACACCAAGGCGCTGTGCAGGCCGCCGGTCCCGACCCATCTGGAGACGTCCGCAGTGATGCGGATCCTGCCGTCGCCCCAGGTGTCGGCGTGCCAGAAAGAGTACGGATAGCACCCGCCCTCCGTGAGCAGATCCCCGTTGGGGCATTGCTGGTACGTCCCCCCGGAAGGGACTTTCACCACCATTCCGACCATCTCGCCCATCTCGTAGAACGGCAGGCTGTACGGCTTTACCGTGCCCAGCTGGCGCGCAGAGAGCGGCTCGGGCTCGGGATCCCTGTAGATTGAAATGAGCGGCGTGCCGCCCCAAGGCGCCGTTCCATCCATGATGAGCCTGCCGTCTTTGAGGTGGACGTCGCTCCAGCCGGCCCCGTTGCTTTCAAAATGTTGCACAAAGTACAGCTCTGAGCCGCTGTAGGAGATTCCGAAATTGACGTGGGTGTGCGCCGGATCGAGTATGTTGTCGCGGTGCCCCCAGTCCGCGTGGGCGTCCCTGTACACCATGTTCCGTTGGTGCTCCTTCATCGCCTCGAACGGGTCTATGTGGGAGCAGTATCCGGAGCACCGGTTGGCCGCTATGTTCTCGGCGACGTACCCGGTCCCGCCGTGCTTTGTGTACGTCGCGTACGGCTTGACCCCCTCGGAATGCCAGTGCGAATAGTACCCGATCTCCATCATGTCGTCGGCGTGATCCTGCGCGGATCCTGTCTCGCTCAGCGCGACCGGCTCCAGGCCGTGCCTGGCCCTGTCCTCGTTCGCGAGCTCCAGCGCGTGGTCGTACAGCGCGGACAGCTCTATCTTGGCCGCCGCCTTGGCCGACTCCGAGCCGTCCGACACGCCCGGCGCGCTGCCCGTCTCGGCCACGTGGCCAGTCCGGGCGACGTACACTGCGCCCGAGCCGGGGCCCGAAGGCGCCGCGTCTCCGGCCTCGCCGGAACCCGCCTGGGTGCCGCTCCGCACGCCCGGTGCCTGATAACCGGGAAAGAATTCTGCGACGACCAGCGCGCCCGCCACGACTGCGATCGCGGTCAGTACGGCGGCCGGCGCCTTCCAGCGCCCCTGCCGCCTCTCCCTGCGCCAGCTTCTGTATCTGATCCGGCGGCGGCGCCTCTGCCTGTACCCGCACTTTGAGCAGGTGAGGCCGCTCCGATCCCGGACGAAATTGTGCGAGCACCAGCCCATGCCGGCGCGGGCGGCGCCGTCGCTATAACGATTGCCCGCGAATTAGTTGCCTAACTCCAAAGATTCCGACAAATCCTCGTGAGGTGTGCTGTAATACGCGTCTGCTGTCCCTGCGCTGACCCCCCTGGCAGCCACCATCTCTCCTGTCGCGCACGAGCCTGTACGTAGTGCGTAGGAGCGCGTCCTTGTGCTCTAGAAAATTCCCAGCAGACGAAGATTACATGCACCCGGTCCAGGAAAAGCTGGGCGGCCTCAAGTTCCTCGATCCGGCGTGCGGCTCGGGGAACTTTCTGATAGTCGCGTACAGGGAGCTGCGCAGGCTGGAGCTCGAGGCGATGGTGGAGATACGGGATCCGCGCTCCAAGCGCTTCGATCAGGCCGGCATGCCGAGGATCGGCGTCGGGCAGTTCTACGGCATAGAGCTGGACGGCTTTTCGGCAAAGATAGCAGAGACGGCCATGTGGATGACGGACCACCTTGCCAACAACGAGATATCCCGCGTGTACGGCGACTCGTACGTGCGGATCCCGCTAGAGGGGCGGGCCAACATACTCAACGCCGACGCGCTCGAGACGGACTGGAACGAGGCGCTGCCCGCAGAAGAGTGCTCGTACATACTGAACAGCCCGCCGTTCCTCGGCGCCAAGGTGATGTCCGCGCGGTAGCGCGCCCAGGTCGCAAGGGCCGCCGGCGGGGGCGGGGGCACGCCGGACTACGTGGCCGCGTGGTTCTTCAAGTCGGTCGAGTACGCGCCGGGCGCCAAGATAGGGTTCGTCTCGACCAACAGCGTGACGCAGGGCGAGCAGGTGGGACAACTGTGGCCTGCCATACTCGGCAAGCACGAGATCGCCTTCGCGCACAAGTCATTCGAGTGGGATTCGGACGCGGCCGGCAAGGCGCACGTGCACGTGGTAGTGATCGGGCTGGCCAGAAAGGGCGCCGTCGCCCGCAAGAGGCTCTTTGACGGAAAAGTGGAGGAGAACCCGCGCCACATATCGCCGTACCTGATAGGCTTCGGCGGCGACGCGCCGTTCGTATCAGAGTCTGCCAGGCGGCTCAACGGCCTGCCCAAGCTGGTAATGGGCTCCAAGCCCATAGACGGCGGGCACTACATCTTCGCGGCGGGCGAAAAGGACGGCTTTCTGGCCAAGGAGCCGGGGGCAGCCAAGTTTCTGCGCCCGTACATAGGATCCAGGGAGTTCATCAACGGCGGGGAGCGGTGGATACTGGCACTGCACGGCGCCGAGCCGTCCGAGCTGAAGGCGATGCCGGAAGTTATGAAACGCGTGGAGGCCGTAAAACGATACCGGTCGGAAAGCAGGTCTCCCGGATCCCGAAAACTGGCAGAGACCCCCACGCGGTACCACCTCAACGTCCTGCCGGAAAAGCCGTTCCTGCGGATACCGCGCATAAGTTCCGAGAGGCGCGAATACGTGCCTATCGGGTACGCGGAACCACCGGTAATCCCAAGCGACAGCACCATGATCGTGCAAGACTCCACGCTCGGCCTGTTCGGGCTGATAACGTCGAAGATGCACATGGCGTGGCTCGCGAAGGTGGGCGGCAGACTAAAGGGGGACTACAGATATTCAGCAGGCTTGGTTTACAACACATTCCCGGTGCCGGATGCTGATTTGAATGCGCTAGAGCCGCACGCCCGAGGCGTCCTGAACGCGCGCGCCAGCCATCCGAGCCAGACGCTAGCCGACCTATACGATCCCGATCTCATGTCGGCGGATCTCCGAAAAGCGCACGGAAAACTGGACAAGGCGGCGGATCGCCTGTACCGCAGCAAGCCGTTCAAAGACGACTACGAACGCCTGGAGTTTTTGTTGGAAAGGTACGGCGCCGTGGTGCGCAAAAACCAGAAACTGATCTCCGAGCCCAAGCGCAGGCGGAAACTGGGCAAGTACTGAGCCGCCCCCGTGGGCCATCTGCCCAGCCGTTAGATCCGAAAGATCCCGGCAACATAAAGGGCTACATAGATCAGGGGCAATGGTACAACATTCGTTGGGATCGATCGCCTCTACAGCGCCGCCAGACTGGTCGGTGTCCGGAGATGCCTGCGATCCGCGTCTTCATGCAGTGCGGGATCCGGCCACAGCCGGCGCAAAACACCCGATCGCCAGAATCTGGCACTCCGGCCGTCCGTGCTCAGATCACGCCGATTTGTAAGAATTCTCAAAGTATAAACAGGCGCAAGAATCGGCCACCCGTTTGGCCGTCAAAAGCACGCTTGGGGGGAAAGTCTGAGGGTTGGCGTCGGAACCACGCTCCGCCTCGGTTGCCTACATACAAAGGATGCCCGACAGCCGCCAGAGGGAGAACATGGCAAAGCTGCTCTTGTACGGGCTGACCGTCAACGGCAGAACCATAGACGAGCTGGGCACGAATCACCGAGGCCGCCCGGCCCAGCAGGCTTGGCGTTCCAAGCCCGTGTGGCACAGAAAGGCAGATCTGGACAGGCGGCTGGCCGAAGAGATGCGCCTGCCCTCCACCATGTGGGGGCCGAGGCGCAAGTCTAATGAGCTGATGGGCATAACCAGCGAGATATTGAACAGACTGCGAAAGAGCGGCACGCTGTCCGACTGGAGCGACAGACGCACCGATCTGTACAGGCTGTCGGATCCGTCCATGCGAGTAGACAGGCCGTCTGCTAGAGTCAAGGACTGCTGGCCCGAGCCGGAGCCGATAGAGCGGACGGAGCGCAACATGAGGAAGACGTTCACTGCCATAATATCAGAGGGGCGCAGGGACAACACCTACAAGTTCGCCCTGTGCAAGACGCTGCTGGATTATTGCAGGCGCCACGCCCCTGACGGATCCGCACGCAAGATAAAGTACGAGTATCTGGCCGGAGAGTTCCTCAGGCACTACTGGTATCAAAAATACAAGTTCAGGATGAAGCAGGACTTTCATACCAAACGCCAGCCTAGGATCATAACCATACTCGAAGAAGTGTTCGGCGACGCACAGTCGGCAAGTTTCAGGCGCGCGGGCGCCAAGCGCAAGAGAGACGCCAAACAGAGGATCCTCGCGGACGTGTTCGGGCACGACAGGCAGAAAAAAGGCATGGTGGTGCCCCGGCTCCAGCACGTCAGGCACGGCAGCACGACCGCCAGCGTCAACATGTTCTACGACTATGATGACGACCTGCAGGTGATCACCATCCATCCCGAAGCCCACGCGTTCTTGCGCTACAATCACAAGCTGCTCACCCGTGCGCTGCTGGCCGAGTGGGTGCTGTATTTGGAAAGGGTAAACCACGGCATGCCCAAGCTGGCCGCCAAGATAAACGGGATCAAAAAGCAGGGCTCCCTCAAAAAATACAAAGACGTTCTCTACAAGCATGCGAAAAAGTGCTTTTATTGCAAAAACAGACTCAAACCAGACTGCATACACGTAGACCACTTTATTCCGTGGTCGTACATGGTCGACGACAACATGTGGAACTTGGTTCTGGCATGCCCCGAATGCAACTTGGACAAGAGCAACTCCCTGCCCAAGGACACGTACCTGTCAGGGCTCATAACGCGGAACGAAGAGTGCGCCGGCTTGAACGAGATGAAGGAATCCCTGCGCCGGCTTGTAGCCGGAACCAAGACATGGGAGGAAGAAATACGCCACCACTACAGCATATGCGGAGAATGTGGCTTTGGCAGGTGGGAGTTTGCCGGATCCCGTCCGTGACCGGCGGGTCCGCGCCGGGTCTTGCGCGTACTCCAAGACGTCACGAAGTCACGGGGTTGTCCGGATCTGAACGCCGAGGATACAAATCTATTATGCAGCCAAATGGATAGGCGATAGGCAGAACGTCGTATGCGCACTTGTACATATAAAAATCCCGCACTGTGCAAGTTCCAGATTGGTTTTGTGTTATGGTTTTGGGGCCCTCGAGCCTTAACATTGGACTAGACATCTTCGAAACGGCATAAATGACATTGGGATAACACGCGGTCGAAATGGCCATGGCGAGAGACCGCAAGCCCGGCAAGGGATACACACGACTACCTGGGTTGCAATCTTCGTTGAAGAGACGGGGTTCGGGCCTTAAGTTCTGAGCTATCGTGGGTGCCGTGTTTGTAGAGAATGCAAGATGTGTCAATTGCAATTGAAAAGCACGTAAAAACGCAGAACGGCAATTCTCGATCTCTGTCAACGTCTCGGCGCGTGAGTGGCGGATACGCTGGGCGTCACTGTCAGTAGCCGTGGTTTGGAACTTTGCCGCATCGTCATCGGCGTCCTTTATGTAATGATGTGGTAGTCGTCTGAGTGCAACAGATGCACGCCCTTCTCGCTGGAGCAACGCATGCATAATATTCGAAGGAAGTCTATCAAAGTCTACGTCTGTCGAGAGGTTGAATGCTATTTCGTATGAGTCCATTTCGTTCTGCAAGTCAAAGGTGATCTGGTCAGATGTGTTTTTGGACGCGTTAGGTCCGTAATTGTGAAGTTGTAACTTCGTGGGAGTGATTTCATAACCACGCCGGATGAGCAGCTCGTCGGAGAAATAGTTGCAGAACAGAGAATTGAGAGGTGCCCGTTTTTGCAATAGACTGCACATTTTGCAGTACGCCTGAATCAGATTCTTTTGTGAGTAGTCGCATTTGGCATAATATCGCACACAAGGCAACCCCGATTCTGAATCAATGTAGAATTCTGCAAGTGTGTCTGGATTGTATGGTATGTGTTTGTGCTCGCCGGCAATGAATCGTCGCCCATTCGGCATGTATGTCACAGCGGTCATCTTAGGCACCTCAAGATAGATGTCGAGGCTCCGCTGACCAAGATCTTTTGATCCACAGCCTGTGCCAAATCAAGTCGGAGCGGCATAGTCGGCATCATGTTTTGGGTAAAAAATCATATTATAAATATATGGTGATCGTTAGCGTCGAGTTACGCCCCGCACCCCACCCGGCGCCTAACATACACCACTGCGGCCACAGGCCCCGCGTACATGGCCGCGTTCAGGGCTATCACGGCCAAGCCGTACGCCACGACGGAATCCGAATCCGCCTCGGCCAACAGCTGCATCGAGTACACCATCGGCGTTATGGATACCCGCACGGCCTCCCTGAACAGCGGATTTTGCCTCTCCAGGTCGGCCACTGCAGGCGAGAACGCATAGTATATCGAGTTGAACCCGGACATGAAGGAACTGCCCGCCCCGGTTCCCAGCAGGGCCCCGTCGCGCGCCTCGCGCAGTTTCTGCACCGGCCCGGCAAGCTCTGTCCCGTAGGCGGCCGTTGCTATCAGGCACCCGCCTCCCGAGGCGGCGGGCGCCGACGGCACCGGCACGCACGCCCCGTCCTTCAGCTCGGTACCCGCGCCGCACGCAAGATCGGCCGGGTGCGTCTGCGAGGGGGGCGCGGGAGGCGTTGCCGGCGGCGGAGATACCGCGGCAGGCGGCTCCGGCGACGCGGGCCTCACGCATATGCCGGAGCTGTTCTTTTCGGTGCCCGCGGGGCACTCTACGACGAGGCCCGTCCTTTGGGGCTCGGCCTTTGCGGGCTCTGTCGCCGGCTCGTCCGCTACCGCCCTCGCCGGCGCGTCCAGAGTACCCTGCTGCAGCGCAGCCGCAGGCGAGGGCTGCACCCAAAAGGTGGCAGAGCCGGTGCACGAGCCGGGCGAGACCGACTGCCTGTCCGAGGCGAGGCTCCTGCCCTGCACCGATGTGGCGCTCACCGACAGGAAGTTCTCGCCCTCGGCCATGGGGGCCACGAACTTGCGCAGGCCCCCCTCGCTGCCCTCTTCGGCCGCCTGCACGTACCCCAGCTTGCTGCTCTGCACCGACACCGCCAAGCCGTCAGAGTCGGGCGCGGCCAGCACCGTGACCTCGCCTGCGCGGCAGTCCCAGCTCACCTGGGCCACGTGGACCTCGGCCACGCCGGCGGTGCGCACGGAGCCCCCGCCGCCTCCGCCTCCACCGCCACCGCCGCCTCCCCCGCCGCCCCCGCCACCGCTGGCGCGCGGGGCCGGCTGCGGTATGAGCACCTCGGGCCCGGTCCCCCACACCGAGAGCCTGAATGTCCATATGGAATCTCCCGAATGGCAAGAGTGGATGTCGGCGGTGGCCGGCGCGCCCCTGGCCGCGCGCGCTATGGCCGAGGACGCTCGGTCGGGGGTGTCCGCCTCTACGCCGCAGGCGGGCACCTTTTTGGCCGTCTCGCCGCGAATCACGTACACCAGGTCGTCGAGCGGCTCTGCCAGCTCTATCCGCACCGGCTTGCTGAAGGCCAGCGTCCCCGCCGGCCCGCCCGCGTCCACCAGGGTGCGCGCCCCCGAGACCCCCAAGCCGACGGCCCGCGCGAACTCGGAGGGCACCCGGGCCGAGGCGCCCGGATCGACCGTTATCGATTCGGGCAGCCCCAGGCCGGACACCCCCGAGCCGGCGTAGAACGTGATCGTACCCGAGTCGAATGCCACCGCGACCTGGCTGTCGAACCGCGCGGTACCGGCGCCCGAGCCGTCGGGCCTCTGCGGCGGCGAGGGCGGATCGGGCAGCTGCCCCACGCCCATGACCAGCGAGGTCCCCCGCTCCAGCGAGACGGTCCGGAACGAGGCCTGCGCGGGCACTATGAGGCCGGCGCGCCCGTCTCGGTCCGTATCGCCAAGCGCCAGCCTGTCCGGGGCCGCGCCCAGCGTCCTGCTTGCCGGGTTGGCCAGCGCGTTGCCCCCCAGGTCCCGGACGCTGTCCTTTACCGCCATGCCCGTAAACGTCCTGCCCGATAGCACCAATATCGACGAGGTCTGCGAGCCGGCCACGCCCGAGGCCGAGCTTGGCCCCACGGCGGTCGCAAACTCATAGTCGGCCGGCCCGGAGCGCACCGGCTCGGAGTACTGCGCCAGCACCGAGACGGGCCCGGTGACTGCCAGAGAGACGAGCCTCGGCGGTATTCGGTCTGCCAGCGGCGCCTGGAATGGCGGCAGCGAGTTGGACGACTGGTCCTCGACGGCCCCCGAGCTGCGGTAGCGCAGCTGGGCGTCGGGCGCCGTGCCGGCCAAGTCCCGCGAGAGCGAGACCTCTATGGCGTCCCCGCCGGGGCGCACCCCCGTGACTATCAGGCCCGAGGCGTCCGGCCCGGACAGCGACCAGCCGCCCCCGCCGGTCTGGTCGGTCCGGACCGGCTCGCTGAACGTGGCCCGCACCGTCCGCGGCGAGACCGCCTCGGCCGAGACGAGGCGCGGGGCTATCGAATCCGAGACGGGCAGCGACGCGGCGCGCAGCTGGGCGCCGCTCTCAGAGACCAGGCCCCCCGGCTCGTAGCGCAGTACCAGGTCGGGGGCCGTGTCGGGCAGCGGCGAGGACAGGTCCAGCGAGAGGAACCTGCCGGGGCGCGCAAGCTCTACAGCCGAGGCCTCGATGCCGGCCGAGTCGAACCCCTCTACGGACCACTCCCCCCCCCCAAAAGCGGCTCGCTGAACGATACCATGACCGAGCTGAGCGAGACCGCCGAGGCCGAGCGTATGACAGGCGGGGCCCGCGGCTGCCCGTCGCCCGCGTACGGCACCGACGCGTTGTTGGATGTGTCGGCCACGGCGCCCTGCTCCGCGCGCAGCCTCAGGTCGTCGCCGGCGTTCTGGGCGGCCGCTATTATCTGGCCGCGCAGGCTCACCTTTACCGTCTGGCCGTCCTTTGATACCTCCGAGGGCGAGGTCTGCGAGGAGAGCTTGTGGGACACGGTCCCGTCAAAGAACGAGAGCTTTGTCGCGTCTATCGTCTTTACGGTCTCGCTGAATACTATCCATAGCTCGTCGGAGGCCAGCGTGGTCGAATCGTGCAGCAGGCGCGGCCGGAGCGTGTCCGGCGCCCTGTCCAGCCTCGCGGATCCGGCCTCGCCTGCAAGCACGTCCCCGTTGGCAGTCCTGGTTGTCACCACCGCCGAAGCTTCGAGGAACAGGTACGGATCGGACATGCCTATCAGGGCCTGGCGGTCGGTCTCTGAGAGGGTGAACGTGGCGGTGTTGCTCGAAAACACCACGGCCGAGGCTGCCACCCGCACGGGGCCGGCCGGCGCGCCGGGCCCGTCGCGTATGCCGAAATTGCCGGTACCCGCGCCTACCTCGTAGTCGAAGCCTGCCACCACCCTGCCCGTCCCCGCGTCGGCCGTCGGGGTACCCCTGATGGAGGGGGGCGCGGGCGTAAATTGCGCGGTGTCAGCCCGGTTTTTGTTGGTCGAGGTGTCCAAGACGACATCAGAATTGAGGTAGAGCGTCGGCGTGCTCATCGCGTCGTAGAGCGCGAATTCGGCCGCGGTCAGCGTTTTGGAGACCCGCGTGCCGTGGGTCGCGGGCGGGTCGATTGCCACGTCGGTGGCCGCGTTATACCCGGAGCTTCCGGCCTCGGAGGCGTACATGACGGTGGTGTTCGACCTAGGCACCGCCTTTACGGTCTCGTCGAAGACGGCCGTCATCTCCAGCGTGCCGAGGTGCACCGTGGCGGCCTTGAGGCCGGGCGGGTCGTCGTCGGGCGTGTCGTCGATCCGGGAGCCGGCAGAAGCCGCCACGTTCTGGTCGGAGAGATCCTTTACGGCCCCCTCGCCTAGGCGCACGTACGGGTCGGCGTACCCGATGGCCGCCTGCCGGAGGTGTTCGCTCAGTTTTACGGTTATCGCGGCGTCCGTGTCCTCGGCGGACGTCACCGCCGAGCCGGTCAGCGGCTCGCCGCCCGAGCTGAACGCGCCGTCGCCGATGAAGATCTTCGTCAGATCGACGTCGGCGCCGTCCTTTACCGATTCGTCGAACGCCAGCGTCAATATCCCGGTGCCCTCGTCGAGGGCCGGCCCGTTCGGCGCCGCGGTCACCAGCGTCGGGGGCGTCGTGTCGGCCGTGTCGGCGATCTCGGCGCTGGCCGCAGAGGCGGCGATCGTCTGGTCCGAGGTGTCCTTTACGGCGCCCGCGCCCAGGTACACGTGCGGCGTCGCGTATCCGATGGCCGACTTGCGCTGCGCTTCGGTGAGTTGTACCGTCACGGCCGCGCCGTCGCCCGTCGAGGTGACCGTCGCGCCGGCAGGCGGCGTGCCGGCGGCCAGCGCCGTGCCGCCGGCGGTGAACGAGCCGTCGTTCATGAATATCTTGGTCAGGTCGACGTCCGAAGCCGCGGCCTTTACGTACTCGTCGAACGTCAGCGTGAGTATCCCGGTGCCCTCGTCGAGGGCCGGCCCGTCCTGCCCGGTCGCCACGAGCTGCGGAGCGGTCGTGTCGGCCGTGTCGGCGATCTCGGCGGCGGCCGTCGATGCCGCGACGTTCTGGTCGGACAGATCCTTTACGGCGCCCGAGGTAAAGTACACGTGCGGCGTCGCGTGTCCGATGGCCGCCTGCCTGGCCGCCTCGCGCAGCGTTATCGTGATGACCGCGTCCGTGTCGACCGTCGATGTCACCGCGGAGGCGTCCCCCGAGACGCTCAGGGCCGTGCCGCCGCTCGCGGCCGTGCCGCCGGCTATGAAGATCTTCGTCAGATCGACGTCGGCGCCGTCCTTTACCGATTCGTCGAACGCCAGCGTCAATATCCCGGTGCCCTCGTCGAGGGCCGGCCCGTTCGGCGCCGCGGTCACGAGCGTCGGGGGCGTCGTGTCGGCCGTGTCGGCGATCTCGGCGCTGGCCGCAGAGGCGGCGATCGTCTGGTCCGAGGTGTCCTTTACGGCGCCCGCGCCTAGGTACACGTGCGGCGTCGCGTATCCGATGGCCGACTTGCGCTGCGCTTCGGTGAGTTGTACCGTCACGGCCGCGCCGTCGCCCGTCGAGGTGACCGTCGCGCCGGCAGGCGGCGTGCCGGCGGCCAGCGCCGTGCCGCCGGCGGTGAACGAGCCGTCGTTCATGAATATCTTGGTCAGGTCGACATCCGAAGCCGCGGCCTTTACGTACTCGTCGAAGGTCAGCGTGAGTATCCCGGTGCCCTCGTCGAGCGCCGGGCCGTCCTGCCCGGTCGCCACGAGCGTCGGCGCGGTGGTGTCGGGCGTGTCGGCGATCTCGGCGGCGGCCGTCGATGCCGCGACGTTCTGGTCGGACAGATCCTTTACGGCGCCCGAGGCAAAGTACACGTGCGGCGTCGCGTGTCCGATGGCCGCCTGCCTGGCCGCCTCGCGCAGCGTTATCGTGATGACCGCGTCCGTGTCGACCGTCGATGTCACCGCGGAGGCGTCCCCCGAGACGCTCAGGGCCGTGCCGCCGCTCGCGGCCGTGCCGCCGGCTATGAAGATCTTCGTCAGATCGACGTCGGCGCCGTCCTTTACCGATTCGTCGAACGCCAGCGTCAATATCCCGGTGCCCTCGTCGAGGGCCGGCCCGTTCGGCGCCGCGGTCACGAGCGTCGGGGGCGTCGTGTCGGCCGTGTCGGCGATCTCGGCGCTGCTGGTCGAGGCGGCCAGGGTCTGGTTTGAAAGATCCACCACGGCGCCCGAGGCAAAGTACACATACGGCGTCGCGTGTCCGATGGCCGCCTTCCGCGCCGTCTCGCGCAGTTTTATCGTTATTTCAGAGTCGGTATCGACCGTCGAGGTGAGCTCGGAGGCGTCCCCCGAGACGCTCAGGGCCGTGCCGCCGCTCGCGGTCGTGCTGCCCGCAATGAAGATCTTTGTCAGATCCACGTTCGATCCCTCCTTTACGGATTCGCTGAACGTCAGCGTCAATACGCCGGTCCCCTCGTCGAGGGCGGGCCTGTTTTGTCCCGTGGCCACGAGCGTCGGGGCCGTCGTGTCGGGCGTGTAGGAGGCCCCGCCGAAGGTGGCACTCGGTGTGAAGTTTCCCGACGTGTCCTTTATCGACTCTTGGTGCTGTATCCAGTATTGCGGATCGAGCAGGGCTATGGCCCTTTTGCGGTGCTCCTCGCTGAGCTGGACCGTGACCGCGGTGGAATCGCCCGAAGACGTGACCGTGGAGCCGCCTTGGGGGCAGGGCGCGGGCACGCACGGGGTGGACAGGGCGGCGTACCCCGCCTGCAGGTCCCCCAGGTGGAAGTTTCCCCGCTGGGGATAGTACAGCTGCATGTGGCTCAGGTTGATGTCCCCCGGGTCTGCCTGCACGAGCTCGTCAAAGTTGAGCGCGAGCAGGCCCGACTCTCCGTCCAGGGAGACCGAGGTTATCGCCGGGCGGGTGGTGTCCGGCGTCACGCTGGCGCCCGGGATGGGCCCGTCGCCGTCGCCGACCGCCGGCAGCGCCAGCGAGCCCGTGTCGGACTTGAAGGCGTTTGCACCTATCAGCACCTCCAGGTCGCCCGACATCGCCCTGACGGCCTCTTTTTGCGCGTTGCTCAGCCCTATCTCGACGGTGGCCGTGCTCGTGATAACCGAGGCGTTCGTGTCCAGCGTGAGCGTCGGCGAGTTGTCCGCGTCGCGGACCGTTATCTTTGGGAGCGTGTCCGCGTCGCTGGTGTTCACGCCCACGTCCACGTTGAATTTGAGCACCAGCTTGCCCGCGTAATATGTCGTGTTTTGGCCGCTGCCGGTCGAAAAGTTGTTGAGGTCGACGACGGCCGAGTCCAAGTGCGGGTACAGCAGCACCGGCTTGGACAGCAGGGGGGCAACGCTGGCCACGTTCGAGGCGCTCGTCACCGCGCCCGCCTCCAGGTATGCGTGTGGCGCGGCGTACCCCGTGACGGTCGCCACCTGCGAAGAAGTAAGCGTGATAGTGACGGTCGTGCTGTCACCCGTCGATGATACCGTCGAGCCGGACAGCGCGGTGCCGCCGGTGGTGCCAGCCCCGTCCCTGACGCGTATCTTGGACTGGTCCACGTCCGCGCCGGCCGACTTTACGGCCTTGTCTAGCGTGAGCGTGAGCGTGCGGGTGGCCTCGTCGAGCGTGGCCCCGAACAGCACCGGCCCCGGATTCGTGACGGTCATCGCCTTGGCGATCTTGACGTTGTCCGCGCCGCCGCCGTCTGTCACCGCCCCGGCGTTGAGGTGAAGGTGCGGCGTGGACATGCCCTGCACCCTCGCGACCTGCTGGGCGGTCAGCGTGGCGGTTCCGGCGGTTCCAGATACGGCCAGCGTTCCCGTCACGTCGGTTCCCGAATTGTACGCGCCCGTGGCGCTGTTGCGTATGTAGAATGTGCCCGATTTCTTGGTGACCGACTCGTCGAACGTGATCGACAGCGCCCGCGTGTTCGTCACAAGCTCGGCGGCCGAGACGCGCGGCAGGTAGTTTATCGCCTTTGCGATGGCCGCGTTGTTTGTTATTGAATTGGCGTCGTTGCTTATTTGCTTGTTAGAACCTATGCCCGTGACCGCGCCCGCGTCCATGTGCAGGTGCGGGCTCGTATAGCCAGTCACCGTGGAAAGCTGGGTCGGGGTGAGCGCGAAGCGGATCTCGTGGATCGGCGAGCGGTGCACGCTCGGGCTGTTGGAGGAAGCCATAGTGAGGCCGCTCGAGGCAGTCGCGCCGTCGCGCAGGTGGTATTTTGTGACGTTTTCAAAGGCGGTCCCGTAACGCAAGACTTTGCTGCTACTGATGCGTAGGTCTCCGCCGGTGGTTGAGTCGACGTTGTAGTTGCCGTACGCTAGGGACTCGTCCATGACTATGTACAGCACCCCGCCGTCCCTGTCCAGCGCTGCGCTGACCACCTTGGGGCCCGTGCTGTCGCCGGTCACGGTAACGACTGAATTCGTGACGGCCGCAAGGTCGGTGCTGTCATCCGTCGACTTTAGCGCGGTGTCCGTTATGGAGACATGCAGGCCGTCTTTTGTAGCCTCCCGAATTCCGTTTTCGGCAGGCGGCAGGTAGAATATCTTGACCGTGGATCCGCTAACCTCCAGCGATGAGCCCCGGTTCCCTTCGACTGTGATGTCCTGAAGCGTGTCGTCCACGCTGGTGTGCACCTGGACGTTTGTGTTGAACGTCAGGGTCAGGACGGACGCCCACGTGCCGTCGTTGTTCGTGTCCATGACCTTGGTGCTCAGCGTCGGCGTCGTCCCCTCGGCGCCCGGCGCGCCCGCCGCCAGCACGGCCGCGGCGGCCAGCGCCGCAGCCAACAAGACCCGCATCGCAGCTACGTCGCGCCCGGGCAATTTAATGGCCTCTGTCAAATGTTTCAGACCCCTTGTCAACGTTTTCCGCCCCGCGCGCCACGCTTATCTTGCCCGCGCCCGCAAAGCCGGCCGTGGCGGGCAGGCACGTGGCCAGCGCGACGGAGTCGAGCGTCAAAAAGTTCCGCGACCGGCTGCGCCAGTACGCCGACCCGGCCGGGTACCTGTCCTGGTCTGCCGGAAAGAGGCTGTACACCATCGCCGGCACCGGCAGGCCCAGCGCGGGGCTGGTCCCCTGCCCCTCCTGCGGGGGCGGCATGCTGATGGTGATCCGCTCGCGCTCGACGGGCAAGCGCTTCGTGGGGTGCTCCAACTACCGGGGCGGCTGCTCGGCCTCGTCCCCGCTGCCCCAGAGGGGCCTGCTGCGCGCCACGCGCACAAAGTGCGCCTCGTGCCGGTGGCCCGTGGTGGCGCTGCGCTACGGCCGGGGCAGGCCCTGGCAGCGCAGGTGCTCCAACCTGCGCTGCCCCCTCACCGGCACGGGTAGGTCCGCCGCCCCCTGAGCGGGGGCGGCGACGGTCGGATCGGGGAGGGCCGGAGCGGAGACGCTATGCTTCCCGGCGCGGCAAAAGCCAGCCTCCGAGCCGGGCCGCCCGATCCCGGCCCAAATCCGGGGCGTCGGCCGCGCGGGCGCTTCAGCCGCCGATGCTCTTGCGGCAGGCTCTGCACCAGGACTGCGGCCTGACCACGCCGTCCGCGTTGCGGAACCCGAACCTTTTCTCGACTTCTTTCCTTGACGCGGCCTTTTTGCGGCACCTCGGGCATTTGGCGCTCTCCCTCGCAGAGGCCTCCGTCTCGGAGTGCTTTGCGACTATGCCGCGCACGTCGCCCGGATTGAACGCGACGTCGCACGTCCACGTGCCGTACGCGCCGCTTTCGTTCACTACGTCCACCCACTCTTGGAGGTGCCGCCGCTTCTCCCGGTCCTGGTCGCTGTCAATCCCCTTGATCTCCAAAACCAGCGTGACGCCGTTTTTGAGGCGGATCAGAAAGTCCGGGTGGTATTCGCGGGGGACTCCCTTGTACATGTATCGCACGACGAACCCCAAGTGGTCGTTCCTGGCCCACGATGCCACGTTGCCGTTCCTTTCCAGTTCCTGGCCCGCGCCCATCTCCCACGTAGAGTCGTAGACCGCCAAGTTGACGTGCGATTTTGCGGCGCGCTCGGCGGGCTTTTTGGTGTGCCACGGGCGCATGTTCCCGGTGGATTTTATCGGCGTGTCGGGGTGCAGCGCCATGCGGCGGCTCTCCGTGCTGGAATCCGTGATGCCCTTGCAGACGTGCGAGACTACCTTCTGCATGTTGAACAGGATGGTTACTCTGGTCCTGAGCTCGTCGTCGGGGACGTCCACTACCCGAATCCCCCCCGAGCGTATGAACTCCTCCACGAGCCGCACTACCTGCATCAAAAGGAGGTCCCTGCCGCCCTTCCAGCCGGGGGACATGAGATCATAGACGTCCTTGGAGGCCAGGAAGATGATGCGCTGCAGCCTTATCGTCTTGTGGAGCCGGTACAGGTCGATCTCCGACATCTGGTCCACGCTCGGCTTTCCCTCGATGATCTGGGCCATGCCCACAGTGGTGCTGATCCCGCCGCTGTGCAGATCCAAAGGACCCAGTTTCTCCCAGTCCACCGAGAGGCGCGTGGAATACTCGGAGTCTATTCTTTCGATGTTGGGCCACGATATTCTGTGCTCGCTTTTTTCGGGATCCGGCTCTATGGTCGTGACCGGATCCGTCGGGGGAGGCGGCGTCCCGTCGCCTCCCTCGTGGGGCAGGAACGTAAACGGCACGCCGAACACGTTGACGTACTCTGGCGAAAACAGCCCGGTCTCCGGATCGACGTCGTACGATGTCCTGCGCAGGCCCCTCCCGACCACCTGCTCGCAGAGCAGCTGGCTGGTGAACGCCCTCAGGCCCATTATGTGGGTCACGTTTCTGGCGTCCCACCCCTCCGTGAGCATCTGCACGGCGATGATGTTTCGGATCTGCTCCCCGGGCTTGCCCCGCTTGCCGACGGTGTCGACTTTCTGCCTCAATTCCTCCTCCGTGCCGGCGGATTTTTCGCCTGCCTCGCCCCCCTCCGCCTTGCTTATGGCCGCAGAGTCTATGTGCAGCATGTGCTCCGGGGCCGAGAGATCCTTCGGTTCTAATTGCCCCTTTTGAAAAGAGTGCGCTATCCTTGCCGCGGTGTGGGTTTCGTTGCAGACAGTTATCATCACGGGCGGGATCTTGGAGCCCGCACCGTCCCAGAGGCTCTTGGTTTCCAGCCAGTCCTGGCCCAAGAGGAGGTAGGCGTTTGCCACAAGGGTCGGCAGGCGTTCGTGGGGTTTTGCCTTCCGGTTGAGATCGTGCTCTACCTCGGGGTCTTTGTACAGGTGGTAGAATCTGGAACTGTACTCTTTGGAGAACTTGCCGCTGTCGTCCTTTATGGCTATCCTGGGCGTCTTGGTGATGCCGGATTCGATCGCGTCGTTTAGCGAAAAGTCCGAGACTATCCACTCAAACAGGGTGTCCTCGGTGACGTTCCTGCCGGACGGGATGAAGGGGGTCGCCGAAAAGTCGAAGCAGTGCGCGATGTTTCTTGCGTTGTGTATCTTGTCCAGGCCCTCTATCCACCGCTTGTCGCGCTCCAGATCTTTCTTGTTGATGTTCTTTGTCTGATCCGCGCTCGCCCTGTACGCGTGGTGCGCCTCGTCGTTGATCACGATTATGTTCCGCAGATCGTGCTTTAGGATTCTTTTCGAAAAGGCCCCGTCGCTCTCCGGGCCCAGTTTGACCACGCTCTTGGGGGAATCGGCCTCCGGCATGAGCGTGTGCCAGTTGTGTACGACGAAGTTTCCCTCGAACAGCCGCCTGTGCAGGCCTTCCGGAACGACGCCGAACAGGTCGTAAAAGTTGTCTTTTTTGGCAGGATCGAGGACCTGCAGCCGGGACTTTACGGTCAGGCTGGGGGCCATCAGCAGCACGTTCTTTGAAAAGCGCGCATCCTGCGGGTAAGCGCTCTTGTTTGCTACCTGCCACGCGATCAGCATCGCCATCACGACCGTCTTGCCGGTGCCCGTCGCCATCTTGCAGCACAGCCTCTGGAACCGCCCCCCGTCGGACGGAATCCGTATTCCCTGCTTTTCCGCCTCGGGGGCCTCCACCAGCCAGATCAGCGTCTCTATCGCCTCCAGCTGGCAGAAAAAGAACGGGTTTGTCCGCCGCGTTCCGTCGCGCCAGAACCCGAGCAGCTGCCTCGTGACGCCGGTGATGCCCGGATAGCCCAGATCCCGCCAGCTGTCCACCCTCTCCCGCACTCTGTTGACTAGATCCAGCTCCCTGAACTCGCCCGGATCGTCGAAGGACTTGCTGTCGCCGCTTGCGATCAGGAATCCGGCGGGCCGCCTTCCGGGGGTTTTTTCGAATTTCCTTCTGGCGCGATCGTACTTCCAGTGCTCTGAAGGCACTCGGTACGGATTGCATATTATGAGGTTCGGTATGCGGGACATCATTTTTCGAGGTGGATTACCTTTAGCGACTCAATCCCCCGGTCGTCGATGATCTTTACGGCGGCCTGCTTGTTGGGCCCCGCCTCGAACGGGATCGACGTCTTTCCGTGGTACTTGTGTATGAGATCCGCGTCGATCTGGGCCCGTAGCGTCTTGGCAAGCTTGACCCACCCCCCGTCCTCGCCTTCCATGGGGAAGAATATCTGCTTCGGGTACACGCTCCTGCCGTCGTAGTCCTCGTCGAGCATCCACATGGAGATCTTTGAAGAATCGCCCGATTCGATCTCTCCGGTTTTCGTGTTGTAGTAGTCGAATCCGTTGACTGTCACCACGTGCTTGTCGCCGGTCTTTCCGACCTCCACGTCGGGCTGGCCCATCAGCCAGAACGACTCGTTGCTCGCGCGCTTGGTTTTCAGATCCGAGGTTAAAAGATCCTTGTTCATCTCGACTTTGAGCGTTGTGACGCCCGGCCAGTTCAACCCGTCGATGTCCTTTGCGGCCTCGGGATCAAACTGCATCGCTGCGAATATCAGCATCTCGGGCGGGGGGACCAGGGTTTGCGCCTCCTTGATCGCGTTCTCTACCTGGCGCTGCTCCAAGGGGGCGTGCTCCGGGCCGAACGAGACCATCGCGCGCTTCGGTTTGTCTTTGGTCTCTGCGTCTGCGTGGAGCCACTTTGTGGCAGGATGGGGTTCCACCCTGGTGAATTCGATTCTCTGGTTGGACTTTCCGCGTATCCCGGTCTTCAGCAGTTCGTCGCGCCATTGCTGCTGGTGCGAGGACGCGCCCGGCGCAGTCGTGGGATCGTCTTCCGGGTCAGCGGACAGAACGTCAAGCGACTTTGCTGTTGGCGCCGGGACCGCCTCGATGGTGAACGGGCCAGAGATTCTCATTTTGTTGCTTTGGGTGATTGGTTTGTCATACAACGTCACAAGATCTGGCGGTTCATTATTTGCGATCGACCGCAATGTTTTGTGTTGCACGGTTTTGTATAGAAACCCAGAAGAGACACCTTCGTCTGGTTTGTGTAGTTTATAATAATTATAGACGGCAGTCATTAATCTCTGTTTTGTTAATGCCAAAGCGACTCTTGACGTATCACATGTGATCCACCTTCTTCCCCACTGCTCTGCTACAAATGCAGTAGTGCCGCCTCCGCATGTAGGATCAAACACCAAGTCACCCGGGTCTGTAACCATCAACATGCAACGTTGTATGATCTTGGGCGATGTCTGAACTACGTATTTTTTGTTGGCTGCGCCTCCAGTATCGATCCACATGTTGCCCAAATGTGTTACCGGAAAGTCACCAAAGTATTTCTTGTAACGTAGAGTATTTGTGCTTAGAACAAGGCGCTCTGCTTTCTTCAACCTGTCCATTCCTTTCTTGTTTGTCTTCCAATGATGGTTGCTTCCTGGATGGAATTTTTTTCTTTTAAACTCAAATTCAAAGGTAGTGGTTTCACGAAAACCTGCATGATGCAAATCAGCCATAGTGAATATTCGACAGTTTTTTGGGATCAAATTTGGGTTTTTAATTTCTTCTTTGTGTATTTTTCTAATCGTGCCGTTTGGTTCTTCGACATAATTGTATGCACGACTCGCGCCTACCTCTTTGTCGAGAAAAATTTGGTGAAATTTGATGTGTTTTTTGTCCTTAGCAAACCAAACGAGGTAATCCACCATTGATGGCAATAGCGCAGCAGTATCGCCAGATGTAGTTCTATAGCTTATTACGTTGACAAAATTCTCGCTACCGAACACTTCGCTCATGATTTCCAACACGTGGTGGAGGTTTTTGCTTGAAATCTGCACAAACACACTGCCGCTCTCCGCAAGTAGCTGTTTGGACAGCAGCAACCTGTCTCGCAAGTATGACAGGTACGAGTGTATTCCCAGTTCCCACGTGTCTCTGAACGCCTTTATCATTTCAGGCTCTTGTGTAAGATCGGCATCCTTGCCATCCGTTACGTTGCGCTTGCTTACGAACGGTTGAAAGTTGGAACTGTACTTTATTCCGTACGGGGGGTCTATGTAGATCATCTGTACTTTGCCCCCCATGCCTTCTTTCTGCAACAGCGAATTCATGACCAGCAAGGAATCTCCGGCGACCAGTCGGTTAGACCAGTTTTGATCGTGTTTGTAGAACTCTACTGCATGACGCAAAGAGAGCCGCTCGTCGAAATACCCAAACAGCGTTTGCTGGGATCCACCCCCCCCCCCGCCTCAGCTGCATTGCTTTTTCCAAAATGGTGGCAGGATCAACTGTCTCGTGCACGTGTAGGGATACGGTATCCACTTCAAACTCGGAGTTTTCCCGTTTGCCGGACCATTGGAGGTGCGGATCAAGGCGGGGATCGTGCGAGTAGTGCTTGCTGGGCCTGTCCGGGTCGGTCTCCAGTGTGACCAGTCCCGCCGGCGGGTTGTTCGTCCGCGTGGAGTCCGGGTGGGTGTACTGATCCACCGAGTCTTTTTTTGCCAACTGCGGCCGCCGTTCGAGCCCTCTTTTTAGAGCTATCGGCAGGACGGCAGTCTTGTCTCAGACGGCCCGGCGCGGGGCCGGTCCCCTGCCCCTCCTGCGGGGGCGGCATGCTGATGGCGGTCCGCTCGCGCTCGACGGGCAAGCGCTTCGCGGGGTGCTCCAACCGGGGCGGCTGCCCGGCCTCGTCCCCGCCTGCCCCGGAGGGGCCCGCTGCGCGCCGCGCGCAAAGTGCGCCTCGTGCCGGTGGCCCGTGGCGGCGCTGCGCTGCGGCCGGGGGGAGGCCCCGGCAGCGCAGGTGCTCCAACCTGCGCTGCCCCCTCACCGGTACAGGTCGGTCCGCCGCCCCTTGAGCAGGGGCAGCGAGCGGCGCGCCCGGCGCACCTTTTCGGCAGAGATCTCGGCCGTCGCCGAGCCGGGCCCGGCGCCCATCTCCAGGACAGTCCCGCCCATCGGGTCTATGACGCAGCTGAGCCCGCAGTACTCGGGGCCGGCGCGGTCCGGCGAGACCACGTAGCAGCCGTTCTCCACGGCGCGCGCCCTGTTGGCCACGCGCCAGTGCTCGGCCTTCATCGGCCCCGGGACCCACGCAGAGGGGGCCACGAGCACTCGCGCGCCCGAGGCGGCAAGGCCGCGCGAGACCTCCGGGAAGCGCAGGTCGTAGCAGACCAGCATGCCCAGCCTGCCGAGCGACGAGGGGGCCGTGCCGGGCAGCTTTGAGCCGGCCGTCAGCCTCGACGATTCTCGGAACCCGAGCGCGTCGTACAGGTGCGTCTTGCGGTACGACGAGACCAGGCGCCCCGCGCGCGAGACAAGGAAGGAGGTGTCGTACACGGCGCCCCTTTCGGACTCGTAGAGCGTGCCGACCACCTCCACGCGGTGCTCGCGCGCCGCGCGCGATATTTCGGATACGAACGGGCCGCCCAGCGGCTCGGCAAGCCCTGCAAGCTCGGCCCTGCCCCCCGGCAGGGGGGCCATCATGAACTCCGGAAAGGCGCACAGCGAAGAGCCGCGCCGCGCGGCCGACCTTATGGAGCGCAGTACGTGCCGGAGGTTGCGCTCCTTGTCGGGGGACGCGCGCATCTGGACTAGCGTGACGCGGCTCAAAGTTGTTTGCCCGCCAGGTACCAGTCGGGGCGCGGCCGCTCGTCGTATATCACGATGACGTGCTCTTTTTTGGCGCCCAGTATGTCCGAGGCGGCCCGCGTTATCTCTTCGGCGTACTTTTGCTTCTGTTCGTCGGTGCGGCCGGGGTACAGCGAGACCTTGATGAGGGGCACGTGTTCGGGGCCGCGGCGGTCCTATTTGTAGATACCCGGGCGCCGGCGCCCTCGCCGGCGGGCCCGGGAAACAGCCGTGACTGGGCCGCGGGGCGGCTTTTCTGTACCCCAATATCAAGGGCGCGGGGGGCCTGGGCGGTCGGTCGTGGACGCGGGGGCCGGCCGCGCTGGGGATGCGCGTGCGCCTGCCGGGAGCCGCCCGACCAGGCCGACCTCTGAGGGGCCCGATCTCCCCCGTGTCACGCACAAGATCGTGCACGGTAGGACATGGGCGGCCGCGGCAAAAGGCCAGAGTCGGGCCAGCAGACGCAAATTACATGCTATCCTCGGACATCGTCCTAGCTCATGCTGTAGGTTATGCCCAAGTAGCCGGGCTCATCGCGGCCCAGATTGCTATACGTGGGGGAGCGCCGGCCGCCCGGACCGTGCGGCTGCGCTGACTTACCGGCGGCGTGGAACTTTGACTCTTCGTGCCTTAACCCCGCAATTCCGCGCGTATCCTGGTTTCGGCTAGTTCCCTGCACGGGTCAAAAAAGCCGAAAGAACCAAACGGCTTGAACATCCGATCGAG
The DNA here is from genome assembly GCA_965203465.1 of Nitrosopumilaceae archaeon. Lineage (GTDB taxonomy): Archaea > Thermoproteota > Nitrososphaeria > Nitrososphaerales > Nitrosopumilaceae > JAWVZS01. Next base: position 335,177 of record CBDBCR010000001.1, on the reverse strand, counting down.
CGTCTCGCGCTTTTCGCCGTCCGGTATCTGTGTGCCGGCGATGCCGTCCCATTCCTCGTACAAGCGTTCCAAACAGTACTGGTTTCTCCTGTGCTCGGCATTGTGTTCTGACACCGCGTCGTTGACCTTCTCGGCAATCTCGGCTTCGATCGCGTTCTCGAAACTGAATATTTCCTCCGACGTGGTCAGCGACTGAGCGTTCACGCCCAAGAACGACACCGCGCCGATTGCGACGACTACCACGATCAGCACCTTGGCGTTTATCCCGCGCCGCCTGTACCGCCGGTGGCGCCTCATGCCGCCGCCTCCGGCTTGTTTCCGCCGGCCTCGGTTATGGTCGCTATCCGCCGGCCCTTTACTTTGTCGAGATCCCACACTAGCGTCTCGCCGGCCTCCGCGCCCATCTGCTGGATGTGCGCAGGCATCGCGGCTCGCACGGACGCCGCGGTGGCCCCGGCCGCTTTGCTTTCGTTCGTTGGAGTCATCAGCACGGAGCCATTCGCGGGCGCCGCCTTATCAACCTAGCAGTGAGCCGCATGCGCACAGTAAAAGCAGCGGCGGGAAAGGACAAGGCCGAGCTGCTGTACTACAACCTTGGCGGCGGCGAGACGCCGTGACACGGCTTTCGCCGTTTCAACATCGGCGTTGCGGGGTGACTCGGGCACGAAATACGCATGCCGCCAAAGACTGCCGGAACGGCAGCCGGTGCCTCACGCGGGCCGGCCAACAGGTCTAGCTTCGGCCAGCAGCCGCCCGACGTTGTCCACGTATCTCTGATCGAAGCGGCCGCCCTCACCGCCTCGGCCACCATGTGCGGCTCCGTACATTTCTAGCACCGTTCTGGCGTCGCATGCCATGACTGGCCCTCCGCAAGCCCTTATTCGTGCCTCCGGATACCGGCAGGAACAGGGGCCCGGGGCGATCGGGCCGGCCGTGTCGAGTCAGAAACTAGCCCCGAACTCGCAACAGTGCCTACAGAACAGCCAATGGATACCAATTTATGGCTCACGCGATCGGCGCGCTTGGATGCTCGGAGGCATGGCGCTGCAAGCAGAAGGGGCAGCCGTGCTTGCGGCAATGATTGCGACGGTGGTCATCTGCTCCATATTCTACGTCCTGCAGCGCAGGGGCATCTCGGAGATCAAAAAGAACCTCCAGCCGCTCAGGGGCATAGACCCAAAGATCCAGTACGACGTGTCGAGGATAGACGAACGGCTGAGAACCACCTGCTCCGATCTTACCGAACTCGAAAACGCCATCCGCCCCCTCCGGGGCATAGACCCAAAGATCCAGTACGACGTGTCGAGAATCGGCGAACAGCTGAAAACAACCTGCTCCGATCTTACCGAACTCAAGACCGAGCTTCCACACGCCAGCGAGATGTCGATGATGCAGCAGAGCATGCAGAGCCTCTCCACGGGTTTTTCAGATCTAGAGTCGCGTACCGAAAACAAGATGAACAGTTTTACGCACGAAACGACCGAGGGCCTGCATAGGACGCGCGACGAGATGATAGACCAGGCCAACAAAGAGATCATCGAACGCGCCGCAAAGATGCTGGGAGAAAGCGTGCCGAGGCAAGAGTTCGAAAGCCTCAGGGACAAGGTGGTGCAGCTTGCCGGAACCTACGACATGGCAGAAAGGATCAACATGCTGGCGTCCCTGTTTGACTCAAGGCAGCTCAAGACGCTGAACTGGCAGTGCAAGCTGATAAAGCTGCTAAAAGGCGGGCTGGCTCCAGACGCGGAAGAGGATCTCATCGTCTCGGAGGGCATCCCCACGTCCGCCTGCAACAAATTCCTGAACAAACTGGTCTCGGAAGGCATCGCAGAACGCAGGGAAGTCGCCGCGTTCTACATGTCCGTCGACCACGAGTGGCTCTACAGCTATGTAGACAACCCGGACCGGCTGCAGAAGCAGCTGGACGGGGCCATCAAGAAAGAAAAAGACTACCAAGAATACATAAGGGCCAACTTGAATCTAATCGAAGACGGCCTGCTGTTGCAGTCGTCCGAATACCGGCTACCCACCGGCAGCATCGACTTTTTGTGCAGGGACAGTTCGGGCAGGGCGGTCGGGCTGGAGCTAAAGTATCCGGCGGCGGCGCTCAGGGACAAGCGCCAGATATCCGGGTACCGGGACGACTACAAAAAAGTCACGGGCATGGAAGGGGCGAGGTTCTTCTTGGTCTCGCCCCAGATACCGGACAAGCTGAAAAATATGCTGGAAGAGGACAAGTTGGAATACCGGGAAGTGCCGTTCGGCTAGAGGCCCCGTCCAGGGGCAGAAGAGGCGCACGGGGGATTCTGCGGGTGGCGCGCGTTTGACCATGTGGAGCGGCCCCGCGAGCCGGCCGTGCGCCGCGCAAGGGCGGTCCTGCATCTCCGGCCTGCCCGGCGGGCGCCTCCCGCAGGCGCAGATTGCGCGCGTGCCCGGCAAGGCCCGCATCCGCCGCCAAGCGCGAGGCTCGGACACTCGAAAGAACGGCGCGGTCACGCCGATCTTGGCGGGAACGCTCTCAGAGGCGGGTAGCCAGAGTCGGCGGCGCTACGGTAGTGCCAGTAGATGTTCTTTCTGAGGGATTCGGCCGCGCTCTTGGAAATGCGGGCTGTGTGGCGGCCCCCGTGCATGCTGTCGATGGACTTGCGCAAGTCCCCGATCTTGTGGTAGCATCTGCGGTTTTGCGTTATCAGGGCTTTGACGAACCTCTCGGGCGGCAGCCTGTCGAGTTTTGTGCAGTTGCAGCTCTGGCACGCCAGCACGGCGTTCCACAGCTCGGTCTCGCCCATATAGTCGTACGGGATGACGTGATCGACGTGGGTAGCGCGGTCGAACTTTAGTTTTTTGCGGCAGTAGAAGCATTTTTTGGAAAACGGGCTGAGCAGCGTGAGGAACTTGCGCTGGTCTTGCGGGCCGCGGACTTTGGCTTCCACTTTTTTCGATAGGTTGGGGGCCCCGAAGTTTTTGGTCTCGAGGAACTTGACCCACTCCAGGATGACGCTTTTGCGCAGGGGAACGCAGTTCTTTCTGAGGAATTTCGCGGCCGCGGGGTTGATCAGGATTCCTTTGGGCAGGATCGGCCTTTCGTTGCACGATTTGTCGCGGTATTTTTTGGACCAGTATTTGTAAAAGACGCACTGGTTGCGCCCGTCGATCCTGTGGAAGCGCGGCACTACGTCCTTGAAGCACCTTTTCGTGATCATGCCTACACATTTTTCCACCTTGCACGGCTCTGCCTTTTCGAGGTCGGAAAAGTCCATCGGATAGACGTCCTTGTTGAACTCGCCCCGTATTATTTTCACCACCAGCGGAACCTGGTTTGCCGGCCCCTGGCGGAGCTTTGACTTGCACACGTGAGACCAATAGTATCTCAGAAAAAACCGGGCGATCTCCTCGTATTTGACCTTGCAGGATCGCGGTTTGGACTTGCTGTGCTCTAGCAGGAATAGGGCCAGAGCCAGCTTGTACGTGTTGTTTTTGTCGGCCGTGATGATGCTCGTGAATATTTTGTGGAACTGGGCGTCAGTCTTTTTCGGGAACCGCACGGGCTTGGCCGGACTGTCTGCTTATAAGCATTCCAGGGACGGGCACGGGGCACCGTTTGCGATCCTCGGGGCAGGGGTGCCTAGCCTGGAAACGGGCGCCGGATCGCCGTCGTAGAACCGGGCCGCAGTTCAGTTTAGGAAAGCGGCGCCCCGCCACGGCCGTCTCGCACCCCTGTTCCCCCGCATTCGCGTCGATCGGGCCGTCGTGCCCAAGGTGCGCCTACCCCGCGAAGTCGCACCAGTGCTACTTTTTGCCTGCATCTTGCAGTATATACGAGGAAGGGGTCCACAGGGATGGCATGCCGTTTGGCCCGACAGAGTTGCTGGAGATGCGCAACGGTCCGATCGCGGCAGACTCGCCCATGCGCTGGCGCAACACGTGCCGCGAAGAGATCCGAGATACCGTGGCGAGCCCTCGGCTACCGGTTCCAAGCACGCCGCAACCGCGCCAAAAAGCGCGGTGGCCTGAAATAAATGGTGTCGTTGGACGCGGCCCGAATGAAGAACAGCCAAGGAGGCAACCCGTTGTCTGAGCGAGATCCAAGAAAACAGCACGATGTGTCTGACGCCGTGAGCTTGCGCGCCTTAGTACACAAAAAGCTAGAAGAATCCAAGCGGGTTGTTAGACCAAATCCATGCCTAACCGCTACATCGGTCAAGTATTCTTTTAAACCCGACTATGCAACGCTAGCCGCTAATGGGCCAGGATACGACGTTTCAGAGTCCAAAAACGATGTTGGCGGCAACCAAGAAGGGCACGTTGGAGAAAGGGCGTTGGTAGACATGGTTGCGACATGCGGCTCTAGGCTCGCGTTGTGTGTGGGGACACACTGGCTAGACCCTACACGTATGAGTTGGGTTTTTACCAGTTCCGACCTGACCCGAGAGGGAGTTTCTGCCATCTACAGGATCTGTTCGGAGCAAAGATCAGACGATCTTTTACACTCTCCGGGAACACGTGACAGAGTTCCTTCCTCTATTCGAATGGGAGAATATAGTATCTTCGATTGACTTTGGGCAAAGATCTAAATAGCGGCACGTCGGGGGGGCCCCATGGCGAGGAGGTTTCTTCCCAAAGTGACCATGGCCCGCCTGTGCGACATGCATCGGAAGGAAAAAGATCCAAAAGCAGAACGCAGGCTGCTGGTATGCATACAAAGGAAGCAGGGAAAGACCATCGTGGAAATATCCAAGGCCCTGGACATTCCGCGCACCACGGTGACCAACTGGATAAGGAACATCGAAAAGAACGGTCTGAACAAGAGATACGACATAAAGAACAAAGGGGCAGCGTGCAAGCTCACCAAGCGCCAGCTCAAGGCGCTCGAGCGGGATCTGGAAGCGGGTCCCGCAGCGATCGGACTCGGAGCGGGTGCTTGGACGATACCGCTGATCAGGACGCACATCAAGAAAAAGTTCGGCGTAGAGTACCATGTCCACTCCGTCTGGGATCTGGTGAACCGGCTGGGCTTCGTGTACATCAAGCCCCGCCCCCGCGACGCACGCGGGGCGTCTCCGGCAGAAATCAAGGATTTCAAAAAAAAAGCTCACAGAACCGTAGCAATCTACGCTGGGCGCGGGCATCTGGCCGTTTCTTTTGACGAAATGCACGTATCCATGCAGAGCGTGGTCCGGAAAGGATGGTACCGCAAGAAAAGGAGGAAAGGCAAGCGCGCCGAACAGGTCAGGGTCGACGTCACGGGCAGGCGGAAAGGCCGGGCCACCCTGCTCGGAGTCGTGGCGGCCGGAGGCCAGAGCTATTTCGAGTTCTGCGATACGGGCAACGCCAAGAACGTAGAGGCGTTCCTCATGAGGGCCTACAAAAAGCTGGGCAAGCTGCTGATCTACACGGACAACGCCTCGTACCACAGCGAAGCCGTGTTCCGGAGGCTGTACGAGAGAACCGACGGCGGCATCGTGGCGAGGTTCCTGCCAAAGTACACGCCGGAGCTTGCGCCGATCGAGTCCCAGTGGAGGGAAGTCAAGCGCTACATCGCCAACCAGTTTTTCGACGACATCGAGCAGATAAAGAGAGAGGTGTTGAAAGCTCTGAGATCCGGCGGCATCAAGATCATAAAGATGCACGACTATCTTACGGCCTGATCGTTCGTGCCAAAAATTATCCAAAGTCAATCTAAGATACTATATAACCTTCGTCTAGAGACACACAGATATGCCCAAGGCCAAGTGTTCAAAAAACACAACAACGGTGTATGGAAGCTCGGCGGCTCGCTGTTAGATGTGGCATGTCAGATCGCAAGAGAAACGTTCTGCGTAGCTGAAGAGTATTTGAAACGCCCAGGCCCGTTAGACAAAAATAGGTGGGAGCAATGGTTTATGCCAACTATAGTCATAAATGCCAACATCGTCTCACGCGAGGTTGACAAAAATAATCAGACTGTACGACATGTGCAAAAAAACGCCGTGGTGTATGACTGCCCTATCTCTATGAGTCAGGTGGATAGTCCGATGTGCAGAACCGCCATGTGGTCGATCTTGATAGTCAACTTAAGAGGCCTAGACGAACTCCGAGACAAATTATGGTTTCCTCTTTCCATGGGGGTGTCGCAGTAGAGGTAGCGCGTAATCTCCGTCTGGTGGGCCTCGCGCTAGCCTTTGGCACTGCCACTCCGCGGGGATCGACGGGAGAAACGTGCCCATAAGCCGCATCAACAGGCAGTATGCGGAGCTGACGTTCTAGCGTGGTTTGCGCGAAGGATCGTGTGCAAGCTGCGCGCGTGACGTACGCACGAACGCGTCGCCGGCGTTCTCACGTGCCCATCCTGCGAAACGTCGACACGGTTTAAGCCTGATTCGGGCGGCAGAGACGAGGCAGGCTTTGCCACGGATCCGCTCGGTGGTTTCCGTTTCGGGTGCGGCCTGCCGGAGGCGGCTCCGGAAAGAGTCGAACAGGCGCGCCCGGCCGCGGAGGTTGCAGCCGTTGCCGGAACGGGCCGCCACGCGATTTTTATAGCGCCGGCCCTCCGACAGCCCACGTTGTGCGCATTCGAGGTCGGGCCGGAGCACATGGACGCGATGGGGCAGGGCGAGGCCGTCTGCCTGCTCAGGGATCTGATATACGCCGACGCGCGCGCCTCGGGCATCCCGTACGACCGGATAGACGTGCCTCAGGCGTCGGGCTCGCCCAACGGCGGCGTCGACGGGGTCGTGCGCGGCGCGCCTAAAGGCGGCAGGCACGGGATCGTAAAAAAGGGCCTCACGTGCTACCGGGTAAAGCCCGGAAAAATCGGGCGGCGCGGCCTCAAGGAGATCCTGTTCGACGGGGAAAAGATCAAGAGCAGGATAAAGTCGTGCCTCGACGAAAACGGCACGCTGGTGGTCGCGCTCACCGGGCAGGACGAGCCGGGCGGAGCGGGGGACGAGATCGCCGGGCACCTCGAGGGCTTCGATCCGAGGTACGCCGGGGCGTCCGTGGAGGTGTGGGACCGGGGCGCGATCGCTGGGTTTCTGCGCCGTTTCCCCTCGCTCCGGCTAAAGGTGCTAGGCGTGGAGAACGCCGGCTTTCTGCTCCACGAAGACTGGTCGCAGCAGGCCGAGATGAGGCGCAAGTTCCACCGCGGAAAAGAGCAGGAGGATCAGATAGCCCAGATAAGGGCAGAGCTGCGCGGGCCCGGACCGGCGCACATCAGGATCGGCGGGGCGCCGGGGTCCGGCAAGACCCGGCTGGTCCTGGAGGCGACGGACACGGACGATCTGCGCCCCCTCGTGGTGTACGCGGACGGCCCGTCGGCGCTGGCGGGGCGGGGCTTTTTTGCAGGCCTGTGCGGCGGCGAATCGGGGGCGATACTGGTGGTGGACGGGTGCGACTTTGCCTGCCAGGCGGACCTGCACGACAGGCTGGGGAGGAAAAAGGGCGTCCGGCTGGTGACTATCTGTAACGGCGAGGGGCCGGCCGGGCGCCTCGAAGTAGGGGGCCTCGATCGGGCCGGCACGGAGCAGGTACTGCGGCATTACGTCGGGGACGCGCCGGATCTGGGCGAGTGGGCCGAATTTTGCGGCAGGTCGGCGCGGGCCGCCCACACGGTGGGGCAGAACCTGAGAGACAACCCGCAAGACGTACTTGCGCCCCCCGACACGGTGGACGTGTGGGGCAGGTACATAGCGGACAAGCGGGCCTGGGGCGACGGCCCCCAATTCGAGGACAGGCTCGGCGCCATGACGTGGCTGAGCCTGTTCAGCAGGCTCGGAAACGAGGGCGAGCTCGCCCGCATACGCGGGCTGCTGGCGGCCAAGGGGGCGGTGCCCGAAGGCCTGTTCGGCCCCCTGCTGGCAAGGATGCGGGACAGGAAGATAGTACAGGGCCGCGCCGAGCTGTACATCGCCCCCAAAGCGCTGCACGTGTACCTGTGGATCAAGTGGTGGAAAGAGCACGAAACGGACATGTTCCCGGCCAAGGAGCTCGAGCGGGCCGGCCTGCTGGACAGGTGCATGGACATGTTCGGGTACGCGCGCCGGGTGCCGGAGGCAAGAAAGATAGCCGAGCGGCTGGGCAGGGAGGGCTGGCCCGAGAGCGTCGGCATGGGGTCGCACCCCGCCCGGCGCTTTTTCGGCCGTTAGCGGGCCGGGCCCGCCGGACGGCGCCGCCCCGCGGAGCCAGCCCGGGAAGGCGCGGCCTGCGCGGAGGCCCGGATCTTCGCGGAGGGGCCAAGCGGCGGACGATGATTCCAAGACGGCGGCCGGTCCCTCACCCAGACCGGGAAGCGCGTTCAGCTTTGGCCAGCAGCCGCCTGAAATTGTCCACGTACCTCTGTTCGACCATGCCGGCGGCGGCCCTCACCGACTCGACGGCTTCGTCCAAGCTCAAGTGATCCCAGCGCATGATTGCCTCGACCGCCGTGTACGGGTTGCCGTGCATCTTGAGCACGCCCCTTGCGTCGTATTCCATGCCCGATATGCCGCAAGTCCGTATTTGTGCCTCCAGATACCGGCAAGAACCGGGCTCGGAGGCTGCCCGCCAAGCCGTGCCTAGTCGGGGGCCGTCCTGCGAATTCGCGCCGGCGCCCATGCCCCCTGCAATCCGGCGGTTTTTTATGCAGGCCCGAAGAAAGCATGCCGGTTGAGCCGTCCCAGCATCGTGTACGTGGGAGAAGGAGAGTCCTTGCCGCACGTAAAAGAGGCGAAAGAGATGATCGCCAAAAACTACGACCAGATATGCGCCGATCTTGCAAGATTCAGCGCCGATACGGGGTGGGTGGTGGACAACCGCGAGGCGCTCAAAAAAGACTACGGCGACATGTACGTAGCCGTCCTCGGCAAAAAGGTCCGCGCCAGCCACGAGGACTTTTCGGAACTTTTGGAAGAGATCGACAGGAAGGGGATCGACAGGAGAAACGTGGTCATAGACCGCATCAACAGGCAAGAGGTAGGGCGGCTGTTCTAGCGGTCCGCAAAGAACCGCGTGTAGGCAACAAGCGGGACGCGTATGAAAACAGCAACGAAGGTGGGCGGCGCGCCGATCGGGATCAACGGCACGGTCGCCAGCCCGCCGCTGCTCGAATGCGGTTTTGGCAAGATCCGTTTCTTGGCGGACGCGGGAGCCGGCCATACAACCTGCGTAACGTTGACATGGGGGTTTTGAAGCCGGATTCGGGCAGCGGAGACGAGACGGACTTTGCTGTTTGGCCTGGCCTGCTCGGCGGTTTCCGTTTCGAGTGCGGCCTGCACAAGGCGACTCTGGGGACAAAGGGGAGATAGCGGCGCGCAGATTGCAAAAGCGCGCGCCGCGCCCGGCCTTCAGCCGCGTGCCGCACGGGGCCGAGAGATCGGCCCGCGGCCGGATCATCCATGAAACCTGCACGATCCGCTCGGACGCCAGATCGAACCAGCTCCAACGGGGCCGCAACTTTGGCTGCGGAAGGCGGACGCGGTGCTCGCCATAGACCAGAGCAAGCCGCCGCTTCAATGGGGCCGCAACAGGGTTGCGGGAAAAACAAGCAGAAGGCACTCGGGCTCGGAGAGGGGCCTCTTCAATGGAGCCGCAACTTGAAAGTTGCAGAAGGCGAGATGATGGTGTTCCTGAAGGATCCGTACAACGATCTTCAATGGGGCCGCAACACGTTGCGGAAAGATGCGGCCCAGATACCGCGGTGTGTCCACAGTGTCGTAGCTTCAATGGGGCCGCAGAGCGGTTGCGGAAAGTCTAGACGCCGATCGAGGACATGTACAGAACGCTTCAATGGGGCCGCAGAGCGGAAAAGCCGCGCCTGTCCGGCCTAGTCCCCCCTCCACCCGTACCGCGTCCCGTAGGTGAACTGGTCGGTGTGCGTGCGCTTGTACAGGTACCCGCCGGCCAAGCCCAGGGCGAACCCGCCGATGTGGGCCATGTAGGCCACCCCGCCCCCGCCGTCCAAGCCCAGCCCGAAGCCCCCTATGAAAAAGGGCAGCAAGTTCTGAAACACCAGCCAGAACGGAAGGAACCACTTTGCCGGTATCCGTATCATCTGCATGAAAAACCCCAAAAACACGAACGTCAGTATCCGGGCGCGCGGAAAGATCATCAGGTACGCCCCGAGCACCCCCGATATGGCCCCTGAGGCACCCACCGCAGGTATCGGGCTGGCCGGGTCGGCGGCCACATGTATGAGGCCGGCGCCGACCCCCCAGGCAAGGTACACCCCCAAAAACTTCAGGCGGCCCAGTTTCGCCTCTATGTTGTCCGCGAAAATCCACAAAAACAGCATGTTGCCCCCCAGGTGCAGCAGCCCGCCGTGCATGAACGTGGACGTAAGCAGGCCCAGGTACGGCTCGGGCTGGCAGGGCACCTCGGCGTCCAGGCCCGTTATGCAGGCGGGGACGGCCCCCCACTGGTAGAACATGACCGCCGCGTTGCGGTTGGTAAAGTCGAGAAACTGCCCCGTGACGGCCACCTCCAAGAAAAAGACGGCCACGTTGGCCACGATGAGCGCCTGCGTGAGGCGCGGCTTGAAGCCGGGCGGGTGCGGCGTGTCGTCGCGCAGCGGTATCATTCAGGTCCACGACTCTGGTCTCTTTTTCCAGATCACCGCCCCGTCGACGTGCACCTTTTCGGCGTCCTCGAAGACGGTGTGCCAGCGCCCGTTGGCCGGGAACACCCTGTCCATCTCGCGTATGCGCCGGCGCGTGGGCGGCACGTTGGTAAGGGCCCCCCACTTCATGTCCGGGACCGGCGGCAGCACGTCGTTGATGTCCCTCATGGCACATCGATTATCCCGTTGGAGACCATCCACTGCAGCCCGCCGGTAAACGTGGCGTCGTCTATCTGATCAGAGGCCCACAGCTGCGCGTTGGAGCGCACCCAGCCCGGTATCCCGTCGGCCGAACCGGAAGGCGCAGAGCCTGGCGGCACCGATATTATCCCCTCGCTGATCAGGTACTGGATGGCGCCGACGAACGTGCCGTCGTCTATCTGGCCCGAGGCCCACAGGCCCGCGTTGGTCTTTATCCACGAGGGCAGCGCCGGCGGGCCCACCTCGATGAGCGCCGAGCCTATCCCCGCGTTGGCCTGGTCCAGGTCCAGCCCCCTCCCCAAGAGCCACACGTCGAGCCGGTACGGCTGGCCGGGCCGCACCTCGAGGCGCTGCACGTCGATGCCCTCGAACGCCTCTATTCCCGGGTCTGCCGGATCGTCGCCGCCCGACTGCACCGTCCGGCCGCCCCGGTCCATCAAAAAGTACGCGTACTTTGCGTCCCGTATGAGGGCCCCCGAATCGTCGCGGAACGAGATGCTCACCGGGACGGGCCCGGCGGACCGGCCGTCCCAGCTCAGGCCCACGTTGGCCCCCGAGCGCTCGCCCGACTGCACGTCCACCAGGTAGAACTCGGCCGACTCCAGGCCGGCCTCGGAGGTGGGCACCAGCCTGAACGTCATGGAGCCCGAGGCGTGGTTTTCTTCCCCGAGTATCCCGTTTATCCTCTCCAGCTCTGAGTTCGTGACCAGGAAGTGCAGTATGTTCTGCTCGTCGGAGCTGTACGGGTCGAGCAGCAGGGCGCGGCTCGCCACCTTTACGCCGTTTACGTACCCCTCGAAGGACGAGCCGGGCGCGTACGGGGCAAAGTCCTTGGGTATCCTGACCTCCTCGTGGACCACCTGCACCTGCGATATGTAGCCCGGATCCCAGTCGAAGGGCATCTCGAAGGTGATCGAGTCGTCCGCATCCGAGTATTCCAGCGAGGTCACGTCGTCGTAGTAGGTCTTTACGGTCACGGGCACCTCCTGCGCGTCTGCCGTCTGTATCAGGAAGTTCTGGTCCTGCGCGACGCTGACGAACGTCTCGAAGCTGAGCGGCTCGCCGACCAGCGTCCTCGGGCTAGAGGCGCCCTCGATGTCCACCCGTATGTTGTACAGGCCGCCCTTGTCGAATATGGGCCCCTCTATTATGGGCCGCCCCTCTCCGCGGGCGAACAGCGCCCCGGCTATGGGGTGCGTCTCGCCGTACGTCTTTGTGCACTGCCAGAGCGGGTCCTGCGCGCACGAGGGGACGGGCCTTACCTCGACGTTGAGCTCGCCGTCGGTGTCGTAGAACAGGTCCCTCGCCAGCAGGTCCTGGCTGCGGTATATCTCCACGCGGTAGGTCACGTCGCGCAGGTTGGCGTCGGTGCGCTCGTCGAAGAAGCGTATCCCGATGTTGGCGTCCTCGAACTGGCCGGCCGTGATGTCCGACGGGGTCAGCTCGGTGCGTATGGTCACGTCCATGCCCTCGAAGGTTATCGGGGGGGCCTGGTCGGCGCCGAGGCCGTGGCCGTAGGCGAGGGCCGGCGCGGCGGCGAGCAGGACGGCCAGTATCATGATGCGTGCCAAGCGTTCGTATTCGGCCCGTTCCTTATTTAAAGATAAAATGCGCGGGTTCGGTTCATATGGCAAGCGGCGCGGCCCGCCCGAGTTGGGTATGCGGTGGGCGTGCTTGGCGGTCGCGGCGCTCGCGTGCGCCTCGGCGCTGGAGGCGCGCGGCCAGGTGGACGAGCTTTTGGGCGAGGCGCACGCCCGGCCCGGCACCTGGGTGCTAGAATGGATGGAGCACGTCTTTGAGCTGTACGTAGCGGGCCACATATCCGAAGCCGAGCTCTTGTGGGTGGCCATGATCGGGTACTTGGACGATGCGGACACCGACGGGCAGGTGTCCGATCGGGAGATCCTGTCGGCCATCCAATTCCTGGTGGACAACGGCATCGTGCGGGCCGTCGAGGTGTACGCCGACGAGGGCGACTTTTACGTAGGGTACGAACCCAGTGCCTCGTACCCGGATGCCGCCGCGTACCTGCAGGGTACGTACCTGCTGGAGGACAACGCGGAATGGCTCAACGAAAACTACAAGCTGCCGTACGACGTGCTGATCGAGGGGGCAGAGTGCGACGAAGTAAACGCGCGCTACAGCCCGAGCGAAAAGAAGATCACAATGTGCTACGAGTTGGTAGACGATGTTCTGAACGACGGCGATGCTCTGTATCCCGACTACGCAGATAGGCCAGAAAGCTTTGCGTACAACGTGCTGGACGGCATTCTGCTGCACGAGACGGGGCACGCCCTCGTGGACATATACGGCCTGCCGATAACCGGGCTCGAGGAGGACGCGGTGGATCAGTTCGCGGCCCTGATCCAGTCGCGCACCTACGGCGACTACGATCCCCGCTACGAGACGGGGGTAAACATGATGATCGACGTGGCTGATTGGTGGCGCCAAGAGTGGAACGAAGAGGAGGGGCCGCCCGCCTACCACGACGTCCACTCGCTGAGCATAGAGAGGTTCTACAACATCGCCTGCTACGCGTACGGCGCCGATCCCGAATACAACAGAATCTTGGTAGGCGGCGACTACCTCCACCCAGAGAGGGCGAAGAACTGCCAATACGAATACAGTCAGATGTCGTCCAGCTGGGACCGCCTCTTGGAAGGATACATGATCGAGTAGACGTGGGCTACCGGTGACTGGCGCAAGACAGGAGGTGGTTGAAGGATGCCGCCATGCTTAAATCTGCATGCCGCCCGTCTCACAGCGTTGAATTACAAAGAACTGATGGACTTCATAGAGAACAGGATGAGCATGACCGGCGTGTACCAGCCCGTCATGATAGAAAAGATGCTGAGGAACGGCGGCACGGTCAGCGCTTGGGGTGCGGCCAGGGAGTTTTTGAGGAACGACTACGCGCAGCTCGAATATTACATACACATAGTGAACAGGTGGCCGCGCCGCACGCTCAAAAAACACGGGGTGATCACCGAATCGGGCATCGGGGATCGCAACCGCATGTTCACGCTCACCGCGTCCGGGCTGACTAAAAGGCAGCGCGAGAACTTGGTGGCTTCGTGCAGGCACAGGCTGAACGAGTACAAAATGCGCAAAGGCATCCCGCCGCACGGCGACGGGCCCCACTCCCCCAAGGCAGTCAGCGGCTCCATGCGGTACAAGGTCTTGGCAAAGTCGGGGGGCCGCTGCGTGGCCTGCGGCGTCTCTAGCCTGGAAAGGGCGATCGAGGTGGACCACATCGTGCCGAGGAGCAAGGGCGGCCCGGACGAGCTGTCCAACCTGCAGGCGCTCTGCTACAAGTGCAACAGCCAAAAGAGGGACCGCGACGATCTCGACTTTCTGCAGGAGATCAACCGCAAGGCGTTCGGCCACAAAGGATGCCGTTGGTGCAAGCGCGAGATGAAAATGCAAAACTTCCTGGCCGGCGCGGCGCAGGTAAAGCGCACGCGTTACGGGCAGCACGTAGTCATCGTCCCAAAGAGGCACATGCCCAACTATTTCGAGCTGAGGCCGCCCGAGCGGGCCATGATGATCGACTTGCTGGAGGCGCACCTCGCAGAGGAATATCCGGAGGCCAGGTCCGCGAGCGACTTTAGTCTGGAGCTGGAAACGAGCGCGTCCGTGGACGAATCGCGCCACTGCGCCATACACGTGGTGCCGATAAGGCGCAGGAAATGAGACGGCAGCACAGGCCCAAAGGCCCTCCGTCGCGGAGCTGGGGGCGCCTAGCGGGGGGCTAGGCTGAACTCGACCTGCTCCAGACAAATTGATTAAGCCGTGCGCGCGGCACGCGGCATCAGGGCTTGAATTATCCAGGTGGCTGAAGCTTTCGGGCGGTTCTGCTGTTCTGGTGTAAATGTGGGCCCTGGGCACTTGACAGGCCGCGCGGGCGCATGTAATACGCGTCGGCTGGGGATTTTTCAGAGCAAAATGGAACCTATAACACCACTCAGATGTATTTCCCTCCACCCTAGCCTACGCCCGAAGTACGAGAGGGAAATTGCTTTGGCGTGGTGTTATAGGATTCGCCGCAAAGGCCGCCCCGCGTCGGGCAGCGGACGCGTCCAAGACCTGGACCGGCTCTTTTGCGCGCTGTATCGGGGCCCGTTTGCGGACAAATCCCGAACCGGCGCACGCGCTTCCCCGCCCGTCCCGGCGAGCCGGCGCCGTTCTGCGACTTTGGGCGCGCGCGTTGCGGAGCGGCGTCATCCGCCCGTTGCCGCCAAGGCCCGAGCGCTCGCGGAAAGAGCTGCAGGACGGGCGCGCTCGGCCGCGGGGTGCCCCTAGCGCATCGCGTACAGTATAGTGCGCGGCAGGACAGAGGTGACGGCCGCCAGGGACTGGCGCAGGGTCGGCCGGCGCATATTGCACGCATCCGTCCGCCCGTTAGCGGGACCGAGGTCAACTGCCGGCCAATGCGATGTTTTGATAGTCCATCAACCCGCCAAGGGCCATGGCGACGATATCTTGGACGGGCAACCCAAAGGGCGCCCGGTTTCCGGCAAGATAGCCAAGACTCTGGGCTTGGACTACCCCGACGTCGGCCCGGATCCGGAAGATCCCTGACCTTACTGGGATATTGTTTTAATCACCGCGTCTCAGTCTTTCATGTCAGGCGTCACGCGCCCCTTTGCAGGCCCGGAACCACGAAGAAAAGATACACGGACGGGTTGCTAATCCACTTCGTTTATGTGCTTGATGTAAGCCGACGGGGGAGTCGACCGGCAGGGTTAATAACCACACGCATGACGCAGGGTATGCATTATGAAGCCGGCGCCGTGGAGCACGTTGCGATCAAAGATCGTGTGGAGTCGAAAGTGTCGCGATCTGGAACCCCGGCAAACGGCCCGGGTTCAGGCAATGCAGGAGGGAGAGCCGCCATGTCGTCTACAATGCAATGGATTAGGGCATTCCGGTCTGCCGTCAGGATAAACAGGTTTTTCTAGAATAATCCAGAGATTGTGGACTGGGTTGTTGAACGGATTCCCGAATTGCCGTCGTTGGGCTTTACGTCGGCAACAGCACCGCCGCGAACTCAGCTCGGTCTCAAATTCGCCAGTCTGGCAAGAACTGCCCGGTCTGTTATCGTAAAACAAGGACGGCGTGCCGGAATGGTGCGCGCCCGGCTGCCGCCAATGCGATAGTGCGCTGTACGGACTGATCCGCAAAGGCCGTGCCGAGGCAGTCGACTCTGACTAGCGAGGCGCTGAAAGCTGCATGGTGCAGGCTCGAACAAGAAGCCCAAGGGTTGACCGGGATTAAGTCCGGCGCCGCCAACTCTGGCCTGAACTGGCCAGAGACATGGATCGGAAAGCCGAGCCGGTACGGGGCCGCGGCGCCTAGCTTGGCCTGAAGAACTTTTTGCCGTTGTATTGAATCACGCAGGTGTTGAACAGCAGGCAGTACGACTCTTCTTTGTACGCTATTTCTTGCTTTTGGATGTAGTCTAGTTTTTTCCGGTTGCGGGCCACCACTTTGGCGAACCGGCTCCTCTCTGGCAGCGTGTCAGACTTTTTGCAGTTGCAACCCGGGCACGACAGGACGCAGTTGTAAAGCTCTGTGGAGAAGACGAAATTGAACGGTATGACGTGGTCTACGTGGTGCTTGCGCAAGTTGCCCCCGCAGTAAAAGCAGCGCGAATACTGCCACCTGCGCATGTCCTTGATCGCGCCGGGGCAGAGCATGGGCTTGACGATGCTGTCGGAGTTGTAGCCTACTTTTTTGGCTATGCTGGGCGTGCCCCGGTTTATTTTTTCAAGGTATCGGGCGATGGTGTAGTTGAGCCCGTTCCTCAGCAGCGTCCTATTGCGTTTGATGTACGGCACTATTTTAGCATTGAATGATATCTCGCCGGTCTTCTCTTTTTTGTAGAGGCTGGGCATGTTGGTTTTGAGGTGCACGAGGACTTCCGGCCTTATGCTCTTTCGGATTACTTGTGCGCGGAACTCGGACATGGAAGTGCTCGCCAGCGCCCTGATCGTGGGCGGTTTTTTCCTAGCGGCCTGCGCTCCTCTTATGATCTTCAGGATGTTCGCGTCTTGGCGATCCTGCGACTGCCTGAGCTTGAACCTGTATTCCATGTCCCAGTAGTACTTTGCGAACCGGACCGCGATAAAGTTGAGATCGACGAATAGCCTCTCGCCGTTGCACCTGAACTTGAGCCATTTTCTGCCGACGATCTTGGCCCTTTTGGATCTGTCTGCCAGATCGCCCACGTCCAAGAGCGACCTGAGGAAGACGGGCTTGTACGTGCTGGCGAGCTGGGCCGAGTTGAAGAACTTGGTGAACATCGCGTCGTATCCTGGATTTCCGACCAACGGCGGCGGTGCGGGTTCTGCGTTAATAAGTCGATACGAACCGGTGCCCGCGCGGGAGAAGACTCCGCCGCGGCGCGCCCGCCGTTCGGATCTTGGGCGGCCTGGCGCCGGCGCGGCTTTCCGCGACTGCCGGGTTGCAACCAGCTCTAGGCGGCGTCGTGATCGGGCGGCCCGGATCGCGGATCCCGCCGTTTGTGCAGAACGACGGGCTTTGGCGGGTCGTGTGTGTTTGGCGCGAGCTCGCGTTTTTGAGCTCTTGTCTCCTCGGTAGACAGTTTGGCTAAAACGATGCGCCTTGGCTGCACCTCGGCATCTTGGAGTTCTTTTTTGATCTCCTCGACCAAGGCCCGACGCCGGTCGATCCCGAGCGTTTTTTTCGGCTTTTTGAGGTATTCGCGCGCGTCCTTGACGGCCTCGGCCCCTATCTTTTCGGCCCTGTCCCGTTCGTCCACCGGGAGCCAGCTGCGTATGTAGGACGCCACCGCTCTTGTAGCCTCCTCGTCGCTCATGTCCTTGTCGCCGCGGAGTATGCTCCGTGCCATTAGGGTTGCCGGACTAGCCATCTCTTGGGTAGATGGACGCATCGCTCCATTCCTTGATCACCGTCAGTTTTATGCCCTTGTCCTTCAACGCCGCCACGATGTCCGGGTTGAGACGGGCCCCGCTTTCATGCATTATCACCCCTACCAGCTCGGGCTCTTTTAAACCGTGCGGTATCGTGATTTCCCGCTGGTGTGACCATCGCAGGGGCAGTATCTTGCGCCTGCTCCACCTGCCCATGACGTTGTATTCCATGAGTCTGGCCTTGCCGGTTCTCCTGATCGACTCTGCGTCGTACTCCAATACGACCCCGTCCGGCCTCGTATCGCTGCCGCCTTCGCCCCTGCCGCTGGCATACTGCATTGCCACCTCCAAGACGGGCGTGAGCGATGTCGGGTCGCTGTCTCCGACGGCCCCCTCGCCCGGCAGGCGGACCGCAATGCCCCCGTCCCGCACCACCTTCGCCAACTCCGACATGGAGGTGCCCCTGTAAAACGACTTGCTTTCCTTGTAGGATTTTTTGCTTTCGTGTCTGGCGCTTTCCAGCATGCCGGTCACGAATCTCCATACGTGTTTGACAACGGGCGATTTCGCCGCAAGCCGGTTCCACAACTGGATGTAGTTCGGCTCGCCCGTCTCGTATATGCTAGACTTTACAGAAATGTCGTAGGTCTCCTCCAACGCAACCGCCTCTTCTTTTGTAATCTGACCAAATTCAAGGTAGGCCATGGCTGTTTTATCTATCTGTTTCTCCAGCGTCTCGAGCTCTTGCTCGTATTTTTCCGCATAAGCGCGCATCTTAACGTCGTACTCGTCCGTGTTCTTGGCAATCGTCTTTTCGTCGAACTCTGGCAGTCCGCACGCCGGCCCGGCCCCGCCGTTCCCCTGCCGGAGCAGCTCGTCTGGATTTCGGCCGGCAGGCCCGGGCGCTTTCTGCCCGGAATCGTCGCCCCTCTGGAACGGCATTTACCCTCCCGGCCCTCCGATGGCCGCCGCCCCCGTCCGGCCGTTTCCCCTTTGGCGCAAAGATCCTCGGTCTAGAGTTTGCAGTTTGCCCCGCCTGAGCCCCGCTTCTCCAACAGCCGACGTGCCGGGGCAACAGGATCTGCCGTTCGGGGCGCTGCACGCCCTTCCGCGGTTTTTACGGATCTGGCGGCGTGCCGACGCGTGTCGCAGGGAGTGCCTAGTCCAGCGTCCTGACGGTCCGGCTTTGCAACCCGCGCCTGTGAGGCACGCCAGCGGGCGCGGGCCAAGATCGCCGCGCCGTTCAAACGCGCCGCTTGCGGGAACCACGGATCGCGCTGTCGGGGTGATATTTGTATAATGTGGCGCCCCGCGGTTGTCGCTGATCCGGCAGCGGAGGCCGGATCCCGGGCCGCCGCGCGGGCGCCCGTTTTTGGATCTTTCGGTGGGCCCTGCCGGCGATCGCTTTTCCGGCCTTGGCAAGGTACTTTTGGGTTAACTGGAGTTAACTGATAGGTTATTATGGTATAATACGGGAGATGTTGCGTGGCCACCGTCGAGAAGCAGCTAGAAATGGTTCGGGGCGCGGATCTGTCCGCGTACGAGGTTGCGTATTCGGAGACAGTCCTGCAGGTGAGGCGCCGCCCCGGGCAGGAACGGGACGGCCTGCCGGAGCGGCTTGACAGCTACATGGTGGATGTGTCGAGAGACGGGGACGGGCGCTACGTATGCACGGTTCCGGCGCTGCCGGGGGCGATCAGCGACGGCGGGACAAAAGGCGCCGCGCTGGACAACGTAGCCGAAGCCATAGAGGCCATGCACGAGGCCATGGGAATAAAGAAAAAGTTCGTCGTGTTTAGCGTAAAGTAAACGATCACGTGCATGACAATGGCCAAATTTCCCAGACCGTCGTCTGAAGAACTGATTCGGTTCCTGAATACTAGAGGGTACGTTCAAGCTCACGTGCGGGGCGATCACGTGATTCTGAAAAAAGACGCGCGCAGGATGCTCTCGGTTCCGAAAAGAAAGGAAATGGGACGCGGGGTTTTGCTGGCGATACTGCGGCAGGCAGAGATCCCCAAGCTTGAATTCCTCGAATGGAAAAGCGGCAAAACCCGCGGCGGGCGTTGAATCCGTAGGCAAGGCGCCGTTCGCGCCGCTCGCATGCGGATCGGCCGCCCCGCAGCCGGCCTCGGGGCGTTGAGCCCGAACCAGATCGCGGCCCAGAGCGTGCCCTTCTGTCCTCATGGCGTTGTCCGTTACGTTGAGCGGCACGGTGCCGGCGTCGACGGCGCGTGCGTCGCCGTGCCCGCGCCGGATCTCGCCGTCCCCGCGCGGGCAATGCCGTCCCCAAAAAAGTGCTGAGAGGCGGTTCGGCCTCTGCGCGCCCGACCCGAGTCTGCACCGGGCCGGGCAGGCGGCCAGGTCCGGCGCGGTTCTCCGGTGCCCTTGGCGCAATTTTTTCTGACACGGGCGTTTTAGAGGGTGCGGCGCATGCCCGAGTCCGAGTCCGGGATCCTCCGGGCCGGCCTCGCCGAGGGGATCTAGAACGGCAGAGCCGAGGACGCCGCGATCTGCGAGCTGGTCGCGTTCGCGGCGGAGGTGGTTTCTCTCGCAGAGATGCAGGCCGAGACGGCCTAGACGGGGCACCGCCCGAACCTGTACGGGAACCCGCACAGCCCCCCCGTCGAGTCCATAGAACGGAAGCGGCAAGGCCGGGCTCAGGAACACGGGCGGCGCCAAAGAGGGGCGCCCGGGCAAACCTCACGGCAGAAAGGCATCGGAGATGGTCCACCACGTGACCGAAAAATGCGGCAAGCGCGGCTGCGCCGAGTTCGTCAAGGACATGCAGGCCGAAGCTGACCGCCGGCATGCCGCGGCTGCCCAAAGCCGCGACTGAGGCGCACGCGGTGCAGAGTCACGCGCGCCGGATGCGGCGCGGACACGCAGGCGCCGACGCCCGGGATAAACGGCACGTCGATAGGCCCCCGGCTGGCCCCTTTGAACCGCGCGGGCGGCCGTTTCCCCCGCGTGGAACAAGGTGCCGGAATTGAGAATCCTATTATTACGCGCGCCCGGACAGGCTCCGTGAAGGCTCTCTTGGTGTTGCTGGCGTTCGCGCCCCTGCCCGCGTTCGCCGCCGTCCAGCCTACCGACGGGGGCACCCTGGATGTGGAGCTGGTCACCGTGCCCGAGACCCTCGAGGCCGGCCAGGAGGCCAAGATGCGCATAGACTTCCTCAACCCCAGCACGCAAAAGACGCAGGTCCACATAGACTACTTTCTGACCGTCAGCGAGGGCGGCGAGCAGATCTTCGGGCCCACCAACCTGATACACACCTCGGAGGGCAGGATCAGCGTGCCGTTCACCTTCGAGAGGGACGGGCAGTACACGCTGGACGTGGCCGTAAAGGGGATACTGTTCAACCCCATAGACGAAGAGACCGCATCGTTCCCCATAATCGTCGGCGGCGCCGCCGCGCAGACGGACCCGATGGGCGGGCAGAACGGCTGCCTCGTGGCCACTGCGGCCCACGGCACGGAGCTCGCCCCGCAGGTGCAAAAGCTGCGCGAGATCCGCGACTCGCAGCTGCGCCAGACCGGAGCGGGCTCCGAGTTCATGAGGTATTTTGAGGCCGCCTACTATTCGTTTTCGCCCGCCGTCGCCGACCTGGAGCGGCAGAGCCCCCTCTTCCGGGAGGCGGTCAAGATGGCCATAACGCCCATGCTGCACTCGCTTTCGGTCATGGAGCTCGCCGACTCGGAGGCCTCGGTGGCCGGCTACGGCGCGGCGGCCATACTGATAAACCTCGGCTTTTACGCGGGGCTGCCCGCCGCGCTCGTGCTGGGCGCGCGCCGCGCCTGTTAAAGTATGCACTCACCCCCCCCCCCCGGCCCGTAGGCACGAAACGCCCAATCTGACGCACTACGGGGGCGAGTGAACCCACGGTCGGGCGCCCGCAGCCGCGGCGCGCGCCCGTCCGGGCCGCCCCGACCGGGGCCTGTCCATCCTCCCGTTGTCAAGACAGAGTAAACAAAAAGTCAACAAAAATTGATCGACACCTTTAGATCCGGGGTCTTTCGGGCCGCGCCCATGACGTCGGAAGCTGTGCTGCTGCGCGGGGAACTGGTCGCGGCCCACATCACGATCTTCGACCGGGACAACCAGATCGTGGTACTGAAAGAGCAGGCGGCCTCGGAGAGGGCAGAGAAGGAAAAGTACAAGGCCAGGCTGGCCCTGTACGAGGGCCCCAACGCCCCGTCGTCGACAAAGTCGCAGTTCAACCACAGGCGCAACAAGTACCGCAAAAAGCACGGGGCGCGGGGGAGCGACGGGTCCGGCTCGGACAGGCCGGTGCGGCCGGACGGCAAGGGGCGCAAGAGGGGCCCGCCGATGGGGCACGCCGGCGTCTCGCACGCCAACGTGCCGGTGCTGTGCATAAGGTACCACGTCTCGCGCTGCGGGTGCGGGGCGCGGATCGAGCGCGGGGAATGCATACACAAGACGGTTTCGGATTTCGACAAGTGCAAAAAGGTAGTCACGTTCACCGCCGTCCTGGAGACGGGGTGGTGCCCCGACTGCAAGAAGCGCATAGTCGCCCCGTCGCCGTTCCTGGAGGGCACGTCGATGGGGCCGGTGCTGCTGGGCCTGATAACGGAGCTGTACGGGATGCGGTGCACCGACGCGGACATTTCGCGCCTTCTCGAATCGTTCTTCGAGTTCAAGGTGTCGGAGACTGCCATAGCCTCGGCGCGCAAGGCCGTCTCCTGCGCGCTGGACAGGCAGCTGTACCTCATACAGCAGGCGTTCCTGACGTGCAACTTCGTGCAGGGCGACGAGACCGGCATCAAGATAGGGATAGTCGGCAAGGTGGGCACCGTGTGGGTGTTCATATGCAAGCGCGCGGCGTTCGTCGTGGCCACGACCCACAAGAGTATCCCGTTCCTGCGGGAGCATTTCGGCTGGCTCCTGCACCTGCCCGTGGTCTCCGACAGAAACCAGTCGTACAACGCGTTCGCTGACCGGCAGTGCTGCTGGAGGCACCTGCTCGGCCACGTGGAGGCGCCGGCCGTGGACGGCGGCGCGGGCGATCGGGCGAGGCACGAGCAGGCCTCGGGCTTTTACCACAAGATCAAGCGCATGAAGACGGCCGCGCCGTTCACCGTGACGGAGCTTACCCGCGAGGTGCGGTCGATGATCTCGGCGTACCCGGAAGGCAAGGCGAAAAACCACCTGGCCAAGGCGGTGCCGGACATGTTCACGTTCCTGTCGTACCCGGGCATGCCGCCGCACAACAACGCCACCGAGCTTGCCATAAGGGACGGCCCGGTCAGGCACCGCAACGTGCGCCACCAGATCACGACGCCGGAGGGGCGCGAGGTCTTTTCCAGGCTGCTGACGTTCATCATGACGTGCGGCATGAACCATATTTTTCCGTGCAGGGCCGTAGTCGAGATGCTGCGCGACCCCGGATGGGACATGTTCAACCCCGGGCCGCCGGCGCCGCGCGACTGGTCGGTATTCGATTCGCCCGCCTCCGGCCTGTCGAGGCCGCCCGGGGCCGAGGCGGGGCAGCTACCGGCTCCGGCGGCGGCTGTTGCCTGACCGCTCCTGACGGGCCGCCGGACGCGCTACGGGCAGCGTCAGTCCGTCTCAGGCGTCGGATGGGGAGGTGAGTGCATACCCTGTTAAAAGGCGCACGGTTTTTATGTGAAACGCCGGAAACCGGCCCCAATGAAGATACTAACGACGATATCGCTTTTTGCGCTGCTGGCACTGGTGCCGGCGGCGTTCGCAGACCACCCCACCGCCACCGTCTCGATGCCCCAAGGATCCGTCACTCCCGGTTGTGAGAAGACCGACGAGTGCTTTATCCCGTCGGAAGTCTCGGTCGACGTGGGCGGCAGCATCACGTGGACCAACGACGACTCGGCGTTACACACTGTGGCGGCCGGCAACCTCAAAGAGGATCCGAACATGGTCGGATACGACTATCCCAACGGCTTCCAAAGCGGCCTCATAAATGCGGGTGACGCATACACCGTAGAGGATCTGGTAGAGGGGACGTACCCGTACTTTTGCACTGTCCATCCGTGGATGGTCGGCACCCTGTACGTGACCGAATCCCACGGCGACAGCATGGAGGCAAACGGCAGCATGATGGAAAAGGACGGCGAAAAGATGATGGACGGCGACAGGGACGCCATGACCGGCGAAAAGATGATGGACGGAGAAAAGATGGACGATGACAAGATGATGATGGGCGACGGTACTATGATGATGGAAGGCAAGGTGCCCGAATCCCTTGACGACGTGATGGTCTCGATCGAGACGCAGGGCGGCGACATGGGAAGCCCGGTGCAGATCAGCGTGGCGTTCACCGACTCTGACGGCAATGAGCTGTCGCACGTAAACTACAGGGTGACCGCGATGCAGGGAGACGGGACGGTGCTGGAGGACGGCACCGAGAGCAGCCCCGCCCACAGCCACACCGGAATGGGCGACCACAGCACGGCGCCGCTGCTCGCTGACGCTAGCGAGACGCCCGTAGACGTCTCGGTGTACCTGTACGGCTTCGGCGTTGAAGAGATAACGGGCCCGTCGGGCGACGTTGCCTCTTACAAGGTCGTGCCCGAGTTCGGCGCGGTCGCCATGGCCGTGCTCGGCGTAGCCATCGTGAGCATCATAGCGATAACGGCAAAGACCAGACTGGTTCCCAGGATATAGGAACCCAACACACTTTTTCAACAGCGTTTGTTTTATTGGACGGGCCCGGGGGCGGGCCCTTTCGCAATGTTTAAAGAGATTCCTGCCCCCTCCCACTTCCGTGAAGGTTCTGGCCGCGGCCGTCCTGGTCTTGGCCGCCGGCGCCGCGCAGGCGTACGCGCACACCACCGTCGAGGCCGGGATCTACTCCATAGAGGCGGGGTGGGGCACCGAGCCGCCCGTGGTATCGTACAGGAACGCCTTGGTGTTCCACGTCACCGAGCCGGGCGAGACCGAGGGGGTCGCAAGGGGCGTGCCGCACGCGTTCCGCTCCATGGAGGCCCACGTAGAGTTCGGCGGCGCCTCCAAGCGGCTGGACATCTCGGCCGACCAGAGGCCGGGCCGCTACTTTGCCGACATCATACCGACCAGCGCCGGCTCGTACTCTGTGCGGATAGAGGGGGAGCTTGGCGGGGAGCCGGTGGAGCTGAGCGTGCCCGTCGAGGACGTCGAGCGGACCGCCGTGCTCGACTTTCCGCCCCGCGCCTCGGGCGGCTCGGAGGAGATCGGGGCCATAAAGAACGCGCTGGCCTCGCTGCAGCGCGAGGCCGGCGGGGGCGGCGACGGCGGGGCCGCCTACGACCTGGCCGTGTTCGGGGTCTCGCTGGGCGCGGCCGGGGTGGCCGTGGCCGCGGCGTCCATGATCAGGCGCCGCTGATGGGATAAAAAAAGCCGCGCAATCGCGCTAGCAGGACTTGTTCTTGAGGATGGCGTTGTTTTCCTTCAGTAGGCCGTTGTTCTCCCTCAGGAAGGCGTTGTTCTCCCTCAGGAACGTGTCGTTCTCCTTTAGGAGGGAGTCGTTCTCTTTCAGGAGGGAGTTGTTCTCCTTTAGGTACTCGTGGTTTGCCTTTAGCAGAGTGTTGTTCTCCTTTAGGATGGAGAGGATCTCTGCGAGTGCTTCTTCACTCATGTTGGCACTATGGCCCGACCACCCCGTAATATAGCTAACGCCGGCGGGGGCAGAATTGCAGAATGTTGTAATTTGGGGGGCGCGGGCCGGCGCCCGGGCCGGGCGGCGGATCCAAAGCGCGCAAGACCGCTACGAAAACCGTCGGGCCGCCGGGTGACGGTTCCGGGGAGCTCGGCCCCGTTTCGCGAAAAAAGGAGAGCGGCTAGTCCTCTTTGGAACCGCCGTACTTTGGGTTGTTGGGGTTGAGCTGGTTGGCGTGGCTGCCCAAGTCGGCTTTTCCGCCCCGGCCTCTGGCCCATGCGGTAAAGAGCCCGCGCTTTGGTTTAAGCGCTGCCGATCTTTCGTCCGCAGGAACCGGGCCCGGCCGAAAGCCATTTACGAAACGCGGGCCCCGACCCCGCCCTTGGCTCCGGCGGTAGCGCTCGCGCTCGCACTGGCCGCGGCCGCGCACGGGGAGTGCGGCGACATGTCGCCGGTGCTCTCGCCGGACGGCAGGCCCGCGTGCGTCTCCGAAGAGTCCGCCGCCGCGCTCGTGGGGCGCGGGTGGGACAGGCCCTGGATCGCGTGGCACGATCCGGGCGCGCGCCTGCCGGACAGCTTTGCGGTGTGGGCCGCGACGGGCGACGGCGGGTGGCGCGTGACGGGCGCGCCCGAGATCGAGGCGCCGACTGCCGCGCGCGGGCGCAGGCCGTCCGGCGAGCCCCAAGAGGCCGCGTGAGCGCGGCGCCGGCTTCGCCGGAACGGGGCGGAATGAATTTATCCGAACCGCGGCCCCCCCGCGGGCGTGGACGTAGCCGAAGCGGCGTTTGCACGCAAGCTGGGCGACGCGGCGGCGTTGGCCAGAGACCTGAGGTTCGGGGCGTGCTCGGCGTCTTTTCGCCGACTGGGCGCGGCTGCGGCCGCGTCGGGCTCCAAGCACGGGGTGTTCGTCGCGGGCGTCCTCGAGGGCGCGTTTTCCGGGCTCGAGTCGCTGCTGTCGCGGCGCTGCGTCCCGCCCCGGGACCGGGCGGACGCGGCGGCCCGCGCGGGCGAAAGCCTCTCGCGCCTGTCGTCCGCGTGCCGAGAGGGGAACAGAGCTAGAGTGTACGCGATCTTGGAGGATCTCAGTTTCGAGGCGGCCAGGCTGCACCTCAGGTACGCGGGCGCAGATCCTCCCGGACTGCCCGAAAGCGCGCGGGAGTGCATAGAGGTGCTCGAGGCGTCCATGGACCGGCCCGCGGACCCCGGCATAACCGCGCGCGACCTCGATTCCATGCTGGCCGGCTGCGTCGACGAGGGGGAAGATTCCGTGGCGTTGATCAGATCCGTCCGGGGCGGCTAGCGATTCGGCGCCTCTTCCGAACCGCCGTCCGGCGCGGCCCCCTTTCTCGCCGTAGCCGACTGCCCCGGCAACGCCGGAACCGTGCATACGGAGCCCGCCTTCGTCCCTTGACATGTCCGCCATGCAGCCATCGAGCCGCGCCGGCAGGCCATCCTGCCCGGGGCGGCGCCCAACCCGCAGGCCAGCCTCCGAATACGCGACCTCGCAGGCGGGCAGATCCGCGCCGCGGACGTAAGTCTCCGGGATGAGGCGGTGCATGCGCTCAGCTCTCCCCCCCCCCCCACGAATCCGGTTTTGTTAAACACGATAGGCCGGGAGGGGCGGGCGCATGCGTTGCAAGTCGGTGCTCAGACACCCGTCTAGGCATGTCTTGGATCCGCTAGTTCGGATATTCGCGAGTGGGTGCTCGCCGTGCCTAAACCAAGCGGGCTAAAGCCGTAAACACTCTTATACAAAGTTGGCGCAAGGGGAGGCATGACTGAAGCAAAGGACATAACCATGAAACTGGCGGATGTCGAAGATACCCGCGCCAAGAAAGCTTACGACAAGTGGGAGAAGCTCAGCAACGACGACTAATCCGCCACTTTCTCTGTTTTGGGAATACAATACCTAATGAAATGGTGATCGGTTTCTTCGTTTACATATTTTGCTAACCACTTTTTCATTAAATCCCATTCCGTTGCATCCCCATCTGATACGATTTTCAGCCCTATCTCTGCGGCTAAATTCTTGTCAATCACGCAACTGTGTGTTGGCAGACCGAATATCAAAATGCGCGATATTTTGTCTATTTCTTCTGGTGTGTATTTTGTCTTCTGAAGAATGATAGAAAGGTATGCTTTACTAGCCTTAAGTAACCCGCAAACCTCTTCGTATATTACTGGATCTAACATTTCTACCATATATTTGTCCAGAGAACTAATTTCTTGTTCTGGTTGTTTTTCAAATTTCTGATCTAACATTTCTTTGGCTCGCATGATAGAGTTTACCGACACAAGCACGCGATTCGAATATGGTATTTGGGGGTCAACTGGAGCTGACTCATTATTCCCATTCTGATCCTGTTTCCAGTCAAGGCCAAAAGCGTGCCGCCGCTAGCTGCAATGTGCGGGACAAATACCGTAATATCCTCAAACGTGTCCCTTATTGCTTGGGCTATCTTAAACGACGAGCTTTCTAAACCTCCAGGCGAATTAATCAGCAGGTATGCCTTCTTGGTCTTTGCCTTGCTTGTGCTCCGTTTAATCTGATTTAGAGCCTCTTCTATCCCGAATTCGTCCCCGATGCTAATCGTGGCACGTACTGAACTTGTGGAATTGTACTTTCTTGGTACGTAAGAGCTAACAAAGGCCAAAAGCACGACGTTCTTGTCGTCGCATAATTTGGAGTTCCGCGTCTTCTTCGACCTCGACGTCTACAAATCTTCTCATCCCTGTTTGGACTTCCTTGTCCCCCTGACCCATGCCCGATCTGAACTGCGGGGCCCTTTATGCCTAACTGTCGGGCGGCGAGGCATAGGACGTGTAAAAATCAGCACGCTGGCCTTTCGCGGCACGGGCATCTGCCCGGCCCTAGGCAGGCAGCGACAGGCAAACCTGCGGATTCTCGCAGGCAACGCCTCCCAAACGCCCACCTTGACGACTTAAATTTGAACAGAAAGAACGCGCCCCGTGAAACTGGTGCTCGCCGCGGTGCTGGCCCTCGCGCTAGTCGCGCAGGCCCACGCCCACCCGTTCATGCTTGAGACGGACCCCGAGCGCCTCTCGAGCGCGCGCGAGGGGACGTCTGTAATAACCGTGCAGTACTCCGAGGAAGTAGAGATAGAGTTCAGCGAGCTGAAGGTGTTCGACGGCTCGGGAAACAGGATAGACAACGGCGACACCGGGTACCACGGCGGCGAAAAGGCGCTCAGGGTCAGCGTGCCGCCCCTCGGCGAGGGCATCTATACGGTGTCCAGCAAGGTGCTCTCAAAGGTGGACGGCCACCTTGTTCCGGACGCGTTCGTCTTCGGCGTCGGCGGCGCCGTCGTGGAGCAGCAAGCGGCGGCCTCCGAGGCGGCGTACTATCCCGAAGCTGCGGCCGCGTTTCCCGGCCTGGTGGGCCAGTCCGCGGTGATCGGCGCGCTGGCCGCATCTCTGCTCGTCTGGGGCTGGCGCGGAAAGGGCCCGGCCTCGCGCGCGGCCGACCCGTCGGGCGGGCTGGCCTCGGTGGCCGGCGCCGGCGCCGTGGCGGTGCTGGCCTCCAACGTACTGGTGCTGGCGGTCCACGCATGGAGGCTCGAGGCCTCCCCGCTCGAGGCGCTGGGCACCTCGTTCGGCCAGACATGGATGCTGAGGATGGGCCTCACGGGGGCCGTGCTGGCCTGCTGGTTTGCCGCCAAAAACCGCATGCATTCGGCCCGGGCGCGCCTGCCCATGCTGGCCTCCGCGCTGGCCCTTGCGGCCACGTCCACCATGACCGGCCACGGCGCGGCCACCGGGCTGTTCGAGGCCGCGGCCCTCGACTACATGCACAACATAGTCGCGGCCCTGTGGATAGGCGGGATAATCTTTCTGTGCTTCGGGGTACTGCCCTCGTCGGCCGCCGATCCGCGCCGCGACCGCCTGGCCCTGGCGGTCATACCCAGGTTCTCCGTGCTGGCCACCGCGTGCATCGGCGTAGTGGTGATAACCGGGCCGCTGCTCATGTGGACGCTCGACGACGACCCGTCGGCCATCGCCTCTTCTACGTACGGGCATTTGATCGCCTCAAAGATAGCCTTGGCGGGGGCCATGGCCTGCATAGGCGGGTACCACCAGTTCTTCGTGGCGCGCCGCCCCAACGTGCACGCGCGCATGCGCGGGGCCCTCAAGGCGGAATCGGCCCTCGGCGTGGCGCTGCTCGGCGCGGTCGCGCTGCTGACCAACTCGGCGCTGCCCGGCGGCGAGGCCGGCCAGGCTGCGGCGGCAGAGTACGGGCTGGACGCGTCGGCCTTTGCCCAGAGCGTGCGCTTCGACCTCGAGGTGTTCCCGTTCGCGCCCGGCCCGAACGCCGTGGCGGTGGTGGCCTCGGCGGCCGACGGCCAGCAGCTGCCCGATCTTGACGGGGTCTCGGTCAAGGTGTCCAACCCGGCCAAAAACATACCGCCGATAAGGACGGAGCTGGCACGCGAGGGCGAGGCCTACGCCGGCGAGGTGACGTTCGGGTTCACGGACACGTGGCTCGTAGAGATCGAGGCGCGCCGGACAGAGGCCCCCAACGAGCAGGTCGCCCTGGACCTTCTGGTAAAGCCGTCCATACGGGACACGAGGACCGACGTAAACGAGTACGACATGCCCGAGGGATCCAGGCCGCTCCACCCCATATACCACGGCGGCTACGTGTGGGTCAGCGACAGCGGCATGCCGGCCGTGTGGAGGTTCGACGGGGCCGCGATGGAAAGGTACCCCATAGGGGGGCAGGCCTCGCAGATGCTGGCCGGCGCGCCGGACGGAAAGGTATGGTATACGGACGGGGCCGGCGGCAGCATCGGGTACGTGGATCCGGGCACCGGGGATACGGAAGACATACCGCTGCCCGGCGTGGTCCCGCTCCACATAAAGTCGGTGCCCGGCGGCATCGCGGCCGGCGCCGACGGCGTGTGGATAACCATAGTCGCAAAGGGGGCGCTGCTAAAGTACTCGCCAGAGACGGGCGAGTTCAGCGAGTACAGGCTCGAGGACGGCCGGTCCGGCCCGTTCGCCGTGATGCTGCGCGGAGATAAAGTCTGGTTTACCGAATCCGGAACGGGCAGGCTCGGTATATTGGATCCGGGCACCGGCGGGGTCCGGTACGCCTCGACGGGCCCGCTAGCTAGCCCCGAGGCGCTGCTCGACGACGGCGAGGGCAACGTGTGGATAACGGAGCACTCGGGGCCCGGGCTGGTAAAGTACAACGTGCTGCTCGATTCGGCCGAGAGGGTGCCGGTGGGCAACCCCGACGCGCTGCCCTTCGGGATGGCGCGCGACGCGCGCGGCAACATATGGTACGCAGAGCACGTCGTGGACTATATCGGGGTGCACGACCCGCACGGGGGCGGCTCGGACGAGATCCCGATACCGACGCAGTCCTCGTTCGTGCAGTTTTTGGCCTCGGACGGGGACGGCAACGTCTGGTTCGCCGAGCAGAACGGCGGCAAGGTGGGGTACGTGGCAGTCGCCGACGGGGCGCCCGTGCGGGCCGAAAAAGAGCCGGCCTCGTACAGGTATTCGGAGCTTGCCGGGCCGCTCATGGCCGCCGGGATCGCCGCCTCCGCTGTATTTTTGGCGCGCAGCGTCTCGGAATCACGCAGGGCGCCGGAGCCGTAGCAGTATTACCGGCGCCGAGGCGGCCGCGAGGGCAAGGGCGGCCGCGCCGAACTCGGGGGCCACGACCACGCCGAACTCGGTGGACTGCCCCGTCCCGCGCAAATTCTCGAAGCGCACGACGGCCGGCCCGCCCGAATCCTCCGGGAAGGCATAGTCGGCATAGTCGCCGCCCACGCGCGCGTTGCCCGACTGGCGGTGCAGCTCCTCGCCCCCCTGCAGTATCACCAGGTCGTACGAGGAGTCGCGCAGCGGCTCGGCGGTGGCCCCGTCGCGTATGGTATAGACGAAGCGCGTCTGCTGGCCGGGCAGAATCTCGGGCGGGTCCCACGAGAGGTCCACGCGCAGCGATTCGTCGCGCGTCCAGGCCGTGACCGGGAACGCGGCCTCGTCGGACTTTGATAGCGTGAACAGCATGCCGTCCTGGCCGGCCCCGCTGTTCTTTACGAACCGCACGTGCTCCTGCAGCAGCACGAAATGGACGATGCGGTCCTCTTCCGAGGTATAGTCGTCCACTACCACCGAGGAATCGAACAGCTCCACGCCGTTGAGGGTGCCCGTATAGCCGGGCGAGGCCATCTCGGAATCCTTGGGGAAGCGCACCTCGACGTGGACCACCGGTATGTGGGATATGCGCTCGGCGCCCCAGTCGAAGGGCATGAACAGCGAGACGGCGCCGGCCCGCGGGTCGTAGTCCAGGTCCCGCACCGAGTCAAAGTACGAGCGCGTCGTGAACCGCACCTGCCCCTCCGAGCCGTCCCTGGCGAACTCGGCCTCGTCCACCACGGTCACGTCGGCGGTGCGCGCGCCGAGCCCCTCGACGGCGCCCTGCGGGCCGCCTATGGCGCGCACCTCTATCTCGAAGGTGTACAGCCCTCCTTTTGCGAGCTGCGAGCCGGATATCTCCAGCGGCGAGCCGGGCGCCGAGGTCCAGGCGCCCAGCAGCGGCTCCTGCAGGCCGCTTA
Organism: Nitrosopumilaceae archaeon; assembly: GCA_965203465.1. Lineage (GTDB taxonomy): Archaea > Thermoproteota > Nitrososphaeria > Nitrososphaerales > Nitrosopumilaceae > JAWVZS01. The sequence goes on along the minus strand of CBDBCR010000001.1, from coordinate 303,287 downwards.
TCTGCACGTCGCCGTCGGAGGCGACCAGGTCCATCGAGAGGCGCTCGCCGCCGGCAAAGTAGTTGCGGAACACCATCTGGTCCCCGCGGTACAGCCCTATGAGGTAGGTCACGTCCTCGACCGGGTTTCCGTCGCCGTCCTTTGCCGTGACCGCGACGGTCCTGCGCTCGGAGGGCTCGGCGTACGAGGGTATCTCGACTGTGACCGAGATCTGCTCGCCGCCGACGGCGAACGGGGGGGCCGTGTCCAGGCCTATGCCGTGGCCGTACGCCGCGGGTACGAGGGCGGCAAGCGCCAGCGCGGCCAGGAACTTCACGCCCCGCGGGGGGGCCGCGCCGTATTAAAACGCGGCGAGCGGGGGCCGCGCCGGGGCGTGCGCAGTCCAAAGGGTACGTAGCGCAGGCTACCTGGCCGTGACCGGCTTTTTGTCAAACGACAAGAGCCAGTCGCGCACCTCTGGGTTCAGATCGTCGAGCGTCACTGGGCGCGGCGGCTCGTTGTCGATGAATATGCGCCGCGCTTCCCGTTCAGAGAGGCCAGTCCACTTTACCGCGTAATACATTGCTATTTTCAAGACTTTGTCCTCGGGCGCGCCGCCGCCGCACGCCCGCCGGGCGTGCGCCACGATCCTCTCCCGGTACTCGGCGGGGTTTTTGAAGTGAGGCAATGCGGCACCTTTGCACGCGGAACACGGCTCGTCCATGCGGCGCGCTTGCCGCCGCGTCGATGTGTGGCTTTGCGCACACGCCGGCAAAGTTTACATGCCTGCCGCAACAGGGCGGGGGCGTGAGCGGACAGTCGCATGGCGCAGGGGCGCCCGGAGCTGCCTTGGAGCTGGCCGAGTACGCCGGGGAGCGCGCAGACGATGGCGGAGTCACCAAAGGCGAGCTGGAAGAATACGTGCTGAGCTGGATAGCGGGCCCCGGAATGCGCATCTCGACATCCGAGATAGTCGAGCGCATGATCAGTTCCGGGATGCTCGTAAAGAGCGGCACGCTTAGGAGAGAGACGCAGTACCTGCCCGCCGAAAACTACCGCAAGATCGCGGAGCGCAGCCCGCCCTGGCAGCCGGGCGACGTATAGCCGGCAGATCTGAAACGCCTGCTCGTCGGACGCCCCGCGCACGGCCGGCGCCGGGCCGTGGGCCTGCCGAGAGCGAAGCGGTTCCACCCGCGCATGCGGAATGTATTTATCGGAAAGCCGGCGACGCGGAGCATGGACGACGTGAACGGTATATTCATCCAAAACCTCGACGGCGTCGGGGCGCTTGCCCGCGATGGTAAATTCAGAGCGTGTTTTAGGTTGACTCACGATCTTACCAAGTTTGCCGCCATGTCGGATTTGAAGCACGGAGTGTTCATAACCGAGGTTCTCGAAAGCGTGTTGCTGCAGATCGGGCCACTGTTCTCCCAATACCGCATCCCGCCCAAAGACCGCTCGGACATGGTTGACAACGTCTGCGAGAAACTGTCGCTCTTGTCCTCAGCCTACAAAAAAGAGGACAAAAGCCAGGCATACCGCGTGCTGGAAGACCTGCGGTTCGACGCCACGAAATTCCAGTTCAAATGCATAAACACGGCCGATAGGGTTGACGGTGACCAGCAAGACGCTGGCGCACGCGGGTGATTACATGTCAAACACCACTGGCGTGATCTTGCAGTATTCGGATGTCGACAAACCGCAAGACAGTTGGCTCGTGTCTGATAAAATCCCGCTCTATGATGAGTGGATAGGCAGGTGCATGAGCGCGCCCGAGAGAAGATGGCTCAAGATGGAGCAGATCGTCATCGAAAATCTCCCAATTCGTTCAAAGGACTCTAGCTATGGAGTTGGCTTGGGGGAAAAGCCGCCATCTACCACTCGTGCGCGTGAACAAGGCGGCAAGAACGCGCGCAGAACGCAGGCGCCGGAACTGTCGGAGGGTGCGAAGAGATTAATACAAACACTCGAGGCGTCTTTGGGCAGGCCCAGAAACCGGAACATAACTATAGGAGACCTAGATTCAATGCTTGCAGACTACGTCGACGAGGAAGAAGATTCCGTGGAGCTGGTGCGATCTGTCCGAGACAACCCGTAATGATTTAGTATATAGTATCTTCGATTGACTTTGGGCAAAGATCTAAATAGCGGCACGTCGGGGGGGCCCCATGGCGAGGAGGTTTCTTCCCAAAGTGACCATGGCCCGCCTGTGCGACATGCATCGGAAGGAAAAAGATCCAAAAGCAGAACGCAGGCTGCTGGTATGCATACAAAGGAAGCAGGGAAAGACCATCGTGGAAATATCCAAGGCCCTGGACATTCCGCGCACCACGGTGACCAACTGGATAAGGAACATCGAAAAGAACGGTCTGAACAAGAGATACGACATAAAGAACAAAGGGGCAGCGTGCAAGCTCACCAAGCGCCAGCTCAAGGCGCTCGAGCGGGATCTGGAAGCGGGTCCCGCAGCGATCGGACTCGGAGCGGGTGCTTGGACGATACCGCTGATCAGGACGCACATCAAGAAAAAGTTCGGCGTAGAGTACCATGTCCACTCCGTCTGGGATCTGGTGAACCGGCTGGGCTTCGTGTACATCAAGCCCCGCCCCCGCGACGCACGCGGGGCGTCTCCGGCAGAAATCAAGGATTTCAAAAAAAAAGCTCACAGAACCGTAGCAATCTACGCTGGGCGCGGGCATCTGGCCGTTTCTTTTGACGAAATGCACGTATCCATGCAGAGCGTGGTCCGGAAAGGATGGTACCGCAAGAAAAGGAGGAAAGGCAAGCGCGCCGAACAGGTCAGGGTCGACGTCACGGGCAGGCGGAAAGGCCGGGCCACCCTGCTCGGAGTCGTGGCGGCCGGAGGCCAGAGCTATTTCGAGTTCTGCGATACGGGCAACGCCAAGAACGTAGAGGCGTTCCTCATGAGGGCCTACAAAAAGCTGGGCAAGCTGCTGATCTACACGGACAACGCCTCGTACCACAGCGAAGCCGTGTTCCGGAGGCTGTACGAGAGAACCGACGGCGGCATCGTGGCGAGGTTCCTGCCAAAGTACACGCCGGAGCTTGCGCCGATCGAGTCCCAGTGGAGGGAAGTCAAGCGCTACATCGCCAACCAGTTTTTCGACGACATCGAGCAGATAAAGAGAGAGGTGTTGAAAGCTCTGAGATCCGGCGGCATCAAGATCATAAAGATGCACGACTATCTTACGGCCTGATCGTTCGTGCCAAAAATTATCCAAAGTCAATCTAAGATACTATACTACGACACCACGGTATGGGCGGGTTATTTTTTGGGCGCAGGCGATAACCACTACCAGACATCCAAAGATCTGATCGAACTGATGAAAAACGGCGAAAAACGCGTGGTTGTCTCGTACTTGTTGATCATGGAGACGATCCACGTGATACGCAAGCGGAGCGTCAAGCGCTCAAAGATTTCCGACACCGCGTCCGTCCTAGACGCGGCAAGGGCCTTAAGCAACGAGTTCAAAGACTACGTGATGAGCGGCGTAGGAAAAGGCGAGATTGTCTTGGTAGAATCGGACGGAATATCCGGCCACGGCTACAGAATCTTCCAAAAAGCATCTTCCGTGCAAGGCACCGTCAGGAACAGAAGAGGTTATGCGCGATCTCCAAAATCTCGCAGATCCGCGCACAGAAAACCCCAACCAGCGCGTTTACGCATAGGCTGTAGAGAATACAGGGCGCTCGGCCACGCGGACATAGAACACGCGTACCTAGCAGACTACGGGGGAGCGCGCGAGTTCCACACCATGGATCTGTCGTTCCGCGACTTGGACGGCGATCCGGACTTTGCCGTAAAGTTCGTAGTCCACGGCGGAAAAGGCCCGTAGGCACGTCCGGTAGGCGCCGCGCCTACTCGTCGGGGATCTCGTGCCAGCGGCGCGGCATGAAGAACCGCTTGACCAAGAGCGCGGTGCCAAGCAGGTACGCCCCGATGGCGGCGGGCATCCCCCACGTCGGGTCCCCGACGCCGGGCAGTATCCCCAGGGCCGGCTCGACGACCAAGAAGAACAGGGCGCCGGCCGCCAGCGGCGCCATGCCGACGAAAAACACCATGAGCGTCAGCGTGTTGCACAGCGCCCTGGCCAGGTCCCGGTAGGTGCCGTGCGGCGCCTTCCACTTGCCCGGCGAGACCCACACCTGCATGCCGCCGGCGTACCAGTATATCATGCCCTGCAGTATCATGGCCCCGATTATGTTGCCCAGCGTGACAGGCACCAAATTCTTGAACCATGCCTCGCCCCACGTGTACTCGCCGCCCGACCATATCCCGGCCGAGAGCGCAAAGTGGTTGACGATGCTGTGCTCGAAGCCGATGGCGAAGAACACCGACACTGGTATCCCTATCAGGAGAATCTTTGAGACCATGTCCTTTGCGCGGTAGGCCCCCCAGACGCCCATCGCTATGAGCCAGTTGGCCAGCACCCCGCGGTAAAACAGCTCCTCCCACGTGTGCCCGTTTACCTTGCCCTCGCCGATGCCGGCCATTATAGAGGCAAGCTCGGATCCGACCGGCCCGGCCTGCGAGGCCCCCACTATTATCATCCAGGCTATGACGAACCCCCCTATCCAGTGGCCCGCGTGCGTTATGGACCACTCCCAGAGCACCTCGCGCCATCTCACCCGCTGCGTCATCAGGGCCACCGCGGCGGTCATGTAGTCGCCGGTCACCAGGTTGGAGCCGTACAGTATCACCAGGACCAGGGCCGAGACGCCGAATATCATAAAGCCCAGAAACTTGCCCAGGCCCGGCGAGAGGTCGTCGCTGACGGTGAACATGACCATCCAAGACAGGAAGGCCGCGAAGGCCAGGTACCCGACGGCCTGCCAGCCCATCAGTATCCCCTGGGCGGGGTTGACCTTGGTCTTGGACACCCCGATGCCGCTCAGCGTGCGGATGGTGTCGCCGATGCCGAACAGGCCCGTCGTGAGCCGCGGCTTTTCGTCCTCTTCGAGCGCCAACGCGCGCCCCCTGCAAAGGCCCTAATTAAGCATGACTAGGGCCCGGCCCCGAGCAGCATGGCGAGGAGCGCGGCGCGCGTGTGCATGCCGTACTCGGCCTGCTCGAAGTAGCGCGCCGCCGGCGACGAGTCCACCCGCGCGGGTATCTCGTCTATGCGCGGCATGGGGTGCATTATTATCGCGCCCTCCTTCATGCGCCCCAATATGTCGAGGCCGACCGTATAGCTGCCGCGCACCTTCAAATATTCCTCCTCGTCGGGGAATCGCTCCTTCTGTATCCGGGTCACGTACACCACGTCCAGCTCGTCTATGCAGTCCTCGAGGCTCCCCTCCTGCATGTCGAGGCGCTGGCGCACCCCGTATATGGAATCGTCGCGTATGCGCAGCGGCTCGGGCGAGATGAGCCGCACTTTGGCGTCGTAGCCGGCCAGGCCGTGCAGCAGCGAATAGACGGTCCTGCCGTACTTTAGGTCCCCGACTATGCCTATGGTCAGGCCGTCTATCCTGCCCTTTTCCTTTTTTATCGTGAACAGGTCCTGTATGGTCTGCGTGGGGTGCGACTCGGTGCCGCTGCCCGCGTTGACGACCGGCTTCGGCGAGACCTCGGCGGCGAACCTGCTCGAGCCGTCGAGCGGGTGGCGCAGCGCCAGCACGTCCGAGTATATGGACATGGTGCGGACCGTATCCGAGAGGCTCTCGCCCTTTTGGACCGACGAGGACCGCACGTCCGATATGCCCAGCGACGTCCCCCCTATCGAGGCCATGGCGGCCTCGAAGCTGAGCCGCGTGCGGGTGCTCGGCTCGAAGAACAGGTACCCCAGGGTGCGCCCCCGGGCCAGCTCGCGCCGCGCGGACGGCTCCATCGACATCACCCTCTCGGTGGCCGAAAAGACCTCCTCCAGGGCGTCCCTGTCCAGGTCCTTTACGGATATTACGTCCCTGCCCTCCAGGCCCATCGCACCAATATATACGGGCGGCTATAACAAGTATTCTGTGGAGGAATCGGAGCTGCTGGTGCGCCGCATACGCGAGGGCACCGTCATAGACCACATAGACGCCGGCAGGGGCCTGCAGGTGCTCGGGGCCCTGGGCATAGACGGGGGCGACGGCAGCCTGGTCACGCTGGCCCTCAACGTGCCCAGCGGCAAGTACCGCAAAAAGGACATCGTCAAGGTGGAGGGCAGGTTCCTCGGGGACGGGGACACCAGCAAGCTGGCCGTCATCGCGCCGAGCGCGACGGTCAACATCGTGCGCGGCTACAGGCTGGCCGAGAAGCGGCGCGTCGCGCTGCCCGACCAGATAGAGAGGATATTCCGCTGCACCAACCCCGAGTGCATAACCAACAGCGGCGAGGGCGCCGAGCCTGTCATGGACGTAGTCGACGGCCAAAAGAGGGTGATGCGGTGCAGGTACTGCGAGCGCATACTGGACATTACGCGCCTGGCGTACAACGGATAGAAAAAGCGGGCTATTGGCCCAGTATGATGAACATCATGACGATGCCGTAGATGGCGATCGATTCCACCATGCCCACAAAGATGAACACCTTTGACTGCAGGGCCGGGTTTTCGCTGATCACCGCGAGGCCCGCCGCGCCCACCTGCCCCAGGCCTATGCCGGCGCCGACGGCCGCTATGCCGAAGGCCAGCCCGGCGCCGAGGAACTTCATGGAATCGCCCTGGCTCATGGAATCGCCCTGCGCGTACGCCGCGCCGGTAAGGCCGGTCAGCGCCACGGCCATGGCTCCCAACAGCAGGAATGCCGGTTTCACGTAGCCGGCCCCCAGGGGTCTATATTTAAACTGTTGAGGTCGGCGCCGTTCTCGCCCGGCGGCCCGGGCGGCCTCAGGGGGCCCCGCCCCGATCGGGCCGGGGCGCGGCCGCGTCGTATGCTGCCCGCGCGCGCTTGGCGGCGCCGCGCGCGGGGCGGCCGCCCTCAAAGTCGGGATCCAGCGCGCGGGCGCGCGAGAGGTGCCCGTCGGCCTCGGAGATCCGGCCGTCCGCTGCCAGCATGCGCGACTTTGCAAAGTGGGCCAGCGCGCAGCCCGGATCCAGCCCGAGCGCCTTGTCGGCGAGGGCCAGCGCCTCGGCCGTCTTGGCGCCGCCGGGCAGGCTCCACGTCGCCAGGGACAGGTCGGCGTAGATCTGCGGGCTCGGGCACAGATCCGCGGCCCTCGCGCACGCCTCGCGCGCCTCTTGGAACCGGCCCAGCCTGGCCAGCGCGACGCCCCTCGCGTGGTGGGCATCGGCGGAATCCGGCCCGAGCCGCGCGGCCTCGTCGAGGAACCGCAGCGCCCCGTCCGCGCGGCCGGCGTACGAGAGCGCCTCGCCGAGGCGCATGCGGGCCCAGAACGAGCCGGGGGCCAGCTGCGCTGCCCTGTCGAGCGACTGCGCGGATTCGCGCGGCCTTTGCAGATCGGAGAGCGCCTCGCCCCTCAGCGCGTGCGCCTTCCAGTCGCCCGGATTCAGGTTCAGGGCGTAGTCGGCGGCCCCCACCGCGTCCTCGCTCCTGCCCCAGTCTAGGTAGAGCTGCGCCAGGCTGACGCGCGTCGTCGGGCCCGCCGAGCCGTGCAGCGCCGTCCTGTAGCACTCTTCGGCCTTTTCGTTCATTCCGAGCGAGCCGTACGCGTTGCCCATGTTGTGGTAGATTATGGTGTTGCCGCCGTCCAGCTTTAGGGCCTCCTCGTATTCGGCCAGCGCCTGGCCGGCCTCGCCGGACATCACCAGCGCCTGCGCCAAGTACACGCGCGCGTCGGCCAGGCCCGGCTCTTGCGCGGCTAGGGCGCGAAAGTGCGACAGCGCGCCGGGCGCGTCGCCGGCATCCAGCATGGCCAGGCCCTCTTCCAGCCGTGTCCGGGGCGGGCCACGCTTGCCGCCGTGCCGGCCCTTTGCCTTCAGGCGGGCCCGCACGAACGACATGTACGTGTACCCCGAATCCTTGCCTATCGCGTCGAGCGTCAGCTCGAGCGCCTCGCCGCGCTGCGGCTCGCCCAGGCCGTCCCCGCGCGCGCGCACGAGCGAGGCGGCCATGGCCGCGTACGCCGAGGCGGTCGGCTCTGCCCGCGCGGCCTCGGCGTACGCCCGGTAGGCGGCTGCGTGGTCCCCGCGCTCTTCTAGCTTGCGGCCCCTCTTGAAGTTCCCCGCCGGATCTCTGGGATCCTGGTAGTTGGCCCCCTCCAGGCTCTCCAGGAACCCCCGCGCGTCGCCGCCGTCCAGCCGCGCGTAGGCCGCGCCCAGCCTGGCGTGGTACGATCCGGGGTGGTCGCGCGCGGCCTCGGCCAGGACGACGGCGGCTTCCCTGCGCATTCCGGCCTTCGCCAGGGCTATGCCCGTGATGGCCGCAGCCTCCGGCGATTCCGGATCGTGCTCGCGCGCCTTGTCAGCGCTTTCCACGGCGGCCCCGTGCGCGCCGAGCTTTATGTGCACGTACGCCATGTTCGCGTGGGCGGGCGCAAAGTCGGGGCGCGCGGCCAGCGCGGCGCGGAAGCACTCGGCGGCCCCGTCGTACTCGTCTAGCAGCTTGCGCGCGTTGCCCATGCAGAGCAGCGTGTGGGGCCGCTCGTCGCCCAGCTCGCGCGCCTTTTCGAGGTAGGGCAGCGCCTTCCTGCCGTCCGCTGCCCACGACAGCGCGAACCCCAGCCCCGCGTGGCCGTCGGGGCTGCCCGGATCGTCGCGGGCCATGGCCGTGAACCGCTTCAGGGAGCGCGGCACGTCGCCTGCCAGGAACATGCCCAGCGCCTCCTCGTAGGTGTCGGCCCGGATCTGCGGGGGCTTGCGCTTCTCCTTTCTGCGGGGGCCGCCCGGGGGCGCTCTTCTTGCCAACGCGGGGCTTTGGCGCGCCGGTATTTGTGGTTGTTGTAGCCGCCGCTACCGCGCAACCGACCCGGCCCGGCGGCGGCACTCTCGCGCTTCTTTTTTCATGCCCGCCATGTCGTATACTGCGCCCATGTTGTGGTATACCTCCGGCTCGTCGGCACCCAGCCTCAGCGCCTCCCGGAGCTCCGCGAGCGCCCCGTCGGTGTCGCCGGACATGCCGAGGGCCGCGCCGAGGGCCGCGCGCCCTTCCCCAAAGTCCGGCTCGTCCTCTACAAGCGCCTTTAGGCGCGACAGCGCGCCGGGTACGTCTAGATCGGCCAGCATGTCCGTTCCCTCTTTCAGCCGGATCCGGCGCGGATCGGACGCGTCCGCGCGGGCCGGCGCCGCGCGCGAGCGGAACCGCTTGTACTGCGACAGCGCGTAGCCCATGTCCTTGCCTGCAGCCTTTAGCGCGAGTTCCAGCGCCTCGGCGCGCCACGCCTTGCCCGGATCGGCCGAGTGCGCGCGTATGAACGAGGCGGCCATGCGCGCGTACGTCTCGATCGCGTGCTCCGAGGCCGATCTTGGCGTGGTCGGATCCCGGGTCGGCGCGTTCGGCCCCGGCCAAGAGGCCGAGCGCCTCCTCGCGCCGTCCCGCGTTCAGCAGGGCGATGCCCTTGATCGTCCCGGCCTCGGCGAGGAGCCCGTCGTGCCGCAGCACCTCGTCGGCGCTTTTAGCGGCCTCTTGGTATTCGCCCCGGATGGCGTGCGTGTAGGCCATGCCGAAGCGGGCCGGCGCGAGGTCGGGGCGCCTGTCCAGCGCGGCCCGGTAGCACTCCAATGCCTCGCCGTGCATGTCGAGCATCCTGCACGCGTTGCCCATGTGCAGGCGCGTCTCGGCCCGGTCGTCTCCCAGCTTTAGCGCCTTCCTGAAATGAGCCAGCGCGCCGGGCGCGTCGCCGCCGTCGCGCATGTCCGGGCCCGCTTCCGGCCGGGCCTAGAGCGGATCGCGCCCGTCGACGTTCAGGTTCTTTGCCAGGTGGATCCGCCCAAAGTACATGTACGTGTACCATGAATCCTTTCCTACCGCGTCCAGTATCAGCTCCAGCGCCTCGGCCCGCGGCCGCTCGCCCGGGTCGCCCCCGTGCATGCGGACCAGCGAGGCGGCCATGGCCGCGTGCACCGACGCTGCCGGCTCCAGCCGCGCGGCCGCCGCGTACGCCCCGTAGGCGCCGGCGTGGTCCCCGCGCTTTTCGAGCTTTAGGCCCTTCTTGAAGTGGCCGCCCAGATCGTCGGGCTCGAGGCAGCGCGCGTCCTTGACGCGCCCCAAAAACCCCCGCGCGTCGCCGCCGTCGAGCAGCGCGTAGCACGCGGCCAGCCTGACATGGGGGGATTCGGGGTTGTCGCGCCCCGCCTCGGCCAGGACGGCGTCGGCTTCCCCGCGCATTCCCATCTTCAGCAGGGCGATCCCCTTCACCGCCTCGGCCTCGGAGGATTCGTCGTGCTCGCGCGCCCTGTCGGCGCTTTCCACCGCGTCTTGGTGCGCACCGCGCTTGGCGTGCAGGTACGCCATGTTGGCGTGGGCCGGCGCAAAGTCGGGGCGCGCGGCCAGCGCGGCGCGAAAGCACTCGGCGGCCTCGTCGTGCATGTCGATCAGCTTGTACGCGTTGCCCATGGCGAGCAGCGTGTAGGGCCGCTCGTCGCCCAGATGGCGCGCCTTTTTGAGGTGGCGCAGCGCCCCGATGCTGTCGTAGGCCCACGAGAACGCGAACCCCAGGCCCGCGTGCCCGTCGGGGTTGGACGGATCGTCGCGGATCATGGCGGCGAACCGGTCCAGGGAGCGCGGCACGTCCCCGTCGAAGAACCTGTCTAGCACCTCCTCGTACGTGTCGGCGCGGATCCGGGGGATCTTGCGCTTTTGCTTTTTGCGGGGGCCCCCCGGGGGCGCTCTTCTTGCCAACGCGAGGCTTCGGCGCCGGCAGTATTTGTGGCTTGCCGGGCGCCGTTCCGGCGGGCGGTTCGCGCATGCCGGCGGGCGCGCGCGGTCCTGCGCTGAAACGAAGCGCCGCACCCGCAACTCCGGCCGGAACGGCGCGGTAGCAGGGCGTCTATAGCGCCGCTCAGATGTATTTCCCCCGCTCGGATCCGCTGCGCGCGGATCACTTTCTGCCCGCGCGCCTGCGCCGGCCCTCCATGTGCATCTCGCGGGCGGCCCGCCTGCGCTCGACGTTGTCCGAGCTGACGTGCGAGCCGTCCTCGCTCCCGATGAATTTGTGGTCGAGCTGGCCGGCCCGCTCAAAGTGCCTCTCGGCCTCGGCGTACAGCTGCGCCATCTCGAGCAGCCGGGCCTTTGCAAAGTGGCCGTACGCGTAGCCGGGATCCATCTTTAGCGCCTTGTCGGCGAGATCCATGGCCCTGTCGTGCCACTCTTGGCCGACGGCCGAGACCTCCGGCACGGCCGAGCCGTCGAGCACGTGCATGTTCGAAAGCGCCGTGGCCATGTTGGCGTACGTCTGCGCGCGCGGCTCGAGCTCCGCCGACCTGGCGTACGAATCGTAGGCCTCCTGGAACCTCTGCTGCCTTGCAAGCATGTTGCCCCTCTCGTGGTGGGCCGCCGGGTTTTCGGGGTCGAGCCGCACGGCCGCCTCGAAGCAGCGCAGAGCCCCACCGGTGTCCTTTACGGCCGAGAGCGACTGGCCCAGGTACACGCGCGCCTCGCACGATTCCGGCGTGGCCCGCACCGCCTCCTCGAGCGGCTTTAGCGACTCGGGGAACCTGCCCATGTCGGCCAGCGCCAGGCCCTTTGCCATGCTGGCTTCGGGGTTGCCCGGCTCGAGGCGCAGCGCCCTGTCGGCGCGCTCCACGGCCTCCTCGCTCCTGCCGCCCTCCTGGTAGATTCGGGCCAGGTTGGCGTGCGCCAGCGCGTGCTCCGGATCTATCGACGCGGACTTTAGGTAGCATTTTTCGGCCTTTTTGGTCATGCACAAAAGGTGGTAGGCGTTGCCCATGTTGGAGTGGAGGCCCGCGTCGTCCACGCCTAGCCGGTGCGCCTCCTTTAGCTCGGCCAGCGCGCCCTCGGCGTCGCCCGATATCCCGAGCGCCATGCCCAGGCCCTCGTGCCCTTCCCCGAAGCCGGGCGCGTCGCGGACCATTGCCCTGAAATGGGACAGCGCGCCCTCCGTGTTCTCCTCTTCCATGAGCATGTGCATGCCCCGCGAGAGCCGCACCTGCAGGGGATCGGACGGGTCGCCCGTGTCCGGTTTTTTTTCTAGCCGGGCCGCCGCGTCCCCGTGCGCCTTTGGATCCCCGCCGGACAGCTCCAGCAGGCGGGCCTTTGCGGCGTGCGCCGGCGCGTAGTCGGGATCCTTTCCTATCGCCTTGTCGGCGAGCGAGAGCGCCTCGGCGTGCCACTCCCCGACGGCCTCGCCCTCGTGCATGCCGAGGAGCAGCTCGGCCATGGCCGCGTACGTCCGGGCGTCCGGAGCGAGCTCGACCGCGTCCGCGTACGCCTCGTATGCTGGGCCGCGGCGCCCCAGCTTTGCCAGGGCCTCGCCCCTCTGGCGGTGCAGCTCCGATCCCGGCGATCGGGCGATCGCCGCGTCGAGGTGCGGCAGGGCCGCCTCGGCGTCGCCGCCGGCCAAAAGCGCGCGGCCGAGGGCCGCCTGCACCGAGCCCGATCCGGGGTGCGCGCGTGCGGCCTCTCTGAGGAACGCGGCGGCCTCCCGGTGCCTCTCCAGCGCGATCAGGGCCTCGCCCTTTACCGCCGCGGCCTCGTAGAACCGCGGATCGAGGCGCAGCGCCTCGTCGGCGCTTTTCAGCGCGTCTTCGTACATTCCCTGTGAGAGGCGCACGTCGGCCAGGCTGAAGTGGATGGCCGCGACGTCGGGCGCCTTTTCCAGCGCCGCGCGGTAGCACGTCGCTGCCTCGTCGTACATGTCCAGATCGTTGTACGCGCTGCCCATGTTGAGGCGCGTGTCGGCCCGCTCGTCGCCGAGGTTGAGCGCCTTCTTGAAGTGCTCGAGCGCCTCCTTGGGCCTGCTGGCCATCGAGAACGCGGCGCCCATCCCCGCGTGCCCGCCCGGATCCTGCGGATCGTCGCGGATCATGGACGCGAACAGGTCCGCGGCCCCGCGCGGGTCGCCGCCGAACAGCATCTCGAGCCCCTTCTCGCACAGGTTCGGCCCGCGTGCCCGCTTCGCGCTTCTGCCGCGCGCCCTTTTGCGCAGGCCGCGTGCGGATCTTCTGGTCAACGCCGGGCCGGCGGCGCGCGAGGTATTTGTGGGTTCAGCATCCGGGGATCAGGGCATCCTTCCGTCGCGCCAGCCCCCCGGCCGGGGGCCCTTGCCCCTTTCCCAGGCCAGCGCCGCCCGCCTGTACGCTGCGTTGTCCGAGCCCAGGTGGGACGCGTTGGTATCCCAGACAAAGTCCGGATCCAGCATCTGCGCGCGCAGGGCGTGCTCGTCCGCCTCGGAATCCCTGCCGGCCGCGCGGAGCAGGCGCGCCTTTGTAAAGTGGCCGAAGGCGTAGTCGTCGTCCAGCTCGAGCGCCTTGTCGGCCAGGCCCATCGCCTTGGCGTGCCACCCGCCGTGCGCGCCGGGGGGGTCGCCGAAGTGCATGTTGGACATCAGCATGGCCATGTTGGCGTAGGTCTTGGGGTGGTGCCCCAGCTCCGCGGCCCTCGCGTACGAATCGTATGCCTCCTTGAGCCTTTTGAGCCTCGAGAGCATGATGCCCCTCTGGTGGTGCCCGTTGGGATCGCCGGGGTCGAGCCGCACCGCCTCGTCGAAGCAGCGCAGCGCCTCGTCTGTCTTCTTCAGCGCCGAGAGCGACTCGCCCAGGCTCATGCGGGCCTCGTACGATTCCGGCGCGGCCCTGACGGCGTCCCGCAGCGGCTCCAGCGATTCGGAGAACCTGCCCATGTCGGCCAGCGCGGCGCCCTTTGTGATGCTGGCCAGGTAGTCGCCCGGAACCAGGCGCAGCGCCTCGTCGGCCGACTTTGCCGCGTCGGCGCTCCTGCCGCGCTCCCGGTAGCTCTTGGCCAGGTTGGAGTGCGAAAGCGCCTGCACGCGGGCCGCCGCGCCCCCATCGGTGCGGCGGCGGTTTTCGACGGCGTCCCGGTCCCCCAGTTTTTTTATGCGGCCCGGCGAGGCCGCCTTGCGGTAGCACTCTTCGGCCTCTTTGGGCATGCCCAGCATGCCGTACGCGTTGCCCATGTTGTTGTAGATGACCGCGTCGTCGGCGCCCAGCCTCAGCGCCTCCTTGAATTCGGATAGGGCCCCCTCGCCGTCGCCCGACATCCCAAGGGCCACGCCCAGGCCCGCGTGCCCCTCCGCAAAGTCCGGCTCGGTCTCGGCCACGGCCCTAAAGTGCGACAGCCCGGCCGCGATGTCGCCCTTCTGCATCAGGATGCGCATCCCTTCCGCGATTCTGGCATTTCTGGATTCGGGCGAGCTGGCCCCCGTGCGCGGGGCCGGGCCGCCGCGCAGCGCCTCCCGTCCCGCCCGCTTGAGGCGGTCGCGCATCGTGTGCACGAACGTGTAGCTCGCGTCGAGGCCGACGGACTTTATCGCTAGCCGCAGCGCCTCGGCGCGCCATTCGTCGCCCGGATCGCCAGAGTGCATGCGTACGAACGAGGACACCATGCGCGCGTACGCCGTGAGCAGCTGCTCGTCTTCGGCCACGGCGGCGTACGCCTCGTATGCGCTGGCGTGGTCGCCGGCCTCCGAGAGCGCCAGGCCTTTTTTGAAGTCGCCGCTCAGATCGAGCAGATCCCGGCTGCTCGCGTCCTCGAAGCACTTTAGCGCCCCCTCGTCGTCGCCGTCGCGCAGGAGCGCGTAGCCCAAACCCATCTTGGCCGAGCCGGAGCCGGGCGAGGCGTCCAGAGCCGCCGCCAGGTGGGCCACCGCCTCCTCGCGCCTGCCCAGGTTCAGCAGGGCGATGTCCCGTATTATTCCCGCCTCCAAAAGCGGCATGTCCAGGCGCATGGCCTCGTCGGCGCTCTTCAGCGCCCCTTCGTAGTCGCCTTCAACGGCGTGTATGTAAGCCATGTTGAAGTGTACCGCGGCGTAGTCGGGCCGCTTGGCCAGCGCGCCGCGGTAGCACTCCATGGCTTCCTTGTGCGCGCCGAGCGTCTTGCGCGCGTTGCCCAGGTTGAAGACGGTGTCGGCCCGCTCGTCGCCCAGCTTTATCGCCGTCTCGAGGTACTCTTCTGCCATACGGGCGCCGCCGCCCGAGACGTACATGAACCCGGCGCCGGCGTACCCGTCCGGGTCGTCCGGATCGGCGTCGATCATGTCCTCGAAGTGCAGCTGCGCGTCGGCCACGTCCCCCTCGTCGGCCATCTTCATGCCCTCCTCGTAGGCGCCGGGGCGCGCCCGGCCGGCGCCTTGGCCCAGGCGCGCCTCCGGCCAGGGGGGCCCGAACAGGCCCTCGGGGCGGCCCGGGCTTTTGCCGGAGTCGGCGGCGGTGCCGCGCGGCGGGGCGCCCGATCGGGGCGGGCCCGCGGGGCTTTTGCCGGCGCGCGCCCTGCGCCCCCTGTCTTTGCGCGAGCCGCCCGGATTGACCCTCCTTGCCAACGCCGGATCGGCCGTGCGCTAGGTATTTGTGGGTTCGGCCCAAGGCCGCTTTTTGCCGCGCCAGACTCCCGGCTTGTCCCAGCCGGCGTCCAGGCCGAGCGCGGCCCGCTTGTACGTTACGTCGTCCGAGATGAGGCGGGACGCGTTGTCGTCCCAGACAGAGTCGGGATCCGTCATCCTCGCGCGCAGGAGGTGATCTTCTGCCTCCGGATCCCTGCCGGCCGCGCGGAGCAGGCGCGACTTTACAAAGTAGGCGTACCCGTACTCTGGATCCGCCTCTATGGCCTTGTCCGCCAAAAGCAGCGCGTGTGCGTGCCAGTCTCCGGGTGCGCCGGTATGGCCGACATGCATGTTGTGCAGCGCCATGGCCATGCTGGCCAGGGTCTTGGCGTTTGTTTCCAGCCTGGCGGCCATCCCGTACGCGTCGTACGCGTCCTGGTACCTTCCCAGCCTGGCCAGCATGTTGCCCGTCTCGTGGTGCCCCCGCGGATCGATCGGATCCAGCCGCGCCGCCTCTTCGAAGCACCTCAGCGCCCCCGCCGCGTCTACGGCCGAGAGCGACTGGCCGAGTTGCACGAGGGCGTCGACGCATCCCGGCAGGGCCCGGGCTGCGCCCAGCAACGGCCCGACGGACTCGGGGAACCCGCCCGCGCCTGCCAGCGCGGCGCCCTTTGCGGCGCTGGCCTGGCAGTCGCCCGGAACCGGGCGGGGCGACTCGTCGGCAGACTTTGCCTCGTCTTCGCTCCTGCCACTGAGCCTGCAGCTTTTGGCCAAGTTGGACTCTGTGATCGCCCGCATGCGGTCGGCCGCGCCCGTCGCCGCCGGTTTCTCGGCGCGGCCCGGGGCGCCGCCGGGCCCGTCGGCCAGGGAGGGATCCATCATCCGGGCGCGCAAAAAGTGCCCTTCTGCCTCCGAATCCCGGCCGGCCGCGCGGAGCAGGCGCGCCTTTACGAGGTGGCCGAACGCATAGTCTGGATCCATCTCGAGCGCCTTGTCGGCCAGGGCCAGCGCCCCGGCATCGCCGGATCCGCGCGCGCTCGAGGCCGCCTCGGCCATGTGGGAGTAGGTCGGCGCGCGCGGCTCGAGCTCGGCAGACCTCGAGTACGAATCGTATGCCTCGTGGAACCTGGCCAGTTGCGCCAGCGCGGTGCCCCTGTCGTGGTGCCCCCACGGGTTCCCTGGATCGAGCCTCACCGCCTCCTCGAAGCGCTTCAGCGCCCCCTCCCCGTCGCCCGTGCACAGGAGGGACTGGCCCAGGCACATGAGGGCATCGTACGATTCCGGCGCGGCCCCGACGGCGTCTCTCAGCGGCTCCAGCGATTCGGAGAACCTGCCCATGTCGGCCAGCGCGGCGCCCTTTGCCAGGCAGGCGTCCGGGTGGCCCGGCTCGAGGCGCAAGGCCTCGTCGGCCGCCTTTACCGCTTCTTCGCACCTGCCCTGGATCCTGTACATGTCAGACAGGTTGATCCGCGGCGGCGCCTGCTCTGGATCCTGCCGGATCGATTCCCGGTAGCATTCCAGCGCCTTTTCCGTCAGGCCCGCCGAGTCGTACGCGATGCCCAGGTTGTTGTAGGTGCCCGCGTCGCCGGCGCCCAGCCTCAGCGCCTCCCTGAATTCGGCGATCGCCTCGCCGTAGGCGCCCGTCGACGAGAGGGCCGCGCCGATGGCCGCGCGCACGTACCCGTAGTCGGGCTCGTCGCGCGCCAGTGCCCTCAGGTACGACAGCCCGCCTGGCGCGTCGCCCTCCTCGAACATTTCCATTCCTATCGATATCCGGACCTCCCTGGGATCGGACGGATCCCTCTGCGTCCGGTAGAATTCGTCCTCTCGCGCGCCCAGCCCCGTGCTGGTCCGCCCGCGCTTGCCGGCGCGCGCCCCGCGCCCTTTTTTGCGCGAGCCGCCCGGGCCCGCCCTCCTCGCCAACGCGGCGCCCGGCGCGCGGGAGGTATTTGTGTATGCGGGCGCGTCAGGACTTTTTCCTGCGCCGCTTGGGCCACCTCTTCTCCCAGACTTCCTGTATGGCCCTCTCGCACTTGTTGGCCTCCCTCTTCATGCCCAGCGCCCGGTATGCCTCGGCCATCTCGCGGTACGTCGACTCGGGATCGGCTCCCAGCTTTAGCCCCTCGCGCAGCTGGGCCAGCGCCTCCTCGTGGGCGCCGGCCATGTGCAGGGCGATGCCGAGGGAGTACCGCGCCTCCCCGAAATCCGGCTCGTCCTCCACCAGGGCCTTTAGGTGGGCCAGCGCGCCGGGTACGTCCTTGCCCCCTATGTACAGGAACGCGCCCATGTTGAGCCTGGCCTCCCTGTCGGCGACGGGCCGCGGCTCGGAGACATCGCGGACCCCGCGCCGGGGCCGGCCGTCGGCCAGTTCCAGCAGGCAGTCCGCCTCGAGGCCCGCGTACATGCCGAACGGATCGTCGGCGACGGCCTTCGATATGAGGCCGAGCGCCTCGGCGCGCCATTTCTTGCCCCGGCCGCCCCCGTGCAGCCTTGTGAGCGAGGCGGCCATGCTGGCGCATATCTGGGCCGAGCGCTCGGCCCGCGCGGCCGCCGCGTATTCCTCGTAGGCGCCGGCGTGGTCGCCGCTGCGGGACAACAGGAAGCCCTTTTTGAACCGGTCCTGCGGATCGCGGGGCTCCTCGCCGACGGGGCCGACGAGGCACTTTAGCGCCCCCTCGTCGTCGCCGCCGTGCAGCAGCCCGTAGGCCATGCCCAGCAGGGCCGAGCCGTAGTCGCGCTCGCGCGCGGCCTCCGCCAAGAGGGCCGCGCCGGCCCCGCGCTTACCCGACTCGAGCAGCGCCATTCCCTTGACTATCTTTGCGTCGTCGAGCTCCGGCTCGAGGCGCAGGGCCTCGTCGGCGCTCTTTGCGGCCTCGCCGGGCTCGCCCAGCCTCAGGTGCAGGTACGCCGCGTTGGCCGGTACCAGCGCGGAGTCGCCAAGCTCCGCCTGCGCTGCGCGGTACCACTTTAGCGCCTCCCGGCTCATGTCCAGCGCCCTGCAGGCGCTGGCGAGGCAGACGCGCGTGGAGGCGCGCCCGTCCCCCAGCTTTACCGCCTTTTTGAGGTGCTCCAGCGCCCTTTCGTCGTCCTCGTACAGGAGCGCCCGCCCCATGCCCGCGTGCCCGTCGGGGTTTTCGGGATCGTCTGCTATCATCGCGGCGAAATATTCCCGCGCGCCTTCTGGATACCCAATCTTCATCCCCTCCTCGTACGTGCGCGGCTCGTCCCCGCGGGGGCCGCCTCGGTATCCCGCCACGCGTGGCCCCCGGGCCGGTCGTATTTGCCTATTTCGGGGCGGGCGGCGCACCGTTAAAATAACTCCGCCCCCGCCCCCGGGCCGTGCCCACATCGTACGTGCTGGTCAACTCGGAGCTGGGCTCCGAGGAGAGGATAATATCGGAGATACGCTCGGCCCTCGAGTCCGAGCCGGTCGAGCTGGAGATACAGGGGGTATACGGCGTCTACGACATCGTGGTGCGGATAAGCTCGGAGAGCCCCGAGCTGTTGCGCGAGGCCGTCACCGCCAAGATACGCCGGATACGGGGCGTGCGCGCCACGCTGACCATGATGGTAGTCGAGGGCCAGGGCTAGCGCAGCAGCTCCGCGGTGCGGACCATCTCTTCTTCGGTGTTGAAAATGTGCGGCGATGCGCGCACCAGCTTGCGGTCTCCGGCCTCCCGGACGGCCAGCACCACGCCGTGCTTTTTCTGCAGCTCCGAGACGATGTCTTTGGGCTCGCGGCCCTCTACCGTGAACGGCACTATGCTCGTGCGCGCGCCCGGATCGCCGGGCCCGAGCACCGATATGCCAGGCGAGCTGTCCAGCTCCTCGCGCAGTATGTCGGCGAGCCGCGACACCCGCGAGCGCACGCGGCCCAGCCCCACGCGCAAAACGTAGTCGAGCGATGCCTCGAGGCCCGCCAAACCCGCGTAGTTGCGAAAGCCCGCCTGGAAGCGGTCGGGCATCTCCTTGTGGCGCAGCTGCCCGCCGGGGCCCAGCTCTGCAGAGTCGCCGCCGACCGAGACCGGCTCGAGCAGGCGCGCCGAGCCGCGACGGCAGTAGAACACGCCGGTGCCCATGGGGCCGCACAGCCACTTTGATCCGTTGAACGCCATAAAGTCGCAGCCGATTTTTTCGACGTCGACCAGGTCGGTCGAGCCGGCCGTCTGCGCCGAATCCACGAAATACGGCACGCCCCTGCCGCGAAGCAGCCTGCCGGCCCCCTCCACGGGCATTATCGCGCCGGTGTTGTACAGCGCGTGGCTGAGCGCGACAAGGCGCGTGCCGGGGACCGCCTCGCGCTCCAGGTCTGCCATCTGGAAGAACCCGTCGCCGTCTATGGGGAGGCTGTGGATCTGGCCCGCCCTGATCCACGGGTACAGGTTGGCGTGGTGCTCGTGCTCCATGCCCCGCACTATTATGCGGGAGCCGGCCCCCAGCCCGGAGGCGACCGCGTTGACCCCGTCGGTGACGCTCTGCGTCATTACGAGCTCGTCGGGCCTGCAGTTTATCATCGAGGATATCTTGGAGCGCACCGACCCGAAGAGATTTTCGATCATCCCGGAGGCCTTTTCCGAGTCGGGTCCTGCGCAGCTGTACTCTTCGAGGAACCGGGACACGGCGCGTATGCTCGAGTGCGGCATGGGCGAGGTCGAGGCGTTGTTGAGGTAGGTCAGGCCCCCGTGCGCAAAGTCGTCCCTGTAGTCCAATTATAATACAGCGGGGCGCGGGGCCGGCGTTGGATAAAAATCCTGCCCGGTTCGAAAAGGGGGCCAACGTGCTGCTCTGCCACGACGCGTTCGCAAAGCAGTGGGCCGCCTCGAGGGTGGCGGGCAGGCCCGGCGCCCACTATCTGGACATCGACATGCTGTATTCGGGGTACGTCCGGGCCGGCGTGCTGAAAGGGCGCGCCGAGCTGCCCGAACCGGGGCGGCTGCGCGAGGCCCTGGCCCGCGCGGTGGAGGCCGCCGCGCGCGGGCGCACCGTGGTCTTGGATTCGCTCAACGGGCTCTGCCTGGCCATGGGGCCCGGCTCGGGCATGTACGCCGAATCGTACACGGCGCTGCTCTCGTGCGCGGCGCGCGCGTCGGGCGCCGAGGCGTTCGTGATGGCCGTGGCCAGGGAGGCGGGCGGCGCGTGGGTGCTGCGGCCCGGCGGGGCGCGCGTGCCCGAGCCGGGGGCGCTCTTTTTCGTCGACGCTGCCAGGCGCGTGGGGAAACTGGGCGGCCCGGCCGGGCGCCTCTGAAACGCCGTTATACGGGGCCGTAAACGCCGTTATACGGGGCCATATTCGGCAAGTTATATTAAGATCCGCGGGGCCACGGGTGGTACAATGCCGGTTGGAATTATTCCGGACATCAGCGAGCAGATGTGCATAGGCTGCGCACTTTGCGTGGAGATATGCACCTCGCTGGGCCCTGACGTCCTCCGGGTAAAGCCGGTCGAAGGCTGGAAGAGGGGAAAGGCGTTTGTCTTTTACCCAGAGCGCTGCATCTCCGACGGAGCGTGCATCGGCGTGTGCCCCACAAAGGCGATCTTCTGGATGAGGCCCATGGACTTTACCGTGGGGCAGCCGGTCCCCCTGTACAAAAACTCCGTCTTTGAAAAGGGCTGGACCGAACTGGTCGACGGCGCCTAGCTGCCGAAAACCCTTTTTTCACTTTCTGAAGCGGCCGAACAGGCCGCGCTTGCCGCCCAGCCCTTCCAGCATCCCGTAGGTGATCACGAAGCCGCCGCCGACCATCGTGCGCCCGGGTGCCGCGGTGCCGTCCACGTCGCTGACCTTCTTGGTCTTTACGTCGTAGAGGCGCACCGACCTGCCGCCGGCCAGCCGTATGACCGCGTCGTCGCTTATGCCCTGGACCGACGACTCTTCGAAGAACCGTATCGTGCCCCCCTCGGCCAGGAAAAACTCCACGTCGTAGGTTATTCGGCCGCCGTACACCATGATATGCTTGCCGCGTATCCGCACGTCGTCCTCGGCGTTGAGCAGTATGACCGTGTCCGCGTCGAGCAGCACGGTGCCGACCGCGTTCTCCACTATGACCTTGCCCGCCGGGGCCTTTAGCTCGGTGCGCAGCTCGCGCACAGTCGATACGCCCACCCTGCCCTGCGGGTCGGGCACGCGCAGCTTGCGGCCCGAGACGTTGCCGGCCACGATGTCGCCCGTCTCGGATATTACGCGGGCGCCGTTGTCTATGGTGTAGCGGTTGGCCACGGGGTTTGCCATGCGGAAGTCGCCGCCGGCGCGTATTGTGCTCGGCTCTGTCCACGACGGGCTCGTCACCGAGCCGCGCATGTGGACCGGGCCGCGGCACGAGATGGAGCCGGCCATGTATTTTCCCTTGAGTATGACGGTGCCCGCCCTGTTGCGCTCTATCTCGAGCTGGCCGGCCTCGGGCACGCCGAAGACGCGCGTGCCCTGCGAGCCGCCCCTCTCGAGCGCGGATATCCACTCGGCGGCGGCTGCCATCTGCTCGGCGGTGCGCGCCGCAAGCTGCGCGTTGCGCCTCTGCGCGTCCGCCTCGGTCTCGCCGGGCCTGATGCCGGTGCCCGGCTGCGCGCCCTGGGCCGCGTACTTTTTGCCGCGCTTCAGATCCTCGTAGGCCTGCTTTATGACCTTGAAGCGCTCGTCCTGGCCGCCGCGGTCCGAGTGGTGCTCGAGGGCCAGGCGCCGGAACGCCTCGCGTATCTGGGCGGGCGTGGCGTCCTCGCCTATTCCCAGTATCTCGAAGTTGCTGGGGGGCACGCGGCCGGCGGCGGGCGGGCCGTACTTTTACCTTGCCGCCTTGGCGGCACTAGGGGCGGGTACCAAATTAATACGGGCGCGCCGAAGCGCCGGGCGTGCAGGGGCGCAAGAGCAGGGCAAAGCTGTACGCGCTGATGGGGGCCATCTGGTTCGTCATCACGCTCCCGCTGCCGTTCCTGTTCAACGCCGACATCCCGGAGGGGCAGCTGTACACGATACTGGGGATCATCGGGATAATGTCGGTGCCGTTCGTGGTGCTAGGCGTGGTCTGGTCGCTAAAGCCGGAGCTTGCAAGGGAAGGCCATGGGGACTGAGCCGTCCGGCGCGGAGGTTGGCGCCGCCGTCGAGGCCGTGCTGGCGGCCGGCAGGGCCGTCATGGAGGTCTATTCGGGGGATTTCGAGGTGAAAACAAAGGTAGACAGCTCGCCGATAACGGAGGCCGACACAAAGAGCCACGAGATCATGGCCGATATGCTGGAAAAGACCGGGTACCCGGTCTTGTCCGAAGAGGGCGACCACGGCGGCGCGAGGCGCCAAAGCGAGCGCGTGTGGATAATAGACCCGCTCGACGGCACCGCCGACTTTGTGGACAGGACCGGCGAGTTCACCGTCATGGCCGGCCTGGCGCGCGGCGGCGCTCCCGAGGCGGGGGCCATATACTGGCCCGCGGGCGGCACGCTGTGGGCCGCGCAGGCCGGGCGGGGGGCCTTTCGGCGGAGGGCCGGCGGGTGGGAAAGGATACGGGTCAGCTCCGAATCCAGGCCGGAAAAATGCAGGGCCGTGGCCAGCCGCAACCACCTGGCAGAGCTGGACAGGCGCGCGCTGGAAAATACCGGCGCGGTCCGGATAGACAAGGTGGGCAGCTCGCTGAAAGTCGGCAGGATAAGCAGCGGCGAGGCAGAGCTGTACGTGGCCACTACCGGCAAGATGCGCGAGTGGGACACGTGCGCCTCCTGCTGCATACTGATCGAGGCGGGCGGCCGCATGACCGACGCGCTCGGCGGGCCGCTGCGCTACAACGGCGATACGTTCCACAGGGACGGCGTGGTAGCTACGAACGGGGCGGTGCACGGGGCCGTGCTCGAGGCGGTCAGAAAAGCCCGCGGGACTTGAGGTCGCCCGTAATCTTTGAGACGCTCTCTTCGAGCGATTCGCTGCCCGTGTCGACCACGATGTCTGGGCTTTCGGGGGCCTCGTAGGGGTCGTCGAGGCCGGTGAAGTTTTTGATCTCGCCGGCCCGGGCCTTTTTGTACATGCCCTTTACGTCGCGCCCCTCGCAGGTCTCTAGCGCGCACTTTACGTACACTTCGAGGAACCGTTCCCCCGCGTCGGCTATGCGGCGCGCGCTGGAGCGGTTTTCGCGGTAGGGGCTGACGAGCGAGACGCCCACCGGCACCCCGTGCTTGTGCAGGAGTTTGGCGAGGTGTGCCACCTTTACGTTGTGCTCGTCCCTGCCGGCCTTGCTAAAGTCCTTGGGCGAGAGCCACTCGCGCAGCTCGTCGCCGTCGAGCATGGCCAAGTTGGGCACGCTCTCCTGCATCTTGCGCAGTATGGTGGTCTTGCCCGAGCAGGGCAGGCCTGTCATCCACAGTATGAAGCCCACGGAGGCGCCGCCCGGGGCAGGGGTTAAAGAGCTTTTGAATGGCCGGTCGGCCGCCAATTCGCTCCCGTCTTTATAAGCCAGAGGCGATAGGCAGTTATACTAGCTAGTCGTATCTAAGGATACCCGTACCTGAATCCCTTGGGCCGACGGTTTGTCGGTGACTGACCTTGGGTTAGTGTGGGTACGCGGCCCTCATTTGAACCGCTTTATCATCTGCTGGTAGACAGAGTCCGTCAAGTCCAAGCGCACCGCACCGGCCGGTTCCCTACCGTGAGCATTTGCCCAAGCCACGATATCTGCCAACATGTGCGCTGAACCCGCCGCCTCGTGATGCCACCCCATATCTTTGGCAAAATCCCTACAGTCGCCGTCGCATTGAAAAACCACATCGCCTATCCCGTAACCGTGTTGGTGAAGGAATTTTTCGACGTGGTCGCGTATGTCGCGCCATACCAGATAATGGTATGTGCGCAAAATTGTCGTGTTTTGGATATAACGGCTCTTCTTTAGTTTGCCACGGTAGAGTTTTTCGAATATTTGCTTTCTTTCAAGGCGGATACAGAAAGCAATGCATTCCGTGTGATCAAAGCAGAGCTCTTCAATTATGCGATCCTGCTCTTTTTTGCTTCGAATCATGTGCATGTGGATCGCTCTATTTCCCAAGCGCCGGATTAGGGAAGCAATGCGCTCCTCTGTGCCTATTATGATCGCCACGAATTTGTGGTTGCCGGATGTGGGATTTCCAGATGCGTCCATTCCTACTAGCAGTATCGGCACATCCGTGCGACATATGGTGTAAATATAACTGTTTTGGTTTTTTGTATGTAGGTTTAGGTGTAGGGCCCAGTCTGACAACTGCCCCATATCGATAGAGTGTGACCGCAGCTGTGACAAGTCGTAAATTTCCTCTCGCGTTCCCGCGTTTATAAGACGGATTCGGTAGGCAGTTATACCGATTGTCCGTACTAAGAGTACACGTACTCGAACCCCTTGAATCGACGGTGTGTCAGCGAATGATCTTGGGTGTATGTGGGTACGCGGCACTCGTTTTATCCTC
Source organism: Nitrosopumilaceae archaeon (assembly GCA_965203465.1). Classification (GTDB taxonomy): domain Archaea; phylum Thermoproteota; class Nitrososphaeria; order Nitrososphaerales; family Nitrosopumilaceae; genus JAWVZS01. The sequence continues at coordinate 278,542 of CBDBCR010000001.1, read as the reverse complement.
CATCTACTCGTAGTCTGGTGTACAAATAACATCCTAGTAGAGATCCAGCCCCTCCAAGGTTGACCGATTCTGCCGGTCATGGAAGATTTCGTCCCCGCCTGCCTGATGCGTGAAGGCGAAATTTTCAATGCTCGCTAGAACAGGTGGGTGGTTCCCAACAGACGGAGACTATAGAGGTTATGCGTAATCCCACAAATCTCGCAGATCCGTGCCTAGAAAACCACAACCGGCGCGTTTACGCATAGACTCTTATGCATCTACACGCTCCCGTCTTTATAAGCTAGATTCGATAGGCACTTATACTAACGGTCCGTAGCCAAGGTACCCGTACTCGAACCCCTAGGGTCGACGGTATGTCGGCGACTGACCTTGGGTTTATGTGGGTACGCGGCCTCTTTTGAACTACTTTACCATCTGTGTGTAGGATTGGTTCTCGTTGCGCCGGTCGATGTCTATGATGAGCCAGACTTGTCCTTGCACACAAGATCTACATATTCTAGAGCTCGCGATACGTCGGATTTTGTAGATATGTAAGAACGGTGGTGGCCTATTCCATACTTAATTCCACTTGTAGAATGAGCTTTTACGAAGTCATTGAGCGGCAAGAGATCTGTTTTGTCGGTCGAGTATGTGATTTGTAGTTCGTTTTTGCGTAGATCCACACGACACACCCTATCACCATTTAGATCAAATGTGGCATATCGCTGCTTCTGTACGTGCTCTAAGTGGAACTCAGCAAGCAAGGATTCCTTTAGAGTAAAGTACAGATCACGGATCTGTTGTGAGAGTTTTGGCCCGCCACATTTGCCAGCAAGCCAGTCAGCTTCAGAATGGACAGGACGTGCAACAGAGCGAGACTTTTTTGTACGCTTGGAGCGTTTTGTAGGTTGTTCTTTGCCCGCTACATTGACTTGTGATATAGTCAGGTGATTTGGATACTTGCGAATCTCGTAAAGTTTAGTAACTCGTTGATCCATCGAATTTGATGCTTGGATCTGGGATTTGGAGAATTCTGGCCTGACTAGTATCAGGTACGGTTTGTCCCACGATATGTCTTTCATCTTCACAAAGTCGCCCGGTCTCGCAGACTCGTGCCTCTTTTCGTTTAAGGCGTTAATGCACTCTGCTTTACTTTGTAGCAAATTGTCATAGTAGATAGAAACTTGGTCTTTTATGTCATGGTTGTCTTTTCTCTTGTATTCTATGATAACGAATGTTTTTTTCTCGTCGTCGAAAGCAAGCGCGTCTAGGTGATTGTTCCCTATCGTGAACTCGCTCGCGATCAGTTCCAAGCCGGGAAAAAACACGCCAAAGTTGTCTACAACCGTGCGTTTGATCTCCGACTCTAGTTTGAAATCAATCTCTTCGATCTCTTCAAATCCGCCCTTGCCTGTCTCAAAAAGTCTCAACGCCGAGGCCCCGGGCGCGGCGTATTTGTATCTTAGGCGCGGCACCAGGGCCGCCCCTCCAGGTATTCGAGCTCGGCGACCATCTCCGAGACGGTCCGCGCGGAGGCGGCCACGGACAGGAACTGCCTGCGGAGCTCGGCGTCCTCTTCTGCGGACAGGATCCCCTCGGCCTCGTCAAAGAACCTGTCCTCCTTGGCCAAGTGGTCTTCCAAGTAGATGTGGTACGTCCTCAGGTACCGGATCACCGGCTCCAGGGGCCCGCGCCCCGAGCCCCACTCGCGCACGTACCCGGACAGCCTGGAGGCTATCCTGCGCCCGAACTCGTGCTCTATCAGGAGTTTGCGCACCTGCTCGTTCAAAGAGCCGTACGCCGAGACGCACGCAAAGTGCGAGTCTTCCTCGCGCGAATAGTGTATGGCGTCTATGAACTCGGATATCACCCACGTGATGCGGCGCATGTCCTCGAGCGTCACCCCCCCGCCCGATTCCAAGGCAGAGTAGCACTTTACGATCACAGAATCCAGCCGCCGCACGTGCCTGTGGTCCTCGCGCAGCACCTCGGTTCCGCCCACGCGCACTTTGCCCAAAGGGCCGGTAATTACGGTTTTTATCTCGCCTGCCCGCCGGGGATCCGGATGGCAGAGCCCTTCGACTCCCTTCAAGAGCTGCTCTCGCAGGCCTCCCGGCTGGACCTGCACGCGGCCATAGAGTCCGCGCAGGGCGGCGCCTCGGGGGCCCCGGTCGTGCTGCTCGCTGCCGGCGTGGTCATATTCCTCGGCGTCGTCGGCGAGGCGTTCTTCAAGAGGACGGGCATACCCGACGTGGCCTTTCTGATGGTGCTCGGCGTCCTGATAGGCCCGGTCCTGGGCATCGTCGGCCACGAGGCCGTCATCCAGATAGTGCCGTTCTTCGCCGCGGTCGCCCTCATCATCATAATGTTCGACGGCGGCTTCAACCTCGACTTCGGCCACATCGCCCGCATAGGCCACTACGCCTCGGCGCTGGCGTTCCTCGGCTTTGCCGCCTCGGCCGGCGCCGTGGCCGCCATGGCCCACTTTGCGCTCGGCTGGCAGCTTCTCGACAGTATATTGCTGGCCGTCATCGTGGGAGGCAGCAGCTCCGTAATAGTATTCGGGCTGGTGCGCAACCTGCGCGTGAGCGAAGAGACAAAGTCCATGCTCAGCTTCGAGTCGGCCGTCACCGACATACTCTCGACCGTAATAGCCTTCGTGCTCTTCGAGGCCGTGCTGAGCGGGCAGTTCAGCCCCGACCTGCTCGGCGAGACGCTGGGGCGCGCCGTGATAGTCGGGCTGGTGCTGGGCCTGGGCGTGGGGGTCCCCTGGATGTACCTGACCACCCGCCTGAGCAACGCGCAGCACGGCTACATGCTGACCCTCGGCGTATTGTTCGTCCTGTTCTTCATGGCAAACCAGCTGGGAGAATCGGGGGCCCTGACCGCGCTGGTCTTCGGCCTGATGATGGGCAACAAGCACCACTTTGCGAGAAAGCTGCGCTTCCGGCTGCCCCGCATGGGCGCCGAGGACCCCACGCACAGCCAGCTCACCTTCCTGGTCAGGTCGTTCTTTTTCGTCTTCGTGGGGCTGCTGGCCAGCTTTGGCAGGCCCGAGTACGTGGCCTTCGGGATAGGGGCCGCGGTGGCCGTCTACGTATTGAGGATACTGGTAGCGCGCGCGGCCCTGGCGCGCAGGTTCTCGCGCCTGGACAGGGCCGTGGCCTCTGCCATGATACCGCGCGGCCTGGCCGCCGCGGTGCTGGCCACGCTGCCCATCACCTACGGGCTGCCCAACGCCGAGGCCTACCCGCAGATAATATTCTTCATCATACTCTCGTCCGTCATTATAACGACGGCAGGCCTGGGCCGCGCCAAAAAGATACGGCCCCCCGAGGCCGAGAGGGGCGGGTTCGTAGGCTAGATGTTTAGCGAATCCTTGAGCCCTTTGTACCGGTTGCGTATCGTGACCTCGGTGACGTTGGCCGCCTCTGCGATGTCGCGCTGCGTCTTTTCCTCGCCGTTCTTTACGCACGCAAGGTAGAGCGCGGCGGCGGCAAGCCCCATCGGGTCCTTGCCGGCCGAGACCTCGTTTTCCTGCGCCATCTTTAGCACCTTTGTCGCGTGCCGCTTTGTCCTCTCGGCGATGCCGATGCGGCTGGCGATGCGCGCCACGCACTGTATGGCGTCGGTCACCGGCATCTGCAGGTCCAGCTCCTTTATCAGCAGGCGGTAGCAGCGCGCGATGTCCTTGCGCTTTATGTTGGCCGCCTGCTCGACGTCCTTTAGGTTGCGCGGCGTGCGCGTCTCGCGGCACGCCGCGTACAGCGCCGAGGCCATCAAGGCAGATATCGAGCGCCCCCGGACCAGCCCCTTCTCCAAGGCTTTGCGGTAGATGTAGGCGGCCTTTTCTATGACCGGCTCGGATATGGCCATCTTGTCCTTTAGCCTGTTTAGCTCGCTGAAGGCCTGGCGGAAGTTGCGGTCGACCGGCTCGTGAACCTGGCTGCGGCTGTCCCACGTGCGCAGCCTGTCTATGGTGCTCTTCATCGGGGCCGCGAGCGGCCTGCCCGAGGCGTCCTTGTTGACCGGGTTTATGACCGTGGCGAGGCCCATGTCGTGCATCGTGAGCGAGGTGGGCGCGCCGGCCCGGGCCCTGTCGCCGTGCTCGTCCTGGCTGAAGGCCCGCCACTCGGGGCCCGATTCCTGTATCTTTTCGTTGACCACGAACCCGCAGTGCGAGCAAAAGAGCTCGCCCGTGTCGCTGTCCGTCACGAGGCTCCCCTTGCACCTCTTGCACAGGTCGCTCGCGCGCTTGGTCACCATAAGCGGCGCATTCCCCCCAAAGCTCTATATTAACCCCACATGCTTTTAAGCAAGTCTTTTAGGCTCATCGGCCTTATATTTGCCGGCCGCCCCCCCGCACCATGGAACGCCTCGCCCTGCCGCTCCTGCTGCTCGCGGCAGCGGCGCCCCTGGCCTACGGCCAGACCGTCGAGCGGTCCCTCGAGGGGGGCGTGGAGCTGTCCGTGACGCACCCCGGCTCGGTGGTCGCCGGCGAGCGGTTCTCCGTATCGATACTCGTCGAGAACCGCGGGTGGGAGGAAAAGCGCGACGTGCTGCTCGAGTTCAGGCCCGACCCGCAGATATCCCCGCCCCAGTCGCTGCCCGTCGGCTCGATCTCGGAGGGCGGCTCGCACGGCGCCACGCTCAACTTTTCGTCGTCGGGCCCGCCGGCCACCTACTACATCAACATAGACTATTCGCACGTCCTGCTGGAAAACAACGAGACGCCGCGCGAGCCGTACTATGCGGACATCGCCGTGCCCGTCCGGGTCTCGGCCGGCCCCGCCGTCGAGGTGAGCGCCTCGGCGCCCGAATCCATATTCGAGGACGCCGAATTCCCGTTCGGCGTGAGGGTGACGCCGGACGCGGACGTGCGGGACCTCGAGGTGCGCGTGGTGCCGCCCGACGGCATCGGGTTCCTCGGCGAGACGCGTCACTTTTTCTCGTCGGCCAAGGCGGGCCAGCAGGTGAGCGTCGATTCGCGGATACTGACGCCGGCCATGGACGTCTCGTCGGAATCAAAGCTGCCGTTCGCCGTCGCCGTGAAATACACCGACGCGCTCGGCGCCGAGCACGCCGACTCCCATACCGTGCAGATCACGCTGCGCCCGCGCGCGTTCGCCGAGATAACCGCCGAGGGCGGGATCTGGGTGGGCGGGTTCTTCATCGCGCCGTACGTCAGCATCGGCACCATAGTGGGGATACCGGCCGGCGCGCTGCTCACACTGCTCGTCAGGCGCAGGAGGGCCTAGGTTGAGGGCGCTGGCGGCGGCCTGCGCGCTGGCTGCGCTCGGCTTCGCGTGCGCCTACGGGCACGGGATAGGCTCGGAGATCCTGCCCGCCCAGGACGCCGGCGGCAGGGGCGTCTCGGTGGAGATAGCCGGCGCGCAGACCGAGGGCGAGTACCAAAGGGAGTTTACGTTCAGGGCGTTCGACGCGCAGACCGGCGAGCAGATACCGGACGCAGAGTACAGGATACGCGCGCAAAAGGCGGGCAACCTGCTCTTCGAGGGCTCTTTCGCGTCCGCCTCGGGCGCGCTCGTCTTCGAGCTGGAGGACGGCGAGGGCGGCACAGACTACGGCGAGGGCCTGTTCGGGCTCTTCGGGGACAGGCGCGTGAGGGTCTCGGGGCCGCACTTTGGCTCCGGCGGCCTGTACTCGTTCGACGTGGAGCTGACCCGCCTCGGCGCCGAGCTGGACGCGCCGCCGCGCTGGAAGGGGGGCGTCTCGCTCCTGGACGTGCAGGAGATACGGGTGCCGACCGGATTCGGCGAGCAAGAGATACGGCACCTGTCCTACTACGACACCGTGGAGAACCTGGGGTACGCGGGCGGCCGGATATCGTTCGACATGCCGTTCGACGGCACCGCCGAGACCATAGCCCAGACGGCGACGGTCCACGAGGAAGTCCGGGTGTCCAAAGAGTTCGGCTCCCTGATGGTCTCGGAGATCTCGGCCGAGGTCAACGGCGAGAGGATGCCGCCCGAGGCGGTCCAGATAGACGACTTTGCCGACGGGTACAGGACTATACACGTGGTGCTCGACAGGGGCCACCTCGAAGAGCTGTACAAAGGCGGCAAGCTCGGATCGGGCCTGAGCTTTTCGGTGGGCCCCGCGGAAAAAGATCTGCCGTTTGCCACCGTGACGCGCAACGGGCAGTACCGGATAACGGCCGAGATCTCGCCGCGCCAGGCCGAGCCGGGCGGGGAGCTGGAGGTGTCGTACCGGATAGAGGACGTCTTCGTAAAGGACAGGCCCGTCTCTGCAGAGCACGTCCTGTACGCCGAGGCGGGCGGGGAGCGGTTCTTCGAAGAAAGCAGGACCAGCAGGGGCGACGGCGGCTACGTCCGCGCCGAGATCCCGGTGCCGGCCGGCGCGCAGAGCCCCGTGCACGTCGGCTTTGAGCGGATAGGGGGCAGCTCTTTGGCGGAGGCCCGGCTGCCCGTCCTGTCCGGTACCCAGATACCCGAGTGGGTCGGGGGGACGGTGCAGCTCTGGGTGGACGGGGCCGTGTCGGACGCCGAGTTTTCGGCCGCTACCGGCTACCTGGTCTCGATAGGCGTGATCGCCGCCGAGGCGCCCCCCGAGGCCGGCCCGGGCGGCCCTATACCTGGCTGGATAAGGGATACGGCGGGGCTGTGGACCGGCGGGATCTTGTCGGACGCGGAGTTCGTGCGGGCCGTCGAGTACCTGATGGAGATAGGCGCGATACGCTAGCCGGACTTGCGGCGCTTGTAGGCCGCCGCGCCGCCGGCCACCGCGGCGGCCGCGCCGCCCATCATGGCGAGCATCATGACGTCGGGCCCCGAGCCGTCCTCGGCGGGCGGGGCAGGTATCGTCACCGTGTGATCTTCGGAGACGAACTGCTCGTCGCGCAGGGTGTCCTTGTAGCGGACCGTGACGGTCACGTCGTGATCGCCGTAGCGCGGCTCGCCGTCGAACTCGACTGGTATGTTGAACGGCACCGGCGAGTCGGTGTCTATCTCGTCTACGAACTGGCGCGTCTCGACGATGTTGGAGCCGGCGCGCGGGCTGAGCGTCACGAACGCAAAGAGCGCGTCGGCGTTGCCCTCGTTTATCACGTCGCCTACCACGAGCATGCGGTCGGCGAGCTGCCTTGCCCGCACGTCGTATATGTCCAGGTCTATGAGCCCCTGGACGAAAAAGTCCACGACGCGGTCGGCCGACTGCTCGTCGCCGTTGGCGTTAAAGTACGTTATGCGGATGGGCGCGCGCAGGGAATCGCCCCGGACAGATTCGGGCACGTACACGCCCATCTCGACGGTGCGCGCCTGGCCGGGCCCGATGTTGCCCACCTCCCAGTTGCTGCCGAGCATCACCACGTTCTCCACGTTGGTGTCCGTATCGGCCATGGCCGTGTTCTGCAGGACCAGCTCCACGTCGGAGACGGGCGCCGTGCCGTCGTTTGATATCTCGACGGTCACGCGGTTCTCGCGCAGCGAGGTCAGGAACGGATCGAGGGCCCTCATGTTGATTATGGTGTCGCCGGGCAGGCTGAACTCAAAGTCAAGGTAGGCGCTGCGCGTGCCCGACTCGCGGATGCGCGAAAAGTCCACCTTGGCGGTGGCCGGGTACGACGAGAGCTCGGCGGCCTCCGAGACGTCGACGAAGAACGTGAGCGAAAAGTTCTCGCCCGCGCGCGAGCTGGCCTCGGCGTCGGCGTACGCCGGCCCCGTCCCCGAAGAAGGCGAGAACTGCGTCGGCAGCGAGAGCTGGCCGCTGATTCCGGTGATGTCCTGCGTGCCCACGTTGGCCATCACGACGGTCAGCGGCACGTTGCGGTCGCCCGGCCCCACCTCGGCCTTGTCGCCGGGCAGCCCAAAGTACGCGTCCAGAAACCGCACCGCCCCGAACTCGCGCTCGAACGGCGAATTCCCGAACCCCTGGGCCTGCTGCGCCCACGCGGCGCCTGCGGGCAGCGCGGCCAGCAGCAGGACCAGCGCGGCGGCCTTCAAGCGGCCACCTCCTGCATCACCCTGCCGTCGCGCACCGTCACTATCCGGTCCACCTCGCCGAACTGCTCGCGGTCGTGCGTGACTATCACGAACGCCTGGCCCAGCCTCGAGGCCATCGACTTTATGAGATCCACCACGGAGGCCGCCGTCACCGAATCCAGGTTGCCGGTCGGCTCGTCTGCAAGCACCAAGGCCGGCCTGTTCACCAGGCCGCGCGCGATGGCGGCCCTCTGCGCCTGCCCCCCCGAGACCTTGTTGGCGCGCTGGTGCATCTGATCCTTGAGGCCGACCGTCTCGAGCAGCCTTTCGGCCTCGGCCCTGCCCGAGCCGCCGCCTATCTGGACGGGCAGCATGACGTTTTCCAGGACGGTCAGGTCCGGCAAGAGGTTGGAGAACTGGAATACGAATCCCAGTTTCGAGTTGCGCAGCGAAGAGAGCCGCCCGTCGCCCATGCCCGACGTGTCGATCCCGTCGAGCATCACGCGGCCCGAGGTCGGCCTGTCCAGCAGGCCCATCATGTTGAGCAGCGTGGACTTGCCCGAGCCCGAACTGCCCACCACGAGGGTCACCTGGCCGCGCTCGACCGAAAAGGTCGCCCCCGAGAGGGCCCGCACCTCGGTCGAGCCGCTGCCGTAGATCTTGCCCAGGTTCTCGACGGAGAGCACCTCAGACAGCGCGCATCGCCTCCACCGGCTGCAGCTTTGTGGCCCGGTAGGCAGGATACACCGACGCCACGATGGCCAGGCTCAGCGCCGTGAGCGCGGTCTGCGTTATCTTTTGCCAGTCGTAGGACACCTCCAGCTCTATGCTGCCGTCGAACGACATCTTGGTCTCTTTGGCGTAGAACGTGTAGCCTAGGCCCAGGGCCGTCCCGCAGCCGGCCCCCACGGCCCCTATCACCAGCCCCTGCAGTATGAACAATACGAGTATGTCGCGCCGCCGGGCGCCGATGGCCCTCATTATGCCGATCTCGCGCGTCTTGCTGGTCACCAGCATCATCTGTATCGTCACTATGGCGAACGCCGACGACATCATGCCGAACATCCCTATCATGTTAATCATGGCTATGCCGGAGCGGAAGCCGCTCAGCGATTCCTCGGCCGATTCCTCGATGGTCTCGGCGACAAAGTCGTCGGCCGGAAAGGACTCCAGGAATATGTCGCGCACCTGCGCCGAGTGCTCCGGCTCGGAGAGGCGCACCAGCATCGAATCGGTCTGCCCCTGCCTGCTCATCAGGTCGCGCAGGGTGTCGATGTGCATTATCATGCTGCTGTCGAGGCCCTGCCCGCCGGCCGTCCCGGATATGCCCGTGACGGGGAAGCGCTTCATCTGATCCTGCCCCCACCTGTCGGTGACCTTTATGCGGACGCTGTCGCCCACGCCGATCTGGCCCAGGTCGCGCGCGACGGTGGCCCCCAGCACGAGCGAGTTGCGCCCCGTCACGTACTCGCCCTCGAAGACCGTCGCGTGTATCCCCGAGGCGCGCCGGTCCGTGACCGGATCCACCCCGACTATGGGTATCCCGTACTGCTGCACGCGGCCGATCGACGCGGTCGCGTTGACCGAGGCCGACGCGGACATGCGCGGCGTTGCCGCCTCGACGTACGGCATGCGCTCGAACCAGCCGACCAGCACCGTGTCGGCCTTGGTGATGTAGTTTTCCTCGTCGGTCACGTAAATGTCGCCGAACCGGTAGTCGCTCATGTCGCGCACGAACGCGTCGAACAGCCCCTGGAATATGACAAAGTTGACGTGCATCACCAGTATCCCCACCGAGACTGCCAGCACGGCGGCTGCCATGCTGCCCTTTTTGTTGGAGAGCATCCTGACGGCCAGCCTCAGGCGGTAGTCCACGGGTCGGGGAAAATAGTCCACTATATAATGTATATTCCGGATCTAGTGGCAAACCTGACATTTCCGGCAGGATTCAGTAAGTAATTAATAGTAAACAGCGCCCGCACCTTGCAAATTGGACAAAACTGACATGGAGATACTGGCCCGCCTCGTGCGCAACTGCCGCGAATCGGACAGGCAGATGGGAAAAGCGGTCGGGATATCGGGGCCGGCCGTGCGGGCCCGCATAGCAAAGATGGAAAAGGCCGGCGCCGTGGCGGGGTACGCGGTCGGCGTCGAGCCGCCGGCGCTCGGGTACGGCGTGTTTTACGTGGTGGTCTCGGGGGACCTGGCCGAGGCCAAGCTGAGGCGCCTGCGCCTGATAGGCGAGCCGTTCTATACCGTGCCGTGCGTGGGCGGCGTGACGGTGCGCGGCATAGTGGTGGAGGGGGCCGCGGTGTCCAAGACGCACCTCGCGTCCGAGGCGCTCGGCGACGACGTGCGGGTACTTACCACCCTGGAGGCCGGCGGGCCGACGTCCGGGGCGGGGCTGACGCGCACCGACCTCGAGGTCATCGACGCCTTGCTGGACGATCCGCGCCGCAGGATAGATTCGGTGGCGCGGCAGACGGGCCTTTCGGCGCGCACCGTCGCCAGGTCGCTCGACAAGCTCCAGGCCGACGAGGCCGTGCAGTTTACGGCCCTGTACGAGCCGGCTCGGCTGGGCCGGTACGTCCCCTACGTGGTGCTGGCCTGGGTGCGCGGCAGCGCCGAGCGCGCCAAGCGCGAGCTGGACGGGCGCTTTTCGGATTCGTACATGCGCGCGCCCATCTGCACGCGCGACCAGGTGGTGCTGTTCATGTACAGCGACAGCGTGTTCGGCATGGACGAGGCCGCCGGCCTGGTGAGGAAGGCCGGCTCGGTCGAATCGACGGACATCTTCGTGCCCAAGCGGATAGTCTTCCCGCAGGAGTGGGTCAGGGACGCCATACGGCGCGCGCGCTCGTCGCCCACGCTGCACCTCAGGCAGGCGTGATGTTTGCCTACCAAGAGTTGGAAAGCGTCGTGTCCAGTCTGCATTGCTACGTCTTGCATGCGACAAGTTGAGTGCGGTTCAGTCAATCTTTGGCAACGGAGACGGAAGATTGCGTCCCGATGCATGCCCGTACATGAAAGTCCGCACGTTCTCTTTCTCTTGTGGGGTTAGTTTTGTGCCGATCAGGTAAGCTATGAACAACCCAGCATTGCGGGAGGCAGGCTTGCCCGACATCATCTTGCCGTTGTGCGTGACCAGCAGTCCGCGCCAGTGCTTTGCGCCGTGTTTCCAGTCAACCCGATCCAGTGTTGCCACCAACCTGTCGCGATCCACGCCCCGATCATTCTCGCATGCCCGCACGTAACCGTTGATCAGCGCCAGCTGTCCTATAGGTCTGCCCAATACATACTGCTCGCGCAGCTTGATACGTGTGCGAGCTCCTGAATCCTCGGGATCTGCGGTGGCTTTTTTCCACAGGCCAATTCCTGAAAGCAACCTGCCCCATTCTTTCTTCAGATCTGCGAGTCTGGCCTCCCGTTCTTTTTCGCCCAGCCTTTCCGGCTTGCAGGTGCTCTTGATGGGTAGTGCAGGAATCAGCCTTTTGTTTGCTTCGTACAGCGTAGCCAGTGTGGTAAACTCGGTCGCCTTCTTTCCTAGCGTGTTGGGTATGTGGCGGACGATTTTTGCCGGAAACACGTTTTCAGAAATCAGACTCCGCGTGATCACGGCCACCGCGTCGTCGTCGTCGGTGATCAATTTGTCTGCTTTGGATGTGGGTTTGGCATAGCGGTTTATCTTGTTGAAAATATATCGAGATTTTTTCTCGTCAAACTGCACAAGTATGACAGAGATCATGTCCTGCGCGAGTCCGCCGGAGTGCGCTGCTTCTCCCTGAGCCTCTTCAATTGCCTTCTTGAACGCCATAGCTCGGTGCTGGCCGTCCAGCGGTACCAGTGATTCGGAGACCAACGTCACAAAACCCATCCCGTTGCTTGGATCTTGGTACGGGATGGGAAAGGTCGCAGGTCCACGTGTTATTGTAGAGAGCGGTTCAAAGCGCACTTGATTGGCCATTACCGCCATCACCAGCGAACCGGAGAACCGGTTATTGTCGGATGCGAAATAGGGTACGAGTACTTTCTCTATGCGCTTTGACTGTAGTTTGCGTTGGTACCTATCCTCTAGTGATTTTTCGTCCCATTCTGGCATGTCAGACGGAAACCTAACCCGTTGGACCAGATCTCCTACCGGCATGGAGATCAGAAAATACTCAGTGCTGCCAAACTTGCCTTTAAGCGCCGGGTACAAGCTCATGGTTTGTCCCTCTGTACGTTAGCCAACGGATTCAGTTCTATGATAGCCTCTTGTTCAAGTCCGCGCAAGACAACCGAGTCGGCGTCTTTGTAGGCTACCGATATTTCGATCTCGTGCGGGTAGGCCTGGAAATGCCTGTCCAGCTCTGGATTGTCTTCGAAGTTCTCGTGCTGGTATATCCGCCGCTTTAGATCCTCGCTCATCCCCACATACAGGCAGGTACCGCGTAGCCAGAATGCGTACAGGCCAGGACTGGCTGAAATGCGTTCATGAGAACCGCTGCCAAACGGCGCACGCGGAGAACGAAGATCTGCGATTTCAGACACCGCACAACCCCTCGCATTCGCTGGCCATATACTCGTCATAGTCGCGCGTGCCGTCAAAGTCCACTTCGTCCAGAGGCTTCCTCGACCTGTGCAGGTACGCTTCTCCGTTCAGCGACCCGCGCGCCTCCGGGATGGTGCGCACTGCCCTGTCCACGAGCACCGCCTCCCGGAAGGAATCGGGCTCGTTCTCCTTTAGCCACTTCCATTCCATGTCGTCGTGGTACGGGCACCCCACGCAGGCGCTGCGCGGCAGGCGCTGTCCCGGATACCGGTCAGCGAACCAGTTGTAGATGTCGGCCCGCGTAAGATCCATTTCGACCAGCGGAAAGCGCCTGTCTATCCACTCGTCCCTGCTTGGCTTCATCCTTTCCGATTCGTCGGCGCTTATTCCCAGCCACATCTCCACCTGTATGTCCTTGGGGGCCCTCTGCCCGTCCGGGATCTGCAGCCGCCGCCGGATCTCCTTGCGTATGGGCGTTATCTTGTAGTGGTTGGTGCACTGCCTTGCCGCCACCGAAGGCGTGCCGTCCCGGTTGCGCAGGAACACGGGCACGTCAAGAAACTTGTCGCCGTCCGAGTTGACGCCGCGCATGATGTTTTCCCGGATGTTGCCCGCCGTGACACGCGCTACCGGGTACGAGAGCTTGCCTTCCAGCCACTTTAGGTGCTCGTAGACTGCCGGCGGCTCCCACTGCGTGTCCGCAAAGACTGCCAAATCGGGCTTTTCCAGCCCCTCCCACCCCTCTTCGGCCATCAGGGCCAGCACCGTCGACTGCGCGCCCGCCCCCAAGCTGAGGACCCGGTATTTCCTGACGCCGGCAAGATCGTGCCTGCTGGTCACGAACTTGGGCTCCTTCATTATCCGGCCCGCGGATCTCTTGACCAGATCTCGCAAACTGGCGCGATCGAGCGAATCCAGCAACCGCGCGCCCGCCTCCCGGTTCAGTTCCATGCCAATCTCCCGGTACCCGTCGCGGTTAATGCCGCGCGCCTCGCGCATCAATGCCCGCACACACTCTGCCATGAGAAGCGGGTTCCGGAGCACGGCGTATTCCATCGTCCGGTGGTAGTATTCGGGCGAGCGCGAAAAGATCTGCATCGCTTCTTCGGCCTCGAATGCTCCGCCCGACGCCTTCGCCGCCATGGTGGCCGTGTGCGCTATCCACCACATGCGTCCGCTGATGCTCCCGTTCCATATCTGGCTGATTTCAGTGCCCTGCGTGAGCCAGTGGAGGCGCGCGTGGTGGGCCGGATCCTTGCCGCCTACGGGCCACCGGCTTATGCCGTAGCGGTGCAGGTGGAAATGGTTCATGTACGCAAGAACTCGCGGATCTGCTGCAAGCTCGGGCGTCATCCCCTTGATGGAGCGGTAGAAATCCAGCGCCTGTACGTCCGAAAGGTGGCTTTTTCTGGCGCTTGCGTCGTACTCGGCCGGATCCCGGAGTTCGGGTGGCCGCTCAAAGCGCGCATTGACCGGCTCTAGATAATTGCCAAACTTGCTCAGCAAGAGGCCAAAGTCCGCGTCGGGATCTCTGTACGCATCGAGGTTGCTGTCGACGTTATCGTACAGCCAGATGAACGCCTCGTCCGAAAGCTTGTACAGGCTATTCGGCATCTTCCTCTCCCGGCGGCGAAACCCCGCCCCGCGCGCTGTGCCAATCGATGAGCATCGCCAGCGGTAGTTTCAGCAAGGTCTGCGCGTGCAGGTTGGCCTTGTCGCGCGCGGTTTCGGCGTCTATGCCGTTTTCCTCCAACGCTTTTCTGAGCGCCTTGGCCCACTTGCTTTCGCTGCAGTCGTCCATTTTGTGGATGGCGTATTCGAGGGCTGCCGTGTATATCGAAGAATACAGCAGGACCCTTGCATGGCCGCGTATCAGGGTGACGGCCGCGTATGTCTCGGGATTCATCGTAATCACGATAGAGTCCCCCTGAGCTCCCAGCGAATACAGGCCTTTGCTCATCTTCTCTTGCGAGCTCAGCTTGATGTAAGTCTGGACGGAATTGAGGGAATCGAGCTCGATCGCGCGCGACTCCCCCACCGCCAGTATCGCGCCGGGCGGCACGGTTCCAGATACACCCATGTCTCTGATCTCGTCGTCGTGCTCGTCGGATGCAAACCACTGGATCTCCCGGGAGGCGACCACGTACGGGGTGAGTTTGACCGAGTCCGTGACGTCTCCCGACGGTATTGCGAGCCGGAGCGCGGTGCGGCCGGAGCTGCACGCGCAGCGGTGGTACGTCCTAGCGCATTTTGCGAGCACAAAGAACCGCGCCCGGCCCGATTCGACCATCTCGTTCAGGGTGGAGCTGGACAACGCGAACGAAACGTCCGCGAGCAGCTGGCCGTCGGCCCGTCTGGCCTTGACCTCCATTTCAAAACTCGCGTCCTTGTAGTCAAAGCCGTCCGGCCTGAGCACGGGGTGTGGCAGCAGCAGGGTCTCGTGGCTCATCGCGCGCCACCCGGAACGACGTACTCTAGGATTTCGTAGCCTGTATAGGCCGCATCGTCGTCCACCTCTAGATCCACTACAACCCTCGGGCAGTCGCCTGCACGTATAGACACCACATCGTCTCGAACGTCTGCCCGTATATCGGCAGGCAGGACAATCTTTGCCTGCTTTATGCTGATTGAGCGTTGGCGTTTTGGCTCCTCGCCTGCCGGCTTTAGCGCAAAATGCACGCTGTCCGCCCGCGGGGTAAAGGCGACTCTGATCTTGTTGCGGTGGCGCATTACGCGTTGCCTGTCAAGTGACGAGATTCCCTTGATGACCGTCTCTGGAGAGGGTTCTTGGGGAGGCTTTGGAACTCTTTTCTTGCCGTCGTGGCCAGGTTTGTCCACTATGATCTCTGGGCCCGGATCGCCGGGCTTGTCCATGGTTTTTTTGTGCCTTGTGCGTATCGTGCGGATTGTCAGATTCTGGTCGCTTTTGCCGTTTCCAGAGCCGTCTGGGCCCTCTTCCCCGAGCGCTTCGATCTCTGACAAGACGGTCTCGCCGGATTTGCCGCTTTGGTTGAGAGCGTCGAGCGTCAGTTGCTCGATCTTTTTCTGTATCTCCTTGAGTTGGCCGCGGACTTTGGCGTGGTCGCGGTCGTTGATCCGCTCATATTCTATCGAGTCGTGGCTGGGCGGCTCCATGGCCCGCACGCGCTCGTCGGTTTTGTCGTCCGCGGCCCTTACCACCACCGCGTATTGGGCCCAGCCCTGTCCCACCGACGTGTGGAACGGGTTTTTCCCAAACTGCCGGACGTCTGTGATCATCATCCCCCTCCGGTTGACGTACGCCATGCGGTTTGGCGCGTCTTCCTCGTCCGTGGACAGATAGACCTCGAACTTTCCGAACTCGCCCTCTACGTAAGCGGGCTTTGATCCGCGCATAAGGCGGTAGTAGTGGTACGTCCTGTGCTTTTTGTCAGATTCGAACACCGAATCGAGCGTTTCGTAGTCGAGGCGCCTCTGGTCTATGACGATCTCTAGTTTCTTCTCGTGTATTGCCGCAAAAAAGTTGCGCGCCAGCGACTGCTCCGACTTGCTGATCCACGATTCGGGTATGTCAGAGCCGACGATGAAGATGCCCGTGCCGGGCTCGGCAAGTCGGAATCCCCGGTAGATCTCCTTCCCCCGGGTTGGCGGGGCGCGCTCTCCTTTGGCGACTTTGGGTTTGGTGCCGAACCCTATGTGCTGTAGTTCCCTGTCCGCTTGTTTGGGATCCTGGTGCGCCGATATCTTGGAGCGCGCTATGAACCACTCCTGCCTGCCCCTGTCCAAGTAGCGGGTCGAATAGCAGATGGTCTTGACTCCCGAGATCAGGTACGGGGCGTTCTTGCCTATGCCAAAGCTTCCGCCTGCAGCCTTCATCGTGCCCTTGCTGGACGTGCCCTCTTCGTGCACAAGCGCGTTCCATTTCTGGCCGACCAGACCCGACGTGTTGGAATCGACTATGGCCAACGTGGGAATCTGGCGCTTTTTCAGGATCTTGAGGGCGCGCTGGAAGAACTTGACTCCCCTTTCGTACCCGTCCCTGCGCGTGCGCTTCAGCGCGCTCTCGATGTGCCTTGCAAGATCTGCCGCGCCGATCTCGGAGCTTGGCACCTGCATGCGAGATATGCGGACTGTGACAGGCTTGCCCGAGTCGCGGACGGCGTCCAGCGAGTTTTGTATGATCTCGCGCACTGTCTTGTCCCACGCGTCCGCGCCAAATATCGCCTGCCCGCTGTCATGGAAGCCCTGGGATACGCCTCCGCTGGTGGGCGGGAACGACCAGTGGAGCTTCATGGAGACCAGCTCGCGTGCAAAATGTCAACGTATGCCGCAAATGCCCCCCCCCCCCCCCCCCGTTAAAGCTGCGGGCGAATACAGGAGACATGGCGATGCGCTAATACCGACCATTAAAAACATATCGCGGACGGTCGTAACACGCCGTCTTTGGCTGGCCCCCTCCTGCCACCGACGAGCCTGTCCGGTAGGAGGGCCGGCGCATACCGGCGCCGCACCAATCGTAATATATTGGAGCGGATAAAACGCCGACAGAGTTGGTTGTTCATACAGAGATTGGCGTGCAGGCCCACACGGCGCAGTCCAATCTAAGAGACGCGCATGTGGTGACGCTCGAGGGCGGCGAGGACGGGATGTTTGTGGCAAGATGCCCCGAACTCGGCGTCGTAACGCAGGGCAGAAATGCGGACGACGCGCAACGCGCTCGAAGCCGTGGAGTTGATGCACGAAGAACTGGGCGGAGGCGGCGAATTCAGCATAGACATCAGGGGGAAGGCTTAGCGTTGGGGCCTCCGCGGATCGAGCCTTCCGTGCAGCTGCGGGTCGCCGGCCGGTGTCGGCGATTTTCAGCGAGCCGCTGGTGCGCCGATCAGACATTCTGGTTTTAAATACGATCAAAAACGCGGCAGGGCATGGAACGCCCGCCAGATCGCTCTAAAAGGCCCGTCTGGATTAGCAGCGGGAACCGTTGCGCGCTGCCCGAATGCCGCAAAAGACTGGTGGAAACTGCAGACGATTCGGCATACGGCGGCGTTTTGGGCGAGCTGGCGCACATTGCCGGCAACAGGCCGGGTTCGGCCAGATTTGACGCAGAAATGCCCGAGTCCGACAGGAACTCCGCCGGCAACCTGATCCTCGTATGCGCAAACTGCCACAAAAAGATCGACGGCGATCCCAAGACATACACGATCGGCAGGCTGCGCAGAATCAAGCAAGAACACGAAGAATGGATAATAAAATCCACGGAGGAACACATGCACGAGGTGTCCTTTGCGGAGTTGGACGGCATCACGCGGTATTTGGCGGAAAACGAGCCCGAGGGCGAACCGTCGTATGTTCTCACCCACATACGAGAGAAAATCAACAAAAACCACCTGTCCGCACGCACGCGCCAGCTCATCCTAATCGGAACGACACAGGTAAAACAGGTGGGCAGCTTTATAGACAAGCATCCGGACGCCCGCTTTGGAGAGCGGTTGGCAGCAGGCTTTGTACGTCAATACGAGATGCAGTCGGGCAAGGGGCTTGTCGGAGACGATCTCTTTGAAGCCCTGCGGCTGTTTGCATGCCAGAACAAGGACTTTCTTTACGAGGCTGCCGGACTGGCGGTGCTTGTCTATTTGTTCGAAAAATGCGAGGTGTTTGAAAAGTGATACTGCCTACAAAACACCTCACGCTTTCGAGATCCATGCTTTATGCAGGCGGCGTCATAATAGAGGAGATGGAACGCGCCTCCACCGTGACTGTGCTTTGGGACAGGTGCCGGCGCAGGCCCGAAGTAGGCACGTTCGACAGGTTCATCCTGGGCCTGGATCTCTTGTTCATGCTCGGAATAGTCGCGTATGAGGACGGCATGTTGCGGAGGCAGTCATGATACGCTCCGTCAGCTCCGATCGGCCATCTTTTAGAAAAATCCTCTTCAAAAGAGGCATGAACGTAATCTTGGCCGATCGCGTAGAGCAGGCGACCGAACGGGACTCTCGTAACGGACTTGGAAAGTCTACGTTGACAGAGATCGTGCATTTCTGCCTGGGCGGGAAACCTTCCGGAACGCTGGCCAAAAAAGAGGTCGACGGATGGGAGTTTGTAGTCTCGCTTGACATCGGCACCCGCACATACAACGTACGCAGAAACACCGGCAACTCAAAAAACATCGTCGTTGAGGGCGATTGCTCGGGGTGGCCGGTCGAGCCGTCCGTCGATCACAACGGCGACCAGTATTTCTCACAAACTGTATGGAACGATGTACTCGGCGCGCTGATGTGCGGTTTGGATATTGGGTACGGGACGAAATATCACCCCACGTTCAGGAGCCTGATCTCGTACTTTGTCCGGCGCGGCGGCAAGGCGCACGGCTACGGAGAATTTTACAGGCAAAGCCGACAGCAACAGCCGTGGGACATCAACGTGAACAACGCGTACCTGCTAGGGCTTGGATGGGAGTTTGCGGCGCGGTTGCGGCTCTTGCAGGACGAGCGCAGAACCCTCAGGGAGTTGAGGAAGGCGGTCACCACCGGCATCATGTCCGACATGGTGGGGAAAAAAGGCGAGATAGAGTCTGCCAAGATACGGCTGGAAGACCAGATCGCGCGGGAGGAAAAAAACCTGAAGGCGTTCAGGGTACACGAGCAGTACTACGAGGTCGAGGCAAAAGCGGACGAGATGGCCAAAACCGTCATAGGCCTGTCCAACTTGAACTTTGGCGACAAAAGGCTACTGTCCTCGTACAGGGACAGCACCGTAAGCGAGAAAGACGCCAGCGCCGAGCAGGTCGCCGAGATGTATGCGGAGGCCGGAGTGGTGTTTTCAGAAAGGCTGCTGAAACAACTGGACGAGGTCACGGCGTTCCACCGCCAAGTAGTTGCCAACCGAAGAAGTTTTCTGGCGTCGGAGATCGCCCGCCTAGAAAACGATATTGAGAAAAGAACTGCCCGGATGAAGGCGGTAGATCTTGAAAAGTCCGAACTAATGAAGATCCTCGAAACGCACGGCGCGCTGGAGGAGTTTTCCCGGATGCAGGCAAACCACCAGCGGCTGGTAGGAGAACTGGAAGCCGTCGCTGCAAAGCTTGAAAACATGAAAAAGCTGAGCGAGGAGAAAAACAGGATCGAGATAGAGGTGAAAACGGCAATACAGCAGACAAACGCGGATCTGGACGAGCGCAGGGCCCAAAAGGAAGCGGCGATCCTCGCCTTCAACTCTTTTTCGCAAAAGCTGTACGAGGCGCCCGGCGCCCTGTCCATAGACACCGGGGACGGCGGCTACGACTTCAAAGTCGAGATCGAGCGCTCCGGAAGCGCCGGCCTCGAAAACATGAAGATATTCTGCTACGATCTGATGCTCGCAAAGCTGTGGGCGCGCCGGAAAACTTCCCCGGGGTTTTTGGTGCACGACAGCGCGCTGTTCGACGGCGTGGACGAGCGCCAGACCGCCCTCGCCTTGCAGCTTGCATCAGACGAGGCCGAAAAGGAGTCGTTCCAGTACGTCTGCATGCTAAACTCGGACACGGTTCCGCGCGGCGACTTTGATCCGACTTTCGATTTCGACTCCAAGGTAGCGGCGACGTTCACCGACGCGCGCGACGACGGGGGCCTCTTGGGCATCCGCTTCTGAGCCCCGCCCCGCAACCCTTGAATATACACGGCCGGAGCGCGCCTCGTGGTCAGGAAGCGCATCTACAAGGGCAGGGTGCTTGGCCTGAGCGTGCACCGCACGCGCGCGGCCGGCAGGCTCGTGGT
Source organism: Nitrosopumilaceae archaeon (assembly GCA_965203465.1). Taxonomy (GTDB): domain Archaea; phylum Thermoproteota; class Nitrososphaeria; order Nitrososphaerales; family Nitrosopumilaceae; genus JAWVZS01. The sequence goes on along the minus strand of CBDBCR010000001.1, from coordinate 258,341 downwards.
CCGCGAGGTCATAGAGCACCCGGGCGCGGCAGCCGTGCTTGCCTTCGATCCCGACGGCAAGGTGATAATGGTCAGGCAGCACCGCTTCCCCCACGGCTACGTCCTCGAGATACCGGCCGGCACCATGAAGAGGGGCGAGGATCCGAGGGCGTGCGCGCGCCGCGAGATGCTCGAAGAGACCGGCTACGCGCCCGGCCGCCTCGTGCACCTTCTCACGTACCACCCGTCCATAGGCTACAACACCGAGGAGATCCACTGCTACCTGGCGCGCTCGGCCAGGCCCTCGTCGGCGCCCTCGCCGGACCCCGACGAGATAATCTCGGTCGAAAAGATAGAGATGGGCAGGCTGCTGCGCATGATCCGCGCCGGCCGCGTGCGCGACTCAAAGACCGTGTGCGCTGCCCTTGCGTACTCTGCGTGGCGCGCCCGCCTCTAGGGCCCGTACACCGGCGTGACCAGGTCTGCCACGTCCTCCCACGGCTTTGCCGCGCGCCCGAACGCGTACGCAAGGTCCACCAGGGCCGCCGGCGCCGAGCTGGCGTGCAGGTCGGCCCGCATCCGGGCCAGCGACTCCCGGTACCGGCGGTGCATCGAGATGGCCTCGATGGCCAGCGGCCGGTCGCGGTTGACGAACGCGTCGAGCGACTTTGAGGACATCTCCTCGAACCCCGAGGCGGCCCCGTGCAAATCGCCCAGCTCTGAAGGCGCAAGCTCCGAGCCGAGCACGGCCCTGCCCAGCTCCACTATCTGGTCGCCGCCGCTTTCGAGCAGGTTGGCGGCCACGCGGTAGTCTAGTATGTCGATGTTCTCCATGTCCGGCATGCCCGGCAGCCCGGCCGAGGCGCTGCGCGTGAGCCTGACCAGCAAAAAGTACTGCCGGTTGACCTCCAGATCCCGGTTGCGCAGCGACGCGAGGGCCGAGCGCTCCTCGGAGAGCAGCGCGCCGGCCACGTCGCTGAACATGCCGGCCGCGATGGAGCTTATCCGCCGCAGCACCTGGTCGGGCCGGACCGTCCCGATGTCCAGCAAAAACTGCATCCGTATCCGCGAGGATTCCTCCTCGGTTATCTCCATGCCCACCAGCCGCCTCATCGAATCGCGCACCAGCTCCCTGTCCGTCTCGGATATCGCCGAATCCGACCGCACCGTGATCGCGTCGTACCCCAAAAGGTACCCGCCGGTGATGTCGGCGGCTATGTTCTCGCCCCGGGGCAGCGGGTACGGTATGGCCAGCTCGCGCTCGCGCCCCCGGCGGCCCGCCGAGATGGCCACCGTGCTGGCACCGGTCTCCAAGTCCACCTGGCCGCCCTTTTCGAGCCCGTTGGCCTCGACCCACTCTTTGGGCAGCGTCACCAGTATGCTGTTCCCTATCTTTTGCAGCTTTCTTACGAACCTAGCCAATTAGTATCGGCCTATACCGTTTAAGCCATATTCTTATATTTTCTGCCCCGTTTAAACCGGGCCTATGAAGGCCTTCTGCCCCGCCCACGTGACCGGCTTTTTCAAGGCCGAGGAGGGAGGCTCGCTGGGCGCCGGGTTTTCCATAGAACTGGGCGTGACCACCGAGGTCTCGGCCTCGGAGGGGGAGGGCACCGAGATCCTGGTCCGGGGCCGCAAGCCGGGCGACCTGCGGGTGTCCGAGCACGTGGCCGGGCGGTTCCGGCAGATGTCCGGCTTTGCCGGAAAGCTCCGGATAACCCACGAGCTGGGCGTGCCGGTCGGATACGGGCTGGGCTGCAGCGCCGCGGCGGCCCTCTCGCTGGCCTACGCGCTCGACGCGGCGCTCGGCACGAATCTGGGCCGGCAGGGGGCGGCCCGCGTCGCCCACGAGGCGGAGATCGAATGCAGGACGGGCCTGGGCGACGTGCTGGCGGCCTACCACGGCGGGTTCGAGATCAGGGTCTCGGCCGGCGCGCCGGGCCGCGGCAGGATAGTAAAGATGCCGCACGGGGGCGTGCGCGCGGTGATAGCCTGCTTTGCGCCCGTGCCGACGACCGAATTCATAAAGAACCGCATGTCCGGCATAAACGGCCTCGGCGGCAGGATGGTCTCGGAGCTGCTGCGCGGCGGCGGCGCCAAGAGGTTCCAGGAAATGTCGCTCGAATTCGCAGAGTACATCGACGTCATGACGCCGCGCATGAGGCGCGCGGCCGGGGTTCTGCGGGACTACGGCTGCGGCGTGGCCATGTTCGGCGAGACCGTCTTTGCGCTGGTGCCCGCGCGCGAGGCCGAAGGGGCGCGCCGGCGCCTCTGCGGGCGCTATCCGGAAGCAGAGGTGCTCGAGTGCGGGATAGACGGGCGCGGCGCGCGCCTGCTGCGGGACTGAAGATACCATGGCGCGGGCCGCGTGGGAGCGCGAGCTGAAGAGGCACCTGTCCGGGATACGCCCCTCGCACCCGCGCGCCGAATCGCTGCGCGTGCGCGCCCGCCTGTCGGCGGGCCACGCCGCCGGCCTCGTGGCCCCCGAGGGCCTGATCGCCCACGGCAGGGGCGAGGCGTTCGACTACATGCTCGGCGAAAAGAGCCCGGCGCCGGCCAAAAGGGCCGCGCGGGCAGGCGCGCAGGCCCTGTTGGCGGCCGAAAAGCCGGCCATCTCGGTCAACGGGAACATGGCGGCGCTGTGCCCCGCCGAAACGGTAAAACTCGCGCGCGCGGTCGGGGCCAGGATAGAGGTCAACGTCTTTTACGGGCCGGCCGGCCGGCGCGCCCTGATAGCAGAGCACCTGGAGGGCTTCGGCGCGGGGCGCGTCTACGGCGCGGGCCGCAGGAGGCACCGCGTGCCCGGCCTCGCGGGCCCGCGCGGGGCCGCGGATACGGCAGTCCACGAGGCCGACGCGGTGCTCGTGGCCTTGGAGGACGGCGACCGGGCCGAGGCGCTGGTCGGGGCCGGCAAAAAGGTGGTGGCAGTCGATCTGAACCCGTTCTCTAGGACCGCGCGCCGCGCCTCGATAACGGTGGTGGACAACGTGGTGCGCGCCGTGCCGCTGCTCGCCGCGTACGCCAGAAAGGGGGGGCGCCAGACAGGGTTCGACAACGGAGAATGCCTGCGCGAGTGCGCCAAGCTGGCGAGGGCCGGGGCGTGAGCCGCAGGACCGTCGGCGAGATAGCCGGCATGAAGGGCAGGCAAAAGATAGCCATGGTGACCGCCTACGACTATACGATGGCCGCGCTGTGCGAGGGGGCCGGCGTCGACATCGTGCTGGTCGGCGACAGCGCCGGCATGGTGATGATGGGCCACAAGAGCACGGTGCCGGTCACCATGGACGACATGTGCCTGTTTGCCGGCTCGGTCGCGCGGGCCCGCCGCGAGGCCCTCTTGGTGGCCGACATGCCGTTCATGTCCTACCAGGCCGACGCCTCGCAGGCGGTATCCAACGCCGGCAGGCTGGTGCGCGCCGGGGCCGACGCGGTGAAACTCGAGGGCGCCATGCCGGGGACCGTCTCTGCCATCACGGGGGTGGGCATACCGGTGATGGGCCACCTGGGGGTGCTGCCGCAGACCGCGGGCCTGGGCGAGGGGTACGCGGTGCGCGGCGGGGCCGAGGCCGCGCGGGCCATGTCCGAGGACGCCAAGGCGCTGGCAGAGGCGGGCGCCTTTGCCGTGACGCTCGAGATGGTCGGCAGGGAGGCTGCCGGGCAGATCACGCGCGCGGTCCCGGTGCCCACGATAGGGATAGGCTCGGGGCCCGACTGCGACGGGCAGGTGCTGGTGCTCCAGGACATGCTCGGCATGTACGAGAGGATCCGGCCGAGGTTCGTAAGGAGGTACGCCGAGCTTGGCGGGGCCGTCACCGACGCGGTCAAAAGATACGCCGATGACGTGCGCGCCGGCCGGTTCCCGGCGCCGGAAAACTGGACTGATATGCCTTGAAGGATGCGGGATCGCGCGAGATAGCCGGCAGCGACGGCTCGGAGCTTGCCGGCAAGAAAATAGTGCTGTGCGTCTCCGGTAGCGTGGCCGCCTACAAGGCAATAGAGCTGGCGCGGCTGATGATACGCCGCGGCGCCAACGTGCGGTGCGTGGCAAGCCCGGCCGCCGGCCGCCTGCTGCGCCCCGCCTACCTGAGGTGGGCCACCGGGAATCCGGTGGTCACAAAGCTGACAGGCAAGATGGAGCACGTGGAGCTGGCAGACTACGGCAAGTCGGACATGATAGTGGTGTATCCTGCGACGGCCAACACGCTCGGGCGCCTTGCCAACGGCATGGACGATGCGCCCGTCTCGTCGGTACTGACGGTCGGGTTTGGTGCAGGCATCCCGATACTGCTCGCGCCGGCGATGCACTCTGCAATGTACGGCAACCCGGCCGTGAGGCGCAACGTGGAGTTCCTCAAGGCCAGGGCCCTCGTGGTGGGGCCGGTCGCGCGCGAGGGCAAGGCGCGCGCGGCCGAGCCCGAACAGGTGCTCGGGCGCGTGATGGACGCGCTCTGCCCGCCGCGGTTCCTGCGCGGCAAAAAGGCCCTGGTGGTCGCCGGGCCCACCTCGGAAAAAATAGACCCCGTGAGGTCGGTGGTGAGCCGCAGCAGCGGCAGGACCGGCGCGCTGCTGGCAGGGGCCCTCTCGGAGGCGGGCGCGTCCGTATCGATGGTGTACGGCCCCGGCTCGGCGGCGCCGCCGGCAGGCGTGCGCGTGAGGCGCGTGGTGTCCGCCTCCGAGATGGCCGCGGCGGTATCCTCGGAGCTGCGCAAAAAGTGCGACATCGTGGTCATGGCAGCGGCGGTCTCGGACTATGCCCCGGCGCCGCGGCGCTCAAAGATTCAGAGCGGCAGGAAAGAGGTGTCGGTGCGGATGCGGGCCACGCCCAAGATAATAGATTCCGTAAAGAGGAAAAAGCCCGGCGCGTTCCTGGTCGGGTTCAAGGCAGAGTCGGGCGTGTCGGCCTCGGAGCTGGAGCGGCGCGCCAGGAAAAAGATGCGCGCCTCGGGGGCAGACATGATGGTGGCAAACGACGTCTCGCGGGTCTCGGGCGAGTCGAGCGAGGCGCTGCTGGTCTGGCCGTCGGGCTCCAGGAGGACGGGCCGCAGGACAAAGGCTCAGATCGCAAAGGTGATAGCGCGCGAGATCGGGGACCGGATCTAGTGTCCTACAAGGCCCTGTGCGCGCGCACGTGGGACGAGATGGCCGCCAGGTACCACCGGCGGTGGTCGTCCGACAGGCGCGGTCCGTGGGGAGGCGCCACGGCGGCCACCGTAGAGTGCGCGCGGATAGAGAGGGGCGATTCGGTGCTCGACGTGGCGTGCGGCACCGGCATGTCCTCGGCCGCGCTGGCAAGGGCCGCGGGCCCGTCGGGGTTCGTGCTAGGCGTGGACGCCTCGCGCGCGGCGCTGCGCATAGCGCGCGGGGCGGCGCCGGGCTGCGCCTTTGCGTGCATGGACGCAGAGCGGCTGGGCTCGGCGCGCGTGTTCGACGCGGCCGTCTGCCAGTACGCTCTGTTTTTCTTCCCCGACGCGCGCGGGGCGCTACGCCAGATGTCCGCCTGCCTCAGAAAAGGCGGCAGGATAACGGTGACGGTGCACGGCAACGACACGCCCTACTACACGAGCATACTCGACGCGGTGGAAAGGTACGTGCCCGGGTACCTGCCGGCCGGCTCGCCGCGCCTGGACAGGTTCGGCTCGCGCCCGGCGCTGGCCTCGGAGCTGCGCGGGGCCGGCCTGTCGTCGGTGCGCGTGCGCGAGTTCCGGTTCAGCTACAGCCCAGGCACTTTCGAGCAGTACTGGTCTTCCTACCGCAGGTACGCCTCGGAGCGCGTGCGCTCGATGCTGGCAAAGCTGAGCCGCTCCGAGATGGCCGGGCTGAAGCGGCAGGCCAGGGAGAACGCGGCAAGGTACGCGGGCAGGGGCGGGCGCATCACGTTCCCCTGGCAGGTGCTGGTGGGCTCGGCGCGCGCGTCCAAAGGGCTTTAACGCCCGCGCCCGGCAGCCGGCCGTGGGAGCTTGGAAGAGCCAGGGGTTCTTGAGAAAGCGCGCGCCCGTGTACGCGGCCCTGACCGGCGTGTTCCTAGTGCTCGCGCTGCCCGGCATCCTGGAGGAAGACCTGGAGGACTTGATCCCGGAGCTGGAGGGCAGCGACGGGGAGGCGCTCGAGGCGGTGATGCGGTACTCGGGGCCCGACGGCGGTGGCCTGAGCATACTCGAGGCGCTCGATTCAAAGCTGACCGACAGGTTCGGGGACGACGTGTACGGGGACGCCTCGGTGAGCGCCGACGTGTCCGGCGAGCTGGTCTCGCTGGCGTTCGAGGCGGGGCCGGAGAGGATAGAGTACAGGTGGCAGCTGCTCGGGGACGGAACGGTGAGCGCCGACAACGATAACGGCAAGTCGGTCCTGGACACCGTGTTGTTTTACGACTGACCTCTGGATGAACTGATCCTGAACCCAGGACATGGCGCTTGGCCGCGCGCGGCGCCGACGGCCCGGCTTTAGATCGGGCGCGCGTGCCGGCTAGGTTTGAAAGTTCAAGATCGGTGTATTACACGAACGCAAGAGACGGGCGCCGTGGACGAGATCGACGCAATCGACAGTACGGAAAAGCCGCCGTCGCGGCTAAAGAACACGTTCGCGCCTTATTGCGAAAACGAGTACTTTACGCCGGCGACGCTGACCGGCCTGTGCAGGTACGGCTTTCCGTACGAGCAGCTGCCAAAAGAGGGCAAACAAATGGTCGACGGTTACATGATAGAGTACGGAGAGGTGCAGCAACGGCGACGGGAGCTGGAAGCCCAGACCCCCGCCTCGAGGAATAAAGTTCAGGCTGTAGGGACGCTCGCGCCGTAGGCGCACCGTGCGTTCCAATCTGCCGCTTTCGATAAAGCGGCGCGATCCTGTTTCAGGCGTCTAAATGTCGCCGGGCTGCCAAGGCGGTTTGCGCGCGGCGATCTCGCGGTAGTTTTCTGCCGGAAGATACTAGACATCGTCTCCCAGCATGCCGCTCTTTACCAACATGCCGCCGTCTATCATGCGCTGGACTATCTCGGATGTGGAGATGCGCATTCCAAGTCCTGCTATCCAGCTCAGCACGTATTGCTTGAGATCGAGCCGAGTGACGCCGCCTTCGTCCGCGCGATCCCGGGCATATTCTGCCAGCGCCAAGGCTACTGCCGGCGCTTTCTTGATGTCAGACATTGGTTAGCTCGCACGCCTCTGCGGCTGCAGTTTCCATATCAATCTTTTTGGCTCAAACGGTACCGCGCCGTTCAGTCCCGTCGCGCGTCATAATGGCCCCGGAGCGTTCGGCGGCATTTCGGTCAGCTTGTCCGAAGACGATAGCAGACGGGTGCGCGAGTATGCAGAATGTGCGGCAACTGCAGCGATAGCTGGAATCCAAAACTCCCGCCGCAAAGTTCAGTCTAGCGGGCGCTTGCGCAGCCGGCGCGCAGCGGATCGCCGCACGGATGGTTTTTGCCGGGGGCGCGGGCCGGATCACGAGGCCGTACTCGAATCCCTTGGGCAGATGTGGGTACGGATATCCCGTTTTCTCAGCGCGGCCGCGCCGCTTGACGGCGCATCCCGCCTGAAAGGCCTGCAAAGCTGCCCCGAACCTACACGGTCACCAAGTCCTTGGTGAACTTGTGCATGACCGAGGGCGGCCCGTCGCGCACCAGCACCGAATCCTCGATGCGCACGCCGAACTTGCGCGGCGCGTACACGCCCGGCTCCACGGTGATGGCCATGCCCTCCTTCAGCTTTGCCGCGCTGCGCGCAGATATCGACGGCTGCTCGTGCACCTCGAGGCCGACGCCGTGGCCCGTCGAGTGCACGAACAGCTTTTCCATCCCCCGCGAGGCGATGTGCCGCCGGCACGCAGAATCGACCTCGCTGCACCGCGCCCCCTTGCGCGCGGCGTGCAGGCCGAGCACCTGCGCCTCGCGCACCACATCGTAGGCCTCGCGAGCCCTCCTTGTCGGCTGCCCGATCGAGAACGTGCGCGTCGCGTCAGAGACGTAGCCCTGGTAGCGCAGCGTTATGTCGACCACGACCAGGTCGCGCCGCCTGAACCTTCTTGCCGACACCTGCGCGTGCGGCAGCGCCCCGTTGGGCCCGCCGGCCACGATGAGCGGGTTGAGCGTGTGCCTGTACCCCGTATCGAACAGCTGCTTCTGCACCGCGTGCGACATGAGCAGCGCCTGCAGCTCCGACTCCCGCATGCCCTCGCGCATCTTTGAGGCGCACAGCTCGAACATCTCGTCTATCAGGCGCGAGGCGCGCCGGAGCACCGACATCTCCCTGTCGTCCTTTACCATGCGCGCGCCGAAAAACGGCCCCGGATCGGCCAGTATCCCGGGCATCTTGCGGCGCAGCGCCGAGACGGTCTGGTGGTCGCGCGCGTCGGTGCACGGCCGCCTGCCGCGCAGGCAGGATATAGTCTCGGAGAGCACGTTCGACGACTCCACTATGCGGCATTCGGGCGCCTCCTGGCGGGCCCTGCCGGCCTCGAGGGGCGAGGCGACCACCGTGGCCCGCCCGCCCTTTTCCAGGACCGCCGAGCCGTCCCCCCAGAACCCGGTCATGTAAAAGACGTTCTCCGGCTCGAAGGCTGCCAGCGCGTCGCAGCCGGCCTTTTTGGCCAGCTTTAGCAGCTTTTTGCGGCGGGGCTCCACGGCGGGGCCGGCCGCCGCCGGGCTTTTGTTTCTTTGCGCTACTTTTGTATAGTGGCCCCGGCCGGCCGCCGCGTGGCAAAGAAGGTGGTGGCCCTGCTCTCCGGCGGCCTGGACAGCCAGCTGGCCGTCAGGATGATGCAAAAGCAGGGCTTCGAGGTCTCGGCCGTCGCCATAAAGACGCCGTTCTGCGACTTTGACTGCGGGCGCGGCTGCGGCTTCGAGATACGCCAGAGGGCCGACGATCTGGGCGTGGACCTAAAGACGGTGTACCTTGGCGACGAGTACATCAAGATGCTAAAGAGCCCAAAGTACGGCAGGGGCGCCGGCTTCAACCCGTGCGTGGACTGCAGGGCCATGATGTTCAAGGCCGCCAAGGAGCACATGGCCGAGATCGGCGCCGAGTTCGCCATATCCGGCGAGGTGCTCGGCCAGCGCCCCATGAGCCAGCACGCAAAGGCCCTGCGGACCATCGAGGGCGAATCCGGCCTCGAGGGCAGGATAGTGCGGCCCCTCTCGGGGAGGCTGCTGCCGGCCACCGGCCCCGAAAAAGAGGGCCTGATCAAGAGGGAAGACCTGGGCATGATACGCGGCCGCACCAGATCGGGCCAGCTGAGGATGGCCAAAGAGTACGGCATCGAGGATCCTCCCAACGCCGGCGGCGGCTGCCTGCTGACCGACCCCTCGTTCGGCAGGAAGGCGGCCGACCTGTTTTCGCACACCGAGACGCCGACCATCAACGACGTAGAGCTGCTAAAGATAGGCAGGCACTTCAGGCCCGACGAGAACACAAAGATCATAGTCGGGCGCAACCGCGACGAGAACTTGGCGATGAGGTCCCTCGCGCTGCCCGCAGACACCCTGCTCGAGGTGGTCGGCCACATGGGTCCCACCACTCTGGTCAGGGGAGGCGCCGGGCACGCCGCGCTGGCCGCGTCCATAACCGTCAGGTACTCGGACGCGCCGGGCCCCGCGCGCGTCCGGGCTTGGGGGGCGCAGGAGGGCGAGGCCGAGCACGAGCCGGCCACCGAGGCCGAGTACGGGCCCCTGCGCGTACTCTAGGCACGGAATCCAAAGAAGAGTTTTTGAGGGAGGGGGTGCGCGGGGGGGCGTGCAGAAGCAGTCGAGCCCGACGTACCTAAAGGCCATCACCCTGAGGGATCCGAGCGACATACACGGGATCAACGAGGACATCAAGAAGAAGATGATACTGATACTGCGCGTCACGCCGCTGGCCCAAAAGGACGTCGAGCAGCTGCGCAAGCTCATAGAGCAGGTCTACGAATCGGCAAAGGACGCCGGCTCCGAGGTGGCCCGGCTCGGCGAGGAGCGCGTCATCATAACCCCGGCCGACGTCAAGATATGGAAGCCCGACTACGACCTAAAATAGCTTCACGGCTTCCTGCACCTGCGGGTTGTGCGACGGTATCCGGTACATGCGGCGCAGCGCCGAGGCCAAATTCTCGGACTTGCGCCTCTCGCCGTGGTTGACCAGTATGCGGCGCAGCTTTGGGCGCAGGCGCTGCACGAACGAGACCAGCTGGTTGTAGTCGCTGTGCCCGCTGAACCCCTCGAGCCTCTCGACGCTGCAGTTTATGCTGACCACGTCCACCTTGCCGTCGCGGCCCAGCATGGACACCTGCCGGGCGCCGTCCATCACGCGCCTGCCCATCGTCCCGTTGACCTGGTAGGAGACGAACAGTATCTTGTTGCCGCGGTCGGGCGCCATGTTCCTAAAGTATTCCAGGACAGGCCCGCCCTCGAGCATGCCGGAGGTGGCCAGCACGATGCACGGCGAGCCCTCGCGCATAGGCTCGGAGCGCGCGTCCGAGTGCTCGATGTTGGTAAAGTACTCCGAATCGAACGGGTTGTCGTCGGTCTCCATTATCTTGCGGCCGAGGCCGCGCTCCAGGTACTCGGGGTAGGATTCGTGTATGGCGGAGGCCTCCGATATCATGCCCTCGGTGAAGACGGGCGCCTCGGTCATCTGGCCCGACTTCATGTAGTGGTCTATGACCATCATTATCTCCTGGGCGCGCCCGACGGCCGGTATCGGTATGAGGACCTTGCCGCCGTCGGCCAGCGTCTCGTTGACCGCCTTTACAAAGGCCGACTCGACCTCCTGCCTGCTCGGCTGTATGTCCTCCTTTGCGCCGTAGGTGCTCTCTATGAGGAGCGTCTCGACCCTCTGGAAGCGGTGGCTGGCCGACTCGAAGAGTATGCTCTTGCCGAACTTTATGTCCCCCGAGTACACGAAGTTGTGGTCGCCGTTTCCGATGTGGAAGTGGCACAGCGCCGAGCCGAGTATGTGGCCGGCGTTGGCCAGATCCAGCTTTACGTCCGGCGAGATGTCCGTGACCGTCGAGTACGGGATGGTGACCGCCTGCCGCATTATCTGCTTTACGTCGCGCTCGGCGTAGAGGGGCGCGCGCCCCTGCGCGGCCGAGACCTTGATGGCGTCCAGCTGTATGAGGTTCATCATGGGCAGCGTCGGCTCGGTGCAGTATATGGGGCCGCGGTACCCGTACTTGCACAGTACCGGCAGGAACCCGGTGTGATCCAGGTGCGCGTGCCCTATCACCACCGCGTCGAGATCCTCCAGCGTGAGGTTGACCGAGTCGAGGCGCGGGAACGCGTCGGACGGGTGCGAGGCGCCCGGGTTGACCCCGCAGTCCAGCAGTATCTTGCTTTCCGGCGTGGAGAGCAGCATGCACGAGCGGCCCACCTGGCCGAACCCGCCCAGCGAGTGGAGCACCACCTCGGTACGGGGAGACATGCGCGGCCTGAATATGTCGTCGCCCATCTGCTTCAGCTGCTTTGCCCTCTCGGCGGCCGAGACCTTGCGGTTGTAGTTTATGGACTGGATTGTACTGGACTGTATGGTGGGCGCCTTGCGGATGCGTATCATCCAGCCGGTCTGCTCGGCGAGGTCGGTGTGGCTGAACCCGGGCGACTTGCGCTGTAGCAGCCACGGCCTCTTTGCCTCTATGGAGACCTCGCCCGTCGAGGCGTCGAAGAACATGCTCTGCAGGCCCGCCTTTTCGGGCACCGCGGCCGACATGGTCTTGCGCACCTGCTCCTCGGGCTTGCGCACCGACTTGTCGGTCCTCAGCACTATCCTCTTGCGTATGGAGTTGGCCAGGCCGGATATGACCTCATTGTGCTCCATGAGGTAGCGCGGCGACTTTGTGTACAGCGCGATGCGCGGGCCCTCGTACTCGACGGTGGTGAAGCCGGATTCGGGCGGCATGCTGGCCAGTATGGTCTTCATTATGTTGGGCGTCTCTTTGCGCGGCTTGCGTTGCATGATCTATAACTCAATGACGGCCTTTTTCCGCTCGCCCTCGAGCAGGCGGAAGCCGTCGCCGTCTATCACCGCGACGTTGATGCCGTCCCCGGTGCCTATGTTGCGGACGATGGCCGCCTTTACGGCCTTTAGGGCCAGTTTCTTGGCGTCCCCGACGGAGAGCTCCGCAGAGTAGGCGTCCTCGAGCACCCCGTAGGCCACCGGCGATCCGCTGCCCGTCGTGACGTACGGCTTTTGCTCGACGGAGCCGAACATGTCGATGTTGAACAGCGCCGGGCCGTCCAGGTCGAAGCCGCCCACGAGTATGTCCGCGATGAACGGGTACCCGCGGTTCTGGTGGAACATGAGCGAGGTCAGCCGGGTCAGCGACCTTATCGGGATCGGCCCGTGCCGGCGCACGCGGTACATGCTGGCGTGGTAGCGCAGCGTCTCGGTGATGTTCTGCGCGTCGGCCACGCCGCCGGCGAGCGTCAGGCCCGCGTGCGCGTCCAGCCTCTGGATCTTCATCGTGTTGTTGTTGGCGATAAAGTAGCCGGCGCTGGCGCGCATGTCGGCGCAGAGCACCACGCCGTCCGAGGCCCTTATCCCCACCGTGGTGGTTCCATGCAGTATCTTTTCCTGTACGCTAGACAAATGTCACACCTGAAAGGTGCCCTCGCCCGGGCGGGCCCCGTTAAATAACTTGCGAGGGGCGGCTCTGCTCGGCGGTTGGCATCTTCGCGCCTTCAGTGGCCGGATCGGCCGAAAGCGGCCCCGCTCAGGCACGGATCGCAGAATTGCCGAAAGCCGGGGGCGCCCCTCGCCGCGGGCCGAGCGTGGTACCGCACATTACGGTGCATTTTTATCCCAAACTTGTCGGATGCAGGCATGGAGGAAATATGCCCGGGCCACCCGCTGGATCCGGGCATGCTGGATCGGGCGCGCCGCGAGTTCGCCCTGCTGGACAAGGACGGGTTTCTGGACGCGGCGAACCGGATAAGCAAAATGGCGAAAAAGCTGATAGCAGATCCATACGAGATTCTCGGCCGCGGTAGCCCGGAATCGCGGGCGTACGCGGACGCGATGCGCGCGCGCGAGTGGGACAGAGCCAACACGATATGCCTGGATCGGTTCAGAATCGTAAATCCGGGCGAGTATCGCAAGACGCTCTACATGGAGTGCATGGCGCGCTGGTTCACTTCGGCCCTGGCCTGCGAGGTCTCCGGAGCCGAGACGCTGCACCGCTGGATGGATTTTGTGGAGCTGTCCAGCTACCGGAAAGGGACGTTCGAGAGCAAAAAGGAGGAAGGCAAGGAACCGAGCGGATGCAAGCTTTTCAGCCTCGGCCCGAACGAATACACCGGCGATCGCCCCGCATACTTGACGGTGCCCGTGGACGACGCAGTCCGCGGCGCGCTCCGGCCTGCAGCATACACCGCCGTGCCCTGGTCGGTTCCGTCCGCAGACGAGAGGATCGACAGCCGAAAGTATCTTTCCTTCGCGGGCGAGACCGAATGCAGGCTGCCCGACGGCACCCGCGTGCCCGGCGGCGCCCGCATAGTAGTGAAAAGGCGGGTACTCGACGCAGATCCAGACTCTGCGCGATATTACGCCGTGCTCGAATCACTGAAAGACGTAGCAGAGATACGCTTCACTTAGAAGCTGCCAGAATCCGCTTCCACCGCTCGGCGGCGGCCTTTTTGGCCAGCTCCCACGCGTACTCGTCTATCTCTTTGCGCTTGGCGCGGCAGGCGGCGATCTTTTCCTCGGCGGTCATGTAATCGCAGGCATGGTTCCACGAGAGCCTGCAGACCAGCTCCGTGGCCTCTTTTTTCAGCTCGTCCGGTATGATCGGACCCTCCAGCGGGAGCGAGGTGAATATCACGCGGGCGCTTTGCTCTGCTTCTTTTTTCCAGGCCTCAAAGTATTCTTCAGACCTGACCTTTTTCATGCTCTCCTCTATGGGGGTGTTCATGATGATCTCCATGGTGTCGGCAAACGCCGTGGGCTGCGCTTTCTGCATGCCCGTTATGCGGGGAACTTATGTATAAATTGTGACTCCTAATTTCTTCCGGGCTTTTTATTAAGATCGTGCCGCCGCGCGGGAGCCGGAAACTGCCAACCCGGGCGGCCCCGCGCCCGCAAGGGGCGCCCAACTCTCAAATAGATAGCGCCGCCGGAGCGCCGCGTTGAAGCCCCACACCATGGAGCTGCCCCGCCTTATATCGGTCGGCGAGGGCAACATGGACCGGATAGGCGGGTTCCTCGCCAGGCTCGCCTCGCCCTCCCGCGCGGCGCTCGTCTCGGGGGCGCACGTCAGAAAGGCGGTCGGCAGAAAAGTCGAGCGGTCGCTCAAAAAGTCGTCCATAGAATATTCGTGGCACGAGGCGCCGGGCACCGAGCCGGCCCAGATAGAATCGGTGCGGGAGGCCGTCTCCGGGACCGGCTGCGCCATGGTGGCCGGCGTCGGCGGGGGCAGGTCAGTCGACGTGGCCAAGATTGTCTCTTACCAGCTGGGCCTGCCGTTCGCGAGCGTGCCGACGGCGGCCTCGCACGACGGGATAGCCAGCCCGTTCGTCTCGGTGCGCGGCCCCAAGCCGCACTCGACGGTGGCCTCGGCGCCGCACGGCGTCTTTGTCGACATCGGCGTGATCAAGAGGGCCCCGCCCCGCCTGCTCTCGAGCGGGTGCGGCGACCTGATAGCCAACACGACGGCTGTGCGCGACTGGGAGTTGGGCCACCGCAGGACCGGCGAGTACTACGGCAGGTACTCGGCCAGCCTCGCCCTGATGAGCGCCGACATGATACTGGAGAACGCGCGCCGCTTTTCAGCGGAGGGGCCCGACCACAGGATAGTCGTCGAGGCGCTAATCAGCGCCGGGGTGGCCTCGTGCATAGCCGGCAGCAGCAGGCCGTGCTCGGGCTCGGAGCACCTGTTCTCGCACGCGCTCGACAGGATAGCGCCGGGCGCCGGCCTGCACGGCGAAAAGTGCGGGCTCGGGGCGATAATGATGGCGAAACTGCAGGGGCGCGACTGGAAAAAGATAGCGCGCGCCCTGGCGGCGGTGGGCGCGCCGGTGAGGGCCGAATCGGTGGGCGTCTCGCGCGGGCAGGTGATCGAGGCGCTCGAATCCGCGCAGGATCTGCGGCCCGGCAGGCACACCGTGCTGGCCGAAAAAAAGATGACGCGCGCCCGCGCGGCCCGCCTCGCCTCCGAGACCGGCGTGGCCTAGCCGGGGGCCAGTTCCTTTTCGCGCCCGGCACCCGGCTCCGGGCTTCCCTCGGCGGATCCGGCCGGCTCGGGGGGCGCCTCGGCCCTCGGCTCGGGGCCCACTTCGGCGGATGCGCCCTCGGCGGGAGGCGCCTCGGCGGGCTTGAAGTTGGGGTTGGTGTGCGCGTCGATGAATTTGATCATGCGCACCGACGGGACCAGCCTGAATATCTCGATGCGGGCCGCCTGCTTTACGGCCGGGGTCGCGTAGTAGTCCGAGACGTGCAGGGACAGAACGCCGTCGTCGTGCGCGTGGTCCTCCCTGTCCGGAAGGTGCCTGTCGAGCAGCGCCTCGACCTTGTCCCCGTCGGTCTCGACGGCGCGCAGGACGCGGATGTCGTAGACGAGCGTCTTGCCGGCGTGCCGGTGGTTAAAGTCCACCTTTACGCGGCCCGAGCCCATGTGCCTGATGGTCCCTGACTTGCCGTCTATCTCGACGCGGTCGCCCACCGAGGCCTTTTCCTCCTCGTCGCCCAGCTTGCGCGAGCGCATGACGCGGATCTTGGAATACGAGACTTCGCCGAACCCCTTGGCCGGCGGCACCTCCACGGTCACCTCCTTGTCCAGCTCGGCCCCCTCGAGCGCCTCGTCGAGGCCCTTTAGCACCCAGCCGGCGCCTACCGAGACGAGCATCGGCGCGTATTTTTTGTCGGACGGCAGGCCCGCCTTTGCCGCGTCCTCGGCGCGCGTGGTGTCGAAGACCTCGCCGTCCTTGGTGCGCCCCGTGTAATCGACGACGACGAGCGAGCCCTTTGCAAAAGCCAACGCGCGCGCGGCCCCGATCTCCCAATATTAAGTTAGGCGGGACAGGTGCTTTTCCGCGGCCGACAGGCCGGCCCGCGCGTCGGCGGCGTGGCCCATCATGGCCAGGGTCGAAGCTATCGAAGAGACGGTGCGCATGACGTGGTACGGGCCCACCTCTCCCATGCACCCGACGCGGAACACCTTGCCCTTTAGGTCGCCGAACCCGCCGGCCACCAGGACCTTGAACTTTTCGGCTAGCGTGCCGCGGAACTCCTTGTCGTCGAGCCCGGCCAGGTAGTTTAGCGCCACGATGGACACGGAGCGGTCCTCCTCGCGCGCGAACGGCGTCAGCCCCAGCCCGCTCAGGCCCGAATAAAGCGCCTCGGAGCAGGCGCTGTGCCTCGCAAAGACGTTCTCGAGGCCCTCCTCCAAGAGTATGGAGAGCGCCTCGCGGTACGCGTACATTATGGGCAGCGCCGGCGTGAACGGGGTGTGGCGCGACTCGTCGTAGTACTTGAAGTACCGGGCCAGGTTGAAGTAAAGCGTCGGCGGCGGGTTTGCCTCCATGTGCTTCCTTGCGCGCGGGCTGACCGATATGGGCGATACGCCCGGCGGCGCGGCGATCGCCTTCTGGCCGCCGGTCATGCACACGTCCACGCCCCACTTGTCCACCCTGAGCGGGGCCCCGCCGAGCAGCGAGACCGAATCGACCACGTAGAACGCGTCGTTGCGGGACGTAAGATCGCTTATGCGGTCCAGGTACTTTACCATCGTGCCCGTCGAGGTCTCGTTGTGCACCACGTAGAACGCCTTTACGTCGGGGTTGTTGTCGAAGGCCTCGCGCACCTGGTCGAGCGTGGCGTTCTGCCCCGGCGGCGTCTCTATGCGGACGGTGCGCGCGCCGCGCCACTCGATGAGCTGCGCCAGCCTGCCGCTGAACTCGCCGTTGACTGGCACTATGACCTTGTCGTCCTTGCCTACCAAGTTCACTACGCCGGCCTCGACGGCGCCGGTGCCCGAGGCCGAAAGCGCGACCACGTCGCTCTGCGTCTCGAATACGCGCTTTGTCTTTTCGACCACGTCGGTGTACAGCTCTACAAAGTCGGCGCTGCGGTGGTTTATCATCGGCGCCAGCATGGCGCGCATGACGCGGTTGGGCACGTTGGTCGGGCCAGGCAGCATGGCGAGGTACTCCACGCGGCCCCCCGCCCGCGGGTTTATTTATAACTAGAGACTCGGCTGGTGCCAGCTCCGGCGCAGCCTCCCCTCGGCGCCGATCTCTTCGAGGACCGCGCGCGAGCCTTCCGGCACCAGCGGCCTCCAGTCGCCCCCCGAGGCCATCAGCTCCCGCACCCGCGTTCCCGACAGGTTCCCCCTGTCCTGGAACGGCACCGGCAGCACGGCCGTCCCGCGCCGCTCGTAGACGCGGCGCGTCATGGCGTCGTTGGTGAACACCGCCTGAAAGGCGGGCACGATCTCGGACACCTGGTCGGCCCAGCGCGAGTGGTTCCCGCAGTCGGGTATGTCAAAGACGCCCAGCCGTTCGGATCTTACGGAGCCGAGTATCATCCGGCGCCGCTCGGCGGCGGTGAACGGGTTGCGCGCGTCGGGCGGCGCGTCCGAGCTTCCTATCCCCACGTGCAGGCGGGCGGTCCGGGCCAGCGCGTAGCGCACCGCGTGCAGGTGCCCCAGGTGGAACGGCTGGAAGCGCCCCACCAAAAACCCGTCCACGGAGCCGGATCCGGGCGGGGATCTATAAAGCATGGCGCGGGGGAGCCGCGGCGTTGGATCCGATCCTCATAGACGGAAGCTCGGGGGAGGGCGGCGGGCAGGTGCTGCGCCTCTCGGCGGCGCTCTCGGCGGTCTCGGGCTCGCCGGTCAGGATAACCGACATCAGGGCGGGCAGGAAAAGGCCGGGCCTCGGCGCGCAGCACGCGGCGGCCCTCAGGGTGCTCGCGCGCGCGTGCGGCGCCCGGACGAAAGGCGCCCGGATCGACTCGCGCGAGGTGCTCTTCGAGCCGGGCGGGGAGGGCGAGGAGTCCGTATCGGAGAGCGTGGGGACCGCCGGCAGCGTGCCGCTGATACTACAGGCCGCGCTGCCGGCAGCGGCGCTCTCGGGCAGGCGCGCCTCCTTCGAGATACGGGGCGGCACCGACGTGCCCTGGAGCCCGGCCGCCGACTATATGCGCGACGTCTTCGCCCCGGCGCTGCGCCGCTTCGGCGTGTCCGTCTCGGTCCGGACGAGGCGGCGCGGGCACTATCCCAAGGGCGGCGGGATAATGGAGGCGCGCGCAGAGCCGGGGGGCGCCTCGGCGGCCTCGTTCGACGGCGAGGCCGAAAGGTTCTCCGTCTCCTGCGCGCACTCTGGCATACGCGGCGCCGAAGAAGAGGCGCGCGCGGCGGCCGACGAGCTGCGCAAGACCGGCCTGCCCGTCTCGGTGCGCGCCGAGCGCTGCGGCGGCTCCGGCGGCTCGCTGGTCGCGTCGGCCTCCGGAAGCGGGTGCGCCGCCGGCGCCGACTCCCTGTGGGACGGCGGGTTCGGCCCCGTGGCCGCGGAGCTGCTCGGGTGCGCGTCGGTAGACGAGAACCTCTCGGACATGCTGGTTCTGCCTGCCAGCGTCGCCGAGGGGACCAGCTCGTGGACGGTGCGCCGCATAACGCCGCACCTGCAGACGGCGCTCGAGACCGCCTCGCGCATGACGGGGTGCAGGTACGGCGCCGCCAGGGTAAAGGGCGGCTACCAGATCCGCGTGCGCGGGGTCAGGTGCTGAAGTCCTTTTCGACTATGCTCCAGGCCGACTCTGCCGTGATGACGCCCTCCGCGCGGAACGAGGCCGAGCCCAGCGAATCGTAGAGCGCGGCGCCCAGCGCCTCGCGCTCGACCACCGATATCGTAGTCAGCGGTATCTCGGCCCCCGGATAGAACACGGCGCGCCCCGGCATGGCGATGTCGGCCGTCGAGTACTGTCCCGAGGCCGCAAGGGCCCCGTTGGCGAAGAGGTCGTAGGTGATGAGCGAGACTGTGAACGTCGTCTCGCTGGGGTTGGAGACGAGGAACGTCGATTCCAGGCGGAGTTTGCCGTCCTGGCCGCCCGGCATGACCTCGACTCCGGCCAGCTCCACGCCGACCATCTCGAGCTGCGGGTTGTCCTGCGAGGCGTACAGCACGATGGCCCCCATGAGGGCCAGCACCCCCCCTATGGCGGCATAGACGGTGGCCCTGCGCTGCAACTCCAAGCGACGTGAAACCCCGCGTACGACTAAAAAACGTTGCCGGGTTCAATTATAACGAAACCGGGGCGCGCGCGGCCATGGGCGCCGAGCAGACGCTGCTTGTCTGGGCCCACCTGCTGGCAGCCTGCATATGGGTGGGCGGCTCCATATTCATCGGGGCCGTGCTGGCCCCCCTGCTCAAGAAGATATGCCAGACGCCCGCCGAGCGCATGCGCCTCATGGTGATGGTCGGCAGGCGCTTCAACCTGCTGGCGCTGCCCTCGCTGGCCGTGCTCATCGGCACCGGGGCGTACAGCGCGCGCGCGTTCGTCTCGGAGCCGGCCCTGCTTTCGAGCGAGTACGGGGCGTACCTGTCGGTCAAGATAGCCCTGGTGGTCGCGCTGGTGGCGGTCTTTGCCGTCCACGTGCGGCTGCTCGGCGAGAAGACCATGAGGGACGTAGAATCGGGCAGGCTGTCCGGCGCGGCCCTGCAGTCGCTGCGCCGCAGGATAATAGTGCTGGGCGAGGCCGCCGTGGCGATATCGGTGGCCGTGCTGTTCTTGGCCGCCGCGCTCGACGCGGGCCTCTGGGGCGGTTGACTTATCAATGAGCGGCCCGGCTTTGCCGGCGTGGGCCGGAGCACCGGAAGCAGCGATCTCGAGGAGGCGGCGGCGCGCTCCGCCTGCATCGCGAGGTTCAAGGAGTGGTGGACGCGCGACGAGCTCTCGCAGATACTCTCGCAGATAAACCCCGGCGTCATACAGATATTCGCCGACCACGGCGAAAAGATCTCCACGCACGGGAGGCTCGCCGAGGTCGTCTACGACATAGTGGGCCCGCGGTTCCTGCGCAACATCGAAAACAGCCCGCAGAAGCGCAGGCTGTTCCTGGAGCTGATGCTGCAGACCGTCTCTTCCAAAAAGCTGGTCCCCGACGAGGCCGTGCTCGGGGCGGTCCGCGCCTCGTCCCCGCAGCGCAAAAAAGCCTCGTCGATAGAGGAGATCGCCGCGCTGGACATGAGCAACCGGCTCTGCCTGGCGCTGGCAGCGGTGCTGGGCCTGCCCCCGTCGGTCGCCGAAAAGGAGCACGCCGAGCAGCTGCCCAGCACCGAGGCGGTCGAGCCGTACACGCCGCTCAACCCGCTGTACGACTACCAGCACTCGACGGGCCTGCTGATACGCGGCATGCTCGACGGGACCGCCGCCGAGGACGGCAGGCCCGTAAAGCGCAAGCTGATAGCGGTGCCGACCGGCTCGGGCAAGACCCGCATGACCGTCGAGGCCCTCGTAAACTGGTTCAACGACGGCAAGCCCTCGGAGGACCCGCAGCAGCGCGATTCAAAGTTCGTGCTCTGGGTGGCCCAGTCCCACGAGCTGTGCGAGCAGGCGTTCAGCACGTTCCGGACCGTCTTTGAATCGCGCGGGCGCAGGGGCACCACGCTGCGCCTGCACCGCTTCTGGGGGCCCGGAGGCGAGCTGCCCCAGATGGACATGGAGGAGCTGCTCGACGAAAAGGGCGTCATCGTGGCCACCATACAGTCCCTGTACAAGATATACACGGGCGAAAAGGCACAGCTGGCCAGGCTGGCCGCGCTGACCTCGTGCGTCGTGGTAGACGAGGCCCACCACGTCACGGCCGACTCGTACTCGGCGGTGCTGCGCGAGATGGGCTTCAACTGGGACAACCGCAAAAAAGAGATATCCGAAAAGGGCATCGTTCTGCTGGGCCTGACGGCCACGCCGTTCCGCGGCGCCGGCAGCGGCGCCGAGACCGAGCGGCTGGCGCGGCGCCTCAACGGCGTGCATTTCCCCACCATAGCCACGCCGCCGGAGTTCAACAACTTCAGCCCGCGCGCCATCATAGACTGCCAGATGCGCGCCTCGGTGGGCGAGGACGTCATGATGATGGGCGACCGCTCGTACGACAGGGACGGCTTCATAGGCGAGGACGGGTACATCTGGACCATCGTGCGGCAGAGGAAGGGCAAGGAGGTCGGCGAGCCCGTCGAGTACAGATCCAAGAACGTCACGCACCGCTTCGACGAGCCCGGCTCGTACAGGATAACGCTGGCCATAACCGACAACGACGGGGACGCCGATTCGGCCGAGGCCCTCATAACCGTCAACGAGGCGCGGGTCTACGACGTGCCGCCCGAGCGCATGCAGAAGGACCTGTTCGCCAAGCTGGTGCGCCGCAAGATACTGTGCGACGTGCACCACAAGGTGCTGCCCTCGCGCGACATAGAGCTGAGCGCCCAGGAGACGCGGCACATGGAAAAGTTCGGCGAGTTCGCCAGGGACACCCTCAAGGCCATAGGGCAGAACTACGAGCGCAACCGCATAATGCTGGACAACGTGCGCCAGCTGTGCGAGGAGGGGGGGCGCAAAAAGATCCTGTTCTTCGCGTGCAGCGTGGAGCACTCGCGCCAGATGTCCATGTTTCTGCGCACGCTGTACGGGATGAGGTCCGGCTACGTGGATTCCAAGATAGACATGGACACGCGCGTAAAGACCGTCGAGATGTTCCGGTCCGGCGACCTGGAGGTGCTGTGCAACTACGACGTGCTGACCGCCGGCTTCGACGCGCCCAACGTGGACTGCGTCTTCGTGGGCAGGCCCGTCAAGAGCACGCTGCTGTACACGCAGATGATAGGGCGCGGCATGCGCGGGACCAAGAGCGGCGGCACCGAGAACATGCTCATAGTGGACATGGACGACAACTTCCAGCTGCACGGCACCACCGACGCCTCCATGAAGGAGATGGGCTGGAAGGTGTTCCGCGAGTACTGGAAGCCCTGGAAGCCGCAGAAAAACGCCGAGTGGGTCGGGCCGGCCGAGCCCGAGCCGGCCCCGCAGGTCCCGGAGGAAAAGATGCGCGCGTACGCGTGCGCCGAGTGCGGGGCAAGCTGCGCCGACCTCGAATCCGTAAAGGAGACGTTCGGGATATACGGCGCCGACCAGTTTTTGGCGGAGTGCATAGAGAGCGGAGACCATTCGCAGCTGCCGCAAAAGTGCAAGGAGTGCAGGTAGGCTGGGATGGGCCGAGAGAGATTCGAACTCACGATCACCGCCGTGTCGAGGCGGTATCCTAACCAACTAGACTACCGGCCCAGCGCCGGGCGTGGGGGCAGAGACATTATTAACCTTTGACGGCCCCGGGGCCCCGTTGGACTTTGCACCCGAGGAGCGCGAGGGCCTCTACAAGGCCATATTCACCAGGCGCGACGTGCGGTCCCGGTTCACCCCGAGGCAGGTGCCCGAGGAGGTGCTGAAAAGGATACTGGAGGCCGCGCACCACGCCCCGTCGGTCGGCTTTTCCCAGCCGTGGAACTTTGTCCTGATACGGAGCCCGGAGACGCGGCGCGCCGTCAAGCGCAGCTTCGAGGCCGAGCTGGAGCGCTCGGCCGGCCTGGTAGAGGAGCCGCGCAGGTCCGAGTACCTCTCGCTGAAGCTGGAGGGGATACTGGAATCGCCGCTCAACGTCTGCGTGACCTACGATCCGTCGCGGTTCGGCCCGTTCGTGATAGGCAGAAGCGCCGTGCCCGAGGCCGGCCTGTACAGCGTCTGCTGCGCGGTGCAGAACCTGTGGTTGGCCGCGCGCGCCGAGGGGGTCGGGGTGGGGTGGGTCAGCATACTGTCCAACGACGTGCTGCGCGAGGTTCTGGGGATCCCAGAGCGCGTGGTGCCCGTCGCGTACCTGTGCCTGGGGTACGTCGAGGAGTTCGCCGAAAAGCCCGACCTGGAGAGGGCCGGCTGGCTCCCCAGGCTGAAGCTGGAGGACGTGGTGAACTACGAAAAGTGGGAACCGGCTAGGCTTTAAATAATTACGGCGGGCCCGCCCGGCGGGCTTGTGGCGCAGCATGGATAGCGCGGTAGCCTCCTAAGTTACAGGTCGGGGGATCGAAGCCCCTCAAGCCCGCCTCGATCAAAGCCTAATAGAGCCGCCGCCGGACGGCCTCCCGTGGAACCGCTCGAGGAGGCAGCAAAGCTCGCCGGCGAGGGCAGGCACGAGGAGGCCGTGGAGCTGTGCAGAAAGGCCGCCTCTGCCGGCCTGAGGGCCGAGGGGTACGCCGCGATGGCCTCTTCGTACGAGGCGCTCGGAATGCACGAAAAGGCCGCCGAATGCCTGCAAAAGTCCGACCGGGCCCCCCAGCCTGCGCAAGGCCGCGCTGCTGTACCGGGCCGGCAGGCACGCAAAGGCCGCCTCGGAGGCGGGCAAAATACTCAGAGAAGCCCCCGGCGAGCCGGGCGCGCTCGCCGTAAAGGCCCTGGCGCTCGTCGGCCAGAACATGCACGCGGCGGCCCTCGAGTGCTGCGCGGATGCATCGGATCCGCGCGTGCTGGCAGCCAAGGGGCGCGCGCTCTACGAGACCGGCGACCTGGGGGGGGCGGCGCGCTGCTGCAAGGAGGCGGGCGCGGGCTTTTCCGCGCTCTTTTACGCGGCCCTCTCGCTGGAGGGCGAAGAGGCGCAAAAGTACTACGGGGAGGCCGCGCTGCAAGAGCCCGACGATACGGATTCGCCGCGGGCCAGCATGGGCGTCGTGATGTGGCGCCTTGGCCGGACGGCCGAGGCCCTCGAGGAGCTGGATCTCCCCGGCGATCCCAAGGCCGCGTGCATCAGGGGCCAGGTGCTGAAGGAAGCCGGCAAGGCCGAGGCATCGGACTGGTTCAAGAACGCGGCCAAATGCAGATCCGAAAACTGGGAGGGCCTGTACTACGTGGGGCTCGCGTGCCACATGCTGGGCCTCGACGGCGACGTGCGGTGGCACCAAAAGGCCGCAAAGGCGCTAAAGGCCTCGCAGGCGCGCAACCGCTCCAGCCCCGCCGTCGCAGAGCTGCTAGCCGACGCCGAAAAGGAATCGGGCAGGCGCCTGCGGGAGGCCGAAGACAGCCTGCGCAGGCCGGCGGCGCCCGAGCCGGCGCCCCGGAAGCCGAAGCCCGAACCGAAACCAAAGCCGCGGGCCAAAAAGAAGAAACAGCCGGCGGCGCCCCGCCTGCCCGACGCGGAAGGGATCGTAAGGAGGGCAAAAGAGCTGTGCGAGCCGGGCAGCTGCGAAAAGGCGCTGGCCGCGCTCGACGAGCTGGCGGTGCCGGACAGGCAGGGGGCCGGCGCGCAGTTCTGCAGGGGGATGGCCCACTACGGGCTGGCAAAGTACGAGGAGGCGCAGGCCTGCTTCGAGAAGGCCGGCAGCGGCCTGGAGGCCACGTACTGGAGCGCCATGTCGCTGTTCCGGCTGGGCCTGACCGGCATGCTCGAGGTGGGGCGCAGCCAAAAGGCGCAGCGCTACCGCGACGCCAAGCGCCTGCTGGACAGGATACTGGGGGCCGATCCGCTCTATCCGGGGGCGCGCACGCTCTCGGGGCTCGTCGAATACCACAGCTCCAGGTCTATAGGGATAGCTAGCGGGGCCGACGCGCGGCGCTCGTTCGGCGAGGCGCTAAAGGCCGATCCGTCCGACGCGGTCGCGCTGTACCACATGGGTCAGGCGCTCGATCACGGCGGCGACGCGTCGGAAGCGAACCGCATGTACGGCCTTGCCGCCGAGGCCAAAGTCGAGGCATCCGGTTTCGACAGCTGGCCGTCGTACTGCAAGGGGTACGCGCTGGATCTTCTGGGCCAGTACGAGACGGCGCTGTCCGTGTACCTGGACGCGCTGGCGCGCGATCCCGACTACGGCCCCGGCTTTGCCGAGCAGATGCGCGAGGCGCGCGGGAAGCCCCCCGAGCCGCACTACAACATGCAGTCGCCCGACGACGGGAGGCTGGACGTGTGCATCGTGGATACGAACGTGTCCCTGCCCCACCTGGTCCGCTCGTTCTTGCAGGACGACGTGCGCGAATGGATGAACCTCGCCTACCACCGCAAAAAGTTCTGGACCAGGCTGCAGGAGGGAAGCTACGTGATACCCGCCGTGTGCAGGTACGAGATCATCGGGCAGTTGAACAGCGACTTTCTTGCAAAGTACGCGCCGCGCGCGAGCCGCCTGCGCGTGACAGACGGCGTCAAAGACACGCTCGACGGCCTGCCGCGCACCCGCTGGTCCGAGGAGGCCGGCAGCGCCGGGCCGCGCGACGTCATGCGCATAAGGCGCGCGTACTGGCGGGCGTGGTTCGCCATGAGCCGCGAGGCCAAGGAAAAGTGGTCGTACAAGAAGCGGCGCGGCGGCAGGCCGCTGGCCGCTGGCCGGCGGCCCGCCGATGGGCGCGCGCGATTCCAGGATACTGGCCATCGCGGCAAAGATCGCCTCGGGCGGCTCGAGCGTGGGGCTGGTCACCGACGACAACGATTTTTTGATGTTCGGCTCGGCGATAAAAGAGCTGGACGTGGACGTAGTGGAGGTGTAGGCATCGTCGCCAGGATGTTTTAATACGGGACCGCCGCGCGCGGCAAGATGGGCAGGGCTGTACTATTCTGCGAGCCTTGCACGGATTTCCTGCGGGCCGACGCGCGCGCGGTGCTCGGCGACGCTGACCGATGCCCATCCGTTCGACCTACAGATGCAACGAGACCGACGCGTGGAAGATAAGACGATAGACGTGTTGAAGGGCGCTTCTGGGTCGGGCTAGTAGGGCCACGTGCTGCTGGAATATTGACGATGCCGAGAATGCCGAACAGGATCGAAAGCCATCGTGCTGCACTCCGGCGTCATATTCGTGATCGAGTTCAAGGTCGGGGCAAAGTCGCATTCCGAAGCAGGCCTGGACACAAGTGACAGACTACGCGCTGGGCCTCGTAGAATTTTCACGTGGGGAGCCGCGGGGCCCCCGTCGTGCCGGTGCTGGTGTCCACAAAAGCCGGGCCGCTGCGACGACGGCCTGTCGTGGGAAACGCGGCATCTGGTCCGAGCCGCTCAGATCCAACGGAAAAGATCTTGGCGCAATAGTCAGAAAGGCGGCGGCGTCGGTCAACGCAGAGCCCAGTAGACGTCGGGCGCGTGGGAGGGATCGGGATACTGCCCCACGCCGACCGATAATCGAGTCGGCCCGCTGCAACCTCCCGTACGCAAAGCACGGCGTGGGCGAGATCAGAAGGCACGACGCAGAGGGCGAGAACATTGCACAGGACGGTATTTGGACATTTCCTGTAAGGTAGGATCATCTGACAGAGTTCGAGGCGCGCCGGCACCAAATTGAATATGCTTCATCACCGGCGTGCCCGGCGCCTGGCAATTTACGCTGGTTCAGGCATGGAGATAGCCAGCGGGGTGCGCGGCGAGGACAGCGAGCACGCCGTGTTCAAAGTCATGGCTTTAACCAGTACCTGTGTTCATGGTGTCTGCAGGAGGCTTTTCCTCCAGTACTGCGACGCGGTGGAGAGAAAAAAGCAAGAGGCACGGGAAGCGCGGCGGAGACGTTCCGCGGATACACAAAGATCAGCCAAAAGAAGAACGTGGAGTCGTTCATACAGCACGTGCACGCGTTCCGCAAATTTTGAGTACGGCGGAACCGACGTTTGTCGTTTTCCAGATTGAACAGCCATTTAATCTTTTTACGAAGCGCAGCGCGCTTGGAACCAAAAAAAGCTAGTACCAGTACGAAAAATCCAAAGGTGTTAACGGCAAAGTCGTCGGCATGTCCGATGCCCGAGATGATGATCAGCATAATGGACCGCCGCGACGGCTGGGCGTCCATAGTGTGCCTGGTCGGGGGCGGCCAGGAGATCGGCGTGGGGGAGGTGGGCCTAGGCGGGTGGTTCTCCGCGCTGGTAAAATGCATGTCTTCGCACTGGAAGGCGTACGCGCCGTATGCCGGCAGCCCGACCAGCAGTACGTGTGGGGCGGCGCGCAGAGCAGGCATCGTCTACACGCGAAAACGACCTCCACCTGCCCACCCCGACCAGGTCGTTCCGCTACCCCGCACGTCGCGGGATTCGTAAACTCGCTGCTCGAGTGCGATTCGGACGGCGTGGGACGAACGCTGCCAAAGCTCGCAGAATACGAAGTCGTGATGACCCGCAGCGTCGAGGCCGCAAAGTCCTGGCTAAGGGACAGGGCCCGCGGAACCGAAAGGTACGGCATAGTCGCGTGCAGCAAGTCCCACCGCCTGCGGCCCCACGGAATCTACGTCGA
The DNA here is from genome assembly GCA_965203465.1 of Nitrosopumilaceae archaeon. Taxonomy (GTDB): domain Archaea; phylum Thermoproteota; class Nitrososphaeria; order Nitrososphaerales; family Nitrosopumilaceae; genus JAWVZS01. The sequence goes on along the minus strand of CBDBCR010000001.1, from coordinate 231,165 downwards.
GCCTCGCAGTCGACGCGATCAAAGTGGTTCCTTGACGGCAAGCTTTCGATCCGAGTAATCGTCCTACAGCCTGGAATACGCGGCCACCGAATTCTAACGGTGCAGTTTGCTCGAAGTCGACTGGGCGTGCGTGGCTTGGGACGCCAACCTCACGTACCGCGGCGGCGGATGGGAGTACAGCGAGTTCCGAGGAACCAAATGGAACTTAGGGTGGGGGAAAAGCGGAGGCCGCACCGTAAAGAACGCGTACAGGGTGCTTGTTGACGAGGGCCAGGCAGGGCATGGTGATATTCATACCCGAGCTGCCGACAGCAGGTGTTTGGCAATAGCGCATAGCCGGGCATGTACGATCCCACCTACGAGTACTTTCGCGGGCTCGGGATAAAGGAGATCCCGGAATCAGCCCAACCGCGGCTAGATCCCCGCCAGCCTGCGGTACTTTTTGAGCCGCGCGCAGACCGCGCGCCCGTCGGCCCCCAGCAGGCCGGCGAGGCCGTGCCCCCTCGACCGCGAAAGATCCCATGACCGCACCGCGCACCGCGGCCTCGCGCAGCGCCCGCAAGGATACCGAATTTGACGAGGCCAAGTGCCCCATCATGGCGCCGGCAAACGAGTCGCCCGCGCCGGTCGGATCCAGAACCCGTTCGAGCGGCATGCCCGGTACCGGATACGCCTCGCGGCCGTAAAACAGCAGCGCGCCGTGCTCGGCCTTTTTTTAGGACTATCAGGCCGGCGCCCCACCTGCGCATCGCCCGGGCGCACCGCAGCAGGTTGTGCTCGCCGGTCAGCATGCGCGCCTCCTCGTCGTTTATGACGACCGCGTCGGTCTTTGACATCATGCGTATGACCGACTTTTTCTTGCGCGATATCCAGTACGATATGGTGTCGCACGCCGAGAACCGCACCCGGTCGAACTGCCCGAGCAGCCGCACGTTCTGGTCGGGATCGTTGTTTGCGAGGTACACGAATTTGGAGCGCCTGTACTCTTCGGGCAGGTCCGGCGAGAACCCGGCCAGCACGCCCAGCTTTCGTGCTCAGCTCGCGCCGCGATGTCAGGTCCGCGTCGTACGCGCCGTCGTAGCGGAACGTCCTGCCCTTCTTTTCCTCCAGGCCTGCAAGATCCGCGCGCGATGCGAGCAGGCGCCGGTACCTGGAAGGAAAGTCGCTACCGACCACGCCGACCAGGCCGGTCCTGCAAAAGCGCGAGGAAGAGACCGCCGCGAACGAGGCGGCCCCGCCGAGGGCCCCGCGCACCGTGCGCTTTTTGGTGCGTATGGTGTCCAGCGCGACGGAGCCGAATACGGTCAGCACGGAGGGCTCTCTCAGGTCGAATCTATAAATGGGCTTGCCTGCTCGGCGGTCGGGTACAGCACGAAGGGCACCTCGACGGAGGTGAACAGGAGGTTGTATTTGGTGGTGCCGCTTATCTTGATCTCAGAGCCGGGCGCGCCCGAGTGCTCGGTGCGGAACGTGCCGTCCACCGTGGCAGAATCCAGGGCCGGCAGCACGAACGGAGAGAGCGTGCCGCTGCCGACGGGCAGCCCGTCTGCCAGAACCACGAACTCGGTCTCGCCGGCCGTCAGGTACAGCAGCGACGGGTTGTCCAGGCGCAGCTGTAGGTCGTAGTCGGAGCCCTGCTTTTCGGTGCCGGCCACCGAGACGGACAGCTGCGTGGCCATGGCGTACTGCCAGTACCCCACGCCTGCCAGCCCCACTAGCAGCACCGCAAGCCCGATCTTGGCCCTTCGCCTCACGGGTACGGCTCGCCGAGGCGGCTTTTAACCCCCCGCGGCTCAAAAAATCTTGACCCCGTGCCAAAAACAAGAGACAAGACAGGATAAATGCGGGCGCCGCGTCAGTATGCCATGGCGAGGATACGCGTGAGGGCCGGCAGCGCCGAGGTCGAGATCGACTCGCGCGACCTGCACATCGACAACGAGACGGCGGGGCGGATGATAGCCGAGATCTCCGGCTACCTAAAGCCGTCCATGCGCGTGCTCGAGCCGCTCGACGACGCCGAGGTGCGCGAGCCCGAGTTCGAGCCCGTCCCCGTAAAGGGCGGGCAGCTGGGCCCGCGCCTGGAATCGCTGGAGGGCGGCGGGTTCTTTGAGCGGCCGCGCACCGTAGCCGAGACCGTCGAGCAGCTGCGCGGGGCCGGCTGGGCCGCGAGCCCGCTGGACGTCTCGCGCGGCCTGGCCAGGATGGCCATGTCGCGCCGCCTCTGCAGGGGCTCGGGCGGCTACGTCAGGCAGGATGCCTGCACCTGACGCACTGCTCGAAGACGGTCCCGTCCAAGTGATCAAAGTGGCAGCCGCACAGGCGGCACGTGTGGTGCCTGTCGAAATACCCGTCCTTTTCGTCGGGGCCCGTGCGCCGCGATTCCAGCTCGGCGGCGCCGCACCTTACGCACCGGCACCCGCACTCCACGCCGCCAATCTTGAAATATGACAATATGTACCCTGCCGCGTGGAGATCCCCCGGGAGATAGACGACCACTACCGCATGTACGGCAAGGAGCCCTGGGAGGTCGAGTACGGCGAAAAGTGCGGCCTGTGCGATTCCCGCATAGACGAGTACGGCATGTGCTCGTGCGGCGCTAGCGGCGAATGAGCCTGGCGGCCGCCGCCGCGCCGAAGCCGGCTGCAAGCGGCAGCGCCAGCGCGGAAAACTCGGGCACCACCGTGGTCCCGATCACCGTGACCGTGCCGGCCGACTCGGGGCGGAGCACCAGCCAGACGCGTCCCTCGTCCGAGATGTTCTCCTGGTCGAGCATCCTCTCGCCGTCCAGGTACGCGTCGTACGGAGGCCAGAGCAGCGCCTTGGGTATCACGAGCACGGTGTACGCGCCCGCCTTGGTCGCCTCGAACCCGAGGCTCTTTGAGGGCTGGTCGAACATGAGCGATTCTATGTCGTCGTTGGAGACGACGCCCACCTCGAACTCGCGCCCCTCCCACGAGACGGTCGATGCGCGCCCGCGCTGGTCCTCAAAGTACTCTAGGACCATCTGGCAGCCGTGGCAGTTTATGCCGGCCACGCCCTCGGGCAGCTCGACGGGCGTGCCGTTGACGAACACCATCTCCACGCCGTCCTCGAACAGGAACGCCGTCGATTCGGGGTAGAAAAAGTCCCACGTCCACAGCCCGTCCTCTAAGACGGGCGCGCCGCTTATCTGGTACGAGACCTCAAAGTCGCGCCCCCCCGGAAACACCACGATGCTCTCCGAGCCCGAGACCTCGGCGTGCTCGAGGGGCCGGCCGCCCGAGCTCGCCTCGATCTCGCCGCGCTGCCCCTCCACCAGGTCCAGCTGGACGGGCCCGTCGGCCCCCGAGACGGCGTGCGTGACCGAGGACGAGCCGCGGCCCACCTCTATCGTGATCGAATCCTGCAGGGCCGGCTCGCCTATCGAGAGCTGCGCCGAGGCCGCCGGCAGGGCCAGCAGGGCCAGCGCCAGGGCGATCAACTAGCCGGACACGCTCGCCTTTAGTATCTTGGCCTCACGCAGGGGGCAGTCGTTGGAATCGCGCTCTAGCGAGACTATGCGGTCTGCCGCCTCCATCCCCGAGGCCACTTGGCCGAACGCGGTGTACTTGCCGTCGAGGAACGGGCTGTCTGCCACGACTATGAAAAACTGCGAGCCGGCGCTGTCCGGGTCGGCCGAGCGCGCCATGGACACGGCGCCGCGCTTGTGCGGTATGGAGTTAAACTCGGCCTTTACAGAGTAGCCCGGCCCGCCGGTCCCCCAAGTGGACTTTGGGCCGCCGCGCGTGTTGGGATCGCCGCCCTGTATCATGAAGCCGGGTATCACGCGGTGGAAGAGCGTGCCGTCGTAAAACCCCGAGCCTGCAAGCTTTTCAAAGTTGCGCACCGTCTCGGGGGCCGCCTCGGGCAGCGTCCTTATCTCGATGGCGCCCATGGCCGTCTCCAGCGTGATCACCGCGCGCCGGCCCGGCGCCCTCGTTAAGAACCTTGTGAAGCGCGGCCCGCGCCCGGCAGAACGGGGCCGCGCGCGCGGATTCCGCCGCAAAGGCGCGCGTTTGCGGCGCGGCGGATCCCGCGCGGGGCCGGCGCTGGCAAAAATCCCGCGCGGTTATAACAATATATAGAACGATCCAAGACGCATCGTCGTGGAGCACATGAACCAGACCACGGTGATAAAGGAGGCAATCAACTCGTGCATGGACAAGGGCGTGACCGACAAGAAGGACATTTACCAGAAAGTAGTAGACGAGCTCGGCGTGCCCCGGCCCACCGTCCGCAGGGTGGCCCGCGACCTGCGCAACGAGCTGCTCGAAAAGATACGGATACTGCAGGCCATAGACGCGGCCAACGAGGGCGCGCGGGAAAAGATGCTGGAGCCGCGAGTCGGGGCCTAGGCCCCCGCCCCATTTTTTCACTACCATTATAAAACGCCCCCGCCGGGCCCCGGCTGTGGGGTACATGCGCAACCACTTGGCGACCGTCTCGACGGCCGCGTTCGCCGCGGTGCTAACGGGCCTGTGGCCGTGGTTTGCCGGCTGGACGGGCCTGCTCGACTTCATATTCCTCATGGCCGTGCCCATCGCCTGGTTCATGGCGCTGACCTGCTGGCTGGCGCAAAAGAGCGCCGACTACGTAAAAAAGAACTCGCCGCGCGAGCCGGAAAAAAAAAGCTCTGAGCAGCTAGACACCGCAAAGGCGCAGCTCTCTTCGGAGCTGGATTCGCTGCGCGCGAGCGTCAAGGTAAAGGACGACGAGATAGAGAGGCTGCGCGGGCAGGTCTCCAAGCTCGAGACGCGCGTGCAGATAGAGGCGCTGCGCGCCGAGATAGCAGACCTGAAGGCGATGGCAAAGGCCTAGTGGCAGCAGGCCTGGCCGTGGCGCCCCTTGCACGAGGGGCAGCTGACGGCCCCCCCGTAGTGGCATTTGCAGCCGCACTCCACGTGCAGCCGTTCCGCATTCCTTTAATATCTGGTGCGCGAGAAGCCGCCCATGAGAGGCAGGCTGGCCGCTGCGTGCGCCCTGCTGGCATGCGCGGCGCTGTACCCCGCCTACGCCCAGCTGGGCGAGGGCGGCGTCGAGGCCGTGGTGTCGGAGATCTCCATGAGCGTGCCGGAGGGCAACGCCCTGCCGTGGGCGTTCGTGGAGGGGGCCGTGGCCGGCCACGCCGACGGATACCCGGTGATAATACAGATCTACGGTTCCGGGGGCGAGCCTGTCCATTTCGCGCAGGTCGAGGTGTCTAAAGACGGCAGCTACGAGCACCGCTTCAGGGTGCTAGACGTGACCGACGGGCAGCGCACGGCCATATTCGAAGGCGACTATACCGTAAGGGTGTACAAGTTCGTCTACGCCCCGACCTTGTAGGCCAGCGACAGCGTCGAATCGACCAGTTCCTCCATTCTGCGGCGCGCGTCCTCGTCGGCGACGCGCCCGTCCCTTACGCTGTCAGCGGTCATGAACACCGCCTTGGGGTTGGTGACGGCGCCAAAGTACGACATCATCTGGGTCAGCAGCGTCTGCACGTTGGTAAAGCCTATCTGGCCCGACGCCATTATGGCCAGGCCGGCGGTCTTGCCCGGGGTCTTTTTGTAGTCTAGGTATTCGGCCAGGTTCTTCAGGGCGCCGCTGAAGAACGAGTTGTAGACGGGCGTGCCTATCAGCCAGACGTCGGCCTCGGTCATGGTCTTTGCGGCCCGGAGGGTCTGCTCGCCGTACTGCTCGCCGTGGCCCCGGAAGCAGTCCATCCTGATCTCGGCCAGGTTGATGAACGAAGAGTCCTCCCGCCCGGAGGCGCGCTCGTGGGCCAGCCTCATCATGTGCTGGGTTACGGATCCGGGCCTCGGGCTAGCAGAGACTACGGCCACCTTCACGGGGGGCGCCGGCGGGCGGGGCCGTTTAAACCATTGCCCGGGCTACCCGCACGAAAAGACCGTCTCGGTCGAGCCGCTGCGGCGCGTCTTTTTGCACGAGACGCCCTTTGCCCGGGCGAGCGCCAGCTCCAGGTGGGCCATCTCGTAGCCGGTTATGCCCAGCCGGTCGCGCAGCTCCGACGAGCGCAGGCTGCCCTCCCGGAGAATGCCGAGCGCCTCGGAGACGAGCCTGCCGGTCCTCTCCGCCCCGGATTCGTCGGGGCGCAGCTCGTCCACCATGCCGCACATGGGCACGGCCGTGCTCATTCGGTCGCGGTACCACGGGTCGTAGTCGAGCCTGTCTAGCAGGTGCTCCCAAGACTGGAACTCTGCCTCGTACTGCTCCATGGTGAACTTGGAGTCGGCGGCCATCTCCTCCTTTGTCGGGACCAGGCGTATCTTGTAACGGCACCTTTCCAGCTCGGCTATCAGCGATGCCTTGTTGGGGGAGTCGGACTTTGCGAGCGCGATCAGCTCGTCCATGCTCGTCTCGAACTCGGCGGCGATCTCCTCGGAGGTCATGCCGGCCGGCAGCATGTCCTCCGGGGCGCCCTCGGATATGCGCGAGAGGGCCAGCGCCTCGCCGATGCCGCGCAGCATGCGCGCGCGCCGCTTGTTAAAGTATTCGAGGTCGACGCGGCCGCGGCGGGCCGGCCCCGAGCCCTGCACGGCGGTGCGTATCTTGGCCTTGTACTCGATGTTGCGCGGGCTGCGGCGCACCTTGTAGTTGCAGCAGTTGCAGAACCAGCCCGACGAGTCCGCGCTAGCCGGCGAGCCGTCCTTGAGGTGCCCGCCCCGGTGGTCTATCCAGACGTCGCAGATCTGGCACCGGGCGTGGCCGGCACCGTACCTGCTGCCCACAGACGGCTTTTTGACCCGGTACTTTTTGCACTTGCCCGTGCACGTGCGGTTGAGCTGCTCCACCGGCGTCTTAGGGACGGCGGGGTATATGAACATGCCACGGCGGCGCCTCTTGCCGGCCTTATAGCCGGCCGCGCCGGCTGGCGGGCGCGGGTGCAGTTGACGCGCAGGCCGTAGAATTCCCCGGGCGCCTGCCGTGCAGGGTGCCTAGCGAACTAGGGCGCCACTCGCCCGGTCGGCCGCTCCGGTTTCCGGGCCGCCGGCAGATGGGCCGGTGGGCGGCGCGGGCTCAGTCGTCCTTGTACTGCTCGAAATAGTCTTGGTCGATCTTGTTTATGGTTATAGAGTCTTTTTCGGAAACGCCCACGCCGTGCTTTTCCATGAGTTCTGCCAGACGCAAGCCGTTTATCAAAACCACCGACACGTCGTTTCGGTTTTTGAGGCGAGCTTCTGCGTCCGGCGTGAATTTGGACGTGGTTATGAAGATGCCCTTTTTGGAGCTGGCGTCAAGCACGCCTATGAAGGCGTCGATGTCTTTGGCCCGCACGAAGTTGCCGCTGTCGTATCGCTTGCATTGTACGTAGATCTTGGCCAAGCCCAGCTCGTCCTCGTACACGATGCCGTCGAACCCGCCGTCCCTGCTGCGCTGCGTCGGCTCCGCCTTGCCGCCGTACATCCGTTCCAACAAGTCCAGCGCCAACTCCTCGAAGCCGTGCGGCGAAACCTTCAACACTTCCTCCAGCAAGTCCGCATGCAGCGATTCGCTGTATTCTGCAACGCCGCGTTGTATGGCCTCCTCGGGGGTCGCGCTACTGGTGCTGGGTGCGTCGGCACTGTCCGTGCCCTCGCCTCGGCTCTTGGACTTCCATTCTGCAAACGATTCGAACCGGAGCAGGTACTTTATGTCTATCCGGGAAGGGCGTTCGTCAAGAACGTCCCGGCCTTGTTGCGTGATCCTGAACTTCCCCCTGCTCGGTATCTCCAGCAGGCCTGCAAATTTGAGGTACGTCTTTGCCCAGTGCAGCCTGTTTTGCGCGTAGGTAGTGCTTTTGTTTCTTTTGCTCGGCATGACTTTGTTGCGGTCGTCCTCCGACAGGCCCATGCTGTCCGAGACTGGCCGTACTGTGTTGGCCAAAGTGTATTCCCTGCCGTCCGATACCTCCTTTAGCAGCGGCAGCATGAATTCCTCAAACGGCGGGACCACGAACGCCGCCCCGCCTCTGCCGAACTTAAACTTGGCTGTGCCTGGCGCGGACCCCGGCGTCGGGCGCGGCAAAAGGCCGGGCCGGCGGACTGCGCGCTGCCGCCATTCTCGCTCACGCTCGCCTGCGGGCGCAGGGCCTCACTTGAGGCCGAGTCCGTCCTTGAGAAGGCGGTTTGCCACCGCCAGCGCACAAACCAAGAGCGCGGGCAGGGGCCATCTGCGGCGCGTCGCGCGTGTTTCGGTATGTGTCATCATCGAACCGTCTCGTCGGTCAGCCACACCGTCTCGTAGATATACCCTTTGGGCCATTTTGAGGCAAACGTGACTTTGCCGTCCTCCAAAAACCACACGTTCTTGTCCTCAAAGAAGCTGTTTCTCCACCTGATGTCCGAGTCCCATTCCTCGTTCTCCCGGAACCAGGCGGTCTGGCCGTCTAGCGCGTCGACGAACACGTCCACGTTGATCTCGTGGATGCGGTTGAATACGTGTTGGTGGTACGGCATGTAGGGCGCCTTGTCCATGGCCGATGAATTGATCCTGCCAAAGGCGTTTATCTTGAGGCCGGTGGCTTTCTCCAAGATAATGCGGCATTGATCCGAATCGGCTCCCCATGTGTTCCACCGTTCGGGATCATAGACCAGATTGAGGTTCCATTGGCCCCTTGCCTTTGCTTCTTCTATTACAGCATTCTCTTCTTCCATGCTCAAAAGATCTTGTGAAAACACAATGTCGTCGTGGCACAGATCGCGAAGTACCTCGCAGGCCCCCATGTCCACGACCCAGAACGGCGCGCCGGCCACTTGGTCCAGATAGACGTACCGCGGCCGGTCCTCGGCCGACCTGTCCTGAACGGACAGGCCGCACTCGGGGCCGGACAGCACCGGGTCGGCCGCGGCGAATTCCAGCGCCCGCTCTATTGCCTCCGTCCGCGATACGGCGGGTTTGGGTATAGGATAGTCGGACCACCCCTCGAAAGTGCCCGCCATCCCGTCGGGGACGGGGCCAACCGATATCCACCCCGCCCCTTCGTTGTACGCTGTCAACGGAATATGATCCGGCTCAAAGCGATCGAAGATGGCGTCGCGGTACGTGCCGTAGTTGTTTCTTATGTGCCACACGCTGTTCGTCATTTTTTCCGGATCCAGTTCCGGGTCGCCCCGCGCATCCTGTATAAACGAGGTCACTTGCTGAACCGTCGGCCCGGTCGCTTTGTAGTTTTCCTTGAGGTCGGTGGTCTGATCCAGTACGGTCCCGTGGATCAGCCCCGAGCCCCATACTTTCCCCACGTATACAGACCAGTCGTCAAAGCCCATCGTATCCATGAATTCGGCGGCAAATTCCAGGCCGGTAGGCGAGCCGGGCACCGGAGTGTAGCTCTGGTGCTCGATCTTGCCGCCGTCAAGCCCGTTGTGCGCCGTGAACCAGCCCTTGTTCGAAGACCAGAGATAATCGTATCTTTCGGAGGTAAAGTCAAAATCGTCGCCCGCCACCGTCTGCCACTGATCCTGCCAGCGGGCGTTTTCAAAACCGGCGCCTATCGCCGCCCAGATCCGCGTCCCGTCAGGGGCGCGGACAGCAGGCCCCAAATCAGCAATAGTGTGCGCGATGAGACTCTGGTACAACGATCCGGCGAGCCTGGGCAGCAGCTCGTCGAGTTCGGCCTTTGTTGCGGTGGACCAGTAGCCGGTGCGGTCCGGATCCACCATTATCGTGGTGCGGATAGGCTCCCCCCTGAAAGACGAGAAAAACACCAGCGGCTCGCGCTCTGTTGGCGGGGGCACGTCCGAGACCACGAAGCACTTGCCGTGCCTGGAGCACTGCGCCCCGTGCAGGCCCGCGTAGGTCTCCGACGAGGGCGAGACGGCGTAGCACTGTTCCCAGACGCACTCGAGCCGCTCGCCGGTGTCGGGATGCTGCAGGGCCGGCTTGAAATCGGGCGCCGGCACCAAGGAGTGCGCCCTGACTTGGACGGAACCCTTCTCGGGCTGACCGGCCAGGTCTGCGAGCGCGCCGTCGGATACTACAGGGGCGTCCGCGTGGCCGTATCGTTCGGAACGCTGGAGTATCTCCAAGCCCAGCCGGTCGGCGGTGGCAGGCCGCAGGCACGCGGCGCCAGAGGCGCGCATGACCAGCACCAGGCCCTCGTTGCAGAGCACGTCGGCCGGCGCCGCGCCCGCCTCTTCCTGCGCCAGCGGCGAGGCCAGCTGGGCGCCGGACTGCGAGAGTGCCAGCAGCGCGGATACCGCCGCGCACGCGGCCAATGCCTTCAACGAGTCGGCCGGGGCGCGCCGCGATATAACGTATTCCGAGGTTTTGTACGGCCCCGCCTGCGCGCCCGGCATTGTGCCTAGAGCCCGTGCCGGCAGGCGCGGCGCTGCCTGGAGCGGAAGCCGCTGCGGATGGTCTGGTAGTCGCCCAGCTTGGACTCTGCCATCTACAGCGACGAAAGGAGCCTCTGGGCGTGCGGGTGCCTACACAGCCGCCGAGTCCACCGGCCTAGGCCGTATGTGTTGAGATTGGCAAATCCTGCAAAAGCAATCGACGACAACAGCCAAACGCCAAGAATTCAGCCGCATGGCACGAATTTAGCAGTAGAAGTCATGCGTAATCCCCCGGAGTCTGAGTTTTGCGCGGCGGGCAACGCGCAGCGAATCAACTTTTCTAGACTTCTTGTCTAAAGAATTCTGATCGAAACCTTAAGATCCGGCGATCCGGGCCCTCGCGGCCATGGTAAGGGCCAAGGCGAGGACGATTCCGACGCCGGAGACGCCTGGGGGTGCGGCCAAGTTCCTGGCCGAGGCGTCTGGCCTTTCCGAACTCGACGTCACCAGGACGGCCAGCCTCATAATGGTCGACTCTTACATAGACGAAGGCGGGGTGCTGCAGATCAGGACGGGGCTGCCCGAGGACAACTTCCGCCTGGTCTCTGCCGCCCTGCTCAACAGCATGGACGCGGATCTGAATTCGCCGCTGTACTGGGGAAAGAAGGGGGCGGAGAGCTCGGCCGGGAGGCGGTGCTCCGTGGCCCCCAGGCACATGCTGTTCCTGTACTTTGAGCACAAGCGGCACGGCATGTCGCAGGACTACGTGGCCTCGGTCTACAAGATCAGCCAGACCGCCATCAGCAGGTACTTTGAATACATAGAGCAGTGGATGTCCAATCTGCTGCCCACCGCGGACAGGATATCCGAGGAGCTGCAGAACGCCAGGACGGAGGATCAGATCCAGAGAGTGTTCAACAAGCTGCTGCGCCGGCTGGAAAAAATCGCCGGCTTCAAGCTGGGCTCCGCGGGCGACCCGGGCCCGACGCTGCCTGGCAACATCGCGATCACCGACGGCGTGGAACTGCGCGTGCAGCGCCCGACCGACAAGGACGAGAGGGACGCGTGCTATTCGGGCAAGAAAAAAGACACCACGCGCAAAAGCGACGCGATCTCCAATGCCAAGGGGGCGCTGCTGGGCCACAGCGACTTGGCGCCGGGCAGCACCCACGACCTGACACTCCTGCGCGAATCGGAGCCGGACTTGGGCCTGATAACCCGGTGCATGAAGGGGGAAAGCGCCGCCATGCAGATAATCGAGTTCGTCGACAAGGGCTTCCGGGGCCTGGACAAGCACCACCCCGGATCCAAGATAATGATGCCGCTGCCGCGCGCCCAAAGCGGCACCAAGAAGGCAAGGGCGCACAACCACCGCGTGAACACCAAGCGCGTCCAGATAGAGAACACGTTCCGCAAGGTGGAGACGTTCGCGTGGGTGCGCAACCGGGGGCGCAAAATCGAGGGAAAGTTCAGGAGGGGGCTGGACGTGATCATTGGCGTGGTCAACCTGGCCATCATGACCAGCGGGAACAGGGAGCCGCGCACCCACCGCAAGGGCAAAAAGCCGGGGCCCAAGACGGCGCGCAGCCGCTAACTGCGGCCGCGAAGAGCGGCAGGAGGGCAGAAACTCTCTCAAGGTTGTCGCCGCACGTGTCTTTGTGAATCTACGGCTTTCCGCGCAATATTATCAATATTGATACATATGTAGCGGCGTTGCGCGCCCACCGGAGCCGGACTCCGGGGGATTACGCATGACTTCTACTGAAAATGAACCCACAGTGTCCCTTTTGGGCGTTCCGGCATTTATTGTTGACTCCAGCAGAACCGGGATTCTGCGGCGTCAAACTCTTACCCGAGTCGAAGGGGCGCGAGTTTGCAGGCACCCGGCGCGATCTACAGCTTTCATGTAAGCATGTTCATGTACAAAGCTGTAGAATCCGAGCGCCCAATAGTCAGACGCTATGAACCCCTCCACTAGCATGTCTAAGACCTTCGTCTGGCGTACCTTGACCGATTGCGGGCCACGCAGGCATTGCACAATACTCTTCCTTTTCCGCGTTCATGTCCGTCCATACCGCACTCTTCACACTTGCCTCGTTTGCGGCCCTTGGGCACTGCAGGCACAAAAATATCGTCGGCTACTGGCGTGCCGAGCACTTGGTCGGACTTCGTGCCGTCACTTTTCACCACGGTTACCTCGTCGCCAGTTCTACCACCAGGGGCCTTTATGTGCCAGACGTTATTGTACTTGAGCCATACGGGGCCGGCCAACCTTTGCTCCGCGTCCGTTCTCTCGCGCTCTATGCGATAGTGTTCGGCGTTGAGCATGTTGTATCGGGCAAGGGCGTATTCGCGCACCATGGTGTCTATAGAATCATGGCTGGAGCAACCAACGGTACCCACCACCCTGCCCGCGTACAGTATCTGCTTCATAACTACACCACACTCGCGGCAAGGGGACGCGCCCTCGATATTACGCTCGATGAATAGAAAAGCGTCTGGCCCCCGCATCGATTTTGACGCATGGATCTCGCGCACCTCGTAGTTGGCAGCACCGCACCCACACCGGAATGTCATACCGTCCAACCTGTGCCGTCTCCAGTCACACTTCCCACATTTCAGGTACGGTGTGTCAGACGATTTCAAAATAGCCCACCGTCCAGTATGCCGCGCGCCGTTTGCACGAATGCTTTACAGAACACGATCCTGACCAAGTTTGGGCTCATTTAAGTAACGCGGATGGAATCTAGCCTCGTAAATGGCGTAGTCCTACGTGGCGGCACGTCCACGTCCAGCGACGCCTTCCACTGGACGGGGCCGGCGGCGCGGGCCGCCCCCTCTACCACGCCGCTTCCGTACTTTGCAAGCTGTGACGAGACGAACTGCTCGAACATGCCCGCCGAGACCAGCCCGGGAGGGGGGCTCAGCCAGAACTGTGAAGGCGGCGGCTGCTCCTTGCCGGGCGGCGCCTTTTCCCTCACCGTCCAGTGGAAATATTCCTGGCTGGCAAGCTGGTGCTGGAGCGGCTTTTGGAACTGGGGGTCCCAGATCTGCGATATCCGGGCCGCGTCCCTGCCGTTGACGCGCCCCACGAACTGGGTGCCAGAGTTGCCGGTGATTATGCCAAGCTGCCTGTCGCTGATCTGCTCGGTGGTCTGGTGTGACAGTACGAGCCCGAGGCCCAGCGAGCGGGCCTGCTCGAGCATGAGCTGCAGAACCTGCAGGTCCTTTACTATCTGGAACTCGTCCAGGGCCAGGACCACCTGGGTGCGGTCGCGCTCCGGTGTCCGGCGGCCCGCTCCTGTATTGTAAACCACAGCTTCAGGATGAACGCCTGCATGGCCAGCGGCTGGACGTGCTGGGGCATGTTTAGGGGCGATATGCGGACCACCGTGCAGGAGCCGGGCTTTACTAGCTCGTCGAAATCTACGGTCCCGCGCCTGACAGAGAACATCCTCTTGAGGACCGGGTCTGTGGCGAACTGCTCCACGCGGTTCAGGAGGGGCACGAAAGCGTCCCCCTTGAGGGAAGATATGCTCTCGAGGGCCTGGGCCATCTCGGGGTCCGGCTCGCCGTACTCGCGGATGACGTCGGCCAGCGCGTCCTTGCCCCCCTGCAGCCTCAATATGATACCGTGCATGTCCAGGAAGGTCGGGGCGTCGTGCTTCATGTACATGTAGAAGAGCAGGGCCCGGAAGATCCTCTCCATCTGCACGTAGCTGGCAGACTGCTGGTACCACTCTTCTATCGTCTTCATGAAGTACCCGACGTACCGCGAGACCACCTCCTCGCGCTCCGATTCCTTGTGGGGCGGCAGCTCGAGCGGGTTTATCGAAAAGCGCGTCTCCTGCGGATCCAAGTAGTGGACTCTGCCCTCCTCCAAAGATCCCGGCAAACACTGCTGGACGAACTTGCGGGAGTCGTCCCCTTTCGGGTCTACGTAAATGAACGCGTTGGGAAACTGCCCCGAGTCGTTCCACGCCTCGAGGTGCTTGGCGAGCAGCCGGATCAGGGAAGTCTTGCCCGAGCCCGAGCCGCCGACGGCGTACAGGTGGGTGGCAAAGTCCGAGGGAGACACCACGGCCGCCTCGGCGTCCTTGGACCTGACGGTCAGGCCCCACTCGGGGGCGCCGGCGCCGGGAACGAACGAGCCGAGCGGCCCGCCCTCCTTTTCGGACGGCTTTGTCGGCATGGCCACGCCGCGGGTGGTGTCTATGTTGGGCGTGGACGGGGACGGCAAATGCACGAACAGCGGCATCTCCGAGAGGGTCAGCATCAAAAAGGGCAGGGGCCGCCTGTCTTTGTAGCCGAACAGGCCGCGCCCGCAATACCCGGACAGCACCTTTTCCAAATGCTGCTCGGGGTCGGGCAGCAGGCGGCGCGGGAACATCTCCAGGCGGCTCAGTTTCTGCCCGCCCGCCCGTATCTCCGATTTTTGGGATCCGTGCCTCCACCTCTCCGCGTCGAGGTACCGGAACTTGGTCAGGTGCTCGTGGCCCGAGCGCACGCTCTCGACGGGCAGGGCCTCGATCTCGTCGAAATTGAGGTCGATCTCGTCGTCGCTGACCATCAGCCCGCGCACGGCCATCAGCACGTGGGAGCCCTGCATCTTGAGGGTGGCGTGCTTTTGCAGGCCGGCGTAGTTGTTGTCGAAGTCCCTGCCCGCCTCCGGGTGGTCGTGCGGCTTTTTGTCGGGGTGCATCAGTATTTCCGTATTGGAGAGGTAGTTGCCCCGGCGTATCTCGCGGACCTTGCCGTCCAGCCTGGCCACGTGCCTCCTCAGGAAGGGGTTGAACGAGTACGACTTGAAGACGAACTGTATCCAGGCCTTGCTTGAAAGCTGGACGGTGCTGGCTATCTGCGACATTATCTGGTGGGCGCGCGCCTTGTCGAAGACGGTCGCGTAGTGGCCGTGGTAGGCGCCCACGTCGAACATGCGGTATTTTCCGGCCGGGTCGAACCAGGAAGGCGCGGTTTCCGCGTCGGAAAACGCCGCGGTGGGGTACATGTTGCGGAACGCCTGCCTGTACCCCGCCATGTCGGCCCTCTCGCACGCCAGCACCATCCGAAGCTGCTTTTCGGCGCCGTCCCACCACACCTCGTAGCTTCTCACGCCCGGGCAGGCCAGCCCGCCGGCCGCCTCGACCGCCTCTTTCTTGTCCGTCTCCACGGGGACCGACACAGAGCAGGCCGCTACGTCGGCGGGCCCGGGCAGGAACTTTTTGGCCCCGTCCAATACCCCTTTTGGCTTGCGCCCGTTGGCCAGCCGCCATTTTCCGCCCACGGCTGCCGGTGCCGGGCCGCATAAAAGGGGCCGGCCGAATAGTCGGGCAGCCTTTCGGCAACGAGATCGTCTGTAGCCGAACGGATGCGCGTTTGGGCCGTTCTGCCGGATCTGCGCTGTTCAGATCCGGCGGTTGCGGATCCGATCTTGGGAGCATGCCATAGTTGCCAAAGACGAAGGGGTTGCTGTCCTGCTGAAAAATCCGGCCTCAGGCCGCCAGCTTGTACAGCCCGCGCGCGTTGCTCATCACGGGGTCGGACGGCACCACGATCTTGCGGCCCTCGAGGCGGGCCTCCAGCTCGTCGCGCACGCCCGGCATCAGCAGCCCGCCGCCCGAGAGCGCCAGGGGGTACCCGTACTGGCCGGCCACGTCCCGGATCTCGGCGGCCAGGTTCTCCGCCAAGACGCGCGCGTACTTTTTGCAGACGTCCTTGTGCGCCTCCAGCGCGGACGGGTCCAAGTGGGCGAACCTGCCCACCTTTTTGGTAACGAAGTCCGAGGCCCAGGCCGAGCTTGCGCCGTCGATTACCTCCGATCCGTCGACGACCACTATCTCGGTGGTGCCCTGCCCTATCGATACCACCACGCCCGTGTCCATGTCAAGGTCCACCAGCGTGCCGCACGCCTGGGCGACCACGCTGCACGAGTCCGCGTCGAGCGTGCGCTTTACCAGCTTTGCGACGAACTCGCGCTGGTCGAACGCGTGGTAGGGCAAACCCACCACCATGCTCAGTTTCTCGTTGCCGGGCGCCGGCGCCTTGGCCAGGCACCGGATCTGGGCCAGCGCCTCGCGCACGAGCATCTCGACCTGTTTTTGGTGGCGCGGATCCGGCCTGCCCTTCGATATGGGCCCGACCGCCGCGGTCCCCGCGGTTCCCAGCAGGGCCAGGGCGCCGGAGCCGACCGCCTCGGACGCCTTCGTGGACCAGCACCCGCCCACGCGCCTGGCGTACAGGGTGGGGAACCTGACCGAGCCCACGTCCGAGACGCACTTTACGAACCCCGTTCCGAGATCCAGTCCGACCTTCACGAGGGCGGTGGGCGGGCAGGATTTAAGGGGCAGAGCATACGTTCCCGCCTATGCCGCCGTACCGGCAGAGTCAGTTTTGGTACTTTGCGTCTAATGCATCTTGCACGGTGTCTGATTGGATTCTATTACCAATGTCCTGAATAATTTCAGCCAAATGCTTACCTTGCATCTCGGACTGCGTGTTGCAGTTGACGCACTTCCATATCGGGCCAATGCCCTCATGCAAAGTAGATTTTCTGCACAAACTGCAATCAAAAATGTAAAAGTACGTGACCGACGAGCACATTCCGCATTCAAACTTGATCCACGTGTCGCGATCCTCCAGCAGGCTCAGTTTCTCGTTGGGGCATTCAGAGCATTTGGCAGTGAGAGACACGTAGACCGTGCTGCACGATTCGCACCTCCATTTGGACAGGTTGCCGACCACCTTGACGCATTTGTGGCGCGTCGGAACGCCGCATTTTTGGCATTCCGTCAACACCTTCTGAGGGCCGAAGACTAGAGACGAACTCGTGAACGGAATTTTGAATTCCATCTGACTTCACCCGCGCCGCGGCATCGGCCGGCAACGTTCTGCAACCACGAACGGCGCGGCGAGGATCACGAACGCGGCGCGGCGGGCTCGTTATATAAACTCGGAAGTTCTCGGTTCCGGGGATTCCGAGTACCGGGCATGAGAGCGCGCAGCGCCGGATCGGATGCCTGCCCCTTGACGGCGGCAAGAAAATTCTAGGCGCCTTGGCGGCCGGGGCCGCGCGCCTCGGCGCTTTTGTCATTCAAAGCCCGGGATTAGATGGGTTTTCCGGCCGGGCGGCTGCTGCCGGACGGGCGGGGGGGGCCCGGGCGATGTGCCCTTTACTCGGGACGCCAGCGTCCCAGCTTAAGGGTATATGCTACCCGACAGCCTAGCTGCCGCCATGAAGGGTATAGGCCCTCCTACAGCCCGGCGCCGCCCGAAAAAGATCGTGCGCGGCGGGGAGATCCGCCGGGCGCACTAGGCGCCCGCGACTGGGGCGATGTGCCCTTTACTCGGGACGCCAGCGTCCCAGCTTAAGGGTATATGCTACCCGACAGCCTAGCTGCCGCCATGAAGGGTATAGGCCCTCCTACAGCCCGGCGCCGCCCGAAAAAGATCGTGCGCGGCGGGGAGATCCGCCGGGCGCACTAGGCGCCCGCGACTGGGGCGATGTGCCCTTTACTCGGGACGCCAGCGTCCCAGCTTAAGGGTATATGCTACCCGACAGCCTAGCTGCCGCCATGAAGGGTATAGGCCCTCCTACAGCCCGGCGCCGCCCGAAAAAGATCGTGCGCGGCGGGGAGATCCGCCGGGCGCACTAGGCGCCCGCGACTGGGGCGATGTGCCCTTTACTCGGGACGCCAGCGTCCCAGCTTAAGGGTATATGCTACCCGACAGCCTAGCTGCCGCCATGAAGGGTATAGGCCCTCCTACAGCCCGGCGCCGCCCGAAGGGGTGCCGCGCGCGGCCGGCAAGGTCTGCTGGGCGAAAAAAGGGTCAGGTTTTGCCCGCGATGTGGCCCTTAACGGGGCACCTTTGCGCCCCGTTAAGCGGCACATCCCGGGAGGCAGAGCCGGGCGGGAAAAAGGCGGGGGGCCTAGTCCGGGCCGCCGCGCCGGGAACCCGAGGGTGCCGACTTTAGGAAGCGCCGCGCGCACGCGACCAGCCGCTTGTTGGAATGGTATGTGAACGGCTCCGAGCAGGAAGGGCAGTCTTTCACGCGGCCGGTGCGGCGGCCTGCATAAAAGGCCGCTATTTTATCCGGCGCGAGAGCTGCTCGACCAGGGCGCGCAGCTCTTTGATCTCGTCCTTGTCCTTCTCCAGCTCGGCTATCCGCTCGGCCCTGCGCTCGGATTCGGCCGCCAGCCGCTCCTCGTCGCCTATGGTCAGGTTGGGCACGGCGTGCAGGTACTCGGCTGCCAGCTCCAGGGGGCTCACCTGGAAGTAGTTCTTGTCCAGGCTGATCAGGCCCTTGTGGCCCATCATGAACTCGGTCTTGACCAGCGAGGCCAGCGGCGAATCCGGGGACATGGATTCCTTGCACGCCTTGTTCCAGAACCGGCGGAACCCGTTCATCATGGGGACTTTGAACCTGCGGTGGTTCTTGAGCTCTGGGGAGCGCAGGTCGGCCTTTGACATCATGCGCTGTATCCTCTTTTTCATGGACACCTGCGTGGCCCTGCGCGGGAGCGGACCGTATTGTTTGAACATGGGATCGGACGGCTCTGGCTGCCTGCCCGTCTCGCGCGCCCACGACGCGCGGTGGTCGGCCAGCGCGCGGCACGCCTCGGGCGTGATGAACGCCGGATACTGGGAGCTGGTCCCCCTGTATATGGAAAGCATGGCGCAGGCCGGCTCGCCCGACCCCTCGAACGAGAGCTTGTCGCCGTCGCGGTACACCGGCTTCATGTCCCCCCAGTCCAGGTCGAAGCCGCCCATCCGTATGCCCGAGCTTGCCGCCAGCAGCACCAGCGCCCTGTCGGTGGTGCCCGAGGCGAACCGGAGCATCCGCGATATCTCGGCGCGCGTCCATCCGCGCGAATCGGGCACGTTGTCCTGCTCCGGAAAAGTAGCGTAGATGCGCGCCCACGGCATGCTCACGTCGTTCATGTCCAGCAGCTTTTTGATCGGCTTGAAGTAGTTGGATATCGAGGACGGATTGAAGTAGTCGGGGTCGTTGCGCGCAAGCTCTGTCCTTGCGCGCAGCTTTTTGGAGAGGTTGAGCAAAAGATCGCGCACCCAGTCCGGGTTTTCCCTGCCGTGCCTTACCAGCTGCGCTGCGCGCTCCTCGAACGTCCCCTCGAGTATCTCCTCGAATATGTTGCACAGCACGCGGCGCAGCGTGCGCGTGTACTTTTCGCGCGTCTCTTCGGCCTTGATCCCCTGCGTGAACATCTCGAGCGGCGGGGCCCCGTCCGTCCTTTCGAACTCGGCCAGCGTTATTTTCATCGATTACCACCCGGAAACATCCGATAAAAGGGACAAGAGAAAGATGGACCGGAAGGGATTTGAACCCTTGATCCGATGCATGCCATGCACCTATCCTACCAGGCTAGACGACCGGCCCAAATCAGACTGGGTCTGATGTGCGCCGTGTCAGGAAAGGTGGTATTAACGTTTGGCAAGCTGCTCGTTCGTGCTCAAGGCGGGATCGGACTGTTGTACTGGCCAACTGTAAACCACCCCTGACGGCTTTGTTCGGCAATTCGCATTTTCGTGCCTGCGCCGTGGCCGGATCGGCCAAAAAACGGCTCCGCTCAGGCACGGATCGGGGAATTGCCGAACAAAACCCCCCTGACGATATGCTTTTAAATAACGCCTCATATATCGGAGTATGGCAGAAATGCTTACGGCACTGGTGACCCTATTGGCGGTAGCTGGTGTGGCAGGAATGGTACTAAAGACGCTGAAGCTATAATAGATCTTTGGGATCGCGATGCGTCCCAAAGTTGCGCTAGGCGAATTTCATGGAGCTCATGCTCACGTTCAGGGTTTTCCTGCCGAACTTGACTTCAAAGACAGTTGGAGATATCTGCCCGGTAATTATTCCGGCAGAACCGCGCCGACGGCCTACCAAGCCGCTTTCCAACAATACCCGCCTGCCCTTCATTGCTTCAGGATTCTGGCGCAGCCTGGTGTTGACATAGTCCCGGCCCTTGCCGAATCTTCCGGCGATCTCGGTTACTCGCATGCCCCGCTTACGGAGATCCTTCAAGAGGGCGCATTCCTGCTCGAAAGATGCGGGCAGTACTTCCGGGCTCTCTAAATCCCGAGACAGTCCGGCAATCGCGCCGATTTTTTCCACCACGCGGTCCAACACCAAAATGTCGTCCTTGCCGTATTCGAGCAGTTTCTTGGAAAGCGCCGGTTTCCGACTGCCCACGGTCTCTTGGTACATCTTGGCAGCCGCAAAACCGTCCATATCCGAATGCATGTATCTGTATCCGACGCACGCTGCAACCGATTTCAAAGAAAATGAGCCGGTGGGCAGGACCACGCTTTTCTTTACCGCCAGACACAGATCAAACCAGCTGCCCAGCCCCGACGCGTCGAGCCGATGCTGGCTAAGACGGCATTTGATCACCCGCTCGTCAAAGCCGGCACCGGACCAATAACAGAGCACGTGGCCGCCGTGCTTTCTGCGGTGTTCCAAAAAATCCTTCAGAATCGCCTTTTCCCGGGTCGGAGACTCGGCGTAAAACTGCTTTAGTCCCTTCTTGCCTTCCGCACAAACGGAGATCAGCCACACGTATGATTTCGACAAGTCCGTCTCGATGTCGATGAACATCAGTGGTTTTTGCGGAATCTCGAGTTTGGTTTGCGGAACCGTCCTGCCGTCCAGTACGGCTTTGGCCTGCGCGGACATTTTGCGCGCATAGGTCAAGCTCGTGTTCAGCAGCTTTGCAAGCCCCCCTTCGCCGGCCGAGATGACATCTTCTAGCGTGCGGACGCCGGCCGCCTCCATCTTTTCGGCCGTTTTTATCCCCACATTGTGCAGCGTCAATACGTGATGCAGGCGTCCGCCATCTTTTACAAAGCGGTGCGAGTACTCTGCCACGCCGTCTGCCGATACCAAGAACCATTCCATGTCCACGTTTGTGCCTGATACGGTGATCAGGCAGACCCTGCCAGGACTGCCCGGGCTGTCGTGCGACGCAAGGTTGACGACCGTTGTTCGTCCCACCCTAGACACGCATCCGCCGTGGGAGTGAACATGCCCGCAGAGCACTAGCAGCGGCTGTCTGTCCGCCACGAATCGACGGACTGCCGACGAGCCCACGTGCCGGTCGCCGAACCTGTGCGCGTAATCCAACACGCCGGCAGGCGGGGTGTGTGATACCAGTATGACGTTTTCCAGACTGCGTCCCAAAGTCAGATCGTCCAAGTGCTTTTCTACTTCGCCCTCCGAGTAGACCGTCAGTCCCATCCCACCGTTTTCCGAAAGCGCGTCGCCTTCCTGCCCTACGATGCACAAGCCTCCCGTGAGCAGAGGCCCGTCGTGCAGATCGCAGGCGCCGTCCCCACTGAGGAGCGATTTGTATATGCGATCGTCGTCGTTGCCTATCACTCCCCCGAACCCGAGCCTGCTTGCCTTGGCAAACTCTTTGGCATAATCCACGCCGGATTCGGGAAAATGCGCTATTCCGTACGCACGGCCGTTCTTTTGCTCAAAAACAATCCTGGTTTTTTTCGGCGCGCCTTTGCCAGGGCGGCGGCTTCGGGCCGGGCGCAAAAACTCGAATTCTTCGCCAATCTTTGGGTCGCGCGCCATGTCCAAGATTTTTTGCTCCAGCAGGTTTTCTGAGGCCTTGCCTTCGACTTTGACGTTAAAGCACACGGTGCGAGGCAGCCTTGCCTGGTAAAGCCCGCGCGGGTGGGCGGTGCCGTCGCGGTCCCGATACGGTCCCGTGCGCGGAAAAGATCCACACGCGTGGATTCCGGCCCTCGCATGTCCGTTTTCTGCGAGCAACCGTTCGAGCGTGCCCGTCTGCAAGGGGCCGAACCTGCGCACGTCGTCACCCGCATAAAGCGTCACGTCCGGCTTCAGGCTCTTTACCAGCTCCAGTGTCTTTGGTATGTCTTGGACCCTAAAGTCCGAAAAAGCCGCGATGCGGAGCGCGGGCGTGCCGGACGGCCTCGCCGCACGGGTCATTTCAACCGGTGTCCACGCACTATTCGCGCGATCAGGCCCAGCTCCCCGTCGCCCTCCGACTCGAGCCGCTCGAGCTCGGCGTCGGGCACCGCGACGCCCAGCTTTGCGCAAGCCTGCAGGGCAGCGCGCCTCACCTCAATCCTGGCGTCGGCCAGGCCGGCCAGCGCCTTTCCGCGCGCCCCGTCCATGCCCATGTGCGCAAGCGCGCCGAGGGCGCACGAGCGCACCAGCGCCTCGGGGTCCGAGGCCATCTCCAGCAGGATACCGCGCGCCTCGCCCCGGTTGCCCAGGGCGAGGGCCGCAAAGGCCCTCACGCTCCTGTCGGGGCTGCGGCAGGCCCCCTCCAGGACGTCAGAGGCGCCCGGATCCGACACGAGCAGGGCGAACGCCTCGCCGCGCACGCGCACGTCCGGGTGGGCCAGCCTCGAAACGGCCTCGCGCGCCCCGTCCACGCGGGCAGTCCGGATCCGCCGAATAAAAGCAAATGCCCAGAGTTTAAATTATCCCGCCGGTTGCCGGCCGCCAATGTCTGACAACGAAGTAAGAGACACCGTGTTCATCGGCAAAAAGCCGCTCATGGCGTACGTCACCACGACGCTGCTCCAGCTGGCCAAAATGCCGTCCGTGAACATCAAGGCCAGGGGCCTCAGCATCGCGCGTGCTGTGGACGTGGCTCAGATAATTTCTAGGAAGACGGAGAATTCCGGGTACTCTATCGGCACCATCCGCATCGGCTCCGAATCGCTCGAGGCCGACGACGGCAAGACTAGAAACGTATCTACCATCGACATCGAAGTAAAGAGGAACTAGGCTCCTCTCTACCCGGTTTTTTTGCCGCCGTATTTTCTTTCCAGCCGCTCGTATTTGGGCAGATCCACGAGCTCGTTGAACGCGGCAAAGTCCATCCCCGAGCGCCCCGCCGAGCCGGTCTCCTTGAGGCGGCGGAGCACGCGCATCGAGGCCGACGCGCTCGCGTACAGCACCGAGAGCGGGTAGAGCACGATGTTGAACCCCATCGCGTGTAGTTTCTTGGCCGGCGCGGCCGGGGTGGCACCGCCCTCTATCATGTTGGCCACCAGCGGCGGGCCTATCTTTTTCCCGATCTCGGTCATCTCGGCGAGCGTGCGCGGCGCCTCGACAAAGACCGCGTCGGCGCCGGCCTTGCGGTTCTGCCTGCCCCTCTCGATGGCCTCGTCCAGCCCCGCGGTGGCGCGCGCGTCGGTGCGCGCCACGACCACAAAGTCGCGGCTCCGGCGCGCGTCCAGCGCCGCGCCAAGCTTTTCGGCGTATTCGTCCTGCGGGGTGACGTCCTTGCCCCGCATGTGGCCGCACCTCTTGGGCCACCTCTGATCCTCCAAGAACATCCCCGAGGCGCCGGCGTCCTCCAGGTCGCGCACCAGCCTCCAGACGGTCAGGGCGTTGCCGTAGCCCGTGTCCGCGTCCACTATGACCGGCACCGACGAGGCCGCGCACACGCGGCGCGCGTTCGCGACGGTCTCGGCGGCCCCCAGAAACCCGTAGTCGGGCATCCCCAGCATCGAGGCCGACGTGCCGTATCCGGTCTGGAATATGGCCCCAAAGCCGGCAGCAGACGCCATCTTGGCGCCGAGCGCGTCGTAGACGCCGGGCATCACGATGTCCGACTTTACGACGGATCGCGCAGAGGCCACGCGGCCCTTCCCAGCAAGAGGTTAATATCTCTAGTTTTTGTCCAGCCGCTCCAGCTCGGATACGAGGAACTTGCGGTACCTCTCGCGCTCGTCGCCCTTCATCGTGCCGCCGGAGCCGATCGCCATGGAAAACCTCTCGAGCATGTCCATCATGCCGAACCTGCCCAGGTTGCCCAGCCTGGCCAGCACCTCCATCTGTTTTTTCACCGTCTCTTCTATGCGATCCGCGTCGGCCGCCGTGGTCTTGCCCTTTTCGGTGAGCCGGTACCTGCCGCCGCCGTCCTCCTCTATCATGCCCTCGTCGAGCAGCCTGCCGAGCAGCGGGTAGATCAGCCCCGGCGAGGGCTTCCAGTGCCCCCCGCTCTTTTCGGCGGCGTGCTCGATTATCTCCTTGCCGGTGCGCGGCTCGGCGGCGAGCAGCTCCATGATATAGTACCGCGAGAACCCGCGCGGAACCGCCGAGCCCATGCAGGAGAGCCATCCGCCCATCACGGACGGCGTATCGCTAGCGATATATATTAACCCTGCGCGCCCCTCGGCACCGGCCGCGTTTTTGCGCAAATACTATTAACTTGCCAGCGGCTCGCGCGTGCCGGTTGGCCGATTTCATAGACTACGACCTGGTCATATGCGGCTCGGGCTTGGCGGGGCTGCGCGCGGCCATCGCGGCGGCCGAAAAGGGGCCCCACCTGCGCATAGCAGTCGTGTCCAAGGTGCAGGTGATGAGGTCCCACTCGGTCTCGGCAGAGGGCGGCACGGCCGCGGTCCTGTTCGAAGACGAGGGGGACACCGTCGAATCGCACATTTACGACACCGTAAAGGGCAGCGACTTCCTCGCGGATCAGGACGCCGCCGAGCGCCTCTGCAAGGAGATGCCCGGGCAGATATACCAGATGGACAGGTGGGGCATGCCCTGGTCGCGCAGGAAGACTGGCCGCATAGACCAGCGCGCCTTCGGGGGGTACAGCTTTCCGCGCGCCACGTACGCCTCGGACAAGGTGGGCTTTTTCGAGATGCAGACTCTGTATGACACGTGCCAAAAGCACGACAACATAGAATACCTCAACGAGTGGTTCGTCACCTCCATAGTCCACGACGGCAAGAGGTTCCACGGGATCACGGCCATAGAGTTGGCCTCGGGGACCTTTTACGCCGTGCGGGCGCCGGCCATGATAATAGCCACGGGCGGCGCCGGCAGGCTGTACAGCTTTTCGACGTACGCGTACTCTTCGACGCCCGACGGCCTCGACATGGCGTACAGGGCCGGCATGGCCCTGAAGGACATGGAGTTCGTGCAGTTCCACCCGACCGGCATACTGCCGTCGGGCATACTGATAACGGAGGGGGCGCGCGGCGAGGGCGGCCACCTGGTCAACAGCGAGGGCGAGCGCTTCATGAAGAGCTACGCGCCCAGCAAGATGGAGCTGGCCCCGCGCGACATCGTCTCGCGCTCCATAATCACCGAGATAGAGCAGGGGCGCGGGTTCGTCCACGAGACCGGCGTGGACTGCATGAAGCTGGACCTGCGCCACGTAGGCGACGAGGTAATCAAGGAAAAGCTGGGCGGCATACGCGAGATATCGATAAAGTTCTCCGGCATAGACCCGGCCCGGGAGATGCTCGACGTGCGGCCCGTCTGCCACTACATGATGGGCGGCATACACACCGACATCGACGGGGCCACCGAGCTGCGGGGGGTCTGGGCCGCGGGCGAGGCCGCCTGCAACAGCGTCCACGGCTCCAACCGCCTGGGCGCCAACTCGACCTCGGAGTGCATCGTGTGGGGCCGCATAACCGGCGAGCTGGCCGCCGAGTACATCGCCGGCAGGGTGGGCTCGGAGCCGTGGCCCCACCACATGGTGGCCGCCGAAGAAAAGCGCATCTACGACGGCATATTCCGGGCCGGCGGCGGGGCCAACCCCTACGAGGTCAGGCAGGAGCTGACCGACACCATGAACGAAAAGGCCTACGTGTACAGGGACCACGAGGGGCTCTCGGCGGGCCTCGCGCGCGTGCGCAAGCTGCGCGCCCAGACCTGGAAGCACGTCGACGACAAGGCCTCCGAGTACAACACCAACTTCGCCAACGTCATGGAGATAGATTCCATGTTCCGCGCGGCCGAGGCGGTGCTGGTAGGGGCCATAAACAGGCGCGAATCTAGGGGGAGCCACGCGCGCACCGACTATCCGCAGCGCGACGACGAGAACTTCCTCCACCACACCCTGGCCTACTACGGCCCGTCCGAGCCGCTCATGAAGGCCCACCCGGTGACCATAACTAATTATCAGCCCGTGGAGAGGAAGTACTGATGGGGATAGGCGGCATGGCCAGCCCGAGGCGGTTCGGCATAGAGCGCGTGGCCTACCTGCTCATGCGCCTGACCGGCCTGGGCCTGCTGGCCTATTTCGTGGCCCACATATACGAGACGAGCAACATACTGCAGGGCAGGGCCGGCTGGGACCAGTTCCTCCAGCTCACCCAGACCTTCGAGGGCCACGCGGTGCTCGTCATAGTCATAGCCATGTGCGTCTTCCACACGGTCAACGGGATCAGGGTCATGCTGGGCCACGGCGGCGTGGCCGTGGGCAGCCCCTCGAGGCCCGACTATCCGTACGAGCCGGCCTCGCAGAACTACCGCCACAAGATAGGCATCTACTCGGCCATAGTGCTCTCGGCGCTGGCCGCGGTGTACGGGATCACGGTGATGTTCTGATGAAAGAGAGCACCATAATGAAGATACACTACGGCACGGCCCTGGCCGCCGTGGCGTTCGTGGCCGTGCACGTGCTGCTGCGCGTGGTGCAGGGCTTCGAGGCCTCGCTCGAGTACGAGCAGGTGCTGGAAAACTACAGGTTCCTGCCCTACGCGGGCATGCTCGAGATAATACTGGTGCTGCTCTCGGTGCACGGGTTCAACGGGCTGCGCGTGATACTGCTGGAGCTGAGGCAGGGCAGGGTTTATGAAAAGGCGGTCTCGTACGGGTGCGTGGCCGGCATGATAGGTCTGATAGCGTACGGCTCGCGCACCATAATCGTGGTGACCACGGGGGCCGCGTGAAAATGTCCGTCGCGCCCGAGCGCTCCGGCGGGCACCTCTCGCCGCGCTCCAGCGTGAGGCTGCGCGTAAAGAGGTCGGGGGGCAAGTTCGACGAGTTCGACGTGCCCCACGAGAGGTGGACCACCGTTCTCGACGTGATACTCGACGCCAAAAAGCACATGGACCACTCGATAGCCGTGCGGTACTCGTGCAGGCAGGCCACCTGCGGCTCGTGCGGCATGATGATAAACGGCAGGCCGCGCCTGGCCTGCTTTACCAAGGTGGCCGAGCTGGGATCGGACACCGTGACGGTCGAGCCGCTGCGCAACTTCGAGGTGATCCGCGACCTGGCGGTGCGCTTTGAGCGCCTGTTCGATTCGCACCGGCGCGTAAAGCCGTACCTGCTACGCGACGAGGCCGAGCCCGAGCCGGGCTCGCGCGAGCTGCTCCAGACCCCCGAGGAGCACGAAAAGTACATCCAGTTCGCAAACTGCATAAAGTGCGGCTTGTGCAACGCCGCCTGCCCCACGATGGCCACCGACTCGTCCTTTTTGGGCCCGCAGGCGCTCGCGCAGGCCTACAGGTACACGGCGGACAGCAGGGACAGGGGCAAGGACGAGCGCCTCAAGGTGATAGACGATTCGCACGGGATATGGCGGTGCCACTTTGCCGGCTCGTGCAGCCAGGTGTGCCCCAAGGGGGTCGATCCGGCCATGGGGATACAGCTGCTGCGCGGGTACATGCTCGGGCTGCGCTAGGGCTTTTTGGAGCTGTTCACCTGGTTGTTTATCTGCTCGGCCATAAAGTGGTTGGAGACGTTGACTTTCACGTCGTCGATGCCGTCTATCTTTAGGAGGTTGTCGTGTATGTCTTGGCATATCTTGAAGCCGAACACGGCCGGGCAGAACGGGCTTGTCAGGTGCAGATCCACGCGCACGTCCGAATCCTTGATGTCGACTTCGTCGATGAGTTCGAGCTCCGTTATGGTCGTGTTTATCTCCGGATCGACTATCTTTGAGAGCTCGTCGAATATCTTGACGCGCAGCTCGCGTATCTCCGCCAACGGCCGGCGTTGCGTCTAGGCTATATATAGCCATTGTAGGGGGGCATCCGTGTACCGCGACCGGCTCGGCGGCAGGCTCGGGGGCGAGGCCCTCGAGTACGTATCTTCGGCCCGGGCCGACGGGGATATTGCCTACTATGACATACTGGGCAGCAAGGCGCACGCGCTGGCGCTGCTCGACGCCGGCGTGCTCGACGCCGGCGAGGCGGGGCAGATACTGCAAGCTCTGGGCGGCCTGGAGCCGGACAAGCTGGGCGGCGACGGCTCGGAGGACATACACGAGGCGGTCGAGGCGGCAGTGGTGTCCGCGACGCCGGCGGGCCTCAAGATGCACACGGGCAGGTCGCGCAACGACCAGGTGGCCCTGGACATGCGGCTGAAACTGCGCGACGACACCAACTCCGTGTGCGCGCGCATAGCCGACGCGGCCGAGGCGATGGTCTCGGTGGCAAAGTCGCACCGGCGCACCGTCATGCCCCTGTACACGCACATGCAGCAGGCGCAGGCCGGGACGCTGTCGCACTATTTGCTGGCGCAGGCAGACGCGCTGATGCGCGATCTGGAAAGGTTCGAGGGGAGCTATTCCCGGCTAAACAGGTGCCCGCTGGGCGCGGGCCCGGTCGGCGGCACCGCCGTGCCGGTGGACAGGGACGCCACTGCCGCGATGCTCGGTTTTGACGGCCTGCTGGAAAATTCGATAGACGCGACCGGCTCGCGCGACTTTGTCTTGGAGCACGTCTGGTGCGTCGCCGCCATGATGGCCGGCCTGAGCCGCATGGCCGAGGACGTGGTGGTGTGGTCGTCCTCGGAGTTTGGGTTTTTGGAGCTTGCAGACGAGCTCGCCTCGCCGTCGAGCGTCATGCCGCAGAAAAAAAACCCCGACGTCATGGAGCTGACGCGCGGCAAGGCCGCCGTCGTCTCGGGCTCGCTGGCCGGCGCGCTCTCGGGGACAAAGGGGCTGGCCACGGGGTACGGGCGCGACCTGCAGGAGCTAAAGCCGGCAGCGTTCGACGCCTCGCGCACCGCGCTGGGCGCCCTGGCCGTGGCGCGCGCAGCCGTCCTGACGATGTCGGTGAACGGGGGCAGGATGCGCGAATCCCTAGAGTCGGGCTACGCGCTGGCCCTCGACATAGCCGACGGGCTGGTCTCCGAAGGGATGCCGTTCAGGACGGCCCACGGCCTGGTGGGCAGGCTGGTGCAGGCGGCCCACCGCGACGGCGTGCGCCTCGACGAGCTCGAAGAGGAGGACGTCGAGGCGTGCCTGGGCGGCTCTGGGGCCGACGCGCGGCGCCTGACCGAGGCGCTCGCCTCGGCGACGCCGGAGAGCTCGCTGCGCGCGCGCGCCTCGCGCGGCTCGTCGGGCTTTGCCGAGCAGGACAGGATGGTGCGGCAGAGGGCCGGGGCCATATCCCGGGCGCGCTCCAGAATCACGGCGCGCGAGGGGGCAGTGAGGGCAGCCGTATCGGAGCTGGAAGCGCGGGCCGCGCGGGTCAGCGCCTAGCCCGGAGGTTTCAGAGACGGGGCGTGCCGCCATCTGAAAAAAGACGCTTTGTTTCCAGAGATCGAGAAATTCGCAAAGGCGTCCGGCGCGGACACGGCGGGCATCGTATTCTGCTAGGCCGCCAAAGCACGGCCCCCGCTACCGGGAGCAGGATTCCCCGCGCGACGCGCTTTGCGGATCGGGTTTTCGGGCTACAGCGCGCCTCCAAGGGCCCGCAGGCGGCCCGAATTTTATATTGCGCAGGACGGTGGCCGGGCGATGGCAAAGGATCCGGTCTGTGGCATGCTCGTAGACGAGTCGCCGGGGGCCCTGCGCTACGAATCGGACGGCCGCGAGTTTTTCTTCTGCGGCAGCAGCTGCCTCGAGAGGTTCGCAAGGCCCGACCGCGAGGCCGCGCGCGTCCGGCGGCAGCTGGTGATAGCCGTGCTGCTGACGGCGCCCGTGGCGGTGCTGACGCACCTCGGAGTGGCCGGCGGCGAATACGCCATGTTCGCGCTTGCCACGCCCGTGCAGTTTTGGATAGGCATGCGGTTCTACCGCGGCGCGCTCGACGCGCTGCGCAGCAGGGCGGCCAACATGGACGTGCTAGTGGCCGCCGGCACCACGGCCGCCTGGGCGTACAGCACCGCGGTCACGTTCGCGCCCGGTTTCTTTCCGCACGGCCACGTCTATTTCGAGACCTCGGCGGCGATCATAACCATCATACTGGCCGGCAACGCGCTGGAGGCAAAGTCGGCCAAAAAGGCGTCGCGCGTCATAAGCCGCCTGATGGATCTGCAGCCGCGCACGGCGCGCGTGATCAGGGACGGGCAGGAGAAGGAGGTCCCCGTGGAGCTCGTCAAGATAGGCGAGATCATGCACGTGCGGCCCGGCGAGGCCGTGCCCACCGACGGGGTGGTGGTCTCTGGAAGCTCCGAAATAGACCAGTCGGCCGTCACCGGCGAGAGCGTGCCGGCCCCAAAGGCCGAAGGCGACGCGGTGATCGGCGCCACGGTGAACACGACCGGCTCTCTGCGCGTCAAAGCCACCAAGGTGGGCAGGGACACGGTCATGTCGCAGGTCATAGCGCTCGTGGAGAACGCGAGGTCGGGGCGCGTGCCATACCAGAGGGCCGTCGACAGGGTCTCAAAGTATTTCGTGCCGGTGATAGCCGTAGTGGCCGTCGCGGCCGGGCTGGGTTGGTTTCTGGCCGGCATCGGCACGCCGTACGCGCTGCTAGCGTTCGTCTCCGTCATCATCATAGCGTGCCCGTGCGCCATCGGCATCGCCACGCCCATGGCGCTGACCACCGGGGCCGGCAAGGCCGCCGAATACGGCATACTGATCAGGGACGGCGGGGTGCTCGAATCGGCGCGCCGCGTGCGCACAGTCGTGCTCGACAAGACCGGCACCCTGACCGCCGGCAGGCCCGAGGTGGTCGAGACCATGCCGTCCGATTCGGTGCTCGAGGCGGCAGCCTCTGCCGAGCGCGACTCGGAGCACCCCGTGGCGCGCGCGCTGGTGCGCCGCGCGCGCGAGCTGGGCATGGAGGTGGCGCGGCCCGAAAAGTTCGAGTCCGTGACCGGCGGCGGCGTGCGCGCCGTCGCCGGCGGCAGGCGGGTGCTGGTGGGCAGCCCCGCGCTGCTAGAAGAATCCGGCATAGAGGCGGGCCGGGACTGGCGAGCCCTGGAAGCGGGCGGCAGGACGGTGGTCCTGGTCGCGGTGGACGGAAAGTTCGCCGGGGCCGTGGCCGTCTCGGACGCCGAGAGGCCCGGGGCCGCCGAGGCGGTGGCCAGGCTGCATTCGGCGGGCGTCAAGACGGTGATGGTAACGGGCGACGCGGGGGGGGCCGCCAAGGCGGCGGCCTCGCGGCTGGGCATCGACGAGGTGCGCGCCGGGGTGATGCCGGGCGGCAAGCGCGACGAGATCGAATCACTGAGGCCGGGCGGCGCCGTGGCGATGGTGGGCGACGGGATAAACGACGCGCCGGCGCTGGCCGCGGCCGATCTGGGCATAGCGGTCGGCGGCGGCACCGACGTGGCGCGCGAATCCGGCGACGTGGTGCTGGTGGGCGACGACCTGCGCGCGGTGCCGGTCCTGCTGGACATTTCCAAA
This sequence comes from Nitrosopumilaceae archaeon, assembly GCA_965203465.1. Classification (GTDB taxonomy): domain Archaea; phylum Thermoproteota; class Nitrososphaeria; order Nitrososphaerales; family Nitrosopumilaceae; genus JAWVZS01. The sequence continues at coordinate 199,544 of CBDBCR010000001.1, read as the reverse complement.
AAGACGGCCGCCAAGATAAGGCAGAACTTGGCGTGGGCGTTCGGGTACAACGCGGCGCTGGTGCCGGTGGCGGCCGGCGCCCTGGTGCCTTTCATGGGACCCGAGGTGTACTCGGTGCTGCCGCTGCTGGCGGCCGGCGCCATGGCCCTGAGCGACGCGTCGGTCGTGGCCAACTCGCTGCTGCTCGGAAGGTACAAGCCGGAATGGAAGTAGGTGGGCCCGCGGGGATTCGAACCCCGGATCTTCGCCGTGTAAGGGCGATGTCATAGCCAGCTGGACCACGAGCCCGCGGGCCGCGCCGCTCAAAACCATTTAAATCTAGACAGCCCGCGGGTGGAAAGGCGCGCTCGAACCCGCGCGAAGCCTGCAAGCCCGAAGCGGCGCGCCTGTCCGGGGCGAGGCGAGTCCGCGCAAGCCGAGTCCGGCGGCAGGATCTTCCACGCAAAGCGCGGCCAACGATTAATACCGGCCGGGCGGGGGCCGGCTCAGATGAGGCTCACGGTGGCCAAGTTCGGCGGAAGCGCGATAGGCTCCGACGGCGAGTACATACCGAAGATAGTCTCGCGCATACGCCAGATAGGCTCGGGCTCCAAGGTGCTGGCCGTCTTTTCCGCGCCGCTGACCACGGTGGGCGGCAAAAAGATGTCGCTGACCGACGTGGTCATAGGCATCGGCGAAAACCGCGACACGCGCGCGGGCATGGGCCATGTCAGGAACGCCTACGAGGCAATACTGCGCTCGGTAGGCCCCGGCCTGCGCGAGCAGTGCAGACAGACTATAGACTCCCACCTAGCGAGGGCAAGGGAGGCGCTCGAATCCGGCGAGTTCGCCGACGAGCGCAGGTCCGTGGCCCTGGGCTTTTCGGGCGAGGTCCTCATGGGCGGCGTGATGGACCACGTGCTGCGCTCCGAGGGCCTCTGCTCGGCGGCGGTCCCGTTCGAGGACTGGCCCGTAGTGACCGACGACAACATAGAGTACACCAACTTTCTTGCAGACGCCTCGGGCGAAAAGATCGGCGCCGTCGAGGATCTGCTGCGCGGGCACGATATAGTCTGCATGGGCGGGTTCGTCGGCAGGACGAAAACAGGCACCGTGACCACCTACGAGCGCGGCGGGACCGACAGGACCGCGGCGGACATGGGGATACTGCTGCGCAACTCTTACGAGACCAGTATAGACTTTGAAAAGGACAGATCTGTGGCATCTGCCGACCCCAAGATAGTCTCGGACGGCCTCTCCAAGGTGCCCGTCCTTTCGTACAACGAGGCCAGGCTGGCCGGCATGTTCGGCATGAAGATACTCGATCCGGTCGCGATCAAGGAGATACTCGAAAACGGCGCGGACATGCCGATCACCATAACCGACATGAAGGACCCGTCGGAAAAGACCACCATAGAAAGGTCGCCCGGGGACGCGGGCGGCGATCCCGTAAAGATAGTGACCGGCAGAGAAAACTGCGCTATCATGCGGGCCGAGCGCGCCGCTGCGCGAAGGCTCCTGGATTCGCTGGAGGCCGAGCGCAGATACAGCGAGTACGTCGTGCTCTCGCCGTTCACCCGCGACGGCATCGACCTTTCCCGGATACTGTTTTTGGACGGCGACTATGCCAAGCGCAACGAAAAGTACCTGCTCGGATTCGACCCGCTCGCCTCGATAACGTACGGCAGGGGCGTGATCACGCTGATAGGCGACCAGATGTGGAAGGCGCGCCACATCGTATCGATGACCAGCGCGCGCATGGCCGAGGTCGGCCTCAACATACTCAACATGGACGCGCAGGAAGAGACCTCGCGGATAATAGTGGTCGTCGAGGATTCGGGCGACAACGTCCAGAGGGCCGTAAGGGCCGTCCACTCGGGGATAAAGGACACCAGCCCTACAGGGGGTTAGCCCCGTAGCGCTGTCCTGGGTTTCTTCTTGGGCCCGTTATCTAGAATTAGCCCGGCGTTACCCATAACACGCTGTACCCTGTATTAGCGGGCGGGATATTTATGGCTGATCTATATAGAAAACGGTCGCCCCGCATAGGGTTTCGGTGCGCGCAACTTAAATCGGCTCGGCGGGGGGCCCGGGCGTGGACGAGACCGGCAAGGTATGGATGAACGGCAGGCTGGTGCCGTTCAAGAGCGCCAAGGTGCACGTGCTGACCCACGCCCTGCACTATTCGACGTCCGTATTCGAGGGGATACGCTGCTACGACGCGGCCAAAGGCCCGTCGGTCTTCCGGCTGGGCGAGCACGTCGAGAGGCTGTTCCGGTCCGCGAGGCTGTACTCGATGAAGATGCGGTACTCGCCGCGGCAGGTCAGCGAGGCCGTCCTCGAGACGGTCAGGGCCAGCGGGCTGCGCGAGTGCTACATCAGGCCCATAGCCTACTACGGGTACGGGACCATGGGGCTGACCCCCAAGCCCAACAAGGTGGAGCTGTCGATTTCGTGCTGGGAGTGGAAGATGGGGGAATCGAAGGCCGGCAAGTTCTCCGGGGCCAGCTGCAAGGTTTCAAGCTGGCTGCGCATCGATTCGCGCGCGCAGCCGATGAGGGCAAAGGGCGCGCCCAACTACGGCAACGCCGCGCTCGCGCGCGTCGAGGCGCTCGACGAGGGCTACGACGAGGCCATCATGCTAAACTACCACGGCAAGGTTGCCGAGGGCAGCGCCGAGAACATATTCGTGGTGCGCGACGGCGAGATCCGCACGCCGCCCGTGTCGTCGGGCTGCCTGGAGGGGATCACGCGCGACAGCGTCATACAGATAACGGAAGAAAACGGCGGCTACGTCGTCGAGGCCGACTTGGAGCGCGACGACCTGTACTCGGCGGACGAGATATTCATGACCGGCACGGCCGCCGAGGTAAAGTCGGTCACCCGCGTGGACCGCGTGCAGGTCGGCTCCGGCAGGGTGGGCAAGGCCACCAAGGCGCTGCAAAAGGCGTTCTCCGAGGCCGCGCTCGGCAGGGACGAAAGGTTCGCCCACTGGCTCACGCCGGTCTGAAAAATGTCCGCGCTGGCCGACTTTGTGGGGAGGCTGGCCCTTTCCCTGCGCGCGCGCGACGTGCTGTACTCGGGGTGCCGGGCCGCCGACGTGCTGCCGCCCGGCGGGGCGCGCGCCTGCGTGGCCTGCCAAGATCCGGACGAGCTTGCCCGCTGCCTGGAATCGGTCCGGGCCGAGCTCGCCCAGGCCCCGCCCTCGCGCCTGCCGTGGCCCGCCGGCGAGTTCGACCTAGTGGTGTCACGCAACCTGGCCGGCGGGGCCGCCGAGGCCCTGCGCGTATCGCGCGCGTACGTGGCAAGCTTTGAGGACGCGGGGACCTGGCCGCAGGCGGGGCGCATATGGGGCAACCTGGAAGCCCGGATAATATCGGACGTGCGCGTGCATCCGGACATAGACCCGGCCGGGCCGCGGTTCGTGCTGGCGCGCAGGACCGGCTAGCGCAGCGCGAGCAGCGCGGCTAGGGCGGCGCCGGCCATGCCGGCCGCGCCGAGTAGCGGCTCGTGGCCGTACAGCACGGCGAACCCGACGAAGGCGGCCCCCGCCATGACGGCGGCGGGCGTGCGGCTGCGCCGCCCCTCCAGCCGCATGGAGCGCGCCTCCTCGACCAGGCTGCGCAGCTCGGGGGCCACCGATATGACCGCGTCTATGGACTTTGCGACCCTGTACAGGGAGGACTTTAGCTCCTCCGCCTGGGCCCCCCTGATCAGGTTCTCCTCCTCGAGCACCTCGCGTATCACCTTGACGAACCGAAAGTCGACGTCGTGCGCCTTGTAGATGCCCTCGATTATGGAGGCCATGCGCATGTACAGGGCCAGGTGCTTTGGCAGCACGAACGGGAACCTGCTCATGGTCCTGTTGGCTATCTCCATCAGCCCGTTGATCTCCATCTCCGACGGCCTGCGGCCGTGCAGCGCGCTCACCGTCAGCTCTATGGCCTGCTCTATGAGCGAGCGGTTGAGGTCGCTTGCCAGCATGCCAAGCTCCTTCATCGCGGTGACCGTGCGGCCCGCGTCCTTTTCGACCATCGCCAGGTACAGCCTCACCAGCCTCATGCGGCTATCCTCGTCGAGCCTGCCCACCATGCCGTAGTCGTACAGTATCAGGCGGCCGTCGTCGGTCACGGACACGTTGCCCGGGTGCGGGTCGGCGTGGAAGACCGAGTGGCGCAGCAGCATCGTAAAGAAGACCTTGTGCAGGTCCACGACCAGCCGCGTCCGGTCTATGCCCAGCTCGTCCAGCTTTTCGATGTCGGTCACCTTGGTGCCCGGCACGTACTCCATGACCAGCAGGCCCCGGCCGGTGTGCGCCTCGTAGATGCGCGGCACGATCACCCGGCTTGCGTCCATGTTGCCGCGTATCTGGCGCAGGTTGTCCGCCTCGGCGCGGTAGTCCATCTCTTCGCGTATGCTGTCGATGAACTGCGCGAGCAGCGCCTTTGCGGACAGGCCCAGGTTGGGATCGACGAACCGCAGGCCGACGGGCAGCAGGCGGCGCAAGCCCCCCAGGTCGCGCTCGACGGCCTCGCCTATGCCGGGGCGCTTTACCTTGACCACTATTTCTTCCCCGCGCAGCCTGGCGCGGTACACTTGGCCGAGCGATGCGCCCGAGAGGGCCTCGGTCTCGAACCGCTCGAATGCCTCGCCTATGGGCCCGAACTCGGCCTCGATGGCCGGCCTGACCTTTTCGAACGGGGCTGCCGGCACGTCGTCCTGCAGTTTCGAAAGCTCTTCCATGTACGGCTGCGGCAGGATGTCGGCGCGCGAGGACAGCCACTGGCCCAGTTTTATGTAAACGGGGCCCAGCGACAGAAACGCTGCGAGCGCCCTGCGCGCGTTCCTGCGGTACTTTTCCTGGTCCACGTCGCCCTCCTTGCGCGACCACTCCTTCCTGTCGCGGCGCAGGGCCAAGGCGCACGGGAGAAGTTTGGCGAGCACGTAGAGGATGCGGAACATGCATTTCACCTGCGCGTCACGCGGTACACGGCGTACCCTATGCCGAGCGCGGCGGCCAGCCCCAATACCAAGATCTCGGGCGCGTCCTTTACTAGGTGTCCGACGGGATCTTGGCGCGGATCCGCGCCGTCCTTGTGCACTTCAAAGCCTTCCTTGTATTCGCGTATGTGCAACCTGCCCACGCGGTACTGCCTGATGGAGCCTTTCGGGTATCCGAGCTTCGTCTCTTGCGCGCCCTCCGGCATGACAAACTCTTCCCTCGGAATCCAGAACGATTCTGCCATGCGGCGCACGGGCCTGCCTCCTATTTATTGGTGACATGCCGGCAGCGCGCAGGCGCCGTTTCCAATTCGTGGGATCAGACCCGCTTCCACGTCTGAGGTGCCGGCTGCCGTTCTGCACAATCGTCCGCCGTTTGTCTCGCCGATTTCCACTCTTTCGAGGCGCTCGGGCCGCGGGCCTGTCGCTGAGGATCGGCGGGTGATCGGCCGGGCTTCGGCTGAATTATAAGCGGCGGCGGCGGACGGGCCGCGTGCCCGTATACTGTGAGGACTGCGCCGTTGACGCGGGTGCCTCGATCAGGCGCCCCCTCGTGTCCGAAACGCCGGCCGGCGAGTGCTCGGCCTGCGGCAGGCCGGCATCCGTCTCCGTGGACGACGCGATGAAGACGCCGGCCGGAAAAGCGGTGGCCGCCGTGTCGAAACTGCTGGGGCACGGCGACGCGGAGGCGGACGACGGGGCGCTGGAAAAGACGCTCGACGACATAGGAAAGGCGGACGACGGGGGCGTCGTGTCGTTCACGTTCGACGGCCGCCGCTGGGCGCCGGGCGGCAAACCGCGATCCGCGCGGATGAGGCCCGGCCAGGAAGCGGGCGCGTTCGTCGAAGGGGCCGACAATGATCCAGAACAGGGGCCGCCGCCTCGCCAGAGGGGAAATCGCGTCTAGCCCCCGAATTTGAAACGGCGCCTTTGGATCGTCCTCCCGAAGATCCGGCAGGGGATCAAGGCGCCGCGGGCGCCTTGGACGCGCCCCCGACGCCGCGCTGCCGGGCCGCTTTCCGTCCGAAAAGGAGTCGGGAAGCGCGGCCCGCGGGGGCGCCGGAGAGCCGCACGTATTTAGAGCGGGGCGGCCGGGGCGCGCCGTGATCGTGGCCATCGAGGGCGGCGACCAGGCAGGCAAGCGCACGCAGGCCGGCATGCTCTCAAAAGAGCTGGGGAGGCGCGGCGCCTCGGCAAAGACGCTCAGTTTCCCCCAGTACCGCACGCCGGCCGGCAGGCAGATACGCGCGCTGTTGCGCCGGCGCGCGCCGCGCCCGCAGCTCTTGCACCTGCTGCTGGCCGCCAACCGGTGGGAGTGCGCAGAAAAGATAGAGCGCGCAAGCGAATCGTGCGACTACGTGATACTCGACAGGTACGTCCACTCCAACGTGGCGTACGGCGCGGCGAACGGGCTGGACCGCGCGTGGCTGCGCTCCCTCGACAGGGGCCTGCCCGAGCCCGATGTCGTCGTGTTCCTGGACGTAGAGTTCGAAGAGGCGCGCGCGCGCAAGCGCAAGAACCGGGACGTGTTCGAGAGCGACGCGGGCCTCGCGCGGCGCGTGTCGGCCGAATACCGCCGGATGGCGCGCGGCCCCCGCTGGAGGCGCGTGGACGCCTCCAAGGGCAGGGCCGAGGTGCACGCGGCGGTGCTGGAGGCGATGGGGCTTTGAAAAAATACGTAGACATCATAGATCCGGTCCACGGCTTCATCCGCGTCCGCTCTCCGGAGCTGCGCGTGGTGGATCACCCGGCTTTCCAGCGCCTGCGCCGCATAAAGCAGCTGTCCGGCGCCCACCTCACGTACCCCGGCGCGCAGCACACCCGCTTCGAGCACTCGCTCGGCGTCATGAACAACGCCGGCATGGCCGGCGAGGCGCTGCTAGAGCGCGGCGCGCTCAGCTCCGACGCGATAGGCGAGCTGCGCATGGCCGCCCTGCTCCACGATGTCGGCCACGGCCCGTTCTCCCACCTGTACGAGGAGGCCGTCGGCGTCTCGCACGAAAAGATGGGCAGGCGCATCATAGCCGAGACGCAGATAGGGGACGTGCTGGAATCGGAGGGGTACGGCAGGCGGCGCATAGCCGACATCGCCTTCGGCACCTCGCGCTCGCGCTTCATGAACGAGGTAGTCTCGGGGCCGCTTAGCGCAGACGTGATGGACTACCTGCCGCGCGACGGCTACTATACGCGCGCAGAGCACGCCCGGATAGACCACATTAGGATGATAAAGTCGATGGACGCGAGGCGCGGCAGGCTGGCCATCGAGCGCTCGGCCCTGCACTCGTTCGAATCCATGATGCACTCCAGGTACCAGATGTTCCGCGCGGTCTACTTTCACAAGACCGTCAGGGCCGTCGAGGTGATGCTGGCCGAGGCCGTCCGGCTGGCCTCCGGGGAGCTTGGCCTGGAGCCGGACAGCCCCGAGGCCCACCTGGAGCTGTACGACGAGGCGCTCATGGCCCGCCTCTGCTCCCTGGAAGGGAAGGCGCGGAGGGCCGGGCGGCTGGCGCGCGACTGCGCCGGGCGGCGCCTGCTAAAGTGCGTCTACGAAGAGACGACCGCCGAGGCGGTGCCGCCGGCGCGCCTGGAGGGGATGCGCGCAGAAATCGCCGCAGAGGCCGGCCTCGGGCAGCGGGACGTATTCGTGGACAGCTCGCGCACCACGTCCACGCCGCACTGGCCCGCCCGCGGGGCCGGCGACACGATAATGCTCGCCGGCGGGGCCCGGTCCGAGGAGGTGCCCCTCTCGGGCATCCGCACCGTGGCCGCGCTCTCCGGCGAGCTGGACATACTGCGGGTGTACGCGCCGGCGCGGCTCAGAAAAAAGGTTGAAATTGCGGCCGGCAAGGCACTGGGATCCTGAAAACGATAGTCATAAAACTGTCCGGGCGCGTCTTTGCCGACGAGAGCGGCTCTGCCATAGCCGAGGCGGCCGAGGCCATCTCCAAGATCTCGCGCGTCTGCCAGCCGGTGGCCGTGGCCGGCGGCGGGCCCGTCGCGCGCCGCTACATATCGCTGGCGCGCAAGGCCGGCGCAGACGAATCCTCGCTCGACGAGATGGGCATACAGGTCTCGAGGCTCAACGCCCGGCTCCTCATACACAAGCTGGGCCGCAGGGCCTGGCCGCGCCCGCCCGAGACGCTCGACGAGGCGGTGCAGGCGGCCGGCAGCGGCCTGGCCGTGGTCGCAGGCGGCCTGTACCCCGGGCAGAGCACCAACGGGACCGCCGCCCTGATCGCCGAGCGGCTCGGCGCCGAGCAGCTGCTCAACGCGACCGACGTGGACGGCGTCTACGACAGGGATCCCAACGCGCACAAGGGCGCAAAGCTGATCAAGCGCATAAAGCTGGAAGATCTGCGCGCCATGATGGCCCGCGAAGAGTCGGTCGCCGGCGGCCACGACCTGATGGATCTGGTAGCCCTCAAAGTCATAGAGCGCTCCAAGATAAAGACCCGCATACTGAGGGCCGACGCCAAGACACTCGAAAAGGCGGCGCGCGGCTCGGGCTCCCCGGGCACCCTGATACTATAGCTTTACGGCGGGGTACCGCTCGGTCCAGATCTCGACGGCCTCGCCGTCGAAGGCGGGCATGCCCGACCTTACCAGCTCTGCGTGTATGCGCTCGGCCTCTGCCTTTTCGAGCGCCTTGGTCTGCGCCTTTGTGCAGCCGTCCCCGTCGGCGATGAGCGCGACGTACCCGTCCGGGATCCGTATCACCGCGGCCCTGTCCTCCTCGCCGACCGGCTCGAAGACGCCGGCGCGCTTTTTGGTGGTCAGCGTGAGCATCGCAAAGCCGGCCGCCTCGAACAGCCGCATCTGGGCCCTGGAGGAGCGCTGCTTGCCCACCCGCATCGCCTCAAAGTACTGCACGCGCCGCGGGCGCGGCGGCCGCTATAAGATGGCTTGCGCCAAGATTTAAAGACCGAAGCGGCCGCGCCCCGGGCGGTGAACCCCAGGATATTCGTGGGCGGCGCGGTGGCCGCGGTCGCCGTGGTGGTCGCGGCCGTCGCCCTGACGGCCACGGGCCCCGTCTCGGAGGATTCGCTTTCGTACTCGGGGTCGGTGCCCGGCGTGCTCCCCCTCGAGGTCTCGCTCGAAAAGCTCGAGGCGGACGTGCAGGACGGCAGGGCCCCCGTGGACATTTCGGTGCGCGTCTCCAACCCCAACGAGCGCTCTGTGATACTCCAGTACATAACGTACAGCGTCTTCGAGGACGACCGGCGCGTCCACTCGGGCCAGATAGGCAGCCAGTTCGAGGGGTTCGTGGAGGGATCCAACTTTTACACGGTCCTTGCCGGCTCGCACACGGTTCTCTCGGACACGTTCGTGTTGCGCGACGAGGGCCAAAACCCCGGCCTCTGGGAGGCGCTAAGCTCGGGCAGCCCGTCCTGGAGCGTGACCGGCGAGGCGTTCTACAACCTCAGTTCCATGACCGCCGGTGGCGAGAACAGCGTCACGTTCGCCCTGGAAGGCCCCGTATCATAAAATCCGCGTTTCAAGATTGTTTTTTGGAGCGCCTAAAAAACTGGACATAATTATATATGGGCTGACCCCGCCCCGGAGCCAGAATGGCAGAGGCATCGATGGCAGCATTCGGTTCGGCGATAGGGGTTTCCATAGCGCTGGCCGTGGTCTGCTTTGCGCTCCGCGGCAAGGGCCACCCCGAACCGCTAGAATAACCTCCCTTTCTATTTTTCTCCCATTCCGACCAGCTCTTTGAGCGTGACGGCCCTGCCCACGCGCTCTTTCATGTAGCAGCGCTGGTAATACTGGCAGCCCGCGCACTCGGCCGACGGCTCGAGTATCGGGGTTTTGGAGCCGGCGAGCAGGTCGGCATAGACCCTGACGCGCCGGGCCGTCTCCTCGAAGACCTTTTTGTTGCGGGTGGCAGAAAACGAGGCCTCGCGCCGGTTGCCGGCGATGTACACTACCACCCCGTCGAACTTGTCGTAGATCCACAGGCACGCGTTTAGGTACAGCATGTCCTCGGCCCGGGGGTTGTCGGGCATCTCTTCTGCCGAGCGGAACAGCACCACCGCGTCGTCGGCTATCATGTCGGCCCTTGCGCGCAGGGACGTCTGGCCCAGATCGTACTGGGCCGGCTCGGTGCCGTAGCCCAGCTTTTGGAGCAGCCCGCCGAGCAGCTCATTGAACCCGCCCCGCTCCGGGTCGAGCGGGTCGGTGCGGTCGTAGTACGAGCGGCGCATGCACCTAGTCACCTCGTGGAGGTGGACGGTCCGCGTGTCGGCCGCGTCCACTTTGGCGTCCAGCTCGCGCCCTATGGATTCTATGGCGTTCTTTATCAGCCCCCTAAAGTCCCGGTCCCCCATCATGGCGGCGGGGCCCGGCGGGCGCCGTATTTGTGGCTTGTGCAGTGTAGTTTTATTGCGGGCGGGCGCTCCGAAAACCGTGAAGGCCGAGATAGCCCCGGGCCTCGAGGCGGCGCGCATAATCAACGGCATGTGGCAGGTGGCCGGCGCGCACGGGCCCGTCGATCCGGGCGCGGCGGTGCGCCAGATGCACAGGTACCACGAAGCGGGCCTGGCCTGCTGGGACATGGCCGACATATACGGGCCCGCCGAGGTTTTTTTCGGCAGGTTCCGGGAGCAGCTGGGCCCGCGCGGAAAAGAAGAGGCGACCGCGCTCACAAAGTTCGTGCCCGATCCGGGCCCGATGGACTTTGGCAGGGTGGAGCGGGCCGTGGCCGGCTCGGCTTCCCGGATGGGCGTGGATGCCATAGACCTGGTGCAGTTCCACTGGTGGGACTATGCGGACAGGAGGTATCTCGACGCCCTCGAATCCCTGGAGGCGCTGCGCTCGGACGGCCGGGTGCGCCACGTGGGCCTGACCAACTTCGACACCGAGCGCCTGCGCGAGATGGCCGGGCGCGGCCTGCGCCCCGTCTCCAACCAGGTGCAGTGCTCGGTGCTAGACCAGAGATCCGCCGCCGGGATGGCCGAGTTTTGCGCCGGGCACAACGTCAAGATACTGGCCTACGGGTCGCTGCTAGGCGGGCTGCTCTCCGAAAGGTACCTTGGCGCGCCCGAGCCGTCGGGCGCGGATCTGTACACCGCCAGCCTCCAGAAATACAAGAACATGGTGGACGCGTGGGGAGGGTGGGGGCTGTTCCAAGAGCTGCTCTCCGAGATGGGCTCGGTCGCCCGAAAGCACTCTGTCAGCGTGGCCAACGTGGCGGTGCGCGCCGTGCTCGACATGCCGGCGGTCTGCGCGGCCATCGTGGGCGCGAGGCTCGGCGTCTCGGAGCACGTGGAGGAGAACCTGCGCGTCTTTGAGTTCTCGCTCGATTCGGACGACCGCGCCCGCATCGCCTCCGTGACGGGTAGGGCCCGCAACCTGCTCGGCCTCATAGGGGACTGCGGCGCCGAGTACCGCTAGCCGACCAGCCGGGTCAGAAAGCGCGAAAGGCGGCCGGAGAACGCCAGGGCCACGAAGTGCAGGCCGAACCCGGCCACGGCCGCTACCGCCAAGTTTCCCGCGTAGTGGTGCACGGCGAGAAAGACGCCGAGGGCCGGCAGGGTGAATATGAGGGCGAGGAAGGTGCTCACCCAGATCATGCGGTAGAGCGCGTCGGGCGGCACGCCGCCCCTTTTTTTCGGGAACTTTATCGTGCCGGCCACCCTAGGCCGCGATCAGTTTGGGCATCACGGTCTCTGCCGGTATGCCCTGCTCTACGGCGAACGCGATGGCGGCCATGTTGCGCACCTCGAAGGCGGTCAGTTTCGTGATCGCGACCACCGTGCCGAGGCTGAACATCTTCGTAAAGGCCCTGTTGGCGGCCCTGTACATCTCCGATTCGAACGAGCGCTCGAACTCTGCCAGCGCGTCCAGCTCTTTTTCGGACGAGGGCACCAGCGCCTTGTAGCGCGTAGAGTTTAGCTCGCCGAACGCGTCGCGCAGCGTGGCCGCGGCCCTGATCCTCGAGACGAGCTCGCGGGGGGCAGACGGCGTGTACGAGACTGCGAGCTCTTCGGCCTGCGCCTCGTCGAGCCCCCAGAACTTTGCGCGCAGCGCCGACATGATGTTGTAAAAGTCGATGTCCAGGCCCACCAGCCGCTCGGCCTCGGAGTCGGCCGCGCGCTTGCGCGCCCTGCCCAAGTGCGAATAGGTTATCCTGTCGAAGAACGCGTCGAACGCCTGCAGGTGGCCCTTTTCCGAGTACAGGGCCGCCGCCTTTGCTGCCTCTTCGCCCATGCTCGACTGCGAGAGGGTCGCGACCGCCTCCTCCATGTCGCGCGCCACCATGGCCTTTACCACCACGTCGCGCATGCGGACCAGCTCTTCGGCGCGCAGGTTGACCTGCGGCTCTATCTCCTCCTGCGGCTTGCCCAGCGCCTTGCCCTTTAGCACCATCTTTAGGTTGGTCACGATGAAGCGCGTGTAATACGCGTCGAGCACGTCGGACGCGCCGACAGTCTTTGCTATCGAATAGTGGATGCCGGCAAGGTGCCCGCGCAGGGCGCTCTCGATGGCGCGCGCCGTAAAGGGCGCCTTTAGCTCCGAGACTGCCTCTTCGTAGGTGGTGTTTTTTATGCGCGTGACCAGCTCGTCCAAGTCGCGCGACTCGGCCAGGGTGCGCAGGTCAGACGCGGATAGCAGCTTGCCGCGCTTGCCGTACGCCTTTACGGAGGCATAGACGTTCTTTGCCATGCGCGGGGGGCGCGCGCGTGCCGTTTTTAATCTTTGCAGGAGGGCCCCGCTTTGCGGCAACCTGGAGCCCAACGGCCCGGCCGATTCCTGCCGCAATCCGTTCTCCGTCCGGGCGGGCCTCCGTCACGCCGGCCGCCGGGATCGAATTCCGGCGCATGCGGTCAACCGGCGCCGTCGTCTTCAAGCTCCTCCAGCAACGCTTTCCATGCTTCCGGATCGTCGTGGTACTTTTCCGCAATCACGATCCCGGCTTCGAGCAGGGGCACCGTCATCCGATCCAGTTCTCTTTGTTTCTGTTCTTTGAGAGCTTCGTCGGTTGTCGTGTTGATGGTGCGTATCAGTTCCACAGCCTGCCGGCCGAGCTCTTCTTGCCCGTCCGGAAGCGGCATCGCGATCGGTTGCGAATTCAGGAGGTTGTCGGCGACTTTTTGCTTCGTTGCGTCCGAAACGTCCGTTTCCGGAAACAGCTGATCGTAAAGGACGATGCCGCCCGTCTGTCCGTCTCCGCCCGCTTGTGCCGGCTCAGATTCTGGCACGTGCCATGCGTTGAGAGTTGTGGGCGGGACGAGCAGCGCGAGTGCGAGCAACGGCGCGACCAAGATCGCCGTTCCGGACATTGCCCTTCCGGCCGCTTCGCTGTATATATAACACCACGCCGAAGCAATTTTCCTCGTACTTCGGACGCATGCTGGTGTGAAGGGAAATACATCTGAGTGGTGTCATAGTATTGGCGCGATCGGGGCGTGGGCAGGTTTGACGGCAGCGCGCGGGCCGCTTCGGCCGGGCCCGGGCTCAAGCGTCGCACTCCGCCGCCGCGCGCACCGGCGCCCCCGAGGCCCCCTTTAGCCTCGCGGGCATGACCGTGATCTCAAAACTGCCGCACTTCAGCCGCTCCAGGTTGGCCAGGTTCTCCACCACCGGCACGCCGCGGCCGAGCAGCTCGCGGTGCGCCGGAAAGCCCGCGTCGCCGCCGCGGTCTATGCTCGGCGCGTCGGTGCCCACGAGGCACGGCCGGCGCGAGGCCAGCAGGCGGGCCGCCGCGCGCGTCAGGCCGGGGTTGCGCGTGAAAAAGTCGGCCCGGCGCAGGTGCGACTGCCACCCGGTGAACAGCACGACGGCCGCGCCCCGCCCTATGCGGCCGCTTTCGGCCTCGAAAGACTCGATGTCGCCGGCCCCCACGCTGCCGCCGGGGCCGCGCCGGGCGCAGACCAGGACGGCGGGCCGGCGCACCAGCCTCGAGAGCGGGATGCGGTCGACGCTGGCCCCTCCGCGCGCAAAGTGCGAGGGCGCGTCGATGTGCGTGCCCGCGTGCGTGCTCGCCGCCATCACCTCCATGGAATACCCGTCCCTGGCCTGCTCGGCCCACCGCACCATGTGCGGCCGCGGCGAGCCTGGAAACTGCGGCGTGTCCTCGCCCAGCGGCAGCGTCAAGTCCAGCATGCTATACCTTGTCGAGCGTCTCTTTTTTCATGGCGCCTATCTCTTCGCGCACGCGGCCGGCCGCCTCCTGGGCTTCCTTTTGCACGGCAGCCTTTGCGTCTTCGACCATGCGCCTCACCTGTTCGCGGGCCATCACTTTCTCTTCTCCATGGCCGCCTTTACTTTTTTCAGCTTTGCGAACTCTTCGCGCTCGCGCTCCTCGAGCGTGGCCAGTATGAACTTGATCCGGTGCCGGTACCGCGGTATTATGACGTTCTCTAGGGCGTTGAGCAGCTTTTGCGTCTTTTCGAGCGCCTTTGCCAGGCTGAATATGGAATTTTCGTACTCGGCGGCCTTGCAGATCTGCGGCAGCAGCTCCTTTATCTGCTTGGCTGCGCGGTCCACCGACGAGTTGGTGTCGGCAAAGCCGTACGGCATGGAGCCGGCCTCCTTTTCGGTGACCGAAAGCGAGGTTATCTTTACGTCCACGACGCGGCGCACGCTCGATTCCACCTCCATTACGGGCGGCGTCGATTCGGCGACCGAATCCACCGTGCCGGTGCCCAGCGCAAGGTACGCCTCGTCTACGGACTTGTAGATGTCCTGCAGCGGATCCCAGATGCCGCCGCGCGCCTTCGAGGCCTCGTCTATCATTTCTTCGATGTTTTTCAGTATCACCTTGCGCTTGTCGTCGAGTATCTTTTGGACCATGCCGGCCACCTGCCCGGAGCGCTTGTACTTTAGCAGCTCTATCTTGGTGGTGGCCACGTTCTGCCCGAACGACAACCCTATCCCCCGTAGTGGCGGTCGACGTACTTGTCCTTGACCTTTGTCAGCTCGTTGCGCGGCAGTTTCGAGACTATCTTCCAGAGCAGCCCGAGCGTCTCTTCTATCGTGCGGTTCTCGTCGGTGGCCTGCGTGAGGAACTGGCCCTCGAACGCGTCGCCCACGTCCATGTATTTGAGGTCGATCTCGGTCAGGCCGGGCCTGCCCACGATGTCCGCCAGCGCCCGGACCTCCTGGGCGCGCGAGTACGCGTCGTAGTTTTGGTTGGAGATCTCGCCGTGGTCCTCGCGCGTGCGCCCCTCGCCGATGCCGTCCTTCATTAGGCGGCTGAGGCTCATCAGTATGTTGACCGGCGGGTACACGCCCTGCCTGAACAGGTCGCGGCCGAGCACCACCTGCCCCTCCGTTATGTATCCGGTAAGGTCTGGTATGGGGTGCGTGATGTCGTCGGACGGCATGGACAGTATGGGCACCTGCGTGACGCTGCCCTTGCGGCCGATGAGCTTGCCGGCCCTCTCGTATATGGTGGACAGGTCGGTGTACAGGTACCCGGGGTACCCCTTGCGGCCGGGCACCTCCTCGCGCGCCGCGCTGATCTCGCGCAGCGCCTCGGCGTAATTCGTCATGTCCGTCAGTATGACCAGCACGTGCATGCCCAGGTCGAAGGCGAGGTACTCGGCGACGGTCAGCGCCACGCGCGGGGTGATTATCCTCTCTATGGCCGGATCGTCGGCCAGGTTCAGGAACAGGACGCTGCGCTTGAGCGCTCCCGACTCTTCGAGGCTGCGCCTAAAGTATTCGGATTCGCTGTACTGCACGCCGATGGCCGCGAACACCACGGCAAAGTCCTCGCCGGAGCCGAGCACCGTGGCCTGCCGCGCTATCTGGGCTGCCAGCAGGTTGTGCGACATGCCCGATCCCGAAAAGATGGGCAGTTTCTGGCCCCGGACCAGCGTGATCATGCCGTCTATGACAGAGACGCCCGTCTGGATGAAGTCCTTGGGGTACTCGCGCTGCTCGGGGTTCATCGGCTCGCCGTTGATGTCGACGAACTTGTCGGCTATCGGGTCGGGCAGGCCATCCTTGGGGCGGCCCAAGCCGTCGAAGACGCGCCCGAGCACCTCGCGCGAGACGGGCATCTCCATGACCTTGCCGACGAACTTTGCCTTGGTGCCGGCCACCGACAGGCCCGTGGTCCCCTCGAAGACCTGGACGATGGCCTTGCCGTTGCCCACCTCGAGCACCTTGCCCAGGCGGTGCGCGCCGTCCGAAGTCTCGACCTCGACCAGCTCGTCGAACGCTGCGCTCTCCACATCGTCTACTATGACCAGCGGCCCCTTGATCTCGGCTATCTTGCTGTACTGCACGCCCCCGGAGCTCAATTCGCCACCTTCACCCCCGCGGCCTGGCGGAACTGCTCCTCCATCTGGGAGGCCAGCCCCTCGAGCTCTGCCAGCTTTTCGTCGGGCACCTCCATGCGCGCCTTTAGCAGCGCCGGCACTACCGGCATGGCGCGTATGTCCGAGACGGCCGCGCCCTCCTTGATGGCCTGCCCGCCGCGCCGGTAAAACTGCACCATGAGCTTTAGCAGGCGCATCTGCTTTTCGGTGCTGCAGTACGTGTCCACCTCGTCGAACGAGTTCTGCTGCAGCAGCCCGATCTTTATCATGCGGGCCACCTCGAGGGTCAGCTTTTCCTCCTCGGGCAGCGCCTCGGGGCCGAGCAGCTGCACAATCTCGCGCAGCTTGTCCTCCTGCTGCAGTATCCTGTACGCCTCGCTACGCATCGAAAACCACTCGTCGCTGACGTTGTCGCTCCACCACTTTGCGATGTCGCCCAAGTACCCCGAATAGCTGTTCATCCAGTTTATGG
Organism: Nitrosopumilaceae archaeon; assembly: GCA_965203465.1. GTDB lineage: Archaea > Thermoproteota > Nitrososphaeria > Nitrososphaerales > Nitrosopumilaceae > JAWVZS01. The sequence goes on along the minus strand of CBDBCR010000001.1, from coordinate 182,819 downwards.
ACGGGTAGTGCCTGGAATACGCGAGCTTTGCGTCGAGCGCCCAGAACGTCTTGATGAACCTCATGGTATGCGTGGTGACCGGCTCGGTAAAGTCGCCGCCCGACGGCGAGACCGCGCCCACGAGGGTCACCGAGCCGTCGCGGTCGGGGCCGCCCGATGCGCGCACGCGCCCGGCGCGCTCGTAAAACTCTGCCAGCCTCGAGGCCAAATACGACGGGTACCCCTCTTCTGCGGGCATCTCCTCGAGCCTGCCGCTCATCTCGCGCAGCGCCTCGGCCCAGCGGCTCGTCGAATCGGCGACCAGCACGACGTCCTTGCCCATGTCGCGGTAGTACTCTGCTATGGTCACGCCCGTGTAGATGCTGGCCTCGCGGGCCGCCACGGGCATGTTGCTGGTGTTGGCCACCAGGACGGTGCGGTCCATGAGCGGCTTGCCGCTGCGCGGATCTTTCAGTTCGGGGAACTCTACGAGCACCTCGGTCATCTCGTTGCCGCGCTCGCCGCAGCCGATGTAGACCACGACCTGTGAATCGGCCCACTTTGCTATCTGGTGGAGCGTGACGGTCTTGCCCGTCCCGAACGCGCCCGGTATGGACCCGGTGCCCCCCTTTGCGATGGGGAAGAACGTGTCGATTATGCGCTGGCCGGTGAGCAGCGGTATGGTCGCGTCGTAGCGCGCCTTGTACGGGCGCGGCTTGCGGACGGGCCAGCGGTGGTACATTTTCAGCGGGGGCGCGTTCTCGACCGATGCGAGCTCCGTCTCCAAGTCGTACTCGCCCTCCTGCACGATGCTAGTCACCTTGCCGCCGGGGTGGTCGGGCGGAACCATTATCCCGTGGTCGGTTATCAGGTCGGTCTCCTGCACGGTCCCGATGATGTCGCCCGGCGAGACCTCCGCGCCCTCGGATACGGAGGGGACGAAGCGGTACTTTTTGGACATGTCGACTGGGTCGGTCGTGATGCCCCTCCCGATGAACGAGCCGGATGCCTTTGACAGCTCGCGAAGCGGCCTCTGTATGCCGTCGTACAGCTGCCCGATGATGCCCGGCCCGAGCATGACGCTCAGGGGGCTGCCCGTCCCGGTCACGGGCTCGCCCGGCTTTAGGCCGCTAGTCGATTCGTACACCTGTATGAAGGCCACGTCGCCGGTCAGCCTGATGACCTCGCCGACCAGCTTCGAATCCCCGACCACGACGGTCTCGTACATTTTGGCCTCGGACATGCCGTCGGCCTTTACGGCCGGCCCGCTGACCCAGACTATCCTTCCCTGCGCCGCCACATCAATCACCCAATCCGAAGCTCGCCGCGATTTCCTTCCTTATTAAAGGCTTCAAGCGCTCGAGCCGGGCGTCCAAGGTATTGTCAAAGCTCATCGTGCCGTCGCGCGAGACGGCCCGCAGGCCCCCCATGCAGTCCAGCTGCTCGGCCGAGAGCTGCGAGCCGGGGTATTTGGGGAGCATCCGCTCCACCAGGGCGCGGTCCCTGCCGTTGGCGTATACCGTAATCTCGGAGGTCCCGAGCACGCCGGCGGCCTCGTCGAATAGCGAGCCTAGCAGGGCGGCGTACGCGTCGTCGCGCTCGGCCGAGCGTATGCGCGAGACGGCCTCGTCGAATACTCGCCCTATCGATTCCTCGACGGCCACGAGCCTCTTGTTGCGCGCCTCTAGGTCGGCGCCGCCGACTATCTGCTTTTCGGCCTTTTCGGCCTCTTTTGCGCCGGCGGCCACGATCCGGTCGTATTCGGCCTCCAGCGCCGAGGCCTCCTCGTCCAAGGAGGACCTCGCGGCCGAGGCGGCCGCCTCTATCTTTTCGGAGATCTCCGATTCGGTGCGGCCCAGCACCTTGTCTATGGTCTGTTGCAGTGCAGAATCTGCCAACGGGCGGGGCCCCGGGGGTGCGGCTTTTAATGTTTGTCGGGCCGGATCCGGCGCTGGAAAGGTATTAAACCCGAACGCGGGGCGCGTGCCCGGCTTGGCAGTAGCTGACCTCAAGATCGGCAGCGTGATACTGCCCCGCGACGAGTCGCAAAAGGCGGTCTCGAGGCTGGCCGAGTTCGACTGGTTCCACAAGATAGACTCCGACGCCGACATAGTCACGCCCCAGATAGACGACCTGCTGCTCAGGGCGCAGCAGGCCTACCAGGCAGTGGACGGCGTGGTAAAGGGCCTGGGCCTGCCGCCGACCGTCGGGATACTGGAGATACTCTTCAAGGGGACGGTGATCAAGAAGAAAGAGTTCGAGATAGAGCAGATACAGGGGATGGTGGCGGATCTGGAGGCGCGCGTGCCAAAGGCCGTCGAAAAGGCCGCCGCCCTGCTCGAGGAGCGCGCCTCGGCCAAGCGCTCGCTCGAAGAGTACTCGTCGCTCAGGGACACGCTGGCCGCGGCCAGAAAGCTCGGCGTGGATCTTGCCGGCGTCGGCACCAGCAGGCACTTTTACGCGGGCCTGTTCACGCTGGCCTCGCGGGACGTGCCCGAGGCCGAAAAGTCGCTCGACTGCGCGTCCTACCGCTTTCCGCTAGAATCGAAGGACGGCTCGGCGCTGCTGGTGGTGGCCGACGCGCGCGACGCCGAAAAAATATCAAAGACGATGCGCGCCTTCAACGCCTCGCAGTTTTCCATACCGGAGGGCATGCCGCAGGTGCCCAGCCGGGCCTGGGCGGCCGCCGACGCAAAGGCGACCGAGCTGTCGGCCCGCCTAAAGTCGCTCGGCAAGGAGATATCGTCGGCCGCAAAGTCGGGCAGGAGGGACCTGCTGGCGATGCACGAGGCCGCGCGGACGGCGAAGGAGGTGCTCGAGACGCTCAGGAAGCCGGGCGGCACGCGCAACTTTGCTGTAATACGCGGGTACATACCCGAGCGCATGGAATCAAAGTTCGTAAAGGCCGCCGAGGGCTGGACGGCCGTCGTCGAGGACGTGCCAAAGGGGCAGGACGCCCCCACCCTGATACAGAACAAGAGGTTCGTGCGGACCTTCGAGGTGATCACGCAGAGCCAGGGGATACCCAAGAGGGGCGAGGCCGACCCCACCCCGATGATAGCGCTCATGTGGCCCATATTCTACGGGATAATGTTCGCCGACCTGGGCCACGGCCTGCTGCTGATGGGCATGGGCCTGCTCTTCAAGGCAAAGGGGCAGGGGACGCTCTCGCGGTGGGGCATGCTCATCGCCATATCGGGGGCAGCGTCGGCCATAGCCGGCGTGGGTACGGGCGAGGTCTTCGGGTACCACCTCGACCACCTGGGGCCCTTTGAGGGCCTCTTCGAGGAGGGCGGCGCGCTGTACGCGGCGTCCTGGATAGTCGGGGTGCTGAGCGTGGCAGAGCTGAGCTTTGACCAGGTCATAGACATACTCAAGGTCTCGCTGTTCTTGGGCATCATACACCTGGTCTGGGCCATGGTGCTGCGCATACGGACCATGTACAAAAGGGGCCAAAAGCTGGCCGTGTACACGGAGGCCCTGCCCAACCTGACCCTGTACGGCGGCATCGTGGTGATAATGATGTGCGCCATCGGCGCCCAGTACGACGTGATGAACATGTACTCGCGCGCGCACGCCGAGCCGGTGCCGTGGGTGACGATATTCCTTGGCGAGTGGGCGCAGGTCTGGATAGTCACCCGCATAGCGGTCGTGACGGTCCTGGCCTCGATGGTGACCATGATCATAGGCGGCATACTCCACACCAGAAAGCACCCCGAGGACGGCGATCCGGCAAGCGTGCTCATGGAGGTGCTGCTGGCAAAGACCATAGAATCGCTGGCGCATACCATAAGCTACGCGCGCCTCGGGATCATGCTGCTCGTTCACGCGGCGCTGCTGCTGACCGTCAACAACGCGTACGTGCAGCTTGGCGGCGCCTCGTCGGCGGGGGCCATCGCCATGATAGTCGGCGGCAACCTCGGCATAATGATGATAGAGGGCCTGATAGTGTACATACAGGCGCTCAGGCTGCACCTGTACGAGTTTTTCACAAAGTGGTACTCTGGCGGCGCCGCCCCGTTCAGGCAGGTCAGCCCCGAGGCCATATACAACAAGTTCGTCTGGCGCGCCCGCAGGGCCTAGCTTTCGGCGGGCAGATCCAGGTTGCCCCACTCGCCCCACGATCCCAGGTACACGCGCACGTCCGAATAGCCGGCAAGGCGCATCGCCACGAACGTGTTTGCCGCCCGGTACGCGCCGTGGCAGTACACCGCCGTGGGGCGGTCGGGCCCGTACAAGGCGCGCAGCCGCTCGGGGCTCTTGAACGAGCCGTCCGGGTTCAGGTTCTCGGCCCAGTCGATGTTGTCCGCGCCGGGCACGTGGCCGCCGCGCGCGGCCCTCACGTCGCGCCCGCGATACTCGGCCTCGGAGCGCGCGTCGATGACGCGCAGGCTCTCCAGGCCGGATGCCAGCTCGTCCCTACCTATCAGCACCGAGCGGTCGGTGCCGGGCGGCTCGCCGCACGGGCTAAAGGCGCGCGTGCCCTCCTCGAGCGGCCGGCCGCCGGCGGACCACGCCGCGAGGCCCCCGTCGAGCATGGCCGCGTCCGGGTGCCCCAGCAGCTTTGCCATCCACAGGCCGCGCGCGGCCAGCATGCCGGATCGGTCGTCGTAAAAGACGGCCCGGCGCTGCGGGCAGACGCCGGCGTGCGAGGCGAGCCGCCTCGCCTGCGAGACGAAGCCGTCGAGCCCGGCAGGGCTCGTGTCGTACCAGTGGAACGCAAAGACGTCGAGGTTGACGGCGCCGGGTATGTGGGACTTTTTGTAGTCCGCAAAGCCGCGGCAGTCCAGTATGACGTGCCCGTCCACGGCTTCAAGCTGGGCGGCCGATACGAGCAACGGGATACTTGCCGGCCCTCCCCTATTTGTGCGCACCCCGGCCAGCCGCGCCGCGGGTGGCCCGTAGCCGCTTGCGGGTTTGCGCGGCGGCCGAGGATCCCCGGACGGGCCGGGTCAGTCCGCTATGTCGAGGTACATCGCCACGCAGCCGTCTTCCTGCTCGGACGCCCGGACGAAGCCGAGCTTTGCGTAAAACTCGGATACGTCCGGTTCCGAGTTGACCGTGACGAGTCTGCAACCCATGCCCCGTGATATGGCTTTTGCCTGCGAGACGGACCACGACACCATCAGCCTTCCTATGCCCCGCCGCTCGTGGCGCTTGTGCGTGGCCATGTAGGTGATCAAAACGGCCGGGACGATCCCGTGCGCGCCGGCGCTCTGTCGGTCTTTTGCGCCCAAGCGCGAGGCCGCCAATACGACGTACCCCAGTATTTCGCCCCCGCGCGTGAAAAGATACGGCTGGCCGATTAGTTCCCGCTGGTGGTGAGGGGCCGCCGCGCGCAGATGCTCGGCAAACTCGGGTTTTGCGCATTCGAAGCCGTCCGCCACGTCCGTGCCGGACATTTTCTTGACCACGATGCCGTCGTATGGGGGATCGTCCATGATTCTCGTCTGGTGCGGCCGCGCCCCGGGGCCCCATATGTACGATTCCGTCGGGCACCCGCCTATTCGGCCAGTTTCACGCGCTTGGCGAGTTGCAGGGCATCGTCCACCGCCTTGCGCTGGGCGGGAGTCGGGCCGCGTTTGAGGTTCTCCAAGAGCCTCTCCCAGTCCTCCGCGTTGAGCGGCCTCGGGTACCGGTTGGAGATGCGCGGCTTGGCGTGCGGATCCGCGCCGTTTCCGGGCTGCGCGGGCTTTTCGCTAGCCATCGCCGTGCGGCCGCCCGGCCGCGGATTTTAGTGTTGGGCTCCGGCAGTCGCGCCGGATCCGGGCCTCAAGACGGATCGGTCATGGGATTCGGGCGGCCGCGCGCACCCCGGCCCGCCATGGCACGTGAAAAAGAAGAAGAGTGAAATCCTACTCGTTGACGTACGCCCTTTCGCCGTGCTGCGCAAGGTCGAGGCCGAGTTCCTCCTCTTTGGGAGTGACTCGGATCCCGCCGGGCCAGACGGCGTCCATCACCTTCAGTATCACTACCGTGACACCGAACGCGTAGCCTATGGATATGGCCGCGCCGATGATGCTTATCGCCTGCTGTTCGTAGCCTTCCGGGGTGCCGGTCCACGCGCCGATGCCGTCGCCGGTGTCCCAGATGTGGGGACTTGCCAGCGTGCCGGTCAGTATGGCGCCGACCAGGCCGCCCATCCCGTGGACGCCCCAGACGTCTAGCGCGTCGTCCCACTTGCGCGCGTTCTTGAACGCGACGCAGCCGTAACAGACGGTGCCTGCGGCGATGCCCATGATGATGGCGGCCATCGGGCCGACCCAGCCGGATGCCGGCGTGATCGTGACCAAGCCAGCGACGGCGCCGGTTGCGGCGCCCACTATGCTAGGCTTGCCCGTGTGCGCCCAGCTCATCAGCAGCCAGGTCACCGCAGCCATGCCCGTGGCGATGTTTGTCACCACCCAGGCGCTGACGGTGATCCCGTCCACCATGACCTCGCTGCCCGCGTTGAAGCCGAACCATCCAAACCAGAGTATGGACGCGCCCAGCACAACCATCGGTACGTTGTGAGGCTCCATGGGTATCTTGCCGTAGCCCAGCCTGCGTCCCAGTATCAGGGCCGCGGCCAGTGCAGAGAAGCCGGAAGAGATGTGTACTACGGTACCGCCCGCGAAGTCAAGCGCGAACGAAGGCGACAGATCCGGATCCAGATCGAGGGCGCCGCCGCCTATGTATCCGCCACCCCACACCCAGTGGGCTATCGGATCGTAGACGAACGTCCCCCAGAGGAGCACGAATATCACCAGGGCGCTGAACTTCATCCTGCCTATCAGGCCGCCGACTATTAGGGCCGGCGTGATGATGGCGAACGTGCCCTGGAAGGCCATGAAGAGCTGGTGCGGAACCGTTCCCGGCCAGTCTTGGCTACAGATCTCGTCTTCTGGGAATACCTGCATCTGGTATGCGGCCGACCATGTGTCGGTGCACGGACCCGGCGAGCCCAGAGGCGCGTATGCCGAGACCTGGTTGAGGCCGGCGTAGTCGAGGCTGCCCATGAACATGTTGGCGTCGCTGCCTTCGGGTATGGGCCCGAACGCCAGCGAGTATCCAAAGACGACCCACTGCACGGCCATGAGGCCCATGATGATGAAGGTCATCCCGATCACGTTGACGGCGTTCTTGGAGCGTGCCAGCCCGCCGTAGAAGAATGCCACGCCGGGGGTCATGAACAGCACCAAGGACGAGGCGGTCAGCATGAACGCGGTGTCGCCGGTGTCGATGCGGCACGGCAGCATTCCGCCGTCGCCGTCGTCGTACCAGCACTCGTTGGGGTTGCCCGTGTAGATCCCGCTTGTTCCCTTTACGTACCCGTCCATGCCGTCGGTCACCTGCTGGGCGAATGCCTGAGACATCGCGCCGGCAGACGCGACTGCGACTGCGGTAACTAGTAGTAGAGCGTACTTGTTGTTCCTAGATTTCATTGGCACCCCGCCGCGGCGGAAATTATTTAAGCCTAAAGATTTTGAAACGCCGTCCGGTGTTAGTATCACAAAACGTATAATACGTGTCACGCGCGGCAGGCGCGCATGGCCGAGCTTGCCATATTCAGGACGTTCCGGGGGAGGGATCAGCTGACCGGCGAGGCAAAGAGGCAGCGCGGCGTGATAGCGGCCCTGGCTTCGGGCTCGGCCGCGCGCGACAGGACGCGGACGGCCATAGCGCAGAAGATATCGGGGAGCGCGCCGTGGAAGAACGTCTATTCGGGGGTCTTCAAGGACTTTGAGGACGTGCTCGTGCCCCGCGGCCTGGCCGCCGAGGAGGGCCGCCTGCCCATCAAGCGCGGCCCCAAGTCGCTCCAAAAGGAGGGCATGCCCTATTACAGGCTCACCGAGGCCGGCGCCGTGGCGGCCCTTTCGTTCGGCTCGGGGGCGCGCGAGGCCGCCGCGCGCAGGTTCTTCGCCGAGCCGGGCCCGGAGCTGGCCGGGCTGGCGGTACTGAACCGCGTGGCCCCCGGCCTGGTGACCGGGGTCTTTGAGAGGTACGTGCGGCGGTACTGCGACGGGAAGATGGAGGAGCTGGTGCCGGTGACCGCCGCCAAGCTGCGCGGGGCGCAGGGGGGGGCGCTCGACGAGTACCGCGGCATGCTGTCCGGCTTTGAGAGGATGCCAAAGTCGGGCAGGGCCGCGGTGATGTCTGTCCTTGCGGCGCTCTCCGAGGAGGGATGAGCGTTCACGCGGGGCCCTCGCCGGCGGCCTCTTGGCCGCGCGCGGCCAAGCGTTTTTGGATCCGTTCGGATATGGTTTTTCCGGCAGGCAGGATCTTGTCCACCACGTGTTCGGCGAACTCAAAGCGCTCGCGCAGGCCGTCCGGGTCTATCCCGAAAGAGGCGGCTATTTCATCCACCGACTTGCCGGTATGCAGGTGGTGCAGGTACAGGAGCAGTACATGCCTGCGTTCAAGCATGGACGCGTCTATGAGCCGGGCTTGCGGGCCGTCGGCTTTTGGCCGCCCTCGCGCCTGCCGGGTCTTGCGATCTTTGCGGCGCCTGGACATCTGCGTCTATTGGCGGGCCGCCCGACCTAAAGGTTTCGGACGGACGCGGGCGTTCCGACGGCGGCGCGCCAGGATCGCCAGAGCCGCTGGCGAGCCGTACATTGCGACGTTCAGGGATATTGCCAGGATTCCGAGCGCTACAGCGCGCGCCTCGGTGTCCGCAAATTCCATCATCTGCAGGGTGGCCATCATGGGTGCGAGCGCGATGCGGACGGCCTCGCGCAGGACGGGGTTCTGCCGCTCCATGTCGGCCACGGCGGGCGAGAACGAATAGTAGACGCGGTTGAACGCGCCCATAAATTCGGCGCCCGATTCGGAGGACAGGACCGTCTGGCGGACTTCCCGGAGGCGCTGCACCTGTACTGCAAGCTCGGTGCCGTGCGCGGCCGTGGCTATCAGGCACCCGCCCCCTTCGCGCGCCAGCTGGCACGTTCCGTCTGAGTCCATTACCGTGCCCGGGCCGCAGATGTCGACAGGTTGAGCCGGTTGCGTCGGCTCTGTCGTCTGTACTGGGATCGCAGGCTCTCGGGCAATCTCTTTGGCAGCTTGTTCCGGTGTGGGATCCGGCGTGCGTGTCTGCTCGGGGGCAGGGTTCGGGACGGTCACCTGTTCCGGCGCGCCGGCCTGCGCGGGCATGGGAGTCGAGGGGGGCTGTCCGGCAACCCGTTCTGGCGAAGTCTGGAAAGTTCTGGTGCCCGTGCACGAGTCCAGATCCAGCAGTTCGACGGCCTGCGTAAAGTCGCGCCCGCCTACCGATAAAGCTTTGACCTGTATGAAGTCGTCCTCTGCGTCCATGGGGGCCACGAACGTTCGGTATCCCGACTGTGACAGAGCGTCCGAAGCCTCTGCCATGCTAAGCCCCAGCGTCTTGCTGAGAATGGACACTGCCAGACTTTGGTCGTCCGGGCCAGCCTCTACTGCCACCGTTCCGGCCTGGCAGTCCCACGACACGGATCGGATGTAGACTTGGGCGGATCGACCCTCCGCGCCGGCGCCCGTGATGCTGCCGCCTCCGCCTCCACCGCCTCCACCGCGGCGGATCTGTGCGGGCGGCTCTGCGGCAGGCTCCAACGGCTCCGCCAGAGGCGACAGCACGAACGTGTAGAACCGGGTCAGGTGGTACGTCCACACCGCCAAGTCCGGGCCAGCCTCAATCCTGCACTCGCCGGTGCCCTCCAGCTGCGCGTCCACGATGCCAGCATCGTCTGCCCTGCACAGCGCGTCGATCATGGTGTGCCGGCCGTCCATCTCGAACGCCGCTGCTTGCCCCGCCCTGTCGCGAAAGACTATCCTTACCGGCTTGTCGAATTCCAGCCTCTCTCCGTCCAGCCCGACGTGTATGGCCGAATGCACGTCTCCAAACGGGCTGGAATGATCCACGAACCGCGGCAAGTCCATCACGCCGTCCCAGCTCGGCGAGCCGGTCACGGTGGTGTCTCTTGCCATCGACATGGTTGCCTCTAGGTTCCCCGACGAGACATCTATGTCCAGATCATTGGGGTACGTGGCGGTTTTTCTGTCGTCCCGTCCTGTGCCGAGCAGGTTCAAGAGGCTGAGCCGTGGATCGTTTGTTGTCTCGGTCACAGATATCTTGGAAAGGATCGTCCGGTGGCTGTCTATTATGAGTTCTTGCTGTCCGGCACTGAACGTCGCCTCTGGCTCCAGATCCGAGACCGTCCGCTGTTCTGCCCTAGGCAGCACCCTGCCCTCGACTCGGCCCTGCTCGGACGTGAACGAATCGGTGGCGGCGGTCTCCGGGAGTGCCACCGGCACGACGTTTCCCTCTACCGTGCTTGTTTCCGACGAAAAGTTCGCCGTCACCACGGTTTCAAGAGGCTTGACTGCCAGAACGGTACCCTCGACGGCGCCGGTCTCGGACGAAAAGACCGTCTTTACGAACGCCTTTGTCGTGTCTGTGGTGTACGTCTGGCTGCCGTAGCTGGAAGATGTGGACGAATGGTACCATACAGAATGCGACGATGTGAGCTCCGGCACGGTGGTGGTGGATGTGGACGGATACACCGAGCGGCTTGAATACGACGACGTGGCGGACGAAGGGTGGACAGAGTACTGGTCGGTCAGCGACGACAGCGTTGTTTGCGTGTCTTGGCTGTATATAAGACGGTTGGATGAAGAGGTCTCTGATGTCCACGGGAACAGCTCGATTCCAGACACGGCGTACGATACAGAGACGACAGCTGTCAGCAGGACAGCCAACATCACTACAGCGTGGCGTGCCAAGACTATCTTATAATCCCACCACGGTCAGTTTGTGCCCAATAGAGCACATCCTGCGGGCCGATCTCAAAATGATATGGGTCGGGATCGCCAAACTCAGTGAACGTGCCAGTCGACGGTACGAATTTCAGCCAAGAACTGAAATAAAACGCCAAGAACACATCGCCTTGACCGTCTACAGCTATGGAACTTGGCGACCGGTGGTGCGGCATAGTCCACTTGCGCAGCGTGTTTTCTTCCATGTCCAGTTCTGCTAGCATCGTCCTGTGCTGTAGGCTCTCGACATAGTATACTTTTTTGTCGTATGCGCCGTATTGTGTTATGGCATCGGCTGAACCAACGTACCACTCTTTCAATTCGTTGGAAACTGGATCGAATCTTGCGATATAGTTGTCTCCTTCCAAATACAAACGGCCTGATGGATCTAGTGCAATCACGCTGTATCCCGAGTCTGAAATGTTGCCATAAAACGTAGTGAGCCTATTGGTGTCGGTGTCTAATTTTGCTACCAATGCACGGTGAAAATATGTTCCTCCAGAATGTTGTTCAAGAGGGGACGGTGCAGGCGTGATTATCCTGTTGGGATCCAATTCGAACTCCGTGCTGGCAGTCTGCGACAAATCTTCCAGTACTAGAGTGTGGCGCCCGGTGGTGCTGTACGGGCCTGGCGGTATGTCCCAAGTATGAGATTCTCTGTCGAAGGTTCCAGATGTGACATCTACCGGGACTCTGACTTCTGCGAAAACGATTCCGCGGCGGTCAGGAAGCACCGAAGCGGTTCCCAGAACGGAGCTGTCAGAAGACAAGACGGACACGGTAGCCGGCCCGGACACACCAGAGCCTAGAAATTGTACTACATTATACACCGAATCGTTCTCGTCGATTCTGCCAGGTCCTGCATAGCACGCATCTTCACACCCAAAGCGCTCATCTGCACAAGCATCTTCGCATTGAGACTCAGTAGTATTACATGCATCAAGGCATTGTTGTGAGTTATCGCATGCTTGTTCGCACGATCGTTGTGCGTCTTCACAAGCATTGTCACACGTATCTTGTACGTCGAAACATCTAACATTGCATTGATGCCATTCATCATCTGGATCGTAGTCTACCGATATGCCAAGATGACTAACGAACACTTTTGTGTCTCTGCTTCCTTCCAATACATACGTGTATCCAAGCTGGTGCATATACACATCATCGCCAGAATCGACAATGGCAGAACGTGTTGCAAGACCGTAGTTTGTAAACGAATTATTGGCAGGATTGAGACGCAATAGTGTATTGAAATCAGTGATAAGGTTATTGGCACCGGTAGTGAAATAAAACCGTCCGGCCGAATCCGTATCCTCACATCCGTAAAAAGTAGAATCATGCGGTATTATCCATTTTGTCACAGCCCCTTCCGATACGTCTGCCCGGAACACGTAGTTTTCAGAGCCACCATACAAGTTCCCCTCGTCGTCAAACACGCAGATGTCGCCGTACGGCAGAAGATACCTAGTGTACATAACATCGTGCATGTTTGCGAATGCTGCCGGATAAACTACCACGTTTTGAGCTGCGGTGGTCTTTGCGTCGTTTGATGTTACGATCCCCTGTTGGGCATACTCGGCGGACTCTAGTCGTGATTCTACCGTATCCGACGAGCTGAACACATGTGAGACCTCTGGTACCAACTTAGTCTCGGTATACGGCACCGCAGAGCTGGGCAAGCCATCGTCATCCGGCACGGCCAAAAACAGCCCACAGGCCACCAGCATGACCGCCGGAACCGCCCACAGGCCGGTTTCCCCGAACCTCGCAACGCCAAACATCTTCGTCCCCCATCTATCAGGCTATAATAGTGCCACCCCCGGCCCCGCACCCACGCCGGCCGAGCCGCAATGCAATCTACAAAGGCACAAGCAGTACACGTAAGCCGGCATATCGGTTTGTCAGAAGCGTCGGCCCGGCGCCCCGGATGCATGGCGTAGGCCTGAATCGTGCCTCCCTCAAACTTATCTGTGGGGATAGGCAGGGCGTTCCTAGATGGGCACGGGAACCGGCAACAGACGAGCGTGGCGCCGGCCAAGCGGACGTGTTCCTTGCGCCCGGTCGGGCAAATCTACAAATCCGGCCGTTCCGGGGGCGGCGCGTTGATCAACATCGGGATATACGTGCACAGAAAGACGTGCGAGGCCACGGTAAAGTCCGATTCCGGCGGCACGATAGAGCGCGCCGAATTCAGGAACGACAAAAAGGACATTGAGGCGTTCGCAGAGCGCGTGAAAAAGACGCACGGGGACGCCAAGGCCGCCTGCTCGTCGGACGGCAGCTACTGGGCGACGCTGCACGACACGCTGGAAGAGTGCGGCATAGACACCGTCTTGGCGTACGGATCCAACATCGAGACCGTAGACCAGGCGAACGTGAGAGGCGGCAGGTCGGACTCTGAGGTGCTCGCGGATCTGCTCTGCATCGGCCTGGTGCGCGAATCGTTCGTGCCCGACGAGCGCTACAGGAACCTGCGCGTCCTGACCAGGACCCGGCTCGACATAGTCCGCGCGGCCGCGCACCAGAAGAACAGGATAACGGCCATTCTGGAAGAGTACGATCACGGGCTGCCGGCGGAGGACTTTTCAAAGGCGGACATGGGGCGGATGCGTGCCGCGAGCGTCTCGCCCGTGAACAGAATGGCGCTCGACTCGTGCCTCGACGTGCTGGAGACGCTGCAGGAGCACACGGAGAACCTGGAGCGCAAGATCGTCGCCGAGTACGCGGACGACGAGGGGGCAAGGCGCATCACGACGATAGCGGGGATCGGGTACGTACCCGCGCTGGCCATAGTGGCAGAGATCGCCGACGTAAAGAGGTTCGGCACCGTGGAAAAACTGGTCTCGTACGCGGGCCTTTTGCCGTCCCGCCCGGACAGAAGGGCCGAGGCCGGCGGCTCGGCAAAAAGGGGGACCGCGTGGCTCAGGCACGCCATGATGGAGGCCGCCGCCGGCGCGGCGCGCCATGACGCCCGCATGTCCGCCAAATACGAGAGGCTTTCAAAAAAGATGCACGAAAAGAAAGCCATGGTTTCCGTAGCGCACAGCCTGACCAAGATAGTCTGGCACATGCTGACCCACGGCTCCGAATACCGGGCGGACGAGGGCCTCGCGTAGCCAAGGCCGGCCGGCAGCGTCCCGCCAATCCAGATGCCGGGTAGCGCAGGCATGCATTTGGCCGGCCCGCCGGCAAGCGAAACGGTTTCGGCATCGCAGGCCCGATCCATAAAAAAGACCCCGCAACGAGCTTTCCCCGAGTATTTAAACAACCCAACAGCAGAATTTTACAAGATATATGAGCGCGTCCCGGGGCGGCCGCGGTGCTCCCCAAGGAACTCGTCGAAGACAATCCGTGGTGGGGCGACCCCTCAAAGGTTGATTCCGATCCCCTGCTCGTCCGACGGTCCGGCTCGTCCGCAAAATGGGAGCCCGAGATCATGCGCGAGTTTGATTTCGGCGGGGATTCCGTGTATTCGCTGCGCGGCCCGAGACGGATAGGCAAGACCACCGCGGTAAAGGCGCTCATACGGGAGCTCGTGCGCGGGGGCGCCTCGCCGTGGAACGTCATGTACCGTTCGTTCTGCGCGAAAGACGGCCCGAAGGAGTTGGTCTCGCTGGTCAAGGGCTATCTGGACAACACCGCCGACAACAGGGGGAGAGGCAGGTGCTACCTATTTCTTGACGAGATCTCGTCTGTCCGGGACTGGCAGAAAGGCGTCAAGCGCCTGTGGGATCAAAAGAGGCTGGACAACTGCACCGTGATCGTAATCGGATCCTTCGCCGATCCGAGGCGGTCCGCCGAGAGGCTTCCGGGGCGCAGGGGCGAGCTGGCCGACGTGGACAAGGCCATGCTGCCGATGAAGTTTTCCGAGTTTGCCTCCGTGATGGATCAAGAGATCGCCCGGATCGTCGAAAAGAACTTCCGGCGCCCCGCGCAGAGAAAAGAGATCTTTGAGCGGTACGTCTTTAACAACAGGGTGCCCCCCGTGCTGCACGACATACTCGCCCGCGCGCCGGCCCTCGACAGGCACCTGGAGGACTACATGCTGACCGGCGGGGTGCCAAGGGCGGCCGGCGAGTACAGGGAGGGCAAGGCGGTGGCCGAATCCACGTACGCGGATCATCTCGGGGCGATCCAGGAAGACTTTGGGGCGTTCTACAGGAGGGAAGGCGCGCTGAGGCAGGTGGCAGAAAGGCTGTGCGGGGCTGCCGGCATGACGACGTCGTGGGGGTCGCTCAGAAAAGGCACGGACGTGCGGACAGAGTACACGGCCTCGCGGTACGTGGGCACCCTCGAAGACATGTTCGTCGTGTCCGTGCTCTACCAGTACGACCCAGCGCGCAAAAGGGCCATTGGCCGAAAAAAGAAAAAGATCCACTTTCAGGATCCGTTTTATTTCAGCGTGCTCAACGGGTGGATCTCGGGCACGCCTTCATTCGAGGCTTGGAGGGGGTTCGTGGAACAGCCGCACAACCAGAGCAGGCTGGTAGAGGGCGTCGTGGCAAACCACCTGATCAGGCTGGCGTTCCTGCGCAGCCGGAAAAAACGGACGTTCGTCAGCTCCAACCATGTACATTACTGGCACAGCCGCGGCTCCGAGGTGGACTTGGTGTACAACGACGGTGCGGGTATCGAGGTGCCTATCGAAGTAAAGTTCCAGCGCAGCATAAACAACAGGGATCTGGACGGGCTGATAAACTTCAAGAGGGCCGCGCGCGGGCGCAGGGCGCTGATGGTGACGCGGGATCGCCTCTCGGAGCACAGGGAATGCGCGATGATCCCCGCGTCCATGTTCCTGCTGATGGTCTGACGCGCGCCAGTCTTATATCACCGTGCGCGCCGGGGCGGGGGGTTGGAGGGGGCATGAGCGCGCCGGGCAACGCGTGGCGCAGCGTGCACGGCCGCATAACCGGCAGGCCCACGAACTTTTCGTGGCTGGCAGACGGCCTGGCCGGCTCGGGCAGGCCCACGAGCCGCGCCGAGTTCGACTGGGCGCTAAAGCAGGGCGTAGATTCCGTAATATCGATGACCGAAGACCCGCTGCCGGCCGGGTGGACCTCCGGTATAGAATACCTCCACCTGCCCACCGAGGACCTGACCCCGCCCAGCCAGGAAGACATACGCAGGGCCGTCCAGTTCGCCCGCTCGCGGATATCGGGCGGCGGGCGCGTCATGGTCCACTGCGCTGCCGGCAGGGGCAGGGCCGGCACCATCCTCGCCTGCTACCTGGTCAGCAGCGAACGGATCCCGGCCGACGAGGCCATAGCCAGGGTGCGCGAAAAGAGGCCCGGATCCATAGAGGTAGAAGAGCAGCGCGACGCCGTCCGCCTGTGGGCTAAGAGCTGACCTCGCAGACCAGCTTGTCCTGCTCTACGCGCACCCTCATCTGCTTGGAGCCCTCGAAAGAGAGCACCAGCTGCCCGCCCTCCTCCTTTACGGAGAGCAGCTCTGCCATCCTGATCGGGTCGAACTTGTCGGCCATGGTCACTCCGGTATCGAGACGGTCTCTACCTTGCCGTCTACGGCCTTTATGAACATGAACCTGTTGTCCTTGAATATGATGGTGATGCCGCCCTCCTTGTCGGGCTCTTCGACTTCCAGCACCGGCTGCCCCAGCAGCCCGTCGTACTTTGCCACGGGGGCGCGCGGCCCCTCCCTCTTATATCCCAAACTAAAGCACGGTTATCGAGGCGCCGCCGGCAGACCCCGAGGCCTCGCCGGCTTCGACGTAGTGGTGCTTCTTCCACGAGGCCCACGCCTCGGCGCCCAGGCCGTGGCTGCCCGTCCCCAGCTTGGAGGCGGGCACCGACACCTGCTCGTCAAAGTCGAACAGCTCCGATCTGACCTCCTCCTCGGTCAGCCGCACGTAGGGCACGAAGTTCTTGGCCACCTGCACCCATATCCGCCTGTCCACCATCGGATTCACCAGTTTCGGGTTGCGCGTCCAGAATATGGAGGCCTTGCGGTAGCTCTCCACCGGATCCCCGACTCCGCGCTTGACCAGCCCCTGCGAGACGAGCCGCACGCCGTACTTTAGCTTGAAGAGGTTGTCGTTGGCCTCGTAGGCGGCCGTCCAGTTCTCCTCCGTGAACGCCTCGCGCACGCCCCCCGAGACCGAAAAGCGCACCCGCACCCGAACCGTCTCGTCCGAACCGTACTCCTCCTTGGAAGGCGACACCTCGAGCCGCTCTATCCCAGCCAACGCGGCCGGCCGCCCGGCGCCTCAATAAAATGCCATCCGCCATGGTTTATATCGGCGCCCCGGGGGCCGGCCGCGGATGGAGGCCAAGGTGCTCTCCTCGTCAAAGAGCGAGATGAGCTTTTCGGTGAAAGAATCGGACATCGCCACGCTGTACATCGTGCAGCACGAGCTGCTAAAGGCGCCGTCCACAAAGTTCGCCGGCGTGATTGTAAAGCACCCGCTCACCAACGAGTGCTGGATGCGCGTGAGCACAAAGGGCGACCCGGCCAGGGAGTTTGCAAAGGCGGCCGAGACGGCCATAAAAGAGGTCGCGTCGATAAAAGAGGCCTTTGCCAAGACGAAGGCATGAGGTTCTGCCCGTCCTGCAGCGCCAGGCTCAGAAAGTCGGGCCCCGAGCTGGTGTGCCCAAAGTGCGGCCACGCGGAGGGCGCCCCGGCCGGCGGATCCGCCGAGCGGCCCGCCGAGAGCGCGCTCAACGTGCTGGAAGAAGAGGGCGGCCAGGATCTGCCCACCATAGCGGCCCACTGCGAAAAGTGCGGCAACGGCGAGGCGGTCTGGTGGATGCTGCAGACGCGCAGCGCCGACGAGGCCACCACCCAGTTTTACCGCTGCACAAAGTGCGGCCACACGTGGAGAAATTACGATTGATTTTTATTCCAACCCCCGGGAGGCCGCGCCGTTGACTTTCGCTGCCAGAACCAGCGGCTCGGACGACCTAAAGGCCATAATCTCGGCCATCTCCACCCTGGTCGACGAGGCCACGTTCGTGGCCAACGTCGAGGGCATCACGTTCCGCGGCATGGATCCGTCCCACGTGGCCCTCATCGACATATCGTGGCCCAACTCGGCCTTCGAGAGGTACGAGTGCGACAGCGACGTAAAGTTCGGCGTGCGCATAGACGAGTTTTCAAAGCTGGTAAAGAGGGCGGACAAAAAGGATCCCATCGAGATAAGCATAGAGGAGAACATGCTGCTGGTCAACATGGGCCGCAGCAAAAAGTACAAGATGCGCCTCATAGAGAGCTCGGCGACCGACACGCCGCTGCCGTCGACCCCGTACGATTCCAAGCTGACGCTGGCCTCGGCCCACTTTGACAAGGTGCTCGGCGACGTGCAGGTCGTATCCGAATACCTTACGATGAAGGTGACCCCCGAGCGCGCCGAGTTTTCCGGCAGCGGCGACAGCGGCGAGGTCGCCATAGAGGTGGACAAGTCCATGGAGACCGTAAAGGAGATGTCCGGCAAGGAGAGCACCGGCACCTACAGCCTGGAGTACCTCAACCCCGTGGTAAAGGCGGTCGGGGGGACGGCCGAGGCGATAACGTGCGAGTTTTCGACGTCCAAGCCGCTGAGGATAGAGTTCCAGGTGGCCAACGTGGGCCGCATACATTTCTACCTGGCCCCGAGGATCGAGGGATAGGCCCGTTGGGCCGCAGCCTAGTGGTAAAGATAGGGGGCGGGCGCTTGGCCTCGCCCCGGCTTGTCTGCGAGTCGGCGCGGCTCGTGCGGGATCTGTCGTCCGGGGGGGACAGGGTGGCCGTCGTGTGCGCGGCCGCCGGCTCCACTACTGACGAGCTCATATCGGCGGCCGGCGCTGCGCGCGGGGGCGGCGCCGGGGCCCTAAAGATAGCCGGCCGCGTCGAAAAGAGGCACGCCGAGCTTGCCCGCGCGGCAGTCAAGAAGGAGCGCGTGCGCAAGAGCGTGCTGCGCGCCCTCGGGGCCGACTTTGCGCGGCTGCGGGCCCTGCTGGAGGGCGCCTCGGTGCTCGGCGAGGTCACCCCGCGCTCGATGGATTATCTGCTCTCGTTCGGCGAGCGCGCGTCTGCCAGGCTGGTGGCCGCCGCCCTCTCGGACGCGGGGAAAAAGACCGAGGTGCTGACCGGCCAGGAGGCGGGCATACTGACCGATTCCAACTTTGGCGACGCGCGCCCCCTCATGGACACCACGCGCCTGCGGGTGCTAAAGTCGGTCGGCGGCGCGCTGGAGCGGGGCGCGCTGCCCGTCATCGCTGGGTTTTCCGGCGCCGACCAGCACGGCAGAATAACCACCCTGGGCAGGGGCGGCTCGGACTATACTGCCGCCATCGTGGGGGCGTGCCTGGGCGCCGACGAGGTCTGGCTCGTGGGCGAGGCCGGGGGGCTGCTCACGGCCGACCCGGGCCTGGTCAAGGGAACCAAGGTGCTGCCAGAGGTCTCGTTCGCAGAGGCGCTCGAGATGACCCTCTTCGGGTCGGCGCACGTGCATCCGCGCACCTTCGAGCCCCTGCTGGAATCGGGCACGGTGGCCCGCATAATGGGGCCGTCGGGGGAAGGCACCCTGGTGTCCTCCCGGTCCGACGGCACAGTAAAGTGCGTCAGCTCCGTTAGCCGCAACGGCCTCATAGACGTGCGCGGCGGCATGGCCGGCTCGCGCGGGACCGCAGCCAAGATCTTCGAGGCGCTTGCGCGCGCGGGGATAAACGTGATGATGATATCGCAGAGCCCGTCGGAATCGAGCATAACCGTGGTGGTGAAAAAGGCCGACCTTGACGGGGCCGTGCACGCCCTGGAGTCGAGCCTGCTGGGCGCCGGCATAAAGGGCCTGGAGGTTAGCGCAGACGTGTCCATCGTGGCCCTGATAGGCTCGGGTATGCGCGGCACGGCCGGGGTGGCCTCGCGCGTCTTTGGCGCGGTGGGAAGGAAGGGCGTCAACGTGGTGATGATAACGCAGGGCTCCTCCGAGCTCAACCTGGCGTTCGCCGTGCGCGACGCCGACGCGGCGGCGGCGGTGCGCGCGGTCCACGCCGAGTTCGGGCTGGGGAAATGAGCCCCGGGTGGGCGCTCGTCCTGGCGGCCGCCGCCGCGGCGGCCGGCGCGCCGCAGATGATGCAGGATCTTTCGGAGGCGGAATCAAACTCAAAGGTGCATTTTACCGTCACGCTCGATTCGGCGCCGGATCCGGGCGCCGGCGAGACGGGGCAGCTTGCCATGGTGCTGCGGCCCGAAAAGGGCGCCGTCTTCGACGGCTCCGTGACGTTCGCGGCCAGCCTGCCCGTCTGGGTGGAGGTGCTCCACGAGATAGAGCCCGACGAGGCGCGAGGCCAGCCGATCTGGACGGTGGACGGCAAGAGCTTTTACGCGCTGACGCGCATGTACGGGGGGCCGTCCGGCCAGGCGGAGTTTACCGGCGCGGCCGTCGCGCTGCACAGCAGCTCCACGTTCACGGCGACGGCCAGCGTCGACGCGTGGCTGCGCGACGGGCAGTTCGACGCGGAAAAGTACTCGTTCGACGTCGACGTGGATCCTCCGGCCCTGCGGCTGTACGAGGAGCGCGCCGAGGTGTCCATACCTTTGCGGGCCGCCGTGTACGAAGAGGAGCCGGCCTCGTACATCATCACGGATTCGGGCGACGAAGAGTTCGCCAAGGAGGCGCCGGGCGCGGACTGGCCCGTGCTGCACGCCCCTCCCCTTTCGGAAGCGGGCGGGGCGGCCCTGTACGCGTTCACCGACGGCATCGACGGGGACGGCATGTACGGGTTCCAGCCCGACGTGCTCACCACCAGCCCGGACGAGCCGGGGTACACGCAGCTGGCAGAGCTGGCCAAGGTCTCGTGGAAGCCGGGGCAGCGCGCCTCCACCCTGCTCTCCGAAAAGGAGGTGCTCGAGGCCGAGGACGGGGGCCGCGTGGAGGTGGAAAGGACCGGCGTCGTGCTCAACGCGCCGCAGGTGTCGTGGCCCGGCGGCAGCATGGAGGGCGAGCAGGTATCCGAGATAGGCGAGGAGGCGGCGGTGTTCGTGGCGCACCGCGCGTGGGGCAGCGACGGCAGGACCGTATACTACATACTGACAGGCGCCGCGCCGGCCCGGCCCGCCGAATTGATGGGCGTGCCCCACTCGCCGGGCCTCGACTACGAAAGCTCGGCGGGCCTGTACCAGTTCCGCGACGGCCTCGCCGGCCCCGGGACGCTGGGCTTCCAGCCCGACGTGCTCGATTCGGTGCCGGGCGACGAGGGGTACAGCCCGGTGCGCTCGGTGTCCGTCGCCGAATGGAACCAAGAGGCCGTCCTGCTGCAGACTGTGCGCGACATAGAGTCTGCCGAGTCGGGCGGGCAGGTGTCGGTTATGCTGGCGCGCCCGCTGGGCGAGGACCACGTGATCAACGCGCCGATAGTCGATCCGTCCGGGCAAGACACTTATTCCGACGGAGAATAGCGCGCGCGTGCCGGGCAAGCTGTACATAGTCGGGGTGGGCCCGGGCGGCCACGAGCACATGACGTTCAGGGCGCGCGAGGCCATAGGCGAGAGCGACACCATAGTCGGCTACGAGACGTACGTGAATCTGGTCGCCGACCTGATAGCCGGCAAGGAGACGCACAGGTACGCCATGACGCAGGAGGTGGAGCGCGCGCAGCAGTGCATAGATCTGGCCTCGTCGGGAAGGACCGTCTCGCTCGTCTCGAGCGGCGATCCGGGCATATACGGCATGGCCGGCCTCATATACGAGACGCTGGCCGATTCGGGGTGGGACCGCGCCGACCCGCAGGTCGAGGTGATCCCCGGCGTCTCGGCGCTCAACTCGTGCGCCTCGATAGTAGGCTCGCCGCTGATGACCGACTTTGCGGTGCTGAGCATGAGCGACCTGCTGGTTCCCTGGGAGGTCATCGAGAAGCGCGTCGAGGCGGCCGCGCGCGGCGACTTTGTGATCGTCATATACAACCCGGCCAGCAAGCGCAGGGTGCGCCAGCTCCGCGACGCGCGCGCCATAATGCTGCGGCACAGGAAGCCCGAGACGCCGGTGGCGATAGTAAAGGGCGCCTTCCGCGACTCCGAATCGGTTGTGCTCACGGACCTGGGACACATAGAGGACCACGCCGAAAAGCTGGGCATGATAAGCACCGTGATCGTGGGAAACTCGTCGACTTTCACCTACGGGGATCTGATGATAAACCCGCGCGGCTACAAGTCAAAGTACAGCCTGGGCGCTAGCGGAGCCGGCGCTAGCGGAGCCGGCGCCAGCCCAGCGCGCACGCCATGATCAGGAGGGCCGCGGCCACCATGGCGCCGGACGGTGCAAGATCCAGATAGTACGAGAGCAGCACCCCCGAGGCCACCGAGGCGGCAGCAATGGCCGCCGAGGCCGCCAGCGTCCTCGCAAAGCCCATGCCCAGCGCCATGGCCGCCACGTTGGGCACCACCACCAGGGCCGTTATCAGCAGTATTCCCACCAGCCTCATCGAGGCGACCACCATGACCGCCGCCATGGCCACGAAGACGTAGTTGAGCAGGGTCACCCGCATGCCCGAAGCGCGCGCCTGCTCCTCGCTGAAAGCGACATGCAGCAGCGGGCCGCGCAGCGCCAGCAGCGCCCCGATGACGGCCGCGCTCGCGAATGAGACCGTCAGGGCGTCCTCCGTGCTGATCAGCAGTATGCTCCCGAACAGCACTCCGAACAGGTCCGTCGAGAACCCGCCGCTGGCGCTGATCAGTAGTATCCCGGCGGCCAGGCCCGAGACCAGCACCACGGCGACGGCCGCGTCGCCCGGGACGCCGCTCCCCGAGCGGAGCTTCTGCAGGCCCAGCCCGCCGGCGACGGCCGCGGCCATGGCCGTCCAGAACGGGAACGTGCCGGCAAAGAGCCCGACGGCGATGCCGCCGAAGGCCACGTGCGCGATGCCGTCGCTGAAGAGCGCCTGCCGTCGGAGCACCAGGAACGAGCCCATCATGGCGCAGGCCGCGCCGGCCAGCATCCCGACTATCAGCGCCCTCTGGACGAACCCGTGCTCGAGCGCCTCGATCACCGCGAACACCCGGCGTGGCCGTGCATGTGCGCCTGCATCGAGGATTCGGCGTACGTGCGGAGCGCCTCGGCGTCGGAGAAGAACTCGTCCTTGGAGCCGTGGAAGAACAGGTTCTTGTCCATGCACGCGACCCGGCTGGCGTACTTTTGTATCGCGTCTAGGTCGTGCGAGGACCACACCGTCGCGATGCCCCTCTCGCGGTTGGCCTTCTGGACGGCCGCGTAGAACCGCGCCTGCGTGTCCGCGTCCACGCCGGTGACCGGCTCGTCGAGTATCAGCAGGGCCGGATCCTTGGCGAGCGCCTTTGCTATGAAGACGCGCTGCTGCTCGCCGCCGCTCAGCTCGCCTATGCGGCGCCCGGCGAGATCCTCCACGCCGGCGGTGCGCAGCGCCCCCTCTATCTTTTCGGACGTGCCGCCCGGCGTCCGGTTGCGCCCGTATCCGGCAGCCTGCAGCACCTTCTGGGCGGCCCTGTCGCGCCTCTCCGAGATCAGCCCCATGGACACGATTTCGCGCACCGTGGCCGGAAAGTTGGGCTCGAACGAGACGCGCTGGGGCACGTACCCGACGAGCGGCACCATGCTCGCGCCCGGCTGCCCGAACAGCCGCACCATTCCCGTGTACGGGTGCAGGCCCAGTATGGCCCGGAAGAGGGTCGTCTTGCCCGCCCCGTTGGGCCCGATTATGCCGAGCAGCTCCCCTTCGGGCACCGAGAACGTGACAGCCTGCACGGCCGGCCTGCCAGGGTACCCGGCCGAGATGCTACGCGCCTCTAGGACGTTCAGCGGCAATCCAGACCCTCGGCCAGCGTGTCGGCGTTGTACCGCATCGCCTCCAAGTAGGACTCCGAGGGCGACTCTAGCGTGTCCAGCACCATGACATCGGCGCCGGCCTCTGCTGCAAGAACCTCGGCGAACCGTGGTTCCTTTGCCGTTTCTCCGAATATTACCGATGTCTGCGCCCCCTCCAGCGTCTCGATGGCTTCCGATATCTCGGCTGCCGACAGCTCGGCCGACGCGCGGCCGATGTTGACCTGCTCCAAGCCGTACCTGTCTGCAAGGTACTCGAACGCCGGATGCAGTGTGACGAACGCGCGGCCGCTGCAGTCCTGCAGCGTCGCGGACATGTAGTCGTGCAGCGCGTCCAGCTCCGCCTTGTACGCAGCCGCGTTGCCGCGGTACGCGTCGGCGCGGGCCGGATCGGCGCGCGAGAGCGCCTCGGCTATGGCGTCGACCTGCACCTTGGCCCTTGCCGGATCCAGCCACACGTGCGGGTCTGCGTCGTCGGCGTGCTCGTCGCCGTGATCCTCTTCGTCGGCGTGCATCTCTTCGTCGCCGTGGTCGTCGTCCGCGTGGTCCTCCTCGTCGGCGTGCATCTCTTCGTCGGCGTGGTCGTCTCCGTGATCCTCTTCGTCCGCGTGGTCCTCCTCGTCGGCGTGCATCTCTTCGTCCGCGTGCTCGTCTCCGTGATCCTCTTCGTCCGCGTGGTCCTCCTCGTCGGTGTGTTCGTCACCATGGTCCTCCTCGTCTGCATGATCCTCTTCGTCCGCGTGCTCGTCGCCGTGATCGTCATGATCGTCGTGCCCCGCATGCATGAACGATTCGTCGTAGCCGTAGATGAGAGAGACGGATCTTCCGGCCGGCACAAACTCCACATCGGCAAACTCTTGCGAGCGCTCCATCTGCTCCGTGTACGGCTCCAGACCCAGCCCGTTGTACACGAACACGTCGGCCGCGGCCAAGTTGCGCACCTGCCCCGGGCTCGGCTCCCAGTCGTGCGCGTCGGCGCCGCCCGGCGTCAGCTGCGTCACCTGCGCGTCCTCGCCCGCCACGCCCCTCGCAAATTCATAGTATGGAAAGAACGAGGCATAGACGGTGATCTGCTCGCTTGGTTCAGGCTGCGTCGTCACCGACATCGCAGCCACGGCCGCTACCACCGCGGCTACTGCCGCTACGCCCGCGACTGCCGCAAGCCAAGTTCTAACCATGGGCGGGGGTTATCAGGGGGATTATTTAAGTTAATAGGAAATGATGACTTTGGGCAGGAAGTTAATAACCAAATAACAGCCCCCAACTATAATTTATTAAGACGGACGCGGGGCGGCGAATAATGGCAGGCATCAAGATAGTCTCGATCTCGCTCAGCAGCGACATGTTCGACGAGCTGGAGAGCCTCCAGAAAGAGATGGGGTTTACCGGGCGCTCCGAGATGATCAGGGCCGGGATACGCGCGTTCGTGCAGGAAGAGAAGCAAAAGCGCGAGATTTCCGGCTCGGCCAGCGCCATACTCTTGGTGGTCCACGCCGACGAGTTCGACGCGGAGGTGGCCGGGATAAAGCACGACTACGAGGATCTGATCACCACGCACCTGCACAACAAGATAGACGGCAGCAGGTGCGTAGAGATATTCGTGCTCGGCGGCGACGGCGATCGGATAAACGATGTCACGCGCGGGTTCCAGACCAGCCGCAAGATGGACGACGTAAAGCTGCTCGTCATCTGAGCAGCTCGCGCGTCTGCTCGTCCAGCTTCACCTTCGAGCGGACCGGCGCCAGTATCTTGGCGAGGCAGCGCGAGACGGCCCCCTTGAGGTCGGCCGGATGCACTCCGCCGGCCGCAAAGTCCGACTCCAGCTCTGCGTACGAGGCGTACGCGCGGTCGCCGCCGAACTTTTGCGGGCGCTCCACGTTCAGCTCGTCGAGCTCGTGGAGTATCACGTCGCGCGCTATGGCCAGCAGCGGGTTGTTCTCGACGCGGCCCTGCTCGCACCAGGATTTTTTTATCTTTGCGGCGATCTGCTCGTCCGTGTCGTGTATGGATATGCCCGAGTCCGGATCGGACTTGCTCATCTTGGCGGGCCGGCCCTCGGCCTCTGGCCTGCCCAGCCCGGGCAGCAGGCGGTGGTGCACCGCGACGGGCGGCTCCAGGCCCAGCTTGGGGAAGATCTCGCGGGCCAGCATGTGGATCTTGCGCTGGTCCATCCCCGCGTGCGCTATCCGGGCCCCCAGGTGGTGGATGTCGACGGCCTGCATCGGGGGGTAGAGCAGCTTTGCAAGGTCGGTCTTGTCGGCCTCGGACCTGCCCATGATGGTCAGCGAGCGCATGGTCCTTGCCATCGACATGTGTTTGGAAAAGCGCACCACGTCGGCCCAGTACTCGCTAGAGGCGCACAGCTCCGAGCCGGTCCTTATCCGCACGCCCGGGCAGACGGCCCCGAACGCGGCCTCGTAGTAGCGCGAGACGCGCCTGGCCGCGTCCCAGTCGCCGCCCAGCTTGTCGTTTATGACGGTGTGCCAGTCTGCCAGAAACACGGTGCACTGTACGCCCGCGCGCGCAAAGTCGTTTATCTTGAAGCCAGCCGTCATCAGGCTGCCCAAGTGCAGCAGCCCGGAGACCTCCAGCCCGATGTAGTGGCGCGGCGAGTCGTCCGTCTCGAACAGGGCGAGCAGCTCGTCGCGCGTGACTATCTCCTCGGTGGGCGCGCGGGCGACCAGCTCGGCCTTTTCCTGCGCGTCCAAGACGCGCCGGGGCGCCGCGGTTCCACTATAAAGCCTTCAGATCGTCTTGCGCGGCCTCGTGCTCAGGTAGAACGCGTGCGCGCTTATGATGGCGCCCATCAGAAATATTTTGGTGGCGAATATCAGGTTCCACGGCCTGTCCGGATCCGGATAGCCCACCGAGAGCGTGTCGATGTCGGGCACCGCGCCGCCCACGGTGCCCGCCTCTATCTGGGAGTACAGCACGGTAAAGTTCCACAGCACCTCGTAGCCGCATATGATCGCGAACCCGAGCAGCATGAGCTGCAGCAGCGCCAGCCGGGCGCCGCCAAGCTGCCTCGAGGTGGTCCGCTTCCAGCCTATGCGGCTGCAGCAGTACCAGCCGATGACGCCGGCGAAGAACAGCCAGGTGGTCAGTTTCGCGAACCCGTCGAACGGCACGTGCGTGGTGACGAGCACCTCGCCCATCACGTACGTGCCCGTCTCGGCCCACTCCGAGAGCATCGCGTACAGGCCGTAGGCGAATATGGACAGCATCAGGAACCCGCACAGGTAAAAGACGTACAGGAACACCCTGTAGTTGCGGTCCGACTCTTGGAGGTGGCGCTCCATCGGCGGCGCGGCCGCCGGTTTGTATAAAAACCATGTTTGTGTTTTCGCCGGACGGGCCGCGCGCTCGGGTTTCCGGGCACCGGGCGGCGGCCGGGGGCAAGATCTAAATGCGGGGCGGGGCGCGGTGCGCGCGTGGACAGCATGGAAGAAATATTCGAGATGCAGCGCGGGTTCGTCGTAAAGTCCGACCTGGGCAGGTACCCCCAAGAGACAGAGGCGCGCGTCTCTGCGCTGTGCACGGCCATAGTCCACGAGGCAGTGGAACTGCAGCGCCTGACCAACTGGAAGTGGTGGAAGTCGCCGTCCGGCTTCGACGAGGGCGCCGCGCGCGAAGAGCTGATAGACATCTGGCACTTTGTGGTGCAGGCGTCCATAGAGCTGGGCATGGAGCCCGAGGCCGTGCTAAAAGAGTACAGGAGAAAGAACGAGATCAACGTGCGCAGGCAGGAGCAGGGGTACTAGGCCACCCTGCGCCTCGCCATGCGCGCGCACCGCGGGTCGGAGTCTATCCCTATCCACCTGCGCCCCTCGGCCTTTGCCACCGCGGCGGTCGTACCGGTCCCCACGAACGGATCCAGCACCAGCCCCCCGCGCGGCGAAAAGAGTCTGATCACCCGCCTCGCGAGCTCTTCGGGGAACTCGGCCTCGTGGCGGCCGTTGCGCCGGACCGACGGTATCTTCCAGACGCCCCGCGAGCCCCAGCTGCCCCACTCGCCGTCGGTCAGCCGCCGCCTGTCGTATACGGTGATGCCCGGCTTCCAGAACACCAGCACGTTCTCGTGCTCGTCCACCGACCTGTACGAGCCCGAGTGCCACCTGCTGTTGGCCCAGGCCGGATCCTTGTGCCATACCCTCCTGTCGTACAGGTACAGGCCGGCGTCTTCGGCCCAGCCTGCCACCATCGCGCCGGTCATGACCACCCGGGTGCCGCACGCGTGCTTGCCGCCGCGCACGTTGTTGTGCTCCAGCCGCCGCTGCACCGTCTGCTCGCTGCATCCGAGGGCCGCTGCCAGCTCGCGCCTGTCCGCCCCCGGCATTTTTTTCTTGGCGGCCAGCACCCGCTTTTTGGTGACAGGCGAGCGCTTGCCCGACACCATGTCGGCCTGTATGCGGGGCATGGCCGGATCCTCGAACGAGAGTATGTCGCCTATGTTGACGGCCATGAACCCGCCCGGCTTGAGCACGCGCGAGTGGGCTCGCACCGCGCCGGCTACCAGCTCCTGCCACCCAGCAAAGTCTAGGTGCTTTTCGTACGATTTCCCCACAAAGTACGGCGGCGACCAAAAGCTCAGGTCCACGCTGCCGGCGCGTATGCGGCCCATCGCCTCTCGCGCGTCGGCGCAGACTATGGCGCCGGCGCCGACCGGCGCGCCGCTACCGGTCAAGGCCGTCCACGTTGAAGAACCCGAGCATGCCCTTGCGCGGCACGGGGGTGCGGAACTTTCTGGGGCGGCGCACTACGAACCCGTACACGGTGCCCTCCAGCTTGCGGTTCGACAGGTGCAGGCGCCTGTCCCTGCGCAGCGCGGAGGCCGTCTCGTACGTCCTTACGTCCGATATCTCGGCCCGTCCCACTATGGCGCCGGTCGGCTGCTCGGGCACCCCGAGGCGCCTCATGTCGGCTGCGCGCACCTTTAGCGGCGCGTGCACCAGGAACGGTCCGCGGAAGCGGGTGTTCCAAGTGCGCAGCTCTATCTTTTTCCTGCCGGTAACGACGAGGTGCGCGAACGGCTGCGCTATCGACAGGCACTTCACCCCTCGACGCCCCCAAGCAACGCCGCGCGCGGGGCGGCCCCGCAATTATACCTTGCAAGCGGCGGGTTGCCGTGCGCGCGGCCCTTCCGGAAAGCGGGGCGGTTTCAGGACGAGTACGAAGAGTTTTTTCCAGGGCGGGGGCGGGGGCGGGCGTGGATTTCGCGGTGTTGCTGCAGGGCCTGCTTTTGCAGAGCGGGGGCTGGAGCGGGACTGCGAAAGGCTGGGAGGAACCTGCACCGTACCCGCCCCAGTTCTCCGTCGCCGCCTTGTCTATTATACTAATCGCGGCCGCGGCGATAGTGGTAATTTTTCTGTACAGGAACAGGCGCGGCGCGTGAGCCGAAAGACGTTATACCGCCCGGCGCGGGGGCGGGGCCGTGCCTGCGAGGATAACCGTGACCGGCGGGGCCGGCTTTATCGGCTCGCATCTTTGCGCGGCGCTCGGCGGCTGCAAAGTTACTGTGTACGACATAGCGGGGCCGGGCGGCGACATACTGGACGAAAAAAGCCTCCCGGCGGCGGTGGCGGGGCGGGACGCGGTGGTGCACCTGGCCGCGGTCAGCGACGTCTCTACGGCAGAGGCGGATCCGGGGGGGGCGCGCAGGACCAACGTGGACGGCACGGCCAACGTGGTGCGCGCCTGCGAGTCGGCAGGGGTCGGCGCGCTGGTATTCGCCTCCTCGGCGGCGGTGTACGGCGAGACGGCAAGCGCGTCGGAGGACGACGCCCTGCGCCCCGTCTCGGCGTACGGCAGGACAAAGGCCGAGGGCGAGCGGCTGGTGCTGCGCTCGGCGGTGCCCAAAAAAGTGGTGCTGCGCATATTCAACGCGTACGGGCCGGGCGGGCGCGGCGTCGTGTCCAAGTTCGCCCAAGCTGCCGCCTCGAAGGGCCGGCCCCTGCTGCGCGGCGACGGCTCGCAGACGCGCGACTTTGTGCACGTGCGCGATGTGGCCGCCTGCATGGCCTACATGGCCGGATCTGGGCCGGGCGGCACGTACAACCTGGCCACCGGAGTCTCGACGTCGGTGGGCCAGCTGCTTGGGTACTTTGCGGGATCGGGCATCGGCGAGCCCGAGCGCGCACCGGCGGGGCCCGGGGACGTGCGCGCGAGCGGGGCCTCGGCCGCGAGGCTGGCGGAGGCCGGCTTTGTCGCCGGGATCGGGCTGCGCGAGGGCGTGCGCGGGATGCTAGGGCCGGTCCCTGATCAGGTTGGCCATGGTGAACAGCAGTATGGACGTGACCAGCAGTATGGTGCCCAGCAGGAACAGCACGATGGCGGCCACTAGCGAGCCGTAAAAGACGGACTGCTCGTTGATGTACGCGTCGAAAAACACCGCGCCCAGCGAGAGGCCGGCCACCAGGAACGCGAGGCCCGCCGCGCCGTACGACTTTAGCGGGTGCCTGATGGAGACCAGTTTCAGCGCCGAGACCAGGACCGAGACGCCGTGCGTGACGGCCGGCTGCCCCGAGGCGTGCGGCACGTCGTACGAGACCTCGACGGGCACCTCGGCCAGCGAGAGCCCGTTGTCCGAGACCTGCTTTAGTATCTGCGTGGAGGCGGACATGCCTGATTCGGACGGCCGGATGAGATCTACCGCGGCGCGCGAGTACGCCCGGAACCCCGACTGCGCGTCCGATACGCGCAGGCCCGTGCCGTAGTTTGACGCCGACGTGATCACCCGGATGCCCGCCTTCCTGTAGGCCGGCGTGCTGCCCCCGCTCAGGAACCGCGAGCCTATCACCACGTCGACGCTGTGCCGCTCCAGCGCGGCGGCAAGGTCCCGTATCTGTGCGGGGGAATGCTGCCCGTCCGCGTCGATGGTCGCCATGGTCTCGGCGCCCGAGGAGCGGGCGAACTCGAAGAGGGTCGAGAGCGCCGCGCCGTAGCCCCTGTTGGAGCCGTGCTCTATGACGTGCGCGCCGGCCGCGCGCGCCTCGGCGGCCGTGCCGTCGGTCGAGCCGTCGTCGCAGACGGCCACCCTGTCGGCGAACTTTAGCGATTCCTTTACCACTCGCCCGACGGTCCCCTCCTCGTTAAAGGCGGGCACGCAGACCAAATCCACGCGGCGCGCCCCGCCGCGTTGTGGTATAAAACTAGCGGCGCCGCGCCAGCGCCACGCCCGAAACCGCCGCGGCGGCCGCGGCCAGGCCCAGCGCCGCGTATCCGGTCTCTGGGCCGGGCGCCGCCGAGACCCGCTGTTCCAGGCCGGAGACGGAGGCCTCCAGCCGCGCCAAGTCCGCGCCCAGGCGGTCCAGCTGGGCACCGGCCGGATCCCCGGGTGCGGGGAACCGGATGAACTCGCTGTTTTCCACCTTTGGGGCGTGCAGCGCCTTGTTGAAGACGGTCTCGCCGACCTTGCCCAGTATGTTGACCTGGTAGTAGCCCGGCTCGGTCGGGCTGACCAGCGCGTAGTATTTTCCGGGAACGTCGTGGTCCACCGAAATAGGCAGGGTGACCTTTTGCTCGCCCAGCACCAGCTCTATCTTTAGATCCTTGCGCAGCCCCGTGATCCCGTCCCGGAACGGCTGCTCTTCTACGGGCGTCGACGGGTCGAACGGGCTGACCCACAGCTGTATGGCGTTGGGCTCGCCCGATATGGCCGGCTCGTACTGCCAGCCTATCTGGACGCGGTACTCGCCGACCGTGTCGAGCTGGTGGGCCAGCGCAACCGCGGGCAGCATCAGCAGAACCGCAGCGAGTGCCGCAAGCAGCATGGGGCGCGCTCGCGGCGCCGACGTTAAAAACCTTGGTCGGCCGGCCCCGCGCGAATCTGATCTCTGGAACTGTGTGTGCTTACGGAGGGCCGCCGGACAAGACAACGTGCCAGTTTGCATTGGCAGGCATCATTTTTTGCAGATCGTTGATTATTGAATCAATGTTGTGCGAGCCTACGAGACTCTCGTTCAGCACAACTTGGATTTCCCTGCCGGAGAGATCTATTCCTATGGCCACGACAAATTTCACGGCGTCGGACTGCATCAATCTTTCCCCAAAAGCCACCTGTTGCCGAGTAGCTCGTCGAGCTGCGCTTGCGGTACGTCTTTTACGCGGTTGTCGCTCTCGATTTTGTCCAGCTCGCCCCGTATCTCGTCTAGCCTTGCGCCGATTCTCTGTTTCTCACTTTGGCTGTTTTCAGACTGGAGCCTTTCCGTCAATTCCTGCGCTTCGACTACAAGCTGCGTCATCTTTTGCGAAACCAGATCGCGCTCTTGCTTTTCTTGAGCTTTTTCCAGCGTTTTGTCTTTTGGATTTCGGTCTCCCGTCGCCACAAAGGCCATCGCGGCGAATACGAGCACTGCAGCGGCAATCAGAGATGCGAACAGTTTGGCCTTGCAATCATCGCAGGACGGCTCAGTCGTGATCTGCATAATGCCGTTGCGATCGTGTTGGGCAGGGCTCACGAGTCGGTGTACATCGAGACCTCCCAGGCGGTGGGGGTCTGCGCAAAGGCCACGTATTCCTTCAGCTTTAGCGAGACGTACGTGTCCAGAAAGTCGGACGTGAACACGTCCGATAGGAACGAGTTGTCGCTTCCCAGCGCGTCGAGCGAGCCCTTTAGCGAGACGGGTAGCGAGCCGATGTTGTACTCGCGCTTTTTGGCGTCGGAGAGCTGGTATATGTTCTCCTCGACCGGATCTCCCGGATCCAGCTTGCGCCGTATCCCGTCCAGGCCTGCCAGCAGCAGGGCCGCCTCGAGCAAATAGATGTTGGCCGTCGGGTCGGGCACCCTGTACTCTATCCGCTTGCTCTTTTCCTGGTTGCGGTAGTACATGGGCACGCGCACCGCCGCGGACCTGTTGCCGATGCCCCAGCACATGTTGACCGGCGCCTCGAAGCCGGGCACCAGCCGCTTGTACGAGTTGGTCGTCGGGTTGGATATGGCGCACAGCGCCGATGCGTGGTCGAGTATCCCGCCCACGTAGTACCGCCCGTCCTGGCTCAGCTGAGCCACGTCGTCGCCCGGATCGTACATGGCGTTGGCCCCGTCCTTCCACAGGCTCTGGTGCACGTGCATGGCCGAGGCGTTGTCGCCGAAGATGGGCTTTGGCATGAACGTGGCCACCTTGCTGCGCCGCTTGGCCTTGACCTTTACCATGTTCTTGACGGTCACCACGTTGTCGGCCATCGACAGCATCTCGTCGTACACCAGGTTGATCTCGCACTGCCCCGAGGTGGCCACCTCGTGGTGCTCGGCCTCTATCTTTATGCCAAAGTACGTGTACAGGTCGTCGCATATGTCCTTGCGGAAAGTCTCGAGCGTGTCCTTTGGCTGCGACGGATAGTACCCCTGCTTGAAGTTTATGGCTGTGCTGATGTTGCCCTGCGCCCACGGCGATTCCGTGGATTCTATCGAGTACCCGGAGCCGCCGCCCGAGTGCGTGGCCGCGTACGGCGACGGGTACACGTTGATGTTGTCAAAGACGAAGAACTCGATCTCGGGGCCCCAGTTGGTCTTCGTGAACCCCAGATCGTCTAGCTTGCGCGCGGCCTTGTGCGCGATGCCGCGCGAATCCCGGTTGTAGCGCGACTTTTCCGTCGTGTTGCCCTCGTACAGGTCGCATATTATGCGGGCGTTGGCGCGCCGCCCGTCGTCGTAGTCGGAGGGCAGCCGCCGGAACGTGTCCGGGTCCGGCTTTAGTATCATGTCCGACTTGTTGACCGACTTGAAGCCGGTGATGGACGAGCCGTCCAGCTTTTCCAGCCCGTTCTCAAAGCTGCCCTCGTCCACGGCGTAGCTGGGCATGCCCATGCGGTGGAGCTCGCCGAACACGTCGACGAACCAAAAGTCCAGAAACGTGATCCCCTGATCCTCTATGGCCTTTAGCACCGCGCCGGCGTCCATGCCCGTATTCGGCATAGCACTACTAAACCCCGCTTGTCAGCTGTATTTGCGCTTTTGTCAATTTTTCGTCCGCAGCGTGCCTGCCTGCCCGTACCTGCTCTCCATCTCGTCCTGAAAGAAGAATTTTTCCCCGAACGCCGGCCTCAGCTCGTCCAGCCAGACCGCGTTCTCGTCGTATTCGGCGTAAAAGGGCTTGTTGACCCACTCGGGGTTGCGCCCCTGCAGGAACCTCAGCGACAGCACCTTCTTGCCCGATATGGTCGGGGTCCCGTCCACCAGCACCTTGCCGGGGGCAGCCGACATGCTCGGGCCCCGCACCGTCCTCGACAGGCCGCTGGTCTGCCGGTAGGCCCGCCGGAAAATGTCGTAGGCCCGCGCCAAGGGCACGCCGAAGTAGTGCTGCGCGCCGGTGTCCCGCACGGCGAACATGTAGTAGGGTATGCAGCCGAGCCGGACCTGCTCGCGCCACATCTCGGCCCACATGTCCGCATCGTCGTTGATGTGCGCCAGCAGCGGCGACTGGGTGCGTATCTGCGCGCCGGTCATCCTTATCTTGGCCATGGCCTCGCGGACCGCCCCGGTCGAAAGCTCCACCAAGTGGTTGAAATGCGCCATGATGGCAAGGTGCTTGCCCTTTGCTGCCACGCGCGCGAAGATGTCGAGCATCTCCTGCGCGTCGTCGTCCGTCAGAAACTTGTACGGCCAGTACGCCAGGGCCTTGGTGCCTATTCGGATGGTGCGCAGGTGCGGTATGTCGGCGTCGAGCAGCGCGTCTACGTACGTGCCGAACATGCGCGCCTTCATTACCATCGGGTCGCCGCCGGTGAACAGCACGTCGCTTATCTCGGGGTGCTCGCGCACGTACCTTACCAGCGACTCGCTCTCTTTCATGGCGAACTTCATCTCGTCCATGCCGACGAACTGCGGCCAGCGGAAGCAAAAGCTGCAGTACGCGTGGCACGTCTGGCTCTGGCTGGGGAAGAACAGGCACGTCTCCTTGTACTTGTGCTGCATGCCGTACAGTTTCGTGCCGTCCGAAAGGGACGGCACGTTCATCTCCATCTGGCCGGCCGGGTGCGGGTTGAGCTGCAGCCGTATCCGGTTGGCCACCTCGGCTATCTCCTTGCGGTCCGCGCCCCTCTTGAGGGCCTCCTCCATCTCCTGGTAGTGGCGGGGCACGAGCATGCCGCGCTGCGGGAAGGTGAGCACGTAGATGGGATCGTCGGGCACCTTTGACCAGTCTATCAGCTGCTCCACCACGTAGTTGTTGGCCTTGAAGGGCAGCACGTTGCCGACCACCTCCATCTCGAACTGGCGCTCCTCGCTCATCTGCGAGATCTGGGGCAGCTTGCGGTAGTTTGCCAGCGTGTACGACGATATGCGCGGCTCCTTCCACGCCATCTCCTGGGCCAACGCGCCGGATCGGGTTCTACTCTTATTAAAGGGTGCGGGGGCGGGGGCCGGAAATGTCCGGGCACGACGTGGCAAGCGCGGTAGCCGGAAACGCGGGCCACTTTGACACGCTCTCGCAGCTGCTCGCCTCGTCGCAGTCGCTGCAGGCGGCCATGGTGGTGCTGGTGGTCGGCATAGTTGGCATAGCCATGGGCTACCGCAAGCTCTCCGGCTGGATACGCGGCAAAAAGTTCTACTACCACAGGCCGCACCTGTCAAAGTTCGTCCAAGTCGCGGTGCTGCCCGTCTTCGGCGTCGCGCTCATATCGTCGGTCAACGCGTACATACAGACCTTCGAGCTCTTCGACGAGGAGGCAGAGAGGCTCGCCGAGATGGGCGGACAGCTCACGGCGCAGGAGACGTTCGTAAAGCTGCTCAACACCATGGACGTGCTGGTCATAGGGTACACGGTGGCCCGCTTGGTGCCCATAATACTGACAAAACGCGAAAAGTCCGAGCTGGAAAAGCAGGACTACGAGCAGTGGCGCTCCATGATGGGCTTTGAGGACGACGAGGGCGACATGTTCCACAAGCTCTTCAGGTGGGTGCCGCCTGCCGGCCCCCCCGACGGGATGGACGAAGCCGAGTTCAAGGAGCTGGTGGGGACGGAGGGGGGAAGGAGGCGCCTCGAATCGTACAGGACGCGCAACGGGGCCTCCGTGGGCAGCTATGAGGACATATCAAAGCGCCCGTTCGAGGAGTGGAAAGAGAGCGAGAGGTCAAAGTACCGCTCGTATTTCGAGTCGTGCGTCTCGGGCAACAACGGGGCAGGCAGGGTGCTGCGCACGGCGCGCGACCCCGAGGAGATATACCCAATAGACATCTGGAGGGAAGAAAAGAGGATGGGCGGCTTTGGCCGCATAGAGCCGGGCGCGCGCCCGCCTGGCAACGCCAGGCGCAAGCGCAAGAACCTCCCCAAGTCGTTCACGAGCATACTGCCCGTCGGCATGTTCGCCGCCGTGCTGCTCGGCGTGGTGGGCTGGTGGGGCGTGGATCTGTTCGTGCTGGCCACGGCAGTCGGCGGCCTGGGCATAGGCGTGGGGTTCGCCCTGCAGGAGACGCTGCAGAACTATTTCGCGTACATACTGGTGCGCAAGGACAAGATATACGTCGAGGGCGACCGCGTAAAGCTGGACACCGGCTACAACGGGTACGTGCACAAGATCACCTCGAGGGTCACGTACCTGCGCCACGCGCTCAACGAGTCGGTCGCCATCATACCCACCCGGCAGCTGATAAACGCGCAGATCATAAACTATTCCAAGGAGATCAGGATGGTGCCGGCCGTCGTCGAGGTGGGCGTCTCGTACCTCAACGACCCGCGGCAGGTGGCCGCCATACTGATCAAGGTGGGCAAGAGGGCCATGGAGGAGGTCGTCGACCCCTCCGGCGGGCACCTGGTCAGGCACATGACCTGCCCGTACAGGAAGCAGAACAGGCCCAGCTGCGGCTGCGACAAGGACGTGCACGTGAGCGAGATAGAGCAGCCCGTGGTCCGGTTCACGAAGTTCAACGATTCCTCGCTCGACTTTATGCTCTGGGTGTACGTGCGCGACTACGGCTCGCAGTACAAGACAAAGACGGACATGATGATGTTCATACACGAAGAGTTCAAAAAGAACGACATCAGGATACCCTGGCCCATACGGACCGTGTACGACGGCGACGAAAAGAGGGAGGCCGAGGAGATAGCGTCGCTGGACGCGCGGCGCAGATCCATAGTCAAAGAGTACGGGGTGGGCGACATCGTGCGGGGCGGCGACGACGAATGATCGTAGTCTCGGGCAGCGGGGCCGGGCCGCTGGCAAGGAGGATAGCCGGGCGGCTGGGCGCGCGCTGCGCGGCCTCGCGCGTGCGGGTGTTTTCCGACGGCGAGCGCAAGGTGACGCTGCCAGACTGGAAGGGCCCCTCGGCGGTGGTAAAGTCGGCCTCGCCGCCGGTCGATTCGAACTGGATGGAGATATTCGCCACGGTGCACGCCGCGCGCGGCCGGGGCCCGGTGACGGCGGTCATACCCTACGCGGGGTACGCGAGGCAGGACAGGGAGTTTTTGCCAGGCGAGGCTGTCACGATCGGGGCCGTCTCCAAGGCGCTCTCGGCGCTGGGCGCCTCCAGGATAGTGACCGTCGACATACACAGCAGGGAGGCCCTGCGGCACCTGGGCAGGCGCGCGACCGATGTCTCTGCCGCGCCCGCCTTGGCCGCCCGGCTGCGCAGAACAAAGCTGGAAAGGCCGGTGGTCGTATCGCCCGACGCGGGCGGGGCAGGCAGGGCAGGCGCGCTGGCGAGGCTGATGGGCGCCGACTGCGCGGCGCTGGAAAAAAAGCGCGACAGAAGGACTGGCAGGACGACGACGTCGGGGCGCGACGCGGGGGTGTCCGGCAGGGACGTAGTCATCGTCGACGACATCATCGGCACGGGCGGCAGCATAGAGGGCGCCGCGCGCCTGCTCAAAAAGCAGGGGGCCGGCCGCATGGTGGCAGCCTGCACACACGCGCTGCTCGTAGGCGGCGCGGCCCAGAGGCTAAGGCGCGCGGGCGTATCCGATATAATATCGTCCAATACCGTCTCGGGGACAGTCGACGTCTCGGGGCCCATAGCAGAGGCCCTGCTGGCCTAGCGCGCCGACAGTTTTTTGGCGCGCGCAAAGACCCGCTCCCACTGCCCCCAGGTGAGCTTGCCGGTCTGCGTGTTCTGCCTGCTCGGATGGTACGAACAGACTACGCGATAGGGGCCGGCGCGGTGGACGGCCCCGTGCGAGAACGGCATGTCGCGCCTCTTTGTTTTGAGGATCTTGCAGACCGCCGCGTGGGCGGCGTGGCCCAAGCAGACTATGGTGTTCACTTTGGCGAGCAGGCCCAGCTCGGCCTCTAGGTACGGGAGGCAGGCGGCGAATTCGGAGGGCGACGGCCGGTTCTGCGGCGGGGCGCAGCGCACCGCGGCCGTCACGTACGCGCCGCGCAGCTCCAGGCCGTCGCCGGCGTGGGTGCTTGTAGGCAGGGAGGCAAAGCCGGCCCCGTGCAGGGCGCGCGCCAGCCAGTCCCCAGAGCCGTCGCCGGTGAACATGCGCCCCGTCCTGTTGGCCCCGTGCGCCGCGGGCGCGAGGCCGACTACCAGCAGCCGGGCGCGCGGATCCCCGAACCCGGGCACCGGCCGGCCCCAGTACTTTTCGTGCGCGTGCCGGCGCACGCGGGCGCGCGCCACCTCGCGCGTGTACCCGTACAGCCGCGGGCACTTTTTGCACCGCGCCACGGCGCGGGCCAGTCCGTCCAAGTCCACGCGCGTGGGCGGGGGCCTGCCGGCTATTTACCATGCGCAAACACCGATAAGAGATCCCGCGCGCGGGCCGGCCGTGAAGCTGGTCTTTCTGGGCACGTCCGCGGCGCAGCCGACCGCCTCGCGATCCATGTCGTGCCTGTGCCTCGTGCACGGCGGCGAGATAACCGTCTTCGACGCCGGCGAGGGGGCGCAGACCGCCTACGCGCGGGCCGGCCTGGGCTGGAACAAGGACACGAGGATATTCGTCACGCACATGCACGGCGACCACTGCCTAGGCGTGATCGGCCTCGTGCAGACCATGGCCATGAAGGGGCGCACCAGGCCGCTGGAGATATTCGGGCCGCGCGGCATAGAGGAATTCGTGGACATCAACATGAGGCTGCTCAACTTCAGGCCTCCGTTCGAGATGTCGGTAAAGAGGCTACGGGCAGGCGGGCGCGTGCGCGGCCGCGGGTATTCGGT
This sequence comes from Nitrosopumilaceae archaeon, assembly GCA_965203465.1. Lineage (GTDB taxonomy): Archaea > Thermoproteota > Nitrososphaeria > Nitrososphaerales > Nitrosopumilaceae > JAWVZS01. The sequence continues at coordinate 144,192 of CBDBCR010000001.1, read as the reverse complement.
GTCCGCGTGCGCAGCAGACCACGGGATAGAATCGCTCTCGTACAGGCTCGACCAGGACTCGAGGCCCGGCCGGTTCCACCGCTACAGGGCCGAGGCCCTCGGTATACCGGAGGGCCCGCTGTGGGGAAGGCTGCAGCGGGGGCAGAAGGTCTCGCACGGGGGCAGGGAGTTTTCCCCCCCCGACGTGGCAGACCCGCGGAGGCCCGGCCTGAGCGTCGGGGTGTCCGGCGACACGCGTCCCACGGCGCAGCTGCAGGATTTCTTCAAAGGGTGCGACGCGCTCGTCTTCGAGGCCACGTTCGGCGACGACAGGAAGGAGCGGGCCGCCGAGACGCGCCACAGCACGGCCTCGGGGGCCGCAAAGCTGGCCGGCGCGGCCGGCGCGGGGCGCCTGATACTGACGCACTTTTCCGCGCGCTACCCCGACGTGCAGATTTTGCGCGACGAGGCGGCCAAGTTCCACGGCGACGTGACGGCCGCCGAGGACGGCATGGAGGTGGAGCTGCGCCACGACTCCTGAGCAGGAAAAACGCATCAAAAACGCTGAAAGGATAACGGTGGTGACCGGCGCCGGCATATCGCAGGAGAGCGGCATACCCACGTTCCGCGGCGACGGCGGCCTGTGGCGCTCCTACGACCCCATGAAGCTGGCCACCATATCTGCCTTCGAGGAGGATCCGGCGCTGGTCTGGCAGTGGTACGACGAGCGCAGGGCCAACATCGCCGCGGCAGAGCCAAACGCGGGGCACAGGGCCGTGGCCCGGATGGCCGAGCTGCGATGCGTGTCGGTGGCCACCCAGAACATAGACGGCCTGCACCAGCGGGCAGGCAGCGCCGGCGTGCTGGAACTGCACGGCAGCATCGTGAAAACCAGGTGCTCGGCGTGCGGAAAGTTCGCCGGGCGTGCGGAGGGCCTGCCGCCGCGGTGCGCGTGCGGCGGGATACAGAGGCCCGACGTGGTCTGGTTCGGCGAGCAGCTGCCCGCCGGCGTCTGGGAGGAGGCGGTGCGGGCCGCACGCGCCTCCGACCTGGTGATAGTGGTCGGCACGTCGCTGGCAGTATCCCCCGCGAACACGCTGCCCGCCCACGCAAGGTCCTGCGGCGCCATGCTCGTCGAGGTCAACCCCGAAAGGACGGCCATGTCCGATATCATGGACATGTCGGTGCGGGAGAGCGCCTCTTCGGCCCTTCCGGAGCTGCTGCGGCTCCTCTAGGGCCAGGGGCCTGCCGGCAGCGAGACCCGTATGGGGCCGAGGGGCGACTCGGCGGCGTGCTCGCAGACGGCCGCGGTCCCCACGAACGCGGCCTGCTTGTTGAGGTAGAACCACGTCCTGCCGCCGCGCTCGTTCCTGCGCATCTGCCGCGCCACGCTGGCCTGCATGCGCCGGCGCAACAGCTTGCCGCGCAGCTCCTCGAGGCACGACATGTCCGAGCTTGCGCGCAGCGTCCCGGATCCGGAAAACTCCAGGCCGGGGAACATGTTGGACAGCGCGGTGCCCACCTTGGAGGGGTCCTCGCTGGGGTACAGGGGGCACTCTACCGAGACGCTCACGCCAGCCACGCCCGCACTATCCTGCGCGCCTCTTCGACCAGCTGCTCGCGCGTGAGCTCGTTGTTGGATATCGATTCGTCCGCCAGGGCGATGGGCTCCGATATGCCGACGCCCATCTCGCGCGCGTCGCGCGCCTCGAACGATTCGCGCGAGTCGGGATCGTCGGGCCTCCCCCGGCAGGACAGGAACCCGAACCGGGTGTCCGTCGAGGCGTGCACGAGCAGTAGTTTGACGGCCGAGACGCCGCGCAACACGCCGATCTCGGCGTCGGACCGTATCCCGTCGACTATCACTGCCTCGGAGGCAGACGAGCGGATCCGGGGCACCACCAGCTGCGCGACCGCGCCGGGCCCGCCTTTCCGGCGCAGCTCCAGCATCAGTTCGCCCAGGTTGGGGCCGGTCGGCTCCAGGCCCCGCCTCGAGGCCTCTGCGCGCACCGCGTCGCCCATGTTGACCGTGGGGTAGCCGGCCTCTGCCAGCCCCCGGGCGATGGTGGACTTGCCCGCGCCGGGCATGCCGGTCAGGCAGACTATGAGCCTCGGCATGGGCGGGCGCCCGCGCGCCGTGCTATCAAGCTTCGGAAAAACCCATAAAGGCGGGCCAAAGCTGCCGGCGTGCGCGTCTTTGCGGCTGTCGACGTAGACGACCCCGGGATACTGGAGGCGATCGCGCGCGTGCAGGAATCGCTGCGCGTGCAGGCGCGGCCCGTGAGGCCCGAGCTGCTCCACTTTACGCTGCGGTTCCTAGGCGAGATACCCGAGGAGGCAGCCTCTGGGGCCGCCGAGGCGCTCTCGAGGGTGCGGTTCTCCAGGTTCGACGTGCGGGTGCGCGGCATGGGCGCGTTCCCGAGCCCGGCCAGGCCTAAGGTGATCTGGGCAGGCGTGCGCGACGGGGAAAAGCTGCGCGAGCTGGCCGCGTCGGTCGGCTCCGCGCTGGACCGGTTCGCCGCCGCGCCGGCCGGCAGGTTCAGGCCGCACCTGACCGTCTCTAGAGTTAAAAGCGGGGCGCGCGGCCTCGGCGCAGAGTTGGCCGCGTTTGCAGACCGCGAGTTCGGTTCCATGGAGGTCTCTGGCGTAAAGCTAAAGTCGAGCGCGCCGGGCCCGTCCGGCTCTGCGTACTGGGACATCGGGGAGGCGCGCGCATGAGCCCGGCCGACGAGGCCAGGGCGCACACCGCGCCGTCCGCGGAGCAGCGCGCAAAGATGGAGCGGGTGGCGCGCGCCGTCACCGAAGCCGTCGAGAAAGCGGCAAAAGAGCACGGCGCGCTAGAGGTCTCGCTAGGCGGATCCTTCGCCAAGGACACGTGGCTGGCGGAGGGCGCCGACATCGACGTGTTCGTGCTGTTCAAGGCCGATGTCTCCAAGGAGCAGCTGCGCGAAAAGGCCAAGGCGCTCGGGTTCGCCGCGCTCGAGGGGCACGGCCCCTACACGCGCTACGCCGAGCACCCCTTCGTGGAAGCCGTGGTGGACGGCGTCAAGGTCAACGTGGTCCCCTGCTACGACGTGCCGGCCGGCATGTGGAAGAGCGCGGCGGACCGCTCCCGGTTCCACACCGCGTACATGAAGGAGGGCCTCGACGAGGGGAGGCGCGCGGACGCGCGGGTGCTCAAAAAGTTCCTAAAGGCCAACGGGGTCTACGGCGCCGAGATCGCGAGGCAGGGGTTCAGCGGGTACGTGGCCGAGGTGCTGGTCATGGAGATGGGCAGCTTTGAGGGCGTGCTCGAGAGGTTCGCCGGCATCGGGCGCGGCGAGGCCATCGGCCGGTCCGAAAAAAAGTTCGAGACGCCCGTCTCCATAGCCGATCCCGTCGACGGGGGCAGGAACCTGGCGGCGGCCATATCCGAAGAGAACATGGCCAGGTTCGTCATGGCCGCGCGCGCCTACCTAGAGGGCCCGTCCGGGGAGTTCTTCCAAGACGCGGGCCCCGTCAGGCCGCGCGCGCTCGGGCAGGTGGCAGCCGTCGGGTTCGGGTACAGTAGCCGCAGCCCCGAGACCGTATGGGGGCAGGCGAAGCGGGCCGCCTCGCAGGTGGCGCGGCAGATGTCCGAGGCGGGCTTTTCGGTTGCCCGCCACGCCGCCGCCGTGTACGGCGAGCGCGTGGTGCTCGCGTTCATGCTGGAGTCGCAGCAGCTGCCGCCCATGCGCACCAGGGAGGGGCCCGACGCCTTCTGCAGGGCGGACTGCGAAAAATTCGTCAGGGAGCGCATGCCGGGGGCCGAGATCATGTGGGTGGGCAGGGACGGCCGCCTCTACGCGATGGAAAAGAGGGAGGTGCGCGAGGCCGTGGATTTCCTGGCCGGCCTGATGGGCCGCGAGGGCTCGGGGATACCGGCGGGGCTGGCCGGCGACGTGGCGGCCGGATTTGAAGTGTGGGCCGGCGAGCGCATCCCGGAAAGCGCCCGGAGCGCGCTGGCGGAGTTGTTCGCGCCCGTTGACGGCAGGCTCTTTGACGCCCGCTGAGCTTGCGCGCGCGCCCGAGGGGCGCGTGCTCGGGTTTCCCGGCGCCTCGCGCCAGGCGCTGCGCGCGAGGGCCCGCCAGCTGGAAAAGCTGGGCGTCGAGAGCCTCGAGCTCGGGGGACCCACGCTGCTGGGCCGCGCGCGGGTGCTCGGCAAGGGGCACGCCGGCGTGGTGATCTCGGGGACCGCCGGCGGCCAAAGGGTCGCGGTCAAGGCGCGCAGGACCGATTCGAGCAGGCCCGGCATGGCGCGCGAGGCCCGGCTGCTGTCCGCTGCCAACGAGGCCGGCGTCGGCCCCCGCATGGTCAAATTCAGCAAAAACTTCCTGGTCATGGAGCGGCTGGAAGGCTCCCCCATAGGGGAGTGGGCCCGCGCGGCCGGGGCGCGCGGCAAAAAAAAGGTGTTCAGGAAGGTGCTCGAGGACTGCTACAGGCTCGACGCGGCCGGACTCGACCACGGCGAGCTTCACCGCATATCGAGGCACGTCATGGTGGGGACAGAGGCGGTCCTGCTCGACTTTGAGAGCGCGAGCGCGGGCAGGCGCGCGGCCAACGTGACATCGGCGGGCCAGTCCCTCTTTGTGGGGACCGACATGGCCGGCCGGATGCCGGCGCCGCGCGCAGAGATCATAGGGGCCCTGCGCGCGTACAAGGCCGCGCCTGGGAGGGCCTCTTTCGGCGCGCTCCTCTCGGTGCTAAGGCTCTAAATACCCCCTCCGGAGTCGCCGACCCATGGGCATGAAGGACAAGCTCAAAAGGTTCTGCATAATGAAGAGCGTGCGGGATTCGGCAAAGGAAGATCAGTAGTGGGATTGGCAGGATTTGAACCTGCGACCACTAGCCCCCCAGACTAGTATCATTGCCAAGCTAGACGACAATCCCGTGGCGGGGGCCCGGCGGTTGAAATTATTAAATTGTGGGATCGCCGGGCGGCACCCGTGGCGTGCTCCATATGCGGCGGGGTCTCGGCGGGCGGCGATCACCTCGACTGCGAGGAAAAGATCAGGGCCGGCGCCGAGGACGAGCGCCGTCGGGCAGCCGAGGCGGCGGAGCTTGCGGGGGCCGACGTGGCCCCCGAGATCAAGGCGCTGATGGACCGCATGTCCAAGAAGGACTAGTCAGCGCTCCTGCGAGACGGGCCTGATGAGGATCTCGTTGACGTTGGCGTGCGGCGGCGCCCCGACCGCGTACATTACGGCGGAGGCGATGTCGCCCGCCGCTAGGGACTCCATCTTTTTGGAGTTTTCGACGAACTGCTGCAGCGACTCGTCGGTTATGGTGTCGGTGAGCTCCGTCGCCACGACGCCCGGCTCGATGCAGGTCACCCGTATCCCGGAGCGCGCGCTCAGCTCCTGCCGGAGCCCCTCGCTGAACGCGGTGACGGCGTGCTTTGTCGCGCAGTACACGCTGCCGGCCGGAAAGACGATGCGGCCGGCCACCGACGAGACGTTGACGATGTGGCCGGACTTTTTGCCGGTCATGTGCGGCATCACCGCGGCCGTGCAGTACAGCACGCCCTTTATGTTCACGTCGATCATGCGGTCCCACTCGTCGACCTTTAGTTTCTTGACAAAGCTGAGCGGCATGAGGCCGGCGTTGTTGACCAGCACGTCTATGGAACCGCACTCTTCCAAGACGGCCGCGACGAACTCTTCGCACGAGCCGCGGTCCGAGACGTCCAGCCTGCGGCACACGATGCGGCCGCCCGCGGCCGAGACCTCGCGCTCCAGCTCTTCGAGTCGGTCGGTCCTGCGCGCGCCGGCGGCCACGCAAAAGCCTGCCTTGGCCAAGGCCAGCGCGGTGGCCCTGCCGATGCCGCTGCTCGCGCCGGTGACGATGGCAGTCTTCACGGCCGGCGCGCGCGGGGCGGCGGTAATATGTCTTGGGCAGATCCGGAAGAGGCCCGCGCAGCCCAAGAGCCTGCCGCTGGCGATGATGATCTTTGGGCTGGGGGGCACCATGATGGTGCTCAGGCTCGCGTTCACGATGCTCTCTACGGGCAGCGACGCCAACGTGGTCAACATACTGTTCGGCGCGGCCACCGCCGCTTTGGGGTTCGTGCTGCTGCGCAAGACCCTGCGCTCGCGCAGCCTGCTAATGGGCGGGCGCCCGGTCAGCCCAGCCGGAAAGCCCTGACCAGGGAGGCCACCCGCCTTACCTTTTCTGCCGACTCGTCGCCTATCACGCGCACCAGCAGCCCGGCGCCGCGGGGCAGCTCGCTTGCCCCGCCGCAGCCAGAGACCAGCTCGGATACGCGGGGCAGCAGCTCGGCCGAGCCGGGGCAGAGCACGTAGGCGGTGCCGAACGCGCGGCGCCCGCCGAGCACGCCGAACTGCTCCAGACTGCCGGGCCGCAGAACCGCAGAGTCGGTCACCAGCGGCGCGCCGTCCCCCGAGACTGCCCGCGTGTCCAGGCGCAGCAGGTCGTACCCTAGGGATTCCCCCATGGCCACGCGCCCCGGAGACACCACCTCGGTGCAGACTGCCGCGGCGCCCCCGTGCATCACGAGCTCCGTGTATTGGCTGAACCTAGAGCCCCCGTACGGTATGACCGGATCGGGGACCAGTTCCAGGTACCCACCCTCGAAGACTTCAATCCGGATCGACTGCTCGGCCGAGCCGCCGTCCATGCCGTATATGCGCGTGGCCCCCTGCGTGGCCAGGCGCGCGGCCGCCCCGGCTCCGACCTCCACGTCGATCCGGTGGCTGTCCCCGCGCAGTATGCCGCCCGAGCTCGACATGACGTACACGTGCGCCATGCCCCCCGGCCCCAAGTACAGCGCCCTCTGCGAGTGGAGCGGCGCCTCGGAAAACTGCTCCCGCAGGACGGTCCTCCGCCCGTCCAGGCCGAAGGCCAGCCTCAGCCGGCCGCGCGTGCCGGCGTGCGCTGCCGCTTTCAAGCCCGACCGCCCTTTGGGCTCGCGCCGAGCAGCAGGTCACGCACCACCAGCTCGGCCACTCTTTCCACGCCCCGGCCTGCCCTGCAGTTGACAAAGGCGAGCGGCTTCTGCCCCCGGAGCTTTTCGGCGTCCCTCCGCATCACGTCCAGGTCGGCGCCCACGTGCGGGGCAAGGTCGGTCTTGTTTATCACTAGCAGGTCGCAGCTCTGTATCCCCAGGCCGCCCTTGCGGGGGTATTTGTCGCCGCCGGCCACGTCTATCACGTACACGAAGTAGTCGACGAGGAGCGGGCTGAACGTGGTGGTGATGTTGTCGCCGCCGCTCTCTATTATGATCAGATCCAGCTCGGGGTGGTCGCGCTCCATCTCTTCGACTACGGACATGTTCATGGACGGATCCTCGCGGACGGCCGTGTGCGGGCAGCCGCCGGTGGCGAGGCCCACGACCAGGTTTTCCGGCAGCAGGCCGCGCTCGGTGGCAAGGTTTGCCCTCATTCTGTCAGCGTCCTCTTTTGATATGACGTCGTTTGATATTATGCTGGTGCTGTACCCGCGGCCGGCCAGCAGCGGCACGAGCCTCTCTATCAGCATGCTCTTGCCCGAGCCCACCGGCCCGCCTATACCCATCCGTGGAATCCTGCCCGCCATACCTCTCATGTCGCGAACATGTTTGAATCGCGCCCCTCGTGCGCCATTTGGTTTATCTCCAGCTGCGGGGCAAACTGCCACATCTCCGACGCGTCCAGGTCGGCGCCGCCCGCGGCCCGCGCTATCGTACCCCGCAGGCCGTGGAGCACCTGCTGCCCCTCAAAGTGCTGTATGACGCCGAGGCGCAGCGCGGCGCCCACGCACGAGGCGGCGAACCCGTACAAGAGCACGCGCGCGGCGGCCTTTCTTTCGACGCCCAACGCGCAGCAGCTTGCCCCCAGCGAGACGGGGTATATGCCCGACGCGCGGCCGGCGGACACCTCTTCGAGGTATCTCTTTAGCGTCCGGTCGCCGGAAAACTGCGCCACGCACCTTGCAAGCTGCGCGCCGGAGCGCACGGCCGCCTCGCGCGCCTCGCGCACCGTCCTGAACGAGAGGTACCGCGCGTCCGTCCGGAGCAACGCGTCCAGGTCGCCCGCCTCCGCGGCCCTGTGGGCGCAACCGAGCGCTACCGCGTCGCACGGGCCGGCCTGCTGCTCTATCGAGACCCTCACGACGCAGGACAGCTCGCGCGCAGAGCCCACCCGGCCGTCCTGGAAGAGCGACTCTATACCGTTGGATACAGAAAACATGCCCGACGGAAAGAGCGAGTCTGCCAGCTGCATCATGGATACGTCCGGGGGAAGCTCAGTCGTGTCCATGCACGTCGGCCCCCTCGTGCGGGCAAAAGACCCGCTCCTGCACTGACAGCTCCACCCCGAGCCCCGAAAGCATCTTTCCGAACATCTCGATTTCCGAGTCGGCCTGGATGGGAAACGCGGCCGCGCCCCCCTCAACGGACAGCGGCCTGTGCAGGTTGCCGACCGCGTGGCCGAGCAGGGCCGCCGTCTCGGGCGGCGCGCCCTCGGGCCACCTTGCCACGAGCACCTTTTCGGGGGCCTGTTCTACCACCACGAAACTGCTGCCGTCGGTCAGCACATCGCCGTGGCGCAGCCGGGAGCCCCGCTCCAGGGCCACGCCCAGGTCGGCGCCGCGCTCGGTGCGCCTGCGGATGCGCGCCTTTTGCAGCTCTTGCCTGGAGAGCCGGACGCGGTCCATCGATTCGGCCGGGCCCGGCGCGTCCCCCCGCAGGACGTTGCCCGAGACCGATGTGGCGTAAAGCACGCGCGCGGGCGGCGGGCGCGTAAATTATGTCTTGGCTTTCAAGGGAGCACTACAAGAATGCGGCATCCGGACGGCCGCGTGACGGGGCCCGCCCCGGGCCGGATCCGGCCCTGCCGTCCCAAACGCAAACAGATCGGGCGGGGATCGGCAGAACCGCGAGGCAGAAGACTATCGTAAAGCGGGGGCGCCGGGCTCGTACACGAAAACCCATATCCGCTAGCGTCTTGCCCCGGTCAGAAGGTAAATCGCAAAGTGGGAGCGCCGGACTCGTACACGAAGCCCAGCCTCCTCACCAGATCCCAGACGGATCTGACATGGTACTCTACGCGGAACTTTTTCTTGATGTGCGCCCTAACAAGCGGTATCGTCCAAGCGTCCTCTCCGAGCCCGACCGCCGCGGGGCCGGCTTCCAGATCCCGCTCGAGCGCCTCGAGCTGGCGCTTGCTTAGCTTGCACGCGGCCCCCTTGTTCTTTACGTCGTATCTCTTGCCCAGACCGCCCTTCCCGATGTTCTTTATCCAGTCGGTCACCGTGCTGCGCGGGATGTTCAGGGTGTCTGCTATCTCCATGATCGTCTTTCCCTGCTTCCTGTGTATGCACACCAGCAGTCTGCTCGAGGCCTTTGGATCCTTTTCTTTCTTTTGCATGTTGCGCAGGCGGGTTATGCTCACGTTGGGGAGGAACTCCTTCGCCACGGCACCCCGCCAGCGTGCCATTATTTAGATCTTTACCGAAAATCAACCTCCGATACTATATTTTGGACATAACCGATGCGGGAGTACGCGTTCGGGCTGCCAGCAAGACGGGGGCACAAGATCCACCCCTTCCGCCGAGCATCGAAACAAAAGGCGTCCGTCAGGCAGGGGCGCGGCCCCGACGCAGGCAAACGCCGCGCCCAGATTCGCAAAGCCCGCATCTCCAGAATTTGTTATATACGGCAGCGCCCAAGCACCCCCGTGTTTGCCCCCGGCGATGCGGACAAGCTGAACGTGTTCGTGGCGGCCCAGCTCGCGCGGCGCAGGAAAGAGCGCGGGCTGAAACTCAACCACCCGGAGGCCTCGGCCCTGATAGCCGACCACATAATGGAGGGGGCGCGCGACGGCAGGTCCGTATCGGAGCTGATGAGCTCGGGCAGGGGCGTGGTATCCAAGGAGGACGTGCTGCCCGGGGTGGCAGACCTGATACGGTCGATACAGGTAGAGGCGACGTTCGAGGACGGCACGAAGCTGGTCACCGTCCACGACCCGGTGGTGTGACGTTGAAGCCGGGCGAGTATCTTTTGGCGGACGGCGACATCAAGGCCAACGCCGGAAGAAACACCGCGTCGGTGCGCGTCTCCAACAAGGGCGACAGGCCCGTCCAAGTGGGATCGCACACGCACTTTTTCGAGGTCAACAAGGGGCTTTCCTTCGACAGGAAAGAGGCGTACGGGCGCCACCTAAACATACCGGCGGGCACTTCCGTGCGGTTCGAGCCGGGCGACACCAAGGAGGTGGAGCTGGTAGACTACGCGGGCAGGCGGGCCGTGTACGGGTTCAGCGGGCTGGTCAACGGCCCGCTGGACGGAAACGAGGAAGAGGCCCTGCGGCGCGCCAAAGAGGGGGGCTTTGCGTGACCCTGTCGATACCGCGCGAAAGGTACGCGAGCCTGTTCGGGCCCACCACGGGCGACAGGGTGCGCCTGGCCGACACGGAGCTCTTCATAGAGATCGAAAAGGACCTGGGCAGGTACGGCGACGAGGCGGTCTTTGGCGGGGGCAAGAGCGTCAGGGACGGCATGGCGCAGGCCTCCGGCGCGCCCCGCGCCGGCTCGCTCGACGCGGTCATCACCAACGCGATAGTGATGGATCCGGTCCTCGGCATACTAAAGGCCGACATCGGCATACGCGACGGCAGGATAGCCGGCGTGGGGCACGCGGGCAACCCCGACATCATGGACGGCGTGGACATGACCGTATCGTCGAGCACGGAGGTGATCTCGGGCGAGCACGCCATATGCACGCCCGGCGCGGTCGATTCGCACGTGCACTTCATATCTCCGCAGCAGGCGTTCGAGGCCGTCTGCGGCGGCACTACCACCATGATAGGCGGCGGCACCGGCCCGGCCGACGGGACGCGCGCGACCACCTGCACGCCCGGCGAGTGGAACATCCGCAGGATGATCGAGGCCGCCGAAGAGTTCCCGCTCAACATGGGGTTTCTGTGCAAGGGCAACGACGCGCGCGAGGAGCCCCTGATGGAGCAGGTGGCAGCCGGCGCCTGCGGCCTGAAACTGCACGAGGACTGGGGCACCACGCCGGCCACCATAGACGCGGCGCTGCGCGTGGCCGACAGGACCGACACGCAGGTGGCCATCCACACCGACACGCTCAACGAGTGCGGTTTCGTAGACGACACCATAGCGGCAATCGCCGGCCGCACCATACACACCTACCACACCGAGGGCGCCGGCGGCGGCCACGCGCCCGACATCATGCGCATAGCCGGCGAGCCCAACGTGCTGCCCTCCTCGACCAACCCTACCAGGCCGTACACCGCGAACACGCTCTCGGAGCACCTGGACATGATGATGGTCTGCCACCACCTCAACCCCTCGGTCCCCGAGGACGTCGAATTCGCAGAATCCCGGATACGCGGCGAGACGATCGCAGCCGAAGACGTTCTCCACGACATGGGGGTATTGAGCATGATGTCCTCGGACAGCCAGGCCATGGGGCGCGTGGGCGAGGTGACGGTCCGCAACTGGCAGACTGCCGACAAGATGAAAAGGTCCGCGGGCCCGCTTGCCGGCGAGCGGCCCGGCAGCGACAACCTGCGCGCCAAGAGGTACCTGGCAAAGATAACAATCAACCCCGCCATAACCCACGGGATCTCCGCCCACGTGGGGTCGCTCGAGCCGGGCAAGCTCGCCGACATCGTGGTCTGGACGCCGCAGTTTTTCGGCGTGCGCCCAAAGCTGGTCATAAAGGGCGGCATGATAGCCTACGCGCTCATGGGGGATCCCAACGCCTCGATACCGACCGTCGAGCCCGTCTACCACAGGCCCATGTTCGGGGCCCTGGGCCGGGCCAAGCAGTCCGTCTCGGTCACGTTCACCTCGAAACTGGCCCTGGAGTCGGGGCTGGCCTCAAAGCTGGACACGCACAAGGAGCTGGTCCCCGTCGAGGGGTGCCGGTCGGTGGGAAAAAAGGACATGCTCCACAACGACCTCGCCCCCCGGATAACAGTAAACCCCGAGACCTACGAGGTGAGGGTGGACGGCAAGGCGGCCACGGCGGAGCCGGCCAAAAGCGTGCCCATGGGCCGCCTGTACAAGCTGTTCTGAACCGGGGCTGGGCCTAACTTTTTAAAACCCGGCGGCGCGAGGGCCGGCCGTGAAGCTCGAAGAGTGCGCGTACTGCGGCGACGAGACCGACATGCCGTTCCACTGCAACTACTGCAGGGACAGTTTCTGCCCCGAGCACAGGCTGCCCGAGGAGCACCGGTGCGTAAAGCTCACCCAGATCAGGGCAAGAAGGTTCGGGGAGACCAAGATAATACGCGACGGCGGCAGGGACAGGCCCAACTTCCTGCGCCGCATCTTCGGCAGGTTCGGCTAGTAGGGCGACTTTTCCGGCGATACGCGCGCGCGCCGCCCCTGGTACGCGAGCGCGACCGCGAGCGCCAGCAGGACCGCGGCGGTCAGCGGCAGGCTCTGATCCCCGGGAAACGTAAGGTACGCGACGGCAAAGCCGACCGAGACTGCCGCCTGCGCCCACAGCTTTGCCCACTTTGGCGCGCGCACTCCCCTGCACGCAAGCTCCACCGCGAGCAGCCCGGCCACCGGGTACACGGTGAGCAGCAGAAAGTCGAACACCTCGACGCCCGTGTGGGACACGGCCGCGCCCGGGCGGCGGATAATTTTTACCTAGCCCGCACGCGCGCGGCCGACCCGCTGGCGACGAGCGCCTCGGCGTTGTTGTACGGGACCGTGGCCACGTCCTCGGCCTTGAACGGCCCGTAGGCGCCCGCGTCCGAGCCGACGAACTCGTCGACGTCGGACAGAAACCGCACCGTGACGATCCTGGCCCGGTGCCGCTCGGCCAGCGAATCGAGCAGGCCGGGCCGCCCCTGGGCGACCGCCGAGAGCACCTCGTCGAGGCGCTCCTGCGAGGATTCGGACATCTCGAAGACGTAGCGCTCCTCGTCGGTCAGGTTGGCGCGCGGCGCGCCCGAGCGGGCCTTGGATATGCGCGTGTTGACCAGCAGGTCGGCGAGGTCGGCGGCCATGGCCGCCATCGAATCTCGCACCCCGTTGCCCGCCTGGCCGTACTCGGCCGAGCGCACCCCCTCGATGAACCCGGCTATCCGGCCCAGGGTGCCCGGCTCCAGCTCCCGTATGCCGTCCTCCTCTATCTCGCGCTGCGCCATGTGGTGCAGCGAGGCCAGGGTCACGTCCTGCTCCGACACGGGGTACTGCTGGGCGCACCCGCTAATAATCCTTAAATGCCGGCCGCGCCGCGGCAGGCCGAATTTGCCATACAAGATAAGCCACGGCAAGCCAAAGGCCATAACGTACTCGCCCGACGAGGTCTTTTCCATGATCCAGCACGACGGGATAAAGTTCGTAGACCTGCAGTTCACCAGCCTGACCGGGAGGTACCACCACACCACCATCCAGGCCGCCACGTTCACCCGCGGGCAGATGGCCGACGGCCTGCCCAAACTCGACGGCTCGTCCATAGTCGGCTTTACCAGCATAGACGATTCGGACCTGATACTAAAGCCGGACCCCAACACGTACGCAAAGATACCCTGGTACGAGGACAACAAGACGGCGCGGCTCATCTGCGACGTGCACTGGGGCCAGGGCAGGGGGAGGCTCGGCCGGGATCCGCGCGGCATCTCGCAAAAGGCCGAAAAGTACCTAAAGACGCAGGGCTTCGACAGCAACTGGGGGCCCGAGGTGGAGTTTTTCGTCTTTGACGAGGTCCACTGGGACGTGCTGACCCCGTACAAGGGGCAGTCGTACAGCATAAAGTCCGCGGAGGCCCCGTGGAGCGACGAGGGGCGCGGGTACCCCATGGGCCTGCAGGAGGGGTACTATCCGAGCACGCCGTCGGACACGCTCACGCCGTTCCGCAACGAGTGCGTCAACGTGCTGACGGAGGACTTTGGGATACTGTGCGACAACCACCACCACGAGGTGGCCACCGCCGGGCAGTGCGAGATAGACATCATGTACGACAAGCTCACCAACTCGGCCGACTCTACGCAGTCGTACAAGTTCGTCATACGCAACATAGCCCAAAAGTACGGCAAGATAGCGACCATGATGCCAAAGCCCATATCGATGGATTCGGGCTCGGGGATGCACACCAACGTGAGCCTCTGGAAGAACAAGGAGAACGCGTTCTACGACGCCGACGCCGAGGACGAGCTGAGCCAGACGGGCAGGTACTTTTGCGGCGGGATAATATCCCACGCGAGGGCGCTCTCTGCCATATCCAACCCCACCACGAATTCGTACCACAGGCTGGTGCCCGGCTACGAGGCGCCCGTGTACATCGCCTGGAGCGCGAGCAACAGGTCCGCCATCGTGCGCGTCCCCAAGCACTTCAAGGGGGCCGGCTACGCGCACCTCAAGAGGCTAGAGTTCCGCGCCCCGGACCCGTCCGCCAACCCGTACCTGGTGTTCTCGGCGGTGCTCGCCGCCGGCCTGGACGGCGTCAAGAAAAAGACCGACCCGGGCGACCAGGTAAAGGAGGACATTTTCAAGATGACAAAGGCCGAGCGTAAAAAGCGCGGCATCGGGGTGCTGCCGGCCAACCTAGGCGAGGCGCTCGACGAGCTGGAAAGCGACCGCAAGTTCCTGCTGCCCATATTCACGGACGACGTGATAGACACGCTCATATCCATAGAAAGGAAAGAGCACCGCGAGATAGCCGTCAGGCCGCACCCGCACGAGTTCTACCTGTACTTTGACGTCTAGGATAGATACCCAAAGTACAACACGAGCCACGCCGCCCTGGCGACCAGCGCCACGCCCGCGGCCGCCGACACTACCGAGACCCAAAGGCGGCCGCTTCGCAACCCAAAAAACACGACCGCCATGCCCGCGGCCGCCAGCGCCAGAATGCCCACGCCGGCGAGGGCCGGACCCCAGGGCGTGTCGCGCGCGGCCGGCGCGAAAGTCCCGGAGAGCATCACGACCATCGCCGCTATGTACGCCGACGCCAAAACGCGCCGCTTCGTGACCAGTCCGGGCGGGATCACATCATGCCGCCCATGTCGGGCATCCCGCCGCCCATACCGGGCATGCCTCCCATGCCGCCGCCCATTCCGCCTCCCTCGCCGCCCGGAGGCGGGGACGGAGACTTTGCGGTAACCACCACATCGTCGATGCGCAGCACCATGCAGGCGGCCTCGGTGGCGGCGGAGACCACCTGCTGCTTTACGGCCAGCGGCTCGACAATGTCGCCCGACTTCATGTTGGAGACGCGCGCGCGCATCACGTCGATGCCGGTCCACTTTTCGTCGCGCATCTGGCGCGAGCGCAGCGCGGCAAGCGTGTCTATCGGATCCATGCCGGCGTTCTCGGCTAGGGCCAGTGGGATGGATTCGAGCGCGTCGGCGAACTTTTCGACGGCCAGCTGCTCGCGGCCCTCTAGCGACTTTGCCCAGCCGCGCAGCTTTGTGGCCGCGTACGTCTCGGGGGCCCCGCCGCCGGCCACGATGGACGGATCCTCCATCACGTCCTTTACCACCATTACGGCGTCGTTGATGGAGCGCTCCACCTCGTCTACGACCCTCTGCGAGCCGCCGCGCAGCAGCACCGTCACGGCGCGCGGGTGCCTGCACCCTTCGACGAAGACCCAGCGGTCCTCCTCTATCTTGCGCTCCTCGACGGTCTCGGCCGCGCCCAAGTCCTTTTCGAACAGATCGTCCAGGTTGTTCACGATGCGCGCGCCCGTCGCCTTTGCCAGTTTTGTAAGATCGCTCTCCTTGACGCGGCGCACGGCCACCACGCCGGCCTTTGCCAGGTAGTGCTGGGCCATGTCGTCAATGCCCTTTTGGCAGAGCACCACGTTGGCGCCCGAGCCTATGACCTTGTCTACCATGTTCTTGAGCATGCGGTTCTCCTCGTCCAGAAAGCTCTTCATCTGCTGCGGGTTCTGGATGTTGATCTTTGCGTCCGTCTCGGTCTTGTTTATCTCCAGCGCCGCGCTGACCAGCGCTATGCGGGCGCCCGAGACGCGCTTTTGCATGTCGGCGCGCACGATCTCCTTGTCCAGCACCACGCCCTTTATCATCGCAGAATCCGAGATCGACGCGCCGGCCTTTTTCTCCACCTTTATGTCGTCGGTGTCGATAGAGTACGCCTCGCCCTCCTTGCCGGCCACCGTGGTGACCGCCTTTACCACCATGTCGGCGAGCATGTCCGAATCCCTGCGGACCAGTTTGGTCTGCATCGAGGTCTTTGCTATCCTCTTTAGGATGGACTTGTCCGAGGCCTCCACCTTGTCCGATATGTCCTTTAGGTACTGGGCCGCCTTTTTGCCCGCCTTGCGGTAGCCGTCCACGATGACGGTCGGGTGGACGTCCTGCTCGATGAGCGATTCTGCGTTCTCCAGCAGGGATCCGCCCAAGACCACCGCCGAGGTGGTGCCGTCGCCGACCTCGTTGTCGGTCGTCTTTGAGACCTCGACCATCATCTTGGCGGCCGGGTGCTGCACGTCTATCTCCTTGAGGATCGTGGCGCCGTCGTTGGTTATGGTGACGTCGCCCAGCGAATCCACGAGCATCTTGTCCATGCCCCGCGGCCCGAGGCTGGTGTGGACGATCTCGGCTATGATCTTGCATGCAGAGATGTTGTTCTTCTGCGCGTCGCGGCCCTTGTTTTCGGTAGATCCCTCTTTGAGCAGGACTACCGGCATGGTGCCTTTGCTCGTGGCGCTCATGTACGCACGCGGCCTCCAAAGGGGCTGTTTTATACCTTGCCAATGGCCGCCTGGCTCTACGATCTTGGAACGGGCCGCGCCGCGGGGCCGGATCCGGGCCCCGCGGGGCCGCCGGGCGCTACGCGCGGCGCCCCCTGCCGCCGTCCTCGCCCAGCAGGGCGTCCATGCCGGCCTCCGAGGCGCCCTGGTAGGCCTTTTCCATGGCCTCCATGAACTCCTCCTCCCCCCGCCAAAAGGGGAAGTTGCCCAGCTGCTTGGGCAGCGCCGCCGGTATCTTGGGGACGAACGCGTCGCCCGGGTCGTACCTGCCCGCCTCCTGCCCCCAGAACTTGCCCGGATCCGAGGGCAGCGGCTCGGGCCGCTCGTCCAGCGCGGGGCCCGGCGGCCCGGGGCGCGGCCCGGCCTTGCGCGCCGAGCCGAGTTTCACCATCTTTACGAGCTCTTTTCTGCCCGAGCCGCGCAGCTTGAATATGAGGAACGGGTCGCGCTCGAACTCTTCTGCCAGCAGGTAAAAGACGGCCACCGTGTGCTTGCACGGGTTGGACCAGTCCGGGCACGAGCACTCTGTGTCCAGATCGGATCCCCTGCGCGGGAAGAGGTGCAGGCCGGCGGCCTTGAACGACTTTTCGACGTCCTCCGGCATGCGCCCGGCCAGCAGGCTGGCCGCCGCGGCCGGTTTTGAGAACAGCTCCCGGGCCAGCTCCTTCCACTGCCGCTCCCCGATAACCTCGAACCCGATGCTGACCTGGTAGGCCTCCGACATGGAACCCTGCACCGACGCGCTGGCCCGGCCGCCCGATATTTCAAGATCCGTCACCTGGCCGTGGCGCGCGTACGACCTGCCGCGGCTCATCCTCGCGCCGATGTCAAAGTCGTCGAGCAGCGCGAGCCACCGCCTGGCCCACCAGCTGGCGCCGGACTTGCCGCCGCGCGCCTGCGCCTTTATGCCGCCCTTCACCCTGCGGGGCTTGGAGGGCGGGTAAAAGTACATCATATCCGGGTGGCCTCCCCGCTCAGGGCCAGGACATGGCTTATGTCCCTGTTGGACATCTCGGTGAGCCACCCCTCGCCGGCGCCTACCACCGTCTCGGAGATCTTTTTCTTGCTCCGTATCAGGTCGTCGATGTGCTCCTCCATGGTCCCCACGCAGACCATCTTGTACACGTGGACGTTGCGCCTCTGGCCTATGCGGAAGGCCCTGTCGGTGGCCTGGTTTTCCACGGCCGGGTTCCACCAGCGGTCGAAATGGAACACGTGGTTGGCCGCCGTCAGGTTCAGCCCCGTGCCGCCGGCCTTGAGCGAGACTATCAGGACGCTGCTGCCTCCCCCCTGGAAGCGCTCGACCATCCCGTCGCGCCGCCGCTTGGGCACGCCGCCGTGCAGAAACAGCACCTCGCGCCCGAACGTCTCCTGCAGGTGCCTTTGGAGGATCTCGCCCATCTCGACGAACTGCGTAAAGACCAGCGCCCGCTCGCCGGCGCCGATCACCTCCTCGAGCATCTCGGTGAGCCTGGCCAGCTTGCCCGACCTGCCCGGCACCGCGGAGCGGTCTTTGAGGAAGTGCGCCGGGTGGTTGCAGACCTGCTTCAGCTTTGAGAGGATCGCCAGTATCAGGCCCTTGCGCCCGATGCCCTCGGCCGAGTTGAGCTTTTCCTCCAAGTCGGCCAGTACCGAGGCGTACAGTGAGGCCTGCTCCTTGGTCAGCGAGCAGTACACGTTCATCTCCATCTTTTTGGGCAGGTCCGAGATTATCGACTTGTCCGTCTTTAGCCTGCGCAGCATGAACGGGCCGAGGGTGTGCCGCAGGGCGCGGGCCGCGCCGTCGTCCCCGCGCGCGTGTATCGGCACGAAAAACCGGCGCTTAAAGTCGGCCTGGGTGCCCAGCAGCCCCGGGTTGAGGAACTCCATTATGGACCAGATGTCGCCCACGTTGTTCTCCACGGGCGTGCCGGTCAGCGCGAAGCGGAAGTCGGCGTCGAGCGAGCGCACCGCCCGCGCCTGCTTGGTGGAGGGGTTCTTTACGTTCTGCGCCTCGTCGAGCACGGCCCCTCCCCACCACACCTTGGAGACGAACCCGACGTCGCGGTGCAGTAGCGCGTAGCTGGTTATGACCACGTCGCAGCCGGCCGCCTCTTTGGCGAACGCCTTGTTCTTTTTCCTGCCGGCGCCGTGGTGTATCGCCGTCGAAAGCTCGGGGGCGAACCGGGAGGCCTCCTTGCTCCAGTTGTCCATCACGGACGTGGGGCACACCAGCAGGACCGGCCCCTTGCCCCCCTCCCGCCTGTACCTCTGGATCAGCGCCAGCATCTGGACGGTCTTGCCCAGGCCCATGTCGTCGGCTAGGCACCCCCCGAGGCCCAGCTCCTGTAGGAACGCGAGCCACCAGAACCCGCGCTTCTGGTAGGGGCGCAGCTTGCCCGAAAACCCCTCCGGCTGCGGCAGCTTTTCCATGGACGCGTCGCCCCTCAGCCTGCCCAGTATGTCCGAGACCCGGGGATCCCGGCTCGTCATGCTGACGTCCAGGTTTTCGAGCGCCGGCTTGGTGCCGAACTCCATCATGATAGAGCCGCCCAGGGTGCCCCGCTTTTGCTTGGCCAGAAAGTCCACGGCCCGCCGGATCTCACCCGAGCCGGTCTCGACCCACTGCCCGCGTATGCTGACCAGCGGCGACTTTGCCCTGACCAGCGCCTGCATCTCCTTGAGGGTGACCTTTTGGCCGCCCAGCGATAGCTTCCAGTCGAACTTTACGATCGAGTTGAGGGTGAGGTTGCCCTTTGCGCGCATGGACGGGGCGACGCTTGCCTGCGCCGAGAGCTTGGACTTTGTGCCGCCGCCCACCCACCACGCGGGCAGGATGATGCCGTACCCCAGCTGCTCCAGGACCGGCGCCTCCTCGCTCAGGAACCTGTACGCGCCGGCCGCGTCGAGCGAGTACCCGTGCAGGCCGTGCTTTTCGAGCCTGCCGGACATGCCGTCCACTATGCCGGCGGCCTGCCCCAGCGACGTGAGCAGGAACTCTTTTGCGTGCAGGCCGTGCTTGCCCAGCGCCTCGGTGGCCCCGTTCTTCCTGCCCGCAGAGCCGGCAGGCACGGTCAGGCTAGGATCGCTGCGGGACTGTATCAGGTACCTGACGAACCACGCGTGCGACGAGGGCTTGGCCTTCGGGTTTTCCGGCTCCTCCAGCCGAAAGCAGAGCCGGAACGGGGAGTCGTGCGCGACCGAGACGGGCCGCTGCCATTCGCGCACGCTGGCGGCGAGCTCGGCGGCCTCTTCCGAATCGTTGAGCACGCCGTCGGCCGCCCTCAGGCCGTGCAGCCACGAGTCGTGCGCGCTGTCGAAGCGGCGCCGGCGCGAGTACGCGGCCGGCATCGCGGCCGACGCGGCGGAGCGCACCAGGTGGTCTGCCAGAGCCGAGAGGATGCGCCCGAGCGCCTCGGCCGGCGGGCTCTTGGGGGGCGTCTTGGTGCCGCGGTCGAACGCGCGGCCGGCCGGCGGCATGCGCTTGGCCAGCGCGGCGAAGCGCTCGTAGTCCTTGCCCACCAGGACCGGCCGCCACACGGCGCTGTACTTGCCGTGCTCTTCGACAAGGTCGGGCAGGACGCGCTGGCGCGTCACCATCGAGGCGGCGAGGCGCAGCGCGTCGGACCAGTACGCCAAGTCGGGGCCGGCGGCCATGCCGGCCACGGGGCCGCCGCCGCGCGCGGCGGCCAGCAACCGCGCGGCGTCGCCGGGCGAGAGCCACGCGGCCTCTACGTCCCACCGCCTGAGGCCGGCCCTCTTGTGCGGGCCCGCCAGAGCCTGGCCCGACGGGATCGGCGCGCCGCGGACGCTCGGCAGCCAGATGCCGGCGACCGAATGGCTGCGGCGCACGTCCATGCCGTGCTCGGCGAGCGCGTCCCTAATCTCCTGCCAGTCCGCGGAGAACGGGTGGGCGCCCTTGGGTGCCTTTTTCGCGGGCGCGTCAGACAGCTCGCCCCAGAGCGCGAGGGAGCCGTCGAGCTCGCCCGCGTGCAGAACAATCACGTCCGGCCGCCCCCGATCCGTATCTAAA
Organism: Nitrosopumilaceae archaeon; assembly: GCA_965203465.1. Taxonomy (GTDB): domain Archaea; phylum Thermoproteota; class Nitrososphaeria; order Nitrososphaerales; family Nitrosopumilaceae; genus JAWVZS01. Next base: position 123,486 of record CBDBCR010000001.1, on the reverse strand, counting down.
TAACCGTATGGGTTCTCGGCTCTGTTCTGGTGTACAAAAAGCGGCATGCCACCCGATGCCAGAGTCGGGCGCACGAACAAGATACGGCACGGACGCTCTGCTTGTGCGGGCAAGAAAGCGCGCCCGCCGTGGCGGCCGCCAAGCTCGGCTTTCAGCGCGCAGTCGGACCCGCCGCCCGCGAGCCTTTGCCGACGGCGCGTCTGCCAAGTGGGCGACGGGCAGCCAGAACGCCAAGTTGGACAGTGGAAAGGCCACAGCCGCGATGCCGCCGTCAACGGAGTAGATCCAGAGCAAATACGGTTACGGGCACTACAGGATTCGACAGCGTTACGTAAACCGGAGGCGGCGCCGTCCGCGAGTCTCGGGCCGCGGAACGGGGCTTTCCGCGCCGGAAAGGCGGCGGGCCGGGGCCCGATGCCGTGGTTTTAATGTGGGCAGAGGGCCGGATCCGGCATGGCAAAGTCGGCCAACCGCGCCTCCTACGACCGCATCTTCGACAAGCTAAAGTCGCACAACAAGTGGTTCTCCGAGGCCGTGCCCCTCATAGCCAGCGAGAACGTGCCCAGCCCGGCCGTGCGCGAGGCGCTCATCTCGGACTTTGGGAACAGGTACGCCGAAGGGTGGCCGGGCGAGCGCGTGTACGCGGGCTGCTCGTACATTGACGAGGTCGAGTTCGAGTGCATGCGGCTGGCAAAGAGGCTCTTCCGCGCCGACTTTGCCGACGTGCGGCCCATCTCGGGCGTCGTGGCCAACCTGGCCGTCTATTCGGCGTTCACCGATCCGGGCGACGTGATGCTGGCCCCCTCCATACCGTCGGGCGGCCACATATCGCACGGCAAAAAGGAGCACTCTGGGACCGCGGGGCTGGTCCACGGGCTCGACATCGAGTTCTTCCCGTTCGATCCCGAGCGCATGACCATAGACGTCGACAAGGCCAAGAAAAAGGCCGCCGATCTGGACGCGGCGGGCAGGCGGCCCAAGATGGCCATGTTCGGCGGGTCGCTGTTTTTGTTCCCGCACCCGGTAGAGGAGCTCGCGGACACGCTGAAAGAATACGGCATGCACGTAAACTACGACGCAGCGCACGTCTCGGGCCTGATAGCCGGCAGGAAGTTCCAGGATCCCCTCAAAGAGGGCGCGCAGACGGTCACGATGAGCACGCACAAGACGCTCTTCGGGCCGCAGGGCGGCATGGTGCTCGGCGGCGGAGAGCACGCCGAGGCGATAAAAAAGGCCACGTTCCCGGGCCTGACGAGCAGCCACCACATACACCACATGGGCGCCAAGGCCGTCGCGTTCGCAGAGGCGCTCGAGTTCGGCAAAGACTACGCCGAGCAGGTGGTAAAGAACGCGCGCGCCCTGGCGGAGGCGCTGAGCGCCGAGGGGTTCAAGGTGCTCGGCGAGTCGCGCGGCTTTACGGAATCCCACCAGGTGGCGGTGGACGTCTCGGCGCACGCCGACGGGGGCGCCGTCGAGGCGACGCTCGAAAAGGGCAACATCATAGTCAACCGCCAGCTCATCCCGGGCGACCTCAAGGCGGGGCGCAACTACACAAAGCCGGGCGGCATACGGCTGGGCGTCTCGGAGGTCACGCGCCTCGGGATGAAAAAGGACCAGATGGCGCAGATCGCCGGCCTCATGCGGCAGTCCGTGGTGGAGAGGCGCGACCCCGAGAAGATCCGCGCGCGCGCAAAGGCGCTGCGCAAAAAGTACCAAAAGGTGCGCTTTTGCTTCGACAAAAAGCTGGGCGCCTACGAGTACGTAAAGCTGCGCTAATAGTCGTCCAAAAGCTGCTGGCTGCTGACGCTGCGCCCGAAGACCATCTCCACCTCGCCGGAGAGCGCCTCTATGCGCCCCGCGTCGTACCTGCCCACGTCGTACTTTGAGACCAGGCGCTTGGCGTGGCCCATGTACTTTTCGACCGAGGCGCGCGTGACCGTCTGTATGGGGCGGTTGCGGCCGTTGCACGGGCAGGCCTTCTGCAGCGGCATGCGCCTCCACTTCCTCCCGCAGGCGGTGCACCGGAACGACTGCTTTGCGTACGAGCGCAGGTTCCCCATGATGTCGCGCACCAGGTGCGTGCGTATGATGTTGGAGACTATCGAGTCGGTGTCCACGGCGTCTATCAGGTCGGCGTTGCGTATCTGCAGCTCCAGTTTGGCCAGCGTGGAATCCAGCGTGGCGTACGCGCTGCGCTGGCTCGACGTGACCAGGCCCGATGTGGTGTGGGTAAAGTCGTACCCCTCGAACTGCCTCTGGCCGCCTATGCGCTTCTTGACCAGATCCACGCACTCGACGGCCGATGCCTTTTTGCCGGCCAGCGTGTCCTCGAAGAACTGCAGGGGCAGCGACCGGGCCACCTCGAAGTTGTGCGCCTGCGGCTGCGATTCGTATGGCATGACCAGCGGCTGCACCAGCAGCGGGGCGTCCATCAGCCCGCCTATCCGGTCCGAGAGGAACTTGTGCGAAAAGTTGAGCAGCGCGTCCATGAGCAGCATCACGGAGTCGGCGTCGCCGTCCGCGTCGCGCCTCTTGGCCGAGTGCCAGATGGGCGAGGCGAAGCAGACCTGCGTGGCGGTGAACCCTATCACGCGGCCCACGACGCCCACCGAGGTGTGCGGCGCAAGCCCGGCCACCAGGTGGCCCACCAGGCCGTCGGGCGAATCGATCCCGTAGAACGGCTCCCTGCCGTATATGCGGACGAGCTCCTCGTCCACGTATTTTGCCGCGCGCAGCAGGAACTGGCCGCACTCTGCGGGCAGTATCACGTCCTGCATGCGCAGCTCGACGGTCTGCCCGTCGTCTGACAGCGGCCTGCCGTCGGAGTCGGCCTCGTAGCCGAGCTCGCGGAGGCGCTCGGCCGTGGTGCCTATCCACGACGGGCGGAAGTGGGTCAGCGGCGAGTTGGTCGCGTCGTATCTTACCGTGCCGTCCCGAAAAGCGGTGATCCCGTGCGCCTGCCGCAGTATACCCTTTTCGAGCGGCTCGGCCTCCTTGTCCTGGCCGAGCAGGCCGCGCACGCCCTTTAGCGGCTCCTGCGCCTTGCGCTCCAGGGCCGCCTCGGCGCGCGCCAGGGATTCGCGCAGGGGCAGCTCGTGGTAAGAGTACGGCGTGGTGCGCCCGCCGCAGGCCGGGCAGCGGTCCTGATCGCGCAGATCCTTGCACTTGTAGCACCAGCGGCGCACCTGCGTCCTCTGCCCGCACTCGCGGCAGCGCAGGCCGGCCGACGGCAGGCCGCAGGCCGGGCAGGCGCGGTTGACCACGTTGGCGAAAAAATGCGGCGCCTTTGCGGCCTTGCAGATGTCGCGCATGTCGCCCCCCTTGTCGCCCACCGGGAAGAGGACGTGGACCGGCGGCTTCATGTGGCGCGCGGCGGCCTTTTCCGGCCTGCCTATGCGCACCCCAATGGCGGTGGAAAATTTCGGGCGCAGCGCTATGCCGGCGCGCGAGGCGTTCTCTATGGCAGGCAGGTCGGGGTCGATCTCCACCTTTTTGCGGAACAGCAGGGCCCCGAAGATCTCCGACTCGTCGGGGCCCAGCAGCGCCGCGCCCTCCGAGACCGAGTGCTCCACGCCCATCTTTTCGAGCACCGGCTTTGCCGAAAGCGGGTAGGCCACGCCCCCCTCCTTCCTGGCCGGGTGCAGCAGCGCGGACAGCTCGTCGTTGGTTATCTGGTCCCAGTAGTGCAGGTATCTGGGGTGCAGCGGCACGCCCAGGCGCAGCGACAGGTCGGCCGCCTCGGCGGCGCTCGGCGCTTTCTGCAGAAACTTCGCGTCCGCGCCCGACAGCGCGCCGCGCGCCTCCTCGGCCCAGTACTCTTCGACGTACCCGGTCGGCGCGAGCGGCGCGTTGTTCTCCAGAAAGTCGCCGAACGAGACGAGCGCGTCGCCTAGGTGCAGTATGCGCTCGAGCTCGGGCTTTACCGAAAGGGCGTGCTCCGCGTCGCGCACGCGCACGACGCTGCCGCCGCGCAAAAGCACGGTCGGCCCCTCTATGGAATCTACGAACGCGACGGTGGCCCCCTTGCCGGGCATGTCTATCTTTACCTGCGTGCCCGCCGCGATGGTGTGGTCGAGCAGCTCGGCCACGGCCGGGTGGAACCCGATGGACGCGAAGCCGGTGTTGCACGCGCGCCCGTACCGGAGCCGGAAGCCGCCGAGCCGGCCCGGCGTGGAGAGCACCGAGCGGCCCACTATCACCTCGCGCATCCTCTTTGCCGACGCGTCCTCGCCGTCGCCGGTGGTCACCGCCCCCTTCAGGTCGGCGAGCCACTCCCAGCCGTCCAGGTGGTACATCTCGATGCGGCGCAGCAGTTTTTTGGACCTGCCGATGAGCCCGTCGTTGAGCACCCGCAGCGCCCCGCCCCTGACCCGGTCGGTCTTTATGCGCGCCATGTTGCGGTGGTTGACAAGCTCCACCGGATCGGTGTCCACGCCGTCCAGCTCCACCGGCAGGTTGGAGATCACGGACACGACGTCCTCGTCGTCCACCCGGTACTGGAAGTTGCCGCCCTTCACGTGCCTCTCGTACAGGCGCAGCTCCTCGACGAACCTGCCCGTCTCGTCGTCGTGCGAGTTGGCCCGGTACCTGTCCAGGCCGGCTATCTTGCGGACGTGGTCTGCTATCAGCACGGTCACGGCCGACTCGGTGCCGCCGGCCGACCGCATGGGCCCAGCTATGGACAGCGAGAGGTACCGGCTCCCGTCCTTGTTCTCCCTGATCTTGACGCCGCTGATGCCCTGCAGGGGCGCGATGGTCACGCCCTCGGTCACTATGGCCAGGCCCACCCTGACCGCCGCGTCGAGCCTCTCTTCCAGCCCGGTCTCGGGGGGCATGTGCCTGCCCTCGGCTATCTGCGTGGCCATGATCAGCGCGGCCTCCTCCTTCGAGTGCTCCTCCAGTATGGTGCGGATGGGGCCGGCCACGTCGATGTCGTGCATGCGCGCGACGCGGTCGGCCAGATCGTAGGCTATCTTGGGCTCGACGTTGGCAGAGACATCCGAAAGAGTCGACTTTGCGGCGGCGGCCGCCTCGAACGCGCGGCCCACCGCCTCGGACATTTCCAGAAAATACCTGCGGTAGGCCTCCGGCGTCGGGGACCGGTCGAGGTAGGCCTCGACGGACACGTCAGGCCCCCAGGGCGCGCGCTATCTCCTGCAGCCCCCCGGCGCCCCGCTCCTCGACGAGCGTGCCCACCACCAGCGCGTCGGCGCCGGCGGCCGAGAGCGAGCCGGCCGTCTGCGCGTCGCGTATGCCGCCGCCCACTATCAGGAACCCGTCGTATACTTTGCGCACGGCCGCGACCGTCTCGGGCGTGACGGGCGCGGGGGCCCCCGAGCCGGCCTCCAGGTACACGAAGCGCATCCCCAGAAAGCGGGCGGCCAGCGAATACGCGGCGGCGATCTTTGGCTTGTCGCGCGGTATGCCGCGGGCCGAGCCGACGAACCAGGCCGAGGTGCCCTCGCCGATTATGATGTAGCCGGTCGGCAGCGGCTCGAGGCCCAGCTTCAGCACGGTAGGCGCGCCCAGCGCCTGGGCCTGCGTGATATAGTAGGGGTTTTCCGAATTGAGCAGCGACGTGAAGAGTATGGCGTCGGCTTCGGGCACGACGCCGGTGATGTTGCCCGGAAACAGCACCACAGGCAGCCCCGGTTTTTTGAGATCCGAGACGGCCTCCGAAAGGGCCGCCTGGTCGGTGGCAGACGAGCCGCCCACCAGTATGGCCGAGACGCCGGCCGCCTTGGCCGTCTCTGCGAGTCCGCCCAGCCCGCCTTCCGGGGGCCGGTTCTCCGAATCGACCAGCATGAAGAGGAGCGTCCTGCCCTTCCTGCGTTCAGAGAGGAGCCCGTCCTCCACCTTTCCGGCCACGCGGCGCGCCCGGCGGCCTCCCTTAAAATTTAATTGGGGAGCCGCATACCGATTTGTATAGCTATGGCGGAACGTCAACCGAACAAATCTAACAAGATTGTCGATGATATCATCAAAAGATCGCTTTTTACAAAGCGTCAGATAGAAATTATTATGAATCAGAAGGGCTTGGCCGAGTCCAAGTTTCCCATCAGCAGAGGCGCGTACTACAGGCAGGTGGCCCAGTCTAGGAACAAACTGGCCGGCCTTTACTATTCCATAGTGCTTTTGCAGAGCCTAGGCGTGTTGCTGCCCGACGATATGGACGTGATGTCAAAGTTGTCGGAACAGGTAGATGTCATTAAAAACAGTGACGTGTTCCCGGAACGGGAGGCGGAAGTCACATCGATAATAGAAAAGGTCGTCAGACAGGCGTGCGGTATGTGATTTGTGTTTTGCGGCGCCGGGTGATTTTCTATGCAGGGTTTGTCAATTCTTTTTGTCCGAACATGATAAATCATAGGACATTGCGTCACTGGCCGTGATAGTGGAGATCCCCGAACCCGGCGAGATCGCGGGCATGATATTGGCGTTCCTGGCGGGCTTGATAGGGCTGTACGCCTACTACAAGCTCAGGCCGTACGTCCGGCTGCGCAGGATGGGGCCCGAACCGGTAGAGGCCGGGCGCCTGAAATATTACGAAGATCGGCTCGTGGAGATGAAAATACAACTGGACGCGCTCTCTGTAAGCGCGGATGCGCCGGACAGGGCCCCCGAGAGGCCGGAAACGGCGTCCGGAGAGGCCGAGGTGCCCCCTATCGAGGCCGAGAAAGAGCCGCCCGCGCCCCCCCAGGCGCAGAGGTTGCCGAACATGAGCGCCGACGGCGTGATTGACCGTGTATTGCAGTTAATCACGGACAAGCCCATGACGTCACGTGACATTCAGGTCACATTGGGTAGGAGCAGGGAGCATATATCACGCCTGATGAAAAAACTGTACGAGGACGGCCTCGTCGAGAGAAAGGACAACGCGCGGCCGTTCCGCTACTCGTTGACCGAGAAAGGAAAGGCGAGGGCGGCCCGCCCAAAGTAGCCGCGTTTGCAGGCCCGCCGGCGGCCAGAAGACGCGTCGTCCCGGCTCTCATCCTGCCCGCGGCCGCGGCCGTCTGGCGGGGCGTTTCCGGCCAACCGGGCCGAGTTTTGTCGCCGGCGCCGCCGGATCCGTCCGGTGATTTTTTCACCTTTTCTGGGCACCGCTTTCATATTATCTCATTAATAATATAATATAATATAATATTCTATTTTCTACTTTATGAAAATAGTTGCCAAACAACATATAACATATATAATCTCAGTGAAATCGAATATTATGCAAGAGGGCATGCTGGTAAAGATCTCCGCTGCCGGGACGATATCCATCCCCAAGCAGTTCAGGAAATACATGGACATGCAAAAGGGCGACTACGTTAAAGTGGCCATGGTAGAGGACGGTCTTTTGGTCAGAAAAGCCGTGATTTCTTAGCCCGGAGCCGTGCGCGGCGGCCGCCCCCTGCTCGCCGTTTTGTTTATTTTAGCGCATTTTTCAAACAAATTCGCCGTTTTTGGCGCGCCGGCCCGCTTTATCGCACAATCCGACCCGCGCCGCGTACGGGGCAGGCGCGGCCTTGGCGCCTGCGCGCTTGGACGCTGGTCGTCAGCCCTGCCTGGTATATAACCACTCACGGCCCGCCTTGGTCCTAGCCAAGCGGTTCTCGCTGGTGTGGCGGGCGAGGTACGTGGCGACCACGCTGTGTTTTATGGGCTCGTTGTACTCGTCTTCGTACTTTTCGAGCACGTCCGACGACCTGAACTGGCCGGCCGGGTAGAACTTGTCTACCACCCTCAACACCTTGCCTTTGACGGACGACGGGGGCCCGGCCTCCTGCTCTATGTCGGTCAGTTTCACCGCCTCCAGAGCCCGCAGTATCCTCTCCTGCGTGATGTTGCCCTCTATGCGGATCTCGGTCTTTGTGCCGTCCTGGTCCTCCACCCCTATCCGTATTTTCCTGCCCATAGGTAAGCCTGCCTCCTATCCTCCTCACTTTTGAACCCGTGCGCAAAAAAAAGTTAACAAACGAGTGTGTTAAAGTTGACCTAAGAGGCGTCGTTCTGCCTTATAAGTGAGTTAACAGGCCCCGCTTGGGTAACGGGCAGGGAGCCGATTTCGTGCCTGGAGTGGAAATGGAGGGGTCTGCCTGCCCCTCTTAACCGGGTTAAGACCGCGTTTTGTGACTGGAGTGGAAATGGAGGGGTCGGAATCGGCCCTCCCCGGCCGGCTCTTAACCCCACCCTAACACTGAGTTAACGACACACCCCCTTCCGTTTCCACTCCAGCCTTTTCAAAAAATTTTTTTCAGAGAGAATCATATCATCATCCGGCCCTTTTAGACTGGTTTGGGTATCTGGAGTGGAAATGGAGGTGGGTGGGGACCCGGTCGAGCGGCTTTTGGACGCGGCCGACGGCGGCAGGGCGCTCATAGGGGACAGGGGCGTGCTGAGGTTCGACTACATGCCGGAGGTGATACTGCACCGGGACGCGGAGCAGGAAGCGGTGGCCCAGGCGCTGCTGCCCGTCCTGAGGCAGTCGAGGCCGTCCAACCTCATAATATACGGCAAGCCCGGCACCGGCAAGACGCTGACAGTGCGGAGCGTGCTTGCCAAGGTGGAGGCCCGCGTCAACGACAGGTTCAGGCTCTGCGTGGCGTACACCAACTCGAAGATGGAGACGACCCTCTCCAACCTCATGGTGGCCGTGGCCCGGGAGGTGGGGCTTTCGAGTTCCAAACTGCCGTCCAGCGGCCTGTCGATAAGCGAGGTCTTCGGGCGCCTGCTCAAGGCCGTGGAGGGTGGCTCCATACACGTCATCGTCGTCATCGATGAGATAGACCACCTGGCGAAGAACATACCAAAGTCCAACAACGACGTCATGTACCAGCTGACCCGCGCCAACGAGAGGCTCTCGTCGGGCTCCCTGATGGTGGTGGGCATATCCAACGATCTAAAGTTCAAGGAGAGGCTGGATCCAAGGGTGGTCAGCAGCCTCGGCGAGGAGGAGATCGTCTTCACCGACTATTCGGTGGGCCAGATAAGGGAGATACTCGGGGAGCGGGTAAAGGCCGCGTTCCAGCCGGGGGTCGTCGACGGGGCGGCCGTCAACCTGTGCTCGGCGATGGCCGGCAAGGAGAACGGCGACGCCCGCCGGGCCATCGACCTGCTCCGGGTGGCGGCAGAGATGGCCGAGCGGCGGCAGGCGGCCTCTGTGTCCGAGGAGCACGTGCGGGAGGCGGCAAAAAAGATGGAGGAGAACAAGGAGGAGGTGACCATCAACTCCTTCCCGCTCCACGAAAAACTGCTGGTCGTGGCAGTGATGAGGGCGCCGGGCGCGCCGACCGGCGGCATCTACGCCGCGTACAGGTCGCTGTGCAGGAAGGCGGGGGAAAAAGAGCTCACCCAGAGGAGGGCCACCCAGATGCTCAGCGACATGGACCTGCTGGGCATAGTGGACGGCAGGCTGTCCAGCCAGGGCACGCACGGGCGCACCAAAAAATACACGCTCACCGTCAGCCCAGAGACGGTAAAGCGGACGTTCTCAAAGGACGAGGCGCTGCGCGACCTCATGTAAAGCGGACTTCGCCGGCCTGCATGGTGCGCAGGTTGAGCACCACGGCTATGCCGGGGGTCGGCTCCACGCCGACGCCGGCCTGGAACGCGGTCTGCCTCTGCCATGTGCCGGCGTTGATCATCACCACGTTCTTGTAACGCTCTATCCCCATGCAGTGGACGTGGCCGGTGTGGAACACGTCGGGCACCTGGTCCATGACGAGCATGTCCTCGGCCTCGGGCGCTATGGGCGTCATGGCCCCGTACGTGGGGCTCACGTGCCTGGCCATGAGCAGGTACCTCATTATCTTGGTCGGCTGCTGGTAGCTGACGCCGGGCATCGTCTTTACGATGTCGTCTATGCTCTGGCCGTGGAACATGAGCACCTTGACCCCGTTGAGCGAGACCATGGCGGGGTTGCCCAGCAGGTGGACGTTCTTCCTGTCGGCCAGCCGGCCGCAGTACGCCCGGGGGATGGCCGGCTGCGGCAGGGCCCGCCTGCCCGGATCGTGGTTGCCCGTGATGACGAATATCTCCACGTGGGCCGGCACCAGCGAGACCATCTCGTCGAGCTTTTCCATCTGCTCCCCGAGCGTCTGCTGGTCGAGCTCCTTTTCCTGGTTGGGGTATATGCCCACGCCGTCCACCGCGTCCCCCCCGATAAGCATGAACCGCACCTTCTTGGCCACCGGATCCGGCGAGCCGAGCCAGGCGGCGAACTCGGAAAACTCCTTCTCCATGAAGAGCTTGCTGCCTATGTGCAGGTCGGAGACGAAGACGGCGTGCGCGTCGGTCTCGGATCTGGCCTGCTCCCTGTCGGGTATGTCGGGCAGTATTATCTCCTTGGCAGAGCGCGTCCTGCCGCGGCCGCGCACGGTCCTTACCACCACGAACTGGTCGAGCAGCAGGGCCTCTGCGGCCTCCCTCACCTTTTCGTCGCGCGCAGAGACCTCCATGGTCCCGCTCATGTCCTCTATGACCAGCTTTACGGCCTCGCCGTCCAGGGCGCGCTCGGTGACCAGCCCGCACGTGTACGCCTCGGCGTCCTCCCTGGCCTCCTGCGCTTCGCCGAACGCCTTGAGCTCGGGCCTCGAGGCGGAGCCGACCGGCACCACCTTGGATATGGGTTTTATCGACCTGGCCTCCGGCCTGCCCGAAAAGAGCGCGCGCATCTTGTGGAACCTGCTGGCAAAGAGGGCCGCGTACCCCTCGGCGCCCTCGGCCGAGGCGGTCCTGCCGGTCGGATCGAACAGCACCCGGTACTCGGCCTCGATGGGCCCGTCGTCCCTCAGGCCGAAGGCGGCCTCCACGTCGCCCAGGCTTATCTCGTAGACGCGCTTTTTGCTGTTCTCCCTGATGAGGTTGAGCACCACCCTCTTGAGGTCGTGGGGGTTGGCCCTCTTGAGCACGTCCATGGCGGCCGGGTGTATCTGGAAGCCGCTCTTCAGCGCGTAGCCGAGCGCGACCGACTCGTTGCTCAACGGGGCGGGGCGGGGCGGCTCAAATTAAAAGATGCGCGCCAAGCCTCAAATATGATCCGGGCCCGGGCCGCCGCGTTGCTCAGCCCCCGGATCGTCTCGTTCGCGGCTGTCTTGGCGGCCTTTACCACCGTTTTTTACGTAGGCTCGGTCTCGGAGGTCCAAGACGAGGAGGCCGCCGAGTTCGTCGAGCAGTTCAACGCGCTCATAGCCGGCATCGACGCGCCGGGCATATTCTTCCACAACAGCGCGCTGGCGCTGCCCATGTTCATACCCCTGGCGGGCCTCGCGTGGGGGCTGTACGCGGCGTGGGCCACCGGCTACGCGGTGGCCGCCATATACACGACCGCGCCGCAGCTGGCCCAGATCCCCCCGCTGGCCATACTGTACCTGTCGCCCTTCGGGATAATGGAGCTGGTGGCCTACTCTATCGCGCTCTCGCGCAGCGCGATGCTGTTCGGCGCCATGGCCGGCCGCATGCCGGTGGTCAGGCAGCTGGTGCCGGCGGCCATCGAGGTGGGCGTCGTGCTGGCCCTGCTGCTGGCCGGCGCGTACGTAGAGTCGGCGATGCTGAACCTGGGCTCGGGCGTGCCGCAGGTGGCCGGGCCGCTTTCATAACGCCTATTAACGCGCCCCTCCCCGCCGCGGCCGTTGCGTCCAGCGTACGTAGTTTTGGCCTGCGCCTTGGCCGGCCCCGCCCTGTTGGGATGGAGCGCCGCCGAGGCGACCACGCCCGAGCCCCCTCCGTACGACCGGATGGCGGGCGTGATCGAGGCGGGCCTGGCCGCCTACGACGAGGCGGGCCTGGAGGGGCTGACCCGCGAGTCCTCCGACGAGTACTACCTGTTCGTGCTCGACAGGGACGGGCGCATCGTGGCGCACGGCTCCGACCCGGCCCTGGTGGGCGCCTCGGGCCTGGACTTGGTGGACGCGGACAAGACGATCGAGGAGATCAACGCCGAGCTGGACTCGGAAGGCTCTGCGTGGGTGGAATACCGGTTCGCCAACCCGGCCACCGGCGCGGAAGAGATGAAGAGATCGCGCCTGGTCCTGCACGACGGGTACGCGTTCGGCAGCGGCGTGTACATGCCCATAGTCAGGATCGGCGCCATCGCGCCGCTCAGCGGCGGGGCTGCCGGCTACGGGGCCGGAATCATGGAGGCCATGGAGCTTGCCGCGGCCGACTTTAACGCAAGGGAGCGCCGGCTGGCCCACCTGGTCTTGGAGGCGCGCGACTCGGCCACCTCGGCCGAGGAGGGCGCCCGGGCGTTCGCCGAGCTGTACGATTCGGGCGTGCGCGTGTTCGCCGGCCCCTCCATCGACGACTCGGTGGAGCGGGTGATGCAGGATCCGCGCTCGCGCGACTCGGTGCTGTTCAGCTGCTGCTCCGTGACCGTGTCCCACTCCGCGCCGGACACGCTGTTCCGGGCAGTGCCGGACCACTCCAACCACGGCGAGGCGCTCGCGGCCGTCGTGACGGCGGCCGGGCCGGCCGCGGCGATAACGGTCGGCAGGGACGATCCGTGGATAACGGAGCTCTTTGACCAGACGGAGCCGCGCATAGAGTCTGCCGGCACCGAGGTTCTGGGCAGGATACTGTACGGGGGGACAGACTACGATCCCGCGGTGGCGGAGCTGGCCTCGGCCCTCGGGGCCGCCTGCGAAGGCGGGTGCCCGCCGCTCGCGGTCGTATACGTGGGATTTGAAGAGACGGCCGGGTTCGTCGAGGCCGCCTCGTCGGCGGCGGGCGCGCAGGCGCGCTGGTTCGGCGCCGACGCCAACACGGTCACGCCGCCCGTCTCGGGGGCCGGCGCCGAGTTTGCCGAGGCGGTGCGCTTTACGTCGGTGCAGCCGGCCATGTACGAGAACCTCGGGGCGCTCGACGGGCTCGAGGGGGCCACGGTGTACTCTGCGTCCGCGTACAACTCGGTGATGGCGCTGGGCAACGCGGCCGAATACGCCGACGGCGACCCCGCCGCGATGCGCGCGGCGCTGCCCGGAGCCTCGGAGGGCACCGTCGGGGAAAGCTTCGAGCTCAACGAAAACGGCGACCTCGCGCACATAAAATACGCCATATGGGAATTCTCCGACGGCTGGCGCAACGCGTCCTACTACGACCGCGGCTCGATAGTGCCGCTCGCCTCTGCCCAGGGCGCCGAGCAGGGCGGCGGCTGCCTTGTGGCCACGGCGGCCTACGGCACCGAGCTTGCCCCCGCCGTGCAGAAACTGCGCGAAGTACGCCAAGACTTGGCGGGCACAGGGGCCGGCGCCGCGTTCCTGACCGCGTTCAACGCCGCCTACTATTCGTTCTCGCCGGCCTTGGCGGACCTGGAGAGGCAGAGCCCCGCGCTGCGCCAGATCGTGGGGGCGGCAGCTGTGCCCATGGTGCACACGCTCGGCGTCGTCTCTTACGCGCAGACCGAGGCGCAGTTCCTCGTCCTCGGCTCCCTGGCGCTGCTGGCCAACGCCGGAATCTACGCCGGCGCGCCGGCAGCCCTGGCGCTGTGGTGGAAGAAAAACGCGGCCTAGGTCAATGTTTTTTCGCCACGCGCCATATATTGCCCCGCCGCGCAACAGTACCGTGAGGCAGCTTATGCCGGCGCTGGCCGCGCTGGCCCTTGCAGCTATGGCGCCGGCGGCCGCGCTGGAGCCCGACTCTGGATTCGAGGCGGTCGGATCCGGCTACGTTCTGCAGGAGGGCCCGCCCGTCCGTTTCACGGCGAGCCTCTCGCTGGAGACCGGCCCGGCCTCCGGCGGCGAAGTCCCGTTCTCGATCTCGGGCACGGTCTCTTCGGAAAACACCTACTCGGTGAGCTCGGCCGAGGCGGCGTCCATGCGCGAGGGCAGGTTCCTGCGCGTCTCGGCCGAGCTCGACTCGTCTGCGGGCAGCGCGGGCCTGGGGGCGCTCGGCAAGCTGGTGGGCCGAGAGGGCGACAACTGGCTGTACTTTTTCTCGGGCAGGCTCTCGGAGGGCGGCCAGTCCCACCGCGTGGCCTGGGTGGCGCGGGTAGCGCAGGAGGCGGGCGCGCAGGCGCCGGCCGACGCCGACGCGACCGTGCGGATAACGCCGGGCCCCGACTCCAACTTTGAGCCGACGCAGCTGAGCATGACGCGCGGGCAGACCCTCGCGTTCGTCAACGGGGACACGGAGACGCGCCGCATCGTGAGCGGGACCGTGACCAACGAGCGCAACCCGACCTCGGGGGTGCCGTGCACCACCGCCGAGACGCCGGCCGACTTTGTAAAGATAAGGCCGGGCAGGACCGGCGGCTGCAACGTGGTGCACGACGGCAAGACCGACTTGCTCGTCCGGCCGGGCGGCTCGGCCGGCGTCACGTTCGACGAGCCGGGCACGCACCGCTTCGTGGATCCGGACGATCCGCGGATGCGGGTGCTCGTGATAGTGCTGGTGCCCTCCTAGGGCTTTTCCCACTGCCACCGGTAGTTCATGTAAGAGTCCGGCTCGGGGCCGCCGAGCACCGCCACGCAGAGCGCCGAAAACTCCCTCCCCTCCAGCATCTTTACGGTCCCGTCGAACGCGGTCTCGCCGGCCAGCGTGAGCGATTCGTACACGCGCGCCCTGACGCCGGACGTGTCCAGGCCGCGCGCCCTCAGGTACCGGGCCGCCTCGGAGGGCATGAAGTTTCTTTCCGGATCGGAGGGCCACGGCCGCGGCACCAGCACCACGCCGAGCCCGTCTATCAAGGCCTTTAGCATCTCGAGTTTCTTCTCCTCGATGTCGCCGGTCACGTGCATGGTGATGACGCGCGCGCGGTCCAGCGGCACGCCGGCGCGCGCGGCGGCGGCCTGCACCGAGCTTACCCCCGGCACCACCTCGACGTCGCCGAATATCTCGACGAGCCTGTCCACCACCTCGGATTCCGAAAACGAGGCGTCGCCGGCGAACGGCACGAGCAGCGTGCCGCGCCCGATCCTGCGCGCCTCCTGGTAGGCCTCCTCCTGGCTGGACATGGTCACGGTGACCGTCTTTTTGCCGTCCAGCAGCTCGCCCAGCGCCTCGAGCGTGTGGGCGTACCCTATCACCAGGTCGCTCTCCATCACGGCGCTGACCGCCTCGCCTGTCATGCACTCGCGTGAGCCGGGCCCTATGCCGACCGCGTACACCTTCACGGCCTGGCGCCCTGCCTGTCGCGCACGTACCGCACGAACGGCTCCCAGTCCGCCTTCATGTAGCTGGTCGGCGCCTTTACGGGGTACTTTACCCAGTCCCTCACTATCGAATAGTCGTGCTTTTCGGCCCGGCCGCCCAGTTCGTACGACATGGTCATGACGCTGCCCCACGCCTTTTCGGCGTGGCCGATGTCGGCTATGTCGCCGAACCCGATCACCGTGTTTTTCTCGTTTTCTGCGTCCTGGGAAAACTCGGCCGCCCCGTACCCGTCGTGCACGTTCATCAGGCCCGGGTCGCGCAGCAGCCCCAGCGCCTGCCTGCCCACGACGGCCTCCCACCACCTGGCCTTCGACTCGGTGCGGTGTATGAAGCCGAGCCGCCTGTTCGTCAGGACCAGCATGCCCTCCCTGCCGTGCAGGGCGAGCAGCTTTTTGGGCTCCCTCCAGACCGAGACCACGTGCGCCTGTATCTGCTCGTCCACGCGGGCGGCGCGGGCGCGAGGCGTTAAAAATGGTTAGTTAACCAACCGGCGCTGGGCAGGAGCACTGTTCGGTTTCGGGTAGAGCCGCCCCCCAACAATCCGGGCGCCAACTACTTCGCTAGCCCTATAAGACCCCGTTGTGGGGGGATGCTATGTCGTTAACACAAATGCTCAAACTGGCCCCGATAAAGGCCATGTTCAAAGAGGCGTTTCCCGTGGCAAAACCCCGCCTTGAGGGCGACCTGCTTGCACCGCCGATCAGCGGGCGGGCGAGCCATATTGGCACCGCGTTTGATTACCTGTTGCGCTTCCACTTGGAGCGAACTTTTGCTCCATCTGTTACTACTAAATGGATAGCTGAACACGCAATTACCGCACTGGATCGTGGCGCAATTGAATATGACAAAGGTTGGTTGGCGGACGCAAAATCCAAACTACGCGCGGCCCAAACCGCTCACCACAATTACTTGGATACAGGGAAGGTTGGCGACGATTTAATCCGTAGCGCGTTTGATCTGGTACAGCTTGATGTGTTTTATAGGACTGGCAGGACATACGATTTTGTCACTGCGGAAAATGCGGATGTGGAGGATTTGCGCAACCTTCTGACTGTGGCAGTGCGCTGTTTTCCGAAGCCGTCGCAAACATGCTACTTGAATCCGAACTTCGGCGAAGCGTCATCACTTGTAAGCGGCGCAGACGCTGACCTTATTATCGATGGCGTGTTGATAGACATAAAGACGACAAAAACACTGTCGTTCAAGCAAGACATGTACAACCAACTCATCGGCTACTATCTTTTGTCGCGGCTCGGTAGGATAAACGATAAAGAAAATGTGGATCTGTCCTCGGCGGGAATATACTTTGCACGCTATGGCTTGTTGCACACCGTTTCAACTGTGAGCTTAAAAAAGACGGCAGAAGAAGGATTCTTGGACCTCTTTGAGAAAGCCGCCAAGTCGCTGTTTGTTGCAGAGCGTACCGCCTCTCTGTAGCCTACCGCACACGGGTGGCAAATTCCTCCGTGTACCCAAGAGGGCCTTCGTTGCAGTGCCCACCGCACCTACGCGATGACCAGAGCGGCCGATTTGAGCCAGCCGGGCGTTTACCCATTTTATCGGTCATTGAAAATTTCGCCTCCCCTTCGCGCGCCATGCAGGCATGGGCGAAATCTTCCATGACCGGCAGAACAGGTTGGCGCCCCTAACCAAAAACCAAATGTTTTATGCGGGGTGCCCGGGCCCGCCCGCGTGAGGATCCCCCTGCTGCTGGCCGCCCTTGCCTGCGTTGCCGTCCCGCTGGCCTCTGCCCAGCAGCCCGAGTTCGTGGTGCTCGAGACCAGCGCCGGCCAGATAGCCATAGAGCTGTTCTGGGACGACGCCCCGCGCCACGCTGCCAACTTTGCAGATCTTGCCTCCGAAAAGTTCTACGACGGGACGCTCTTCCACCGGATAATACCGGGCTTTATGATACAGGGCGGCGATCCGCTCACACGCGAGGGCGAGTCGACAAAGGACATGTGGGGTACCGGCGGCCCGTCCAACCTTGACCAAGAGTTCAACGACATACAGCACGTGCGCGGCATCGTATCGATGGCCCGCTCGGCGGATCCGGACAGCGCCGGCTCGCAGTTCTTCATAGTGCACGCGGACTCCAACTTTCTGGACGGCCAGTACACAGTCTTCGGGAGGGTGGTCACGCAGCAGGGCCTCGACGCGCTCGACCGCATCGCGGCGCTGCCGACCGACGCGGGGGACCGCCCCGTCGAGTGGCAGTCGGCCGTCCTTGAATCCGCGCGCCACGCCTCAGCCTCGGAGCTGAGGCTTTTGGAGCTGGGCGAGCCGGCGCGAACCGGCGCCGCGCCCGGCGCGGAGGCGCCCGAAAAGTACAGCAGCTCAGAGCTGGGCTTTTCGTTCGAGCCGCCGGCGGGCTGGATCCTGCAGGAGCCGACCGGCGAGAACGCGCCGGACGTGGCCGTGTTGCTGCCCGGGCCCGGGCTGCCCCCGTCCATATCGTTCACGGTACTGCCGTCCGACGGCAAGACGCTCGACCAGATAGCCTCGGACAGGATGGAAGAGCTCCAGAACGCCATAGACGCCGGCAGCCTGGAGATACTCTCCGAGCGCGGCTCCACGGCCGGCGGCCTCGAGGCCTCGACGGTCTCGGCCCAGAGCGCGGTGATGGGCCTCGACGTGCGGTTCACGGACACGGCCGTGGTCTCCGGCGATCGCGCCTACTATGTCTCGTTCACGTCGACCGCGCCGGACCACGAAAGGCTCCTGGCCGCCTACGACGGGGTGCTCGCGAGCATGGAGTTCGAGGGCGCCGAGGCCGGAGGCGGCTGCCTCGTAGCTACGGCGGCCTACGGCACCGAGCTTGCCCCCGCCGTGCAGAAGCTGCGCGAGGCGCGCCAGGACCTGGCGGGCACCGGGGCCGGCGCCGCGTTCCTGTCCGCGTTCAACGCCGCCTACTATTCGTTCTCGCCGGCCTTGGCGGATCTGGAGAGGCAGAGCCCCGCGCTGCGCCAGATCGTGGGGGCGGCAGCTGTGCCCATGGTGCACACGCTGGGCGTCGTCTCTTACGCGCAGACCGAGGCGCAGTTCCTCGTCCTAGGCTCCCTGGCGCTGCTGGCCAACGCCGGAATCTACGCCGGCGCGCCCGTCGCCGCGGCGCTGCTCACCAAAAGTCTTGGTCGTCGGCCTCTGTCTGCTCGTCGCGCGCGCGCCGCATGAACTTTAGGCGCGAGATGTCCCTGCCGAAGATCCAGTCTATGGTCCAGTCCAGGAACACGCGCAGGCGCTTTTCCCCGTTGGGTATCTTTGAAAGATAGACGCTCCTCCACAGCAGCCACGCGGAAAACCCGTAGATCTTGGCGCCCATGAACAGCGCGACGCCGACGCGCTGGCCCACCACGGCCATCTGGCCCTTGGACTTGTAGGCCAGCTTTACCCTGGGATCCCCGCGTATGTCGTTGAGTATGTTGCGCGCGGCCACCTTGGCCTCGGCCTCGGCCACCTGCGCGGTGGGGGGCAGCGGCGCCCCGCCGTCCGTGAACAGGGCGCAGTCGCCTATCGCGTACACGCCGGGAAACTCGGGCACTCCCATGTGGCCGTCCACGACGACCTTGCCCTTTTCGGTCTTGAAGAGGGATCGCTTTATGGTTGAGACGGGCGTGACGCCGGCCGTCCAGATGACGGTCTTTGTCTGGATGGCGCGCGACTCGCCCCCGTCCAGGCTCTTTACGATCGCCTCGCTCCCGTCAAAGCTGCTCACCGCGGACCTCAGGGATATCTCTATCCCGCGCCCGGCGAGCTTTTCCCTCGTGAACTCGGCCAGGCTGTCCTCGAACCCGGCCAGTATCCGGGAGCCGGCCTCGAGCACCATGACCTCGGCGTCGCCGCGCGAGATGTGCCTGTAGTGCTTTGTCACGTCGGCTATGAGATCTTCCAGCTCGCCGGCCGTCTCTATGCCGGCGAACCCGCCGCCGACGACCACGAACGTCAGCATGCTCCTGCGCAGTATGGGGTCGTCCTCGTTCTCGGCCTTTTCGAGCATGTCTATTATCCTGTTGCGCACCATCACCGCGTCGCTCAGCGTCTTCATCTGGTAGGCGTTCTTTTCCAGGTCCTTCATGCCGAAAAAGTTGGTCTCGCTGCCCATCCCGAGAACCAGATAGTCGTACTTTAGCGAGGCGCCGCGCCTGCCGTCCGTGCCCTCCAAGTCGACCACCTTCCCGTACGGGTCGATGTTCTTTATGCGCCCCTCGTAAAAGGCCGCCTTTTTGACCACCGTCCTTATCGGCAGCACCACGTGCCTGGACTCTATGGTGCCCGCGGCCACCTGCGGCAGCATGGGCGTGAACAGCCAAAAGTTGTCCTCGCTGACCATGACTATCTCCGCCTCGTCGCCCAGGTGCTCCTCCAGCTTCCTGACGCACAGCACCCCGGCAAAGCCGCCCCCCAGAACCACCACGCGCTTTTTCCTGTCCGAGCCCACCGCCGCGGACTGCCCCGCCATTCTATTAAATGCCTTGCAGGCCGGCCATGCCGGCGCGCAGGGCCTCGTAGGCCCGCGAGGCGTCGGCCTCGTCGAGCACTATGACTATCTTTTCGCGGGTAAAGTGGGCGTCTACCAGCTCCACGCCGGCCGCGCGCAGCTCTTGGGCCACGAACGAGGCTATCTCCGAGCCG
Source organism: Nitrosopumilaceae archaeon (assembly GCA_965203465.1). Lineage (GTDB taxonomy): Archaea > Thermoproteota > Nitrososphaeria > Nitrososphaerales > Nitrosopumilaceae > JAWVZS01. Next base: position 103,719 of record CBDBCR010000001.1, on the reverse strand, counting down.
CTGCCGCCGGGCGGCACGGCGATGTTTATCTTGGCGAGGCCCGAGCTCAGCTCCCCGACAGAGCCCGCGAGGCGCCTGACCGCGTCCAAATCTTCGGCCAGTATCCGCAGCGCGCCCGAATCCCCGAAGACCTCGTGCTCGGCCGAGACCGCCGAAAAGCGCTCCAGCAGCCCGGCGGCCCCGCCCTCGGCCGACACCCGTATGTCCACCATGCCGTCGGTCAGCGTGAGCCTCGCGTCCCTCATGGCCGAGCCGTCCGGCCTGTACGCCTCGCCCTTTAGCGAGTCAGAATACCGCTTGACGGCGACCACCACGGTGTTGAGGTTGACCGGCGCGCCCACCCGCCTCTCGACCTCGGGCTGCATCCGGGCGGCCAGGGCCGTGTAGTTGATTATCTCCATCCTCATGCAGTCGAGCACGGCGCGGTTTCCGGCCATTATCCCCCTGACCGCCTCCTGCACCGATCCTGTCCTCACGCCCCGGGAGGGGCAGGCGCGACTAATATTTCATTTGTGTCACGTACCGGACAGGTGGGATTCAGAGCCGGAAACCAGTTTCCGGCCTTTGTCCAAACGCGTACGCCTGAATTCGTCGCCGGATATCCGACATAGACCGAAAAAGATCCGATCTGCGCCATTTCCGGGAAAACCCCCAATGTTTATATAATGTCATATGCGTGACATAGACAAGGTGTTATGACAGTGTTTGGCGAATATGACAGACTCCTCCAACGGCTGGCCAGGGCGTTCGACCTGGAGAGCCTGGAGGGTGCCGGCGGACCCGTCTGCTACGGCTACACCCTGACGGTAGGACCGGACGGGAGGCCCGTGGTGCGCGAGTACGGGAACGCGCGGCCCGACACGCTACCTGGCACGCAGGGCCGGCAGCCGCCCGTCGATACCATAGTCGACGAAAAGAACGGCGGCGTAAAGCTGGTGGCCGAGATGCCCGGGGTCGAAAAGGGCGACATCAAGATCGTGGCCCAGGACGAGCACGTCGAGATCAAGGCCGAGCGCGGCGACAAAAAGTACCGCGCGCGCGTGCCCCTCGGCGATCCCGTCGACCGCGATTCCGCGAGGGCGTCCTACAAGAACGGGATCCTCGAGATCTCGTTCGAGGCGGCCCCCGGCGCGCAGACCGGCAAGACCGTGGAGGTAGCCTAACCCCCCTTTTTTCTTTTTATGGTGATACGATGGAAGGCAAGAAATTCGCGGTAGGCGAGATCCCCCAACAGCACGTGGGGCGCGGCCGGGCCCTAGTGGACCCGGAGGACATGCGCGGCAACGGGTGGAGTAGCGGGCAGATAATCGAGCTGGTGCACAACCGCAAGTCGCACGTAAAGGCGTGGCCGGCGCCGCCCGGAGGGGCCGGGACGATCCGCGTCGACGGCGTGACGCGCCGCAACATCGGCGCCGGCATCGGCGACCGCGTCTCCGCGCGCGCCGTCGAGGCGCCCCCCGCGGAGGCGGTCACGCTCTCGCCCACCGAAAAGATAGAGGCCGGCGGCCTGCACGACTACATGGCGGCCAACTACGCCAACCACGTCTTCACCGTGGGGGACACCGTCTCGCTGAGCACCCGCATGGGCGGGCGCGCGCAGTTCGTGGTGACCGCCACCAGGCCGGCCGGCCCGGTGATCGTCTCGGATCTGACGCGCTTCGAGGCGGGCCCCATGACAAAGACCGTCGACGCCTCGGCGCCGCGCGTCACCTACGACGATCTCGGCGGCCTGCGCGGCGAGGTCCGCAAGATACGCGAGATGGTAGAGCTGCCCATGCGGCACCCCGAGCTCTTCGAGAGGATCGGGGTCGAGGCGCCCAAGGGCGTGCTGCTGTACGGCCCGCCCGGCACGGGCAAGACCCTGCTGGCCCGCGCGGTGGCCGGCGAGACCGACGCGCGGTTCTTTTCGCTCAGCGGCCCCGAGATCATGGGCAAGTACCACGGCGAGAGCGAGGAGCGCGTGCGCTCGGTCTTCGAGCAGGCCGGCCGTGAGGCGCCGTCCATAGTCTTCATAGACGAGCTCGATTCGATCGCGCCAAAGCGCGACGAGGTCTCCGGCGAGGTCGAAAAGCGCGTCGTCTCCCAGCTGCTCACCCTCATGGACGGGATACGCTCGCGCGGCAAGGTGGTGGTGCTCGCGGCCACCAACAGGCCCGATTCCATAGATCCGGCCCTGCGGCGGCCCGGCAGGTTCGACCGCGAGATCGAGATAGGGATACCCGACGAGGCCGGCCGCCGCGAGATACTGGCCATACACACGCGCGGCATGCCGCTCGACGGGTCGGCCGACCTGGACCGCGCGGCCCGGGCCACGCACGGCTTTGTCGGCGCCGACCTGGAGTCGCTGGCAAAGGAGGCGGCCATGGCCGCGCTGCGGCGCGTCCTGCCCGGCGTGGACTTGGGCGGGGGCAGGGTGCCGGCCGAGACGCTCGAAAAGATCCGCATCACCACCGGGGATCTGGCCGGCGCGCTAAAGGAGGTGCGCCCGTCGGCGCTGCGCGAGGTGCTCGTGCAGGTGCCCGACGTCTCGTGGGACGACGTGGGCGGCCTGGACAAGCTCAAGGAGGAGCTGCGCGAGGCCATAGAGTGGCCGCTGCTGCACCGCGAGGCGTTCGAGCGCGCCGGCGTCTCGGCGCCGGCCGGCATACTGCTGCACGGCCCGCCCGGCACGGGCAAGACGCTGATAGCAAAGGCCGTGGCGCGCATGACTGACTCCAACTTTATCAGCGTAAAGGGCCCGGAGCTCTTTTCAAAGTGGGTCGGCGAATCCGAAAAGGGCGTGCGCGAGATATTCCGCAAGGCCAGGCAGGCGGCCCCGTGCGTGGTGTTCTTTGACGAGATCGACGCGCTGGCCCCCCGGCGCAGCGGCTCGGATTCGTCGCGCGCCTCCGAGAACGTCGTCTCGCAGATGCTCACCGAGATGGACGGGCTCGAAGAATTGCAGGGCGTGGTGGTGGTCGCTGCCACCAACCGCCCCGACATGCTGGATCCGGCGCTGATGCGCCCCGGCAGGTTCGACCGCGTAGTCGAGGTGCCGCTGCCCGACCTAAAGAGCCGCGAAAAGATACTGGCCATACATACAAGCTCCAAGCCGACGGCCGGCGTCGACCTCGGGGCCCTGGCGCGCCGCGCCGGGGGGCTCAGCGGCGCGCAGCTCGAGGCGGTGTGCGAGCGGGCCGCCCTGGCCGCGCTGCGGCGCCACGTCTCGGGCGGCGGCGAGATCCTCGTCACGCAGCGGGACATGGACGCGGCCCTGGATCTGGTCTCGGGCGGCGCGCCACCGCAGGCGCAGGCCTAGATCGGTGGCTTCAACCATATCGGCGGTTTTGCGTAAAAATTGCGGGAATCGGCCGCTCCGACCGGTAAAACGCAGGCTAGGTGTTAAATAGTTGTATTTCCTACATAGGGCATGCCGATAGCACAAACTATCGACTAAAGGGTGCGTGGTCTCGCAGAACAGGGGCTAGTGCAGGCGTACGGCCTGCCCGAGAGGAAATCTCTCACGTTCTGTATCGAGATCACGCCTCTTCTTTCAACAGGCTTACCGAGACGGGCCCTAGCAGGTTGCCGTGCGGGTCCACGGTCACCCGGATCTGCTGGGCCTCCTCTGCGACCACCGACTTTTCGCCCAGGTATTCCCACGTGTAGTACTCGGATATGCCCGTCTGGTGGAGCGTGCCGCGCAGCTCAAAGTCGCGCTCGAACGAGACGGTCTGCCCGCTCATGGACACGGTCAGCACCCGGGGGCTGTCCCCGTTGGGCACGAACCGCAGCTCGTAGCTGCCCGGGTTGAGCTCGAAGGTCCTCTGGTACACGCCGCCCTCGTACAGGTCCGGATCGGCCAGGGTGGCGTGGAACGGCCTCCAGTCGGGGTCGCGCTCGGGGCCCGGCGCCAGGGCCAGCGCGGCGACCGCCACCGCCGCCACCGCGGCGGCTGCCAGCAGTACGCGCTTCACGGCGATACCCGGCGGGGGGCCGCTAATAAGGTCTGCGAAATTTGACACGCGGTTAGCTCTGTTTGACCCCGCCGATTAAGTACGGAACGCGCGATGTACGCCGTGGCCAACATAGCCAAGGACTGGAACAGGCCGCCCCCGACCCCCGTGGGGGCCCGGCTGGGCGAGGCGTTCAAGCCCAAGGGCCCGCTCAAGCCGCGGGTCAAGGCTGCCATACAGAGGATAGAGCAGCAGACCGCCAAGCTGGACGGCATGCTGGCCAAGCTGCGCGAGCGCGACGCCAAGATATTCGAGAGGCTCGTCGAGGCCACGCAGCAGCACGACGCGCACGCAAGCAGGGTGCTCTCCGGCGAGCTGGCCGAGGTGCGCAAGGTCTCCAAGGTGCTGGGCAACGCGAAAATGTCGCTCGAAAAGATAGAGCTGCGCCTGGCCACGTACAACGACCTGGGGGACACGGTGGTGACCATAATGCCGACCATCGGCCTGATGAAGAACATGAAATCCTCGCTCTCAAAGTTCATGCCCGAGGCCGACCGCGAGATTGCAGGCATGGGCGAGATGCTCGGCGGGTTCATGGTGGACTCGTTCTCGGGAGATTCCGCGTTCGCCGCCGACGCGCCGGCAAGCGAGGAGGCAGACCGGATACTCAAAGAGGCAGCCGCAGTTGCAGAGAGCGCCGTCGACGCAAAGTTTCCGTCCATGCCCGACTCTGCGTCGGCCGAGACAAAGTTCGTCTAGGCGCCGGTTGCCGCTTCTCTCGACTGCTTTACCTGCATGATGCTGCGCCCTTCGGTCTCGATTATTCCGTCGAGGCCCGCCAGCCTCTCGCGCATCTCCGATATCAGCTGCGCGACCTCGTCTGCCTCCTGCTCCACGCCCGACCTTTTCCTTGCCAGCTCGGCGAGGCCGCGCCCCTCTTCTTCGATGTACTCTTTTACTTTCACGAGCGTCTCTTTGAGGTTCTTTATCTCGACCGATTCTTCCTCGATCTCTTTTTCCAGGCCGGTCCTCTTTTCCTTCATCTGCTTTATCATCAGGCCGACGCCGTCTATGGCCGTGACCAGCTGGGCGCGCTTGTTCATCAGGCCGGCTATGCCCACCTCGCTGCCGGACTGCCCGGCGGCCGGCGCCTCCCGGGGCTCCATCTCGCGCTCTGCCATCACTCCGCCGCTCCTGCGCTTGAGCTTGCCGAACATCTGCCTTTCGCCGCCTGCCCCGCAGTTAAAAGCATTATTGGGCGCCCCCTTTGAGCTTGACTATCTCGTCTAGCACGTACCTGCGGATGACATCCTCTTCCACCGAGATGCACTTTATGCCGTTGGCGCGGCAGGCCGAGATCACCGCGGCGTCGCGCGTTATCAGGATCATGTCCTTTTCGTGGGCGCGCTTTATCACGTTGTAGTCGTGGCCCATGAGCTCGTCCTCCTTTTTGAGCTCGCGCACGCTCTCCACATCGTATCCCTTGGAGCGCAGCCAGCCGGCCATCCCGTCGTCGTTTTCGTCCACCAGAATGCGCAGGCCCATGCCTCACAGCTCCGAGGCTGCCTTTTCAACCTTGCGTATCAGGGCCATCTTGTCCTCCGCGGGCGCCTCGGGCTCCAAGGCTAGGTGGACCGTGTGCCGGCCCATGTACAGCGAGATCTCGGTCACCGATTCGCGCTCCACGTGCTCGTACCTCAGGCGGCCCAGGCTGCCGTCCAGCTCCTCCTGCGCGCGGCGGTGCTCTCCCAGCTTTTCGCACAGGCTCATCTGGGCCTCCTGCAGGGCGTCGGTAGTCCTGTCGTTGACCATCCCGTCCAAAAAGTGGCCCTCCAGATCCACGATGCCCACGAAGCGCAGGTCCTCCGAGATCTCCATCAGGTCCTCGACTAGCATGTACGTATCGACCACGCGCGCGGCCCCGCGCCTCCGAATATAACCTCAATGAAACATATGGGCCCGCCACGGCGCCGGGCCGTTGGACGCGCGCGCCCGAAAAGTGCTAGAGAGTCTGGGCCGGCAGGCCGACTTGGAGCGCGCCGGCGAGGCGGACGTGCCGCGGGCAGAGAGGATGCTGGCCATAACCTCCGATACGGGCAGGTTCTACAGCGTTTTGTTGGAGGCTGCCGGCGCCTCGCGCGTGCTAGAGGTGGGCACCTCCGCGGGGTATTCGACCATCTGGTTCGCCGCCTCGGCGGCCGGGGGCCGCGTCGTGACAGTCGAGCGCGACGCCGCAAAGGCCGAGAGGGCCGAGAAGAACCTGGCCGAGGCGGGCGTCTCGGACAGGGTGACGGTGATGCGCGGCGAGGCGCTCGACGTGCTCAAGGACCTGGCCGGGCAGGGGCGCTCGTTCGACTTTGCGTTCATCGACGCGGACAAGGAGAACGCGCCGGCCTATTTCGACCTGGCCTTCGGGATGCTCGAGCCGGGCGGCCTGGTGGGCACCGACAACATGCTGTACCCCGAAAAGTACCGCCCCCTCATGGAGGCGTACGCCGGGCGCATCCGGGCCATGCCCGGGGCCCGCACGGCCACGGTCCCGGTCGGCAACGGGCAGGAACTGACCGTAAAGCTGCGCTAGGGCCGTTCCAGCCGTTCCAAGCGGGGCGCCGGGGGCCGCTCTGCCGCGCGCATCCGCGCCTGACCGGGCCGTTCCAGGCGTTTCAGCGCGCACCTGATAACCCCCCGCCCCCATATGGTACCCGTGAAGTACCGGTCGGACGTGGCCATCATGGGCGACATCCTGAGCGCGGCCTCCGAGGGGGGCAGGGACGGCGTCATAGTCTCGGTGATATCGCGCAAGGCCAACCTGCCCCACAGCGCGACTGTCCAAAAGTGCGAGAGGCTGGCCTCCGCCGGCCTGGTGGAATCGCACAGGGCCGGGCGCAACCGGGTCTTCTCCCTCACCTCCAACGGTATAGAGTTCTTCGGGCACCTGAGGGCCTTCCAGGGCGTGATGGAGGGGTTCGGGCTTTGACGGACGGAATGCTTTTTGTACGGACTGCCAGCACCTGCGCCCGGATGGGCAGGGCGTCTATGGTGCTGGCGGTGGCCGTGGCGGCCTCGGTGCTGGCCCCCTCGGCCGCGGGGGCCCTGCGCGCGGCCAGCGTCACGGTGTTCCCGGACGGGACCGCCCACGTCTCGGCCTCGGCCGACTCCGACCCGCTAGCCGCCGGGCCGCTGGAGCTGGACCTGATGGCAAGCCAGATAGACAACTTCGTGGCCGTCGGCGCCGGCGGCTTTTTGCTCGAATCGGAGGTCTCGGGCGGCTCCGCCCGCATAGACGCGTTCGGCTCGCCGTCCGTAGACGTAGAGTACGATGCGCACGACTTGGTCTCCAAGGAGGGGCGCGTGTGGACGTTCTCGGCCGAGGCCCCCGCCGGGCTCCAGCTGGAGCTGCCCGAGGGCGCCGCGATAGTGGGCATGACCGGCCTCCCGGAGGGCTTTGAGGTCTCGGGCGGCCGCACGCAGATATCGCTGCCCGGGGGGCCCGTCGAGGTCTCGTACATCGTGGCGCCGGCCGCGCCGCCGCCAGACCCAGTGCCCTACTATGCGATCGGCGCGGCAGCAGCGGCCGCCGCGGCGGCGTTTGCCGTGCTGCGCTACAGGCGCTCCGGGTACAACATGGTGCAGATGCGCGAGGACGACCGGGCCCTGATGCTCTTCATAACCGAGAACGGGGGGCAGGCGCTGGAGAGCGACCTGCGCAAAAAGTTCCTGCTGCCGCGCACCACGATGTGGCGCACCGTCAAGCGGCTGGAGAGGCAGGGGCTGGTCACGGTCGAAAAGCGGGATTCGCAGAACCTGGTCAGGCTGCGCGGGGGCGGGGCATGAAGCTGCTGCTCTTGCTGCCGCTGCTGGTGCTGCCGGCAGGCGCGCTCGCCCAGGAGACGGACATGCTGCTGCGCATAGCCGAGCGGGCCGACGAGCAGACGATGTACCAGCTCGAGGGCGCGCAGGCCTCGCCCGAGATCGACGCCCTGTACGAGCGCGGCCGCGCGTCCGTCGAGCTGCTGCGCGCAGAGGCCGACGCGGAGCTGGCCCGGGCGCACTTTCTGGAGGCGATGGGCAGCTTTGGGCAGGCGTGCAGGCTGCTCGACGGCGACGGGGAGCCGGACCGCGACGCGCGCAGCGAGCTGGAGAGACTCTCTTTGTACGTGGAGCGGCTGCGCGGGATCTCGGAGGACGGGCAGATGGGCGTGGACTTTTCGCAGATAGACGCCTTCATGGAGCTTGCCGGCGACCAGGCCTCGGGCGGCGCGCCCGGAGACCCCACGCACACGCTCGACTCGCTAGGGCCGCTCGTCGAGGCCGTCTCGGCCGAGATCCGCGAGCGCTCGGCCTCCGCCGACGAGGCGCGCGTGCGCGCGTTCATCGAGGAGCAGCTTGCGCTCTTCGAGCCCGAGGCCGGCGGCGTGCCCGGCGCCCCGGAGCTGATATCGGACGTGCGCGCCGCGCTCTCCGAGGGGCGCACCGACGACGCCAAGGCGTCGCTGCGCGAGCTTGCAGAGCTGATGAGCTAAAACTCATATACGCTCCGCGGCGCGCCCGGCCGTGGCGTCCAAGGCAATCTCGTGCGGCGTAGGGATACCGATGATCGCGGTCGGCGCGCTCATGGCCCTCTTGTGGGCGCCGGCTGCCGCCGACCTGTCCGGGACCGTCGAGTTCGTCGGGAGCCTGATAGGCATACTCGGGGTGCTGTTCTTCATCGCCGGGCTCTTTTACACGCAAGAGCAGGTAACAGTGCAGGGCAGTTGACATATAACTTGCTGGGAGGGCGGCGCCCGTGTCAAAGTTTCTCATAGTCGGCGCCGGGGGGCGCGAGGCCGCGTTCGCGGAGCTGCTCTCCGAGACGTACCAGCTCTGCGCGGTCATGGCGCACGAAAATCCGCAGATAGCCGACTGCGCGCACCGCTCCGGGGGGAGCTATTCGGTGTGCGACGCCGACGATCCGGATACCGTCGCAGAATTCGCAAAGCGGGAGGGCGTCGAGGCCGCGTTCGTCAACGCCGACCAGCCCCTGGCAAACGGCGTCGTAGACGCGCTGGCAGAGGCGGGCGTCCGGGCGGTCGGGGCCACCCGCGCCGCGTCGCGCATAGAGTGGGACAAGGCGTACGCGATGGAGATGATGCGCGACGAGTGCCCCGAATTCACGCCGTTCTACAGGACCGTCTCGGACCGGCGCGAGCTGGCAGAGGCCATGGCCGAGTTCGAGTCGCGCCGACTGCAGGTGGTGGTAAAGCCGCAGGGCCTGACCGGCGGCAAGGGGGTCAAGGTCATGCCCGAGCACCTGCCCGCGTACGCGGACTGCTCCGAGTACGCCGGGCGCATAATCGCCGAGCGCGCCGAAAAGGCGGTCTTGGTGGAGCGGCTGGACGGCCCCGAGTTCACCCTGATGGGCCTGACCGACGGGCGGCACCTGCAGGTCTCGCCTGCAAGCTACGACTATCCGTTCCGTTGCGAGGGGGACGCGGGCGCCGGGACCGGCGGCATGGGCTGCTTTACGGACGCAGACGCGCGCCTGCCTTTCCTGGAGGAGCGTGATCTGGCAGACTGCGCGCGCATCATGCAAAAGATCATAGACCGGCTGCGCGGCGGGGGCGCGCCGTTCACCGGCGTGCTCAACGGCGGCTTTTTCAAGACCGCGCGCGGCATCCGCTTCATGGAGTTCAACGCGCGGTTCGGGGATCCGGAGGGGCTCAACGTGCTCAGCCTGCTCGAGACGCCGCTCGCCGACGTGGTCTCGCGCATGCACGAAGGCTCGCTGTCGGCCGGCTCGGCGCGCTTTGCGCGCAAGGCCAGCGTCTCCAAATACCTGGTGGCGCGCGAGTACCCCGATCCGAGCCCGGCGCCGACCGTCTTCGGGCTCGACGCCGGCGCCGCCGAGGCCGACGGCGTGCGGGTGTTTTTCGCATCGTGCGTCAGGTCTGGCAAAAAGTACGAGACGCTGAAAAAATCGAGGGTCGCCGCGCTGTGCGCCGTCTCGGAGACCGTCGAGGGCGCCTCCGAGGCGGTCGACTCTGCCATAGAAAAGCACTTTGACGGCGACCTAGAGTACCGGCGCGACATCGGCTCGGCGCAAAACCTGCGAAAACTGGCGGCTGCGGGCCATGGCGCCTGAGGGCGGCCCCAAGGCCCGCATATTCGAGGTCTTTACCTCGATAGAGGGCGAGGGGATCTTTTGCGGCACAAAGACGCTCTTTGTGCGGATGGCCGGCTGCCCGTTCAAGTGCTTTTGGTGCGACACCGAGCAGGCCCTGCCGCCCGGCTCCGGCACAGAGTATAGCATGGACGAGGCGCGCGGGCTGATAGACGCGCGCCTGGAAAAAAACACCTTCAAGGTCAACTTTACCGGCGGCGAGCCGCTCGTGCAGCACGAGGCCGTCGCCGCCTTGGCAGAACACGTGCGCTCGCGCGGCGTGCGGACATACTTGGAATCGTCGTGCTACGATTCGGGCAGGTTCGCCTTTGTGCTGCCCCACATCGACTTGGTCAAGGTCGAGTTCAAGACCGCCGACTCTGAGTTCGTAGGGTCGCAAAAGCACGGCGGGTACGTCTCGGAGGCGGCCAAGTGCCTGCGGCTGGCGCTCGAGGCGGGCAGGCAGGCGTACGTCAAGGTGGTGGTCAGCTCGCGCACCGCGCGGTCCGAGTTTGCCGCCCTCGCCGACCGGATATTCGAGGCGGGCCGGGTGCCCGGCTTTGCAATACAGCCGGTTCACGGGGAGGCGGCCCCGCCCCTAGAGCTGCTCATGGAATTCTACGATCTTGTAGCGCCGCGCTGCCCCGGCGTGCGCGTCATACCGCAGCTGCACAAGGCACTAGGGGCGCCCTGACCGCGTAGCTTCAAATACCGCGGGCGCTCAAACGGCGCGTGGACGACAAGCGCATAGAGCGCCTCATACGCGAGCTGCTCATAGAGCTGGGCGAGGATCCCACGCGCGAGGGGCTGCGCCAGACGCCGGCGCGCATGGCGCAGATGTACCGCGAGATATTCGGGGGCTACGAATCGGATTCGGAGCTGTCCGTGCAGTTTTCCGAGGACGCCGACACGGTGGTGGCCCGCGACATACGGTTCTATTCCATGTGCGAGCACCACATGCTCCCGTTCTTCGGCAAGATACACATCGCCTACTCGCCCAACCACCGCGTCTTCGGCATATCCAAGCTGGTGCGCCTGGTCGAAAAGTACTCGCGCCGCCTGCAGATACAGGAGCGGCTCACCAAGAGCATAGCCGACGAGCTGTACGCGCAGGGGGTGAAGGGCGTGGTCGTGGTCGCCGAGGCCGAGCACCTGTGCATGAAGATGCGCGGCGTGCGCAACGAGGCGCGCATGATGTCGTCTGCGTTCCGCGGCGTCTACGAAAAGCGCGACGAAAAGGAGGGCATACTGGCCATGATCAGGCGCCCGTCTGACGTGTAGGGCAAGCTGGAATGTTGATATGGCTGCCGGGGCGGGCGCGGTCGTGCGGCGCGCGCGCGGCGGCCCGGGCCGCAACTACACAGACAGGGTGGAAGGGCTCATCTTCTCGATGACCCTGCGCAACAGGCTGAGGCGGGATCCGAAGATGAAGATCCGGCGGGTACCCAAACTCGACTACGTCGCGAGGGGCCACAGCTTGGACATGGCCAAGCGCGGCTTTTACGGCCACACCAACCCGGACGGGGAGGATCCCACGGATCGCGGCGACAGGATCGGGTTCGATTCTTCAAGGAGGCACTTTTACGGCGACAAGCCGGGCCTGCTGGCGCGCATACTGGGCTTCGAGCAGGCCTACACCTGCACGGCCGGCCTGGGGGAAAACATCGTAAAGTGCCACGTCGGCGGGATGTCAGAGTACGATTCTGCGAAACAGTGCGTGACGTCCTGGATGAAGAGCCCCGGCCACCGGGCCAACATCCTGAACCACGACTACAAGGAGATCGGCGTCGGCGTGCGCGTGTCGGACGGCGGGTGGCTTTACGCCACGCAGAACTTTTGCTGAATAGGAACGGCAGATGGGCCATCGGCACGATTTACCATGGCGCGAGCCCCTAGCCAGACGGACCTTTGGTTCGGCCGACATTAGGTTTAGCGGTAAATGACGCTTGCTATGGGCAGGTATGCCGTTTGAGAAAATTCAGGTTGCCGCGCCTTGCAGTCTGGAGAGGACGCCGTGTAATCTGTCCGCCGACCTTGAACCATTCTGGCGGGCGTTAAATTTCGCCTCTCCAGTCACACGTCAGGCAGGCACGGGGCGAAATCTCCCACGACTGGCAGAACAGTCAGGAATGTGCGCATTGGCGGCTAGCGGCCGCGCCTAGATGGGAGTGGCGCGTAAACACGCACCCGCGCGGCTCGTAAAGACTTTAAATCACCGCAAGCGGGGGGTCGGCAAGTGACCCCTCGCCCCAAACTGATCCGCCAGCTGTGCTGGACGGAGAAGGATCTACCCCAAAAGGTGCGAACGAAGCACGTCCACAGCCTGCACCCGTATTTGGGGAAGTTCGTGCCCCAACTGGTGGACTATTTCCTAAAGCGCGATCTAAAAGGCTCCAAACTCGTCTGTGACCCGTTCATGGGCTCGGGCACCACGCTGATAGAATCCAACATCAACGGCATACCGTCCATGGGCTTTGACATAAGCAAGTTCAACGTGATGCTGTGCAGCGTGAAGACGAAAAAATACGATGTGGCCCGGCTGCAAAAAACCACAGACGCCATCTTGAAAGAAACATTCGCCACGACCTCGAAGTCCTCCCTAGACGACTACATACCAAGCAGGGCAAGGAGAAGAGTAACAAACAACTCAAAATATCTGGACACGTGGTACCACCCGGACGCGCTCCATCCGTTGCTGGTGTTCAACAGCCTCATACCCGAGTATGAATACCAAGATGTTTTACGGGTGATCCTCTCAAGATCCGCAAGATCGTCCCGCATGATTGCGCACTACGAAGTGGACTTTCCAAAAAAGCCATACGACAAGGACTACTATTGCATCAAACACGACCGCACGTGCCATCCCACCAAGAACAGCACCGTGTTCCTAAAGCGGTACTGCAAAGATGTAGTGAAGAGGATATCGGAGTTTCAGCAGATACGCAGGGATGTCTACACGAAGCCGATCCATGGCGACTCCGGCACGTTCGATTTCTCCAACATCAAAATCAACCACGTCTTTACATCTCCGCCGTACATCGGACTAATCGACTACCACGAACAACACAAGTACGCATACGAGCTATTGGGGCTGGAGGACAACAGCCATCTTGAGCTAGGGCGCAAAAAGGACGGTTCCAGCAAGAAGGCAGTCTCAAACTACAAAAAAGGGATCAGCAAGACCATCAAAAACATCTCAGAATCTTCGTTTAACAAGGACAGCAGGTTCATAATCGTAGTGAACGACAAGCTTGATTTGTACGACGACATAGTGCATGACGGCGGCCTGACGATAAAGCGCAGGCTTGCAAGGGAAGTAAACCGGAGATCCGGCAGGCGTGCATCAAGCTTTAACGAAGATATCTTGATCTGCGGGATATGATCCTAGACGGATCAGTCTCTGATGCAATTGAATCGGATATACACACATGGATAGATCACCTGTTGGACAAGCAGGCATCTGCCTCGCCTGAAGGGGACTACAAGCCGTTCCACACGGCGCTACTTCCAAGGCAGCTCATCAAAGCGTCCAGTTTTGAGAGATCCTTCTCCACCCTTCTAGGCAAGTCATACGAGCGCCACTCCGCAATCATTGCGGAATCCCGGTTTGCCGTGGCGAGGTTGCAACACAAGACCGAAGGCACGATGCTCGAATCAGTGGACACGGAGATCAGCGATGAGGTGGGGCGGATAAACCAAAGCCACGTCTTTTCAAACTATTTCGAGTTGGTGGAAAGAATAGTGGCAATGGAAAAGCGCGGAAGCGGCAAGAGGGTGGACAGAGCAGTCACGTCTGACTTGTACCTGCGAGATGATGGAGGCAACGAAGTTTTCTTTGAAATAAAAACACCCAAGCCAAACAAAGAGCAGTGCCTCAACATCACGCGGAAGCACTTGTGGATCCACGCCATGCTGAAAAGAACCCCTCCAGAGGCCAAGACGTACTTTGGTATGGCATACAACCCCTTCGGGGACGAAAATGAATACACGTACAGCTTTGCCAAAAACCACATGGATCTAGAACGACAGACCCTGATCGGGAGGCAATACTGGGACTTTCTCGGGGGCCCGGGTGCCTACGAAGAACTGTCGGAGATATACCGGCGGGTAGGTGCGGCAAAATCCGAGGCGATCCGACGCATGCTTGCGATGTAATTGCGCGCCGCTGTCACACAACGGATTCAGACGAGCAGAGTAGGTGCCCACACCTTCCGTGTGGCGAAGCGCCCGACCACGCGTACTTGCAGGCGCGCTTGGCATAAATAACCGCGGCCGGCACCGCCGCGCAGATGGGCGCCCACAACAACGTGCACATACCGTCGGAGGCCTGGCCGCGCTGGACCTGGTTTGCCATCGAGTTCGGCATAGTGCTGGCAGTCTCCATGCTCTCTTCGCGCGAGCTGGTGGGGCTGTTTCCCGACCTGGGCCCGGACATGCAGAACTGGGTCTTTTTCGGGTTCGTCTCCGGCGTCTTCATCGGATGGTACCTGCTGCTGCGCCCGCTGGTCTTCGGCAGGCGGATACTTGGCAACAGGTACGCCTCATAGGTATGCCGTAAGATCCCTTATGCCGGCCTCGGCGAACGCGGCCCTCCTGTTCCGGCACGACTCGCACCTGCCGCAGTGCTCAGCGCCCCCCAGGTAGCAGCTCCACGTCCTGAATATCCCAGAGCCGAGCCTCCCGTACCCGGACCGGAGCAGGTCGGCCTTTGACCTGCCCTCGGCGTACGGCGAGGCTATCTCGATCTTTTCCCTGGAGCCCGAGGCGATGCCGTCGGCCTCGGCCAGGTTCAGCGCCTCGGCCAGCCTCGCGGCGAACTCGGGCCTGCAGTCCGGGTAGTTGTAGTCTCCCGAGTGCGCCGCGTAGGCCACGGTGCCCGCGCCGATCTCCAGCGCCCAGGCGGCAGCGACGGTCAGAAACACCGCGTTGCGCGCCGGCACCACTATGGAACGGTCGAAGCTCTCGGGCACCGGGCCCGAGCCGGTCAGCGCGTTGGAGCCCCCGTACAGCCCCGCCATGAACCCCATGTCCGCGACCCGGTGCTCCTTGAGGCCGACGAGCCCGGCCAGCTCGCGCGCGGCCTCCAGCTCGCGCGCGGCCCTCTGCCCGTACGAAAAGGTGATCCCATACAGCTCGCGCCCCGCGGCGAGCTCGGCCGCGTAGCACGCCGAATCCAGCCCGCCGCTGAACACCACCACGGCGCGCCCGGCTACCAACTTCCCACCGCGCGCCCCGCCGAGGCGCCCCCCGCGGGCGAGCACGCGCGCGCCTCGCTCTCCACGCCGGCAGACGCGAACGCGCGCCTCACCGCGGCCCCGCACTTTTCGGCGCCGGCCCCGTCGGAGCAAAAGGCAAAGACCGACGGCCCGGCCCCGCTTATGGAAAAGGCCAGCGCGCCGGCCCTCTTGGCCGCGCGCCGCGCCGCCGCAAAGCCGGGTATCGAGGAGGCGCGCGCCGGCTCGGCTATGGCGTCCGAGACCGAGCCGGCTATCATGGCCAGGTCGCGCCTCAGGAACCCGGCCGTCATCACGCACGCGTTGGCCAAGTTGGCCGTGGCGTCGGCAGTCGGCACCGAAGAAGGCACCAGGCCGCGCGAGACGCGCGTCTTTTCGGGGGGCACCGGCACGTCCGGCGTGACGATGCACACCTTCATCGGAGGCGGCCTGGCCGAAACCACGCCGAACGGCCGGGCCCTCACGACCGCAAAGCCGCCCAGCACCGAGGCCGCCACGTTGTCGTAGTGGACCGCGCCGGCCGAGGCCCTCTCGCCCTCGCCGGCGAGGCGCACCAGCTCCGCCCCGCCCAGCTTTAGATCGAATAGCCTGTCTATGGCCACCGCGGCCGCCGCCGCCGAGGCGGCGCTGCTGCCCATGCCGAATCCGGCCGGCACGCCCTTCGATACCAGCACGCGCATGCCGCCGAGGCCGAACCTCCTGGCCGCGGCCCTTGCCACCAGGCCGGCCGTGTTTCTTGCAGCCGAGGCGGGCACCGCGCCCTCCGGCTCGGAGCGCACCCGCACCCCCCTCCCGCCCCGGAACACGGTCACCGTGTCGCAAAACGCGTCGACTGCCAGCCCGAATACATCGAAGCCGGGGCCCAAGTTGGCCACCGACGAGTGCGCCCTGCCGCTGGCGGCCTCCAACTAGTCCTCGACCTCCTCGCCCTGGTTGAGGATCCTGCTCAGCGCCCCCTCCAGGTCGGCCAGCCCCTCGCCGGTGGTGCTCGAAAGCGGCACCGGGCGGTGGGCCGCGTCCGCCGTGTCCATGCCGCGCAGCACCGCCGAGGCCAGCTCGTACGTCTCGCCGCCTGCCTCCCTCGAGACGGCGTCCGAGAGCGCGCCCGGATCCGAGGCCCAGCCCAGTATCTCGCCTATCTTGTCGCCTATCATGTCCGACTTTGCCAGCACTCCTACAGACGGCAGCCCGAGGCGCAGCCTTATCGAGGCTGCCAGCAGGGACACCGAGACGTAGTTGACCGGCGAGGTGACCAGCGCCCCGTCGAACAGGAACACGGACGCCTTTTGGTCGGCCTCCATCCTGTCCACCATGAACGGGCCGCTGGACCTGTAGGCGAACAGCTCCACCTGACCCGGGGTGTCTACCACCAGGTAGTCGGGGTTGACCTCCTGTACCTGCTCGTGGACGGCCTCGAACTTGGAGGCGGCAAGGTCGCTTGCCATGACCAGCGCCCCGTTGGGCCCCAAGTCGTACTGCTTCATTATGGCCACCAAATCGACGTGGTCGCGCACGTCCACGTCGGGCGCGTAGGGAAGCCCCTCGACGCCCGGATCCAGGTTGAGGGCCGCAGAAAAGGCCCCGTTGCTCGCGTAGTAGTCTAGCAGCTTTTTGGTCAGCAGGGACTTGCCGGCGCCGGCCGTGCCTGTCACGAAGACTGCCTTCAACGGCCCGCCCCGCCCCTTATTGGCTTATATTTGAATCCATAAAAGGCGGCCGATGAAGTGGCGAGCCGCCGCCATCCCCGCCACCATGATACCGATGGCCGTGATCGCGGTGCAGTTCGACGTCAGCGCTGAGGACGTGCTGGCCGTGGGTGCCCTGCCGTTCGCTGCCGCCGTCGCGGCCATGATGGCAAAGCTGGGGGTGCAGGGGCTCAAGTTCGGGTACATCGCGCGCCACTATCTGGGCGGCATCGCCTCGCTGCCCCGGATGGCCGGCGTGCGCGTCGGCGCCGAGTTCGTAAAGTTCACCACGCCCATGTTCGTCGGCGCCGAGTTCGTCGTCATATACTGGATGCACAAAAAGGGCGTGGCCCCCTCCAAGGCCATGTGGGTGGCCATACTCGACATAGTCACCGAGGTGCTGGCCGCCGGCGCGCTCTCGGTGGCCGCCGGGATATTGGCGCTGGCCGCCGGCGCGTACGCGGTCGGCGCGGTGATACTGGCCACCAGCGTGTCGATCACGGCCCTCTGGATGGTGATGTTTCTGCTCTCGTCGAAGCGCACGTTCCAGGTGCCCCGCGTATTGGCCTCGGCTGCCGGCCGCGTGGGCAAGGGGCGCGGCGCCAAGTACGTCGAGCAGACCAACACGTGGATGGCCGAGGTCTGCACCATCAGCCGCGAAAACATGAACACGCCCGACTCGCGCCGCGTCTTCGGCAAGAGCCTCGGGCTCTCTTTCGCCTCGTGGGCGCTTTACGGGATATCGTTCATGCTGGTGGCCTCCGGGGTAGGCTACCATATAGGGGCCGTCGATTCGGTGATGGCCGTGATGGGGGCCAACGCGATAGGCAACCTGCCCATCACGATAGGCGGCTCGGGCCTGGCCGAGTTCGGCATAGTGGCGTTCCTCAACGACCTGAATCCGTTCGACCCCTCGTCGGCAGAGGCCACCGACGAGTGGAACGTGGTGATAGCCTGGCGCATCGCCACCTACTACGTGCCAATCGCGGTCACGTGGCTGTTTTTGGTGAAACTGGCCCTGACGCGCTACGGGGAGGCGCGCTGAGCTGAACGCGGTGATCACCGGCGCCTCGTCGGGCATCGGCGCCGAGGCCGCGCGCGAGTTCGCGCGCAGGGGCCATTCGGTGGTGCTGGCCGCGCGCAGGCTGGGGCGGCTGGAAGAGCTGGCCTCCGAGCTGGAAAAGGGGGGCGCGCGGGCGCTGCCCGTGCGGTGCGACGTCGCCGACGCGGAGCAGGTCTCGGCGCTGCGCGGGCGCGCCGAAGAGCTGGGCCCCGTCGACATCCTGGTCAACAACGCGGGGTTTGCGATCCATTCGACGGTGGCCGATTCGGGAGTGGACGAAATAGAGCGGCAGGTCTCTGTGAACTTTATGGGGGCGGTGCGTTGCACCAAGGAGTTTCTGCCCGGCATGCTGGAGCGCGGCTCGGGCAGCGTGGTCAACGTGGCCTCGGTGGCGGCCAGCATGGGCCTGCCGGGCATCGCCGCGTACTGCGCCACAAAGTCTGCCATGCTGGTCTTTTCGGAGGGGCTGCGCCACGAGCTTGCCGGCACCGGGGTCAACGTCACGGTGGTCAGCCCCATCATGGTCAGGACCGAGTTTTTCGACCGCATGCCCCGCGTGTCAGCCTCGCGCCTCTCACTGCACCCGCGCACCGTGGCGCGCGCCATAGCGAGGGCCACGGGCTCGCCGCGCCTCGAGCTGGCAGTGCCCTGGCCGGCGCGCGCGGCGATCTGGCTAAAGCAGGCTGCCCCGTTTGCCGTCGCGCCGCTGGCCGCCCGGATATTCAAAAAGTACCTGTGACTATTTGTCGCGCTTGCTCTTTTGCCACCAGTTGAGGTAGTCGTCGTGGCGGTCCTCGCGCGTGCGGCCCCTCCTGCCGAGCCTCTCGCGCAGGTCGTAGATCTGCTCGCGCGTGGCGTACAGGCCGCACTTGCGGCACGTAAAGTGCTTTGTGCGCGAATCGGACTTCATGGGGAACTCTATCTCGTCGAACAGTTTGAACAGCTCGTTGCGATCCCTGTCCTCCTCTTCGACGTCTTGCTCGTATTTTTCCTGAACCTTTACCTTTTCCCTGTGGGTGCATTCGGGGCAGTTGAGCACGCCGGCGCCCCGGATTTTTTCCTTAAATGCCTTCCGTATCGCGCTCGGAACGGGCCGCGCTCCCAACTCGCGGCCCCCAAACCCACCTCTACCCGCCTGTCTGGCGTCGCTCTAAAGCGAACACGGGCTTCCACAGCATCTAGCACGCCGACCGGGATTTTTTTATAGGCGTGCCCGGACGGTGGGGTCATGAACTACGGGGTTTTGTGGGCACTACCGTTCATCTTGGCCGCCGCGGTTCACGGGGCGCACGCAGAACTCTACGTCCACGAAGATCCCCAGTTTACGATCTCGTACCCGAACGGCTGGATGCAGGAACATGCAGACGACACGCTGGTGTCGTTCTACGAAGACGACTTTTGGACATCGAGGATAATGGTAAACTACACTGATCGAATGCGCGGCTCGGACTCCACCGTCTCTGACGGGATTGTGGCGATGGAAGAGTCGTTCTGCACGACTGCTAGTATTGCGCAGAGCGGCTGGGAGTGCCGCGAATTTGAGTTGAAGTCTATAGACACGGCCACCGTTGATGGAAAACGAGCCTTTGTAATTGTCGTGGAATATTCAGCGTGGTACCAAGGATACGACGGATGGTGGCCAATAGTAGCAATGAGCGCATACGTTTTGGACAGCGCCGGTACGTGGATTATCTGGACAGAGACTGACGAAGACATGTACGAAAAACACGAGTACGATCTCTACTCGGCCGTGGCCAGCTTTGAGGCCGGCCGGCCGTCCTCATCTGTTACGGCCGGGCCGGCACCGTCCGAATCAGCGCACGCCGTGTATTTTGAACAGCTGCCGGGGTGGTCCGAGTTTGACGTCGATTCCGGGTTACGGTGGGCATCGAACTATTGGGAGGACCGGGATGGCACTGTGTTCTACCGGTCATACAATCCAGAGCACGCTGACTTTGTGGTGGGTTGGTCCAAAAACTACGGGCATGATCAACTGGGCTACAACTATTTGCGTCTGATCGACATCGGTCTGGGCTCTGATGAATGCGCTGACAACTGGAATCCATACTCGCAACGCGCCGTGGCCGCAACATTGGCTCACGAGTTGGGACACGGGATCGGATACGACCACGCCGAGGATTCGGATGATTTGATGCACGCCACCGGATCCATCTCGTACGCCAGCGAGACTTTCGAAGAATCGACGATGGTAGGCTATGCTGCATTCCATCCGGTCTGCACGGAAAACAGTTCCGCAGAATACGAATATTCGTTTGAATCCGAACCCGGTCACGAATATGGCCTCTTTTACGTCCGGTCGGTATCAGATTTTGACTCGTTCTTGAACGGACAAAGACACGTAGTCGGGTGCGAGGTATCCACAACCTCAAAAGCGGACGGGAGCTGCGTAGTAGGGGCCGGAGGCGGGTTTGTGGTGGATGTGGCTGGCGGGAGCCGCGACCTGCTAGCCCAGTATCAACTGGTTCTGCGCGAGATTGGTCCGTCTGGGGCCAGCACCGTTATGCGCACCGTCTGGGCGGCCGACGACACACGCGAATCCGCCGGTGCCTTGGAGACGGATCGCACGGCATACCGCACCGTCCTAGGAGAGGGGACGCCGGTGGAGATCCGAGGCCACATACCCGACATCTTGGCAGGCGAGACGTTGCCGGTGCGCCTGACAGTCTCGCTGGATGGTATGGCAGTTGGCCACACAAAGACCGCGTCGGATTCGTCTGGCGCGTTCTCTGCGGTCTTTACACTTCCGCCCGGATCCGATCAGGGAACCTACGTAGTGACTGCTAGAACGTCCGGCGTCGTGGTGGGCACGCACTCGTTTGCCGTGCACGAGCAGAACGCAGCCGCCCTCCCCCCATCTGCGACGCCCGACATGGACGACCTGTACCAGTACGCCTTGGATCTGACCAACGAGGAGCGAACTGCGCGAGGGCTCGAGCCGGTAGCGTTGAGCTCCACCGGATCCGCACAGGATCATGCCGACGACATGTTGCAGGCCGGATACTTTTCGCATTGGGATACGGACGGTGTAAAGCCGTATGTGACGTACACCAAGCATGGCGGCACCGGGTACGTGGCCGAGAACATAGCTGGAGAGTGGTTCGAATGCACCGCCGCCTTCTGCGCCTCCGACCGACTCGACCCACTAGAGTCCGTGCAAGACGCTCACTGGGGCATGATGTACGACGACGCCCACACCAACTGGGGGAACCGTGACAACATACTGTATCCGTCCCACACCCACGTCAACATCGGCATAGCCTACGACGACGAGGCACTCTATTTCGTGCAGCACTTTGAAAACAACCGGATACAGTGGAACGAGATCAGGCTGATGGGGAAGACGCTGTTCATGGAAGGCGTGATACCGGACGGACAGCTGTCCAGCATAGGCATCTACGAGGATCCGGATCCTAGACCGCTCTCGGCGCGCGAACTGAACGGCTCCGAGCCGTATTCGTCAGGATACTACGAGTGGGGGGAGTTTGTGGGGATAGTGCAGGAGCGCCTGTGGGGAGACTGGTACTATGATGAGTGTTCTGACGGTAGCATGGTTCTTGAAGGCGGCCTCTGTATGCCGTATACCACATGGGCCGCCGATACTTGGGATGATGGCCGTACACGAATCTATGCAGACGCTTCTAGGTGGCTCGAACGTGACGGACTGCACACGATAGCGGTATGGATCGAGGGGCCGGACGGATCATACCCGTCATCTTCGGTTACCTTGGAGTATCTGGATAGGCGGTAGCACTTCCGTGCCACACGGTTCAGATACGGACATTTTCCGGGTGGAGACGAATCGGTACTCTCGAACCGGGTTCAGTAAACCTCACGTTTTAAAGGCGGGCGCGGGCAATTCCGGCGTGAGGCCGGACAGGCTCACCGAAAACAAGATCGTGTGCGCCGACGCAAAGGATCTGGGCCGGTACGTAAAGCCGGGCTCGGTGGCGCTGACGGTCACCTCGCCCCCGTACAGGAACGCCATAGACTACTCGCAGGACGTATCAAACGCAAAGAGCGGGTCGCGCGAGTGGATGCGCGGGACCGGGCGCGAGACGACCGCCGAATACCTGGGCGAGATGGAGCTCATATTTGCGCGCGTCTTGGAGGCCACGCGGGAGGGTGGCTTTTGCTGCATAGTGGTGGGCGACGAGGTGGTCAAAGGCAAGCTGATACCGCTGCCGTCGCTGCTGCTCTCGCGCCTCGCAGGTGCAGAGAACGAGGACGAGCCGGCAAAGTGGCGGCTGCGCGACGTAATTATATGGCACAAGGTGACCTCGGGCAGGAACGGCGCCGGGAACAGGTGCGGCTCGTTCATCAAGACGCCGTATCCGGGGTACTACCGGGCCAACATAATGCACGAGTACATCTTGGTGCTGCAAAAGGGGCCCGGCGTCCTGAAAAAAACGGGGGGCCGGATCCCCGCCAACCGGGTGGTAAAGCGCGAGATCGCCAATTCCATATGGAACATCGCGCCTGTACCGCCGAGCGTCACGGAGCACCCGGTGCCGTTCCCCGAGCAGATACCGCGGCGCCTGATAACGCTGTTTACCAAAAAGGGGGACTTGGTGCTCGACCCGATGAACGGGAGCGGGCAGACCACAAAGGCCGCGTACGCGATGGGCAGGAGGTTCGTCGGCCTGGACATCCGGCAGCAGTACGTAAAGGAGGCAAGAAAGAGGCTGAAACTGAAAGGCGGCGCGGGCGGCGACCTGATTCCCGTGTACCACAGGGAGGTCTGGTCCGAGGCCGATCAGGAGGGGTTTTTCGAGACGCGCGAGGCCGACCTGTCCAAGAACGTGCCTGCCGGATACAAGCCCGTGTTTTCCACGCCGGACAGGAAGGCGGGCGGGTACCGCGGCACCTACGCGTACTACAAAAAAGGCTCCGGGTACATGTGCTTCATCGCCAGCTCTGGGGGCAGGCACCTGCGGCTGAACCTGGGCGATCCCAAAGACCGCGGCTCGCTGCTTTCCGAGGCGCTCGCGGCGCTGCCATCCGGCGAGTTCTCAGAGTCCGCCCTAAGATCCGTAAAGACGGAGCTGGCCTCGGGCCGCCAGCTTGCAAAGGCGTGCCTCGACGTGCTGGAGCGCCTTGGGTACGTGCAAGAGTCGGGCGGCAAGTACACCAAGACCGCGGGGCGGGCCCGCCCCGCATAGCGCCGCAAAGGATCTGATTCAGGCTGCCGCATCTGGCCGTTTTACAACGGACGCGGCCATCTTTGGCTGCCATGCATGACCGTCGAATATACGGCGTCGCGGTGTGCGCGCCGTGTCCTTGGATCCCACAGTTGCCGCTTGGCGCCTGTTCGACACCCCGGCTGCGCGGCATGAGCGGCGCGCGGGCGTCTCGTCATCCCTTTCGGTCAGCTTTGCCCGTCTGGGCCCGCGCACCGGCGCGCCGCGCGGCCGGTTCCGCTATATCTTTAACGCCTCGGCGGCGATGCGCGCGGCCCCCTCTGCGCCGCCCGGGACGAACCCCTTTGAGAATTCCTTCAGGGCGTCCTGGAACCCCGCGCGCCCGTCCAGTATCTTGGCCGCGGCCTCTGCCGCGCCGCGCCCGTCCCTGGCCATCAGGCCCATGCCGCGCTCCTGCGCCCACCTGATCTGGTTGGCGTGCTCGTCGTAGACGGGCATCCCTATTATGGGCCGCGACTTTACCCCCAGTATCTCGCCCAGCGCGGTGTGCGAGCCGTTGACGACCGCGTACGCGCAGCCCTCCAGGACCGCGTCCTTTTCCGGTTCGGACAGGAACCCCGCGTCTATCTGGATCCAGTCTGACTTTTTGTCCAGCGCCTCGGAGACCGAGACCCGCGAGCCGTCCGCGCACGTCACCGAGGTGGGGACCGACGGGTCGGCGTGCGAGACAACCCGCTTGCTGTCCCCCATGTGCCCGAACGCCTGCCGGTACCTGTTGCCGGTGGCCTCGGCAGTCGAGCGGTTGCCCGTCTTCATCCAGTAGCCGAACTCGCGCCCGGACAGCAGCTCGCCAAGGTCGGTCTTTTCCTGCTTTGCGGGCTCTGCAAAGTGCCCGACGTATTCGGTCTTTTCGGCGGCCTCGCGCGTCAGGTTGAGGTTGTACTCGCATATGCAGTGGGGCGGCGGCGAGTCGGCCACGACTATCCGGGTGGCGCGCGCTATCTGCTTGGCTATGAAGAGCATGGCGGGGTAAAAGTAGGATCTGGACCGGTACAGGCGCGGCCTGAACTGGTTGGTCACGAAGAGGCTGGGAACGGAGCGCCGGTCGGCTATGACGTTGGCGCCCATGTCGCCGTCGTTTATCGCCAGGTCGAACTTTTCGCGGTCGAACAGCGCCGCCTCGGCCCTCAGGTGCCCGGCTATCTGGCTGACCAGCGGCGGGCGGCCGGCCACGGGGGCCAGCAGGTTGGCCACCGAGAGCGATATGCTCGGGCCCTCCTTGCCGTCTATGGGCACGGGCATCTCCACGCGGTGGACCCGCTCGGGGGCGAACCTGCCCAGCAGCTTTTCGTGGACATGGCCGCTGCTCATGTAGTGGCACTCTAGATCGCCGGCGAGGCCGCGCAGGCGGGCGTCCAGCTTCATCATGCGCGCATAGTGCCCGCCGCCCCACGGGTAGATGCTCTGGCACACCTTCGGCACGCGCGCGCCCCGCCGCGCTGGCGGTTTAAACCTTGGTTGTATCGCCCAGCCCGTCCAATATATCGTGCAGCACGTTGGGGCCCGGCACGACCGCCACGGTCTTGCGCGCCTCCCAGGCCGCCGGCGCGCCCCGCCACGGGCTCTTGCGGATCCGGGCCGGCCTCAGGGCCGGCGCTTTTACGCCGAACCTGCTGGCCATCGCTTCCAGCTCGTCCTCCCTGAATTCTATCGGCAGGTGCGCCACCAGGCCGGCGCCCGAGACGGCGCCGCACGCGTCGTCGACCAGCCGCTGGCCGTGGAGCGGCGCCGAGAGGGGCAGGCAGACCCTCCCTGCTCCGAGCCTGCCGGCGGCGTGCGCGCACAGCAGCGCGGCCGCATAGTCCAGCTCCGCTGCCGGGACCGTAATCTTGCAAAAGTGCAGCTCTGCCTCGCCCATCATGGAAGGCACGGCCCTTGCCAGCGACTTGGCCGTGCTCGCGACATCGGCCTTTGTCCTGTAGGGGACCAGTATCCTCGGCTGCAGGCCGCGCCTGGCCGCCTCTATGCACGAAAGGGCCGAGAGCGCCCCGTAGACGGGGCACGCCGCGGGATCGCCGGTCCGGTTCGGCACGCCGCCGAGGCCCTCGTCTTCGAATATCGAGACGTACGCGCTCTTTTTGGTCACGTGGACCCGGAGCAGCTTGTCGTGCGAGGACTCTGTGCCGGGCGCGTGGCCGGACTTTTCTATTATCGCGGAGGTGGCGGCAAGCTCGGCGTCGGCCGGCACGAACCCCGTCGTCTTGCCCTCCACCTTGACTAGGAACCGGTCGCCGCGCAGCAGCAGGCTGCCGCCGAGGCGCGCGGTAGCCTCGACTATCTTGTCGAGGGACGGCTCCGCCCTCCTGGCGATGGCCACGCGCGCCACGCCGAACAGCTGCCCTATGGCGGTGGAGGCAAAGACCGGATCGTGCGCCTTTACTACCAGCACGCCGCAGTCGCGCCCCACCGATTCGAAGGGCTGGCCGCGCAGGCGCAGCCAGGCCTTTACGTTGCGCGCGAGCGCCGGCATCTGGGCCGAGCCGGCCGCGGACGGGAACACGACCACGAACGCGTCCTCCTGCATCGGGGGCGCGCCCGGCCCGCCCGCTTATAACTCACGCCGGGCAACCATATTATAAAACGCGCCGCCGGCGCCGGCCGTGGACGTGGAGCGCCTGAACGGGACGGTCAAATCTGCCGAGGAGGCCCTGCAGTGGGCCTCGGACAACCTGCACCCCAGGGTGGCAAAGGCGTCGAGTTTCGGTGCTGAGGACGCGGTCATCACTGACATGATGATAAAGATAAACCCAGAGTTCCGGTTCTTCACGCTCGACACGGGCCGCCTGCCGCAGGAGACGTACGAGGCCATGGACAGGGCCCGCAAAAAGTACAACATGCGCCTGGAGGTGCTCTTTCCCGATTCGGGGGAGGTCACCGAGATGGTCAACTCCAAGGGCCTCAACCTCTTTTACGACAGCGTCGACAACAGGATGCTGTGCTGCCGGGTGCGCAAGACGCGCCCCTTCGACAGGTTCATCTCGCGTCTGGACGGCTGGATAACCGGTCTGCGCCGCGAGCACAACGCCGAGCGCAGCGGCGCCCGCATGTTCGAGATAGACCGCCCGCACGGGGGCATAGTAAAGATTAATCCGCTGGTGTCCTGGACGCGGGGCATGGTCTGGGAGTACATACGAAAGCACGAGGTCCCCTACAACGCGCTGCTGGACAGGGGGTACGAAAGCATCGGGTGCGCGCCGTGCACGCGCCCCGTAGAGGAGGGGCAGGCCGAGCGGTCGGGCCGCTGGTGGTGGGAGGCCCAGGCGCACACAGAGTGCGGCCTGCACCTGGAGGGGCAATGAAGCCGCACGGGGGCCGCCTGGTGGGCCGCGTCTCGGAGCAGGATACCTCTGGCATGGAAGAGCTCGAGATATCCGACGACCTGGCCAACGACGTCGAGAACGTCGCGGACGGGATATTCAGCCCGCTCGAGGGGTTTCTGGGATCCGCCGACTTTGAGGCCGTCGTCTCTGGCGGGCGCCTGGCCGGCGGGACAGCCTGGACGGTACCCATAGTGCTGGACTTGGGCGAGGAGCAGGCGCGGCGCGCAAAGGAGGCCGGCGAGGTGCTGTTGCGCAACCCGTCGGGCTCGTGCCGCGCCGTCATGAAAGTGGAGGAGACGTTCGGGTTCGACAAGAAGAAAATGTCCGAGGGCGTGTACGGGACCTCGGATCCGGCGCACCCGGGCGTGGCGCGCACCGGATCGATGAAGCCGGTGCTGGCCGGCGGAAAGATAACGCTGGTGGGCAGGCCGGGCCAGGACGGGCTGCGCGGGTACAGGCTGAGGCCGGAGCAGACGCGCGCCGCGTTCGAAAAGGCCGGATGGAAGAGCGTCTGCGCGTTCCAGACGCGCAACCCGCCCCACGTGGCCCACGAGATGCTCCAAAAGGCGGCGATCACGACGCGCGACGGCGTGTTCGTCAACCCGCTGATCGGGCGCAAAAAGCCGGGAGACTTTGCCGACCCGGTCATAGTGGAGGCCTACGAGGAGATGATACGGCACTACTATCCCGCAAACAGGTGCATGATGGCCACGCTGCACACCGAGATGAGGTACGCCGGCCCCAAGGAGGCGATACACCACGCCATCATGCGGCAAAACTACGGCTGCACCCACATCATCATAGGCAGGGACCACGCCGGCGTGGGCAGCTATTACGATCCGTTCGCCGCGCACCGCATATTCGACCAGTATCCAGATCTGGAAATAGAGCCGGTCTTTTTCCCGGCGTTCTTTTACTGCCGCAAATGCCTGACGTTCACCAACCCGCGCGCCTGCCCGCACGAGGATTCGCGCGAGCAGATAAGCGGGACAAAGCTGCGCGAGCTGCTCCAGGCCGGCGAGGCGCCCTCCGAGTACATTTTGCGCCCCGAGGTGGCCCGCGTCATTATGAACTCGCCCGAGCCGTTCGTAAAGTGACGGCGCTTGGAGGCGCGCAGGATTTCGTTAGAGGAGCTGCTGGGCCGCCCCCCAAACGACGCAGAACGAAAACACGCGCCGCGCCAGCTGTACGCCCGCGGCCCGCTGAAGGTACCGCTCCAACGCCCGCGCGTCTCCATAGCCGGCACCCGGAATCCGTCCGCGCGGGGCGTGGAAAACGCGGAAAAGCTCGCCGGCTTTCTGGCGGGGCGGGGCGCTACGGTCGTGAGCGGGCTTGCGGCCGGAATCGATACGGCGGCGCACCGCGCCTCGATGCGCGGCGGCTCCACCGTGGCGGTGCTGGGCACCCCGCCGGAAAAGGCGTATCCGGCGCAGAACCGCGCGCTCCAAGAGCAGATCATGAAAGAGCACCTCGCCGTGTCGCAGTTTGCGCCCGGCTCGCCCACGGGGCCGGGCAACTTTGTGATGCGCAACCGCACGATGGCCCTCATATCGGACGCCGTGGTGATAGTGGAGGCGGGCGCAAAGAGCGGAACCGAGCACCTGGGCTGGGAGGCGGTCCGGCTCGGGCGGCCGCTGTTTCTGATGGAGACGGTGCCCGACGCGCCGTGGGTGGTAAAGCTGCGCAAGTACGGGGCCATGACGCTGCGGGATCCAGAGGACATGGAGGAGTTTTTACCTCCATCCAAGTCAACCTGTGCATGATGTGGACCTTCACCGTGTCTTGTATTCTAGATATCCTCACCTAGAGCGTTGGCCACAAAGTCGAATAATGTCTTAAACTTGTGTACCAGCCCAAGAATGATGGCGACCGTGTAATGGGCACACAGAATTCAAACGTTTGGAACCATCCCTACTTTTACAACGCTTACAGTGAACACTTCATGCGTTTTGGCGTGAGACGGCATCTTTTATATCGTTTAACGCTTTGATTATAGACACATATTGAGCATCAAAATACCGCACTTCGTTGTTAAAATTGTGATACGATCCAAAAGAATCTCCCGGCTCCATCAAAGGCCTCCTTACGGCCTGTATCCCGCCTCTTCTTTGGAATTCTTGGTCCCATTTATAGACAAAATGTTTCGGAACTACGCGTTTTGGGAGATTTTCAATTATTTCTTTTGCATAAAACATGTGGTGTTCCAGAGATTTTTCATTTACACTCGCCTCATCCTCTACGTTGGAGATCTCGGTTAGATGAGAATATGCACTTAGTGCGTATTGTTGCAACAAAAGATACTCTGACAACGAAACATATGGAGAGTTTCTGTACAGGGACATATACTCAACTTCCTTAAGTATCAAGCTTCTCAATTGACGGATTTCACGGTATATGTGGGGTTCGAGCACTATCTTAGCAGATCCGTTGTTACGTAAACGTGGTTGCCATAGTCTGAACATGTTTTCTTTATAGGCATCTATCCTATCTATGTGCGAAAACAAGTCCCCATACACGATTTTTGCATTTTTGTCAAAAATCTTGTCAGCTCTGGTCTTCATCAATACAGTTACAACAAGGCCCGATATTACACCAGCTACTATTGACAAAACCAACGAAAAGATCCCAGTTTCAAAGAACCAACCCACAAGATCCAACAACATCTACCTACCATGATTCACCGTGGACAGTCACAATTATTCCGCTCCGTATACATGAAACATTTCCCCCATGACAACACATTTGACTGTTTCTTTCCTAGACACCTTGTGCACACACTGGTTGTGTTTGGGAACTGGGGGTTACCCTGAAGGCCATAGCCCACATGTTGATCGCAGGGTGGCGCATCCTGTACGAATGCGCCCACCCATGAAATAAATGGGCCCTGCCCGGAAAGTGGCCGTGAAGCTCTTGGCGGTGCTGGCGTTGGCACTGCTCGCCCCGGCGGCCGCCCAGGACAGCCAGATCAACCCCTCCCTGAACATAGTCAACGTGCAGGTAGAGCCGTCCTCGTTCAACGTGGTGGCCCGCGACGCGCAGATAGTAGAGCTGGATCAGACGCACTCTACCAGCTGGCAGGTGACGCTGGACAACGGCCTGCTTTACGCCCACCAGGACGGCATGGCCGTATTCCGCATATACGACGCGCTGCGCGAGGACGTATTCATAGAGACGGGCATGGGGGCCCCGCCGGACCGCCCCTTCTGGGTGACGGTTCAGCTTCCCGAGGAAGGCTACGTTCCCATCTACAACGATGCGGAGCGCGGCTGGAGCCCCAGCTCCAAGACCATAGTCTCGTACACCGACAGGGCGGGCCTGACCGTAAACAACGGCTCGCGCATCGTCGTGACAAATCTGGACATCGGCACGTTCGCCATCGACTCGTATTCGGTCCACGGCCTCGCCGGTTCTACGGATCCGCCGTCCGTATCTTCCGGCACCTACTCTGCGGAGTTCCTCTCCGGCGATCCGTCGGAGAACATATTCAGCCTGTACCCGTTCGTGCTGGCCGCCTCCATCGGCACGCTGGTCGGCGTGCTGTACCTCACGAAGCGCCGCTAGCGTACCTGCACGAGCGCCGTATCCTGCACCTGCCGCACATGGGCGAGACGGGCCTGCATATGTTCTGCCCGTACATCACGAACGTGTCGTTTATCTCCAGCCAGAACTTTTTGGGGATCTTTTTGGCCAGCGCGGCCTCGGTCTCTTCGGGCGTGCGGGTCTCCACCAAGCCGAGCCTGTTGGATATCCGGTGCACGTGCGTATCTACGGGTATGGCCGGCTCGCCGAACGCGTACACCAGCACGCAGTTTGCAGTCTTGCGGCCCACGCCGGGCAGCTCTACCAGCTTTTCCAGATCTTTGGGAACCCGGCCGCCGTACCTGCCGTCTATTATCTTGGCCACCTCGATTATGCGGCCCGCCTTTACGCGGTAGAACCCGATGGACTTTATGACGCGCTCGACGTCCTTTTTTTTGGCGCGGGCCAGCCGGGCCGGATCCGGATACCTAGCAAAGAGCCTCTTTGAGACCTCGGCGGTGTTTTCGTCGCGCGTGCGCGCCGACAGTATGGTCCCCACCAGTATCTGGAACGGGCCGCATTCGGCCTCGTGGAGCTCGCGCAGGGCCGTCATCCTGGGGGGGCGCACCTCCTCCATCGTCTTTCTCATGCCGTCCAGCATCCTGCGCAACGCCCTGCCCCCCGCCGGGCCCCGCTATATCTGCGGCGGAGCAAGCCTATTTTTGGGACGCCCCGGCCCCGCCCCCGTGGAGCTGGACAGGTACGGCGAGGCGGCGTTGCGCGGCGAGCACGGCGAGGTGCAGCAGACCGCCTACCGGGTGCTCTCGGCCGTCGGCGAGGCCTCTGGCGCCGAAAAACTGGTGCCGGTATCCTGGGCCCACCTGTCGGGCGTAAACTACAACACCATAGGGGACGCCGGCGAGCGGTTCCTCGATTCCATATCGCGCAAGCCGGGCGCCCGGGTGCGCGTGCGCACCACGCTCAACCCGATGGGCCTGGACATGCGCAGCCCGTCGGGCCTTTCGGCCGAATTCCTCGAAAAGCAGCAGAGCATATCTGATTCGTACGCGCGCATGGGAGTGGAACCTTCGTTCACCTGCGTGCCCTACGACGTGTTCGGCATGCCCGGGCCGGGCGAGCAGGTGGCCTTTGCCGAGAGCAACGCTGCCATACACGCAAATTCCGTAAACGGCCTGAAAACGGACAAGGAGAGCGCCTTTAGCGCGCTCGCCAGCGCGCTGACCGGCAAGAGCCCGCTGACCCGCGCGCGCGGGCAGAACCTGCCCGACATAGAGGTCAGCTCGGAGCTGGGAAGGATGGACGAGCTGGACTGGGGGCTGCTCGGGTTCTTTGCCGGCAGGACGGGCACCTCGATAGCCATATCGGGGACCGCAGAGCCGGACAGGCGCTCGTGCAAGGCGCTGTGCGGCGGCATGGGTACGTCGGGGGCCTGCTCAAAGTTTACCTTGGGCGGCTCGTGCGCCGAAAAGGTACCGTTCGGCAAAACAGAGCTCTCGGCGGTGCGCGACGAGCTGGACACCGCCGAAAAGGGCGATGTAGTGGTGCTGGGCAGCCCTCAGCTTGGCCCCTCCGAGCTGTCCGACCTTGCAAGAATGCTGGAGGGCAGAAAGTTCCGCAAAGACTGCGTGGTGTTCTGCCCGCGGCCCGCGGCCGAGGCGGCCCGACGCAGCGGAGAGGCCGGCACGATAGAAAAGGCCGGCGCGCGCCTGCTCTCGGACTGCTGCGCGTGCCTCAGCCCGCTGCTCTCGGCGGACCGCTTCGATGCGGTCACCACCAACAGCGTAAAGGGCGCCTACTACCTAAAGTCGTCTGGCGTGGGCGTCTCGCTCAGGCCGCTCTCCAAGATACTCGAGGAGGAGACCGAATGGGCCGCGTGATAGTGGCCGGCGCCGCCTCCGGCGCGGTGCTAAAGTCCGACGAGCCCATAAATTTTCTCGGCGCCGTAGACGCGGCCTCCGGCGCCGTCAAGGACCCGTCGCACCCGCTGCACGGCAGACACTTTGCCGGCGCGGTGCTGGCCTTCCCGCACGGGTCCGGCAGCAGCGTGGGCGCCTACACGGTGTACGCTTTGCGCGCCAACGGCGTGGCGCCGGCGGCCATGGTGTGCAGAAAAGCCGACGCGACGGTCGTAGCCGGCTGCGCGGTCTCGGGCATACCGCTGCTCATAGCCGAAGACTCAGAGTTCGATTCGCTGCGCGACGGCGAGCGCGTCTGGCTCGACGGCGCGCGGGCCGGCGCGCCAGGCGAGCTCAAAAAAATGAAAAAGTAGCCTACTCGTAGGTGGACGTGTTCTCCGACTGCATCCCGGCAGGACCGGGCACGGACGGGAACTTTGCCCCGACCTGCTGCTCGGCGACGGCGGCGGCCTCTGCGAGGATCCGCTCGGTGTCCGCGTTGGAGGCCTCGGCCTCGACGGTGAACGAGTCGCCCGCGAGCGAGTCCATCATCAGGCCGTTGAGGGTCTGCGTCATCGCGCTCAGCTCCGAGTCGGCCTCGGGCATGAACTTGCCCAGCGACGATTTCAGACCCTTCATGGTGCCCATCGCGGGGCCTATCGCCACCATGGCGTCGCCCAGGTCGTGGATCGTGGTGAGGCGCAGCTTCACCTGCTCCAGCGACATCTTTGCGCCGCCCAGCATCTTTGAGACTTTGCGGATCTCGGCCAGCTCGTTGGAGAGCACCCTGCTCTCCGACGCGTCGTGCCTCTGCATGGCGTCCACGACCCTCTGGAAGAGGGACGCGTCGCGCTCGCGCAGCTTGCCCAGCATGGCGTCCATCTTGGAGGTCTGCACATCCAACCTGTGGACGGCCTCCTCGATGCGCGGCTTTAGGGCGCCCTGGGGCTTTACCGCCCCGCGCAGGCGGTCGGTCATGCTGGAGGACTGCTTTTGAGACCACGTCTTGTCAAAGTTCGGCATGCCCCCTTATCATGGGATCCGGTTTTAATGGCCTGCGTCTACTATCTATGACACGGGGTCAGCTTTATCTGACCCCGCCCGTGCCCGGGGCGTGGCGCGGGTGGCCGTATTCGATTCGGGGACAGGCTCGCTCTCGGTGGCGCGGGCCGTCAGGCGCCGCCTGAGGTGCGAGCTGATATGGTACGCCGACCTGGCCGGGTACCCGTACGGGGGGCGCTCCAAGGCGCAGCTGGCCCGCACCATACGCGGCACCCTCTCGGAGATCCGCAGGCTCTTTCGCCCGGACGTGACGGTCATGGCCTCCAATACGCCCACCCTGCTTCTGGGCGAGCCGCGCGGCGTGATAGGGGTCTATCCGCCGATCCGCGAGGCCGCGCGCCTGTCGCGCGCCGGCAGCGTCGCCGTGCTGACCACCAAGTCTGCGGCCAGGAGCCGCGCCTTGGCGGGGTACGTCCGGGGTCAGGGGGTGGCCGCGCGCGTGTACAAACTGGACTGCTCCGAGCTGATCGACGCGGCCCAGTCGGGCCGCGGGGGGCGCGCGCAGATCAGGGAACTGGCGGCCAGGCTGAAAGATCTCGGGGTGGACGCGGCCACGCTGTCCAGCACGCACCTCGCCCTGCTGCGGGGCGGCATGGAAAGGCAGATGCCGCGCGTCCGGTTCGTGGATCCGGCCGACTGCGTGGCGCGCCGCGTGGCCGCAAGAGCGGCGCCGTCCCGCCGCGCGTCCATGCGGATATACGCCAACGCGGACCCCGAAAAGTTCGAGGTGGCGCTGCGAAGGCTCGGCGTCAGGCGCCGCGTGAGGCGCGCCGGTACCCGTGGCTGAACGAGCTGTCGTAGAGGCGCGAGTGCTCGTACTCGTCCGGCTCGAGCGCCGCGCCCACCAGGACAACGGCGGTGCGGGTTATGCCGGCCTTGCGGGTCTTTGCGGCGATGTCTTTCAGCGTCCCTTTCACTATCTTTTGGTCCGGCCAGCTCGCCCTGTACACGACCGCCGCCGGCGTGTCTTTGGGATAGCCGCCGTCCACGGCCTCCTTTGCTATGCGCGGCAGCAGGTGGGCGCTCAGGTAGAACGCCATGGTGGCCCCGTGGCCTGCAAGCGACCTGGTGGATTCGCGCTCGGGCACCTTTGTGCGCGCCTCGGCCCTGCTCAGTATTACGGTCTGCGTGACGCCCGGCAGGGTCAGCTGCACGCCCAGCGCGGCCGAGGCTGCCAGCAGGGCCGTGACGCCCGGTATTACCTCCGATTCCACGCCCCTCTCGGCTAGCGCGTCGATCTGCTCCTTTATGGCGCCGTATATGGCCGGATCCCCGTCGTGCAGGCGCACCGTGCTCCCCTTTTTGGCGCCCTCGTAGAGCAGCTCGGTTATCTGCTCCCTGACCAGGCCCGAGGCGTCGTGTAGCCGGGCCCTTTTGCACATCGATATTATCGGCTCGGGTATCAGGGAGCCCGAGTACACGACGGTGCGCGCCCTCTGAACCACCTTTTTGGCCTTTACGGTGATCAGGTCGGGATCGCCGGGCCCGCACCCCACGAACCGCACCTTATGCACGCTTTACCACCAGCACCGAAAAGTACTTTGAGGCGATGCCGTCGGCGGCTTCGGCCAGCGTAGTCTTTGTTATGAGCTCGTCTTTCGTGCCGAGGTCCTGCCCTATGGCGAACGTGGAACCGCCCGGGAACCCAGACTCTTTGAGAACCTGTATCACCTGGTCGAAGTACCTGCCGTCCTTTAGGAACACCATGACCTCGGAGTTTCTGGCGACCTCGCGCACCGCGGAGAGGTCGTAGCAGGACGGTATGATGGCCACCTTTTCGGCGCCCTCCGCTATGCTCACGCCCGCCTTTGAGGCGAACGTAAAGATGGAGACCACGCCCGGTATGGCGGATACGGGTATCTCGGGGTGCTTTGACCTGAGGTGCCTGTCCATGTATATCCAGGTGCTGTACAGGAACGGATCGCCGACCGTCAAATATACCACGTCGAGGCCACCCCTCGCCGTCTCTGCCATCGTCTCGGCGTTTCTCTTCCACGTGTCTTGGAGCACTTCTTTGTCCTTTGTCATGGGAAAGATCAGCTTTATCACGCGCTGGCGCGACTCGTCGACCAGATCCTTTACCACGGAGAGGGCTATGCTCGGCCTGTCCTCAGCCGAGGCCGGGCACATCACCACGTCGGCTTCGCGTATTGTCCGCGCGGCCTTTACTGTCAGCAGGTCGGGGTCGCCGGGCCCCACGCCTATGCCGGTTATGCCCGCCATGGCCGCCGCCCGGCGCCTCCCGTTAAAAATCTCTGGTCGCCGAGAGCACGGTCACGGGGTTGCGCGCGAGCATCATGGTGCCCGTCGAGGTCTTTCTGCTCTTGGAGACCGATATCTGGACTACGTCGGGTTCCTTGAGACCCGGTTCGTAGAGCACCCCGAGGGCCGCGTTGAGCGTCTCTATCTGTATGACGCCGACCACGAGCCGGCCGCCTTTTTTGAGCCTGCCGCGGCACAGCCGCATTATGTCGGGGGTCTGCCCGCCGGTGCCGCCGACCAGTATCGCGTCGGCCTCTGGCAAGTCCGGTATTATGTCGGCCGCCTCGGCCTCGGAGACCCGCGCCTCGAGGCCGAAGCGCTCCAGGTTTTTGCGGGTGAGCAGCACGGCCCTGGGGTCGCGGTCTATGGCGTGGACCGAGCCGGCCGGGCCGGCCTGCACGCGCGCCTCGACGGTCATGGAGCCGCTGCCGCAGCCCACGTCGTGGACCGTGCAGCCCTTTGAGAGGCGCGCCTTTGAGATCTGCACGGCCCGGACTTCCTCCTTTGTTATGGGGACCTTTTCGTCGCGCTCGAACATCTCGTCGGGGATGCCCGGCGTGCCGTGCGGCCACGTCAGGGGAACGGCACCTGCGGGTTGCCGTCCAGGTTGGCCAGCGTGTACGTTATGATCCAGACGAACAGGTACAGGAAGATGTAGCTGCCTATCCCCTGCGTGACCAGCTTTTTCCTGTCGGCCAGCGAGAACGGTATCCTCATGGACTTTGCGTAGATGATGGTGCCTATGAACACGGCTATCATGAAGCCTATCGAGGCCCACCGCCTCTCCTCGCCCTCGTAGGAATCGAACAGGAACGTGGCCGCCGTGCCGGCCCCGACCGCGCAGGCCACGCGCAGCCAAAAGAGAATGTTGAGCTTTGTGTCCTTTTCGTCCTGCTGCACCGCGCCGATGGGTATCTCGGGGGGCTGTTCCGCGGGCGCCTCCGGCTCGGGCTTTGCCTCCGGGGGGGGATCGGGCTTTGCCTCGGCCGGCGGCCTCTGCGGGTCCCTGCTCTGGGTGGGCCCGTGGCGGCGCTTTTTGAACTTGGCCAACCATCCGCGGCCGGCGCGCTCCGGTTAAAACCCTTTGTGGGCCGCCCTTGCGGAAAAACACCCGGGGCGCCCCGCGCTACTCCTCCAGAAACGCCTCTATGTCGCGAGCCATCCCGTACCGCCTCGCGAGGGACTTGATTCTGGCCGTGCTGGCAAGGCCCTTGTCGACCAGATCCTCGAGCACCCAGTCCAGCTCGTCTGCGTACATGGTCAGATTGCCCTTTGTGGATTCGCGGTACAGATCCAGCCACGCCTTTTCGGGCGGCGCCCACGTCTCGGGCATCCTCTCGGAGCGCTCCCTCACCACGACGATCCTGTCGTGCCCCAGATCCAGTGCCGTGTACACCTCGGCGCTCGCTGGGTTGAGCAGGGCGACGAACTCGCCGCCTATGGCCTCTGCCATCTGGTCTCCGGTCCCCCTGGCGACATGGAGCGTGTACACGGCCTTGGCGTGCGAGATCCGCATAAAGGGCGAGAGCGTGCTTGCCGCGGTGAACTGGAACCGGTGCCTAAAGTCCTCCACAAGCTCGTCGTGCAGCCCCACGAGATCGTCTGCGAGCGAATAGCCGGGGGCGCGCGGTCGGATTTTGCGCGGCCGCTCCGCCGCCGCCTCGCGCGGAAGCGACTCTTTTGCAAACTCGGCCCACCGCCTGTTGCGCTCGCGCACGAACGCCTCCGCGTCGCGCGGGCCCGAGGCCAGCAGCTCCGCCTCTATGCCTATCCAGCCGAGCAGGAGCAGGGGGTTGCGGAACGCCCTGAACGCCGGGCTGTCCCTCTCTATCCTTATCCGCGCCCCGCCGGGCGCCTTTTCTGTCTCGTATATGCCCCCGCCGCCGTCTCCGAAACTCACGTCCATCTTGAAGCCGCCCTTCTCCGCCGCGAACCCCTTTGCGCCGCGCAGAAAGGATTCGGCCCTGCCCATGCCCATTCTAGCCTCCAGCGCCTTGGGTCCGGCAAAGGCGTCCCGCGCGTCCGGCTTGCCGCTTTTGCGCGCACAGGCCCTGAGGGCGTCCGCCAGCGCGGGGCTCTTTCTGAACCACTCTTCTGCCTCGGCGTACAGCGGGGACTCTTCTATGAACCCGGTCTTGTGGAAGTTCACCGGCACGTGATCCAGGGACAGCGCGCCCACTATTCCCGCCACTTCGGGGTGGTCCCGTACGCCGAACTTTGCGTGGGACTTGATCAGCCTGCCGTTCCAGTAGAGGTGTATCCCGTCGTCGCCCTTTGCGGATCTCTTGTCCAGCGCGCCCACCCAGCCGCCGATCTTTCTGCCGCCGGGCAGCTCTGCGGCGATCTCGCGCCGAGTGCCCTCGCGGAGATCCTGCCTCGCGGGCTTGCACGCGCGCCCGTTGACCGTGATCTCGACCTGCCCGCCCTCCATGTAGGGGCCGTAGCGCACGCCGAACCTGCTCCGAAAGTTGGGCGCCTGGTTTGGGTACAGCGGGACCCTGAGGTTGCTGACTGCCACGGTCGTGCCGTGGCTTTTCCTGTCCGCCGCGTTCTCGGCGATTGCAAAGCTCTCCCATCCGCGCGAGTCGTCTCTCAGCCACTCATCCTCGTCGTATTCTGCGGTCAGCTCTGCGCCCGAGCCGGCCTCCGTGGTGGTCACCGTGAACGCCTTGCCGAGGCTCGAGCAGGCGCTCTTCATCCCCATGCCGAACCGCCCCAGGCCCGTTCCGCCCGTCTCTCTTGCGATGGTGAACGCGTCTGCCAGGGCCTTGGCACCCATCCCGCGCCCGTCGTCCGAGACGGTGATCCGGCCCATCCTAAAGTTCAGCGTCACCTCGATGCTAGTCTTGCCGTCCAGCCGCGCGTCTATGGCGTTGTCTATCAGTTCCGCGACGGCCTGCTCGGTGCGGTACCCCGTGCGGCCCAGCTTGCTGACGAGGCTCTTGTCGGGGGTGATGTCGACGGTCTTGTCCATGCAGCCGATCGGAACGTGTGGAATTAATGCCTTTCCTCGCGGTCAGATCTATAAGGTATGATTGGATGTTATAGGAGATCCGCGGCTTAGGCAGACCAAATTTCGATACAAGAGGTCTGCCCGTGCAGGCGCCGAACCTACTCTTAATTATGGCACGTGTCGGGCCCGCCCGATGTCTGGGCAAACCGCGTCTTGCGTAGAAAGCCTGCTGCCTCTGTTCGACGTTGATCCGAAACAGCGGCAGAGGCTGGAGTTTGGGCGCGGGTGGGAATGCTACAGCATCCAGAGGACGGACGGCGCCGACCCGCCCGTGCCGGTCATCTTGGTGGCCGCAGGACCCAAGAGCCTCGCCGAGCTCAAAAAAGAGGTAAAGACCGACCAATGCGTGGTGCTGTTTGCGCCCAAAGAGATGCTGCTCGTCAGGGCCGCCAACAAGAGCTGCTCGGTGCTGGCAGATCGCGAGGCCGAGTGCAGGCGCATCAAAAAGACACTCGAGTCGTGCAACATTTCGGCCGCGACGGAGATCGGGTATAGGGTGGGCCTCAGCAAGGCTATCGACAAACTCCAGACACAAGACAGCACGTGCTGGGACAACCGGGGCATCTTTTCGAACCATTACCTGAAGAACAGGCTGTGGGATGATCTAAGGCGCGACGTGAAGCCGGAAGCGGAGGCGGCGCGGCGCGCACTCGGGAACAGTGCCGAGCCTGTGCTGGAGGCGCTCGGGTGGTCCCTTGAACGCGCGGAAAAAGACGGCAAGACATACAGGTTCGAGAATGCGTCGGTAATCGTGGCACCGGCCGGCGACCTAAGCGTGAGGACGAGGAGCGACGTGGCGCCGAGTTATACGGCCGTGGCCGAGCTGAAGCACGCCGACTGGGTGGTGCTGACCAACGGCGAGGAGTGGAGGCTGTACACCAGACACGTCTCCGCGTCCACGACCAACTACTTGGCAGTCTACGTGGGAGACGGGGATCTGGAGACGCTAAAGTGCCTGGCAGTGTTCTTCGGCGCCGACACGTACAGAGGCAAGCCCCTGCAGATCAAAGAGATTCTTGAACAGTCCCGCACAAAGGCCCAGTCGCTGGAGGAAGACCTGCGCTCCAAGATACTGGCCACCGACGGGCTGTTCCTGGACATCGCGAAAGGGATGCTGGATCACGACATGAAGACAAAATTCGACATGGCAGATCTCGCAAAAGCAAAAGAAGACGCGCTCACGGTCCTGTATCGCACGTGGTTTATCCTGTATGCAGAGTCGCGCAACCTACTGCCCGTCTCGGATCCGCGCTACGGCAAGCTCTCCCTCCAGTCGATGCGCGCCAAACTGGACGGCTACGAGCAAGACCCGGACGGCGACAGCTGCTGGAGCAACCTGTCGGCCCTGTTTGACGGCATTAGGGACGGCAGCCCGGAGCACAACCTGCCGCAGTACGCCGGCGACCTGTTTCAGAAGCGGCTCGATGCGGGCCGCGTACGCAACCGGTTCATGGCGCGGGCGCTGCGGTCGCTGTCGGAGACAGACGGGTTGCCGGTAGACTATGGGGACTTGGGCGTCCGGCACTTGGGCAACATATACGAGGCGCTATTGGAATTCGACATAAGACAAGCTGATAGGGACATTATGTTGTTAGAGGACGAGAATGGCGTGCGAGAAGTAGAATCAAAGGAAGAATCGACCTACTCGTACAAGAAAAACGACTTGTATCTGGTATCCGGCAGAGGAATCGCCTCGCGTAAGATGTCGGCCAGCTTTTATACGCCGACAGAAATAGTCTCTTTCTTGGTCAGGCGGGGCTTGGAACCGCTACTCGCAAAGCGCCGACGCTTGGTCGCCGGCGACATTGAAAAACACAAAGCTGATCCGTCCAACAAAAACTACTTTGCCTGCATAGACCGGCTACTCGATCTACAGGTGCTCGATCCGGCGATGGGCTCGGGCCACTTTTTGGTCGAAGCGCTGAACCAGATAACGCAATGGGCCACCGAGATGCTCAACTCGCACCCCGATCATCCACTTGTGGCAGAGATCGAAGCAGACAGACAGGCTGTCGTACGTGCGCAAGCAGACAAGAATATCACGATCGACGAAAACCTGTTGACCGCTGATGTGTTACTCAAACGTAGAGTCATGAAGCGGTGTATATTCGGCGTGGATCTAAACCCCCTCGCAGTAGACCTAGCGCGGTTGTCTCTCTGGCTAGACTCGTTCGCAATTGGGGTGCCGTTGACCTATCTAGATCACCATATCAAACAGGGAGATTCAACTATTGGCGAATGGATGGTTTGTATGAGAGATCCACAAACCCACTCGCTTGACGAGTGGTTGCCAGATCCTACAGAACACGGTAGCACTCTAGCTCGAGTAAGCTACAGTCCTGATGTTACAATAAAACAGGCCCGTGCGAGCCGCACGGAATACACAGAATACAAGGAACAAGTTAGAATACATCAAGAGGCATTGGATGCGCTGACCGCTTCGCGTATAGATCCATCCGTTTTTCCGAAAAAGGGAAAAATAGAGTTCATCTCTAGACTGACCAGACCTTCAACAGATGAGGCGATCGTCGTAGCCAAACAGCGGATAGTAAAACTGGCAGAACAACATTCATTTTTCCATTGGGAGCTGGAGATGATGGATGCTTTCACTGATTCACGGCATGGATTTGATCTTGTGGTGGGTAACCCTCCGTGGGAAAAATCAAAGCCGTCAATTGACGAATTTTTTACGCCACATGATCACAATTTTAATTATTTGACACCTAATACCAAAAAACAAAAGAGAGTCAAAGAGCTACTCCAAGATTCTAACCTACACAGATCGCATGAAGCGTATATCGAGTCGTTTAAAGACAAAGCCTACTTTTACAAGACTTACGAACTACAGGGCCCCGGTGACAAAGATTTATGGCAACTAGTGTTGGAGCGCATGCTAAATCTAGTTTCAGACGACGGAATAATCTCTGTGTTATTGCCATCCCAAATTCTTTCAAACGCGGGATCTGTAGATATGCGCAGGCGACTACTTGATATGGATGTTATGCAGGTGTATGTGTTTGAAAACAAGAAAAAAATATTTGACATTCACTCAAGCTACAGATTTGCATTACTTACTGTACGAAATCGATCTGGATCAGATCAATTTCCCGCGGCGTTCTATCTACACGACCTATCTTCTCTAAAAGACAAATCTACCGAAAACAACAAATTTACGATCTGCTCTAAAAATTCTATAAACAAAATTTCACCCATAGATTTGGCCATACCGGAAGTTTCTACAAAAGCATACGCACTACTTACAAAACTGTCAGAATGTCCAACATTTGGATCAGTTTCAAGTGATGGATGGCAAATATCAATTTCCCGTTGTTTCGACGCCTCCAATGATTCTGATCTGTTCAAGGAAGATGGTAAAGATTGGCCCGTAATGAAAGGGAAGGACATGCACCAGTTCAATTCCGCTTTTAGAACTCCTGATTTTACCGCAAACAAATCTGCCGGCTTGAATAGGCTAGAAAAGAAAAAACTATATATAGGGCATTGTAGTGATTTCCATGAATCGTTTATGATAGTATTTCGTAACATAGCCCGTTCCACTGACATGAGAACTATGCTCTCATCGATTATACCGCCGCACACATTTCACACAACCGCATTACGTAGCATCATATTGACTCGGAACCACCAAGTAGCGTTTGGCGACCTATACCACCACAAACTTGCGTACTTGACAGGAGTGCTCAACTCCATGACGTTTGATTTTATTGCACGGGCAAAAATCCAAATGGACGCATCTACTATATTCAAGCACCTGTTCGCCCCAAACCCCTCAAAACATGACCAAGAAATAACAACCATGGCGGCCGTTTTGACTCTGGCGTTGCCAGCCGGGGGGGGGGGGGGGGAGGTCTTTTGAATCGTTTGGCGACTCGTTCGGCCTCAAACCAGAACCGCTGTCTCCCGCAACCCGCATAGACGCCACCGCTCGGCTGGACGCGCTCGTAGCGCACGCCTACGGCCTCTCCAAAGACGAATACCAGACCGTGCTGGACTCGTTCAAGTTTGACGAGGATCCCTCGCTACGCGACGCAGAGACTGCCGACTGGTCAGACAACAGGACGCTCAAACGGTTCTACGGCGAGGTGCGCAAAGCGGCGATGCCGTTCTTCGAGGAGATCGGCAAATGACCGAACGCATCAAGCGCGACATCATCGACAACTCGTCGGATGTCACCATGCGGGATGTGCTCAATTCGGAGATCCCGCACGCGAAACAGTTTGATGTGTCCACAGGGTATTTCGACGTGGCCGGGTACGGCCTCTTGCGCGAAAACATCGAAAAGGCGGCCGAGGACGGCTCGTTCAAAATGCGCCTGCTCATGGGCAAGGGCGCCATGCTACCTTCAGAAGAGACGTTCGAAGAACTGGCAAGCAGGTTCGACGAGCCGCGCTCGGTAAAGGCCCAGCTGGATGTGCAGGATCTGGAGCCGAGCTCGTACGGGGACGCGGCGAGCCTCATACGGCTGTTGGAAAGGCCCAACATAGAGGTGCGGCTCGGCCAGAGCAGGTTCAACCACTCCAAATGCTACATACTGGGGGACAATTCGGTCTTTATCGGCTCCAGCAACCTGACCGGCGCCGGGCTTGCGGGCAACTACGAGCTCAACGCCGGCCTGTACCAGCCTAGCGTGACCACCCAGACCCGCAAGTGGTTCGACCGCATGTGGGCCGACGCGTCTGACGCGAAAGAGGACCTGATGCGCGTGCTAAAGCAGTCGAAATTCGGTGCGCCGGCAGAGCCGCACGATGTCTACATGAAGATGCTGTTTGAAAAGTTCAAGCAGTTCCTAAGGAGGTCAGATCGGCCGTACCGGCGGGGCGCGTCGCTGACCGCCTTTCAACAGGACGCGGTCGACACGGCGCTGCACCTGATAGGCAGCTATGGCGGGGCCATAATCGCCGACTCGACGGGCTTGGGCAAGACCAACATGGGCATTGAGATAATACGACAAAAGATATTCTACGAGGGCAGAAAGGCCATGCTGGTGGCCCCCGCGCAGGTGCTAGACAGCATGTGGGGCGCAAAGCTCCAAGAGATGGGCATTACGGTGAGGCAGACAGCTAGCATGGAGTCCATGGGCCGGGAGGGCTTTTTGGACGAGCTGCGGAAATATCGCAACATCGACTTTGTGATAATAGACGAGTCGCAGAACTTCCGCTCAAAGAACGCGCAGAGGCGTCTCAACCTGATGAAGATGCTGTCAATCGGCAAGCCCAAGCAGGTATTGCTGCTCACGGCCACCCCCATCAACAACTCGCTCATGGATCTGTACTATCAGCTGTCCATAATCACAAAGGGCAAAGACGACTATTTTTGGGAGACTGTGGGCATCGTGGATCTGTACAAGCACATGCGCGATGCGACCAACAAAGATCTAAGCCAGGGCCTAGAAAAGATACAGCAGCTGCTCGACTCTGTTATGATCAGGCGGACCCGGTCGTTCATACGCGATGTGTACAAGGACGACAAGATAGCCGGCAAGCTGATAAGCTTTCCGACGCACGAGTACAGGCCGATAAGGTACGATCTTGCGGAGCTCTTCGGTGACATCTTCGGCAGGCTATTCGAAGACATAAAGTCGCTCACCATGGCCCCGTACGGTCTGGAGAGATACAACACGGATCTGCCCAAGGAGGAGCGCGAGGCGCACAGGACGCTGGCCCACCTACAAGTGCTGCTGTTGCTAAAGAGGTTCGAGTCTAGCACCGAGGCGGTGCGAATAAGCATAGGCAACAAGATACGCATGTACGAGCATGTGGAGCAGATGCTCGAACAGAACAGAATACT
Organism: Nitrosopumilaceae archaeon; assembly: GCA_965203465.1. GTDB lineage: Archaea > Thermoproteota > Nitrososphaeria > Nitrososphaerales > Nitrosopumilaceae > JAWVZS01. The sequence continues at coordinate 59,544 of CBDBCR010000001.1, read as the reverse complement.
GCGCGTGCGGGACTTTAACAAGGCCATTGCAAGGTGTAGCAACGACGAGATCGACGGCCAAGATTCGGAAGAAGATCTAGCGCAGATGGTCAGAGAGATGGCCACCGAAAAACTCGGATCCGGCTACGACAAGCGCTCGATGCTCTCCGACATGCGGTCGGATCTGCAGATACTGCGCAACCTGCTCCAAGAGCTTGAAAAGGTCACCATCGACAAAAAATTCGAGGCCGTGCGCGATGCCATCGTTTCAGACGGGGCCCTGCAAAAAGAGGGTTGCAAGGTGCTAGTCTTTACCGAATACACGGTCACCGCCAAGCACTTACGCGAAAAGATGCGCGAGGCGTTTCCGGACAAGGAGGTGCTGCTCATACACGGCAACACCAAACAGCAAGTCAGACAAAAGTACATCATACAGTTTTCGCCCATGGCCAACCTGCCTGAGGACGAAGATCTGCATGACAAGGAAGCGGACATACTCGTATCTACCGAGGTGCTCTCCGAGGGGCAGAACTTGCAGGACTGCAACTATGTGGTAAACTACGACCTTCCGTGGAACCCCATGAGGATAGTGCAGCGCACCGGCAGGATAGACAGGCTTACCAGCGCCCACAAGACGATACGCTCGCGGGCATGCTATCCGGACAAGCAGCTGGATGCCCTGTTGAAGCTGGTGGGCAAGCTGCTGGCCAAAGTGGACACGGCAGCCAACGTGGTCGGCACCGACATCGAGATCTTGGACAAGATGCCCTGCCCAAAAGATTTCAACGGAAACTTGGCCCCCACCATCAGAACCCTTGCAGGCCAAAAGGGCGATTCGGACGCGACGATAGCGCGCTTGGAATCGGAATCTGACCTGATGCCGCAGTCTACGCCGATCAACGAGATCATGCGGCACGTAAAGGAGATAGGCTTCGAGGCCATGGGCGACGTGCCCATGGGCAGGCGCAGCGGCAAAAAAGGCGAGGGTCGAAAGGCGGTGCTCGCATACCTACAGGAGGACGGTCAGACCCGCAGGGTGCACTTTGTCGTGTACGACTATGCCAAGGGTCGGGCCGAGGTGCCCGAGAACGACTCGGAGGCAATCGGGCTGATCTCGTGCGCCAAGGGGACGGATCTGTATCTGCCCATGGACGGCGAGGAGCACCGCGAATCGTTCGAGGAGCTGTTGCGAATAGACGCAGAGGCGCACGGGGCCATACGTGACATGAACGAGGCGGGCAAGAAAAAGGTGCTCGATCTTAAAAAGAAATCCCAAAGCGACCTCGACTTGAACGTGCTGGTAGAGGCCGTAGCCGGTGGTAGGCTGCCGCAGGAGGACGCAGACGAGGCGTACCAGATACTCTCGTCACACGAGATGGGGCCGTGGACGGTCACCGTCAAGGACATCTTGCGCGAATACGAGGAGGATCCGGCGCGCATGTGCAGGGAGATCCGGCAGCTTGCAGACAGGATATACTTGGCGGATCGAGCCGTGGACAAGGCGGCGCCCGTAAAGGCAGACTCGCAGCTCGTGCTGGTAGGCGCCATGTTTGTCATGGACGGGTTAGAGCCGGCCAAAGGGCTGAAACCGCGAGCCTAGCTTGACCGTTCGACGCTTTTACGGTTTCGCGCAAGCTCAGCCGCCCTGGCTTTTTCTGCGCCCTCGCCCTGTTCGCTTGGCGGATCGGCCTCGTATTTTGCGAGGCGGCGTTCGAGATCGGCCATTCTGGCATTCTTCTCTTCCGCTTCGCGATCCAGGTTTGCTATGAGGGCATTTCGTATGGACGCCGCCTTTGCATGCTCGCCTATCTGATCTTTCTGCAGGTCTATGAGTTTTTCTTGTATGGACAACTTTTTTTCCATGCTGGATATCATTTCCTTCCGTATGTTGTTTATTTCGTCCTGATTTTCCGCGCGGCAGGCCATCTCGGCAATGTGCTCTTCGGCCTCGGCACGGCGGCGCGCCTCCTTGGCCAGCTCGCCCTTTGCCCTCGCCAGCTCGTCGCGCAGCTCCTTCACCGTGTTCACGCCCCGCCCCCCGCGCCCGGCATATTTGATCCTGCCGCACCGCGCAACTTATTACGCCGCCCCCCGCCCCCGCGCCGTGAAGCACCGGATAGTAAAGAACCCGACGGGCCTCGTGGAATTCGAGCTGGACAGGGGCGAGGGCGTGACCGCCGAGGCCGCGGCCATGGTCTTCATGCAGGGCGACATTGGCACCGAGACGCGCATGCGAAAGGGCGGCTTCCTAAAGTCCCTGAAGGCGGCGGCCCTGGGCGGCGAGTCGTTCTTCGTCAACGAGTTCACCGCCCGCGAGGACGGGTGCCTGCTGGGCCTGACCGGCAACATGCTAGGCGACATCGAGGCGCTCGAGGTCTCCGAAGAGTTCATAGTCCAGTCGGGCGCGTTCGTCTGCTCCACGACCGGCCTGACCCTGGACACCAAGTGGCAGGGCTTTACCAAGGGGATATTCGGCAACAACCTCTTCATGCTAAAGACGGTCGGCTCGGGGACCATGTTCGTCAACGCCTGGGGCGGCATCCTCCAAAAGGAGCTGCGGGCGGGCCAAAAGATGGTCTTGGACAACTACCAGCTCGTCGCGCTCAGCTCCACCGCCTCGTACCGCGTGGCAAAGCACGGCGGCTTCAAGACCACGCTGTTCGGCGGCGAGGCCCTCACGCTGGAGATCACCGGCCCCGGCAAGGTGTACCTGCAGACCAAGAACCTCATGGAGTTCGTGCGGGCCATAGTGCCGTTCCTGCCCAAGCGGCACTGAACCGTTAGGGGTATTAACCGCCCCCCCGCGGCGCGGGGCATGGACATCGCCGGGATAGAGCTGCGCTACCTCGTCTCCAAGATAGGCTCCGAGACCGCCGGCCACTACGTGAGCAACATCTACGGCATCGACCGCTCCTCGCTGCTCTTCAAGCTCCACCACACCGAAAAGCCCGACGCCTACCTGATGGTCTCGACCTCGGGCCTCTGGCTCACCTCGAGGCGCCTGGACCAGTCCGAACCCAACAGGCTGCAGAGGCGCCTGCGCGACGCGCTCGGCCGCGCGAGGCTGACGGCCGCGCGCCAAGAGGGCGCCGAGCGCATAGCCTACCTGCACTTTTCCAGCTTTGACAAGGAATACGTGCTGGTAGCCGAGCTGTTCGGCGGCGGCAACCTGGTGCTGTGCGACGATAAAATGAAGATACTGGCGCTGCTCCACTCCATCGAGGTGCGCCACCGCAAGCTGGCAGTCGGCCTAGAGTACGCGCCGCCGCCGCCCAACGGGATCGACGTGCTGGAGGCGAGCCCCGAAGAGTTCGCAAAGACCGTCTCGGCGACCGAGTCGGTGCGCTGGGCGGGCAGGACGCTGGGCCTGCCCAAGAGGTACGCCGAGGAGGTCTTCCGCAGGGCCGGCGAGAACCCGCGCGCCCCCGCGGACGGGCTCTCCGCCGAACAGGCGCGCCGCATATTCGAGGCGGCCCGCTCGCTGGCCTCCGACATTGCCGAGGGCAGGCACGAGCCGTGCGTCTCGGAGACCGGCGCGCACCCCGTGATGCTGCCCGGCGCCCGGCCCGCGCCCTCGTTCATGGAGGCCGTAGACGAGGCGCTCTGCTCCAAGATAACGGCGGCGGGCAGGGACGCGCAGTCCGAGGCCACCGAAAAGAAGATCCGCGAGTACCGCTCGCGCCTCGAAGAGCAGGAAAAGGCCGCCGAGACCGTCGTGCGCCGCTCCGGGCAGATCTCCGAGCTCGCGCGCGCCCTCTCGGAGCTGGCATCGGCAGGCGCGCAGTCGCTTTCGGACCCGCGCGCCGGGGCGCGCCTCAAGGAGCTGGGCGCCGAGCTGATACGCGTGCGCGGGGTCCCCCACCTGTCCGTCTCGGGCGTAAAGGCCAAGATAAACCCGGACGCGTCGCTCCACGCGGCCGCCTCGGCCCTGTTCGACGAATCCAAAAGGCAGGCCTCTGCAGTAAAGGCCATAGAGGCGCAGCGCCTGCGCTCCCAAGGCAGGCTGGCCGAGCTGGAAAGCAGGGCCGGCGCCGAGCGCGAGCAGCTGGGCTCGCGCCGGATAGCAAAGCGCGCCTGGTTTCAGAGGTACAGGTGGTTCTTTACCAGCGACGGGTTCGTCGCGGTGGGCGGGCGCGATTCCTCGTCCAACTCGGCCCTCATACGCAAGCAGATGAAGCCCCAAGACAGGGTCTTCCACGCAGACACGTTCGGCTCGCCGTTCTTCGTGCTGAAGGATTCGGGCGGGGCCGGAACCATGAGCATCGAGGAGGCGGCCGACGCGACCGTCTGCTTCAGCAGGGCGTGGCGCGACGCGGCGCACGGCAGCGGGGCCTACTGGATAGCCCCGGGGCAGGTAAAGAGGGCCGCCCCCAGCGGGCAGTTCCTCCCCAAGGGCTCGTTCGTCATAGAGGGGCAGCGCAACTACGTGCGCGCCTCGCCGCTGCGCCTGGCCGTCGGGGTGCTGGAGCGCTCCGGCTCGCTGGCGCTGGTCTGCGGGCCGCCCGCGCCGGTCAAGAAGCACAGCCTCTGCTACGCGGTGATAGAGCCGTCTAGCGGCGACATGGCCGAGGCGGCCAAAAAGATCCGCGCCGAATTCCTGCGCTCCCACGAGGAGCAGGCGCGCGCGGTCCCCCTCGACGAGTTCGTGCGGGCCCTGCCGGCCGGCGGCTCGCACGTGGTGGAGCTGGGCGACGGCTCAGGCCAGCCGCTCCCGGAGGATGCCGGCAACCCCTGAGGCGGGCACGCGCGACTGCTCCATGGTGTCGCGCTCCCTCAGGGTGACCGTGCCGTCCTCGAGTGTCCGGTGGTCGACGGTCAGCGCGAACGGGCAGCCTATCTCGTCGAGCCTCCTGTAGCGGCGCCCGACGGCCCCCGAGTGGTCGGCGAACGCGGCAAAGTCGTACTTTAGGGACTCGTACAGCTCGTCGGCCCTCTCCTTTAGGCCGTCCTTTTTGACCAGCGAGAGCACGCCCACCTGGACCGGCGCCAGGCGCGGCGGCACCGACAGAACCGCACGCTCGCCGTCGCGCCGCATGGAATGCTCCAGTATCGCGTACAGGCTGCGGTCGATGCCCATCGATATCTCGAAGACGTGGGGCAGCACCTTCTCCTCCCCGTCCATGATCTCAAAGCGCTCGCCGCTGCCCCTCGCGTGCCCGGACAGGTCGTGGCCGGAGCGGTAGTTGCACGCGACCAGCTCCAGCCAGCCCGTCGAGGTCTCCACCTCGAGGTCCAGCGCGGTCTGCGCGTAGAACGCCTTTTCCTTCTCGCCCAGCTTCCTAAAGCGCGCCCTGGACATGTCGATGCCGGTCTTGCCGTAGAATTCGGCCAGCAGCCCCACGTAGTAGGCGACCAGCCTGTTGGGGAGCAGGCCCGACTCGAGCGCCCCCGAGCAGGTGGTGTCCTCGCCGTCTATGGTCACGGCCGTATCTGCCACCTCGGCGAAGCGCGGCGCCTCGTCGAGCCTGCCGGGGTTGCAGAAAACCTCTATCTCGGCCTGGTAGAACTCGCGCAGCCTCAGCAGGCCCTGCCTGGGGGCTATCTCGTTGCGGAAGCTCTTGCCCACCTGGGCCACGCCCTGCGGCAGCCGCACCCTCATGGTCTTGAAGAGGCGGGGGGCGTCCACGAATATGGACTGGCAGGTCTCGGGGCGCAGGTACGCCGGCTCCGAGTCGGGCCCGATGCCGACGCGGAACATCATGTTGAACTTTTTGGCCGGGCCCAGGGCGCCGCCGCACCTGCACGATACCGAGTTTGATTTTATGGCCGCGTCGAACTCGGACGGCTCGGCGGCCTCGGGGATCTTTGCGCCGCACGCCTCTTCTAAAAGCTTGTCGGCGCGGAACGTAGAGCCGCACTCCGAGCACTTTGTCACGGGGTCGGCAAAGCTCGAAAGGTGGCCCGAGGATTCGAACACCGACCCGGACATTATCTGCGAGCCGTCTATCTCCATCATGGAGTCGCGCCGCACCAGCTGCCTCCTCCACAGATCCAAAAACCTGGCCTTGAAGGCGGTCCCCGTCGGGCCGTACTCCCAAAAGCCGGCCTGCGCGTCCCCGTACACCTCGCAGCTGGGAAAGTAAAACCCGCGCTCCAGGGCCAGTTTGGCCACCTCTTCGTAGGTCACGCCAGCCCCCTCGCCGCCTCGATGTCGTCGGTCTCGGACCGCACGTCGTCTATGGGCGTCTCGAGTATTACCGGTATCTTTGCCTTTGCGGCGGCGCGCACGGCCGCCCGCATGCCCTCCTTGCCGATGCCGCCCATGCCTATGTGCTCGTGGCGGTCCAGCCGGCTTCCGAGCCCGCCCTTTGAATCGTTGAGGTGCAGCACCTTGAGGCGGCCCATGCCGACCTTTTGGCCGAACTCGGCCAGCGCGGCTTTTGCCGCCTCCGCGCTCCGCATGTCGTAGCCGGCGGCGAACGCGTGGCACGTGTCCAGGCAGGCGCCGAACCTGCGCGCGGGCCTCAGGCGGCGCAGCAGCTGCCCCCACTGCCCAAAGTCCGAGCCGACCGAGTTTTTCTGGCCCGCGGTGTTCTCCAGCAGTATCGTCACGCCGTTGTCTATCTCGGCGCCGCCGGTCAGGCCCTCTACGAGCCTGTCCATGCCGGCCTCCTCGCCCGAGCCCATGTGGCTGCCCAGGTGAGTGACCAGGTAGGGTATGCCCAGCTGGCCGCACCGGCGCACCTCCCTCGCCAGCGCCTGCGAGGACTTTGCGAACCTTTCGTCGTCGGGCGAGGCCAGGTTGGGCAGGTACGGCATGTGGGCCACCGTGGCCCCGGCGCCGATCCCCGTCTCCTCCACCTTCCTGCGGAACTGTGCCGCGTCGGCCTCGGGTATGGGCCGCGCGTGCCAGCCGCGCGGGTTGCTCGTGAATATCTGAAAGGCGGTGCAGCCGCGCTCCTGCGCGTTGTCGACGGCGCGGTCTATCGAGCCGGCTATGGACACGTGGCAGCCTATCTTCACGGCCGCGCCCCCCGGGGCGTCCAATTTAAACGCGGTTTCGGGGAGGCGCGCCCGCGCGGCCGGGCCGCGCCCGGCCGTGTCTCGTGGAGCGGGATCCAGCGCAGAATATTAAGCCCCCCGTCGCGCAGGGCGGCGGATGTGCACGACGATAGTGACCGCCACGGACGAAAAGGGGCGGTTTACCGTGCCCGGGGCCCTGCTCAAGGAGCTCGGTCTGGAGGCGCCCGTCAAGGTCGTAGCGTGGCGCGAAAACGACAAGATTATGATGGAGACTGTTTCGGCGAATGGCGCAAAGGCCGCGTGGGACGAATTTTTCAAGAAAATGGACGAAAAGAACATAACGATGTCCGAAGAGGAGATCGTGGAAGAGGTCCACGCGTACAGGAGAGAGAGGAGGCAGGCGGCATTGGACGCCTCAAAAGCGTAGGTTTTAGCTGTCTTTCAGTACAGAAACTGGAAACAGCAGAGACGAAGTACCGCGCAGTCTTGGACACCAACGTGTTCGTCAGTGCCGCCAAGAATAAGGGAAGAGCGAGGCAGCTCGTACACGATGCCGTATACCGTAAACAACACATTAGAGGTTATGCGTAATCTCCCAAATCTCACAGATCCGTGCCTAGAAAACCCCACCCGGCGCGTTTACGCATAGACTCTATTCTGATCAGCTCACCAAGCATCATCAACGAAACAGAAAATGTCCTGAGCAGGCCAAAATTCAAAACGCTCCAAGGCGCGCTTGAAAGATTCAAGTCAATAAAAACATCCATTGAGATCGTGGCCACAAAGTCAGAATTCAGAGCGGTGCCCGACGATCCGGACGACGACATCGTGATCAACGCAGCGCACGACGGCCATGCCGACTACATCGTCACAGGCGACAAGCACCTTCTCGGTATGGGAGAGTTCCGGGGGAGCCCCATAATCGCCATCGCCCGGATGCTCGATCTCTTGCAGTCTTGGCTGGCATGATGCAGACCCGGATGCGCGACTCCGGCAAACTATCGGAACATAATGACCCGGTGCCACATCAGGCTTATGCGGGCGCCCGGCCGGGGCCTGCCGCCGGCGCCTTTTCGCGCTTGGCACCCAGTCGAGGCTAAACTCGTGCAAAGGGATCCGCTCAAAATATTAAGCCCGCGATGCGCAGAGCGGCGAATGGCAAAGCCAATAGTGACCGCCGTGGACAAGGGCCAAGTGACCATCCCCGAGGCCCTGCTCAAAGAGATCGGCTTGGGGGCCCCCCTAAAGGCTGTTGCTTGGCGCGAACACGATCAGATTCGGATGATGGTGGTTCCGGCCAACAGCGCAGAGGCCGCGTGGCACGAGCTTTGCGAGGAAATGGACAAAAAGAACATAACGATGTCCGAAGAGGAGATCGTAGAAGAGGTTCGCGCGTACAGAAGAGAGAAGAGACAGGCGGCATTGAACGCTTCAAAAGCGTAGGTTTTAGCTGTCTTTAAGTACAGAAACTGGAAACAGCAGAGACCTTGAAGTATCGTGCAGTCTTGGACACCAACGTGTTAGTCAGTGCCGCTACCAAAAACGGAAGAGCTAGACAACTCGTAAACAAGGCCATGGATGACAAACAATACGATCTGATCATCTCTCCAGAGATCATCAGTGAAACAGAAAACGTCCTGAGCAGGCCTAAATTCGAAATGCACCCAGACGCGCTTGGAATATTCCAGTTAGTGACGACTTCGGCCGAGATCGTGGCCACAGAGTCGGAATTCAGGGAGGTACGAGCCGATCCGGACGATGACATCGTGATCAACGCAGCGCACGACGGTCATGCCGACTACATAGTCACCGGCGATAGGCACCTTCTCGGGATGGGAGAGTTCCGGGGGATCCCCATAATCACGATCGCCCGGATGCTCGATCTCTTGCAGTCCTGATCGGCATATGCAGATCCGTATGCGCGATTCCGGCCGATACCGGCGCCCCGTCGGGGCCCTCGTGCGGGTAGGATCCGCTCAAAATATTAAGTCCCGCGATGCGCAGAACGGCGAATGGTTAAGCCGATAGTGACCGACATGGACGAAAAGGATCGAGTGACCGTCCCCGAGGCCCTGCTCAAGGAGATCGGCTTGGCGGCCCCCATAAAGGCCGTCGCCTGGCGCGAAAACGGCAAGATCATGATGATGGTGGTCCCGGCCAACAGCGCAGAGGCCGCGTGGGCCGAGCTTTGCGAGGAAATGGACAAACACAACATAACAATGTCCGAAGAGGAAGTCGTAGAACTGGTTCACAAACACAGGAGGGAAGAAAGGGAGAAGAGAATGCAGGCGTCGCTGAACGCGTCAAAGGCGCAGCCTTAGCTGCAAGTACAGAAACTGGAAACAGCAGAGACGAAGCACCGCGCAGTCTTGGACACCGGCGTGCCCGTCAGCGCAGCTATCCGCAACGGAAAAGCCAGACGGCTCGTAGACGGGGCCGTATCTGGCAAGCAATACGTCCTGCTCGGCTCCCCGGGCATCATAACCGCGGTAAACAAAACTCTGAGCGGGTTGGGATCCGAAGCGAGCCGCGGCGCGCTTGAAAGATTCGAGTCGGCGACAGGTTCGATCGAGCTCGTTCGCCCGACATCTCTATTCACCGTAGTGGGCGATCAAGACCACGCCATCGTGCTCAGCGCCGCGCGCGACGGCCGCGCGGACTACATCGTCACCGACAACCAACGCTTTCGCCAGATGAAGGCGGTGGAGGGAATTCCCGTAATCTCAACCAACAGAATGCTCTCTTTCTTGCCGATTGAATGGGCCTGATCCGGGAGCGCGATCCCGGCCGGTTTCCGCGCCCGCGGCCCGCACAGATTTAAAGGCCCGGGCATACCGCCCCCCCGTGATCCGCCTCGGCCGCGACGAGCTCGCAAAGTACCCGTTCCTGCCCGACGCGGGCAAATACCTGGCAGACCAGGGGTTCACCCTCGAGGACCTGGGGACCGACCCCGACCTCGCCGGGTTCATGGAAGAGGCGGTCAAAAGAATAGAGGTGGCAGCCGACGGGCGCGTGTACTCGCCGCCCGACAGCTCGCTGGACGCCTCGGTCTTTTCGTTTCTGCTGGCCGTGGTGCTGCTGCGCATGACGCACGCCATGACGCTGGTGCGCAGGTTCTCGCTGGCCGAGGCGCGCAGGGCCGAGAGGCACTTGGAGCGCGACCTCGGCTCCATGCAGGACGGAGAGCGCGAAAGGCTGGCGCTGGGCATAATAGAAGAGCTCTTTTCGATATCCGTATCAAAGACCGAAGACGGCGTCGCCATCGCGGCCCCCGACTATCTTGCGCGCGCCTCCAGTTTCCACGAGCGCGAGTGGAAGCTGGTCAACCGGCGGGTCGATTCCGGCAAAGTCCTGCTGACCGCCCACGAGACGGTCCGGCTGCTGCGCGCCGGCATATCAGAGTACATCTCCGAGCGCATAACCTCGGCGCCGGCACCGCCGCAGGCCGCCGGCTTTTCGGGGGCAGTCGCCCGGCTCGAAGAGCTGGCCGCCCGCTTCCACGTGCCCACCGCGCAGTCCGGCGAGTACCCCCCGTGCGTAAAGCACGCCATAGAGGTGCTCGAAAAGGGGCAGAACCTGCCCCACTCGGGCCGGTTCATGCTGGCCACCTACCTGATATCGCGCGGGCAGGGCGCAGACCAGATAGCGCCGCTCTTCAAGAACGCGCCCGACTACAACGAGCGGGTCACGCGCTACCAGCTCGGCCAGATAATACGGGGCCGGGACGGCGGGCCGTACTCGTGCCCCTCGTGCGAAAAGATAAAGCGCGACGACCTGTGCTTCGCGACCGCCGAGTGCGACGGCATCTTCCACCCGGGGCAGTTCGGGGTGCGCCGCGCGTGAGCCCCGAGCTGGAGTTCCTCCAGTCGGCGTTCCGCAAGTACTATTTCGACAACATAGAGTCGGTCGAGCCGCCCGGCCGCATCGCCGAGCGCGAGTTCGGCTACGTGCCATTCGGCTCCGGCATGGTGCGGCACCTGTCCGTAAAGACGCCCGGCGAGCTGTCCGCCATGATGCTCGAGCAGTCGCCGGCCGACGCGTACTGCTCCAACGCGGCGTACGCCTTTCCGGAGGCGCAGATGGGCCAGAAGGACTGGCGGGGCGCCGAGCTCATATTCGACGTGGACGCAAAGGACCTGGATCTCGAGTGCAGGCCCGGCCACGCCTGCTCGCGGTGCGCCTCGTGCGGCGCGGCGCGGCGGGGCCGGGGGCCGTGCGAGTGCGGCGGGGCCACCGAGAGCGCCTCGTTCCCGTGCCGGCGCTGCATCGGGGCCGCCAAAAAAGAGGTCTCCAAACTTTTGGAGATAATGCGCGAGGACCTGGGGATAGGGGGGGCGGCGGTGTACTTTTCGGGCAACGAGGGGTTCCACGTGCACGTCGACGAGCCGGCCTACGCGCGGCTGGATTCGCGCGCGCGCGCCGAGCTGTGCGACTACCTGTCGTTCCGCGGCGCCACGCCCGAATCGGTGGGCTTTGCGCGCTCGGGCCTCGCGGATCCGGCGCGCCACGGCGAGCCGGGCTGGCGCGGCAGGGCGGCCGCGCGGCTGTTCCCGCGCTCTAGGAGGAACAAGGCCCTCAAGGAGGCCGAGCTTGCCGGCAGGGGCGCCATGCAGAAAAGGCTCGAGGAGCTCTCGCCCCTGATAGGGGCCGTCATAGACCACCGCGTCACCATGGACGTGCACCGCATATTCAGGCTGCCCGGCACGCTCAACAGCAAGAGCGGCATGGCCAAGGTGCGCTGCGCCGACCCCGGCGCCTTCGACCCCTACTCGGAGGCGTGCCTCATAGACGACGAGCCGGCCGACGTTGTCTCCGACTGCCCCCTCCAGTTCCGCCTCCGCGGGCGCAGTTTCGGGCCGTACTCCGGCGAGGCGACGGTCCCCCGCTACGCGGCGGCCTACATGATCTGCAAGGGGTTCGCCCGCGTGCCTGAGACCGTTAGGCATTAATTTGCCACGCCCGGCCGCAGGGCGGTTTTGTATAGCGCAGCGGCCAGCAGCGAGCGGCCACCGGCAGACACCGGAAAGTACGTCAGGCTGGGGATCACGGCCGTCATAGCCGTGGTGATATTCCTCATAGCGGGCAACCAGGCGGTCAGCATCTACATGAACTTCGCCGAGTTCGGCGAAAAGTTCTCAAAGCCGCTCTACTACTCGCTGGTCTCGGCGCTGGCCCTCTCGGCCGTCGCGCTGGTCCGCGTCAACCCGGTGGCGCGCTCCTCGATGTTCTGGTACAGCGTCTCGGTCGGCCTCGGCCTGTCCTCGCGCGAGCGCAGCGACTCGGCCTCCAAGGCGGTCGTGGCGTTCTCGGACTACCGCCTCCCCCCGGTCTCGTACGCGGTCTGGCAGATAACCAAGGTGCTGCTGCTCGGCGCGTTCTTCACCAACATCATGTTCGGGTTCGCGATCATGTCCATGGCCGACGGGGCCGACATGGGGACCGCCAGCCTGCCGGCCCTCTTCGCGCTGCCCTTCGTGACGCCGCCGACCGACCCCGCGTTCGCCGCCGACAACGTGCTGCCCATGGCCCCGGCGCTGCTGATGCTCGCGCCCCCCCTGCTGACGGCCGTCGGCATGCGCCTGGTCCTGTACGTGGGGGTCGGCTCCGTCATACGCGTGATAACCTCGTACATACGCGATTCGTCGGACGGCAAGCCGCGCTACCTCAGCTACGTCTCGACGGTCGAGGCGGTCATCGGCGCCGGCCTGATCTGGACCGGCTTCAACATGTTCTTCACCGACTTTATAGACTACAACACGCGCTACGTCATCGCCGGCACGCTGCTCATCGGCTTCGCCATGGTGGCCTTTTCGGTGATAGACAGGGTGCGCGCGCGCGTGCTCACGCACATGTTCCAGCGCGACCTGCTGGTCAGGATAGGCGTGGTCATAGTCATAGCCATAGTGATGGGCTCGCTGCTGGCGGTCAACAACAGCATCGCCGACGCGCGCAAGATAGAGTACCTCGGCCCGTACAAGGCCCAGGAGATAGGCGTGAACAGGTACCTGGCGGAGCTGGACCGCATAGACGAGACCACGCACGACGTGGGCCTCGAATCGATATCGCCCAACAGCATAGAGGCGTACGTGGACGACAACACCGACGTGCTCGATTCCATACGGGTCTGGGACTGGGAGGCCGCCTTTGCGAAACTAAAGCCGGAGATAGGCCTGATACCGTACGTCGATTTCGAGGACAACGACATCCTGCGCTTCAACGACACGCTCTACTGGACCGCGTCCATGAAGCCGATCATACCCGACGCGGTCACCCTCGAGGACAGGTGGTACAACGAGCACCTGGTGTACACGCACGTGCCCAACGGGTTCCTGACGCTCGAGGCCACCGGCGGGCAGATAGTCGACAGCAGCGAGTTCTTCAGCCAGCGCTCCATATACTACGGCGAGGGCGGGCTGCTCAGCGAGACGTGGTCCGCATACCCCCTGAACCGGACCGAGTCGGCGGAGCTGGAGCAGGTCTTTTACGCGGGCGCCGGCGGCCTGGACGTGCCGCCGCCGCTCAGCTGGGTCTTCGAGCCCAACTTCCTGCTCTCGTTCCCCGGCGAATCGATGCACATAATGCGGTACAAGGACATCAACGACCGCATGTCGACGCTGTACCCGTACTTTCTGTACCAGATGTTCGGCGAGGATCTCGACGCCCTGCCGGTCACCGACGGCGAGGATTCGTACTGGCTGGTCCCCCTCATAGTGGGCTTCCAGGCCAACAACGTGCCCTGGTCGGCGGGAAGCCCATACCTGCGGCTGGTCGGCTACGCGCTCGTCGACGTCTACGACGGCGACATCGCGCTGCTAAAGACGGGCGACGACTTTTTCACCGAGATGTTCGAGGCGCAGTACAGCGCCCAGTTCCAGGAGATACCCGAGTGGCTAAAGGGGCAGATGAGGTACCCCTCCGAGATGTTCAACTGGAAGACGGACCGCTACAACACCTACCACGTGACCGACGTAGAGACGTTCATACAGGCCAACGAGTTCTACGAGATACCCCGCGGGCTGGAGACGTACTACATCGAGGCAAAGCCGCCCGGCTTCGACGAGACCGAGTTCATCGGGCTGCTCTCGCTGGAGCTGAAAGGCTCGCAGGGCCGCAACCTGGCCGGCTACATGATAGTGCAGAACGACCCGCCCAACCTGGGCCGCATGCAGTTCTACGAGGTGCCCCTCGATTCCGAGACCAAACTGATAGGGCCGACCGCCGTCAGCGAGGCGCTCGACAGGGATCCCGACTTTGCCCAGCTAAAGACGCTGCTGCGCAACCCGCGCGTGGGCGACAACATACTGTACAGGGTCGGCGAGCACGACACGTACTTTATCCCGGTATATACGGCCGGCGCCGGCGGCGTGGTGGCGCAGCTCGGCACCATAGCGGCCGTGGGCGCCTCGTTCACCGGCGAATACTACGTGGGGCTGGGCGACACGCAGCAGGACGCGTTCCGGGCGTACCTGCAGAAGCTGTCCGGGATAGCCCCGTCGGACGGCTCGCAGCTCGAAGAGCTCGACCGCGAGGCCCGCGTGGCGCTGGTGCGCGCCGCCTTCGAGGCGGCCGGCCTGGAGGTGGTCGAGCCGGCCTCGATACAGGTGCCGCTCTCGTTCGAGGAGGGCAGCATCATATTCTACACGGCCGCCGAGGTGGAGCAGACCGAGGATCTGGTGGGCGGCTTCATAGACGACTACGTGGCGCCGCGCAGCGACAGGGTGTTCATGTGGGAGGAGGGCGACGAGGTGCGCGTGGGCACCATCGTGGTGCGCGATTCCATACCCGAGATCCACTACGTGGCAGTCGAGGTAGGCAGCTGATTGCTGCTTGTCGTCGACAACGGCTCCCTGTACTGCCCGCGGATAGCCGGGGCGCTGCGCGGGACAGAGCTGGAGACGGCCCGCTTCGACCGGCTCGGCCCCCTGGACAGGTACGACCGGTTCGTGCTGTCGGGGAGGCGCGCCAACGACGCGGCCATGAACGCTGCCAACTCGGCCGTCGTGCGCCACTGCGTAAAAGAGTCAAAGCCGCTGCTGGGCATATGCTACGGGGCCGAGATCATGGCGCTGGCCCTGGGCGGCACGCTGCGCCGCTGCGCCCGGCGCTCCGGCCCCGAGAGGGTGCGCGCGCTCTCGGCCGGCCCGCTGTTCCCCGCCGAGATGGACGTGTTCGAATCGCACAGCTACGAGATAGCGCGGCCGGGCCCGCACCTCGAGGCGGTCGCCAGCTCCGACTCTTGCATGCACGAGATCGTCGCGCACCGCAACGGCCTGGCGTACGGCACGCAGTTCCACCCCGAGATGACGGCGGACGGCCGCTCCCTGCTGCGCGCGTTCGCAAAGCTGCCGGGCAAGCGGGATCAGGGGTAGCGGCGGCTCGCGCCCCGTCCGGTCCGGCTAGGCGCCTCTTGTCCGGAGACGGCGCCCGCACGCCTGAAGACTTTTTTTACCGGCGCCCGCGCCCCCGCCCGTGGACCACGACCTGCAGCTGCCTCTGGTGGAGGAAGAGAACGCGTGCATGCCGCTGGCGGTAAACGTGGTGTGCAGCTACTGGGGGGCAAAGCTGCCGCTAGACGCCGGGGCCGCGTCCAAGTACCCGCCGGGCATCGCGGTCATGATAGAGGGGGTCGAGCGCGCGGAGGGGGCCGGCCTGTCGGCGCGCTTTGAGAGGTCAGACCTCGCCGGCCTCAAAAAGTGCCTCGACTCGGGCGTGCCGCCCATCGTGGTGCTGCCCGGCGTGCGCGGCGCCTCTCAGCACGCCTCGGTGATATCCGGCTACGATCCGAAAGAGGGCACCGTCATACACTACATACCAAAGATGGAAAAAGACGGCTCGTTCCACGTGGGGGCCATACCGGAAAGGCAGTTCGACGGCATGTGGGCAGAAGAGGGGCGCATGATGGTGATGATCGCGCCGCCCGACGTCATACCGCCGCCCGGCCCGCACGACTTTTCCAACCGGCTCTGCTTCGAGTACGAAAAGCACTCGCTTTCGGGCAACGCCGACGGGGCCGTCTCGGTACTGCGCGAGGCCGTCTCAAAAGATCCGTCCAACCCGTGCGCGCTCTCGCTGCTGGCCGGCATGCTCAACGAGGGGGGCTCGGCAGAGTGCGAAGGGCTGTACCGCGAGTGCGTGCGGCTCAACCCGCGCGCGTACTCGGCGCACCGCGGGCTGGGCAACAGGATGCTAAAGGAGAAAAAGTACGCGGAGGCTGTGTCCTGCTACACCGACGCCATATCGGTGAACCCGGCGCGCAGCGGCTCGACGTACAAGAACAGGGCCGTCGCGCGGCTCGAGACGGGCGACAGGGACGGGGCGCGCTCGGACCTGCGCGAGTATGTCAGGCTCTCGCCGGACGCCAAGGATCGCGGCTCGATAGACAGGGCGCTGCGCGAGCTGGGCTAGCCCGCCGGTTCCATTGCATTAAATACGCGGGCCCGCAAAGAGGGGCGTGGACGCAAGGTGCCCCGAGTGCGAAAAGCCCGCCGTCTTGGACGACGAGGTCACGCGCGTGGCCTGCCCGCACTGCGGGTTCGAGGCCGACTACGAAAAATACCTCGAGATCATGAAAGACCAGGCGGTCAACATGGCAGCCGACTACATACCCGACCGCCCCGGCCTCTGACTACCAAAAGGTGCCCTTGTCCGAGCAGTCCAAGTGGGCCCCGCACCGCGGGCACATCATGTGGCACGCCTGAATCTGCAGCATCTTTTCGCCGCACCGCGGGCACCCCTCCACGGGAGGCGGCCCGGCGGGGGCTTTACAAACGTGCCGATCCCTTAAAATTAGACCGGCCCGGCGCCCGCGCGCTTGGTGAGCTTCAAGCTGAATATATCGGACGCCGGGGGCCGCTCGGTCTCGCGCGAGGTAAAGGACCCCGAGGCCTCTTCGCTGATAGGGCTCGAGGTGGGCGGCACGGCCGACGCGGCGCTGGCCGGCCTGCAGGGCAAGCTGACCATAACGGGCGGCAGCGACAAGTCCGGCGTGCCCATCCGCGGCGACGTCCACGGCGCCGCGCGCAAGCGCGTGCTGCTCTCGCGCGGGGTGGGCCTCAGGAAGGCCGAGACGGGCCAGCGCGTGCGCAAGCTGGTCCGCGGCGGCTCGATATCCGAAGAGATCTACCAGATCAACTGCCTGCTCGACGGCCGGCTGCCCGAAAAGCCCGCCGAGGAAAAGCCGGCCGAGTGAATACTCTTAAGGCACCGCGCCGGCCGGCCGGCGTGCACTGGAAGGACACCCTCCCCGAATGGTACGTCAAAAAGTACGGCTACCAGCCCTGCGTCAACATCGGCACGGCCGGCCACGTAGACCACGGCAAGACCACGCTCATACAGGCCATGACGGGCAGCTGGACCAGCGTCCACAGCCAGGAGCTAAAGCGCGGCATCACCATACGGGTGGGGTACTCGGACGCGGCGTTCTACAAGTGCCCCAGCTGCTCTGCGCCCGAGGGCTATTCCACCTCCCCAAAGTGCCCCTCGTGCGGCGGGCAGAGCGAGTTTTCGCGCGTGGTCAGCTTTGTGGACAGCCCCGGCCACGAGAGCCTCATGGCCAACATGCTCTCCGGCTCGGCCCTGATGGACGGCGCGCTGCTGCTGGTGGCCTCCAACGAAAAGGTGCCGCGCCCCCAGACAAAGGAGCACCTGCTGGCGCTGCAGACGCTGGGCATAGACCAGATGGTCGTGGTGCAGAACAAGGTGGACCTGGTGACCTACGAGGAGGCCGTCTCGAACCGCGCGGAGATCGGCGGCTTCGTAAAGGGGACCGCCGCCCAGGAGGCCCCGGTGGTGCCGGTCTCGGCGCAGGCCGGGCTCAACGTGGACGCCCTCATAGAGTCGGTGGAGACGGGCATACGCACGCCCGAGCGCGACGAGAAAAAGGATCCGATAATGCACGTGCTGCGCTCGTTCGACGTAAACAGGCCCGGCACCGCCATACCAAAGGTAAAGGGGGGCGTGCTGGGCGGCAGCCTGGTGCAGGGCCGCCTCGAAGAGGGCGAGGAGATCGAGATAAAGCCGGGCATACAGGCAAAGAGCGGCTACGAGCCGGTGCGGACTAAGGCCGTCTCGCTGGGCACCGGCGCGGGCACCGTCGGCTCGATAAGGCCCGGCGGCCTGGTGGCCATAGGCACATCGCTGGACCCCTCGCTCACCCGGAGCGACTCGTTCATCGGCTCGGTGGTCGGCAGGCCCGGCACGCTGCCGGACAACTCCACGCGGGCCGCGCTGACCGTAAAGCTATTCGATCTGGCGGTGGGCCTGGAGGGCGAGGCCAAGGTCTCGCCGGTGCAAAAGGGCGAGAACCTGCGCCTCAACATAGGGACCGCGCCGCTGCTCTCCAAGGTCTCGTCGGTAAAGGGGGACAGGGTGGACGTGGAGTTCCGCAGGCCCGTCTGCCTGTTCTCGGGCGGCAACGTGGCCATCAGCCGGAGGATATCGGACCGCTGGCGGCTGATAGGTGCTGGCACGGTTGGCTGAGGTCATCTGCGATACGGACTTTCTGGTGAGGCTCGCCTCGGGCAGGATACACAACATCGATTCTGTCTGCGCCGAGATAGGCAGCATATCGTTCGTGGCGCCGCGCTCGGTCGTATCGGAGCTGGAGGCCATGCTGGAGCGCGGCCCCAAGCGGGCGGCCGCCGGGGCGGCCCTGGAGCGCGCCGGCTCCATGCGCCTCTTGGAGGAGATCAGCGCGGTTCCGGCGGACGACGCCATCGTGGGGTACGTGGAGCGCCGCGGGGGCACGGTGGCCACCCTGGACAAGAGGCTGCGCGGGCGCGTGCGGCGCGCCGGCGGCAGCGTCCTGACGCTGTGGCAGGACAGGATGGTGCTCTCCTAGCCGTTTGCGCGCCCGGCACTCTTTTAGCCGAGACGCGCGGGCCGGCGCCATGAAGCGGACGCGCGCGGCCTTGTCTGCCGCGCCGGCGGTTGCCTTTGTCTTGGCGCTTGAGACTTCAGGGACGGCCGAGGTGCCCCCCCCGGACGGCAGAGTCGGTCAACGAATTCGCCTTTGATTTTTACAGAAATCTGTCGGAAACCGAGGGCAACGTCTTTTTCTCGCCGGTCGGCACCCACACCGTGTTTTCCATAGTCTACGAGGGGGCGGGCGGTTCTACGTCCTCCCGGATGATCGATCTGTTCGGGTTCGAGCCCGACGATGAAGAGCGCCGCGCCGCCTCCGCGCGCATGATGGCCGCGCTCAACGCCGAAGACCCGCGCGCGGTCTTGGAGATGGCCAACGCACTGTGGATGTCGGACTGGTTCGAATCGTACTTGGACGTTGTGCGCCAGGCATACTTGGTCGAGGCCGAGACGTACCCGATCGAGGCGGACGAATTTTACTTCGGGGAGCCAAAACCCGTGTGGAGGGAAATAGACTACCGGGCGTCCGAAAAGGCCGGCGGCAAGATCGCGCCTACGTCCATCGCCGTAGTCCAATGCGGCAAACTGTTGGCGATTGTCGCAAACGTGGTCAACTTAGGGAGCCTGGACGATCCAGTTCCCGAAAGAAGACACTAGAAAGGGGCAGTTTTGGAGGGGCGAAGGGGACGGCGTCTATGCATACTTTATGCACGCAAAGGGCGGCTTTGACTACGCAAACGCGGAGGACGCCCAAGTCCTCCGGTTGCCGTACGAAGGGGACCGGCTCTCCATGCTGGTGGTACTGCCGTACGAGGCGGGCGGCCTAGAAAGGCTGGCGGAAAGATCTGGCGCACGGATGGGGGAGTGGCTCGGCATGCTGGAATCTAGGAACATCTCGGTGTCGCTGCCAAAGTTTCAGATCGCGACGTACCACGGCGTGCATCTCGACGCCGGAGCCCGTACCGAGGACGCGAAGTTCCGGGTCTCGACGCATCCGGGCGTGTGGTCCTACATCGTCGAGCACAAAAGCGACGACAGTTCCATTTTTCCACATCTGAACGGATTCAACGAAGGCGGTTGCTACCTGGATGGAGCGGGGCACAGCGCGTACTTGACGGTAAACGAAAACGGGACCGAGACATCGGAAGATGCTGCGGCTATGACCATAACAGAATCAGAACCCCCACCCCCACTCCACTTTAACGCGAACCGCCCGTTCCTGTTCGCCATATACGACGAGCAGAGCGGCATGGTGCTGTTCATGGGGCGGGTGTCGGATCCGACCGCGTGAGCGCCCCGGCCCGGCACCGCGCCGCCGCTTGCCACTAGGCGCGCCCGGATCCCGGCGCAAGACATATTTTTGCGGGCCCCCGAACGCGGCCGTGTTCGAAGTATCGAGCCCATCGTTCGCCCACGGCGAGCCGATCCCCCTCAGGCACGGCTACAAGAACGGCAACGTCAGGCCGGCCCTGCGCTTCTCGGGCGTGCCGGAAGGCTGCCGCTCCCTGGCCGTAATACTGGACGATCCCGACGCGCTAGAGCCGGCGGGCAAGATCTGGGTCCACTGGACCGTCTGGAACGTGGCCCCACTCGAAGAGCTTCCCGGCTCCACCCTGCCGCCCGGCTCGGTGGAGGGGGTGACCGACTTTGGCCACAGCGGCTACGGCGGGCCCGCCCCACCCGACAAGCGGCACAGGTACGTGCTGCGCGCGTACGCCCTCGACGCGCTGCTGCACCTGCCGCCCGGCGCCTCGCGGCAAGAGCTGGACGGGGCCGCCCGGGGGCACGTGCTCGCCGAGGCCCGGCTGGAGGGCACCTACGAGCCTGATAAAGAGTAAAAAAGACGCGCCCGCGGAGCGGGGCGGTTGAACGGGCGCGCGCTATTGGTGGTCGGGGTGCTGGCCCTCGCGGTCTCTGCGTCGCTGGCGATGAGGTCGCTGCCGGTCGCGCAGCACGGCTACGATCTGCACGAGTTCGATCCGTTCTTCAACTACCGCGCCACCGAGTTCATGGTCGAAAACGGCCTCGCCGAGTACATGGAGTGGCACGACGAGCTGAGCTGGTACGGGCACGGCCGCGACATATCGGCCACGTCCCAGGTGATGCTGCACGCTACGGCGGCCGGCGCGTACGCCGCGTTCGGCGCCGGCTCGGACCTGTACGACTTTGCGGTAATGTTCCCGGTGGTGGTCGGCTCGCTGACGGTGCTGGTCGTATTCGCGCTGGTCCGGCTCGTGGGCGGCACCGCCGCCGGGCTGGCCGCCGCGCTGCTGTACTCTGTCTCGCTGCCGGTGGTGCTGCGCGGCTCGCTGGGCTGGTTCAAGTCCGAGCCGCTCGGCGTCTTTTACGGCCTCATCGCCATGTGCCTGCTGCTGTACGCGGTAGGCGCAAAGGGCGACAGGCGGGCGCTTGCGTGCTCGGCCGCGGGCGGAGCGGTCCTGGTGCTGGGCATCTCGGCGTGGGGCGGGGCCACGTTCTTTCTGCTGGTGGCGGCTCTGTTCTTCCCCGTGCTGCCGTTCGCCGGCGTCCGGGCGGGCCGCCTGGCGCGGGTGGTCGTGCCGTTCGCCGCGGCGGTGCTGGCCGTCTCGCTGCTCTTCGAGCGCCCCGGCCCCGACCTGGCCGCCGGCTTTGGGGGCATAGCCCTGGCCTCGTCGGCCGCGGCCGCGCTGGCCGCCGCGCTGGCCCGCCAAAGGAGCGCGCCGGAAAAGTCGGCCCGCAACGGCGCGCTGGTCCTGGCCGCCGTGGTGGCGGCGGGCGCGCTGGCCATGGCAGCCGGGCCGGCCTCGTCGGACGCCTCGGCGAGCTGGGTAGGGAGGTACCTGTACGCGGTGGCCCCGTTCCTGGAGCAGTCGGCCACCGGCGACTCGGTCTCGGAGCACGCGGTCCCGACCGCCGGCGTCTCGTTCTTTTACCACTCGACCGCGATGGTGCTGGCCCTGCCCGGCGCCTGGTACCTGTTTTCGCGCCTCGGGCCCGCCCGGCCCGGGCGGCACGCGGCCGCCTTCGCGCTGGTCTTTGCCCTGGCCGGCGTGTACGTGGGCGCCTCGCTGGTGCGCCTGGAACTGCTCGCCTCGCTCGGGCTGGCGATGCTGGCAGGCGTCGCGGTCTCGGAGATCCTCTCTTCGGGGGGGCTGGACAAGTCCGCTGCGCGCCTGGCCGGCGCGCTCAGAACGGGGCGCCGGCCCGCGCGGCTCGCCCTAAAGTGCGCGGTCGCCGCCGGCCTGGTAGCTCTGCTGGCCGCCCCGCTCGCCCTGCCCGAAGACCAGACCCGGGCCGATGCCGCCTCGGTGCCGCCCAACATACTCAACGGCGGCACGTGGTTCCAGGGGACCTTCCAGGACTGGCCCGCCGCGCTCGCGTGGATAAAGCACGAGACGCCGCCCGGCTCGGTGGTGGCCGCCTGGTGGGACTACGGGTACTGGATAACGGCCGTATCGGAGCGCCCGACGCTGGCCGACAACGCCACGCTCAGCTGGACGCGCATAAAGCAAATGGCAGCCGCCCTGCTCTCCGAGCCCGACGAGGCGTGGCGGTATTTCCAGTCCAAGGGGGCCGACTACGTGCTGGTCTTCGTGGCCGCCGAGCGCTACACGCTCAACGGCGAAAAGGTCTTCGCGCTTGCCGGCGGCGGCGAGGAGAGCAAGCTTCCGTCCATAATACCGGTGGCCGGCGAGCCGCTGGAGAGGTTCCTGCACTCGGACGGCCTCTCGCCCAACGACGCGTTCTGGGAGACGGCCATGGGCAAGATGTTCCCGTACGAGGAGCACTCTTTCTACGCCGACGACCTTGCCTCCGACGAGTTCTTCGACGGCTCGCTGCCCCTCTACGCCCCGTCTGTAAAGTACCCGCCCGGCGGGGACGGGCCGTTCAGGCTGGCGTACGCCTCGCCCAGCTTTGCAGAGGGCGCAGAGACCGTGCTGGCCGTCATGATATACGAGGTCAACGACGCGTACTCACCGGTACCTCCCGGCTAGCCTGTACCTTGCGTACTTGTCGTCTGGCGAGAACTTCGCGGGGTGCGCAGAGGCAGTCTCGGCCCCGCAGGCGGGGCACCCCGCCGCCAGGGTGTACCTGCCGCACGCGCCGCACCTCCTGAGCACGAACTTCATCTCAGGCGGCCCTCGTCTTTTTGGATTCCTCGCGGTCGAACCTGAACGTGCCGCCCTTTTTCTCCACCTTTTGCTGTATGCCCGATATGACCGGCTTTATGGCGCGCTCGGCCGACTTGAAGTCCGGCGCGGTGATGCCGAGCCTGTACTTTGGGGCGCCAAGGTAGGTCACCTCCACCCCCACGTCCCCCTCGCCGGACGCCGAGCCGAGCGCCTTTTTGATTATCTCGACGCCGTCGGGGCGCGGGTTGGTTATCTCCATTATCCCCCTGATCTCGACGGAGGGCAGCCGTATCTTGGAGCAGACCTCCGTTATGGCCGCCGAGACGGCCTCGGGCAGTTTCAGGCCCGCAGCTTCGGGGCCCTTGGCGGCCATGTCCATGAACGCGTCGTGCAGGGATTCGTACTTTGAGTACAGGATCTCCTCGGCCTTTTCGGCCCCCGCGCCGTCGAGGCCCGCCTTTTCGGCCACGCTGGCCATGAGGGTCTTGCCGCGCTCCTCGCGCTTTGCGTCGAGCAGCTTTTTCTTGCGCTGGTCGGCCGAGACCTGCTTGAGCGACAGGTCCACGTCCCTCCTGTTGCGGTTGACTTTTTTGACCAGCAGCACCTTTTTTTCGCCCTCGCGCACGAACTTGCTCACCGACCTTATCCACCCGGGGGCTATCTCGCCTATGTGCAGAAACCCCTGCATGCCGTCGTACTCGTCTAGGGTCACGTACGCGCCGTGGTCCATTATGCGCGAGACCGTGGCCATGACTATCTCGCCCTGCTCGGGCATCTCTTCGGGCACGGGCGGCGCGCCGGGGCCGGCGGGTAAAAGTGTTTCAAAAGTCGACGCCGCGCTTGGCCTTTATGCCGGAGCGGTACGGGTGCTTTACCTCCCTCATCTCGGTGACCAGGTCGGCCTCCTCTATTATCGCGGGCCTCGCGCGGTTGCCCGTCAGCACCACGTCGGTCCCCTCGGGCCTCGCACGCACCGCCTCGAGCACTTTTTCTTCGTCCACCAGGCCCAGGTCCACGGCGTAGTTTACCTCGTCGAGCATGACGATGCCGTAGGCGCCCGAGGCTATGCGGGCGGCCGCCTCGGAGAGCGCCGCGCGCGCGGCCTCTCGGTGGACCTCTTTGGGGCTCGTATCGTCTATTATCCCGACGAACCCCCTGCCGGCCGGCACCAGCTCGAAGTGGGGGGCCAGCATGGGCGCCGAGTCCATCTCGCCGTAGCGCCACGATCCCTTGATGAACTGCACCATGCAGACGCGCTTGCCGTGGCCGGCTGCGCGCAGCGCCATTCCCAGCGCGGCAGTCGTCTTGCCCTTGCCGCCCCCGGTGTACACTATCAGCAGGCCCACGCGGGGCTGCGCGCGCGGCCGTGTAAAAAGAGTTGGCGGGCCCCGGCGGCCGCGGCTGCGCGCGGCTTATATCCTTGCGGCGCGGGAGGCGGGCGTGAACTCCAAAGAGCTGCTGCGGGCCAGGGGGATCTGCGGGCCGGACGGCGCGTTCACGATGGAGGCGTACCTGGAGTGGGAGGGCATACGCGGCCACTGCGATCTGTGCGAGCTGCGCGTGCTCTGCCAGAGGAAGGCAAAGTCGCCGGCCGAGGCGGACCTGCTGTTCGGGCTCGCCTTCGAGACGGTCCGGGTCCGCATGCCGCCGGACAGGCAGGATTCCTGGTTCGCGCTGATGGAGGAGCACGGGATGATACTGAACCGGCCCAGCGAGGCAAAGATGCAGGAGATGATCGACAGGGTCGAAAGCGAGCTCTGAGGGCCCGGCTCTCGGAAACCCTGAACGGTTTATAGACGCGCGGGCCGGGCCCGCCCCGGCTTTGGACGCGCGCATAGTGGTGGCGGGGGCCTCGAGCGGCTCGGGCAAGACGTCGGTGGCCTGCGCCGTGTGCAGCGGCCTGGCGCGGCGCGGCTATTCGGTGCAGCCCTTCAAGGTGGGCCCCGACTACATAGACCCGGGCCACCTGGCCGCGGCCTCGGGCCGCGAGGCGCTCAACCTCGACGCGTGGCTGATGGGCGAAGAGGAGCTGCTGCGCGCGTTCGCCTCGCGCGAGGCAGACGTGGCCGTCATAGAGGGCGTCATGGGATATTACGACGGGGCCTCGGGGCGCGGCGACCTTGCCAGCACGTACCAGGTGGCCTCGCTGCTCGGCTGCAACGTGGTGCTGGTGCTCGACGCGTCGGGGACGGCCAGGTCGCTGGCGGCCACGGCTTTGGGGTTTTCGCGGTTCCGCGAGGACGCGCGCGTGCGCGGCGTGGTGCTCAACAGGGTAAAGAGCGAAAGGCACGAGAGGATGTGCCGCGAGGCCATGGCGGAGTCGGGCATCGAGGTGCTCGGCGCGATACCGCACGATCCCGGCTCTTCTTTGCCGTCGCGGCACCTCGGGCTGGTGCCGGCCCGCGAGGCCTCCACATCCCGGCTCACGGTGGAGAGAGCGCGCGCGGCCTCTGAATTCATAAATCTGGACAGGGTGCTGGAGCTTGCGCGCGCAGAGCCCATCCGGCAGCGCGCCCGGCCCGGGCCCGCTCCCCCAGAGTGCACGGTGGCCGTGGCCCTAGACGACTCGTTCAACTTTTACTACCCCGCCAACCTCGAAGAGTTGCGCCGCTGCGGGGCGCGCACGGTCTTTTTCAGCCCGCTCTCGGACCAAAAGGTGCCGGACTGCGACGGGCTGTACATAGGCGGCGGATTCCCGGAGGTGATGGCGCAGCGCCTCTCGGAGAACCGCCCCATGCTCTCGTCCGTAAAGGAAAAGATAGAGGGGGGCGCGCCGGCGTACGCAGAGTGCGGCGGCCTCATGTACCTGGCAAGGTCGATACGCGACGGAAAAAGCCGCGCCATGGCCGGCGTGATCGAGGCCGATTCCCGCATGACCGGCAAGCTCACGCTCAACTACACGGAGGGCCGCGTGGTGCGCGACTGCGCCGTCTCGCCGGCCCGCTCTCCGTTCCGCGGCCACGAGTTCCACTATTCGCGCACCGACGCGCCGCGCGACGCCAAGTTCGCCTACGAGCTCTCCGCGGGGGAGGGCATAGCGGGGGGCCGCGACGGCATCGTGCAGGACGGGCTGCTTGCCTCGTACGGCCACCTGTACTTTGGCGGCGGCGGCTTTGCGGCAGAGTTCGTGCGCCGGTGCGTCAAGTCTTGTACAGGGCGTTGATCACCGCGGCGGCCACCGCGCTGCCGCCCTTGCGGCCCCTGTTGGTGATGTAGCGCATGTCCGTCGAGGCCAGCTCTTCCTTCGATTCGGGGGCCGATATGAACCCGACCGGTATCCCCACCACCAGGGCCGGCGTGGCCAGGCCCTCTTTGTGCATGCGGATTACTTCGAGTAGCGCGGTCGGCGCGTTGCCCACCGCGACCACGCCCCCGTCGATGTCCTTTGCGGACATGCGCATGGCGGCCTCCGATCTGGTCAGGCCGAGCTCTGCCGCGCGCGCCGCCACGTCCGGATCGGATATCCTGCACACTATCTCGTTGCCGCACCGCGCGGGGTTCTGCTTGTTCATGCCGCCGTACACCCCGTTCACGTCGGCCACCACGGTGGCCCCGGAGCGCAGGGCCCGGGCGCCCGCCTCGACGGCCCCGTCCGAGAACAGCACCGCGTTGGCCCCGGCAAAGTCAAAGTCGGCCGTGGTGTGTATTATGCGCCTCACTATAGGCCACTGTAGCTCGCCGTAGGAGTGCGGGCCCACCTCGTCTTCTATCATCCGCATGCTCGCGTCCTCTATGGACTGCCCCTTTTCAGTCTGCATCCTCGACCTCCCTAGCTCTTTCCAGTATCAGCTTTACCATGCGCTCGTCGGCGCCCAGGTGCTTCGTTACGCAGACGCGCTTCAGGCCGGACTCTTTCAAGACCGGATCCAGGTCGGCGCTGATGTCGGTCTTTACGTGCGCGCCCTCGTGCAGAAAGTAAAACACTATCGCCAGCGCCTCGGGGTCCCTGGCCGCGCAGGCGGACACGCCGGCGGCGATGTCGGGCTGCTCTATCTCTAAAAAGCAGTGCGATACGTTCCTGTACCCCATCTTTTCGAGGCCGACGGCCACGTATTTGAGGGCCATCTGCGCGTTGGGATCCTTGCTGCCGTGGCCTATGACGAGCACGTCGACCCTCCCCCTGGGTAGATCGCCGCCCTCTTGCAGCGCCTCGCGCACCCGCATGTCGGCAAGCTCCACCATGGCCGGGTGCATGCTCATGGCCCGCGTCACGCACAGTTTCGTCTCGGTCTTTTCCTGGTAGGTCATGGCCTCGGCCACGGCGATCTTTACCTTCCTGCCCGGGTACAGAAAGTATGGGACGACGGTGAGGCTGTCCAAGTCCTGCGCGAGCGCCCTGGGCAGGCCGTCTTCGATGAACGGCGGCTCGACCTCCAGAAAGCAGTAGCCGACGTACTCGTAGCGCCCCCCTTTTTCGATAGCGCCGCATATCTTTTCGAGCTCCTCGCCGGCCTCGCGCTGCCTGCTGCCCCTGTCGATTATCAGCATGCCGCGCCTCATACCGGCACCCTCGCTATGGCCACCGTCAGGTCGGGCGGGAACTTTCGCTTCTGCACGGCCAGCCGGCCGCCCGAGGCCGAGATGGCGGCCGCCTCCGAGACGCTCGGCGTGCCCTCGAGCCTCTCGACCACGCCGGACGGGTTGGGCACGCTCACGCCGGCAAGCTCCGAGCGCTCGATGTACTTTATCCGGGCGCCCATCCTTCCGGCAGCCTCGGCCAGCCCGGCTACCTCCTGCGGCTTTCTGACCGAGGCCAGCAGACCGACCGAGAGCGGGCTCAGCCCGGCCTCGGCGCAGCTCTCGCGGATGCCCGATATTATCTTGTCCGACGAGGTCCCCGCGTGCACGCCCACGCCTGCCACGAGCGACGGCGGCCTGTACGTGACGCAGGGGGCCGCGCTTTGGCGCACCCTGTCCGATATCACCATGCGCGCCTTGGAGCCGGAGGCCTCGAGCTCTTCGTGCGTGCCGTACGTGGACACGTTGGCCGGCATCGGCGAGGGCCGCCACGACGCGGGGCCCGAATCCTGGAACACGCCGACCGGCTCGCCGTTGACCATGCAGGCGCTCACCGCCGTGACCTGCGAATCCGGCTCTATCGTCCAGCCCAGCTCCCTGCCCACCAGGTCCACCGCTATTGTCTTGTTGACGTCGGCCGCCGTGGTGACGACGGCCTGCGCGCCCAGCCCCGAGGCCAGCTCGGAGGCCAGCGCGTTGGCCCCGCCCAGGTGCCCCGAGAGGGCGCTGATGACAAAGCCGGCCGCGTCGTCTATGACGAGGACGGCCGGGTCGGTCTTTTTGTCGGCCAGGTGGGGGGCCACCAGCCGTATGACGGCGCCCAGCGAAAAGACGCAGACCAGCGCCGGGCGCGAGCAGAACAGCTCGCCGACCTTGAGGGACGCGGGCTCGTCGAACCACTCGGCCTCGCCGCCGTCGTCGAGCTTGCGCGGGGCGTGCAGCGACCAGTTCGGGCGCAGTTTTTTTATCCTCCTGCCCACGGCGAGGCCGCCCCTCGTTATGGCAAGCACCGCCGCGTCCACGGCCCCGCGCCCCCCTCCGGGATAAAATGTCTTTAGGCCCTGGCCAGCATAGTGCCGTCAAAGCCGAACAGTATCACGTCCAGCTCCACGCCGTCGGCCGACATGGCCGACTTTGCGCGCCCGCACAGCTCTTGGCAGAACCCGTCCGCGCCCTCTTCCTGGGCTATCTCGAGGGCGTGCCGGGCCGTGTTGGCCTTTTCTATGCGGTCGGCCGCCGAGGCCGCGCCGCAGCCGCGCGCGATCTCGGCTAGCATGCCCATGTCCACCTTGGAGCCCTTTACGTGCGTCTGCTTTACGCCGGCGGCCATCTTTGCCATCTTGCCGACAAAGCCTGCCACGTGCACGCGCCGCAGGCCCTTTTTGGCGCACTGCCCGACGGCGTACCCCGCAAAGTCGCCCATCTGGATGTAGCAGTGGTCGGGAAGATCGAACATCTTGGAGGCGAACTCCTCGCTCCGCCCGCCGGTCGTCAGGACGATGTCGGAGGCGCCGGCCGACGAGGCCACGCTGACGCTCTGCCGTATGGCCGCCGCGAACGAGGCCGTCGAGAACGGCACCACTATGCCGCTGGTCCCCAGTATCGATATGCCGCCCAGTATGCCCAGCCTGGGGTTGTCCGTCTTTGGCGCCAGTTCTTTCCCCTTGGGCACCGAGACGGTCACGCGCGCCCCGCGCCCGCCGAGCAGCGGCGCCGCATTTTCCAGTATCATCTTTTTGGGGACGGGGTTTATGGCCGGGCCGCCTATCTCCAGGCCGAGGCCCGGCTTTGTCACGGTGCCCACGCCCTCGCCGCCCTCTATTAGGACGGGGCCGGGCGGCATCAGCTCCACCTCCACGACGATGTCGGCGCCGTGCGTCACGTCCGGATCGTCGCCGCCGTCCTTTACCACGACGCACTTGGCCCGGGAGCCCGAGGCCCGGCACTCTTTTACGGGGATCTCGAGCGCGTCGCCCCTGGGCAGCGTTATCGAGACGGTTTCGGGCGCCGCGCCGCCCATGGCCAGCAGGGCCGCCTTTGCGGCGGCGGCCGCGCACGAGCCGGTGGTGTATCCGTTGCGCACGCCCCGCTTTTGCGGCGATTGTATATATCAGATCGCCGCCGCCGCCGGGAGGTGGGCTTTGCAGTCGCCGTCACCGGCGCGTCGGGGTTCGTGGCGCGCCGCCTGATGTACAGGCTGCGCGGCAGCTGCCGCGTCGTCCCGGTGTCGCGCCCGGGGTACGGCGCCGGCCTCGCGCGCGCCCTGCGCGGGTGCGACGCGGTGGCGCACCTGGCCGGCAGCGGCTCGCCGGGCGGCCGGGGGTACGGAAACGCAGAGGTGACCGAGGCGGTGGCGCGCGCGGCCTCCGAGGTGGGCGCGAAAACCTTGGTGTACCTGAGCGGGCTGGGCGTGTCCGCGCGCAGCACGTCGGCGTACTTTGCCTCGAAACTGGAGGCCGAAAAGCTGGTGCGCTCGTCCGGGATACCGTACACCGTTCTGCGCCCCTCGTACATCGTGGGCGGGCAGGACTACCTGAGCCGCTGCCTGCGGGCGCAGGCGCGGCGCGGCAGGATACTGGTCCCGGGCGACGGCGGCTGCATGCAGCCGGTCTTGGCGGACGACGCAGTCTCGGTGATCGAAAAGGCGCTGCGCGGGGGGCGCTTTGCAGGCCGCGTGCTGGACTTGGTGGGGCCGCGCAGGGTGCGGTTCGCAGAATACGTCCGGCAGTTCGCGCGCCGGTACCCGGACGCGCGCATAGAGCGCGTGCCCCTGGCCGAGGCGCTGCGCGCGGCCGTCTCCGGCGATTTTCCGTACTCGGTGGACGACCTGTGCATACTGCTGGGCGGTTTCGAGGGCGACTACGGCAGGCTGCGCCGGGCCTACGGCGCCGACCTCTCGCCGGTCACAGGCCCGCGTCGCGCGCGAGCTGTCCGGCGTGGTCGGTCTCTTCCCAGGTAAAGTCGGGATCGTCCCTGCCGAAATGCCCGTACGATGCGGTCTTTCTGTAGATGGGCCTCTTTAGGCGCAGGTGCTCTATTATGCCCGACGGCCTCATGTCGAAGTTTTTCCTGACCGCCGACTCTATGTCCTGCTCGGGGACCTTGCCGGTGCCGAACGTCTGGACGGCCAGCGAGACCGGCTCGGCGACCCCGATGGCGTATGCCACCTGCACCTCGCACCGCGCGGCCAGGCCGGCGGCCACGACGTTCTTTGCCACGTGCCTGCACATGTAGCAGGCGGACCTGTCCACCTTTGAGGGGTCCTTGCCCGAGAACGCCCCGCCCCCGTGCCTGCCGGCGCCCCCGTACGTGTCGACTATTATCTTTCTGCCCGTGAGGCCGGCGTCGCCATGGGGCCCGCCTATCTCGAAGCGCCCCGTCGGGTTGACGTGGACCTTTATCCCGTCGTGCCACCACTTTCCGCACGCGGGTTCGGCGACCTCCCTTACGAGGGCCTCGCGTATCTGCTCGGCGCCGGCGTCCGGCGCGTGCTGCGTGGAGAGCACCAGCGTCTGCACGCTCTCGGGGCCCTGCGGGCCGTACATTACCGAGACCTGCGACTTGCCGTCGGGCCTCATCCAGGGCAGGCGGCCGGACTTGCGCGCCTGGGCCATCCTTTCGGTCATGCGGTGGGCGAGCAGTATGGGCAGCGGCATGAGCTCGGGCGTCTCGTCGGTCGCGTACCCGAACATGAGGCCCTGGTCGCCGGCGCCCTGCTCGCTGCCGCCGGTCACGCC
Organism: Nitrosopumilaceae archaeon; assembly: GCA_965203465.1. Classification (GTDB taxonomy): domain Archaea; phylum Thermoproteota; class Nitrososphaeria; order Nitrososphaerales; family Nitrosopumilaceae; genus JAWVZS01. The sequence goes on along the minus strand of CBDBCR010000001.1, from coordinate 28,373 downwards.
CATGCTGATGTCGGGGCTCTGCGAGTGGAGGTGAAGGTCTATTCTGCAGGATTCGGCGTCGAAAAGGAGGGCCGGATCGTCGTAGCCCGTGGAGCGTATGACGCCGCGCACCGTCTTTTCCTGGTCGGGCCCGGCAAAGTCGGCCTTTGTCGCAAGCTCGCCGGCGACGGCCACGAAGCCGGTAGTGGCCATGGCCTCTACGGCCGCGTGCGACTCCGGGTCTTGTTTGAGCAGCTCGTCCAGGACGGCGTCGGATATCTGGTCGCAGAGCTTGTCGGGGTGGCCCTCGGTGACCGATTCTGAGGTGAACAGGAACCTGCCGGACATGTCAGAGCTCGTTTTCCAGCTTTATGAAAAGGACGTTGTTGCCGCGCACTATGACGCGCCCGTAGTTTGCCACGGTCTTGCCTTCCTGCTGCTCTTCGGCGTCGGTCATTATGAGGTTCATGTAGGAGTCGACGTTGTCCATCCTGCCCTTGTATTCGACCTCGTTCTTTAGCCGCACCATCACCATCTTTCTGGTGCTGTGCTGCAGCGTGGTCAGGGGCCTTTTCGCGTTCGACTGGGACATTCAGTTCACTTGCGCCGCGTAGGCGGGGGCTAGAATAAAAGCCTTCCTTATCGCTCGCGCGCCCGGCTTGCCGCCGCGACGGGGCGCCGCCGCGATTCCGCGTGCGGGAGAGCGCGCGAGCGCGCCGAAGATCCGGAGGCGGCCGTGCTTTGGCCGCGGGCGTTGCGTCCGCGGCGGCTTGGTTTTTCCTTGGCGCAGGCAGAGGCGGGCACCTGTCGGCGTTGCCAGATCCGGCAGGGGGCCCCATCGCGCCGACGGTCTGAATCACCACATCCTGGCGCATACGGTTACCCCACATGATACGATTTTCTTTTTAGTAAGTATGCCCATGAGGGCACAATGACTATTGCCAAAACCGGATTGTTGGCACTCGGACTATGCATTGCGATACTGCCTACGGCCTATGCCTTGAGCGCATCGGATCCGCTAGAACAGCTGTGGCAGGGCGCCGAACCCCGCGAGGTGTCGTGCAGCGGCGACTTTGCGCTGCTGGTGTCGCCCGGCGGCGGGCCCGCCTGCGTGTCCACATCCGCATCTACAGTACTGGAGAGTCGTGGATTGGAACTCGTTTTGCAATCGCACGCAAACGGCACGGAGGCAAACAATAGCGGCCGCCCTTTGATTGCGTCTGCACCGGAACGTTATTTGGCACACCCCAACACAACGTTGGAGCTGTCCAAGTACCCTGTCGTCGGGGAGATCGTCGATCTGACCGTCATGACAGACTATGGCGAGAGACCTCCGGAGTTTTTTGGCCAAGACGGATATCCGCTAGTCAAGATCGACATCACATCTGCCGAACCAGACCGGTATCGGGTATTTGACATCGTCGCCAACATCGAGACGGGGGACGAAGACACGTTCGCACCGTACGACTTTGAAACAACTACGGTCGTGGCAGCTCCCGAAGTGGCGTACATCCTTAAGGCCAAGCTTGAGATACTCCGGGAAGGGGTGGCCCATGTCAGCATGAGGGGATTCGACGGCGACATTTTGGTAGAGCCGGTGGCAGCTTCTTACGAGAAATCAATGCCGTATTACGAATACGTAAATACTGGACAGACGTACCTTGATGACCTCTGGGCGGCTGAGGCTGCCGCCTCTGCACACATTTGGGAGGGAGAAGTACGATATCCATACGCCCCACCAGAGCCGCCGTTTGAGGACCTCCGCACCGAAGAAGAGATGGAACGGGACTGGTTTACAGAGACCGCACAATACTACGTCGGAACCGAATCCACAGAGATCGATGTGGCTCGTGACATGTTAGACTTGGGATACTTGGAAGGCAAAGTTCGTTACTTTTTGCTGGAATACATGAAGTATGATCCCGAACTGGTCGAACAGACAGACATGGAAAGCTTGCTGGCATCCATATACAAGCATGATCGGTACGACGAGTGGTCAGAGGACCGCATCGTCGGCGACCTCATACGGCGCCACTATGAGCCGGATTCCATACGGGAGTTCCTTGTAGACCATCTGGACTATGCGCAGGATCAGGCGGCCAGCTTGGACATAAAGAGCACAATGGCCATGTACGATGAGTTTTATGCCGTAGAGATACTTCAGCGGTGGGGATACGCGGAAGATGACATACGCGAGTTTTTCGTAGAATACCAGAACTACACGGAAGAAGAGGCGCAAGCGGTAGTCATCGGCGATCCGCAAACGTCTGATCAAGAGGCCGAGTCTCAACTGCAACCGACAACCGTACAGCAACCGCAGAGTCAGCGCCTAGACGGCATACCGCTGGAAGCCATACGGTGCAACCACTCTTTGGTGCTGGTCGAATCGCCCGGGGCGGATCCCGCGTGCGTGACCGAGCCGACCGCCCAAAAACTGGCAGACCGAGGCTGGACGATTGTCCTGCCGCCGGACGGCCGCACCATCATCAATTCGAGCGACTTTGCGCCTCCTGACCACTCAGCGCCGGTCGAATACGGGTGGCCGACGGTGATCTTTGACTATCCATCACAGATGAAGGTGGGCCAAGAATATTCCATCTACCTCAACTACACGTACTCTACGGTGCCGCGCGCGTATCTGTTGCCCGACTCGTTCGAAGTAGACGTGAGCTTTGCGTTTGGCGAGGGTATTGAGGTGATCAGCAAGGAATTTGGTACAGTACACACTAGCGTTGGCCATAGTGGTACGCCTTACGAATACTCACAACATCGTACAGCAAAACTGGTAGACGTGGATTACGAAGTGTGGCAACAGGATGAGATAAGGTTCAGAATCAACGAGCCCGTAAACGGTGAGGGAGCAATACTGTTTGCCAAAGTCGGTCTAACTCAGGCGTATAGGTGGTTGGAAACTGATGAGTATGGGATTGTGACGTTGCTCGACGAACAACCCGTGGCTGACGCGGCGCACGGCGAAGGCGAACGTCGCAACTTCAGCGTAGCGATCCACACACCGTCGGACGAGCCGCCTATAATAGACGATGCTCTGTACGAGTTTTTGCGGGATTATGTCGAGCCTTTCGAGGATGTCCGAAAAAGCCTAGAGGGATTCCCACAGGAGTTCATCGACGAGGTGTTCGAGAAATACCCGGATCTGGAAACACAAAGCCACGATTCGAACGCCGCGGGGCAAGCGCCTAGCACGGAGGCGCAGCGGTGACCCCCGGCGCGCGGCCATCTCCGCTCGCGGACCTTGCGCGCCCCGGCCTGTTGCTGGGCGTCTCGGGCCCGAGCGGCTCGGGCAAGACGCAGCTTGCCATGCAGCTTGCCGCCCGCGCCAGCTCGCGCGGCGGGCGCGTCTTTTTCCAGGACATCTCGGGCTCGCTGCGCCCCGAGCGCCTGGAACAGATGGGCGCCGACGCCGACCTCGTGACGGTCCACCGCGCCACCAACGTATCGGAGCAGCTGGCAGCGGACGGCGCCGGCGCCTCGCTCCTGGTATCGGACGACGCGGCGGACCTGATATCGTTCGAGTACCCGCGCGCCTCGGCGCGCCGCGAGCGCGAGCGGCTCTTTTACGGGCACGTGCGGCGCCTGGCCCTGGCGGCGCGCGGCGGAAAGGCCGCCGCCGTGTTCTGCTCCGGCCCCGAGTACGAGGACGTGCTCGACCTGTTTTCGCACGTGCGCGTCCGGCTCTGGCGGGAGCCGGCCGGGCGCGGCGGCCCGGACGCGCGCAGGTGCAGCTGCTCGACTGCGTTCGCCGGCTGGGGCGGCGGCTTTGAGATACGCAGAGGCGGCCTGCGCGCCGACAACAATTATTTGCTCGGCGGCCTCTTGCAGCCAAGTGGCAGCTGAGGCGCCCGGCGCGCGGCGGGGCGAAAGCATAGAGTCGGCTTTCCGCGACGCGGGCCTAGAAAAGCTCACCCCGATACAGTCCCTGGCGCTGCCGCTGATATCGGCGCGCCGCAACTGCCTGCTCGTGGCGCCGACCGGCTCGGGCAAGACCGAATCCTCGGTGATCCCGATATTCCGGATGGCGCGCGGCTCGCGGGAAAAGGGGCGCACCAAGGTGCTGTACGTCACGCCGCTGCGCGCGCTCAACCGCGACGTGTTCCGCCGCATAACAAAGTACGCAGAATCCGAATCGCTCACGCTCGCCGTGCGCCACGGCGACACCACGCAGTCCGAGCGCCGCAAGATATCGCGCGATCCCCCCGACGTGCTGATAACGACGCCCGAGACGCTCGTGGTGCTACTCAGCCAGCCGGCCTACCTCGAGGCCCTTTCGGAGCTGGAGTGGGCCGTAATAGACGAGGTCCACGAGCTGCTGCCCAGCGAGCGCGGCTCGCAGCTCTCGCTGAGCCTCGAGAGGCTCCAGCTCAACTCGCGCAGAAGGGTGGCGCGCGTGGGCCTCTCGGCCACCCTCGCCGATCCGGAGGCGGCCGCCGCGTTCGTGGCCGGCGCGTCCCGCGGATGCGAGGTGGCGCGCGACCCGGCCGCGCGCGGCTACGACGTGCGGATAGAGCGCGTAAAGGGGACCATCACCGACGCGGCCGATGCCATAGCCGCGCACGTGCGGGGGAGGGCGCCGGGCTCGCCGGTGCTGCTGTTTTCCAACACGCGCGGCGAGGCCGAGTTCCTCGCCTCGGCGCTTCGCGAGCGCTCGTCGCTGCGCGTGGACCTGCACCACGGCTCGCTCTCGCGCGAGGTGCGCCAAGAGGCCGAAGAATCGCTGCGCTCCGGCTCGCCCCAAATAGTCGTCTGCACCTCCTCGCTGGAGCTGGGCCTCGACATCGGCGCAGTCGACCTCGTGATACACTACGGCTCGCCCCGGCAGGCCTCCAAGCTCGTCCAGAGGATAGGCAGGAGCAGGCACGCCGGCGGGTCCCCGGCGCGCGGCATCATCGTGGCCAACAGCGCCGACGACGAGCTGGAGGCGCGCGCGATACTGCGGCGCGTGCAGGAGGGCGGCATGGAGGAGCAGCGCCCGCACGAGGCCCCGCTCGGGGTGCTGGCCCACCACGCAGTCGGCCTGGCCATGCAGGTGGGCCGCGTGCCCGTCGGGGCGGCGCTGCGCCTGTTTTCCGGCGCGCACCCGTACAGGTCGCTAGACGGGGACGCGCTCATGTCGGTGCTCGAGCTGCTCGATTCGAGCCGCCTCATATCGCTGGACCGCAAAGACATGTCATACCGGCGCGGCCCCCGGTCCATCAGGTACCACTTTGAGAACCTGTCCACCATACCGGACATACTGCGGTTCCGCGTGCTCGACGTGGCCGCCAAGCGCTTCATCGGGACCCTGGACCAGAGGTTCGTCGGGGACCACGGCGAGCCGGGCAGCGCGTTCGTGCTGCGCGGCTCCCAGTGGCGCATAGTCAGCACCGACGAGCCGGCCCTGACGGTCAACGTCGAGCCGGTCCGGGGCGGCCAGGTGCGGGTGCCCTACTGGGAGGGCGAGACCATACCCGTCGAGCTCGCCACGGCGGCCGGGGTGGGCAGGCTGCGATCGGAAGCCGGCGGCCCGGATGCGGCGGACCACGAGCACGTGGTGGCCGAATCTGCCGGCGCCGACGGCACCGTCGTGGTGCACGCGTGCTTCGGCACCCGCATAAACTCCACGCTCTCTGCCGTGCTCACCTCGCTGCTCTCGGCCTCGCTGGGCTCGCCCGTCGACGGCAGGTCCGACGCGTACCGGATAGCCTTGAGCCCGCGCGGGCGCATAACCGAAAAGCTCCTGCTCGGCGCGCTGACCGACGAGTACGACCTGGAAGACGTGCTCTCGGTGTCCCTTTCGGGCACGCACAGCGTGAATTGGGCCGCCTGGTGCGCGGCCAAAAAGTTCGGCATGGTCGAGCGCGGCGCGGTATACGAGAGGCGCTCGGCCCGGTTCCTCTACGAGAGGCACGCGGGCACGCCGCTGGCCCGCGAGGCGCTGCGCGGCCTGCTGCACGAAAAGTACGACATCGCCGGGACCGAAGGGGTGCTGGCGGATCTGCGCGCGGGCCGCATATCTTTCAGCTGGCGCCGGCTCGCCGGCTTTTCGCCGCTGGCCGAGCCGATACTGGACCACGCCAACAGGTACTACTCGTCCAACCCGTCGAGCGTGGACAAGGGCATAATGGACATGGTGCGCGACAGGCTGCTAAAGACAAAGCACAGGCTCGTCTGCATGAGGTGCGGCAGGTGGGAGCGCTCCGTCGAATCTGGAAAACTGGAGCGCGTGCCCGCGTGCCCGCGCTGCAGGGGCAGGCAGGTCGGGGCGACGTACTACGCGGACACGGACCTGCCCGAGCTGGTCAGGCGCAACGCCTCGGGCGCGCGCCTCACGGCAGAAGAGCGGCACCGGTTCAAGAGGGCGTGGAAGACCGCCTCGCTCCTGGGCGAGTTCGGGCCGCCCGCGCTGGTGGTGCTCTCGGGGTACGGGGTCGGCGCGGACACGGCCGCGCGCATACTGCGCGACCTGATGGACGAGGACGGCATGTACCGGCAGATCTACGAGGCCGAGAGGCAGTACGTGATGACGCGCGGGTTCTGGGACTAGTCGAGCTTGCGCGTCGAGGCCCTCGGGGTCACCGCCGAAAACTGAGTCATGGTAAGGTCCAGCCTGCCCTCCATGCCCGGCTTTGCTATCAGGCCGGTGATGTAGTAGACGGCGCCTATCTCGCACGATTCCACCAGGTCGGCCTGGTCGCGCCAGCCGGCCACCGTCCTGTTGCCGGTGTCGTCGCCGACCACCATGTCCGATATGCGCGTCTCGCCGTTGCGCGTCTGGACCGTGCGCTCGCCGTTCTTGCGCACCACGGCCACCTCCACGCACAGGTTGCCGCCCTCTTCTATCTCGCCTATCTTGGTGCGCACCTCGTCCCTGCCCGGCAGCGTCTCGTCGTCTATCTTCCTTGCCAGCGCGTCCGATTCCAGGCGTATGGCGCCGGCGTGCGCCGAGGACGGCATCAGCTCCACCGCGTCGCCCTCCACGCAGCTGTCCGCGACCCCGCCGGTGTCGGTTATGGAGACCACCCTGCCCTCCTTTGTGGCGCCCAGTATCAGGCGCTCGCCCGCCGAGGACCTGGCGGCCGAGATTATGCGCACCGGCACCGCCGAGATGTCGTCGGTGCCGTCTATTTGCAGCACGGTGGAGTCGTTGCCCGAGATCTCGACGCCGCGCTGGCCCTGCCTCGCGCGCACGCCGTACATCTTTACGCTGGCCCCCTCCTTTACCATCTTGGGCACGCCCCTGTCGTCCCTGCCCCAGATCACGGTCCTGTACGGCTTGCCGTCCGATCCCTTGAGGAAGACGCGCAGCGCCTCGGACTGCTCGCCGCGCTGGTTGGTGAACCTGAACGGCGAGATGGGCCCGTCCAGGGCCCCCGAGACGGCGATGTTCGATTCGCCGTCTTCTGCCAAGCTCACGTCCTTTGTCACGGAGTCTATGCCCTTTATCGGGCTCTCCTCGGGGTCGCGCTCGACGGCGCCGCCCGAGCCGACGTTGACCGTCGTCTCGCCGTTCCTGTCGGCGCGCACGTACGCCCTGGTTATCCGGACCGGATCGCCCGGCTTTAGGCCGTCGAGGCCGGGCATCTGCGCCTTTTCGTCCCACAGCTTGACGGTCACGGCAGGAGCCGTGCCGTCGTAGACGGCCATGGTGCGCAGCATCAGCGGCGAGCCGTCCTTTTTGGTCAGGTTCCTGACCGGCGAGACGCACATGACCCTCGCGTTTATCGAGACGTCCTTTGCGCCCGCCTGCAGATCCTTGACGGCGGACGTCTCGAGGGTCTGGACCTCCTGGAGCGTGACGCCCATGTCGGCCGCCACCAGGAATACCGCGCCCTCGTCGTTGAGGTAGCCCGCGCCGATCTTTTCCTTCTTTTCGCGTATCTTTTCGTCTATCTGCCCGCGCGTGACCCCCGGCTTTTGGGCCAGCAGTATCCCTATCATCTCTTCGAAAGAGGGCACGGGGCGGCCCCCCCGCGGTCTCTTAATAAATTTCCGTCTTTGCGCCCGGGCATGCGCTCAGCTCCCGCCGCGAATTCCGTTTCGCTAGGCACGGGCCCGCGCGCGAGATCCGGCCGCCGGGCGCAACCGGTCTGGAGGGGGCGGGCGCATACCCCGGGGGCCACTCGTCAGTCGCCTAACCACGGACGCAGGGCCATTACCGACGCTGGGCCGCGCTTTCCGCCCGAAAAGCAGGCACGGAAGACGCAATGTGGCGCGAGGCGACCCGCGCCGCCGGGGGTTAGGCAACTGACTCGGGGTCACAGAAGGGTTATTAGCGCCAGGCGTTTAACCATGGCATGATGCCCGCAACCAACCGCGATCTGGCCGTGTTCGAAGGCCTGTCAAGCGAGCAGACCCGAACTATCGTCAGTGCGTTTGACGAGCTGGACGCGCTACTGCGCGACCGGCTTGAAAAAGCATCCGGCGCAACTCTGGGCGATTCAGCGCTTCAGTCAGCCGAGCGCGTGCTCTACAGTCTCCGCGGAGCTGCGGACGAGGCCGGCCTCCGCCGCGCAATACGAGATTCGAGCCTGAGCGCCGAAACGAAATCGGCGCTGCTGGATCTTGGCAGAAAGCAAGATCGCACGGGCGGGCGGAACGGGCCACTGCGCTCCGATTCAAACTACAAACTGCCCGGCCTGATGAAGCTGATGGACATCGACGAGGGCATAGAGGTGCCGGAAACCATAAAGGGGCTGCTGGCAGATTATGCGGACAAGGGCGAGGATTCTTTGACTATTGTACGATCTGTTAGAAATGCCATCTGACGCCCGACGCGAATATTACGACACGGGCATTTGGGTAGCCCACATGCTGCAAAACGACAAGTTTTCCGCGCTATCCGACAGCCTTTTTGACAGACTGGCTTCAGACAATAATAGAGTTGTAGTCATATCTTGGTGCTTGTAGAAGCCACACATGTGTTTCGAAGGAAAATTGTCAAATCCCTGGATGGGAGCTTCGAAGGCAAACAGGCTCAATCGAGTGCTACATTGAGAAACGACTACCTCGGCGCAGCATTCACAAAACACCTGTTCAGACTGGAAAAACGCAGACAACTCGAATTATACGAACCGGATTTGTTTTTGAACGACTATCACAAACAAATCCTGTCCAAGATCCGCAGACAACCCGTACATATGAGATCTATAGCCAGAGGCTACCAATACTCAGGCCTCGGACCTGCGGATGTTGCGCACGCTTATCTTGCGCGACGTGCGGGCGTTCCGATTTCTACACGACAGACTGCTCTTTCAAACACTTGGATGGCGATCCTGAGTTCGCAGGCATGTCGTTTAATCTGCTAGATCCGGAAAACACGTGAGTGTCCGCCGCCCCCCCCCCTCCGGCCCGCGGCCTGCCCGTACGACAGACTCCGGCCCGCGGCCTGCCCGTACGCCGGTTGTCGACACGAGGCAGCGTCAACAGAATTTGATCGGCGCCTTTAGATCCGGGCGTGGCGGCGGCCGGCTCCGGCGGCCGTTGCCAGACCGCGCGGGACGGGCAGGCGCCAGTCAGCCCCGGGCGCCGGACGGAGGGGGCGAGCGCATGCTGCGCCCGGCGAGGCTTTAAGGGGGGCGGCGGGGGGCCGGCGCGCATGCGGTGCATCAGGGCCGGTTCGCTCTCAAAGTCGTACGGGCCAAAGGCGGCGGTCGACCGCCTGGACCTGGACGTGGAGTGCGGGCAGGTCTTCGGGTTTCTGGGCCCCAACGGGGCCGGCAAGTCCACCTGCATCAAGATGTTCACCACCCTGCTGCGGCCCTCGTCGGGCTCGCTCGAGGTGCTCGGCATCGACGCGCTGCGCGAGCCGCTGCGCGTGCGCTCCCGCATAGGGGTGGTCCTGCAGCAGCCCAGCTACGAGCCGACCCTCTCGGTGGAAAAGTCGCTGGACAAGTACGGCATGATGTGGGGCGTGCCCGCCGCCGAGCGCCGCAGGCGGGCCTCGGATCTCATCTCCGAGTTCGGCCTAGAGGGGGCGCGCAGGGTGCGCAACGAGGACCTGTCCATCGGGCAGCGCCGCAGGGTGCAGGTGGCCCGCGAGTTCATGCACGACATGGATCTCTTGTTCCTGGACGAGCCGACCGTCGGCATGGACCCGCAGGCGAGGAGGGGGCTCATGGACTACCTGCGCAGGCGCGTCTCGGACGGGCTGACGATACTGTACACCACGCACGTGCTCAGCGAGGTCGAATACCTGTGCGACACGATAGCGGTGGTCAACGGCGGCAGGCTCGTGACGACGGACACCCCCGAGTCGCTGCGCGGCAGGTACGGCGGCCTCAAGACGATAACCATACGCGTGGCGGGCCCGCCCGGCTCGCTCGAGCGCGCGAGCATGCCCGGCTGCCTGACCGACGCGGGGGAGGGCACCGTGACCATAAAGTCGGACTCGCCGGAGGGGATGCTGTCCGGCGCGCTGCGGGCGCTGGCCGCCGAGGGGATCCAGATAGAGGACATCGCCGTGGCGCCGGCCAGCCTCGAGGACGCATTCATCAGGATGGTGGACGATGCACCCCGTAGCTAGGCTCGTCAGCCGCAACCTGACCATATCGCTAAACCCCGGGTTCCTCATCTGGCAGATAATATTCCCGCTGGTGTACATCTTTGTGGCCGGCTTTGCGTATTCGGCGCTGATACCCGAGATAGAGCTTGGCGGCGCGCGCCTCGACTACCCCACCTTTCTTGCGACGGGCATGATAGGCTTCAACATAATGAACAGCACCCTGGTCTCGGGAATAATCATATGGAACGACCGCAGGCACGGCATGTTCGAGCAGATACTGTGCGGGCCGTTCACCCGCACGCACTACATACTGAGCAACATATGCACCATCGCCATAGTGGGCCTGGCCAGCGCGTTCCTCATAGTCCTGGTGGGCTCGCCGATCTTCGCCGGCTCGGTGGAGCTGCAGCCGATGACCGCGCCGCTCATAATATTCGCCGCCGTGGTCGGCTCGGTGCTGTTCGGCTCGATAGCCTCCATCATATCGACGCGCCTGCGCTCCAGCGAGGGGTTCAACGTGATAATCAACACGGTGTTTCTGTTCTTCGCGTTCGTCAGCACCGCGTTCTACCCCGCGCAGGGGGCCCCCGAGCCGCTGGCCACCGCGTTCTACCTCAACCCCCTGACGTACCTGGTGGACGTGATCAGGGCGGGGCTGTTCGGGACCGTCGACGCGCTGGCCATATACGAGATGCTGGCCCTGCTGGCCATGGCCTCTGGGCTGTTCGCGCTGGCCACAAAGCTGATCACGCGCCTGGACCTGTGATAGCCCGGTCCAGACTCGAACTGGAGTCGAGGGCTCCAAAGGCCCCAATGCTTGCCGCTACACCACCGGGCTGCGCACCCGGCGGGGAGCCGCGCCTTAATGATCCTTTAGTTAGGTTTTTTTCGAGCCGGCGCCGAGCGGGGCAGGTGAAGGTCGCGGTATACGGCATGAGCACCGAGGGGTACTCGCTGGCCTGCCGGATGGCCGCCGGCGGGGCCGATGTCTCGGTGATAGACGAGGCCGCGCATGTGGCCATGGAGCTGGGGGCAGAGGCGGCCGCCCGGTACCCCGACATCGCCTCGCTCAAGGAGGAGGAGCCGCTCATGCCCATGATGCCGGCGGATCTGGCCGTGTCGGGGGCGCGCTACGTCTTTTTCGCCCCCGTCGTGCGCCCGCACAGCTCGGGGGCCGGCGTGGATTCCTACCCGCTCTTCAAGGCGGCCGCCTCGCCCGTCAAGAGGGGCGGCTCGCTGGTGTACATGCTGCCTGCCGGCATCGGGGACAGCGGCGAGAACATGTCGGTGATGGAGCGGCTCACCGGGCTGCCGGTAGGCAAGTCGGTGAGCTACTACTACTGCCCCGTCTTCGGGCCGGGCCCCCCGGCGGTAGGCTCGGAAAAGGGCCTGCCCGACGAGGCGCTGGCCGGGCTGCTCGAGGACGGCGGCCGGCCGGGGTTCGCCACGTTCCCGTCGGCCGAGGCGCTGCACGCGCTCGACGTAGTGGAGAGATTCGCAAAGATCTCCGGGGCGCTCGAGACCGCCTACAACGTGCGGTACGAGGCCGCCCCCGGCGACCTCGAGCGCTTCGGCGACCTGTTTTTGGACGACATGGTGGGGGGCGTGTACGACCTACGGGTGCTGCGCGCGGCCTCGCCGCCGCCCGGCGTCATCACGTACGTGGCCAACGGTAGCCTGCGCGCCATCGACGCGTACGTCCGGCGCCTCGCCGCCGCCGTGCGGTCCCTGTCGCGCAAGCCCGAGTTCAAGACGCGCCGCGTGCGCGTGGCGGTGGCCTGGACGCACGACGAGCGCGAGATGCGGAGCGACCGGCGCTCGGCGCTGCGCTTCCTGCTCGACCAGCTGCGCGACCGCATGGGCGAGGCGGACATGCTCGAGGACCTTGACGAGTTCCACACCGAGGGGGTCGTATTCGCGGTGCCCTGCTCGCGCCGCGACTACGAGCGCGTCAGGGGCGAGAGGGGGCCCAACCTCGTGATAATAAAGGCCAACCCCGCCTGCGAGACGGAGGCGTAGGCGGGCCTATCCGGCGCGCGCGGCGCCGGATTCGGGCCAGGCGGCGCCCGAAGAGGCCGCGCGGCGCCGGCTTTTCCGGCGTAATCTATGTCGGGGGACGGATGTTGGCGCATATGGAGTTGTGCAAGCGCACGGCCTTCTGTTTGTGCTTCTTTTTTAGAGCCAAACACGATGGTGTATCGAACTTTTCTGCAAAGGATGTATAGCGAACGATAGTCTCGATAGATGTGCCGGAGATTCTCCCTAACCAAGGTTCTGCGCTCGTCGTGGCTGTGCGGCTTTTTGCCAATCGATGCCAAGTATTCGTCTATGACGTGGACGACAGAGTAGAACAGGGCCGTGATTTCCCAGTCCATATACTGCGAGGACTCTGACAGGTACCGTTGCGCGCCTTGGTTGTGGGCGCTTTGCCTTGCATGCCAGCTCATTTTTGATCTGTCCTTGAAAAAACAAGCCTAGTGCCGGCAAGGTGCTCGTCGAGGACCTCGTCCTCGTGCAACACCATGGGTTCAACGTCTACGTGGAACGCGTCCTCGACTTGGATGGACTTTTCGCAGATCGTGTCCAGCGCCAGACCGTCGTCCTCCATGTCGTGGACCACGACTAGGTGCCACGTTCCGTCACGCAGGATCAGATAGCGAACTTGAACCACGTGATCCAGTTCCCTGAACGCGTTTTCTACGTATTCTACGACGCCGTCCAGACGCTCAGAGGATCCGGAGTGGAGCCGGAGCTTCAATTCCTCTATGGCGTCCCCTTGGCGTTCCACAGTTTTCTCCAATGCGGACATTCTGTCTGCAACGGCCTGTTCACTCAGTCGACCTCATCCCCTTTGCCGCCCGCGCCCGTCTTGCCTATATACCTGACTGAGCCCGGCACGGGCTGCCGATGCGCGTCCGGCGGCCCGGATCCGGCGCGAACAGCGTCGCCGCCGGCGCCGCGCGACTGGTCGGTATTCGATTCGCCCGCCTCTTGGCTGTCGAGGCCGCCCGGGACGGAGGCTGGGCAGCTGCCGCCACCTGGCCGCGCCGGACGGAGGGGGTGAGTGCATACTTGGCCTGGTGCAGACACAGGTAGGACGCGCGCAATTTGCGTCTGCCGGGAACGCCCGCCCGGGCCAGCCGCGGAGAGGCCGAATCGCCCCTCCGCCGCGCACGGGATTGTGCACGGCGGGATGAAGGTTGCGGTGGCCAATGGCTAGCAGACGGCCAGCAGACGCAAATTGCGCGCGTCCGACAAAAGGGCACGTTCTAGGCCGCGAGTGAGTTCGGACTCGACGCTCCGAGGTTGGCGGCGGGGCGGCCGATCCGCACGCGAGCGGCGCAAACGGAGCCTTGCCTACGGATTCAGCGCCCGCCGCGGGTTTTTGGCGCTTTTCCATTCAAAGAATAAGCTTGGGGATCTGCCTGTCGCAGTATCGCCAGCAAACCCCCCCGCCCCATTTCCTTTCTTTTCGTGACCGAGAGCATCCTGCGCGCGTCTTTTTTCAGAATCACGTGATCGCCCCGCACGTGAGCTTGAACGTACCCTCTAGTATTCAAGAACCGAATCAGTTCTTCAGACGACGGTCTAGGAAATTTGGCCATTGTCGTGCATGTACTCGTTTACGCTAAACACGACAAACTCTTTCTTTATTCCCGCGGCCTCGTGCATGGCCTCTATGGCTTCGGCTACGTTGTCCAGCGCGGCGCCTTTTGTCTCGCCGTCGCTGATCGCTCCCGGTAGCGCGGGAACCGTGCATACGTAGCGCCCGTCCCCGTCTCTCGACACGTCCACCACGTAGCTGTCAAGCTGCTCCGGCAGGCCGTCCCGTTCCTGCCCGGGGCGGCGCCTAACCCGCAGGCCTGCCTCCGAATACGAAACCTCGTACGCGGACAGATCCGCGCCCCGGACCATTTCCAGCTTTTCAACGGCGGCCACGCCATGTACACCACGACGGGCCATAATAACTTGATCACGCGGCCGATCGCCGACATGCACGACGGCGACTAGATCAACGCCGCCCGGACTGAATCGCCGCCGGCCGCGTCCCCCGAGCGACCGGGCACGCCGCCCCCCGGCGCACAGGCCCGGCGCCGCACGCCAAAGCTGTCCGGGCGCGGCCTTGACGGACGGGGCGCTGATAGGAATAAATCTGGAACGCCCGGGCCCGCGCGCGTTGGACGACGAGCCGACGGAGCTGGCACAAGAGCGGGCCGAGCCCGCCGAAGAGCGGGCCGGCGACGAGCCGCTGGACGGGCCGGCCGAAGGGCCGGACGGCTGCGAGGAAAAGCTCAAGCGGGCTCTGGCAGACTATGCCAACCTGCAGCGGCGCACCGAATCGCAGATAAGCGCGCGCGTAGAGGACGGCGTCAATTCGGCCGTCTCGGACATGTTGCGGGTGCGCGACGACTTTGCGCGTGCGCGCGAGGCCTACTCCGCCGAGGGGGTCGACACCGCCGGGCTGGACTCGGTGATGAAGAACCTGGACGCGCTGCTTGAGGGGCGCGGGGTGCGGCCCATCGAGGCGCTCGGGGGGCCGTTCGATCCGAACCTGCACGAGGCCGTCTCGTCGGCGCCGAGGCCCGACGTGCCCGAGGGCACGGTGGTCGAGGAGGTGCGCCGCGGGTACCGCTCCCGTAATAGAATTATAAGGCCGACGCTGGCCATCGTCTCCACCAAGGATGGATGACTATGGCTAAAGTTATCGGCATTGACCTGGGCACTAGCAACTCGGCGGCGGCCGTGATGATGGGCGGCAAGCCCACGATCATAGCGGCGGCCGAGGGCGCCTCGGTGGGCGGCAAGGCGTTCCCATCCATAGTGGCGTTCTCAAAGGACGGCGACCTGCTGGTCGGCGAGCCGGCCCGGCGCCAGGCGGTGACCAACCCGGACAACACGATAGCGGCGGCCAAGCGCAAGATGGGCACCGACCACGAGTTTTCCGTGCAAGGCAAGCAGTACAAGCCCCAGCAGATATCGGCGTTCATCCTCCAAAAGATCAAAAAGGACGCAGAGTCGTTCACCGGCGACAGGGTCGAAAAGGCCGTCATCACCGTGCCGGCCTATTTCGACGACAACCAGCGCCAGGCCACAAAGGACGCCGGGACCATAGCCGGCCTCGACGTGGTCCGCATAATCAACGAGCCGACCGCCGCCTCGCTGGCCTTCGGCCTGGACAAGTCCAAGCAGGACATGAAGATAATGGTGTTCGACTTTGGCGGGGGCACCCTCGACGTGACCATCATGGAGATGGGCGGCGGGGTGTTCGAGGTGATGAGCACCTCGGGGGACACCAAGCTTGGCGGCACCGACATGGACCAGGCGCTCGTGGAATACGTGCTCGACGAGTTCAGAAAGAAAGAGGGCGTGGATCTTTCACCCGATTCGACGGCCATGACGCGCATCCGCGAGGCCGCCGAAAAGGCAAAGATAGAGCTGTCCAGCGTCATGGAGACGGACATCAACCTGCCGTTCATCGCGCACGATCCGTCGTCGGGCGCCAAGAACCTCGAGCTGCGCCTGACGCGCGCAAAGCTGGAAGAATTGATAGGGCCGGTGGTCGAAAAATGCCGCCCGTCGGTCGAAAAGTCGCTGTCCGACGCAAAGCTGTCGGCCCAGGGAATAGACCGCGTGGTGCTAGTAGGCGGGCCCACGCGCATACCGCTGGTGCGCAAGTTCGTCGGCGGGATGATGGGCCGCGAGGCCGAGTCGGGCGTGGACCCGATGGAGGCCGTCGCCATGGGGGCCGCCATACAGGCGGGCATCATCGCCGGCGACGTCGAGAGCGACATCGTATTGCTGGACGTCACGCCTTTGACGCTGGGCATCGAGGTGCTCGGCGGCGTGCGCGAGACCCTCATAGAGCGCAACACCACGATACCGACCTCCAAGGGCAAGGTATTCACCACCGCGGCCGACAACCAGACGTCGGTGACCATACACGTGGTGCAGGGCGAGCGGCCGATGGCCGCCGACAACGTCTCGCTGGGCAGCTTCAACCTCAACGAGCTGCCGCCGGCGCCGCGCGGCGTGCCGCAGATCGAGGTAAAGTTCGACATAGACGCCAACGGCATCATCAACGTGACCGCGACGGACACGGCCACCAAAAAGGACGCAAAGATAACGATCGAGTCCACCTCCAAGCTCTCGCCCGACGAGATCGAAAAGCTAAAGCAGGACGCCGAAAAGTTCTCCGAGGAGGACAGGAAGAAAAAGGAGGCGGTCGAGACCAAGAACGAGGCGGAGAGCTACATCTACACCACCGAAAAGCTCCTGGCCGACACGCTAAAGGACAAGGTCTCGCAGGAGCAGGGCATAAAGATAACCGACGCCATGCGCGAGGTGCGCGAGTCCATGGACAAGGGGGCCCCCGAGCTGCGCGCAAAGCTCGAGGCGCTCCAGAAACTGGTCAACGAGGTGACAGTCGAGATCTACAAGAACGCGCCGCCGCCCGGCCAGGACGCGGGCGCCGGGACCGAGGGGCAGCCGGGCCCAGAGCCGGGGCAGCCGGGCCCAGAGCCGGGGCAGCCGGGCCAGGAAGCGGGCCCGGCGGAGCCGGAGCGGGAAGAGCAGCCCGGCGGCAAGACAAATTAGGCATGGGGCGGGCGTGCCGGCCGTGAGCTCAAAGCGCGACTATTACGAGGTGCTCGGCGTGCAAAAGGGCGCCCCGGCCCAGGAGGTAAAGTCGCAGTACCGCAAGCTGGCCCTAAAGTTCCACCCCGACCGCAACAAGTCGGCCGAGGCGGCCGAGCACTTTAAGGAGATATCCGAGGCGTACGCGGTCCTGTCCGATCCCGAAAAGCGCGGCCTGTACGACCAGTACGGCCACCAGGGCATAGGCGGGCGCTACTCGCAGGAGGACATCTTCCGCGGGGGCAACTTTTCGGACATGTTCGGCGAGGGCGGCTTCGACTCGATATTCGAGAGCTTTTTCGGGTACGGGGGCAGGCGCGGCCGCAAGGGCCAGGACCTGCTGTACCGCGCGCAGATCACCCTCGAGGACGTGCTGCGCGGCAAGCGCGTGAGCGAGCGGATCAGGACCGACGTGCCCTGCCCCGAGTGCTCGGGCAGCGGGTGCAGGCCGGGGACGTCCCGCCGGCGCTGCCCCGACTGCGGCGGGCGCGGGCAGGTGCAGCAGCGGCGCAGGATGGGGCCGGCCTCGTTCATAACGGCCTCGCCGTGCCGCCGCTGCGGCGGCGAGGGGCAGACCGTCGAGGATCCGTGCGGCAAGTGCCGGGGGGGCGGCACCGCCAAGGGCCAGCGCGAGCTGTCGTTCGAGCTTCCGCCCGGCACGCAGACCGGCCGCTACAGGATCGGCGGGCAGGGGCAGCACGTGCGCGACGGCGAGCCGGGCGACCTGATAGTGGACGTCTCGGTCGCGCCGCACGGGACGTTCAAGTACGACGGCGCGGACCTGTTCTACGACCACCGCATAAACCTGGCCGAGGCCGCGCTCGGCTCCGAGGCGGTGGTGCCGACGCTGGAGGGATCCGAAAGGGTCCGGGTGGAGGCGGGCACGCAGCCCAACGACATCAAAAAGCTGCGCGGCAGGGGGCTGCCGGTGCAGGGGTACGGGCACCGCGGCGACCTGTTCGTGCGGATGGTCGTCGAGGTGCCGCGCAAGCTGGACCGCGGACAGAAGCGCCTGCTCGAGGACCTGGGCCGCACGCTCTAGGTATCGACGATGCGGATCTCGACCTCGTGGCCCTCCTTTACGTGGACCGAGTGGCCGGTGCGCAGCAGCTCGCCTATCTTGTCGTCCGTGTAGAACTTGCGGTTGTACCTGCCAAGCACCCTCTTGCAGTCGCGGCAGTACACCTGGCTGTACCTCAACGCCGGCCCCGGGCCGGCCCCGAATTTGTACGTAAGGCACTTATTCGGGCCCCCGCCCGGGCCGTGCGCGGGAGTCGCCCAGCCTGGCCAAAGGCGTAAGGTTCAGGTCCTTATCTCTTAGGAGTTCGTGGGTTCGAATCCCATCTCCCGCATGAAACGGCGGTTCCGGGGGCCCCCGCCGGCCGCCGGAACCGCGCAGAATCCGGGATTCTGGGCCCATGGACAACTTTAAAAACAACCTGTCCGCCTTACCGCCACATGGGTTTTGTAGGCGGCAGAGGCACTTCGCGGCGCCCGGTGAAGGAGCTCCGAAAGACTCCGATCTCCGGCGAGTCGTACAAAGAGTACCAGAAAAAGCAGAAGGAGAGTGCAAAAGACACCTATATCACGACCGGGCGCGGCACGCGCAAGATCCGGTTCGGCGACATGGGATCCGGCTCGGGAACCTCGTCGGCCAAGGGACGCTACGTCTCGGTCGGCAGGGGCACGGGACGGCGCAGGGTAGACTAACTACACTGCATCCTTTTTCTTCAACATTTCTCTTACTATGCCGCTTATCTGGTCGCCCGGCGCCCTCCCCCTGATCCGGGCCATCACCTTGCCCATCAGCGGGCCTGCGGCGCGCTCGCCCAGCGACGCGAGCTCTGCGTTCTCCCGCAGTATCTCGGCTATGCTGTCCCGGAGCTCTTGGCCCGAGAGCGCGCCGGACGAGGCCGACTCCAGGGCCGAGCCCGGATCGGCGCCGCCCATTATCTTTTCGAGTATCTGCTCTACTGATTCCTTGGCTATCTTCCCGGCGCCCAGGTGTTCGAAGACCTTTTCCAGGTCCCCGTCGCCAAGCTTTCCGGCGTCGAGGCCCCTGCGCGCAAGTTCGGTTATCGTCGAGCAGATGACCGACGCGGCGTAGTTTGGCTCCACGCCCTCTACGCCGCATATCCTGCCGAACGTGCGCGCGCGCCCGGAGTCGAAGACCTGCTCTGCGAGCTGCGCGTTGAGGCCCGCCTTTCGCAGCGCGGCGATCTCTCCCTCCCACGATACGCCGCGCCCCTTGTCTGCCGCGCGCATCTGTTCGGCCGTCGGCACCACGACCGGCACGTCCGTCTCTGGGTACATGCGGGCCGCGCCGGGCCGGGGGCGCATGAACGCGGTCTGCCCCGCCGGCGTGGCCAGGCGCGTGTCGGCCGGCACGCCCTCGTCCCTCACCTGCTCTATCCTGGCCGCGACGGCCTCGGCGGCCGCGCGCGCCTCGGGCTCGGCGGCGGCGAGCAGCACGAACGCGTCGCCCTCTTTCAGGCCCAGCGCGTCCCAGACCGCGTCCACCTGCTTTTGCGCGATGCCGTGGCCCGGCAGCTCGTCCGAATGGAAGAGGCCGCCCAGGCCCATCGCCCTGGCCACCTCGGCGACGTCCCTGCCCAGGCGCACGCCCGGCGACGGGCAGTGCCCAAAGACGCCGGCCATGCCGGCGAAGCGCGAGCCGAGCACCGCCCGGCCCCCGCCGAGGGCCGCCGAGACGACCTCGGATTCGGACCCCTTTAGCGCGCCCGAGACGTCCTCCCACGGCCCGCGCGCCCAGCCCGACTTTTTCACCATGTCCGATATCTCCAGCAGGCCCCGCTGCCTTGCCGCCTCGAATTCCACCACCTTTTCGAGCTGGTCTAGCTGCTGCACGCCCTTTACCTCGACTACGGCCCCGCCCACCGAGACGTTGACGTCCTGCCTGATGGTGCCTATGCCCCTGCGCACCCTGCCGGTGGCGCGCAGCAGGCGGCCGAGGGCCAGGGCCACCTGGCGCGTGCGGCCCGGCTCGGCCTCGAAGGGCCCGGTGGCTATCTCGACTAGCGGCACGCCGAGCCTCTCGAGGCCGTAGGCGTTCTTTTCTATCCTGCGCGCCGCGTCCTCCTCGAGGCAGACCGACTGTATGGGTATCCTGCCGCCCGCCTCGACGGCGCCGCCCTCCGACACCAGCATGGTCCTCTGGAAGCCGGACGTGTTGGAGCCGTCCACGACGGTCTTTCTCATGGGGTGCAGCTGCGCGAATACGTCCGAGCGCAGCGCGCCGGCTATGAGCAGCGCCGACTCCACGGCGGCCGGGTCGGGCGCGCGCGGCGGCTCCTCGTCGCGCTCGACCGCGCAGCTGCTCGACGGGCAGGCCCGGTACTCGAACTCGGCGCGCTTTGACTCTTCGAAGAGCGCGGCGCGGTCCGTCGCGCCCGTCTCGCCGCTGGACGCGCGCAGGCGGCGCCGGAACGACTCGGTGTACCGGGGAGCGTCGTCGTAGCCGCACGGGCAGAAAAGCTTGCGCCCCGTGTCGAGCTGCTGGTGTATCTCTAGCCCGACGGTGGCCATGCTAGTCCGAAAACTCCGAGGCGATCCTTTCGAGCATCAGTCCGTGCACGTCGCCGGCGCCGGCGGCCCACATGGCCTTTACGAGCGCGGTCTCTGGCAGCATGTCGGCCAGGGGCACCGCGCCGGCTTTCTGCAGCTCCCTGCCGCTCGCGTACACGTTCATGTTGGTGCGCCCGGCGATGCACTGCGAGGCCATGCCGACGAACGCGCCGGACCTGCTCGCCTCGCGCACGGCCGGCAGCAGGTTCTTTCCGGCGTGGCCCAGGCCGGTGCCCTCTATGATGACGGCCTCTGCGCCCTCTGCCGCCCTGGCGAACGCCTCGGCGCTGTAGCCGGGGTGGCACTTTACGAGCGCCACCTTTTCCGATACGGATATGCGCGGCTCGAACGGGCCGGGCCTAAAGTAGTCGCCGATGCTGCGGGATATCTCCCCGCCCCTTATGGTGAACGCGGGCGGGCCGCCGACGGTCTCGAAGGCGCCCCTAGCGCTGGTGTGGCTTTTGCGCACGCGCGTGCCCGCGTGGCAGGCCACCGCCCCGTCGTCCTGGCCGGCGTGCATGACCACGTATACGCCGTTGGCGCCGCAGCCGGCCGCCAGCCTGGCCGCGCCCAGCAGGTTCTCGGCCGCGTCCGACGAGGCGCGGTCCGGCGACCTCTGCGCGCCGACGAGGGCCACCGGCACCGGCAGGCCGGCTAGCGCGAACGAAAGGAACGCCGACGTGTAGTGCATCGTGTCGGTGCCGTGCGCTATCACGATGCCGTCGTGGTCCTGCGCGCCGCGGCGCACCTCCTCGGCTATCCTGAGCCAGTCGCCCGGCGTCATGTCCTCCGAGTGCTTCGAGAACAGGTCGAGCGTGCGGATGTCGGCTATCCGGCCCAGCTCGGGGGCGTACTCGTAGATGCCCGACGCGTCGAGGGCCGGCGTGACCGCGCCGGTCCGGTAGTCGACCCGGCTGGCTATGGTGCCGCCGGTCGATATGAGCAGCACGCGGGCCAGGCCGCCGCGCGGCTCGGGCCTCGGCCTTTCGGCGGGCGCCCCGGCCGGGCGCCCGAGCACCCTTACGGATCTTACGCCGCCGGCGCCGATCCCCACGTTGTACCCGCTGTCCAGCTTTAGGACTATCGTGCCCGGATCCCCGTACCCGGGCATCAGCGTGCCCTCGTGCTCCCTGCCGGCCTTTACCAGGACGCGGTCGCCCGGCGAGGCGCCCGACTGCTCCAAGACGGCGGACATGCGCGGGCGCGCCGCGCCGTGCTATAAGATACTAACTGTGGCGTCTTTGGAACCGCCCGACTGCGCGGCCGGGGGCGCGCATCGTCGCGCAGACCTGATTCGATCGCGGCAGTGCATTGACTAGACCGGCGGCCGATCCGGTTGGAAATACTTCTTTTATACTCCAAACATACACTTGCCAGCGCAAATGGACGGTTTGGCGATCTTGGTTGCGGGGCTGTTTTTGGATTTTGCAGCTGCGCTGACGTTGCTAATCCCGATACCCAAAGTCTCCAGCATACTGCGCTTGATCTCGACCTTGCAGCAAGCAGTCGTGCTTGACGACTCGGGCCAATCGGACGATTTAGCGTTCTCGATACAGGATGATCGCCGTTACTTGAAAAAAATATCTGAAGAAACGAGCAAGTACGAAGAACAGCTGTTTCCATACGGGATGGTGTTTCTTGTAGTCGGGTTCGTGCTGGTAGTGGTCGGCGTCATGGCTGGATCCTAGGAGCGTATCTTGTCTGCGATTATATCGAACTCCCTGTATTCGGGATATTTCCCGTAGATGAAGTCCAGAAAGACGATAAGTGGCTTGTGCTGGTGCGCGTGCACGATGGCAGTAAGCTTGGAAGCTTCTTTCTTGCCCAGTTTTTCCACCAGCCTGCCGTAGTGCTGCCTGCCCTTGTCGGTTATGGAATAACCTCGTAGTGCGCCCCATGTCGTTTTTCAGCTCGGTAGTGCTGACCAGATTCCGTTCCACGAGCGAGCCGATCGCGCCGTTGATCCCGTCCCAGTACGGGCCGTAGTAGTGGCTGCGCCACTCTATGTCGGGCGGCTCGCGCAGCGCGCCGTTCTGGCACGCGAGGAACAGGTACTTTATGAGGCGGGTGATCCCCACGATCTCGCCCTGCACCCCGATGATCAGCAACATCGTGTCCTGCGCGTCCGGCACGCACTACGTGCGGGCGCCTACCATCTAAATCTTGCCGCCCACATGTTCGGCGCCCGGCGCCGTGGTCGGATCCTAGTCTGCAAGTATCCTGTCTACGATCAGGCTGCGTTTCTTATATCTCGGATAGTTCCGGAAAATGAATTTCAGAAAGGCCGTCAGGGACTTGCGCTGGTGCGCGCGTATGACGGATGTCAGGTCTGAGATCTCCTTCTCGTCCAGTTTTTCCAGCAGTCCGTTGAAACGCTTTCTGCCTTTTGGGGTTATGGAATACCTCGTAGTGCGACCGAGCTCGTTCCTCAGTTCTTCGGTGCTCACCAAGTTCTGTTTTACGAGCGAGCCGACCGCGTCGTTGAAGCCGTCCCAGTACGGGCCGTAGTATAGTTCTGGACGAAAATTCGTCGGTTTGTCAACAATTTTTTTCTCACGCACTTATTTACTACGGGATCAGGCTACACCCATGACTAACACGTCAACGGTGCTGAAAAAGGCACTCAAGAAGGAAAAGGACGCCCGGGTCAGCCTGCGCATAGTGGCCGTCAACATGGTGGCGGTGCAAGGACAGCGAGTCGACGATGTTGCGCAGAGCCTGATGATGTCCGACGACTGGGTGCGGCAGTGGGTGGACAGGTACGAGAGCGGCGGGCTGGACGCCCTCCGCGACCGTCCGCGTGCAGGAAGGCCGCCCAAGGTAAGGAAAGACAAACTCAACAAGATCATAGACGACGCGTCCCGGAAACGGGTGCGGCCGCACGAGGTCAGCGACGCGATAAAACGGAAGACCGGCGTGGGCTACAGCAGCAGGCATGTCCCTGAGGCTCATGCGCGGCCGCAACCTCTCTCCCAAGAAAATACAGTACGTCCACGTAAACCACGCCAGCCCGGCCGCCGTGAGCAAGTGGCAGAAGCGCGAAAGGCGCGTTATTGCCTACCACAGGCGCAAAGGGCGCACCGTGGGGTGGGGGGATGAGTCGCACCACCGCAGGGACGACAAGTCCAACGCCTTGTTCTGGACGGAGCAAGGCACGCCGGTAAGCGGAACCTTCACCAACGACCCCCAAAAAGTGTCGGCGCACGGGCTGTTGCTGGAAGACACAAGACACATGGTCCGGCTGTACGACAGGGCCAACTCCGACACGTTCATCGATTTTCTCAAGGAAGCGCACAGGCGGTTCGGGCCGCTCCTCATATACGAAGACCGCGCGTCGTACCACCAATCGCGCAAGGTTCAGGAGTTTTTGCGCGACAACCCGGAGATCGTCTTGCGGTATACGCCCGTCGGTTCGCCGTACGTGAATCCGGCCGAGCACATGTGGCTAGTCAAGAGCAGATCGAGCGTCTCGTACAAGTACCACGCATCGTTCGAAGACTTTTGCAAAGACTTGTCGGAGCATTACAGGACCGTGCACTACAACATAGATCCGATCAAGTGCATGAACCAGCGCCCGAAAAGATACGCCAAGTTTTGACGGCGAACTTTTGTCCAGAACTATAGTGGCTGCGCCACTCTATGTCGGGCGGGTCGCGTAGCGTCTCGTTCTGGCACGCTAGGAACAGGTACTTTATGAAGCGCGTGATTCCGACGATCTCGTTCTGCACGCCCATGATGAGCATCATCGTGTCCTGCGCGTCTGACATGCACGGTGTACGCTCCGATACCATCTAAACCTTGCTACCTGTAGTAGGATAATGTCCATGAGCTTGCTGGTCTTTAGCTCTTTCTGGCTGCGCACCTTTTTTACCGCCTCCTCAAAGTGCTTCATGCTGACCGCGGCGCCCTTGGCGCTGTTTTCCAGCTCTTTGATCTCGGGCAGGCTGTCCAGAAACTCGTGTATGACCAGCGAGACGGCCGTGTTGGCGATGGCAGCCACGTCGGCGCCGCTCATGCGGTCGGTCATCTCGGCCAGCTTTTCAAAGTCGACGCAGCCGGGCTTGCCCTTTTCGGTGACGGCCGGTATCTTTTCGGAGTTGATCTCCAGTATCTTCCTGCGGCTCTCCTTGTCGGGCAGCGGTATCTGGATTATCTTGTCGAAGCGGCCCGGGCGCAGCAGGGCCGGATCTATGGTGTCGACCCTGTTGGTGGCCGCGAGCACCACTACTCCGTGCATGTTCTCCATGCCGTCGAGTTCGGTGAGCAGCTGGCTGACGACGCGCTCGGTGACGGCCGTCTCGCCGCCCCCGCCCCTGATGGGGGCTATCGAATCTATCTCGTCGAAAAAGACCACGCACGGGGCCGACTGGCGCGCCCTCTTGAAGATCTCGCGTATGCCGCGCTCGGATTCCCCGACCCACTTTGAGAGCAGCTCGGGCCCCCTCACGGAGACGAAGTTGGCCTCGCTCTGCGTGGCGACGGCCTTTGCCAGCAGGGTCTTGCCGGTGCCGCTGGGCCCGTGGAGCAGTATGCCGCGCGGCATCTGGTGGCCCAGCTTGTCGTACAGGCCGGGGTACTTCATGGGCCACTCGACTGCCTCCTGGAGCTCCTTTTTCACGTCGTCTAGGCCCCCGACCTCGTCCCACTTTACGTCGGGGTTCTCGATAAAGACCTCGCGCATGCCCGACGGGGTCACCTCCCTGATGGCGCGCTGAAAGTCGTCCGAATTGACGACCAGCTTGTCGAGCGTCTCGGGCGAGAGCTTTTCCTCGTCGAGGTCCAGCTCGGGCAGCAGGCGGCGCAGGCACTTCATGGCCGCCTCCTTGCAGAGGTATTCCAGGTCGGCGCCCACGTAGCCGTGGCTGACCGCGGCCACCCCGTCCATGTTGACCTCGTCGTCGAGGGGCATGTTGCGCGTGTGTATGGCAAGGATGTCCTTGCGGCCCTTTTTGTCCGGCACGCGTATCTCTATCTCGCGGTCGAAGCGGCCGGGCCTGCGCAGCGCCGGGTCTATGGCGTTGGGGCGGTTGGTGGCAGATATCACGATGACGCGCCCGCGCGCCTCGAGGCCGTCCATCAGCGAGAGCATCTGCGAGACGACCCTCCTTTCCACCTCGCCGGTGACCTCCTCCCTCTTTGGGGCGATCGAATCTATCTCGTCTACGAATATTATCGACGGCGCCTTTTCCCTGGCCTCCTTGAATATCTCGCGCAGCCTCGCCTCGCTCTCGCCGTAGAACTTTGACATGATCTCGGGCCCGGATATGCTGATAAAGTGCGCGTTGCTCTCGTTGGCGACGGCCTTTGCCAGCAGGGTCTTGCCGGTGCCTGGCGGGCCGTACAGCAGCACGCCCTTTGGCGCCTCGATGCCCAGCTTTTCGAATATCTCGGGGTGGCGCAGGGGCAGCTCTATCATCTCGCGCACCTTTTTGATCTCGTCCGTGAGGCCGCCGATGTCCTCGTAGGTGACCTGCGGGACGCCGCGCAGCGTCTCGCCCTTTTCTGCCAGATGGAATACGGTCTTTTGCGTGACCAGCACCGCCTCTGCCGGCGAGACGCCTATCACCTGGAACGTGAGCCTGCCGCCAAAGTACGGGAGGCTGACGTTGTCGCCCTTTATCAGCGGGATGCTCTCGAGCGCGTCGGGACAGGTACCGCTCGTCGATGGGCGGTATGGCCTCGAGCGGCGAGACGACCACCTTTTCGCCCGGCACCGCCTTTATCTTGCGGACGGTGATGGTGTCCCCGATCGCGATGCCGGCGTTGTTGCGCCCCAGGCCGTCTATCCTCAGCAGCCCCTTGCCCTCGTCGGACGGGTACAGGGGGAGGCACTTTGCTACCGTCCTGCGCTTGCCCTTTATCTCGATGACGTCGCCGGTCGAGGCGCCCAGGCTGTCCATCGAATCGTAGTCTATGCGGGCAACGCCCCTGCCCACGTCCCTGGTGTACGCCTCCAGAACCTTTAGGGTCAGGTTGTTCGGCTCCACGGCGAAAAAACCCCCCGTCCAATGTTTATACCTTTGTCGGAACGGCGCCCATTGGCAAGCTTAAAATCCGCGCCCCCGGCCCGGCCGGGCCTATGGGCAAGAGGCCGCTGGTCAGGAGGCGCGGGCGCGGGGGCCGCCAGTTCCGGGCCTCCTCGACGGGCAAGATAGCCGACACAAAGTACCCGCCGTTCCCGCTCTCCGAGCAGCACACCGGCAGGGTCATAGACTTGGTGCACGAGCGGGGCCGGGACGCGCCGCTTGCGAAACTGCGCTTCGAGGACGGCTCGGTATGGTTCGTGCCCGCGGTGCTCGGCACCCGCGTGGGCTCGGACATGCAGTTCGGCCTAAAGTCGGGCATAAGGCCGGGCAACGTGATCAGCGTGCAGAACATACCGGACGGCACGGCGGTCTGCAACGTCGAGCGGCACTTTTGCGACGGCGGCTCGCTGGTAAAGTCGGCCGGCACCAGCGCCACGGTGTTCTCGCACGGCGAGGACGGCGTGACCGTCAAACTGCCCTCCGGCAGGTTCGCCACCCTCAACCCCAAGAACCGCGCCATGATAGGATCGCTGGCCGGCGGCGGCGCATCGGAGAGGCCGCTCATGTCGGCCGGCGGCAAGTGGCGCAAGTTCCGCGCGCGCGGGCGCAAGTACCCCATAGTGCGCGGCGTGGCGCAGGCGGCCTACGTGCACCCGCACGGCGGCGGCAGGCACCAGCACGTCGGGCAGAGCTCGACGGTCGCGCGCGACGCGCCGCCCGGCGCCAAGGTGGGAAGCATCGCCGCGCGCAAGACCGGCAGGGCGCGCATCAAGGATCGCCGTTGACGCGCCGCGCCAAAATCCTGGTGTCGGGCCGCGTGCAGGGTGTCTTTTACAGGCAGTCGATGAAGGTCCAGGCTCTGAGGCTGGGCGTCTCGGGCTGGGTCAGGAACCTGGACGACGGCAGGGTCGAGGCGGTCGTGGAGGGCGACGGCGGCAAGGTCGAGGCGCTGCTCGCGTGGGCGCGGCGCGGGCCGGCCGGCTCGCGCGTGGACTCACTCGAGCTTTCCGAGCTGGAGCCGGTCGACTGCAGGTACTGCCAGCTGCTCGATGCGAGCGCCGGTGGGGCCGATCTTCCGGAGGGGCGGCCGGAATTCGAGGTTCGTTATTGAGGCAGTAGCCCCGCCGGTTCCGATCCAGGACCGCGGCCCCGTTTCAGGGCGGGCAAGGTCCGCCACGTTGACGGGGAAGCGTGGATGCTCCGCCTTATGACTGCTCCCTCCCGGACCTCATCACTTTCGGCGGCACGGAGCGCGGTTGCGTCCCTTCGGACGGCCGCCCTCCTGCAACCACCCGCCCCGGCGTGGGTTCACGCCCGCTCGCCCTGCGGGTACCACACTCCTGGAGATTTGCCCAGCGGTTGCTGGTCTCCGCGTGTAGCCGGTTTCGGAAAGGGGCACGGCTGGCACCCCGACCCTACCTACTGCCGCCCCGGCGGGGGCACCCTCATATTTGAACCATCGTCGCGCAGCCGCCCGGCCAGCAGGCACACCGAGCAGGCCCCCCCCGAGCTGGGTGCCCCGCACGAGGGGCAGGCGCCCGGCTTTTTGGCTTCGACGGCCCCGGCTATGCGCTCCAGCGAGCGGGCCGCCGTGTTCTTTATGCCGGGCCGCTCCCGCTCCAGCGAGTTTAGGAACTCGCGCACCTGCGTCC